>CAVXQC010000005.1:0-401616 GCA_963763895.1 uncultured Alphaproteobacteria bacterium | reverse complement strand
CGATTGCTGGCCTGAAACAGGTCGAACCGCTTTGGTGGCCGGCCGCATCAGGATTTCAGCTGTGAAAAGCGCCTCGGGCGAACCGAATTCGTGCCGGTCAGGACAGTCAGGCAGGACGAACTGGGTCGACCGGTGCTGGAAATGCTGGGCCGAGGCTCATCGTCCAGCCTGATGTCGATGGCCCATGCCGACGGCATTGCCATGCTGCCACCAGACGTCAACTCTATTGAGGTCGGAATGCCGCTTCGCTTCGAAGCCTTCTGCGGCTGCTGAGGGCTGACGGCTCACCTTCGAATATCGCCCTGCGTGTAGGTCTAGCCGGAGCTGCTGCCTGACCGGCCCTGATCAGGCTCCCTCAAGGGTCTCCCTCCAGTAGTCCTTGACCTGTTGGATGAGCGTAGGGGAAGCGGAACGTAGCCGAGCGCGGCAGCGTCCTTCGCCCCGTGCTCCAACGCCCATTGGAAGAAGTTGAGCGTGGCCTCCGGCTGCCGCATCCAGTTTGCCTCCTTGCGCATGAAGACGAACACGGTCGCTGCGATCGGATAGGCGGCCTCGCCCGGCGCATTGGTCAGCATCATGTGGAAGTCTTTGGTGTTGGCCCAGTCCGCCGCGCCCGCGGCCGCCTGGAAGCTCGCGGGCTCCGGCTTCACAAACTTGCCGGCGCTGTTCTGGATGAGCGCATAGCTGAGCTGCGCTTTCATGGCCTGGGCGTATTCGACATAGCCGATCGAGTTCTCGGTCTGCATGACGGCAAGCGCGACGCCTTCATTACCTTTTGCGCTGGTCCCGAGCGACCACGACAGCAGCGTGTCGACGCCCATCTTCTCTTTCCAGGCCGGGCTCACCTTGGACAGATAGTCGGCGAAGTTGTACGTCGTGCCGGAGCCGTCCGAACGATATACGACGATGATTTTGGCCTCGGGCAACTTGAGGTCGGGGTTGAGGGCTACGATTGCGGGATCGTTCCACTTCGTGACCGTTCCGAGGAAGATGTCGGCCAGTAAGGGGCCGGTGAGCTTGAGTTGACCCGGCTCGACCCCGTCGATGTTCACGGCGGCCACGACGCCGCCCATCACGAGCGGGAACTGGGCGAGCCCGAGCTTGGCGAGCTCCTCGGATCTCAACGGTACGTCTGAGGCCGCGAAATCGACCTGGCCGGTTTGGACGCGCAGCATGCCGGCAAACGAACCGACCGGCTCGTAGGTGAGTGACCGACCTGCCGGAGGGCTGTCCAGGCCGCTGCCGCCGACATCGTACTCGCTTTCGAACCTGGCGCGGTCATAGGCGCGCGACCATTCGGAGACGATGGGGTATGCAAACGTCGAGCCGGCGCCGGTGATTTCACGACCACCGATCTCTTGCTCGGCATGAGCCGGCACGATTGAAAAGGCCGCAAATACGACGGCGGCGACGCCCAGAAGCGCCAAGGATCTCATCGCTGTTTCTCCTTCGCGGAACGGCTCGCATGCTCCGGCAAGCGGGGTTCCAAACCACAATGAATAGGATCAGGCCATTACAGTTGCATGACCGTCGCGGAACAGGTGGCGGTGAGGACTTCAACGCTTCGCTGCGAAGGTTGTCATGAAACTGTTATGAAAAACGGGCAACATATCTACAGTTCTGGATTGGTAGCTATATGGACAAGAAAGCCGCCCTCGCTGCATTAGCTGCGCTCGGTCAGGAGACGCGGCTCGAGGTGTTTCGTCTGCTTGTACAAGTCGGTGAGCAAGGCGTTCCCGCGGGCGAAATCGCCTCTCAGCTGGGCACAGTCCAGAATACTATGTCCGCTCATCTGAAAGTGCTGGGTCATGCCGGCCTCGTTCGAGCGGAACGGGACGGCCGAACCATCCGCTACATCGCCGACATGACGGGGTTCCGCGACCTTTTGGCATTTCTGATGGAGGACTGCTGCAACGGCCGCCCGGAGCTTTGCCGGCCCGTCATCGATGCCGTGACATGCAACTGCTAGGGAGAATGCAATTATGAGCGATCACATTTTCAACGTCCTGTTCATGTGTACGGGCAATTCCGCTCGCTCCATCATCGCCGAGGCAATCCTCAATCGGGCCGGTGCAGGCAGATTCAAGGCTTTCTCCGCTGGGTCGCATCCCAAGGGCGAAATCCATCCCTTCGCCCTGCAGCTGCTGAAAAGCCTCAACCATGATACCTCCTCCTTACGGTCGAAGGACTGGAACGAATTCGCGGCTCCGGGTGCGCCGAAACTGGATTTCGCCTTCACCCTTTGCGATGACGCGGCGGCTGAAGCCTGCCCGGCTTGGCCCGGCCAGCCGATGACAGCGCATTGGGGATTGCCGGATCCTGCCGCTGTGGAAGGCACGGATGCGGAAAAGCACCTCGCCTTCGCTGATACCTACCGGATGCTCAACAACCGTATCTCGATCTTCATCAGCTTGCCGATGGCTTCTCTCGACAAGTTGGCGCTGCAGAAGCGCCTGGACGAGATCGGCCGCGAGTTGTCGAAAGCCGGCTGAGGAAGATGGCATTCGACTTGTCGCGCCGCCTTGTGGCGGAAGCACTTGGCACGGCCATGCTGGTGGCGACGGTGGTTGGCTCCGGCATTATGGCCGACCGCCTGACCGACGATGTCGCGCTTGCGCTGCTTGGCAACACGCTGCCGACCGGTGCAATCCTGGTCGTGCTGATCACCATCCTCGGCCCCATCTCCGGCGCCCATTTCAATCCAGCCGTCACGCTCGTCTTCGCGTTGCGGAGTGAGATCGCGCTCAAGGATGCAGCAACCTACGCGATCGCCCAGATCTTCGGCGGCATGTTGGGAACATTGCTTGCCCATGGCATGTTCGACCTGCCACTTCTCCAGATCTCGGCAACGGCCAGGACCGGAACTGGTCAATGGATCGCGGAGGGCGTGGCTGCGTTCGGCCTTGTCTTCACCATCCTTGCCGGCTTGCGCTTCCGTCCGGAATCGATCCCCTGGCTGGTCGGCCTCTACATCACCGCCGCCTACTGGTTCACAGCCTCGACTTCGTTCGCCAACCCGGCGGTCGCGATTGCTCGCGCCTTTTCCGACACGTTTGCCGGCATCCGCCCAGTCGATGTGCCGGCCTTCATTGTCGCGGAAGTGCTCGGCGCCTTGCTCGCCATGGCGCTTGCCGGCTGGCTGCTTGCTGAATCGAAACCCGCCGCACAACCAGCCAGTTCGAAGATGAAAGCCGCCGAATGACCATCACCATCTACCATAATCCTGACTGCGGAACCTCGCGCAACACGCTCGCCATGATCCGGCAGTCCGGCGAGGAGCCGAACGTGATCGAGTATCTAAAAACGCCTCCCTCCCGCGAGAAACTCGTCGAGCTGATCGCCGCAATGGGGATGGCCCCTCGCGAACTGCTCCGCGAGAAGGGCACGCCCTATGCGGAACTCGGCCTCGCGGATCCAAAGTGGAGCGACGACGAGTTGATAGACTTCATGCTCGCTCATCCAATCCTGATCAACCGGCCGATCGTGGTGACTCCGTTGGGTGTCCGACTTGCACGACCATCGGAAGCGGTGCTCGACATCCTGCCCAATCCGAATATCGGTCCGTTCACGAAGGACGACGGCGAGGTGGTCATCGACGCTGACGGCAAACGCATTCGTTGACAGGCAATATTTCCACATTTTTCGAAATTGCCTTGACAGCTTGACGCTGTCGTTGTATCCATATTTCGAATAATATCGAATTAGTGAATCCTCGCTGGCTGCGAGAATGCCGGCTGCCGCGTCCGAAGATAACAGGCTTCAATGCAAACCGACAATGAACCAATGCCCAACCTGGTCGAGCGCGAATTCCATCCAATCGACGACATAGCCTTGTTCGACGCACCGCGTTCCATCCACAAGCCGCGTGTGCTGATGCTCTACGGGTCGCTACGTGAACGCTCCTATTCGCGGCTTGTCACAGAGGAGGCCGCTCGCATCCTGCGGCGGTTGGGTGCCGAGGTGCGTATCTTCAATCCGTCCGGTCTGCCGCTGCCGGATTCGACCGGCGCCGATCATCCAAAGGTCAAGGAGTTGCGCGACCTTTCGATCTGGTCTGAAGCCCATGTCTGGTGTTCGCCGGAGCGCCACGGCGCGATGACCGGCATCATGAAGGCGCAGATTGATTGGCTGCCGCTCTCGCAAGGCGGCGTCCGCCCGACGCAGGGCCGAACTCTGGCCGTCATGCAGGTCTCAGGCGGGTCGCAGAGTTTCAACGCGGTCAATCAGCTTCGCATACTCGGGCGCTGGATGCGAATGGTGACGATCCCCAACCAGTCATCGGTGCCGAAGGCGTTTTCCGAGTTCGACGAGGCCGGGCGCATGAAGCCATCGCCCTTCTACAACCGCATCGTCGACGTGATGGAAGAGTTGATGAAGTTCACGCTGTTCTTGCGTGATCGGTCCACCTATCTGACCGACCGCTATTCCGAGCGGGTGGAAAGCGCTGAGGACGTCGCAAAACGCGTCAATCAACGTTCGCAATGATGACGTGCGCGGTCTGCTATTTCGATTGCGCTCGAAATTCGATTGACGTCGCAAAATTTTGCCGGTAAAGCTATTTCCATGAAACTCGAAAAAGTAGCCTCGCAACTTGAAGCGTTAGGCAATCCGACCCGGTTGTCCATCTACAGAATTCTCGTCCGCGCGGGCGAAGAGGGAATCCCTGTCGGCAAGATTCAGGAGAAGCTCGACATCCCGGCGTCGACGCTATCGCATCACTGCAAGCGTCTGATCGATGCAGGGCTATGCACCCAAGAGCGGCAGTCAACGATGCTGATCTGCCGGGCCAACTATCCCAGCATGACTGCCCTCATCGGCTATCTCGCCGACGAGTGCTGCGCCGACTCCACCTGCGCGCCGACGAGATCGGCAGCAAAAGAAGTCGCATGACCTTTTTTTGCACCAATGATTCGAAATTCCTAGAACGATGGAAGGTTACGCCATGATTGTAGTTCCTGAGCTTCCAGTTGCCGTCATCGGCGCAGGTCCGGTCGGTCTTGCCGCCGCCGCGCATCTCGTTCAACGCGGGATCCGTCCGATTATCTTCGAACGCGGTGCGACCATTGGGGCATCCCTTCTTGAGTGGGCGCATGTGCGGGTCTTTTCGCCTTGGAGATACAATATCGATGCCGCCGCGCGGGTTCTCCTCGAAGGGTCCGGATGGCAGGCTCCCAACGCTGATTCATTGCCGAATGGCGGTGAGATCGTCGCGCAATATCTCGCACCACTCGCCGCCCTACCGCCGATTGCGGCCAACTTGAAACTCGGCGCCACCGTCAACGCCATCACGCGAGAAGGCCGCGACAAGGTCTGGTCAACCGATAGAGAGTTCGCCGCCTTCGTCGTGCGCTACACGGACGGCAGCGGCGCTGAGCACCGGGTGCGCGCCCTCGCGGTGATCGATGCCTCCGGCACCTGGACGCAGCCCAACCCGATCGGGGTCGATGGGCTTACCGTGCCCGGCGAAACAGCGGCGGCAAAATTCATCGCCTACGGCATTCCCGACGTGACGCGATCTGAGCGCGAACACTATGCCGGCAAGCGCGTGCTGGTCATCGGCAGCGGTCATTCCGCAATCAACGTCGCGCTCGCGCTGATGGAACTGCAACATGGATCGGCGCAAACCGAGATCTTCTGGGCGCTGCGCCGGGACAGCATCGACAAGCTGCTCGGCGGCGGGCTCAACGATGAACTGCCTGAGCGCGGCGCGCTCGGGCTTGCTGCCAAACAGGCGATGGACGACGGCAGGCTCAAGATGCTGGCGCCATTCGCGGCCCTGCGCGTTTCGCAGACAGAGCAAGGCGTCCAGGTATCGGCTCTTCTCGGCGGCGAGCCTTTTGAACTTGAAGTCGACCGGATTGTCGTCACGACAGGCTCCAGGCCGGATCTTTCATTCCTGCGCGAATTGCGCATCGAGCTCGATCCGGCAGTGGAGGCGCCGCCAAGGCTGGCACCGCTGATCGATCCGAACTTTCATTCCTGTGGCACCGTGGCTGCGCACGGCATCGTCGAACTCGCGCATCCCGAACCCGGATTCACGATTGTCGGCTCGAAGTCCTACGGCCGTGCGCCCACCTTCCTGATGGCGACCGGCTACGAGCAAGTGCGCTCGGTTGTTGCCGACATCGCCGGCGACCACGCGGCGGCACGCGAGGTTCAGCTGGCACTGCCGGAAACAGGCGTCTGCAGCGCGGTCTCTTAGTCGGCGAAAGCGCCTCTAGCGGATGCTGCGGCGGTCCGGCTCCAGCGTCCGTCGATGCCTGTTGCGTTGCCGACGCAGACGCCAAGGCCGGAGGTAAGGCCGGGTGCGGATGTGGCGGCACTCCGGCCGTCAGATCGAAAGAGATGGAAGCTGCCGAATGAACGAGCGCAAGGCTCCAGCGCCGGCAATCTGGGCGCTCGGTATCACCCAGATCGTCGGCTATGGCACGCTGTTTTACAGCTACAGCATTCTCGCGCCGGCTGTCGCGGACGAGTTGGCGTGGTCCCAGCAATGGGTGTTTGCTATCCTCTCGGCTTCGCTGCTGGCGAGCGCCCTCGTCGCGCCGATCGCGGGACATTGGGCGGATCGGTTCGGTGCAGGCCGACTGATGGTGCCGGGGTCTGCTGCGGCGGCAGCCGCTCTGCTCTTTTGCGCCCTCGCTCCGGGGCGACTTGGCTTTGCAGTCGGCGTGCTGGCAATGGAACTCGCCTCCTGTTTCGTGCTCTACAGCACAGCGTTCGTCGCTATCGTACAGCTCGGAGGACGCAATGCACAGCGCAGCATCACCCATCTCACTTTGATCGCCGGGTTTGCCTCGACGCTGTTCTGGCCGCTGACCACCCTACTCCATGAGCATCTTGGCTGGCGCGAAGTGCTTCTGGTTTTCGCGGCGCTCAATGTTGGTGTCTGCCTGCCAATTCATGCCTGGCTGTCGCGGCTGCCTCATATCGCAGACAAGAAAACTGTCGACGGCAGTGCGCCGGCGGTTCCGAGTGGCTCTGTGCCGCGCAAGAACATCAATTGGTCGCCGGTATTCTTGCTCATGCTGGCAGGATTTGCCGTCGAAGGATTCGTGCTCTCCGCCATCCTCGTGCATATGGTGCCGTTGACCGCGGCGGTGGGCCTTGGCACTGCGGGTGTATTCGTGGCGAGCCTTTTCGGGCCATCGCAGGTCGCGAGCCGCCTGATCAACATGCTGTTTGGCGGCGGCCTGCCACAGACCTGGCTGGCGCTCGGCGCGACCGCAGCGCTGGCACTCGGCCTTGCCGTCCTGCTCATGACCGCGCCTTCCATCCCGGGCGCGATCGTGTTCGCGGTTCTATTCGGGCTCGGCTCAGGGCTCATGAGCATTGTCGGCGGCACGCTGCCGCTCGAACTGTTCGGCCGCGCCGGCTATGGCGCGCATGTCGGCTGGATCACGGCAGCGCGGCAATTCAGTTCCGCATTCGCGCCATTCGGCCTTACTTTCATGATGGCGGGCGTGGGTGTATTCCCGGCACTGTGGATCAACGTGCTGATCGGGTTGCTTGGTATAGCTGCGTTCGCCGGTATTGCCTTGACGCAGCATCGCTTGCGGAAGGCCGCTTCAATCAATGGAGCAGCACCAGCACTCGGTGCAGAGGTAGTGTGACGACTGAGCGCCCATCACGCTCACTCTCAATGATTGCCGAACTTGCTCGTCGATCAATTGCCGACGCCCACGCAACGTCAGCAGGCCCCGGAACCTTAATCATGGAAACGACGGCGAACATCATCGTGAAACTGGCGAGCGCCGTCGGCAAAAGGGGCTCTAAAAGAACCGCTGGCCACTCAACCGCAGGAACGAATTAGAAGAGAAGGAAACTTTCGTGTGCAGTTTTGCATACGAACTCCTGTCTGCCCCATCCATCATGGGACCGAAGCGCCTCGCCCGATATATGGCAAGCGGAAAATATCGTCATGCACGCCGAGATTGCCTAGCCGCATAGAGAGCGGACCTTTTTGATTTCAATATGTTCCAAGGAGTACGATTGTTGTTGATCATCTGCGGCACATGATTTCCTGATGACCGAAAACCCTACCCCAAACCACTCCAAATCAGCCGTTTCGCCGAATCTTGCACGTCTTTCCCCTACTCCCACTCGATGGTCCCTGGCGGCTTCGAGGTCACGTCATAGACGACCCGGTTGATGCCCTTCACCTCATTGATGATGCGGGTGGCGGCGCGGCCTAGAAAATCCATGTCATAAGGGTAGAAATCGGCGGTCATGCCGTCGATCGAGGTAACTGCGCGTAGCGCGCAGACGAATTCGTAAGTGCGGCCGTCGCCCATCACGCCGACCGTCTGTACCGGCAGAAGCACGGCGAAAGCCTGCCAGATGGCATCGTAGAGACCGGCCTTTCGTATCTCGTCGAGATAGATCGCGTCGGCCTCACGCAGGATATCGAGCTTCTCGCGCGTGATGCCGCCCGGACAGCGGATGGCGAGACCCGGCCCCGGGAAGGGATGCCGGCCGATGAAACTGTCCGGAAGGCCGAGTTCCTTGCCGAGCGCCCTCACCTCGTCCTTGAAGAGTTCGCGCAGCGGCTCGACCAGCTTCATGTTCATGCGCTCGGGCAGGCCCCCGACATTGTGATGCGACTTGATCGTTACCGAGGGGCCGCCGCTGAACGACACACTTTCGATGACGTCGGGATAGAGCGTACCTTGCGCCAGGAAGTCGGCGCCGCCAAGCTTCTTCGCCTCCTCCTCGAACACCTCTATGAACAGCCGGCCGATCGTCTTGCGTTTCTTCTCGGGATCGGATTCGCCCTCCAGCGCCGAAATGAAGCGGTCGGAGGCGTCAACCAGGATCAGCGGCAGGTTGTAGTGCTGGCGGAACATCGAGACGACGTCGGAGGCCTCGCTCCTGCGCATGAGGCCGTGGTCGACGAGGATGCAAGTAAGCTGGTCGCCCACCGCTTCGTGGATCAGCAGCGCCGCGACCGAGGAGTCGACGCCGCCCGACAGGGCGCAGATCACCTTGCCCTTGCCAACCTGCTCTCTGATCGCCTCGATGGCATGATCGCGGTAGGCGCGCATTGTCCAGTCGCCTTCGATACCGGCGATCTTGTGAACGAAATTCTGCAGAAGCCGCGCCCCGTCCGGCGTGTGCACCACTTCAGGATGGAACATGATGCCATACATCTTGCGGTCGGCATCGCCGAAGATGGCGAAAGGCGCTCCCTCCGATTTCGCGAATATCTCGAAACCCTCCGGCAGCGAGATGACGCGGTCGCCATGGCTCATCCAGACCTGGTGCCGCTGACCGGGCGCCCACAGATCTTCAAACAGCGGGCAGTCCTTTTCGATCTGCACGAAGGCACGGCCGAATTCGCGATGGTCCGAACTCTCGGCGACGCCGCCCATCTGCACGCACATCGTCATCTGGCCGTAGCAGATGCCGAGCACCGGCACGCCTGCCTCGAACACGATCTGCGGTGCGCGCGGGCTACCGATATCGGTGGTCGAAGCCGGCCCGCCGGACAGGATCACCGCTTTCGGCTTGATCCGCTTGAACGCCGCCTCGGCGGACTGAAACGGAACGATTTCGGAGAAGACGCCGGCTTCGCGGATCCGCCGCGCGATCAGCTGGGTGACCTGGCTGCCGAAGTCGATGATAAGGACGGTGTCGGGGTGCGTCGGGTTCTTCATGGCGGGCGTTTAAAGAAAGTAAGGATTTAGGGCAACGCAAAAATTGCTATCCTTTGAAATCCGCGCAAAACGGCGCTTTCCGCCCCCTTGTACGCTCGCCGCATCGTGCGAATCCCTGCGGCCGATGGTTTTCCGAAAAAAACGTCGCATGGTTGTCGCATCGGCGGCGATTCGTTCACGCTTCGATATTTTTCACTTTTTCGGCTTGCCAAGCGCCCCGGCCGGAAATGAGCTTCAGCCACGGGCCCGAATGGAAAATGCTCATGAGCAGGTACATCGGCACCATTCCGCTCAGCGGGAAAGCACCCGGCGCGACCGAGCAGATGTCGGGCCCACCGAAAACGTCCGTTAGAAGCGCCATGATCGCGAAGGTTGGCGTCGCGGCGAGGCACAGCCAGTCGCCAGCGCGGTGCGCTCCCGCGCTGGCGACTGCGGCACCGGCAGATCCGCTGCTGGCGGGCAGCATTTCTTCCGGGCGATTGGAGTGGAGTGTCATCGACGTCGGCCCTGATCGTACTCGTCGTGGCGACCCGACGTGAGCCGTGCTGGAAGCCATCCTTCGCGTGTCGCGGTTGTGTGCCTCGTCATCGTTCCTCTATCTTTCTGCCGGGCGTTGTACGTCGCGTATTAATTAGTGCGGGAAGTCGAAGCCGTGGGAGTTACAAGTGTGACGGGATTTAGATGGACTCGCTGATCACGGCCGCGGCGCGGGCGCTGGCGGCGGGTGATCCGCTGGGTGCACTGAAGCGGGTCAGCCTGCGCGACGACGCGCCGGCACTGGCGCTGCGCGGCATCGCGATGGCGCAACTTGGCGATCTCGTCCGGGCCAAGGCCCTTCTGAAGAGTGCTGCGCGTGCATTCGGGCCGCGAGAGGTGGTGGCCCGCGCAAGATGCGTCGTTGCCGAAGCCGAAATTGCGCTTGTCTCCCGCGACCTGAACTGGCCCACGAAGGCACTTGCCATGGCCCGGGAGACGCTTGAAAAGCACGGCGACCGCGCGAATGCCGCACATGCAAGCAACCTCGAGGCCCGACGCCTGCTGCTGATCGGACGCCTCGACGAGGCCGAACGCACGCTCGCCGAGTTCGATCCAACGCCGCTCCCGCCCGCGTCGAGAGTCGCTCGTGAACTAGTAACAGCAGGTATCGCGATCCGGCGCCTCCAGACGAAGACGGCGCGCGCCGCGCTCGCCCGGGCGGGAGACGCGGCGCGCGAGGCGCGCATTCCGGCGCTGACGGCGGAGGTCGAAAGCGCGACCCTCGTGATGAACACGCCGGCGGCGCGGCTGATCGCGCGCGGCACGGAACGCCCGCTCCTGCTCGAGGAGGTGGAGACGCTGTTCGCATCTGGGGCGCTCATCGTCGACGCGTGCCGCAATGTCTTGCGAGACGACAGGACGGTGGTCTCGCTGGCGACGCGCCCGGTCCTGTTCGCGCTCGCCCGCGCACTGGGTGAGGCCTGGCCTGCGGACGTGGCGAGGCGCACCCTGGTCGCACGCGCCTTCCGGGGCAAGCACGCCGATGAGTCGCATCGCGCCCGGCTGCGGGTCGAGATCGGCCGGCTTCGCGCGGAGCTCCGGTCCTTGGCGGATGTGAATGCCACCAGCCAAGGCTTTGTGCTGGCGCCGCGCCGCGCACGCGAGGTCGTTGTACTGGCGCCACCCGTCGAGGAGCAGCATGCGGCAGTGCTCGCCTTTCTCGCCGATGGCGAGTCGTGGTCGAGTTCGGCCCTGGCGATCGCGCTCGGCGCCAGCCCGCGCACCGTGCAGCGGGCGCTGGAATCGCTTGCGGCGGCGGGCAAGGTGCAGTGGTATGGCGGCGGGCGCGCGCGTCGGTGGATGACCCCGCCGGTGCCGGGTTTCCCGACAACCTTGTTACTCCCCGGCTCACTGCCGAGTGACTAGGAGTAAGTGAATGAAACGATCAGCAGCCGAAATCCTCAAAGAATATGGCCCCTTTCCGGACGTCGACGACGTGCATGGCGTCACCTTCGACGGCAAGCACGTCTGGTTTGCGTCGGGAGACAAGCTGAACGCCCTCGATCCCGTCAGTGGAGCGACGGTGCGCGCGATAGATGTCGCCGCGCACGCAGGAACGGCCTTCGACGGCAAGCACCTTTACCAGATCGCGGAGAGCCGCATCCAGAAGATCGATCCGGAGACCGGCCGCGTCGTAGCCACGATCCCGGCACCCGGCAATGGCGGGGACTCAGGGCTCGCCTGGGCCGAAGGAGCGCTCTGGGTGGGACAGTACCGGGAGCGGAAGATCCATCAAGTCGATCCCGAGACCGGCGCGATCCTGCGTACCATCGAGTCCAGCCGCTTCGTCACCGGGGTCAGTTGGGTCGACGGCGAGCTCTGGCACGGCACCTGGGATGGCGACGAGAGCGATGTGCGGCGCATAGATCCCGAAACGGGAAAGGTCCTGGAAAGGCTCGACATGCCACCCGGAACCGGCGTGTCGGGGCTCGAGTCCGATGGCGGCGATCAGTTCTTCTGCGGAGGCGGAAACAGCGGCAAGGTACGCGCCGTGCGTCGGCCCCGGCGACGCTAGGCGGGAGGCCGGCTCTCATGTCCCTTCATCGGAATATCGCCAAAGCTTGTTAGGCTAAGAATTAGCGACTGAAGTGGATTTTTCCGGGGAAGTTCGACGCAAAGCACCTCGGTAAGCTTCGTCTGATTCGAACGGACTCCGAGCTCTCGGCACAGCTCCAGCTCGAACTTCGTCCTTCTCTAGAACAACCAGTCTCGCCCGCGATGATCGAGGCCTCCAACCGGTCGATGGCCGCGGCGAGTTTTTCGTCGATGATGTCCAGATATTCAGTCCAGTCGCCAACGTGCTTCAGTTCCGCCGCCCCATCGGAAATGCCACGCAAGGCGATCAGCGGCACCCCAAAAAGCTGGCAGGCCCGAAGCACTGCGAAAGTTTCCATATCGACCATATCGGCGGTTACCGCCCCATAGGCATCACCCGAGATGATGGCAGCGCCGGTCGACAGGCTTGCCTCCTTGATGCCGGGGATACGATGCGGCAGCGGAACGATTGCCGGCAGGTCCAGAAAGGGGGTCGTGCCCTTCTCGAAGCCGAGCGGCGAGGCATCCATGTCGCGGTATGACACGAACACTGCCTGGTAAATCTCGGCCTGTTCGAGACTGCTGCTGCCGGCCGAGCCCAGCGAAACGACCAGGTCGGGCAAAGTGCGCCCCGCTTCCCGTCGTCCCAGTTCGGCACTCAGCACGACGCCGGCCTCCACCGGCCCGACACCGGTCATTAACGGCACAAACCGCCGTCGAAGATGCGGACCGTATTCAGCCTCCGCCGCCATCACGAACAGGACATTCTTGCCAGCTATTTTTGTGACCTGAGCCATCGATTCAGCCTTCAACGCCCTCACGGCCGACTATCGTCATCATGGTGCCGGTCATGGTGGCGATCAGCTTGGCTTCGCCATCCGCCCCGAAGGCGTAGGCCTGGCCGTCCGCCACGATGATGGTGCGGCCGGGCTTGGTGACGGAGCCGCGGAAAAGAAAGCGCTCCCCCCGGCCTGGCGCCAGCAGATTGACCTTGAATTCGATGGTGAGCACGGCGGCATTGGACGGCATCAGCGAATAGGCGGCATAGCCGCAGGCCGAATCCAGCGCCGTCGAGATGATCCCGGCGTGGAGGAAGCCATGCTGCTGCGTTAGCGCGCTGGAATGCGGCATTTCGATTTCGATGATGCCCGGCGTCACCAGCGTCAATTCCGCGCCGATGGTCGTCATCGCGCTCTGCCGCGCGAAAGAAGATCGCACGCGCTCTTCGAAATTCGGATCCGCTGTGATCTTCGCTGCCATCGGCCCGCTCAAAACTCCCCATATCTTTGCCGCTTTATCGCAAAGCGGCAGTTCGTTCGCAATCGCGGATATTGCAGTGCACAATCTCAGAACTGCACGCTCAGGTACTGGCAAGCGGGCTTGGCTCCTCGCCGGTGACGATCGGCGGAGCAGGTTCGGCCTTTTCGTCGGCAGGCGAGTCTGGCTCCGCCGCGCTGCGGTTCGCATCGTTCATCCGTTCCAGCTTGCCAACCAGGTTGCGGTTGAAGCTGTATTCCAGCGCCTGGCGGATTCCAGGATGCCTTTTGCTGAGAACCTTGAGCACGCCGGGGTCGAACACGCAGCAGCGTATCTCGTTCGCCACCCGCACCGTCGCTGAAGCCGGCCGGCCAGTCAGGAAACTCATCTCGCCCAGGAAGTCACCGGGACCGCAAACACCAACGATCCGTCCGTCGCGCTCCACGCTCGCCGCACCTTTCGCGATAAACACGAGTTCGGGTGCTGTCTGTCCTTCTTCAACCAGAACATCGCCGGGATCGCGGGTTTGCCAGCGCGCCAGCTTGAGAATGCGGGCACGGAGATTTGGCTCGATTGTCGACATCACCGTTTCGACGAAGAATTTTTCATCGTCGCCGATGGCGCGTCTGCGTCCGGCAAGCAGCACGATCGCCAGTTGAACGGCATTCACCGACGCGAAGATGAATTCCCACGTCGCGCTGATATTATCGTGGATCAGGAAGCCGTAATAAAAGACCCCGACCGCCCCGCTGGCGATGGCGAAAATTCTGAGCCAGCGCATGCTGCTCATCGATACGGAGAGGATGACCAGTACATAATTGAGGTGGCCAACCAGGCTGTTGTAGTTGGTCAACTGGTCGACGACCGTACTCATCGGCATTCATCCCCGGCTGTAATCATCAGTGTTCGGCGTTTCTACGATTTCCTGGAAAGTGCGGCGAAATAAAATCCGTCGGTGCCGCTTTTTGCGGGCGAAAGTGTAATTCCGCCGGTTCGGTCGATGCGTGCCGCCTTTGGCTCGTGCGGGAATCTTTTTTCTCCAGAGCTCAACATGATCGAGCGGGGAAAAGGTCTTTTCGCGGGCGAGGAAAGCTTCGATCTGGCTGGCGTTTTCCGGCTGGAAAACCGAACAGGTGATGTACACCAGTTTTCCGCCAGGCTTTACGAAAACCTTCGCGGCGTCGAGGATGGTTGCCTGCTCGGCAATGCGCACATCGAGCTGCTTTTGCGTCAGCCGCCATTTTGCGTCTGGCCGCCGGCGCCAGGTGCCCGAACCGGTACAAGGCGCGTCGATCAGCACGATGTCCATCTGGCCTGCCAGCCCGGACAACTCATCCAACTTCGCGATGACCTGGATGTTTCGGTTGTCGGAGCGGCGGATGCGGTCGAAGATCGGTGCCAGCCGTATCTTCTCGGAATCGTAGGCGAATATCTGACCGCGATTCTCCATCGCCGCAGAAAGCGCGAGTGTCTTGCCGCCGGCACCGGCGCAATAGTCGAGCACCTGCATACCCGGTTCGGCACCGGCAAGCTCGGCAGCGATTTGCGAACCCTCGTCCTGAACCTCGAACCAGCCTTTTTGGAATGCCGGCTCGGCCTGCACGTTCGGGTGGCGGCCGTGGCCCGCGATCGGCGGAATCCGGATGCCTTGCGGAGCGATGGGGGATTTTTCCGCACCGCTCCCCCGCAACTCGGCCAGAACCTTCTCGCGGTCGGCCTTGAGCGTATTTACCCGAAGGTCGAGCGGAGGGCGTTGCGAAAGCCCCTGCCCTTCCACAACCCAGTCGTCTCCGTAGGTCTCGCTGGAGCAAGGGCGCGCACCAGTCGGGGCAATCCGCGCGGACGGCGTCGGGCGCATCGGCCAAGGAGCGGGACGCCAGCGCCTTGGCCTCACTTTCGTTCAATGGTTCGGGAGCGAATTTATCGCCGTCGAGAGCTGCATTCAGGCTCTCCGGCGTTTCGCTCCATTCCAGGATAAGCGCACCGAAACCGAGGGCCCTTGGTGTATCGCTGTCGAACAGCCAACCGGCCGAACGGCGCCGGCGCAACGCGTCGTAAACGATGTTGCCGATCGCGGCCCGGTCACCCGCACCTGCGAACCGGTGCGAAAGGCCCCAATCCTTGAGTGCATCTGCCGCGGGACGATGCCGGCGCTCGATATCTTCAAGAACTTCAATGGCTGCTGCCAGCCGTCCACCAAGCCGCATATTTGGTTTCCCCGTTTTCGGTATACCCGTATGCGGCCTTGCTATCTCCCAACCTGGCGACAGGCAAGCGCCCGAATGCATCAGCAGGGAAAAAGCATTTCGAGCCGTTGGCGTTTCGCAAGCAAAACAGGCGCGGAGCGATCCGCGCCTGTTTGTTGCATTCGGCTGGTCATCTGTTCGGCGACCTGCGCGTCTCTGGGTGTTCTGATCGCCTGTCGGAAGCCTTGCGAAGGCTCCTTTCGAGCAGATCAGGCGAGATCGAAGCGATCGGCGTTCATCACCTTTGTCCACGCCGCCACGAAGTCCTTGGCGAACTTCTCCTTCGAATCCGCGCAAGCATAAACTTCCGCGAAGGCGCGCAACTGCGAATGCGAGCCGAAGATCAGATCGACACGCGTGCCGGTCCATTTCAGCTCGCCGGTCTTGCGGTCGCGTCCCTCATAGACGCCGTCGGAGCCGGCCAGCGGCTGCCACTGCGTGCCCATGTCAAGCAGGTTGACGAAGAAGTCGTTCGTCAAGGCCCCAGGCTTCTTGGTGAAAACACCATGCCTTGAGTTGCCGACATTGGCGCCGAGTACACGCAGGCCACCGAGCAGCACCGTCATCTCGGGTCCCGTCAGCGTCAGCAACTGCGCCCGATCCACCAGGGCTTCCTCGGGCTGCATGAACTTAAGCTTGCTGCTGTTCGTATAATTGCGGAAACCGTCATAACGCGGCTCCAGCGGCGCGAAGGACGCGACATCGGTCTGCTCCTGCGAGGCGTCCGTGCGACCGGGCGAAAAGGGAACCTACACGTCGACGCCGGCGTCCTTGGCGGCCTGCTCGACCGCGGCGGACCCGCCGAGAACGATCAGGTCGGCAAGCGAAACCTTCTTGCCGCCGGACTGCGAAGCGTTGAACTGCTGCTGGATCGCTTCAAGCTTCTGCAGCACCGTCGCCAGTTCGGCCGGCTGGTTGACCTCCCAGTCCTTCTGGGGCGCTGAGGCGGATGCGAGCGCCGTTGGCGCCGCCGCGCTTGTCGGAGCCGCGGAAGGTCGAGGCGGAAGCCCAGGCGGTCGAGACCAGTTGCGACACCGACAGGCCGGAGGCGAGGATCTTGGCCTTCAGCGCGGCGATGTCCTGCTCGTCGACCAACGGATGATCGACGGCCGGGATCGGATCCTGCCAGATCAGCGTCTCCTTGGGAACGAGCGGGCCGAGGTAGCGCACGATCGGGCCCATGTCGCGGTGCGTCAGCTTGAACCAGGCGCGGGCAAAGGCGTCCGCGAACTGATCCGGGTTCTCGTAGAAGCGACGCGAGATCTTTTCGTATGCCGGGTCGAACTTGAGCGACAGGTCCGTCGTCAGCATGGTCGGAACATGCTGCTTCGACTTGTCGTAGGCGTCCGGAATGGTCTTCTCGCCGCTCTTCGCCTTCCACTGCTTCGCCCCGGCCGGGCTCGTCGTCAGCTCCCATTCGTTTTCGAACAGGTTCTTGAAGAAGAGATTGCTCCACTGCGTCGGCGTCTGCGTCCAGGTGACTTCCGGCCCGCCGGTGATGGCGTCGGCGCCGACGCCCGTACCATGCTTGCTCTTCCAGCCGAGACCCTGATCCTCCAGGGCACCACTTTCCGGCTCCGGTCCGACCAGCGACGGATCGCCGGCGCCGTGGGTCTTGCCGAAGCTGTGGCCGCCGGCAATCAGCGCTACGGTCTCTTCGTCGTTCATCGCCATGCGGAAGAAGGTTTCGCGGATGTCCCTGGCCGCCGCGATCGGGTCCGGATTGCCGTTCGGTCCTTCTGGATTGACGTAGATCAGGCCCATCTGCACCGCGCCGAGCGGCTCCGACAGTTGGCGTTCGCCGCTGTAGCGCTCGTCGCCCAGCCACGTTCCTTCGGGACCCCAGTAGAGCTCTTCGGGCTCCCAGACGTCGGCGCGGCCGCCGGCGAAACCGAACGTCTTGAAGCCCATCGATTCGAGGGCAACATTACCGGCCAAAATCATCAGGTCGGCCCAGGAAATTTTCCGGCCGTACTTCTGCTTGATCGGCCACAGCAGCCGGCGCGCCTTGTCGAGGTTCGCGTTGTCCGGCCAGGAGTTGAGCGGCGCGAAACGCTGCTGGCCGGCGCCAGCGCCGCCGCGGCCGTCGGTGATGCGGTACGTGCCCGCGCTGTGCCACGCCATACGGATCATCAGCCCGCCATAGTGGCCGAAGTCCGCCGGCCACCAGTCCTGCGACTCCGTCATTAGCGCATGCAGGTCCTTGATAACGGCATCGAGGTCGAGGCTCTTGAACTCCTCGGCGTAGTCAAAATCCTTGCCCATCGGATCGGACAGATCCGAGTTCCGGTGGAGCATCTCGAGGTTCAGTGCATCCGGCCACCAGTCGCGGTTGGAGCGTCCGCGGCTGCCGCCCGTGAACGGGCACTTACCCGTGCTCTCATCAGTCTTTGCGTCCATGGCTTTCGCCTCCTGAAATTTCCTTGGTTTTGCAGAATCTCGCCAGCGCGGGCATGCGCCCGCCAATCTGGATTTGTTCCAGACTAGTCGGCACGAACCATAAACTCAAATTGCCTTTCCTATTTTTTTCGATAGGATTTTCTTATGATCCGATTGACCATTCGCCAGATGCAATATTTCGACGCGTTGGCGCAGACGCTGCATTTCGGCCGTGCCGCCGAGCTTGCCGGCGTTTCCCAACCGGCACTGTCCGCACAGATCGCGGAAATGGAGGAGCGCCTTGCGTGCAAGCTCTTCGATCGCAGTGGAAAATCGGTACGCATGACCGACGACGCACGTGCCCTGCAGCCCAGAATCGAACGTGTACTGGATGAAATAAGGGAAATCGAGTTGGTGGCGCGGCGCGGCCGGCTCGCCATGGAAGGCCGGTTCAGATTGGGCATCATTCCAACGGTAGCGCCCTATTTGCTGCCGCATGTGCTGCCGGAGTTGAAGGAGCGCTTTCCTGCCCTCGTACTGGAGCTGCGCGAAGCAGTAACTGCCTCGCTCGCCGAGGAAACGGCGAACGGCCGGCTCGACGCTTTCATTGCCGCGCTGCCCCTGGACTATCCCGCACTGGTGACGGAAGAGCTCTTCCCGGACCGCTTCCTGCTCGCGGTTCCCGCAAATGATCCTGGCTTCGCCTCACCGCCGGTGCCACCGGAAAGCCCGGCGCTTGAAAGGCTGATGCTGCTCGAGGAAGGCCACTGCCTGCGCGAGCAGGCCCTGGCCGTGTGCGGCAGCGTCAAACCGGTTGCCATGGCCAATTACGGCGCAACCAGCCTGACGACGCTTCTGCACATGGTAGCGCACGGATTGGGAATCACGCTCATACCCGAAATGGCGGCACGGCCGGCCAGGGCGATGCCGGACCTGAAGATCGTGCCTTTCGCGGAGCCGATACCCTTACGCACGATCTGTCTGGCGTGGCGTCGAAACAGCCTGCGTCATCACGAATGCGTCGAACTGGCTAAAATTATCCGCGATCTGCGCGGTGTTCTGATGGCCGCCTGAAGCGCCCAGTCCGGCTAAAGCCCGCGGGCAATCCGTTCACCTCCGATAGCGAAGCGCGTCGACCAGCAAAGCGAAGGCCGGGGAGGACTGCCGCCGGCTGGGATAATAAAGATGGTAGCCTGGGAACGGCGGGCACCAATCATCCAGCACCCGGACGAGACGCCCTTTCGCAAGGTGATCTTGTATCTGATCCTCGGGCAAGTAGGCCAGACCAAGCCCCGCCAAGGCCGCATTCAACCTCAGGGCGATGTTGTTGAACACCAACTGCCCATCGACCCGCACTCGCAATTCATGCCCACTTTTCTCGAACTCCCAACCGTAAAGGCCCTCCGTATGTTGGAAGGCGGAGATTGATGCAATTATGGGCTGTCAGGTCCTGTGGTGTCTGCGGCCTGCCCCGGTTTGCGAGATAGGAAGGTGACCCGACGACCGCCATGCACATGTCCGGGCCGATGCGCACCGCGATCATGTCTTTCGCGACTTGTTCGCCGAGGCGGACACCGGCGTCATAGCGCTCCGCGACAATGTCCGTCAGACCGTAGTCAACGATGATTTCGACCTTGATTTCCGGGTAGTCCGGCAACAGTTTCGCCAGAGCAGGCCAGAGGATGGTCTCGGCCGAGTGCTCACCCGCGGTGATGCGGATCGTGCCGGCGGGCTTCTCACGAAGCTCACTCAGAGCCTCGAGCTCGGTCTCGATCTCCTCAAACCGCGGGCCAACGCTGTGAAGCAGGCGTTCGCCCGCTTCCGTCGGCGATACGCTGCGCGTGGTGCGGGTCAGAAGCCGAAGCCCAAGCCGCTCCTCCAGCCCCCGGACCGTGTGGCTAAGCGCCGACTGCGAAACGCCGAGCTTCGCTGCGGCCCTGGTGAAGCTCCGCTCTCTCGCCACAGCGAGAAAAGCAAGAAGGTCATTGACGTTTTGCCGGGCCATCCATGAATCCTTCTCATAGGTTTATGCGAATTCTACCATCTAATAGCATGCCGTCTCGCCCCTTAGATTCGGCGGGACTAACCAATCAGTCGAAGGGAGCGCATGATGATCACGCGCAGACGCATGCTTGCCGCCAGCGGCGGCCTCGCCGCGCTGACGGCAAACGGATCCGGGCCTGCCCGCGCGTACCAGAAGCTGATTGCATCAATAGAAGGAAGGAACGGAACGATGGAGATCAAGCGCAGCGGTTCGCAGCCGTCCGGCAAGGGACCCGCAGACTATTTCACCGGCGCAGTCCGCGTCGATCCATTGTTCGAGGCACCCGAACCGGCGCGGGTTCGCGGTGCGAGCGTCACGTTCGAACCGGGCGCCCGCACGGCATGGCACACCCATCCGCTCGGCCAGACCTTGATCGTCACGTCCGGCAGCGGACGGGCGCAACGCTGGGGTGGTCCGGTTGAGGAGATCCACCCTGGCGACGTGGTTTGGTTTGCGCCGGGTGAAAAGCACTGGCACGGCGCAGCAGCCGCGACGGGCATGACGCATATCGCCATTCAGGAGGCGCTGAACGGCAAAGCGGTCGACTGGATGGAGCACGTCAGCGACGAACAATACCGGGCCTGATCCTTGATGAGCCAGTCTCGGCTCTCCCCAGGAAGGAACTCAAAATGCAAAAGCGCAAACTTAGGAAATAATGGCCTCGAAGTTTCGGCTATCGGGCTCGGCTGCATGGGAATGAGCCAATCCTACGGCAAGCCTATGGAGACGCAGGACGCGATCAGGCTCATCCGAGCCGCTTTTGAGCGCGGCGTCACCTTCTTCGACACGGCCGAGGTCTATGGACCCTACAAGAACGAAGAGGTCGTCGGGGCTGCCCTTGAGCCTATTCGCGACCAGGTGGTGATCGCCACCAAGTTCGGCATCGACATCGCAGGCACCGGGCCGAGCGGCATGGACAGCCGGCCCGAGCATATCCTGGAAGTCGCCGAGGCCTCGCTCAGGCGGCTCAGGACCGACCGTATCGACCTCTTCTACCAGCACCGGGTCGATCCGAACGTCCCGATCGAAGACGTGGCTGGCACCGTCCAGGACTTGATCCGGCAAGGCAAGGTCAAGCACTTCGGACTTTCTGAAGCCGGCGTTCGGAATATCCGGCGCGCTCATGCGGTTCAGCCGGTCGCGGCTCTCCAGAGCGAGTATTCGTTGTGGTGGCGAGAGCCCGAGGAGGCGATCCTGCCCGTGCTCGAGGAACTGGGCATCGGCTTTGTTCCCTTCAGCCCTTTGGGCAAGGGCTTCCTCACCGGCGCTATCGACCAAAGCACGACGTTCACCGACAACGATTTCCGCAATACCGTCCCCCGCTTTGCGCCGGAGGCTCGGAAGGCAAACCAGGCGCTGGTTGATGCGATCGGCGAGATCGCAGCCGAAAAGAAGGTGACCGCTGCCCAGGTCGCGCTCGCCTGGCTGCTGGCGCAAAAGCCCTGGATTGTTCCGATCCCCGGCACCACCAAGCTCCATCGCCTCGAGGAGAATATCGAAGCGGCCGCCGTCGAACTGACGGCAGAGGATCTGCGCAACATCGAGAACGCGATCTCGGCGATTGCCGTGCAGGGAGAACGCTACTCCCCGCAGCAGGCGGCAAGGATCGACCGCTGAGTGGATTTCACACCGAAAGGGGCAAAATGAACAAGCAAATGAACCGCAAAGTCCCGATGCCGGATGCGGTCCGTCAGGCACCCGGATAGTTGGGGCTTTCGCGCGTGATCGCCACATCATGCGTATGGCTTTCGCGCAAACCGGCATTTGAAATTCGCACGAAGGTCGCCTTGTCGCGGAAATCGGCGAGATCGCGCGCGCCGACATATCCCATCGCCGCCTTCAGGCCGCCCGCAAGCTGGTGCAGCACACCCGCCACCGGTCCCTTGTACGGCACCTGCCCTTCGATGCCCTCCGGCACAAGCTTCAGCGTGTCGCGCACTTCCGCCTGGAAATAACGGTCCGCCGATCCACGCGCCATGGCGCCGACCGAACCCATTCCGCGATACGCCTTGAACGAGCGGCCCTGATGCAGATAGACCTCGCCGGGGCTTTCGTCGGTGCCGGCAAGCAGCGAACCGATCATCGCCGCCCCCGCGCCGGCAGCCAGTGCTTTTGCCAGATCGCCGGAATATTTGATGCCGCCGTCGGCGATCACCGAAACACCGGACTTTTCCGCCGTCTCGACCGCCGACATGATCGCTGAAAGCTGCGGCACCCCGACGCCCGCGACGATGCGTGTCGTGCAGATCGAGCCCGGACCGATGCCGATCTTCACGGCATCGGCGCCGGCGTCGATAAGCGCCTGCGTGCCCGCCGCCGTGGCAACGTTGCCGGCCATGATGCGGACCGAATTGGACAGCTTTTTTGCCCGCGTCACGGCGTCGAGCACACGTTGCGAATGGCCGTGCGCGGTGTCGATGACGAGCAGGTCGACGCCGGCCTCGATCAGCCGCTCGGCCCGCTCGAAGCCGTCGTCGCCGACGCTGGTGGCGGCGGCCACCCGCAAACGCCCCTGCGCATCCTTCGAGGCGTGCGGGTTGAGCTGCGACTTCTCGATGTCCTTGACGGTGATCAGCCCGACGCAATTGCCTTCCTTGTCGACCACCAGCAGCTTCTCGATGCGGTGCTGGTGGAGCAGCCGCTTGGCTTCGTCCTGCTGCACGCTCTCCTTGACCGTAATCAGGTTCTCGCGCGTCATCAGCTCGTAGACCTTCTGCGCCGGATCCGAAGCAAAACGCACGTCGCGATTGGTCAGGATGCCGACCAGCCGCCCGACCCTCTGACCGCCCGTGCCGCCGTTCTCGACCACCGGAATGCCGGAAATGCTGTAGGTGCGCATCAGCGACAGCGCGTCGGCGAGCGTCGCGTCCGGGCCGATCGTCACCGGATTGACGACCATGCCGGATTCGAACTTCTTGACCTGCCGCACCTGCTCCGCCTGCTCGGCCGGCGAGAAATTGCGATGGATGACGCCGATGCCGCCGGCCTGCGCCATCGCGATGGCGAGCCGCGATTCGGTCACCGTATCCATGGCGGCGGAGAGAATCGGGATGTTCAGCTCGATGTCGCCGGCGATCGTGGTGCTGACGTCGGTCTGGCCGGGCATCACTTCGGAATGGCCGGGCTGCAACAGCACGTCGTCGAAGGTCAGCGCCATTGCGCCGGTGGCGGTCTCGATGATCTTTGCCATTGCCTATCCTTGTAATGCAAAAGGGGCGCTGGCCCGCTGGGCAGCGCCGACTCGTCTATTCCCTTTCAGGATTGGCACGGGCTGGTACCATGTATCTTGTCGTTTGAAAAGACGACAGCTGCGCGGTGCCTGTCTTGCGAGCCACCCGCATTCTCGGCAAGGTTGCAGTTCGTTGCCGATCGCACATTCATTGCATCACGAGGGGAAAATGATCGATGTCGATGTAACGCAGGCCGCCACGCCGCGCGCCATCCGGATGCGGCGCGAGAATTTCTCCTTCACCGGCACCGCCCGCGAATATTTCGGCATCTGGATCGTCAACGTGCTTCTTACGATCGTCACGCTCGGCATCTATTCGGCCTGGGCCAAGGTTCGCCGCCAGCGCTATTTCTACGGCAATACCCATCTCGCCGGCGCCAGCTTCGACTATCACGCGCGGCCGATACAAATCCTGATCGGCCGCATCATCGTGCTGCTGCTGCTGGTCGCCTACAACTCTCCTGGCGATTTTTGCGCCGGTCATCGGCGGACTTTTCGCGGTCGCGTTCCTGTTTGCGCTGCCCTGGTTTGTCATGCGCGGCATGCGCTTCAGCGCGCGTGTGACGAGCTACCGCAACGTGCGGTTCGATTTCACAGGCGGATACTGGGGCGCCTTCCAGGCCTACATTCTCGGCGGAGCCCTGATCTATGGCACCGCCGGCATCCTGGCGCCGCTCGCCTCGCAATGGATGTGGAACTACACGCTCGGCAATCTCAGCTATGGCGACCGTCCGGTCAAGTGCGATCCGCGGCTCGAAAAGCTCTACGGCCAGTGGTGGCTGCCGGCCTTCGTCCTGGTCGGCGGCTTTTTGCTGCTGATCGGCATAGGTATCGGTCTCGGCGTCATCTTCTACGACCAGATCGACGAAGTCATCGAGCACCGGCGAGAATTCGCAAGCCTCGCCCTACATGTTCGTCGCCCTCTTCTATCTTGTCGTCATTCCGTTCCTGATCCTCTATGCCGTGGCCGGACTGCTCTACCGGGCCGGCACGCGCAACGTGGCGCTGAACGAGACGATTATCGACGGCAGGCATGCCATGGCGTCGTCGATCCATCGCGGCCGCTATGCCTGGATTTCGATCACCAATCTGCTGGCCACCTTGGCGACGCTCGGTTTCGCCCGGCCCTGGGCGGCGGTCCGGATGGCCACCTATCTCGCGACCGTTACCGCGCTCGACACCACCGGCCCGCTCGACGAATATGTCGGCACGGTCCGCGACGAAGGCGGCGCGGTTGGTTCGGAATACCTGGACGTGGAGGGGTTCGATCTTGGCTTCTGAAGCCCATCCGGCGATGTCGGTCGCGGGTCTCTGGCGTCCGCCGGCTGTCGGCCGCGCCAAGGCCGCCTTGCTGACCATCGGTGCAGGACGGGATGATGAGCGTTGCCGACCGGGACAGCGGCGCGATCTTCGCTTCGGGCCCTTTTTCATCCGTCAAAATATCCGATCGCGTCGGGTCGATCCCCCGCCACATCACCTTCCCTGACCAGAGTGTCTTCGAAACCAGCGACAACGACACGGTCGACAACATGGTACGGCCGTTTGCGAGGCGGCATTCCGGCATCATCCACGGCCTTGAGCGCTTCCATCCGCGCCTCCTGATCTTCGTGGCGCTGGTCGTCGCCTTCTGCTTTGCTCTCTATCGCTTTGCAATGCCCGTTCTCGTCGAGGTGGCGGTCGCGGTGACGCCTCCGGTCGTGCCGCAGCTGCTGAGCAAGAGCGTTCTTGCCTCTCTCGACCAGACGCTGTTCGAGCCGACGAAATTGAGCGTCGAGAGGCAGAAAGCGCTCTCCGATCAGTTCGCGAAGATCACTGCACTGACACCACGCGGCATGGCAGCGCTGGCGCCTGCTCCGGACGCCCGGCCTACACGCTGAACTTCCGAGGCGGCGGCTCGATCGGACCGAACGCGTTTGCGCTTCCCGACGGGACAGTCGTCCTTACCGACGAGCTTGTCGATCTGGCGAAAGACGACGAGATGGTGCTCGGCGTGCTTGCCCACGAGATCGGCCATGTCGATCACCAGCACAGTCTCAGGCAACTTTACCGCGCGGCCGGCGTTACCGCGCTCATCATGCTGATCGGCGGCGATATCGGTTCGGGCACCGAGGACATACTGATCCAGGGATCGGCACTGGTTTCGCTTTCCTACTCGCGCAGCGCCGAAACGGAAGCCGACCGCTACAGCGTGGAACTCATGCACAAGGCCGGCCACGATCCCGCCGCGATCGCCCGCTTCTTCGAGCTGATGCGCGACAAGCTGGGTGACAACGGCGAGAGCGATTTCCTCTCCACGCACCCCGCAACGCCGGAACGCATCGAGGAAACCAGGCGCTATGCCGAAGAAATCGCCAAACGGAAAAACTGACCCGCTTCCGGCAATTGGCATTGCCGCGACAAGTGCACGGTCCAGTTGAGAAAACCGGCGACAAGCCGGATCAGTCATGCTAACCGCCGAAAAGTCAGCGCTCCACCCGACGGAGCGCAATTCCGGATCTGGCCTTGAACCGCACCATCCCGCTCATTCTCGCGGTCGCCTTCTTCATGGAGAACATGGATTCGACGGTGATCGCGACTTCGCTGCCGGCGATCGCCACCGACATCGGCACCAGCCCTGTCGCCCTGAAACTCGCGCTCACCGCCTATCTCGTGTCTCTGGCCATCTTCATTCCGATCAGTTCCTGGATGGCCGACAAATACGGTGCAAAGCGTGTGTTCCGCACCGCGATCGCCGTTTTCGCGATCGGCTCGATCGCCTGCGCGGCAGCTGGCTCGCTCGGCGGCTTCGTGCTGGCGCGCTTCGTCCAGGGCATCGGCGGCGCCATGATGACGCCGGTCGCGCGCCTGGTTCTGGTGCGCTCGACACCAAAGCGGGAACTGGTTTCGGCGATGGCCTGGCTGACCATACCGGCGTTGATCGGGCCGATGATCGGCCCGCCGGTCGGCGGCTTCATCACCACCTATTTCACCTGGCACTGGATCTTCATCATCAACGTGCCGATCGGCATTCTCGGCATCTGGATGGCCGGGCGTTTCCTCCCGGAGATCGCCTCGCCGGGGCGGCGCCGATCGACTTGCCGGGCTTCTTCCTCTCGGCGATGGCGGCGTCCGGCATCGTCTTCGGACTGTCGGTGGTGAGCCTGCCGGCGCTTCCACCCGCCTTCGGCATTGCCACGGTGCTCGTCGGGATCGCAGCAAGCTTTTTCTACGTTCGCCACTCCCGGCGCCGATCAAACCCGCTGCTCAATCTCAAGCTGTTCGCCAATCCGGTGTTCAGGACGGCGGTGGTCGGCGGCTCGATATTCCGGGTCGGCATCGGCGCGGTGCCGTTCCTTCTGCCGTTGCTGTTCCAGCTCGGCTTCGGGCTCAGCCCGTTCCAGTCCGGCATGCTCACCTTCGCCTCGGCGATCGGTGCGTTCGCGATGAAATTCCTCGCGCCGATGACGTTACGCCTGGGCGGATTCCGCACCATTCTCATCGCTTCCGGCTTGTTGAGTTCTTTCCTGATCGCGGTGAATGCGTTCTTCACCGCAACGACGTCGCCATGGCTGATCATCGCGGTCCTTCTGATCGCCGGCTTCGTCCGCTCGCTCTTCTTCACCGCGACCAACGCGCTGACTTTCGCGGATATCGAGGCTGGCGACGTCAGCCAGGCGACCGCGATCGGCGCGGTCGCGCAACAGATCAGCATCGCGCTGGGTGTAGCTGTCGGCGGCAGCGCATTGGAGGCGGCGGCTTATGTTTCGGGCCAGCCTATCGGCACCGCGGCGTTCACGGCCGCTTTCCTGCTTGTCGCCGCGATCGCCTTGCTTGTCAGTGGTTCCATTCCTGGGCCTTGCCCCGACCGCCGGCAATTCGGTTTCCGGGCACCGGCTGCCTGCCCCGGGAGAGCCTACGCAGCCGCTCTGATCAAGTGCAGAGCGAGCGAATCCTGTCCGCGTAGTCGAGCGGATTGGCGCCGAGCTCAAAGCATACCGAAACGTGTCCGTCCGGCAGGTCGATGACGAGCTGGTAAAAATTGCCGTAACGAACGACGACGAAGTGCGCGCCGCCGCAGTCGATATTGCCGCGCTGCTTGACCAGGGTCAGCAGTGTCGGATTGACCAGCAGTTCTTCGTATCTGTCGGATTCCGACGACGAAGCGCCCTCTGCGCCGTCGCGTTGGCGCGACGCCAGTTCGCCATTCCTGTAGAGCGCGACATAACGAACCGCCGGCGATAGTGCGAACACCTGTTCCATGATGCTCACGGCTCACCGCGTCCCTTGAAATCCTTGGCAAGCAGATAAAGCTCGACCGACTCGTCGCGCGATGCCGGCGGCTTGACGTGGTGAACTGAACGGAAATTCCGCTTCAACAGATCCAGGAGACCGGACTTGGTGCCGCCCTGGAACGTCTTGGCGAGGAAATGCCCGCCGGGCTTCAGCACCGAAATCGCGAAATCGGCCGCCACCTCGCAGAGATGCATGGTTCTGATGTGATCGGTGCGACGGTGCCCGGTGGTCGGTGCCGCCATGTCGGAAAGCACGATGTCGGGCTCGCCGCCAAGCGTTTCCACGAGCTTTGCCGGAGCGGCATCGTCGAGAAAATCCATCTGCAGGAAGGCCGAACCCGGCACGGCATCCATTTCGAGATAGTCGATGCCGACGACCCGCGGATTTTCTTCGGTCGATTTGATGCGGGCAGCCGCCACCTGGCACCAGCCGCCGGGTGCGGCGCCGAGATCGATCACGCGCATGCCCGGCTTCAGCAGATGATGCTTGTCGTCGATCTCGATCAGCTTGTAAGCGGCGCGCGAGCGGAAGCCGTCGGCCTTCGATCGCTGCACGTAGGGATCGTTGAGATGGCGCTCGAGCCAGCGGCGGGACGAATCCTTCAGCCCCCGCTTCTTCTTGACCTTCGTCCTCAGGACGCGCGCGCCGCCGGCTCCCGTACTTCCCGGTTTCTTGGTCATGCTCGCGGTCCCGGCCGCCAGTTGCGGCGCCACACGCCGTCGTCGGCCATCAGTTCGCTCAGAATGCCCTCGCGCAGGCCGCGGTCGGCCACCCGCAACCGCTCGGACGGCCAGATGCGGCGGATCGCTTCGAGGATCGCGCAGCCGGCCAGGACCAGGTCCGCGCGGTCCGCGCCGATGCACGGATTGGCGACGCGGGCGTCGAAATCCCAGCCGAGCAGTTTCTCGATCATGGAATCGACATTGGGCCGGTCCATCCACAACCCGTCGACACGGCGGCGGTCGTAGCGCTCCAGCCCCAGATGCACGCCGGCGAGCGTCGTCACGGTGCCCGAGGTGCCGAGCAGATGGAACCGCGAGCCGGACGTCAGGTGGGCCAGCCGGTGGCGGCCGTCGAAGGCGTCGAGCATGCCGGTCACTTCATCGACCATTGCCTTGAAAACGATTGGCGTGACGTCGCGTCCGCCGAAGCGTTCGGCCAGCGAGACCACCCCGACCGGCAACGACGTCCACGAGACGATGTGGTTGGCGAGCCGCGGCGTGCGCTGACGCGATACGTCGACCAGCGCGATCTCGGAAGAGCCGCCGCCGATATCGAACAGCACCACGCCGTCGGTGTCGCGCTCGATCAGCGAGCCGCAGCCTGAAACAGCCAGTCGCGCTTCGGTCCGCCGGTCGATGATTTCCAGCGACAGCCCGGTTTCGTCCTTCACCCGCGCCAGGAACTCGGCGCCGTTGGCGGCCGAACGGCAGGCTTCGGTGGCGATCAGGCGAGCGCGGCGCACCGTGCGCTGGCGCAGCTTGTCGGCGCAGACCTTCAGCGCCTCGACCGCCCGGTCCATGGCCGCATCGCCCAGCCTGCCGTTGGCCGTCAGCCCCTCGCCAAGCCGCACGATGCGGGAAAAAGCGTCGATGACGCGGAACTGGCCGGGTCGCCCGGGCACGGCGACGAGCAGGCGGCAATTGTTGGTGCCGAGATCGAGCGCGGCGAAGACCGGCAGATCCTGCGGCGACGGACGGCGCGGCAGACCGCTTTCGGGTTGCACCTTTGGCGCCGGCGCAGCGGGTTGCGCAACCGGATGCCTGGCCCCATCGACCGCGGGCGCCTCTTTCGCCTGTCCGGGGTGGGGCCGGCATGCGCGTCGTCGCGGGCGAAAACCTTGCGGCCACGCCTGCGTTTGCGACGTTTCTTCCATTTCGGCTTGTCATGCGGGGCCGCGCCTGGTGCCTGCCCGTTACCGGGCCGGCCCTCCGCCGATGGGCCTGGCGCCCGGCCGGCAGACGGACTTCCCGCCGCCGAGCGGCTGGAAGCCCCGTGACGCCCCTGCATCCGGTGTCAACACACCGGCATCGGGGTCTTTCACCTCGTTTGTCCTTCTGGCGCCGCGCGAACCGTAACGGACGCTGCACGCGCTTCATCTTCTTCGTTGCCGTCAGAGTAACAGCGCGAACCGCAATCACCAAGCCCCTGCTTCCCGAAATGACGCGGTCGCGTCACCTTCGCCACGAAACGGAAATTCTGATTTGATTGCCGGCGAAGAAAACGGTTCTATCTCCGGGGTGGTGCGTTTATCCAGCGTGCTGAAGATTCGATCATGCCGCATCGGTCCGGAAATCGACGAAGTCGATTCTGGGCCGGTGCGCAACCCAACGACTTGGAGCGTTCCCGCACGTCCAGTGTGACGTGCGGCGCGCCTTGGGAACAGGAGCGGCCCGCACGGGATGAAGTGGAAGGATTACGTCTGGCCGGTAATCGGCCTTGCGGCGGTCGCGCTCTCCGTGTGGCTGCTCTACAAGGAACTGCGCGGAATTTCGCTCGACGACGTCGGCGACGGGTTTGCCGCCATCCAGTTGCATCAATGGCTGCTTGCGGCCCTGGGTTCGATCGTCGCCTATGCGGCACTTGCCGGCTACGACCACATCGCGCTTCTGCATATCGGCAAGAAAGTGCCGTGGCTGTTCATCTCGGCCTGTTCGTTCACCACCTACGCGCTTTCGCACAATATCGGCGGCTCGGTCATTTCCGGCGCGGTGATCCGCTACCGGGCCTACGGGTCGAAGGGGCTGACGGCCTCCGAAGTCGGCATTCTGGTCGCCGTCTGCTGGTTCACCTTCATCCTGGCGACGGTCGCCCTCGCCGGCGTGGTCCTCATTCTCGAACCCTCGCTCATCCACCGCTACTTCGAAGGCACGCCGCCGGCCGTTTCACTGGCGGCCGGCGTTCTGCTGCTCGGCCTTGTCGCGCTTTATGTTTTCTGCAGCTGGCTGCACCTGAAGCCGCTGCATATCCGCGGCCTCGACATCCACTACCCGCGGCTGCCGATCGTTTTCCGGCAACTGATCATCGGCCCGCTGGAACTGCTGGCGGCCGCCTCGATCATCTATTTCGCGTTGCCGGAAGCCGGAAATCCGGGTTTCATCACGGTGCTCGGCGTCTTCATCGCCTCGTTTTCGGTTGCGCAGATTTCGCATGCGCCGGGCGGGCTCGGCGTGCTCGAGATCGTCTTTCTCTCCGGACTTTCGGAAATGGACCCTGCGGCGGTGCTCGCCGCCCTCCTCATCTTTCGGCTGTTCTACCTGATCATCCCGCTGGTTCTGGCGCTGATTGTCGTGCTGGTCTTCGAACGATCGCAATTCGCGCGGCAATGGTCGCGCCCGCTTCCATCGAATTCCGGGACGGAGCCATCGGAACACATTTGATGCGTTCAATGTCGGCACGGCGTCGATGCGCCTGTTCGGCGCGGTTGCCGGACCTGCGCCGGGAATCCCTCGACTTGTCGCGAATGCCGCGGTGTCGAGCCGGAACAATCCCTTGACTATTTCGGGCCCATGGCTAAAACGCAGGCCGCGAAGCGCTTTTGGCGCCGATGCGTGCGGGCAACGCCCGCCTGCTGGGGAATAGGTTAACGGTAGACCCACGGACTCTGACTCCGTTAGTCCTGGTTCGAATCCAGGTTCCCCAGCCAAGTCCTTTTTCTTTATTTTCATCCGCGACCGCGGCGTCGGCAAGGACTGGCTGGCGCGCATGGCCGGGAAATAACTTTGGCCCAACCGCCTTGTCAGTCCAGAAAATCGGAGCGGTGCGGCGTGAACGTATCCACCAGCCGGCCTTTTTCCAGCGCCTTGACCCCGTGAACGAGATTCGACGGCACGATGAAGCCGTCGCCCGCCGACAAGGTCTCCATCCGCCCGTCGATCGTCACCTCGAAACGGCCTTCGGCGATGTAGCTCGACTGCACGTGCGGATGCGAATGCAGCGCGCCTATCGCCGCCTTTTTCGAAGGCGAATTCGACCATCATCAGTTCGTCCGTGTGAAGCAGCACGCGGCGGCGATTGCCGTCGGGCGTCGACGTCCATTCGCCTTCGCCGGCATGTGAGAAAAGTTTGATTTCATTCATGGATAAGAGCCCGTCATCGCGCCAGCCAGCCGCCATCGACCGGCATGACGGCGCCATGCATGTAGTTCGAGGCCGGCGCCAGCAGGAACACCGCGGCATCGCCAATGTCGGCCGGCTCGCCCCAGCGGCCCGCCGGAATGCGCGCCGAGGATCGCCGCGCTTCGGTCCGGATCGGCGCGCAGCGCCTCGGTGTTGTTGGTGACGATGTAGCCCGGCGCGATGGCATTGACGTTGATGCCCTTCGCCGCCCACTCGCAGGCGAGCAATCGGGTGACGCCGAGCACGCCGTGCTTGGAGGCGGTGTAGGATGCAACGCGGATGCCGCCCTGGAAGGACAGCACCGAAGCGATATTGACGATCTTGCCCTGCCTGCCCGGCCGGCGATGGCCTGTCTGCGCGAAAGCCTGGCTGAGGAAGAACAGCGACTTCAGGTTGACATCCATGACGTCGTCCCAGTCCGGCTTCGGAGAAATCGACGGCGTCGGCGCGCCGGATGATGCCGGCATTGTTGACCAGGCCGTCGATCGGTCCGTGCTCGTCCCAGACCTGTGTCCAGCATGGCGTGCGGCGGCCTTGTGGTCGCCGAGATCGCAAGCGACCGACACGAACTGTCCGCCCAGCTGCGGCAATCCTTGCCCGCCGTCTCATCCATCGCCGAGCGGCCGACGCCGACGACCGTCGCCGCCGGCCCTGGCGATCGAGACTGCGATGCCCTGCCCGATGCCGGTATTGGCGCCGGTGACGACGATGCGCTTGCCGTCCAGGCTGAATGCGGAAAGGTCGCTCACCGCAGGTCCTCCATCGCCACCGGGTCGACGTCGGTATAGTCGACATTGTCGCCGGCCATCGCCCAGATGAAGGCATAGTTGGAGGTGCCGGCGCCGGAATGGATCGACCAGCCGGGCGACAGCACCGCCTCCTCGTTTTTCATCACCACATGCCGGGTCTCGTCCGGCTCGCCCATGAAGTGGAAGACACGCGCCGTGTCGGCCAGGTCGAAATAGAGATAGGCCTCCATGCGCCGGTCGTGGACGTGGCAGGGCATGGTGTTCCAGACCGAGCCGGGCGCCAGTTGCGTCATGCCGACGACGAGCTGGCAGGTCTTGGCGCCTTCCGGATGGATGAACTGGAAGATCGAGCGCTCGTTCGAGGTCTGCCTGGCTGCCGAGGTCGATGCGCTTGGCGTCGCCGATGCCGATCCGCTTGGTCGGATGGGTCTGATGAGCCGGCGCGCTGAGCAGATAGAACTTGGCCGGTGTCGACGCGATCGTCGGAGACAAAGGCAGACGCTTTCGACGCCCATGCCGACATAGATCATGTCGCGGCTGGCCGATCGCATAGGTCTTCGCCGTCTGCCTTCACGCTGCCCGCGCCGCCGATATTGACGGCGATCAGTTCGCGCCGGTCGAGGAAATTCTTGGTGCCGGTCGGCTTGATGGCCTCAAGCGGCAAGCGGCGCCGCCGACCGGCATGGCGCCGCCGACGATCATGCGGTCGTAGTGCGTATAGGTCAGACGGATGCGCCCGCGCTCGAACAGGTCGCCGATGTGGAAATTGTGGCGCAGTTCGTCCGTGCCCATAGCGGCGGCGGCGTGCGGATCGATGGCGAAGCGGGGATCGTAGTCGATATGGTTTTGGGTCATTGCGATACTGCTTTCTGGTTCGGGAGCTCAGAGGCGCGGGCTTCGCGATGCCCGCAGATATTCGGCCTGCTGGCCGCTCAGCCGCGCGCGGTAGCGCTGCTGGCTGGCCGTCAGATGGGCGCGCATCGCATCGCGCGCCGCCTGCGGGTCGCCGGCGGAGATGGCGTTCAGGATAACGAGATGCTCGCGCTGCAGGCCGTCCTGATATTCGCGCGTGAGCACGCTGTCGGTGCCCCAGGGCGAGGTCGACGTCGCAGGGGATGGTGCGAGCGCCGAGCGCATCGAGCACCTCGACATAGAACGGATTGTTGGTCGCCGACGGCGATCGCGCGGTGGAAGGCGAAATCCGCCTTGCCGGTCGCCTGCCGCAGCGTCGAGCAGGCGCTCGAACTCGAAGAAGGCCTCCTGGATGCGCGCTTCCTGCGCGCTGTTGCGGCGGAGCGCGGCCAGTCCGGCGCTTTCGATCTCGATGCCCATGCGCACTTCCAGCACGTTGAGCGCCTGCGAGATCTTCTTGCCGATCTCCTGGCTGATCGAGCCGAAAGCCAGGGCCGGATGATCCATGACGAACACGCCGGCGCCCTGCCGCGCCTCGACCAGCCCGTCGGCGGCGAGCGACGCGATCGCCTCGCGGATAACGGTGCGGCTGACGCCGAAGGTTTCGGTCAGTTGGCTTTCGGTCGGCAGCTTCTGGCCGGGCACGATCTCGCCGCCGACGACCTGCGAACGCAAGGCCGCGACCACATGCTCGGAGAGCTTCGGTTTCCGCTCTATCCTCAGGTCAGCGGCGATCGGCCATGTCGATCCCCTATTTGAACACGCTGGGCAGCCACAGCGAGATCGCCGGGATGTAGGTGACGAGCCCGAGCACCACGAGACCCGCGCCGTAGAACGGCCAGATCGAACGCATGGCCTCCCAAACGCGTGATCTTGCCGACCGCGCAGGCGACGAACTGCACCGCGCCGACCGGCGGCGTGTTCAGCCCGATGCCGAAATTGAGGATCATGATGACGCCGAAATGCACCGGATCGATGCCGTATGCCTGCGCCACCGGCAGGAAGATCGGCGTGCAGATGATGATCGTCGGCCCCATGTCCATGAAGGTGCCGAGGAAAAGCATCAGCACGTTGAGCAGCAGAAGCACGATCAGCGGATTTTCCGATACCGCGTTCATCGAGGCGATCAGCGACGCCGGCACCCTCAGGAAGGCCATCAGCCAGGAGAAGGCCGCCGCCATGCCGATGATGAGAAGCACCATCGCGGTGGTGCGCACCGCGCCATGGGTGGCGTGGACGAAACCTTCCCATCTCATCTGGCGATAGACGAACATCGTGACCAGCAGTGCGTAGATGACGGCGATGCACGAGCTCTCGGTGGCGGTGAATATGCCCGACCGCACGCCGCCGAAGATGATGGCGATCAAAAGCAGGCCCGGAACCGCCACGGCCGCCAGATGCACCACGGCGCCAAAGCCGGGGAACGGCTCGGTCGGATAGCCGCGGGAGCGCGCCACGAAATAGGCGGTGACCATCAGGGACAGCGCAAGCAGCAGGCCGGGAATGATGCCGGCGGTGAACAGGTCGGCGATGGAAATTTTGCCGCCCGCCGAGATCGAATAGATGATCATGTTGTGGGACGGCGGCAAAAGCAGCGCGATCAGCGCCGCCATCGAGGTGACGTTCACGGCATAGTCGGCGCCGTAGCCGCGCGCCTTCATCTGCGGGATCATCAGGCCGCCGACCGCGGCCGCCTCGGCAACCGCCGAGCCGGAAATGCCGCCGAACAGCGTCGCGGTGACGATGTTCACCTGCCCCAGTCCGCCGCGCAGATGCCCGACCAGCGAGGCGGCAAAGGCGACGATCTTCTGCGCGATGCCGCCCCGCACCATCAGGTCGCCGGCATAGATGAAGAAGGGGATCGCGAGCAGCGAAAACACGCTCATGCCGGAGTTCAGCCGCTGGAACACGACCAGCGGCGGCAGGCCCATATAGAGCACAGTGGCGAAACTGGCGACGCCGAGGCAGAAGGCGATCGGCGTACCGATGACCATCAGCAAGGTGAAGACGCCGAACAATACCCAGAGTTCCATTGCGTCAGACCTTCAAATTCGCAGTGTCGAGTTCGGCGGCGACTTCAGCCGGCGGCATCTCGTCGAGAGTGTCGTCGATCGGCGCACCGGAGAGGCGCAGCACGATGCGCTCCAGCGTGAACAGCACGACAAGCACCCCGCCGGCGACGACCGGCACGTAATCCCAGCCGCCGGAGATGCCGAGCGACGGCAGGGTCGTGTTCCAGGTGAGGCCGACCAGTTGCGACGCCGTACCAGATCATGCCGACGCCGAAGGCGAAGGCGACGATGTCGGAAGTCATGCGAAGCCACTTCTTGCCGCCCTTGGGAAGCACGTAAAGCAGCACGTCGAAGCCGAGATGGTAATTTTCGCGGACACCGACCGCAGCGCCGAGGAAGATGAACCAGCTCATCAGCATGACCGAGCCGGGCTCGGTCCAACTCGGAGAATCGTTGAGCACGTAACGGCAAAACACCTGCCACGCGACGAAGCATGTCATCAGCACGAGGCCGATGCCTGCCAGCCAGAGTGACGCCGTGCTGACCTTGCCGAGGAAGTTTGCAGTGTTTTTCAGGCTGTCGGACATCGTTAGTTCTCTCAATTCAGCCGTGCGCGCCGCCCTCACTGCCTGCCGGCATCCTCTCCCTGTAAGGACGGGGAGAGGAAAGAAGCATTTGCGCCGGCGATCCCCTCTCCCTTACGGGGAGAGGGTAAGGGTGAGGGGCGGCGCGACCTGCAATCGGTTCGCCGCCTTCCCCTATCGCCGCTTACTGCACCGCCTGCACGTCGGCGACCATCTTCTTCAGCACTTCATCGGTGACGTGCTTCTCGTAGACCGGCTTCATTGCGTCGATGAAACCCTGCTTTTCCGGCGTGGTGATCTGCGCGCCGGCTTCCTCGACCTTCTTGCGCGACTCGCTGACCTTGGCAGCCCACAGCTCGCGCTGCTTGGCGACGCTTTCCTTGGCTGCCTGCTTGAAGATCTCCTGGTCCTCCGGCGTCAGTTTGTCGAAGGCAGCCTTGTTCATCACGAACACCTCCGGAAGGATGGTGTGCTCGTCGAGCGAGTAGTTCTTGGCAACCTCGAAATGCTTGGCCGTGTCGTAGCTCGGAAAGTTGTTTTCCGCGCCGTCGATGACGCCGGTCTCGATTGACGAATAGACTTCGCCATAGGGCATCGGCGTCGCGTTGGCGCCAAGCGCCGCAACCATGTCGACGAAGATGTCGGACTGGATGACGCGGAACTTCAGGCCTTTCATGTCCGCGACTGTATTGATCGGCTTGGTCTTGTTGTAGAAGGAACGCGCGCCGGCGTCATAGATACGCCAGCACCACCAGGCCCGCGGGCTCGAACGCCTCCTTGATCTGGTCGCCGATGGCGCCGTCCATGACCTTGTGCATGTGGTCTTCCGAACGGAAGATGTAGGGCAATGCCGGCACGATGGTTTCCTTGACCGTGCCGTTGAACGGCGCCATCGAGATGCGGTTGAGTTCGATCACGCCCGAGCGCACCTGCTCGATCGTATCCTTCTCCTCGCCGAGCTGGGCGGAGTGGTAGAGTTCGACCGAATAGCGGCCGCCGGTACGCTCTTTCACCAGTTCGCCGAAATATTTGACGCCCTCCACGGTCGGATAGCCATCCGGATGGGTGTCGGATGATTTCAGCACCGTCTGGGCGAGTGCCGTTCCCGTCATCAGCGCGGCGGCCAACAGCGTGGCTCCCGCCAGTCTCGAAAAATGCAACATTGGTTTTTCCTCCCGTTTAAATGTCGGGCTTTCGCCCCTAGAGCCGGTACGCCTTTTTCGCGAGCGTATAGGCCAGTTCCTGCGCAAGCTCGTGCGCTTCGTCTTCTCTCAACCGATGTTCCGAGACGAGGCGTGCGAGGAATGCGCAATCGACCCGGCGCGCCACGTCGTGACGTGCCGGTATGGATGGAAAGGCGCGGGTGTCGTCGTTGAAGCCGACCGTATTGTAGAAACCCGCGGTTTCGGTGGTCATCTCACGGAAGCGCCGCATGCCTTCCGGGCTGTCATGGAACCACCAGGCCGGCCCGAGCCTCAGCGCCGGATAGACCCCGGCAAGCGGCGCGAGTTCTCGAGCATAACTCGATTCGTCCAGCGTGAAGACGATAACCGTCAGTTCCGGCTCGGTACCCACGGCGTCAAGCAGCGGCTTCAGCGCCGTCACGTAGTCGGTACGGGTCGGGATGTCGAAGCCCTTGTCGCGGCCGAACCTTTGCAGCATCGAGGGCGAGTGGTTTCGCCAAGAACCGGGGTGAATTTGCAGAACGAGCCCGTCGTCAGGCTCATCTTCGCCATTTCCGTCAGCATCTGGGCACGAAACAGCCGGCGCTCGCGCTCGTCCTCGGAGCCGCTGCGGATGCGGTTGAACAGTTCCTCTGCCGCCGCGTCGGAAAGATTGGCAGTCTCCGCCGTCGGGTGTCCATGGTCGGTCGAGGTGGCGCCAAATGTCTTGAAAAACGCCCGCCGCGATCTGTGAGCATCGAGATATCCCCGCCAGTTTCCGGTGTCGCAGCCGGTCATTTCGCCAAGACGGTCGAGGTTTTCGGCAAAACCCTCGAAATCAGGATCAACCACGGAGTCCGGCCGGTAGGCGGTTACCACGCGGCCCTTCCAGCCGCTCTCGCGGATCATCGCATGCCATTTGAGATCGTCGAGTGCACCGTCGGTGGTGGCGATCGCCTCGATGTTGAAGCGTTCGAACAGCGCCCGCGGCCGATAACCGTCGGTTTGAAGCAGGCCGGCGATGGTGTCGTAATGCGCGTCCGCAGTCTTCGCCGCCAACGGTTCGGTTATGCCGAAGAGGTCCGAAAGGACATAATCCAGCCAGATGCGGGTCGGCGTGCCGCGGAAAAGGTGATAGTTCTCCGCAAAACGCCGCCAGATTGCCCGGCCGTCGGTCTCGACCGGCGAACCGTCGAGCGTCGGGACGCCGAGATCCTCCAGCCGCACGCCCTGGCTGAACAGCATACGGAAGATGTAGTGATCGGGCACGATCAGCAGCCGCGCCGGGTCCGGGAACGGCTCGTTCAGTGCATACCAGCTCGGTTCGGTATGGCCATGCGGGCTGATCAGCGGCAGATTTTTGACGCCTGCATAGAGGTCGCGGGCGATGGAGCGAACGCCCGGCTCAGCTGGAAACAAAAGATCTGGCTCGATGAGCATGCTCATGCCGGCGTGCCGCTCCTCCCTCGGCCAATTTCATGGCTAGGGCGGGAGACTGGTAATGTCAACATACAAAAAAATGATTGTTGTATGATGACTTTGTTGCGCGCGGTTTCGAACCGTTGTAGGCAGGATTGCCGGCGACGATGGCCGGCAGGGAGGAACCTTTGACACACCGTATACCGTGCGCCGGCTGAGGTCGGAAGTGCAAAATCGGCTTTCAAACAACACACTCACCGCGCTTCCGGAGGGCATCGCTCTCCCGGCCTACAACCGCTCCTTGGTGAAACCGGGGATCGTGCATCTCGGCCTCGGCGCCTTCCACCGGGCGCATCAGGCGGCCTATGTCGACGACTGCCTTGCGGCCGGAGAAGCCCGTTGGGGCATTGTCGGGGTCTCGCTGCGCAGCGCCGACACGCGCGACGCGCTTTCGCCGCAGGACGGACTTTACACGCTCGCCGTCCGCGATGGCGAGCACGAGGACCTGCGGGTCGTCGGCTCGATCCTGTGGACGCTGGTCGCGCCGGAAAACCCGGAGGCCGTGCTGACCATGTTGGCCGAGCCGGGTATCCGCATCGTCACGCTTGACGGTTACCGAAAAAGCCTATCTGCGCGGTGCGGCTGGCGATCTTGACACGGCGAATGCCGATATTGTCTGGGACCTGCAAAACCCGGCGAAGCCGCGCACCGTCTATGGCTTTCTTTCAGGCGCGCTGGAAATGCGCCGCGCTGCCGGGACAAGCCCGTTCACCGTGCTCTGCTGCGACAACCTTCCGGCCAACGGCGAAACCGTGCGGCGGCTTTTGCTGCAATTTGCGGAGCTTAAGGGCGGCGACTTCGCGGATTATGTCAGCAACCAGGTCGCCTTTCCCGTCGACCATGGTCGACCGCATCGTGCCGGCGACCACCGACGCCGACCGGGCGCGGGTCTCGGAAGAGCTGGGCGTCGAGGACGCCTGGCCGGTGATGACCGAACCGTTCATGCAATGGGTGGTCGAGGACAATTTCACCGCGGGCCGCCCCGATTGGGAAAAATTCGGCGTCACCATGGTCGAGAACGTCACGCCGTTCGAGGACATGAAACTCCGCCTGCTCAACGGCTCCCATTCGGCTATCGCCTATCTCGGCCTGCTGCTCGGTCACGCAACCGTCGCCGAAGCATTCGCGGATCCTACGATCAAAAGATTTGTCGACGGGCTGTGGGCCGAAGCCATCCCCACGCTACCCAGAAATGCCGGGCTCGACCCGCAGGCCTATATCGAAAAAGCTCGCCGATCGTTACGCAAACACCGCACTTCAGCACCGCACGGCTCAGATCGCCAATGACGGCAGCCAGAAGCTGCCCCAGCGCATCGTTGCTTCGGCGCTGGAGCGGGCCGCGGAGGGCGCGCCTGTGGCACATCTGATGCTGGTGGTCGCCGCCTGGATAGCTGCTTGCGAGGCGCGCGGAACGCAGCTTGCTACCAACCTTTTCACTGACCCGCTCGACAGCGCGCTCGGCGAGATCTTCGCTAACCGGTCGCCGGTAATCGAAACCACCCGACGCATCTTTGATGCCGCCGGGTTTGGCGAAAGACCACGGGCGCCGCGACCATCTTGTCGAAGTCGCTGCAGGTCATCTTGAAGCCATCCGCAACAAGGGCATCGCCCACGCTCTTTCCGAACTCGCCAAAAAGGAATCCGCTTCGTGAAACAGACCTGGCGCTGGTTCGGCCCCGACGACCCGGTGAAACTATCGCATGTCCGGCAGGCGGGCGCCGTTGGCATCGTCACCGCGCTGCATCATCTGAACGACGGCCGTGCCTGGCCCGAAGACGAGATCCGCAAACGCAAGGCCGAAGTCGAGGCGGCAGGGCTTACCTGGTTGGTTGTCGAGAGCATCATTGTCCACGAGGATATCAAGACGCGAACCGGCCGCTTTTGCGAACTGATCGAGAACTACAAGACTTCCATCCGGGCTGTTGCCGCGGCGGGCATCAAGACCGTCTGCTACAACTTCATGGCGATCACCGACTGGACGCGGACCGATCTCGACTATCCTATGTGGCACGGCGGCACGGCGTTGCGTTTCGACATGATCGAATTCTGCGCCTACGACGTGTTGATCCTGAAACGCACAGGCGCTGAAGCGGATCATCCCGCCGAACGGATCGAGGCGGCCCGCAAGCGGCTGGCCGCGATGAGCGAAAGCGACCTTGCGCGTCTGGAGAAAAACCTGATCGGCTGGGTGCCGGCGCGCGAATTCATCTACGACCGCGAGAGTTTTCGCCGGGCGCTCGACGTCTATCGCGACCTCTCCGCCGACGGCCTGAGGGAAAACCTGTTCGCATTCCTGCGCGAGATCGTTCCCGTCGCCGAGGAAGCAGGCGTCAGGATGGCGATCCATCCGGATGATCCGCCGTTCCCGATCTTCGGCCTGCCGCGCGTCGTCTCCAGCGCAGCCGATGCGCGTGCGCTGATTGCCGCCTGCCGCTCGCCGTCGAACGGGTTGACGCTTTGCACCGGTTCGTACGGCGCAGGCGCCCAAAACAACCTTGTCGCAATGGCAGACGAATTTGCTTCGGACATCCATTTTGCGCACCTGCGCAACGTGACCAAGGAAGGCGACGGCTCCTTCCACGAGGCGGAGCATCTGGAGGGCGATACCGACATGGTGCGCGTCGTCGCCCTGTTGATGGCGGAGGAGCGCCGCCGTAAGGGCGCAGGGCGAAGCGATTGGGAAATCCCGATGCGCCCGGACCACGGCCATGCGATAGTCGACGACATCGGCAAGAAAGTGAACCCCGGCTATTCCTGCATCGGCCGTCTCAAGGGGCTCGCGGAACTGCGTGGCATCATGCGCACCATCGACACTTTCGGGTATTGAGAGCATGGCGAAGACACGGCTCGCTGTCATCGGCCTCGGCATGGCGTCTGCGCCACATGCAAAAAGCCTTGCCGACCTCAGCGATCGGGTCGAGATGGTTGCGGCATTCAGCCCGAGCGCCGGGCGGCGGCAAGCCTTTTCGGAAACCTACGGTTTTGCAACCGTCGACGATATCGATGCGATTTTCAGCGATGCGTCGATCGACGCGGTCATGCTGCTGACACCGCCGAATACACATCTGGACCTGGTGCGCCGCGCCGCGGCGGCAGGCAAACACGTCCTTCTCGAAAAGCCACTCGAAACAAGCCTCGAACGTGCCGAGGCATTGGTGGCGGCGGCCGAGGCGGGCGAGGTGAAACTCGGCATCGTGTTGCAGCACCGGTTTCGGCCGGTCAGCGTCGCGCTCGCCAAGATCATCAACGAAGGCCGCCTCGGTACTCTCGTCAGTGCCTCGGCACGGCTGCACAACTGGCGGCCGCAGAGCTATTACGATCAGCCGGGCCGCGGCACGAAGGCGCGCGACGGCGGCGGCGTCCTGCTCACCCAGGCCATCCACACGCTTGACCTGCTGATCTCCCTTGTCGGTCTGCCTGTCGAGACGATCGCCTATGCGGCGACGAGCCCGATCCATCGCATGGAGACGGAAGACTTGGCGATGGGCGCGATCCGTTTCGAAAACGGCGCCATTGGCTCGATCAGCGCCACTACCTGCGCCTATCCTGGGTTTCCCGACGCGGTCGACATCATCGGCACCAACGGGCATGGCGCGACTTGATGGAGCGCAGCTTTCGGTCCAGTTCCACGACGGAACCGATTTTTCAATGACTGACGATGCTGTCGGCGGCGGCGCCGGCGCCGATCCGATGGCGTTTCCGCATCATCACCATCGCGCCGTCCTTGCCGATTTCCTCGACGCGATCGAACTCGACCGCACACCCTTGGTCACCGGGCGGGAAGCCCTGAAAGTCCACCGCCTGATCGGCGCCATGCTCCTGTCATCGGAAACGGGAGCGCAGCAGAGCGTTTGAAGCAGGGACGTAAGCCTTAGCGCCTCAGACGTTTTGCGCCTTGCGGTAGACCTGCATCGCCTCGGCTAGGCTTGGCATCGATGGTGCGGTGCCTGGACGGGTCACCGAGATGCCCGCCACCGCGCAGCCGAAACGCACTGCCTCCAGCGGCTCGAAGCCGCGCGCCAGTCCGACGGCAAAGCCGCCGTTGAACGCGTCGCCCGCGCCGGTGGTCTCGACCACCGGGCCGACCTTATAGGCCGGCACCAGTTCGGAGATCGCCTCCGTGTGCAGCAGCGCGCCCTTTTCGCCGAGCGTGATAACGGCGGCGCCTGCCCCGCGCTCCATCAGCCTAGCCGCCGCAGCACGCGCCTGATCGACAGTCTCGACCTTCATGCCGGTCAGTTCTTCCGTCTCCGTTTCGTTCGGGGTGACGTAGTCGCACAGCCGGAAAATCTCGTCGGCAAGCGGTGCGGCTGGCGCCGGATTGAGCACCGTGACGACATCGGCCTCGCGGGCAATCCGCAATGCTCTGAGCGCTGCCTCGATCGGCTGCTCCAACTGGGTCACAAACACACCGGCGGAGCGAATGAGGCCCGCATGCGCGTCGATGTCGGCCGGCGAGATCAGCGACGCAGCGCCGGGTGAAACGATGATGGCGTTGTTGCCGGTGTTCTCCTCAACGAAGATGTAAGCCGCACCCGTATAACTCTGCGGTGTCTCGATCACCGCCGGTTTCACTCCGGCTTCCTCCCAGGTCTGCATCGCCATCTCGGCAAAGGTATCCTTGCCCAGCCGGGTGATGAAGGAGACGTCGGCCTCGAGCCTGGCCACCGCGACCGCCTGGTTGGATCCCTTGCCGCCGGGACCGAGCTTGAAGCCGGTGCCCAGGATCGTTTCGCCCATCTTCGGCTGTCGCATCGCGCGGTAGGCTGTGTCGGCGACGAAAACGCCGAGAATGACGATCGGCTTGCCTTTCGTCATAGCGCTCACTTGGCGTCCGGCGGAACGACACCCTTGCGGAAGGCGAAGCAGCCGTAAAAACGGCGCTCGCCGGTCTGGATTACGCAATAGGCCTGTTTGGCGCGTTCGTAGAAGGCGTAACGTTCAACCGAGATCATCGGCCAGGATTTGCCTTCGGCTTTGTCGATCTCCTTCTGCACCTCCTGCTGCACCGGCGGCACTTCGTCCGGGCCGCCGACGATCTCCATCCGGCCGGCCGCGTCATCGACGAACGTATCCAGCGGATAGACGGACAGGATCGCTGCTACCGCTTCCGCCGCAGTGACGTTGTCGATCCTGAGAAGCTTGCCGAGCCGCGTCTGCCGCGCGATGGAATCGGAGGGGAAGTTGGTGTCGGCGACGATAAGATCGTCGCCGTGCCCCATCGCCCTCAGCGCACCGAGCACCTCTGCGTTGAGTAGCGGGCTGATCCCCTTCAGCATCTTTTTTCTCCTATCTCCGAAATAAATGATGCGGTCCTGTCGAGCCGCTAAATCCGTTGTCCTGTCTCCGCGTGAAACAGATGCACCCGGTCCGGACGTGGCCGCAGGCGAATGGTATCGCCCGGCTTGAAATCGTGCCTTTCACGAAACAGCGCCACCAGCTTGCTGTCGCCAGCCCGCAGGAAAACCATCGTTTCCGAGCCGGTCGGCTCGACCACCGAGATTTGCGCGGGGAACCCGTCGGAGGCCAGTTCGAGATGTTCGGGTCTGATGCCGAACAGCACCGGCTGGCCGTCGGCAACCTCGTGCTTGCCGGCAACCGGCAGGCCAACGCCTTCCAGCGAGACGGCCGGCTTGTCGCCTCCAGCGACCGTTCCCTCGATCAGGTTCATCGACGGCGAGCCTATGAAGCCGGCTACGAAAACATTGGCCGGCCGGTCGAAAAGCTCCAGCGGCGCGCCGACCTGCTCGACGCGCCCGTCCTGCATCACCACGATCTTGTCGGCCATCGTCATTGCTTCGACCTGGTCGTGGGTTACGTAGACGGTAGTCGTTTTCAGGCGCTGATGCAGTTCCTTGATCTCGGTGCGCATCTGGACACGCAGCTTCGCGTCGAGATTGGAAAGCGGCTCGTCGAACAGAAAGACCTGCGGGTCGCGCACGATGGCCCGGCCCATTGCGACGCGCTGCCGCTGGCCGCCGGAGAGCTGGCGCGGGTAACGCTGCAGATAAGGCTTGAGGCCGAGAATATCGGCGGCCTTGCCGACGCGCTCGGCGATTTCTTTCGGATCAGTCCGTCGCAGCTTCAGCGCGAAGGCCATATTCTGCGCCACCGTCTTGTGCGGATAAAGCGCGTAATTCTGGAACACCATCGCGATATCGCGTTCGGCAGGCGCCAGATTGTTGACGACCTTGTCGCCGATCGCGACCTGGCCGCCGGTGACGCTTTCGAGACCGGCGATCATGCGCAGCAGGGTAGACTTGCCGCAGCCCGAAGGCCCGACCAGCACCACGAACTCGCCGTCGGCGATATCGATGCTCACGCCGTGAATGACCTCCACGGCTTCGTACGCCTTGCGCACGTCGCGAATGGTTACTTTCGCCATCGATCCTCCCATTGTGGCCGGCGAGTTGGCCGAACGAGACGATTAGCTGACCCGCCTGCGGGTGTCCACCGCCAGAACATTCGATTGAAAATCGCCGGTGACTTGTTCCATACTGGCGACGCTTGGGATGATGTCGTTTCCCGCGAGTGGAAGCACGCAGCAAGGCTGGTCTGGGAAGGAGCCTGTCGGCAGATGTTGCGTACCGCGATCGAGAACGACCTGCCAAAGAAATTCCAGCCAGGACGCTGGGCCATCGCTTCAGGGAGGAACTGAGATGAGAAAAGAGGTCTATGACCGGCTGATGATGTTGCAATCCAGCCGTCGAAACGTTTTGAAAGGTGCTGCGGCATTCGGCGCGCTCGCCGTTGGATCTTCGGGTGTCATGGGCGCGCTCACGCGCCCGGCCAGCGCGCAGGACAATCTGCGCGCGCAGATCCTGCAGATTCCAGGTGTCGGCAAGGGCCAGCCAACGGACGCCGATTTCCAGAAAGTCGGAGAACTATGCCTCGGCGCCACCAAGGCCAACGTCAAGGAAGGTGAATTCGCCGGCGTCGAACTCACCTTCATGGGTTTGAACAACCAGAACCTTCACAACGTTCTGTTCCGCGGCTTCCTGAAACCATGGGAGGCCTATACCGGCGCCAAGATCAACTGGATCGACCTGGCGCAGGCCGACTACAACGCCCGCCTCCAGCAATCGATCGCCACCGGCACGGTCGACTTCGACGTCATCGAGATGGGCGCGCCTTTCGAAGGCGATGTCTGCGGCAAGGGCCTCACCTCCGAGATGCCCGACTGGGTCAAGCAGCAGATCGAGATGGACGATGTCGTCAGCTATCTGCAACCGCCGGTCGGCACCTGGGATGGCAAGCAGTACCGCGTCACTGTCGACGGCGACGCGCACAATTTCAACTACCGCACCGACGTCTTTTCGGACGCTGCTCTGGCCACCGAGTGGGGTAATTCCGGCGATAAGGCCGTGATGGCAGAATGGGGCGTGCCAAAGACCTGGCAGCAGGTTCAGGCCGTCACGAAATTCCTCAAGGGCAAACAGGTCGGCGGCCAGGATGTCTACGGCTATCTCGACGCGCCCAAGGCCTGGGGCGGTTTCGGTTTCTATTTCCTCGGCAGCCGCGCCAGCGCTTATGCCAAGCATCCGGACGACAAGGCCTGGCTGTTCGACGCGGACACGATGAAGCCGCGCATCAACAATCCGGCCTGGGTGCGGGCCATTCAGGACGTCATAGACGCGCTGCCGTCGGAGCCGCCGGACCAGATCAACGCCGATCCGAACCAGACGGCATTCCAGCAGTTCCTCGCCGGGACCGGCTCTATGGTGGCCTGGTGGGGCGACGTCGGCTCCAACGTCAAGACCAACGACTCCTCGGTCGTCGGCGACATCACCGGCTTTTCGATCCTGCCCGGCTCCGACGACGTCTACAACTCGAAGACCGGCCAGTGGGACAAGCTGGCGAGCGGCCCCAACTACGCGCCGAACTGCGCCTATATCGGCTGGGGCATTTACGTCATGGCTCGCGTCGACAGCGACGAGAAAAAGAAGAAGGCGGCCTGGTCGGCCGCGGCCCATCTCGGCGGCAAGGATCTGTCGCTCTGGTGCGCAGCCTATCCGTCCGGCTTCCAGCCTTACCGGAACAGCCATTTCAACATTCCGGAATGGGTCGCGGCCGGTTACGACGAGGCGTTCATCTCGTCCTACCTCAAGTCGGAAGCGGATACCTACAACCATCCGAACGCGGCGATCGAACCGCGCATCCCGGGCATCTTCCAGTATTATTCAGTCGCGGAAGACGAACTGGCGAAAACCTTCGCCGGACAAGGCACCGCTCAGGAGGGTGCAGACCGCATCGCGGCGGCATGGGAGAAGATCACCGATCAGATCGGGCGCGAAAACCAGATCAAGCTCTACAAGGCTTCGCTCGGCATGTGATCGGCCGATCGGCGTGAAAGGGGCCGGCGGCGAACATGCTGCCGGCCTTTTTGATCCGCTGCGATTTGGGTAGCTTTCAGTTCGAGTATCTTACAGTCTGGCAGAGCGATGAACGGACGAACCTTCCACGGCGAGAGTATGCATGACACTTGAAGTCGTGACGGACGAGATTTCCGTCTCGCGGCGCAATGCCGGCAAGCTGATCATCGGCCTCGGTTCGCTCGTTCTGCTGGCCGCGTTCGCCATACAGATCCTGTTCAAGACCGGCGCTACCACACTGGGTTACGAAACCTGGCGCGTGGTTCTCTACGCCTATGTCGTCTGGGGCGTCGCACTGGGCATCGGTCAGGTGCTGATGCGCGGCGAAGCCGGCTGGCGGGCGCTGTTCATCTTGCCTGCGGTGCTGTTCACCGTGGCGATGGTGATCTTCCCGACGCTGTTCGGTTTCTACATCGCAACCACGGATTGGAATCTGTCGAGCTTCTCCGGACGCAAGTTCAACGGCCTCGACAATTTCTGGCAGATGCTGGCGGATCCCTACTACCGCAACGCGCTCACCAATATGGTCTTCTATGTGCTGGCGGTGCTGGTGGAATATGTCGTGGCCTTCGGCCTCGCGCTTCTCCTCAACGCGCAGATCCGCGCCCGAAAATTCTTCCGCGTCGTCTTCCTGTTGCCGTTGATGCTCTCGCCCGTCGCGGTCTCGTGGATGATCGGCAAATCGCTGATGGAATACCGTTTCGGTCCGGCGGCAAAGCTGGCGCGGTGGCTCGGCTGGGACACGCCGGCCTTCTTCGCCACGCCAGAGATCGCGCGTCTTAGCATCATGTTTCTCGATGCGTGGACCTTCATTCCCTTCATGATGATCATGCTGCTCGCCGGCCTGCAGGCACTGCCAAAGGACGTCATGGAGGCCGCCCATGTTGATGGAGCGACCCCCTGGCAGGCGTTCTGGGGCGTGACCTTCCCGCTGATGCTGCCGGTTTCGATCACCGCGGTGATCCTGCGCATCATCTTCAAGCTGAAGCTTGCCGACATCGTCATCAACGTCACTTCGGGCGGGCCCGGAGGCGCCACCGACACGGTGACCAGCTTCATTTTTCGCGAATACCGCGACCGCTCGAATGTTGGCTACGGCACTATGCTGGCGATGTTCTATCTCATCCTGATCATCGTCTTCATCACCTTGCTCCTGAAGTTCGTCAGCCGGTGGACACGTGATGTCAACTGAAGCGAAACCTTACTGCTTGCACCATTCATGGAGGTTGTCCGTTGGTTCTGCATGAGGCGAGCGTATTCGAGGAGTTGGCGGTGACGCCCACCATGAAGGCGCGTTTCCTGACCAGCAGGGTTCTGATCTATGGCGCCTTGCTGTTGTGGGCGTTCATCTGCCTTTTCCCGCTCTACTGGACGGTGACCACGTCTTTCAAAGTCGCGGTCAACGTCACCCAGGGCCACCTTATCCCGTGGGTCGACTTCCAGCCGGACTGGCGTGGCTGGCGCTCGCTCGGCATGTCCCCCGACACCATCGGTGAGACCTCGACGGTGCGCGACGAATTCGTCAAGCGCTTCACCAACAGCGTCATCACCAGCATCTCGGCGTCGCTACTGGCCATCGTCATCGGCAGCCTCGCCGCCTATGGGCTGACGCGTTTCAAATACCGCTTCGCCTGGATGCGCAACGACGACATCTCGTTCTTCTTCCTGTCGCAGCTCATCCTGCCGCCGGTCGTTCTCGCCCTGCCTTTCCTTGTGCTCTACAAGGAGCTCAATCTGCTCGATTCGCGCATCGGGCTGATCCTGCTCTACGCGCTGATGGTGCTGCCGATCGTCATCTGGATCATGCGCGACCAGTTCAACTCGATCCCGGTCGAACTCGAGGAGGCAGCTCTTGTCGACGGCCTGTCGATCTGGGGCGCTTTTTTTCAAATTGTGCTTCCCATCGCACTTCCCGGCATGGTCGCCGCCTTCGTGCTGTCGCTGGTGCTTTGCTGGAACGAATATTTCTTCGCAGCGCTCCTCACCAGCACCGACGCCAAGACGCTGCCGGTGATGGTGGCCAGCCAGACCGGTTCGCAAGGCATCAACTGGTGGTCGATGGCGGCCCTTTCGACCGCCGGCCATCGCGCCGCTGGTGATCATCGGCATCGTTCTGGAACGCTACATCATCCAGGGCATGACCGCCGGCGCCGTGAAATAGTGCGGTTCCGGCGCAGCGGGAGTTTGTTCATGAAAGTCAGACATTGGCAGCGCGGCGGAAGCGACGAACTGGCGTTCACCGAACTCGGCTTCGGCGCGGCGCCAGTCGCCAATCTGTACCGCGCGATATCGGATGACGATGCGCAGGCGGTTCTCACCGAAGCCTGGAATGTCCGGCAGCCGCTATTTCGACACTGCGCCGCTCTACGGCCTCGGCCTGTCCGAGACACGTCTCAACCGGTTCCTGCGCGGCAAGCCGCGCGACGAATATCTCTTGTCGAGCAAGGTCGGCCGCATCCTGAAGGTCTGCGCGCAGGAAGATCGCACCGGCATCGGCAAATTCTTCGACACACCGACCCGGCGCGAGCACTACGACTATTCGCATGACGGCATCATGCGCTCCTTCGAGGCGTCGCTTGAGCGCTTGGGGGTCGACCGCATCGACATCCTCTATGTCCACGACCTCGACCTCTTCAATCACGGAACGCAGGAGGTGCTGGACGCGAGGCGGGCGGAGTTCATGCAGTCCGGCTATGACGCGCTCTTCCGTTGCGCGATCAGAAAGTCATCAAGGCGTTCGGCGGCGGCCTCAACGAATGGGAAGCCTGCGAATGGCTGGCGGAGCGGGGCGATTTCGACCTTTTCCTGCTCGCCGGCCGCTACACTCTGTTGGAGCAGGGCGCGCTCGACAGCTTCCTGCCGCGATGCGAGGAACGCGGCATCGGTATCGTGCTCGGCGGGCCATACAATTCGGGCATCCTGGCGGGTGGGCCGAAAGCCGGCGCCTTCTACAACTATTCCGAGGCGCCGCAATCCGTGCTCGACAAGGCCGCCCGGATCGAAGCCACCTGCCGGCGCCACGGCGTGAAACTGATCCAGGCGGCGCTGCAGTTTCCGCTGCTGCACCCCGCCATCGTCTCCGTCATTCCGGGCGGACAGTCGGTTGCAGAGGTCCGCAGTAACCGGTCCATTCTCGATGTCGACATACCGGCCGCTCTCTGGAACGACCTGAAAGCCGAGGGCCTGATACGGCCCGACGCCCCAACCGCCATGAGACAGTCCACAAGAACAACAGCATGACAGTCCGCATCGACGCGCACCACCATTTCTGGAATCCGGCCCGCGGCGACTATGACTGGATGCCGAAGGACAACGCCGTCCTCACCCGCCCCTACTTGCCTGCCGACCTGTCTCCTCATCTCGCGAGCGCCGGCATTGCAAATCCGTGCTCGTCCAGGCTGCGGCGACGGTCGAGGAAACCGAGTATATGCTTGGTATCGCCGCCACAACCGATGCCGTCGCCGCAGTCGTCGGCTGGGTAGATTTCGAAGACCGTAACCACATCAAGCATCTGGAGCGCTTGCGCAACCATCCGAAATTCGTCGGCGTGTGCTCGCTGATCCAGGACATTCCCGATGTCGACTGGATGCTGCGCGACGACGTGCAATGGGCCTATTCGACGCTGATCGATCTCGACCTGACATTCGACGCGCTCGGCTTTTCAAGACATCTCCCCAATTTTCTGACCCTGCTCAAGCGCTACCAAAGCTTCGCGTCGGGGTCGATCACTGCATGAAGCCGCAGGTCAGGGATCACGGTACTGCACGGGAAGAACTTGCGTTCTGGGCCGAAGGGCATGGCACGTATCGCCGGCGAGACCGATGCCCTCTGCAAGTTCTCCGGGCTGGTGACTGAGGCAAACGACGACTGGACGGTCGACGATCCGCCCCTATGCCGCGCATCTTCTGAGCGCGTTCGGACCGGCTCGCCTTATATGGGGGTCGGACTGGCCGGTCTGCCTGTTGCGGGGAAGTTACGAGGATTGGCGCCAGGCTGCCCTGAGCCTCACTGCGGATCTGAGCGAGGCCGAGCGCGACAAGATTTTCGGCGGCACGGCCGCACGCTTCTACAGAATCGGGGCGTGACGGTGATGATGGCAGGCTGCGCGAATGTAAAAAGATACTTACATTACTGCGCCAAGCTGCCATGGCACGTATTCGTTGTCGCCAAGGCCGAGTGCCTCGCTCTTGCTCTTTTCGCCGGAAGCGACGGCGATGATCCTGTTCATGATCTGCCGGCCCTTCTCCTCGATAGAGATGCCGTCATCGATGATGTCGCCGCAGTTCAGGTCCATATCCTCTTCGAGTTGCCGATACATCGCGGAGTTGGTGGCAAGCTTGATGGTCGGCGCCGGCTTCGAGCCGAAGGCCGAACCTCGACCGGTGGTAAAGACGATGATCTGCGAACCGGATGCAATCTGGCCGGTAGCCGAGACCGGATCGTAGCCAGGCGAATCCATGAACACGAAGCCTGGCTTCTTCACCCGTTCGGCATAAAGAAGCACGTCGGAGAGCGCCAGCGTGCCACCCTTGGCAGCCGCGCCAAGCGACTTTTCGAGGATGGTGGTCAGCCCGCCCGCCTTGTTACCCGGCGACGGGTTGTTATCCATCGAACCGCCATTGATTTCGGTATAATTTTCCCACCAGCGGATACGCTCGATCAGTTTTTCGCCGATCTCCTGCGAGGCAGCGCGACGCACCAGCAATTGTTCGGCACCATAGATTTCCGGCGTTTCGGAAAGCAGCGCGGTGCCGCCGTGGCGCACCAATATGTCGGTCGCAGCGCCCAGCGCCGGATTCGCCGTCACGCCGGAAAATCCGTCGGAACCGCCGCATTGCAGGCCGACCACCAGTTCGCTGACCGAAATCGGCTCGCGATTGACCGCATTGACCGAAGGCAACAGCGCCTTGATCGCCGCAATGCCGGCTTCGATCGTCTTTCGGGTGCCGCCGGTTTCCTGGATGGTCAGCCCGTGGAATCGCTCTTCGCCCTTCGATCCGAACGTCGAGCGCATGCGACCGATCTGCATCACCTCGCAGCCGAGCCCGATGAAGATCGCCGCGCCGACATTCGGATGTGTCGCATGGCCCCACAACACGCGCTGCAGCGTGTCATAGCCCTCGCCCGAGGCTGCCATGCCGCAGCCAGTGCCGTGGGCGAGCGCGATGACGCCGTCGATGTTCGGATAATCGTCGAGCCCACCGGAGCGGTTGAAGTGATCGGCGATGTGGCGCACGACCGTCGCCGAGCAGTTCACTGTGGCGCAGAGTGCGATGTAGTTGCGCGTCGCAGCACCCCCATCGGCCCGACGGTAGCCCTGGAAAGTCAGCCGCTCGCTCTCAGGGACGTACTCGATCGGACGATAATCCTCGCCAACATGGTAATGCTGGTCATGCGCGCCCATCAGGCAATTGTGCGTATGGACGTGTTCGCCGGCGGCGATGGCGCGGCTAGCATAGCCGATGATCTGTCCGAATTTGATGATCGGCTTGCCTTCGGCGATATCGGCTGTCGCGATCTTGTGGCCGGACGGCACCAGCCGCTCCAGCGGTGACGCCGATATCCGCCGGCCGTTGCCCGGCGCCGAATGCCTTGGTCAGGACGACGACATTGTCCTTCGCATGCAGGCGGATCACCCCGTTCATTGTGCCGCTCACGCGATTCTCCCGAGAAAAGTCAGTTGCTCCTGATTTGAGCATTCTCCACCGGCGAAGCAAGCATTCACAGTGACCGCCGTGCAGAATTCGTTGGCACGGAATGCGTGGCGCGGCACGGTCAGTCGCAGTCGGTCCGAAATTTGGTGCCGAAAAGACGCCGCCGGCAACTTTGCTTCATGCGAGGAACCTCCAGCCGCTGCGGCCGAACCAACGGTCGATCGTGTTCGCGAAACTGCTGTTGCTGGCGCTGGAAATCCCGCCTGCCCTGAATGCGATCGAGTGCCTGAACGTCGAGCTGCCGGCCGTTGATTATCATCTCGTGCGCTCGCCCCTGGTCAGGCGATCGGTGGAGAATGCATGCGCCGAGCCGGCCAATGCCGTAGCCGCGGCAATTGGCAGAACGATCGCTTTCGTGGTTCGAACCAATCGGGGCATTTCGCTTTCCTGTGTGCCGGGCGAAGCGCCCTCGCACAGAATGTAGTGCAGTTCGCCCTCTCTTTCCATGTCGACCGCACTGGCAGGGCTGATTTATCGCGGACGTCGCCTGACTGGTATCCAGCCTCGCCCCCGTCGCCGCATCGAACAAATGGACATCTTTTGCATCGAGGGCCAGGCGGATTTTTTCGCCCGGTCGGATAGCGACCCGATCGCGCAACAGACATACGATCTGCGCCCCGCCTGCATCGACCACGACCTGGGTTTCCGCGCCTGTTGGCTCCACGACGATCACGTCGACCTCTGCGCCGCTGTTTCCCAACCCGACCTTGTCCGGACGGATCCCGCAAACCACCTCGTGGCCATCCTCTCTCGAAGCAGACTTTCCGAGCGCGATCTCGATGCCGCCCTCACCGTGGAATTTTCCTCCTCCGAGCCGACCCCGGATGAAATTCATCGACGGCGAACCGATGAAGCCGGCGACGAAGAGATTGCGCGGTTGGTCGTAGAGGTCGAGCGGACTGCCGATCTGCTCGACGAGCCCGTCACGCATCACCACGATGCGGTCGGCCATCGTCATCGCCTCGACCTGATCGTGAGTGACATAGATCGTCGTGGTCTTCAGCCGCTGGTGCAGCGCCTTGATCTCGGTGCGCATCTGCACGCGGAGCTTGGCGTCGAGATTCGAAAGCGGCTCGTCGAACAGAAACACCTCCGGATCGCGCACGATCGCCCGGCCCATGGCGACACGCTGGCGCTGACCGCCCGAAAGCTGCCCCGGATAGCGATCGAGCAGCTTTTCGAGCCCCAGGATTCCAGCCGCCAGCTTTACCTTCGCCCGAATGTCCGGCTTGGCGACCCCGGCCAGCTTCAGCGAGAAAGCCATGTTTTCCGCAACCGTCATGTGCGGATAGAGCGCGTAATTCTGGAACACCATGGCGATGTTGCGGTCCTTGGGCGCCACATCGTTCACCACCTCGTCGCCGATGCTCACTGTGCCGCCCGATATCTCCTCGAGCCCGGCGATCATCCGCAGAAGCGTCGATTTCCCGCAGCCGGACGGGCCGACAAGCACGAGAAACTCGCCGTCGGCGATGTCGACCGAGACGCCGTGGACAACCTGCACGGCGCCATAGGCTTTCACGACGTCGCTTATCTCGACCGATGCCATCGTCAGCGCTTCCGCTCATCAAAGGCCGCGGCCCAGTTCTGGTACGGCAACCGGAAGGCCGGCAGCCGATCCTTCACTGCCGGAAGCTTGCCGAACGGCTTGTGCGGCTCCGCCTGGTACCAGAACGCCACCGAAGAAATCTCGTCCCCGCGACGGTTGGCATGGCCGTGCTCGATGGTCACGCGGATGTGCTTGCGGAAGATCACCGGATCCTCGATGTGCCAGCGGTAAAGCGTCACCGGCTCGGTCCAGTTCGGGTCCGCCGGCGGCGATGATGCCGTGATAGGGCGCGCTGTATTCCTGGGTCGGGCACCACGCCGTGTTGAAATAGTCCTCGGTGCCGGTGCCGTGCAGCGTCGGCGGCCAGGCGTCGTTGGCGCCGGGGCTGCTTTCGCCGCGGTCGGCAATCAGCGCCGCCTTCGGCCCGATGCGCGGATCGGGCTTGCGAATGGTGTCCGGCACAGAAAGACCGGGTTCGCCATCGACGAAGATCATGTCGTCGCCTTCGCCATACCAGTCCCAAAGATGCGAGCGGCGCAGCGAATAGACGTTGAACAGCACGCCGACATAGTGGCCGTGCCCCTCGGCATCGAGGATTGTGTAGTTGTCGCGGCCGTCGGTGTTCTCGCCGCCGAACAGCACCTGCTCGTTGGCGAGCCCGGTTTCGTCGATCCCTTCGGGGCGGTCCTGGCGGTACTGGGCGTGGAAGCGGCCAAGCCCTTCCTCCAGTTCGTCGTGCAGCTCGAGATCGACATAGTAGTAGAAGAGCAGGTCGTCCTCGGCCTCGTTGGTGACCGTGAATTTCATGTGGCTGCCGAACGGCATCGGGAAATAGCAGTTGAAGGCCTTGCCGTCCTCGGGGCTCGCCTGCACCGGCAGGCTGGCGAAGTTGCGTGTCCGGGCGTGGCCCATGCCGAAGAAGTCGCCGATCGGCGTTTCGATGCTCGGCTCGTCCTCGCCGTCCCAATAGGCGCGCAGCACGATCTTGCGCAGGAAAGCTCTCGCTCTTGCAGGCGAGCGTCGCCCAGATGTGGGTGACGATGCCGGCGCCCTCGTACTCGGCGATCGTCACCGTCGTGCCGGGCTCGATGTGCAGCCGGTCGTCATTGCCGCCGGTGCGGTCATAGCTCGAAAAGCGCCGCGTCCGCGCGTCGCGCAGCTTGGCAAGCCCGCGGAGCGGCGAAAGGCCGGCATTCGTCATCATGGTGTCTCCTGCGTGTCGCGGTCACTTCAGGCCGCTGGTCTTGATCGAATCCATGATCTGCCGCTGGAAGATCACGAAGAGGACCAGCGTCGGCATGGCGACGACGGTCGAGGCGGCCATGATGTAGTTCCACGACGCCGAGTACTGGCTCTTGAAGTTGGCGATGCCGACCTGCACGACCCAGAGGTCCGGGTCGCGGTGACGGTCAGCGGCCAGAGGAACGCGTTCCAGTTGGCGAGGAAGAACAGGATCGCCAGAGCCGACAGGATCGGCCGGCTGAGCGGCAGGATGATGCTCCAGTAGATGCGCCAGTAGCCGGCGCCGTCGATCAGCGCCGCCTCCTCGAGCTCGCGCGGCAGCGACAGGTAGTATTGGCGCAGCAGGAAGATGCCGAAGGCGTTGAAGATCGCCGGCATGATCAGCCCGGCATAGGTGTTGAGCATCCCCATCGCCGTCACGAGGATGAACAGCGGCACGATGATCACCGGCAGCGAGACGAGGAAGGTCGAGAAGATGGCGAGGAAGATCGATCTCGCGGCCGGGGAAGCGCAGCCGGGCCAGCGCGTAGCCCGCCATCGAGTGGAAGAACAGCGCGACGACCGTTACCGTCGCCGAGACGAAGAAGCTGTTGCAGCATGTAGCGCAGGAACGGCACCTCGGTGAGGACGTAGAGGAAGTTGTCGAGCGTCGGCGCGCTCGGGATCAGGTTCGGCGTAGAACACCTCGGCCGGCGGTCTTGAAGGCGATCGACACCATCCAGAGCAGCGGGAACAGCGTCATCAGCGCCAGGATGGCAGCGACCGGCATCCAGACGAGCCTGACCAGCGTTGACCTGCGAGCGCGGATAATAGGGCGTCGGACGGCGCTTAGTCATAGCTGAAGCGCCCGCCCCGGGTGAGCAGAAGAAGACGCCGGTGAACAGCATCAGCGCGATCGACCAGGATCGAGGCCATCGCCGCGGCATAGCCGAAAGCGCCGAACCGAACGCCTGCTGGTAGATGTAGACGATCAGCACCGCGGTCGAGTTGGCCGGCCCGCCCTTGGTCATCACGTAGATGAGGTCGAAGGCCTGGGCGCCGGCCACCGCCGCCACCATCGAGACCATGAGCGACGAAGAAGCTCGTCGGCTTCAGCAGCGGCAGAGTGATGTACCAGAAGCGCGCGACCGGCCCTGCGCCGTCGATCCGCGCGGCCTCGTAATATTCGCACCGGGATGTCCTGCAGGCCGCCGAGGAAGATCAGCATGTAGAAGCCCATCAGGAACCAGACGCTGACGACGACCACGGTGTAGCAGCGCGAAGTCGGGATCGCCGAGGAACGAGAAGTCCGCCGAGGCCGATCATCGGCGCGAGCCGGCTGACGACGCCGATCTTGTCGACGACCAGAACTGCCAGACCAGCGCCACGACCACCAGGCTGACCATATGCGGCGGGAAGAACATGGAGCGCATCACGCCGTTGAAGCGGTTGGTCCGCTGCACCAGCAGCGCCAGCCCGAGCCCGCAGACATAGAGCGCGGGCACCAGCATGATCGCGTAGAGCGCCGTGACCCGCGGGCCTGACCAGAACAGCGGGTCGGCTCACCATCCGGCGTAGTTGGCGAGCCCGGCGAAGCGATAGGCGCCGAAGCCGTCGACCTCGAAAAAGCCGAGCACCAAGCGACAGCACCATCGGCAGGCCGAGGAAGACGCAGCAGCCCGAGCGCATCCGGCAGCACGAACAGATAGCCGGCCAGCCATTCGCGCTGCTTCGCCGACAGGCCGCGGCGTTTCGCGATGCGCTTCGATCTGGCGGGCTGTTCGGCCATCGGCACTTTCTTCAGCATAAGTCGGCAGCCGGCCGCGCCTCGGCCCCGAAGGCGCGGCCGACCAGCCGGGAGGATGCGGCTAGAGGATCGGCGCGCCGCTGTAGCGAGGCCAGGAACGCGTCGAGCTGCTGCGACGCGGCGGTCGCCGCCGCCTGCGGATCGGCGCCGCCGAGCTGCGTCTGCCTGGATCGCGTCGGAGATGATCTTGTAGACCTCCGGCGGCACCCGCGGCTCGGCGCGCGTGCCGGGATGGATCTCCTTCGAGAAGATGCCGATCATGCCCTCGCTGAAGGCGGCCGCGCCCGCTTCCAGCGCGCTGTTGCGCGGCGGCATGTCGGACTTTGCGCCTTGGTGCACCAGTCGACCACGCGCTGGATCGAGCCCTTGTCCATCGAGGCCAGCGCCCAGGCGCAGAACTCGGCCGCCGCCTCCGGGTTCTTGCCCTTGGCGTTGGCGACGAACGCCCAGCCGCCGCCGACGGTCACGTACTTGCCGCTCGGCGGGGTCGGCAGCTTGAAGACGCCGTACGGGAAGTCCTTGGCGTTGTTGGTCAGCTGCGAGATGCCCCAGATGCCGACGTTCTGCATGGCGCAGTAGCCGGAGCCGAGGTTGGCCACCATGTCGTTGGCCGCCGTCGCCCAGCACCTGGCGCGGCGCGACGCCGAGATTGACCGCGTCCTGCCAGAATTTCAGCGCCTGCACCGTCGCCGGCGAATCGAACGCGCTCTTGCCGTCCTTGGTCTGGAACTCGCCGCCGCCCTGCCACATGAACGGATACCAGGTGAAGTTCTGGTAGTAGCCCGGGCTGCGTCTCGAACAGCACGCCGTAGCGCTCGGCGTGGTCAGTTTCTTGGCGATCTCGAGCAGCTCGTCCCAGGTCTTGGGAACGTCGTTCTCGTTGAGCCCGGCATCCTCGAAGGCCTTGACCGAGTAGTACATGGCCATCGGCTCGACCTCCATCGGAATGCCGTAGATCTTGCCGTCGACCATGCGGTTGGCGATCACGCTTTCCGGGAAGTCGGCTTGTGCTGCCGCATCGATATGCGGCGTCAGATCCTGCAGCACGCCGCCATTGTAGTAGCGCAGGAAGTCGCCGGGCGAGATGATGAAGATGTCCGGCCCCTCGCCGGAGGCGAACGCGGTCGCCAGCTTGGGCCCGTTGATGTATTCGGTGTTCGGAATGTATTCGAGCTCGACCTTCTGGTCGTGGCTGTCGTTCCAGTCGGCGATGGTCTTCTCGAACCACGCGACCTGCGTCGCAACCTGTCCGCCCGGCGCGTAGAACTGCCAGAATTTCAGCGGCGCGTCCTGCGCGCGCACCGCCATCGTGTTGATGAAGGGAAATCCTGTGATCCCGCCTGCAACCCCGGCGGCTGCGAATGTCGCGCCGCTTTGCAGCAAGCGCCGGCGTGAAAGCTTGTCCAGAAATCTTGTTGTCGCTACCCATTACATTCCTCCCTGAGTACGCTGTTACTGACTTCACGACGCCGGTTCCTCGGCCGGCGCCGCCATCGCTAAGACCTCACGCGGTATCGAATGGATGCAACGCGCAAGGCACGATTTCGGTCCGCGGCTCGCCCTGGTAGTTGCCGGACAGCCGCTCGAGCAGCATCTGGGTTGCGCGGCGCGCGAGTTCGGAAGGCGTGTTGCCGACGCGGGTCAGCTTCGGCCGGACATATTCGAGCTGCGGCTGGTCGCCGAACACGGCGACCGAAATATCCTTCGGCACGTGGACGCCACGGTCGTAGAATTCGGCCAGGGCGCCGGACGCCATCAGGTAGTTGGCGAAGAAGACGACCGACGGCAGATCATCGCCATACGTGCCCAACAACCATTCGGCAGCCTGCTTCCCCGAAGGGGCGAGATAGCTGCCTTCGTAGCGGAGTTCGGCGATCGGCGGCGCGCCGTTGTCGGCGAGGCCCTGTCTCGAAACCGGCGGCACGCGACATCGCCTCGTTGAAGAAGGACGGGCCGGTGACATGGGCGACGCGCTTGTGGCCTTTCCTGGCCAGATACTCGCCCATCTGATAGCCGCCGCCGAAATCATCGATCTTGACGCTGTCGACGGCATGGTTCGGCAGATGGCCGATGAAAACCGCAGGCATGTCGAGCCCGAGCAGGTCGTCGTGCATCCCGTGCAATGCGAAGTCGCCGACGATCAGGCCGTCGACCCGCTTGCGGCCGATCTGCCGCAGATATTCGCGGCCGTGATCCTGCGAATGTCCGCCCGGCACGTCGGTGTTGAAGATCAGCGTATCGAGCCCGACCGCTTCCAGCTCCGACTGCGCGGTCTTCACCAGCTCCGGATAGAACGGGTTGCGGATGTCGGGGATCAGCAGGGCGATGATGTTGGTGCGCCCGGTGCGCAGGCTCTGCGCCTGCGGGTTCGGCGCATAGCCAAGCTCGTCGATCGCCGCCTGCACGCGTTCGCGCAGCGACTTGGAGACCCGGTCGGCGTGATTGATCACGTGCGACACCGTCGTCCGCGAAACGCCCGCTCTCTCGGCCACTTTGGATATCGTGCTCATGAAAGGCACGTTACGCCATTTGTGAATGCATTTGCAAATCGATTTGCAAATCGATTTGCATATGATTATTCACATTTATCCGGTCTCTTGCCCGCCGGTGAGTTCGATGTCTTCGAGCAGCGGCAGCGGCTACTGCATGTCGTTGCGGTCAGGTCAGGCAGCGAAGTTTGGACGCTAACTTCCGGGCGAGTTGACAAAACTGCCTGCCGCCGAAACGCTGAGGCGGTCCTTCCTTTCGCAGGATTAGTGATCAGCGAACCGGCGACGAGGAACCCGCAGCGTTCACCACGGCGAGCTTGCGACTGTGCAGCGGCAACAGGCCGCCGGCTGCTATCCGTTTACGATTGCGTGGATGTTGCCGTCCGGATCCTTGAACCACGCAGCCTTGATTGCGCCGGTGACATGGACATCACCCTCCATGGCGGTGTCCGGAAAATCGTATCTCTCGAAGTCAACGCCTTTCGCCTTCAATGCCTTGACCACGTCGGCGATGCCGTCGCCGACCACCCAGGTAACGGCGGTGGCCTTGTTGGTTCCGGCGAGTTGCAATTCATAGACAAAAAGGGTCGAACGGCCGGTCAGATAGCTAATTACGCCGGGCTCTTCCCCGTCGAGCGGCTTCAGGTTCAGTTTGCCCTCATAGAATGCCCTTGCGATTTCGAGGTCGCGCACGGCGACTGTGGCGACCGCATCGTTGTTCTCAAGCATGGCAATTCTCCTTCTTAGCCCTTTCGACGACACCGCCCGCTTCGACGCGGTCAAGCTTACACCGTCAACGGCTCCGGGCCGAGCCGCCGCAACACGAGCCCCGATCGCCGGCCGGCGAGGACGACATCGTCTTCTCGTATTTGTCGTGGTGCTTCACCCAGTCGGTGAGGTCGCCGTTCGGTCCCGTCTCGTCGCGGCCCTTGGGTGTCAGGTCGAGATAGTTGTAGGCGCCGATCAGCAATTCATCGCCGAGGCCGAACGTCGAAAAGACGTGGAATACATCGCCGGCGTCGTCCTTGTAGAAAGTGCTTATGCCGGGCAGTTCCGCGCTGGAATTCTCGATCAGCCGGTAGTTGTAATACACCTCGCCCGTTGCCAGTTCCTCGGGCCGGAAGGAAACGTGGAAATCGTAGTTGAAGTCGCTTTCGTAGGCCGACACCCAGTTGAAATGCCAGTCCATGCGCCGCTTGTAAGCGACGATCTTCTCGATCGGCGCGCGCGAGATCGCGACAAAGGACACATCCCGATGTTCGAAATGCTGGCGGGCGGCATCGACGTGATCGGCCTGGAAGGAGCAGCCGACGCAGCCTTCCTGCCAGTCGGGCGCGAACATGAAATGCTGTACGATCAACTGGCTGCGGCTTTCGAAAAGCTCGGCAAGCGTCTTCTTGCCGTCGACGCTGTCGAAGACGTAGCGCTTGTCGACCTTGACCCAGGGCAACGAACGACGCTCTGCGCTCAATTCGTCGCGAAAGCGCGTGAGTTCCTTCTCGCGGGCCAGATGCGCCTTCTGCGCAGCGACCCATTCGTCACGGGATACGATGTTCGGATGTGCCATTTCTGCCTCCCTGTTTAGTCCTTTGGCAACTTCAGGATCGACCGCACCTCTATGGTTCCGAGACGCGCGAGCGGGATCTTGGTCGCGATGCCGATTGCTTCGTCCTTGTCCCTGGCCTCGATCATGACGAAGCCCAGCAGTTGTTCCTTGGTCTCGGCGAACGGACCGTCGAAGATGTCCACCTCGTCGTCCCTGACCCGCACGCTGGTCGCCGTCTGTACGGATTGCAGCGCCTGTGCCACGATGAGGTGGCCGCTTTCTTCGAGCTTTTTGTCGTAGCCCATGGAGTCTTCGTCGAGACGTTCCATCTCCGCCTTCGACATCTGATCGAGCTTTTGTTCCTCGCCATAGACAAGGCATAGATATTTCATCGACTTACTCCATCATGTGAGAGCTGCTGGTGTGATGCCTGCTGGACAGGCGCGGTGCCCATCCGGCTCGCGGAACTGTCGAGTGCCAGCACGAAGAGGCTGAATGCGCCGAAGGCCGAGACCAGCGCGAGCAGTCCGGATCTGGCCGCCCGATGGGATTCCAATGCATGATCGTCCGGCATTCCTTGCGTCTTCCTTACAGTGCATCCTGGTGAGCTGGCACACCGCAATCGCAGTTTCAAACGCGAGCATCGTTCACCTCCTGCGGCCGCAGCCGCTCCAATCCGTCAATGCAAGGACGAACGACGAGCGGCGAATCCGACAGCCACGTCAAAATTTTTTCTGATTTTTCGACAGATCCCGTTACCGAGAGGAAGTAGGCGTCACGCGGCCGAGGCTTTGCCTTGCTTCGGCAATTGGGCGATCTGCATCCTAATGTGATCGGCCTCGGCGGCCGTGTTGGCCAATGCAAGCGCCCGTTCGAATGCCTCGCGGGCATCCTCCGCGCGGCCCAATTCCTTGAGCAGCGCGCCTTTCACGCCATAAAAATGGAAATAGCTCGGAAGCTGCTCGCCCAGCGGTTCGATCATCGCAAGGGCGGCCGCCGGCCCATGGAGCTTTGCCACCGCGACTGCCCGGTTCAACGAAACGACAGGCGAAGGCTGCAGCCCCTGAAGCACCGCGTAGAGCTGGTCTATCTCCGCCCAGTCGGTATCCTCGGCCCGCGCGGCATCGGCATGCACCGCCGCAATCGCAGCCTGTATCTGGTACGGGCCGGGCCTTCGGGCACTGAGCGCCTTCTTCACCAGTTCGATTCCCTCGGCGATCATGCGCTTGTTCCAGAGGCTGCGATCCTGATCCTGCAGCAACACGATGGCATTGTGTGCATCGAGCCTGGCCGGGGTGCGCGCATGTTGCAGCAGAACCAGCGCCGTCAGGCCCATGATTTCGTTCTCGGCGGGAAAAAGCGCTAGGAGCAGCCGCGCCAGCCGGATCGCCTCCTCGCACAACGGCACTCGAACATGGACAGTGCCGCCGCTCGCCGAATAGCCTTCGTTGAACAGGAGATAGATCATCGCCGCGACAGTGGTGAGCCGCTTTGTGCGCTCCCTGGCATCCGGCGCTTCATAAGGAACATTGGCCTCGGCAATGCGCTTCTTCGCCCGGGTGATGCGCTGTTCCATGGCCTTTTCGGTAATCAGGAAAGCCCGCGCTATCTCTTTCACCGAAAGGCCGGAAACGATGCGTAGCGCCAGGGCGATTTGCTGGTTGGCCGGCAATTCGGGATGGCAGCAGATGAAAAGCAGCCGCAGCACGTCATCGCGATAGTTCGCGTTGTCCATTCCCTCGGCAATCGCCGTTTCGGCATCGTCGAGATCCGAAATAAGATCATCGGACGGCAGCGCCTGCTGCTTGCTGCGTCGCCGCGCCTCGTCGAGCGCGGCGTTGCGCCCGACAAAAATCAGCCAGGCGGCGGGGTCGCGCGGCAGGCCCTTTTCCGGCCAGTTCTTCAAGGCGCGCAGACTGGCTTCCTGGAACGCCTCTTCCGCAGTGTCGAGGTCGCGGAAATAACGCAGCAGCGCGCCGACCGCCTGGGGACGCGCCGCGGTCAGCGCGGCATCGATCCAGCCCGCGTCCCTCATTGCAGGCCCGACCCAGGCCTGAACGTCATCAGCGGCCGGATTTCGAACGCGCCCGTTCCATGCGTGCTTTGCTGGGCAAGTTCGCGCGCCACCTCGACTGCCTCCTTCTTTCGAATCGCAGTCGACGACATAGAAGCCCAGCAGTTGCTCCTTGGTTTCAGCAAACGGTCCGTCGACCACCAGCGTTTCCGGGCCTTTCCTCAGCGTGACGGCTGCGTCCGTAGGCATCAGCCGGCCGACCGGACCAAGCTTTTTCTTCCTGGCCAGCTTGTCCTGCACCGCAGCCAACCGGCCCATGAGCGCGCCGTCTTCCTCCTCGCTCATGGAGGTCGTCACTGCTTCCGAATCGTAGCAGAGGATCGCGTAAAACATCGAACTTCCTTCGTCGTGATGCCGCAAGGCGGCGGGAGTATGCCGATCCACGCTTCGATCGACAAGCTAGCCCGCTTTGCCGGCGGAATTTACGCAGCGCGTCCTCTTGGACGCGCAAAGGACGCTGTAACGTTTTTAATTCGACGCATGATCCTTTCCGAAACGGCTTCCGGCTTCGGGGTCACGCATAGTTTATTGCAGTTCGGGGCACCGTGCACCTCTTCGGGATGCACGACTCCTGATTTCGAGGCGGAGCTAGAAAATCTTGAAAGCGCCGACATCGGCAGCGTGCATCGACGTCGGTAATCAGCATGTGCCCCGGCGAATGCGTGATCCAGATATCCGGCCTGGCGTGTTCCAGCGCGTTTTGCGCGGTCATGCCGCTCGCCCAGAATACCGGAACCTCTCCCGGCCGGATCTCGATCGCGTCGCCCCAGTCGGGAGCCCTTATGTCGTCGATCCCGATTGCCGCCGGGTCGCCGACATGGATCGGCGCGCCATGGGCATGCGGATAACGCGCCGTGACCGCGCGAACCTTGTCGATATCCTCGCGGCGTATCGGTCGCATCGAGACCACCATCTCGCCGCCGAAAGGTCCGACGCGAAACGTCCGGATCGAACTGCGGAACATTGGGGTGGCTCTGGCCGCAACATGAGAGCGGAGTTCTACCCCTCGGTCGATCAGGCCCTGTTCAAATGTGAACGCGCTGCCAAGTGCGAAAGCAGCGAAATCGTCCTGCCACCGGTGGGTGATATCCGTCTCGCGGCGGACCAGCTCGCCAAAGCGGTAGATGTCGTACCGGGGGACGTCGACGCGCACGTCGATGTCGCCGAGAGTTGGCAACATTGGACTGCCGTGGCGACTTACGCCGATCAACGGACAGGATTTCGGATTGCGTATGCAGAACTGCTGAAAATCGCGGGCAAATCTGCGAGGCAGAATGACCAGATTTGCCTGCAGCCTCGTGCGCGCGAGCCCGTTTGTGTGACCATCATAGGCGCCAATTCTGATGATCCGGCGCAACTTGGAGACATCGATCCGACGCAGATCGTCGTAAATCGGCGAGATCGTCAGGCGTGCCATGGCGTCCACAAGCGTATCCTCGGTTTTCGAAGCACTCATGCCGGCGCAACATCGGCAGCCCCTGTTGCCGTGTCAAATTGTCAGAATCTTCTCTGACCGATAAATTCTGTTTATTACCTCCCCTGATTGCAAGGTCTGAAATTGCTGTTGTGAGCCAATCGCGATAGTCCAGATGGGCTCCAGTTCACCGACGGCCGATCGCCTCGATTTTCTCGTTCGACTCGAGCAGAAAGCCCAGGTCGCGGCCCATGTAGGAGATCAGGAAAGCCGCGTAGAGAACAAAGACCAGGCTGAAAACCGCCGTCTTCACGATCAGCGAAAGCGTGAACACGTTGAGATGCGGTGATGCGCGGGCGATGAACGCAAGGACAACGTCGGAAAGCAGCAGACTGACGATCAGCGGGAAAACCATCGTCAGCGCCATCGACAGGGTGCGGGTGAGCAGATCGAGGAAAATCTCCGCGGCTTCCTTGCTGAACACCGGCAGCAGATGGTCGATCGGCCACAGGCCGTAGCTGTCATAAAGGCTGTTCAAGGTCAGTTCGAGGCCACCGGCCGCGAGATAGAGCGTAATCATGATAACGGCGAGCAAGGTGCCGGTGGCGCTTGTCTCGTGTGTCATCATCGGATCGATCAGCGTTCCCATGGTCGAGCCGCGCTGCAGGTCGAGGATATCGCCGGCAGCTTCCGCCGCCCAGAAGGGGACCCCCATCGCCAGCCCGAGCGTTGCTCCGACCACGAATTCCTTCAGCATGAAGACAACGATCATCGTTGTGGTCAGGTCGGTCTGGTTGAGCGTGTCGACGATCATCGGGATGATCGGAACCGCAAAAGCGAGCGCCACGCCATTGCGCAGGATGCCTGTCAGCGGAACTCGCGAAAACAGCGGCATCAGCGTGCATCAGGCCGATCAGCCGGGCAATCGCGAAAGCGCCCGCGAGGATATAGATCTGCGCATCCCCGACCGCTGCGAAGAAGAGGATCGAACGGCATCCGGATGCCTCAGCGGGTAACGACGGGAACTCGTCGAACGCCGTCGAGGCCTGCTCGGCGATCTGCTGGCCGGCCAACGGCCCGAACAGCAGCAGGACCAGCAGGATCACGACCAGTTTGATGGTCTGCGGCATCGACTGATCCTGGATCTGCGTCAATGCCTGGGCGAGGCCGACGACAAGCCCGACCACCAGCGCCGCGATGATCGCCGGCGCCGAGGCGAACAGGACGGTCAAGAGCGCGCTCTGGACCTTGGCGAGCACGAAGTCATTGGTCATGCGGCGAAGCTCCCGGGGCATCGTATCGAAAAAAAAGCGGACCAGCGTTTCCGCTTTGGCGTGCACTGCTCTAGGGCACATAGCTCAGGATCAGGCCGTGCATCAGCCGCGACCAACCGTCGATGGCGACGAACAGGAACAGCTTCAGCGGGATGGAAATGAGGACCGGCGAAACCATGATCATGCCGAGCGTCATGAGGATGTTGGCAACCACCACGTCGACGATCAGAAACGGCAGATAGAGCAGGAAGCCGATCTCGAAGGCGCGAGTAAGTTCGGACGCCACAAACGCCGGAACGAGTATGGCGAGATCGTCGTCGCGGACGTTCTGGCGCGCCTGTTCCGGCCACAGCCGGCTGGTTCCTTCCATGAAGAACTGACGCTCCTCCGGCTGCGTGAACCGCAGCAGGTGCTGCTTGAGCGGCTCCCTCACCAGTTGTGCCGCCCTTGCGATGTCGTCGGTGGTCTGGAACTGCACCTGCCCCTCTTCCAGCCGCCCGGTCATATCGCTCAGCAGCGGTGTGGTGACGTAGACCGTCAGGACGAGCGCGATGCCGTAGAGCACCAGATTGGGCGGCATCTGCTGCACGCCGAGCGCGTTGCGGATGAGAAACAGCACGACGGAGATCTTCAGGAAATCCCGTCATGGTCACCACGACCAGCGGCAGCAGGCCGACAAAGCCGACGGCGACAAGTATGCCGAGAAGGTTGGGAGAATTTTCAAGCATTGTCGAACATGCGGACCAGCCGCACGCCCAGAGCTCTCCCCGATCCGGACAACTTCGCCGCGGCCGACGCGTTTGCCGTTGGCGATCACATCGACGGTCTCCTTCGCCACCTCGGGCAGCGGGACGATCGCGCCGGGCGCGAGTTGCTTGAGCTCGCCGAGCGGCATGGCCGTGCGGCCGAGCTCGAAGACAAGCGTTACCGGCAGATTCTCCAGATCGGCATCATCGAGTGCCTGAGCGGCGTCGGGATTTTTCGCTTGGTCCATGATCCACTCCCATTTTGACCCGGTGACCGGGCGTAGTCCCGCCATCAAGCAGGGGCCCTCGCTTGTGAATTCGACGGGGGCGATGAAGCGCCCGCCGATCATCATCAATGCCGTCGCAGCCTCGTTTTCGATGTCGTCGAGGAGCACGACATCGCCAGGTCGCAAGCTTTGAAGTCCCCGAGGCTCGACCTTCACCGCACCGCGCCACAGACTGACGGGCATCGGCAATTCGAGCGGCAATGCAGGCGCGCTTTTCCCGCTAGCTCCGAGAAGGCGTCCGAGCTGCGCCGCGCGCTTCATATCCGTCAGACGAAGGGTACCGACGATGTCGTCTTGCTTCGTTCGAAGGCTGAAGGCCAGTTGAGCAGCGTCCGACCTCGCATTCCGGTTTTCAATCGTGGTGACCGCGACCTGACACCCCAGTTTTCCCTCCAGCCAGCCGAGTTCACTGTCGAAGAGGGATTCCAGCAGAAGAGCCGCGTGCTCCGGCCTCAGGCGCCCGAGTTCCACGTCCGGGTCGGCCTGGACAAGCCAGCGTTCGACAAGCGCGCGCGGTAAGTCGAGTTCGCCGGCGGCGTCTCCGACAGTGAAAGCGACCACGCATCGCGGAGATTTTTGATCGTCGAGCCCAGGCCCCAGCGCGGCAAGCGCCATGCTTTGGCCGGCAACGACTATCTCCACCGGCGAACGGCGGCGGTAAAAGATGTTCAGCGCCTCGACAGCCTCCGGCGCAACGGTTTCCAGTACAAGCGGTTCGCCAACCGCCTTGTTCCCTGGCACGCGTTTCGACGGTTGTCGCCGTGTCTTCTTCCTGGCGGGCGCCAAGGCCTGGTGCATCACATTCTCACATTCGGTGTCATCGGCTAGCGTGCCTGCGGGGTGCGCGCCGGGCCGCGCTCCTCTTCGTCGGAAAGCTCCGCGAGCGCCATTCGCCGGCGCGCCGTGCGCGTCGTCAGCTGTTCCAGCAGCCCGTCCAGTTTCGCGACCGCCTTAAGCCGCATCCTGTGGGCGTCGCGCGCACCTGCGAGCTCCGCCTTGCGTTCTTGCTTCGGCAGCACTGGCCGTCCTCTCATTCTCGCGCAGCCGTGCCGCTTCTTCGGCGGCCTTCTCGAACTGCCCCTGAATGCGATGAAGGCTGGCCGCGGTCACCGATTGCCCGACCAGCAGCGCCAAACGCCGACCATTCTTTCTCGGCGGTATGTTCGAGATGCGCCGCCACCGCACCGGATGCCTCCTGTGTCACCGCCGCGGCCCGCTTTGCGGCCATCTGCCGCCGTATGACCGCTTCTTTGGCGCGCTGTTCACGCAACTGCCTGAGGTCGCGCAGATCGGACGACCATGTCATGATCCTTCATCGACGATCTCCTGCATGCGTTTTTCGGTCTTCTCCATCGTCTCGTGCGTTGCCGACGGCTGGCGGAGGAAAGCGTTGATCCTGTCGATCTTCGCGGCAGCCTCGTCGGCCACCGCGTCGCTGCCGCTCTTCATATTCCCCGATCCGCAGCAGCAATTCGATATCGGCGTAGCGTGCGAGCAGCTCGCGCATGCGGCCGGCATTTGCCTCTGTGCCGGGGAGAAACGACCGTGTCCATCAGACGACTGCGGCTGCGCAGCACGTCGATGGCCGGGAAGTGATTGCGCTGCGCAAGTTCGTTCGACAGGAACACATGGCCGTCGAGCAGCGCCTGGATCTCCTCGGCGACCGGGTCCATGGTGCCGTCGCCCTCCATCAGCACGCTGTAAAGGCCGGTGATCGAGCCGACGCTGCCTGGCCCTGACCGCTCGAGCAACCTCGGCAGCGCCGCAAACAGCGAGGACGGAAACCCGCGGCGTGTTGGCGGCTCGCCCGACGCGAGGCCGATCTCGCGCTGCGCGCGGGCGAACCGGGTGATGTTGTCCATGGCCAGCAGGACATGCTTGCCCTGGTCGCGAAAATACTCGGCGATCGTGGTGGCGACATAAGCGGCCTTCACCCGCTCGATCGCCGGCCGGTCCGATGTCGCAACGACGACCACTGCGCGCGACTGCCCTCGCTGCCCAAGCTGGCGCTCGACGAATTCACGCACCTCGCGGCCGCGCTCGCCGACCAGCGCGACCACTGCGACGTCGGCGTCGGTGCCGCTGACGATGTCGGAGAGCAGGATCGACTTGCCCACGCCGGGTTCGCCGAATATGCCGACGCGCTGGCCGCGCGCGCAGGTGAGCAGCCCGTCGAGCGCGCGGACGCCCAGTTGGATCGGTTCGGAAATCAGCGTGCGCGACAGCGGCGACGGCGGATAAGCGTTCACCGGGTAGCTGCCGGTGATTTCTCCGGGCTGCAGTGGCCTGCCATCCAGCGGCTCGCCGAACGCGCTGATGACGCGCCCAAGCAATGCCGGGTCCGACGGGCACCTGCAGGTCTTTCCCGGTCGGAATGACCTCGGTGAGGCTCGACAATCCTGCCAGGTCGCCGAGCGGGACAAGTATGGCCGACTCGTCCATCAGGCCGACGACTTCGGCCTTCGCCCTGCGGCCGGTCTTGGGATCGACCAGTTCGCAGATCTCGCCGAGCCTGACTTCGTCGACGGTTGCGTGGATGACGAAGCCGGTCACCTGCCGCACCCGCCCCTTTCTCGGCCTGGCTGCGTCGTCGCGCAGCCCCTCGCGAAGATTGGGGATGATCGTGGCAAGCTTGCCATCGATATTTTTTGCAGCCGACCCAGTCACGGCTGCGCTCCGTTCTTCGCCGCGACCGCCGCCGCGATGGCACTGAGCTGGGCGTCGATGCTGGCATCGACCACCGCGATATCGGTGGAGACGATGCAGGCACCCGCCGCCAGCGTGTTGTCGGCATCGATCTCGACCGTGATGCCGAGGTCTGCCTCGCTCAAAATGGCTCGCAGTTCGTCACGGACGGCGGTCATCGAGTTCGGGATGCACCGAAACCTTCAGGTATTTGGCGCGCCGTACCTCGGCGATGGCCTGCCGGGCGGCTTTCGCCACCAGGACGCTCACATCGAATTCGCCGAGCATCCTCCTGACCACATCGAGAGCGAGGTCGATCACCTCCGCTTCGAGACCGCCCAGGTAACGATCGACCTTGATGGCTGCCTCGCTGACGATCCGCGCTGCCTCCGCATCACCTTCGGCCTTGCCGTCCTCATACCCTTGCGCGTATTCGCCGGCGTAAGCGCGCCGCGCGGATTCGCGCAACTGCTCCGCCTCGCGCCGGGCGGCCTCGAGAAACCCGTAACCGTCCTGCCAAGCGCGCGCTTCCGCAGCGCGCAGGATACGGCCGGAGGGCCGGAGCGGCAGATCGTCGATCGATGCGGCTTCCCTTGCCATCCTGCCCTCAGCTTGCTGCCCGGCGGACGATGCCTGGGCCGGCTTCGGCAAAGGGCGGGACCGGAATCGCGTCGATCAGTTCGTCGGGCGGCAATTTGAGACGGACGCGCATCCCGATTGCGGCGGGTATGGCGTTGCACCACGCGCCCAGGCACCGCCAGCCGTCGGCAACGACACGTTCGCGAATGTCTTCGACGGGATCGAGCGATTGCGCGGGGCCGGCGAGCTCGCGGTTGGCGACGGCAAAGGCGCACAGCTCTTCGCCAAGCGCCTCGTGCAAGGCGGCCGCCTTCTGACCCAGGATGATGCCGGCAAAACTGCCGGCCCAATGGATGGCGCCGGCGCGAAGCGCGATTTCATCCAGGTCTTCGGCCGGCATCAGCGCGATGGTTCGATCAATGTCATCGCCTTCCGCGGCCGGCATCGATCCCGAAAGCCGGTGGTGCTCGACAAGAAGCTTCGACAATCGCGTCTGCAGCCGTTCGCTTCTCAGCATGCGTTCGCACGCCGCGTCGCTGATGGCATCGCCGAAGCAGGCAGCCAGCCGCCGGGGGTCGGCATATCTGGCGGGATTCTCCACGAATGATCGCCATTCGGCCGCGTCGGCCGGTTCCATGTCGGGATGCAGCATCATGACTTCTTCACGGGCACCGATGCATCGAGGGCATAGACATTCCTCGGCCGGGACCACTGCAGATATGCCAGCCGGCCGCCGAGGATGAGCACTGCTGCACCCAGCCCGTAGAACAGCCACATCGCCGGGGCGAGGCTGTCGGGATGCAGCCAGAGTCCGAGGAACGTGGTGAAGCCGGCTTCGCTGGTGGCGTCCACCGGCGCCGTTGCCTCGACAGGGATGAGGATGACCGAGACGTTGTCGTATTTCAGTCCGGCGATGCCGTTGGCGACCAGCATTTTCACCTGCGGTATCAGGTCGTTCATCTGAACCGACGCGCGGTGCCGGATGAAGACGGACGCCGACGACGGCACCAGTCGCTGTCTGAGGGGATCGTTTTCCGGCAACACAATATGTACGCGCGCCGAAAGCACGCCATCGATATCCGAGATCGTCTGGGACAATTCCTGGCTCAAGCCGTAGATCATCGTCGCGCGCTCTTCCACCGGCGAAGAGACCAGTCCATCCCGCTTGAACACTTGGCCGAGCGTCGCGAATTCCTGCTTGGGCAAACCACTCTCGTCGAGGACTGCCATCGCGTCGGCGAAACGGTCCTTCTGCACCGAAACCGTCATGGTTCCGTCCTTGCCAGGCTGGCGCTGTGCCGGAATGCCATGACGCATCAGGGTAGCGACGATCTCGTTGGCCTGGCGCTGGTTGAGGTCGGTGTAGAGCTCCACCGAACACGCCTGGAGGACGAGCATGCTCAGGGCGACTAGCACGACGCGGCACCGCGTGCCGCACCGGGACAATACCGTTGACCGCTGCGACATGGATACCGTGTTCACAAAAGCTCCATCGACTACTGTTGCTTGATCAGCGTGCTTGTGGAGGACGTCACGGCGGTGACGCTGCTGACCACAACTTCCAGATTGGCGGCCGCCCACATGACCGACATCGAACGCTCAAGAAGCTGCGAAGCACTCTCCTCGACCGAAGCACCGGTACCGTTCGGCTTGGATGCATCTGCAGCCTTCTCCGGCGACGCTTCGGCAGATGTCGCAGCGTCAGCTTCGGAAGCCACCGGTGGCTTTGCCTTTCCAAGCGCTTCCTGAACCTGCTGCATGGTTCCCTCAAGCGACTGAACCGCAGCCTGGGCGAGGGCCGACGGATCGGTGAGATGTCCGGCGCCGCTCCTCTCCACCTCGGCGAGATAGTCGAAGAGTTGCCGCTCGACGACAGGTTGGACCGGCTGCGCCTCGAGTGGTGCTGCTGGAAGTGCTGTCGAACCCACAGGGGTGATTTCCATGATCTTGCCTCCCTATTGCGGCTTGCCGGCGGGGAAATTCTGGGCTTCGGCCTGCCTGCCGCGGAAAACGCGGACCGGAACGACCGACCCGTTCTCTTGTCTCGACGTCACGCCAAGTGTTTTCTTGACCAGCGCGACATAGGACGGCGGACCGGACACCGAGACCACATCGTCTTTTTCGGAAACCTTGATCGGATAGCGGGGATCGCTGACGCCGAGCGTCGCCAGTCGTCCGGTGACGCTCGATGCCGTATTGGCGTCGACCTTGATCATTTCCGTCTCGACTTCGGCTTCGGCCGCGACGTTGATCACCGAGCCATCATAGTGCCAGACCAGCCCGTATCGGTTGCAGACCCAATCCAGGAATTCGCGTGCTGTTCCGACGGGCATGCCGGCACTCAGGCGCCCCTTGACCTGTTTGCTCACCCTCACCGGAATCCCGATGTTCTTCCCGAATTCGATCAGCGCCTCATCCACGGCCTGATCGACGGTAATGTATTTGTAGGGTCCTGTCGGCCAGTTTGGCTCGGCCGCCGTTGCAGGCGTGCTGGCCAGGCCGAACGAAAGACCGAACGCCAGGCCAAGTGCAATTCCGACTGCCGTCCTGGCTGTCTTGGAACGCCGAACTGCCCTGCAGGTCTCGTCTTTCGTCACCATCGGTGTCCTGCCAAGACGTAGAACGCCGCCCATTCTTTGGACAGCGCCGCTTCCGTTTGTAGTCACACCCCGCTGTTCCACTCTATCGTGGCGATCCCGGAAAGGAAAGTCCATTTGGACTTCCTGGAAGTACCGCAGTGCCAAATGTTGCACGCGCGCCTCAAAAAGATATGGTGGCTGCGCAATCTTTCAAAACAGCGCGACTCAACTTTTCGGTGTAGGAGGAAAGCGGCCTTGACCGGTGCAGTCATGTCCCCTTTTTGCGGCGCGGCCCATCTCGCGGCGCGCCTCGTAACGGGCCGCGGGATAGCCCTGCTTTTTGGGGCAACCGTCGCCCTGGTCGCCGCTGTGAGCGGCGCGCATGCCCAATCGGGCGGCTACGATCCGAGGACTTGGAGTTACGACCAGGCGGGGAATGTGTTGATTGCACCATCCGCTCAGGGGTCGGACGCGGGTTATTCGCCCCCACCCGAATGGTCGCCGATCCCGCGCGAAGTTGTCCGCTTCGCCGAAGCCCAGCCGAAAGGCTCGATAGTCATCAACACATCCGAGCGGCGGCTCTACTACGTGCTGGGCGACGGCACTGCGTTGAAATATGCGGTCGGTGTGGGCAAGGAAGGTTTCAGCTGGGCTGGGCGCAATAGCATATCCAGCAAGCGGCACTGGCCGGACTGGCGACCGCCTGCGGAGATGAGAACCAGGGAAGCCGCGAACGGCCGCGTGTTGCCGGTTCGTGTGGAAGGCGGACCGAACAACCCGCTTGGCGCCCGGGCGCTTTACATCGGCAGCACGCTCTACCGCATTCACGGCACCAATCAGCCCTGGACAGTGGGGCAGGCCAATTCCTCCGGCTGCATCCGCATGACCAACGAGGACGTGATCGACCTCTATGAAAGGGTCAAGATCGGCGCCCAGGTCACCGTGCGGCACTGATGCGCCTGTTTTCACGCCTCGCCCGGCCGTCCGATGGATGATTGCCCAAATGATCCCGTTCAACATCAAACAGCTTGAGACCTTTCTATGGGTTGCGACCTTCGGCAGTTTCCGCAAAGCCGCAGGTCGCCTGAACACCACGCAACCGGCGGTCTCGACCAGGATCGCCGGGCTAGAGGGTGCGTTGGGCGTCAAACTATTCGAGCGTCAAAGCAGCACGGTCCGCCTGACCGCCAAGGGACAGCAATTGCTGCCGCTGGCGCAGCGGGTCCTGCGTATGGCCGACCGCTTTCAACTGGCCGCCAACTCGCTGGCCGGGACGACCGGCGCGCTTCGGATCGGTGTCGTCGAAACGGTCGTTCACACATGGCTGTCCGATTTCCTTCGCGAATTTCAGGCCAATTATCCGCTGGTGGAAATGGATCTTGTCGTCGACGTGACGACGAATTTGCGCAACGAACTCATCTCCCGCCGGATCGATCTCGCCGTGCTGATGGGTCCCGTGCTGGAATACCGCATCGAAAATATCGAGATGCCGTCCTTCCCGCTTGTCTGGGTCTGCTCGCCGGAATTGAAGCTCCCTGAGACACGCAGGATCACGCTGAACGACCTGCTGCAGTTTCCGATCATCACCTACGCGCGGACGACGCGGCCCTACAGCGAACTCTATCGCAAGCTGAGTGGCGAATTCGAGGAGGCGCCGCGCATGTTCCCGGCCAGTTCATTCTCGGCATCCGTCAAGCTGACACTGGATGGCGTCGGGATAGGATCGCTTCCGCGCGCACTTGTCGGCGACTATGTCGCCAGCGGCAAATTGCGCATCGTCGAGTGCGAGTGGCGCCCGTCGGATCTCCTGTTCACCGCGTCCTATCCGGTGGAGCCGTCCAATCCGGTTGCCGAACAGGCGGCAAAACTCGCTTCCCGCATCGCACAGGCCTACGCGGCGCGCAGTGCTTGAAGCCATCTGCGCCGCCTGGCCTGTGCGATGAGCCGCGGTTTTACCCCGGCAGATAAATTCTGTCCCCCGGGAAGATCACGTCCGGGCTGAGGATGTGATCCATGTTCAGCACCACCGTTTCCGCCACATCTGCCGAGTTGGCATTGGCGATTGCGCGGATGCGGTCGCCCTGCCGCGCTTCGACCCATCGATACCCGCGCTGCTCGAGTGCGGGGTTGACGCGGCCTTCGGAGTTGCTGGCGCCTTCCGGGTGCGTTTTGACAAATTCACCCGCCACCCAGCCTTTTTCCTTGTCGCCATCCGGGCCATAGCCCTCGACCGGGATCCAGACCTTTCCCGACGTCTCAGCCGGCTTCCCGGTCTGGTCAACGAACGTGCCCGGCTCAAGCACCACGATCCGTTCGGAATCGATCGCCGGTTTCTCCCGGAGGTTCAGCCCATCGTCGGCCACTACGACGAGCTGCGGAAAATCTTCAGGCGGAATTTCCTTTTCGGGCGGTGTATCGGGCGTGTCATCCGGAGGCTGCGCCGTATCATCACCCGGCTTGACAGGATCGCTTCCTGCAGGATCGCTGGCGGTGTTCCAAGGCTCGGCGAGCAGGCTGTCCAGCGAAAACAGGAACATTCCGATCCCGAAAGTGATGCCGAGCGACCAACGGTCCGCCATCGTCCACCGTTTGTCGGATTTTTCCTGCTTCGCTATGTCTTCGTCCGTTCTCGGTACCGGACGGCGATTTAAATTGTCCGTCCTTCTGGCCGACGCCCAGAATTCGGCGCAGCCGAAGGTAAACAGGGTGCCGGCCGTTGTGGCGATCGGCGAAGGCCAGGAATTCACTGTGTAGACAGCGCAGCCAAGGACATAACCGGGGCCGGCCAGATGCTCGGCCAGATTCCGGATTACCGGCCTGCCCGTGAATGACTGCAGCATCGACTTGGTGCCGTAGACGATATTGCCGAGCGTGAATGAACTGTTGACGATCACCTCCTTGCCGCCGATCAATCCCGTTGCGGCGCCCGGCGCCGCGGCAACGAAAGTTGCACCGGCAAGGCCATTGAGAAAGCGCCCAAACGGCTTGTGATTGGCAGTGGCGTTGGGGAACAAGGCTTGCGTGCCGAAGACCGCCCCGCGCACACCGAAAGCCACCGCGCTAGCCGTCGCGCTCCAATGCGGCGGCAAGGCGCTCCACAGCGCATACGACGTGCCCGACATGCTGCCGAAGGTGGCGATCGCCTGAGCGTTCTCCCGCATCCGGGCATGGGAGAGAGCTTCGTTGACGGCTACCTTCTGGTCCGGCGTCATCGCCTTTTTGTGCGTCGCCCTGAACGTCGTCAACTGCAACACCGAGAGCGCATTCCTCTGTTCCATGCTCATCCACTCGAACTGCTCGGGCGTGAATTTGCGGAACTGACCTGGACTCATCTCCTCGAACTGCTTGGGCGTGATCGCTTCGACCTGCGGCTGCGTCAGCGCTTCGATATGATGGATCGTGAAAGCGCCCCACTGTTCACGGGTCAGCGCCCCCACCTGATCGCCCGTCAGCCATGGCACCTGCTTCGGATCAAGCTTGGCTACGTCCAGAGCCTCGATCCTGGCTTCCGGAACCTGAGCCTTGGTAAGGTATTTCAGCAATCCGGCATCGCCGAGTTCCTGGAACTGCTTGTCGCTCATCGCGGCGATCTGCTTGCGCGTGAGCCATGGGACCTGTTTCCCCTCGAGCCCCGTCACATCCAGGAGCCCTATCCTGGTATCCGGGACAGCCTGAAGCTGGGCCTTGGTGAAGCGGGCCTGCAATCCGGCTTTATTCAAATCGATAAATTGCTGCTTCGTGAGATTCTCGATGTGCTTCTCAGTGAGCCAGGGAATTTGCCTGGCATCGAAGCCGGCTACGTTCAGGTATTGGATTTTCGTATCCGGAATCGCGCGAATCTGGGGTTTGGTGAGATAGATATGCAGTCCGGCCTCGCTCAGATCCTGAAGTTGCTTCGTCGTGAGCTTGCCCATCTGCTTGCGCGTCAGCCATGGCACCTGCTTCGGGTTAAATGCCGACACGTCGATTTGCCCGACACGGTTGCCGGTAATGGCCTGCAACTGATTGCGCGTAAGGTTGATACCGGGAGACTGCGGCGGCTGGTTCTGGGGGGCTGGCTGCTGCCCACTCGCGGATGATGGGCCAGGCTTGCCGGGGCGTCTCGCATTGCCGATACCGCTCACCTGAGTTTGGCCCGTCAACGCGTCACCATCGCTGGCCGGACCTGCGCGCGTGATCCGGAAGTATCGGTCCGAACCGCTTCCGCTTATTTCCGTGAGTTCCAGGCCCGGTATTCTTTTAACAACAGTCTTCAGGACCTTTTCGTTTCCGATGCCGGTCAGATGAATCTGGCCGCCGGGCTTGAGCAGATCAGCCATCGTCCGCAACGAGGCGTCCATCTGCCGCTTGAGTGCATCGCTGGCAATCACATCCTTGCCGACGATGATCCGATCGAAGGAGCCGCGGCTCTTCAGCGAACCAATGCCGCGACCATGCGGTGTAAGCCGCACAATCTGCAAACCGGCAGCATCGCCGAGCGCCGGGCTCTCGTGGTTGACCGCCAGAACGCGTGCACCGGTATTCAGGCCATCGAGGCCATTTGCCGGATGGTACCAGGGGCGAGCAACAGCCTCTGCCTGCTGCGTATAGAAGTCCTGATATGTGCCGTTGGGAACGGTGCTCGGCTCCTTGTCCTTGAACAACGCCGACATCTCTTGGATGGCTTGCGAGCGGTCGATTTCGCCGGCTTCGTAGCGGGCATATACCGCGCTGTCGGCGCTATTCAACTCCGCGCTCAGCACCGGCGCCGGCTTGCCGCCATTTGCCGAAAGCTCGCCTGCCACGGCATATTGAACGAACCTTGCCCGCCCTTCATTGTTCAGGTTGGCGCCCACAAAGGCATCCACATAGATTTGCCAGTCCTGGAAATCCTTTGGCGCCGGCAGGGTGGACGGGTCGGTGACATGCGACAATTCATGGGCGAGCATGTCGACAAACTCACCGGTGACGACATCATGGCTGCGCCCCGCTTCCGGTGAGCGGAACATGTCGGCATCGACGGAGATCACTTTCAGCGGTCCGTCGTACTGCGATCCTGTCGCAGTCAGGTCATGCTCCATGCTGGTGTCGAAAATCCGGAGATCCTGCCGCGCTGGGTTTACGATGCGAACTCCTTTTGCGTGAGCCCCGCGCAGGAGGCCCATCAGGGTCGGCGACCGGCTGAACTGATCTGCAAGATCGGCCAGCGTCATTTCGGGCATGCCGAGATCCTGCGGAACCATTTCCCCCAACATCCTTGAGGCTTCCTGGCGATTGGCCGCAATCTCGGCCTGCGTCAGTGGTTTGGCCGACGATGGAATGTGTGAACTGGTATTCGTAACGCCCTGCTCTTCCGGCGATTGCCGGGGAGCGGCGTTCCTGGGAGTGACCGGGCCGTCGCCCCCCGCCTGGGTCGAGAGGAATTGAAGCACGCCGCCAGCCGCATCCGCGCGCAGGAATTTGCCGTCGGCGATCACCGGACCGTATTCGCCGCGGAATTGTTCGATGGCCGCCGTGCTGTCAGGCCTCGCCTTCTGCAAATCGCCGAGGAAGCCGTCGAGGGACGCCTTGCCGCCCTTGGGTATCACGGCCGACGACCCGGCCGACGCCGTTTCGATGGCCCGCGCGAGCCACGCAGGTACAATCAGCGTGTCGGTCTGGCCGTCGCGCTCGAATGCAAGCGTCGCGGTATCCTTGTTGGCTACTGCGGGTGCCGTTTTGCCTGCCTTGGTCTTGTACTGGAATTGCACTTCGCCGCTCAAGGCAATCGGACCCAGCCGAAGGTTGGGCGTTCCGAAGTAGATCGTGTAGCGCGTCGACGGGTTGTCGCCGCCGGGTCCGTAGAAATTGCGGTAGATGTTGCCGTCGGTCGGCATCTGGCGTGCCTGTGGCGGGCGCGATTGGAATTGCTCCGGCAGCATGGCCTGGAACTTCGTCTTCACACGATAGGTAAGCGACGTGGCGAAGCGGTCCGGGTTGAATGCCAAGATGCCCGGCAGCATTGTGCTGTCGTTGAGCTGCAGGTCGAGATACGACTGGTCGGGATGAGTGACCCGGCGCTTCTCTCCCGTCAAGAGGACGATTTCCTCGCTCGCCGGTTTGCCTGACACCGCCGAAAGCCGCAAGCCGCTGCGCAGCGGGTTCGGAACGTAGGACACGATCTTCGACGGATCGATCTGTCCGTTCGCAACCATAGCCCGTATTGCCGCGATCGGGTCCACGGTCCCGCTGGCGAACGGCGCCGCATCCTTTCCGCTTGAATACAGCAGCCCGCCCGGCGACGCTTCACCTTGAGCCGCGGATGTTTCGATCGAGCGGTTGGTCATGCCGCCCTTGATCCCTTCCACGAACCGCGCCGCCTTGTTGGGGTCCGACACCGCGAACTGGATCTTCAGGGTGACCCGGTCGAACATCGCCTGGTTCTGGTCGAAGAACTGTCTCGACACGATATCGCCGGTCGAAGGCGTATCCTTGAGGCCCATCTCCGGCCGCTTCTCGAAACCGACGCGCGGCACAAGACGGTCGACAGCGGGGATGTTCGCCAGCACGGCAACGCGCGGCGTGATCTTGGTTTCCGTCATCACGCGATCATAGGGCAACGGCCCTTTCAGCCTGACGAAGCCGGCCGCGTTGTCAGCCGTCACGCCGAAGAAGTCGCGCTGGCCATGCGTCAGCACCACCGGTTCGGCATCCAGGTTCAGGCTGTAGGTCATTTCGACGACCTTGCCCGAGCCGTCGGGCAAATCGCCGACGATCCTGGCGCTGCGCGGCTTCACCTTGTAGCCCGGCGCATCCTTGAAGATCGCCGTTTCGCCGGTCTTCAGCAGCTTCGTCCCCCTGACAGGGAAGATCGTCTGGTTCGAATACGGCGACAATCCCGCCTGAAGCCCGGTGATGTTGAGATATTCCCTGAAGCGGCCGGTGAACATCAGTTCGTTGCTGGCCGCATGCCTGAACGGCAGCGTGCTCCGCTGGCTGAAACTGTCGACGATCGACCAGCCGATATTGCGAAGGTCCGCCTTGGTGCCGATGCCGAACGCCGCCGCGTGCGTGGTCGGCGACCCTATGCCGAATTCGCCGGTGTTGACGCGCAACCGGATGACGGCCGTCACCCGGAAGTCGGGCAACTTCTCTCTCAACGGCTTAGGCGGAATCTGGACACCATGCGGACCGTAACGCTCAGCCAGTTCCCGGCTGGAATAATAGGCCTTTTCCTTCTCGTATCTGGCCAGCATCTGTTCGGGGGTCAGGCCGTCGAGATAAGGCGATTTTGGCTTCGGGTCCTTGCCACTGGTATAGGTGTATTCGCCGGTGGTGCGCTCGGGCATTCCGGTGAAGGTCCGCGTCGACGGATCCCAGATCAGGCGCACGGAGCCGGCATCATTATCAGGCATCCGGGGCACGGAAATGACATCATCATCGGCTGGTTGAGGCTTGCCCGACCCGCCAGCGTCGTGTGCCGGATTGCGACCGGTCTGCGTTGTCGGGCCACCGTCGTCGGCACCCTCGCGAACGCTGATCACCTCGCCTTCGATCACGACTTCATTCGGATCCGGGATGACCTGCTTGCCGGTCGACCTGTAGATGCCGTCGCTACCAGCCTCGTAGACAACCCGTGGGCGGGACGACGGGCCTGGTTCCAGCGCCGGACGAGGCGCCGGGAAGTCACCGGTTCCTGAGGGTGTCCCTTCCCCACTCTGAGATCCGGGCTTTGTCGGAAAATTGTGCAGCATGCCGCGCGCGCCGACGCCGGTGCCGAAGGTTCCGGCGCCGAGCCCTATGACGGCATTGGCGAGTTCACCAAGGGACATCTCGCCGCCATGCTCGATCAGATCCTGCCCTGTCTTCAATACCAACGGAACGCCGGCAACGAACCCGCCGGCATCGAGGCCCCAGCCCACCCATTTCATGGCACCGGGAGCACTGCGCACCGTTTGCATGGCTGTCCCAAGTTCCTGCGCCGACGGCAGGCTTTGGCCATAGCGGCCGAAGCTCATCACCCCGCTATCCTTCATTCGGGCCAGTCCTAGGCTGCCGGCAAAGGCCTTGCTTGTGGACATGCCGGCCTTGGTCAGGCCGAAATAGCGAATCCCGCTTGCCCCCAGCGGCAGCGCGGTAGCCGCAGCGGTCATGACATTCCAGAACGACTGGTCATCGAAGTCGCCGCCCTGGAGGAGATGCTCGCCCTCCTTGTACACGACCTTGGCGGTCAGGAGGCCACCGGCTGTATAGGCAACCGGCATCGCTATGGGTGCGGTCGGCGGCGCGACGATCGACAGGATGGTGGCGCCTCCCGCCACGATGCCGAGGCCGATATCGGTTGCCCTGTCCGAAAAATCGACCTTGCGCGCGTCGGCGACCTCCAGGTCGTCGAGCGAGAAGCTGCCGTCGGCGCCGCGCGTCATGTCGCCGCCCTTGGCCATCACCAACTTGCCCTTTTCGCTGAATATCCGGTTTTCGTGCTGGAACTCGTCGAAGCTGCCGTAATATTTCCCGGACGTGTCGACGTAGCCGATCTCTTTGCCGCCGCTCTTGATCGCAAACAGGGCCGTCGATGCCTCCGTCCCGCCGTCGAGCGAGAAGATCGGCACGACCTTGACCTCGGGCGTCTCGCCGGCGCGATCGACGATCTCGTCGGTAACTTTCTTGGCTCCTTCATCGTCGAGGCCAAGCGTCCGGGCGACAACGCCGTTCAGCTCGCCGGGCTTGTATTTCTTGAAGTCGCCTGTCTGGCCGTTGTCGTAAAGCTGCTGGAACTGAACCTGATACCCGGCAAGGGCCTGTTCCTTATGGTCGTTGAAATACGAATATTTCAGGCGCGCCTCATGCTCCTCGGAGCCATAATCGAGAAGCTTGGGATGCCCGGCGTAAAAACCGAACCAGTCGCGGGCCGCGACCATCCCCGGTCGTATCTCCTTCTCCCATTTCTCCAGCTTGTTTTTCTCGTCTTCGGCCAGGCCCCGGTCGATCTCCGCGCCCGCCACCTCGGGATGCACCCACAGCCATTTGCCGTCGATCTCGATCCTGACCTGTTTGCCGCTGGCGCCGATCGCTGCCGGTCCCTCCTTGTCATAGGCGGCGGCAACTTCCGGAGCGACTTGCAGCTTGCGTCCGTTGACCGTGATCTCCACTGGCTTTTCGCCGGGCCGAAGCGTGCCGGTCGGCGCCTCGACGGTACCCGCCCCATGCGTCTTCATCGCCTGGTCACGCGCAGTCGTCAGCTCGACAATCCGCGTCTTGACGTCCTTCAGCCCGGTATCCAGCTGCTCGACCTGGGTGCCGAGGATCTTCGACTTGGCCGCCGCCAACGCCGATTGCGATCCTGTCGCATACTGAGTGCAGGATTCCACCGACGATGTATTTCCCGTCGATGCCAGCAGGGCCTGCCATTCCTTGTTGAGCGGACGGTTGCGGAAATCGTCGGTGTATTTCTTTCCGTCGACCGGGGCGGTCAGCGCAACTTCGAGGACATTGGTGTCGTCGTTGTTTTCATCCAGGAAATTGTCGTTCTCGTAGGTATTTTGCAGATAGAGCTGGCCGTTCTTGTCGATGATCTTCTGCTTCAGAAGCTTGCCGGTATATTCGCCTGCCGCGTTCGTGTACCCGTTCGGATCGAAATGATGCGGGTTTTTCGACCGATACTCGGCCTCCAGCTTCTGTTTTATCGGCTCGGCCCGGGCAGCCAGATCGGCGGCGGAATCCTGCGCCACGCCAAATTCATCATATGCTTCAGCCAGCGTGACCTGGCCAGCTGCAGCCTTCTGCAGCCGCTTCAGCCCGTCGAGCCGCTCCTTGATCGCGGCGTGCTCGGGGCTGCCGGGCTTGGCGTCGGCCAGTTCCAGCTCGGTCGTGCCGACCATGTGGTCGATCGTCAGCTTGTTGCCCCTGGCGGTGTGCAGGGACGCCTTCGTGAACAGTCCAGCCACTTCCGCATGTGCCGCCTTGGCATTCCGATGTTCCACCTGCCGGTTGGAGCCGTCGTTTGCGCTGACAGCCACCGCGTTGGGATCGCTGAGCCCGGGAAGGTTGGCCTGCTTGCCGATGGCGTCGAGGAGGATCCGCTGCCCGTTTTCGTATTCGCTGCGCGCGCCGCTGGCGTTTTGGAGCAGGTTGTTCTGGTCGGTGAGGCGCTTTTGCGCGTCCGCCAGCGTGCCTTTCGGCTTCGGCAACTCCCAGCTGGCGCTATAGGGCGCCAAAACCTTGTCGAGCGTCGTCTTGGCCTTGTTCACCGCTCCCTTGTATTCGGGGTCAAGCGAATAGACGTCGAGCTGCGCCAGGCTCTGCCCTGGCCTCGCCTCGGCCTCGGCGAGACGCGAGATGGCGACGTTCTCTGCGGCCATCGCCTTGGCCACTTCGGGATCGAACCACTTCCAGTTCCCGTCCACCAGAAGCGGCACCCATTTGCCGCCGGAGGGCGCGGTCGACGACGGCGGGGCGCCGTACGGTCCGACTGACGTGGCGCTGTCCTCAAGATTCGGCTGAGCGGGTTTTCCGTCGCCGTATTTCGCGATCGCGTTCGTCACCGCCTGCTGCTTTTCAACGGCCTCCTTGGTAAGATCGGGACTTGGTCCGCTGAATATCCCGTCCAATATCGTCTTGAGGACCTTGTCCGTCTTGGCCTTTTCCGGATCCTTGCTGTTGGGGTTGATCTCCATCAGCAGATTGGCCAGGCCCTCGGCGGCGGTGCCGTCCTCGATCTTCACCTCCGTTCCGTTGCCCTGATTGGTCAGCACCATGTTGCCGTCGGGATTCGTCGTCAGGGTGTAGCCGTTGAACGTCACCTTGACGGTGGTCTTCTCGCCGCCATTGATGTGTACCGTGTCGTTCGTGTGGACCACATTGGGGTCACGGTTGGGGTTGGCGAACAGATGCGGATTATCCTCCTTGAACTTCTCCCACGAGATGCCCTTCGGCTTGGCTGTCTCCTGCCAGATCCCCCATAGATGCTCGTCCTTACCCACTGGGCGGTCGTAGTTCTTGTCGTCCTTCACCGTCACCGTCTCGGTGCGCCGGCCCTCCTTGTCGATGACGATGGTGGTAGTCGTGTTGGTTTTGGGATCGACAATCTCGGTCCGCGTCTCGCCCGTCTTGGGGTCGGTCGTCGTGCGGCGGGTCTTGCCATTGCCGTCCTTCGACTCGATCACTTCCTTGCCGTCGGCGGCGACCACCCTGACCGTCTTCTCGTCATGCTGGTAGTCATAGGTGTAGGTCGTCGTCTTGCCGGTCGTGGCGTCCTTGACGGTGGTCGACTGCACGTCGCCATTGTCGCTCACTGGTTTGGTCGTCCCGGTCACCGTCCTCCCGCCCGCCGCCAGTTCGGCGAGCACCTGGTCGCGGGTGAGTCCGCGGTCCCTGGCGATGTCGTCAATACTCTTGCCGTCCGCCAGGTCCTTCTCGATCCCCGCGGCGCCCGGTTCGCTGGCCGGCACCAGGAACTTGGGGTCGATGGGGCCGATGAAATCGCGAAGATGCGGCGGCCTGACCAGCTTCGGGCCATCAGGTGACGGATCGGCCGGCATGCCCGGCGCCTGCTGCGAGGCGTCCAGCTTGACCTTCTTGCCGTCCGGCATGGTCACTACCGTCTCGCTCTTGCCGTCTGCGCCAGTCCGTGTCTCCGTCACCGCGCCGTTGCGCTGCGAAACCCGGACCACCGTTTCGCCCGTTCCCAGATCGTCTTCGTAACGCGTGGTGATCGCGCCGGTCTTCGGGTCGTCAGCTCGTGGGTTTCCTTGCGGCCGAGCCCGTCGCGGATCGGCGACGAGGTCGTCTGCCCGTCGGCCCGGCTCCACTTCGGTGTAATATCTGCCGTGGTGGTAATCCTGGTTTTCCGTGATGGTCCTGCCGGTCGCCAATCGGTGATCACGGTCGTTCGCGTTTCGCCATTGCTGCTGGTCGTCGCCTTCATGCCACCGGCATTCAAGGCCGCCACCACCTCTTCCGGGCTCATGCCCTTCTCTTTGGCGATGTTGTCGACGCTTTTTCCCGCATCGACATCCTTGAGGATGTCGTTCGCCGTCTTGACTTCGGGTGGAACGCCTCCATCGTCCGTCTTGTTCTGGGCAAGGTTGATGACCGGTGCGCCGCCAAAAGTCTGCGGCGTGAAAAGCGCCGGCTCGACCGTCGTGCCGTTCCCCTGCGGCGCCGTGAGCACCCAGCGGCTGCACCGGGCGCGGCCTGCGGCGCGGCTGGGCCGGCTGCCTGTACCGTCGTCAACTCGGCATTGACCTGCTTCAGCCGCTGACGCGCGCCCGCCGCCGCGTCGGACTCGCCCATCTTGTTGGCGAGCCGGATCTCATTCTGCAACTTCGTGGCTTCAGCCTGCAGCCGCGTTACCTGCTCGGCATTGGCTTTGGGATCGACCTTGGGCGGTTGCGGGGGTTTGAGGGTCGTAATCTGGCGGATCATCAAACAACCTCCGGAACCGGTACATTCCTTTGTCAGGCAGTTTGGCTGCCGTCACGCCCCCGCGCCGACAGTGAAATCCCGGTCGACCTACCGGGGAGGTTTCCAATAAACATCGAGGGCGGCGAGTTCTTCCTCGGCTTCTTTCGCTGCGTCCTCGGCATCCACGCCCGGTTTGGCCGCGATCAGCGCGGCGAGAATTTCGGCGGCGGCCAATGCCGGCGCCATGCTCCTGAAGAACGATTGCGATCTCGCGGTGACGATGATGCTTTCACGCGCGATCCTGGCCAGCGGCGAGACGCTGCTGTCGGTGATGGCGACCACGCGCGACGCCCCGCCGCGCCGCCTGCCGTGCGGTTTCGATCGTCGCGCGGCTATAGGGCGCAAGGCCTACCGCCAACACCGCATCGCCCTCCCCGGCACGCCGCAAGGCGTCGACGCCGGTACCGCCGGCCGCATCCAGAAGGGTCGCCTGCCTGCCAAGAAAGGAAAGCATCTGCGTGAAATGGTGCGCGACGGCATACTCGGACCGCAAGCCGAGGCAGAACAGGTTGCGGGATCGGCCAGGACATTTGCCGCGGCGATGAACTGGTTAGCATTGCCGTATTCGCCCAGGCTGGCGATCTGGGCGGCCAATACATCGGCGACGACGCCGACAGTCGAATAGCCGCCGTCACCGTCCTGTTGGCGGTCAAGGCGCGCCGAGCCAGCCGACGGACGACCGGGATCGCGCATCGCGCGCGCATAGAGGCTGCGCATGTCCTCATAGCCTTCGAGGCCGATCCATCGCGCGAGGCGCATCATCGTGCTGTGGGAAACGCCCGCCTGATGCGCCTGCTCGCGCATCGACATCAGCGCCACATCCTTCGGATGATCCAGCACAAAACGGGCAGCTACCCGAGCTGCGGCGGCATCGTTTCGAACCGTTCGACCAACAGTTCCGCCAAAGGACCTTTTTCCATATCTGTTACCCCATTTACCCCGGCTGGAAATTACTCCTCGACTCTGGCGAAATGCAACAGTTGGAACTTGAACTGTTTCAGCAATCCAAATGGACTTTCATTTTCCATCGCGCTAACTTAAGCTGCGCCAGCGAGCACTCTTTCGGATGTCTTTGCATTCCTCCGGGTGTCGCGACTTCAACCGCATTCGAGGAGACAACGATGGCTGCCTCCCATACCCCCGACAAACTCCACTGGCGGGAGTCGCCGAACAGAACCTGGACAAGATGATCAAGCATCAGGAGCGCATGTTCGGGCTGGAGATCAAAAAAGAAATCGCGAAGTCCGAACACGACATGATGATGAGCACCGCGAGGACGCTCGGCCAGTCTGCCGAGAAAGCTTAAAGGCCGCGATATTCGCACCCTGTGCGCCGCCGCGGAAAGCAGACCGGCGGCGCAGCTTTCCGGCAAGAACGATTCGCCATCGTTTTTGCCAAACAACGTTTGAGGCGTTGTTCCCCGGAGGTGGAGTTGCATGACCGCAGGATCGATCAACAGATTGTGGGATGCGGCGCTCATGCGTCCGTTTCGGCCGGGCGCCCCTGATCCGGATGGCCGTACGACCGGGCGCGAAGTCGCGCTGAGGGTAACGCACGGGCTGCATGCCGGCGCCACGCTGGACCTGGCGGAGCCACTTTACACGGTCGGCTCGAGTACCGAATCCGACATCGTGCTCAGGGACACCGGTATCGCGCCCGTCCATGCACGCCTGCGCCGCAAGGGCGGCCAGGTGGAGATTGAGGCCGTCGGCGGCGACGTCACGCTGGCAAGCGGCGAGGTTGTGCCGAAGGGCCACGGACGCCGCTGCAAGCTGCCGGTCGAAGTCGTTTTCGGAGAAGCGCAGGTTCTCCTGACCGGCCCTGAGCAAGCACCTGTCGGCTTCCCGTTTGCGGGTCGGCCAATTCTGGTGGCGGCCGGACTGGTCGCTGCCGCTTTCGTTCTGTCCATCGCGGCCAACGGCCTGTCATTGGCTGATTCCGACCGGTCCCTGCAAGGCGCCGCCGGCGACGCCAAACTGACCAAGCTCGCCTTCGCCGACGGGCTCCAGCAGTACGCCGCGACCGACGCGACGGAAGGCGCGGCTACGGCCGCACAGGGCCCGGTGAGCGCCGCGGAAGCCGGCAAGCAACTCGAACTTCGACTGGAGCAAGCCGGAATCGGCTCCTTGAATGTCGAGGACAGCCATGGGCGGCTGACCGTCTCCGGCATCATCCCGGCCAGCAAGAGCGAGGCGTGGACCGAAACGCAATCCTGGTTCGACCAGACGTATCGGCGGCACATCCCGCTCGCCTCCGATGTCATGGTCGGCAGCGCCGAGCAGGCGCCACGGCTGAGGCTGCAGGCGATCTGGTACGGCGAGCGGCCCTATGTCATCACAGCCGACGGCGCACGCTATCATGAAGGCGCATTCACCAATGACGGCTGGACGATCAAGCGCATCGGCGAGAAGGAACTCCTGCTGACGAAAGGCGGCGCCACGGTCGCGCTGAAATATCCATGAGTCGCCGGCTTGAAGGGCCGCGATTCGATACGGCAAGGTGGATACATCCGGACGCGAGGCGCAGCAGGCAGAAGGCGTACGCGGCCAGGCAATCAACCGGCGGCGGATGAACGGCGTCGACAAGGCAGCAGGCGCGTGCGCGCGAGGCCACATGCGGCCGCGGTACGGAAAAGTCCAGGAATCCGCGGACTTCCAAGCCTCGTCGGGCGCACACCGGCAAATCGCTCGACGACGCGCTCATCGACTTCGTCATGCCGCGTATTCCCGAGCCAGCCATCCTGCGCCGCTCGGTTCCCATTCTCCAGCATTTTGTACCGCATCTGGTTCCCGATCTCGAGGGTGGCGAGCAGCTCAAGAGCACTCGCCCGGACGCTGATGGAGGACGAAATCGAGCGCCATCGCGATCTGCTCGGCCGTATACAGGGAGGAGTTGAGACCTGACTGATCCGCATGAAACAGTGCATCTGCTGCATGTGCTCGGCTATCTCTACGGCTGTCATGGGCAGGCAAAGCGCGGCGCGGCGTATCTGCTTATCGCCGCGCAGCTGCTCCCGGGAAATGCCGGCGTTCTGCGGACGCTCGCCCATCTGCTGATACTCGATGGCGAAGCGGACAAGGCGCTTGCCACCATCGCCAGGCTGGAGACGCTGGAGGGAATGGACCACCCGACGCTAGCGTTGCTGAAGAGCCGCGCTTTGCTTGTGGCCGGCCGTAAGGCCGAGGCGCACAATGCCTTGCGGACTTCCTACCGCATCGAGCCGCCGGATGACGGTGTCCGAGCGGCTTCTGCACTTCCTTGCCAAGCTTTCACGCCGCAGCGATCTGGTCATCGCCATCCTGATGCTCGTTGCAGTGGTGATGATGCTCATTCCATTGCCGACCTTCCTCGTCGACATCCTCATCACCGCCAATATCGCCGATCAGCGTGCTGATCCTGCTGGCTTCGTTCTACGTCTCTCATCCGCTGCAGTTCTCGTCGCTGCCGTCGGTCATCCTCGTCGCCACCCTGTTCCGGCTGGCGATCACGATCACGACCACGCGACTGATCCTGCTCCAGGCCGACGCAGGCGAGATCGTTTCGGCCTTCGGCAGTTTCGTCGTCGGCGGCAGTATTGCCGTGGGCCTGGTGATCTTCCTGATCATCACCGTCGCGCAGTTCATCGTGGTTGCGCGGGGTGCCGAACGCGTTGCCGAAGTTGCCGCGCGCTTCACGCTCGATGCGCTGCCCGGCAAGCAGATGAGCATCGATGCGGAGTTGCGCAACGGAGACATCGATCAGGCGGAGGCACGCCGGCTGCGCCAGCAGCTTGAGCGTGAGAGCCAGCTGTTCGGCGCGATGGATGGCGCCATGAAGTTCGTCAAGGGCGACGTCATCGCCGGCATCGTCATCATTCTGGTCAACCTGATCGGCGGTTTCGCGATCGGAACGCTGCAGCACGATATGTCGCTGGGCGACGCCGCCGTCGACCTACTCACTGCTCACGGTGGGTGACGGGCTGGTGGCGCAGATACCGGCACTGCTCGTCGCCGTGGCCGCCGGAACGATGGTGACGCGCGTCGGCAGCTCGGACGGCACGAGCGACCTTGGCAGGCAAATAACCAGCCAGCTACTACGGGACTCCCGTGCGCTCGCACTCGCCGCGGTGATCATGGTCGGCCTTGCCGTAGTGCCGGGCTTTCCGTCCCTTGTGTTCCTGGTCCTTGGCGCCTGCTTCGGCGCGGGCGCCTATGCGATCAATCGCCGCACCGCCGGGAAGCCGAACTCAAGGACATCGGCCAGACCGCCGTGGCCGAACAAGCTGGAAAACCGGCATCGCTTTCATCGACGCCCGTCGCAGCACTGCCCCTTCATCCCGCATCGTCGTACGCTTCGGAACCGAACTCGGACGCTCGGTCCCGGAACCCGAATTCGCCACGCTCGCTGATGGCGTGCGCCGCGAGCTTTTCGGCGATCTCGGTGTCGACGTTCCGGCTATCGGCCTGCAGGTCGACGAGAAGCTTTCGCGAGAAGCATGCGCATCGATCTGGAGGGCGCACCCATCCTGGATGCCGAAATCCCCGCCGACCGCGTTCTTGTCGAAGCGGACCCAACGCATCTCGATCTGCTCGATGTGACTTACGAAAAGGGTCCTCCGATTGCCGGCCAGCGCAAATTCATGTGGGTCGATGATCGCCACCTTTCGGCGTTGAAGGAAGCCGGCTTCGTCTTCTCCACGCCGGCGAAACAGCGGCCAAATGGACCGGAAATGCGCTTCGGCTCTATGCCGGCCATTTCGTCGGGATCCAGGAGACCCGCAGGCTTCTGTCCGACATGGAGCCGGACTATGCGGATCTCGTCAGGCAGGCGCAGGAAATCGTGCCGCTGCAGAAAATCGCCGAGGTGCTTCGGCGACTGGTCGGCGAAAACGTGCCGATCCGCAACCTGCGCCTGATCCTCGAAGCGCTGATCGAATGGGGCCAACGCGAACAGGACGTCGTTCTGCTCACGGAATATGTCCGCACGCCCTGAAACGCCAGATCAGCTTCCGCTTCGGCTGGCCGCAACAACATCATCGCAGCCTATGTTCTGCAGCGCTCGGCCGAGGATATCCTGCGAAACGCGGTGCAGAGCACATCCACCGGCACGTTCCTGAACCTTTCCGATGACGATGCACAGTCGTTGGTCGCCGAAATCGAACGAGCCTTGTCGCAGAACGCCGGCCGATGTCCTCGCCGGTCGTCCTGGCGGCGATGGATGTGCGCCGTCATATGCGCAGCCTGCTGGTGCACAATGCCATCGAGCTTCCGGTCCTGTCCTATCCAGGAACTCGCACACGAATTCAACGTGCAGCCATTGGCCACGATAGCCGGCCGCAAGGGCGCGGCACGCAACGTCTCGCGGTCGCTGCCATCGGCGACGGGCGAAAGCCGGACAAGAGGCCGCCTCATGATGCCAGCCGGGCGGACTGGCAGATTGGGGGAACTACATGGCGCAAGAGGGGAACAGCATGACAATCCACGATACCGCAACAGGCGTTCGATCCGCCGCTTTCGCCGGGCGGATGTCCCCGCTGGCTCGCTATCGCGACGGTTGGCGTCTTGCTGGCGCTTTTCGTTCACACATGCCGACTGCGATGGCACAGGATGTGTCGCCATTGCCGAGCAGGCCAACGGTCGACCTGCCGGTCGGGCAAGGACGCCTGCTGCGCTTCAATGAACCCGTTGAATCCGTCCTGATCGCCGACACCACGATCGCCGACCTTCAGGTCGTGTCGCCGGGCATCGTCTATGTCTTCGGCCTAAAGCCCGGCCTGACCAACCTGATTGCAATCACAGCCGATGAGCGGGTCGAGGCAACGGCCCAGTTCCGCGTCACCCCCGATGTCACGCCTGCAAACGAAGCGAAGCCGCAATGCAGCCGAACTCGGCGACAAATCTCTCGATTTTCGGAACCCGCATTGTTGCGACCGGCGAGGCACAAGGCGTCGAAGAGGCAACGGATGTCGACAATATCGCCCGCACGTTCTCGCCGCCGGAACAACCGCCGCTGAACAACATGACCGTGCAGGGGTCGCAGCAGGTCAACATCCGGGTCCGTTTCGCCGAAGTCTCGCGCACTGAGTTGCAGTCGTACGGCGTCGACTGGTCTGTCGGATACAGGAGCGGCGGCTTTGAATTCAACATGTTCCAGGACAATGGCGTGCCCTCCGGCACCGGCAATCTTGGTTTGAGCATGGACCAGACGCATGGCATCAACTTCGACATTCTCATCGAAGCGCTGCAACGCAACGGCGTCGTCAAGATACTGGCCGAACCGAACCTGACAGCGATGACCGGTCAGACCGCGAGCTTTCTTGCCGGCGGCGAAATTCCGGTTCCGATCCCGCAAGGAACGGACGTCGTTACCGTTCAATACAAGTCGTTCGGCGTTTCCCTCGGGTTCACCCCGACGCTGATCGGCCGCGATCGCATTGCGCTCCATGTTCAGCCGGAAGTCAGTTCCTTGTCGGAAGCAGGCTCCGTCAGCGCCAATGGCTTTGCCATGCCGAGTTTCGTCGTGCGCAGGGCCGACACCACGGTCGAAGTGGCGAGCGGCCAGACCTTTGCGATCGCCGGTCTTTTCCAGCAGCGGACCTCACGCGTAATCTGGAAAAGTTTCCGGTTCTCGGCGATGTGCCGGTGCTTGGCCCGCTTTTTCAGTCACAGCGCTTCCAGAGCGAAGAGACCGAACTGGTGATCCTGATCACGCCTTATCTGGTCGAGCCGGTGCGCGACAGCCTCGCCATGCCGCTCGATCGTCCGGCAGGCCAAGCGCCACAGGAAGCGCGCCAATGACGCATCGGCGATGGGCCTGATCATCAAGTAGCGGGGACCGGACATGACATTTCGCATCGTTTTCCGCGCTGCGCTCGTTCTTCCACTGCTCGCTTCTGGCGGCTGCGCAACGGCAAGCCGCAGCCGCAGGAATATTCGCCCGGCTACAGCTATGTTTCCACCGACACCGGCGGCTCCGAGAAGGGCGTCGGCGGCTCCGTCCTTGCGCCCGATGCATGTCTGGCCGAACCGGCCGATGACGACCGTTCTGCCGCTGCGACCGATCTGACGATCGTTTCCGGCGTCGGCTCCCATCTGCCGCCCGGCTGCGCCAACGCCTACAATCTTCAACGCATGGCCGAAAGCCAGCGCGACCTGGTCGAGGGACGGCGGCATGGGGCCGGCGGCGGCCGCGCCGACGGCAAATGCCGCACGGCGCTACCTCTATGGCGAAGAAGCGCCGATTGGCGGCGCCAATAGCGGGCCGACGACGCCGCAAACAACGCTTCCGCAAGTCGACTGAGCCGATGCTCCCTTGCCTGCGCTTGCCTTCTTGCGTTCGCGTGTCGGGCTGTTTGCGCGGTGGACTTCTCCGAGAATCACTTCGCTTTTTTCGGACCGGTGCGCTAGCCGACGATCGAGCCGAACGCTTTCGCCCTTGCCTGCGTGCTGCCCTTGGCGCGGATGATTCTGGCACGGGCAAGCAAGGTGTTCATCTCCTTGGTCGCCAGGCCGGTCGGCGGCGAGGCCCTGACCTGATCGGCCTGGCCAAGAAGTCCGTAGACCACCACGACGTTGCGCTTGTGATGCAATTGCGCATTGGGTGCGGCGGCAGATCTTCTGGACCAGCGGAAGTGCTGTGGCGGAATTGCCTTCGAGCGCCGCGGCCAGCGCCATGTTGCTCTCGACGTCGAGATCGCCCGGCGCAAGTTTGAGCGCCTGAGCAGAAAGTGGCCTGCGCCTCGTCTACCTGGCCGGCGAATGTCTGCGCCACGCCCAGCCGGTTGTAGGCGCTGCTGGTATTGACGATCGGCGCCGCCTGAGCCAGCGCGCGCATGCCGGCATCGATATCGCCCGTCTCCATCATCGCCGAACCAAGCCCAAGCATTGCCTGGCCGTCATTCGGCGCTTTCGACAGCGCGGCACTGATAGGCTTGTGCCGCCTCGGCGGGATAGCCGGCACGCATATAGGCCTCGCCTGCCTTGACGAACGCGCTCGGCTTCGCATCCGGCATCGCCGTGGCCCGCTGGTAGAGCGCGATCGCAGTGTCGTTTTCGCCGCTGCGCTTCGATATCGCGGCAAGCTTGATCAGCCGGTCCGATTGCGTCGACGGCGCCCTGCGCCTTCGCCTCCGCTCGGCCTTGGATTTGGTCGTCTGGCAACCGGAAAGCGCCAACATTCCGACAACAGGCAAGAACACGATACGCAGCCGCATATCCACCTCTCCGTATTCAAGCCCGCCGCACCATACACAGGCTGTGCTCACTGGAACCACAACAATGCGCTAAGATAGCAATATGGCCGAGGAAGCTGAGGAAAAAAAATTACCCGCGTCCGACAAGAAGCTTGCGGGACGCGCGGCGCAAAGGCACAGGTCTCGCAAAGCCGCGACCTGATCGCCGGTTTCACGCTTTTGGCAGCGCTTGCCTATCTGTTTTTCATCTGGCCGACCGTCTCGGAACACCTTTCCGAACTTGTGCAGACGGTCACGGCTTCCGAACGGGTCGTTCGGGGAAATCAGCATGCGGGCGATCCGGCATACGGTCGCTCTGATGTTCCTGGTCACCGCCCCCCTGGCCGGCATCGTCACCGTTTTCACGCTGGTCTTCGGCTGTCATCGCGACATCCGGGCCGGTCTTTTCCTTTGAGCCGGTCAAACCTCAGTTTGATCACATAAATCCGGCCAAGGGTCTGAAGAAGATCGTGTCGCTGCGCAACGTCGATCGAATTCGCCAAGGGGCTGGCGAAGGTGGTGTTCCTGGCCTGTCTGTTCGTGGCCATCTTGCTGGCATGGCTGCAGCCGCTTTTCGACACGCCCGGCTGCGGCGAGACTTGCGTCGAGCCGATGATCAAGTCGGTGCTGACGCCGCTGGGCATAGCCGCGGCGCTGGGTTTCATAGTCATCGGACTGATCGACGTGCCGCTGCAGCGCTGGCTTTTCCAGCGCGACATGCGGATGACTAGGACCGAGTTCAAGCGCGAGCACAAGGACCTCGAGGGCGACCCGCTCATCCGCCAGGAACTGCAGCGCCAGCGCCGCGAGGCGGTTGCCCGTCCGCTGAGGCTCGGCCTGAAAAACGCCGTCCTCGTCTTCGTCGCCGGCGACCGCATGGTCGCGTTGCGTTACGTACCCAACGAGACGCCCGATTCCGGTCGTCGTTGCCAAAAGCCAGGGCCGCATCGCCGACGGGATGATCAGCGAAGCGCGCCGGCTCGCCATCCCTGTCGTCGAGGATGCCGACCTTGTCGAACCGCTCTTCAAGCGAACCGGCGTCGGCGCCTATATCGGCGAAGACCTGTTCTCGCCGGTCGTGCGCCATCTCGTGCGCCACGGCCTCACCTGACGAGAGCGGCGGCTCGTTCGACACCGCCGGGCGATGTGCTATCCCACAGGAACAAGCATTCCGGGAGAGGCCGCGACAATGTCCGACACGTTCTACTGGTTCAATCCGCCTGCCGTCTGGACGCGGCGACGCGAAGGCGCTCGAACTGCGGACCGACGCCGAAAACCGATTTCTGGCGCGAGACGTTCTACGGCTTCGTCCGCGACAACGGGCATGCCTATATGCGCGGCGTGTCGGGCGATTTCACTGCGTCAGCGACGATCCTCGGCGATTACGAGGAGCTCTACGACCAGGCCGGGCTGATGCTGCGGATCGATGAAAGCCACTGGATCAAGACCGGCATCGAATACACCGACGGGCTGATGCACTTCAGCGTCGTCGTCACGCGCGGCGTGTCGGACTGGTCGGTCATCCCGCTGCCCGATGCCAGGCCGGCCGACGCGGTTTCGGTGCGGCTGACCCGTCATGGCGACGCCGTCCGCGTCCAGTTCTCTGTCGGCGGCGCGCCCTGGCAGATGGCACGGCTTTGCCCGTTTCCCGACACGGATGCGGAGATCGGCGTCATGGCCTGCTCGCCGGAGCGATCCGGCTTTCGCGCGGTGTTCAAGGATATCGCGGTCGGGCCGCCGATCGCCCGCAAGCTGCACGAGGACTGAGGGAGTAGGGAGCACTATTCACTATTGCACTATTCACTATTCACTATTCACTATTCACTATTCACTATTCAGCTCTTGCGCCCTGCACCAGCGAGGCATGCGGACGGCATGAATTGCGCACCATCAGCCGCCCCTGCAGCACCAGCCGGCGCGGCCCGTTGTCGATCCGGCCGGCCAGCCGGTCGAGCATCAGTTGCGCGGCCTGTTCGCCGATCGCCCGCACCGGCTGCGCAACAGTCGTCAGTTGCGGCCGGAACACGTCGGCCCATGGGAAATCGTCGAAGCAGGCGACCGAAATATCTTCCGGACACGAAAGCCCGATGTCGCGGATCGCCTTCATGACGCCGATGACCATCAGATTGTTGGCCGAGAAGATCGCCGTCGGCCGGTCGGGCAGCGTCAGCAGCTGCATCGCCGCCTTGTAGGCGTCGGCCTCGCGGAAATTGCCGAGCCTGACCAGTTCGTCGTCGAAAGCGATGCCGGTCGAATCGAGCGCGCCGTGATAGCCGGCCAGGCGGTCGCGGCCGGTCGAGGTGTCGAGCGAGCCGGAAATGTAGCCGATGCGCCGATGCCCGAGATGCAGCATGTAGGTGGTCGCGTCGAACACCGCGCGCTGGTTGTCGAGGATCACGGCATCGGTGTCGACGCCGTCGCAGATGCGGTCGATCAGCACGACCGGAACGTTGGTGCCTTCCAGGATCCGCTTCAGATTGGCGTCGTCGCCGGCCGGCGCGATGATCAGCCCGTCGACCATGCGGTCGAGCAGAAGCTGGATCTGGTCGTCCTGCGTTTCGATGTCCTCGTCGTTGCAGCACAGCATCACGGCATAGCCGGCGCGGTGAAGCACCTCCTGGATGACCGACACGACATCGGTGAAGAACGGGTTGGTGATGTCGGCGACGGTCAGCCCGATGGTGCGCGTCGTGCCCATCTTCAGGCTGCGGGCGATCGCGTTGCGCTTGTAGCCGATGTCGCTTGATCGCGGCCTCGATCCGCGCGGTAAGCTCGGGGCTGACGATCGCGGTCCCGTTGACGACGGCCGAAACGGTGGCAACCGAAACGCGCGCCGCCTCCGCCACGTGGAGCATCGTCGGCGCTGTCGATTTGCGCGGCCGCTTGCGCTTGCTTTTGGTCATTCTTCAAAACGTTTTGATCAAACCCTTGGCCAGTAATTGCGTAATTTTGCCGCCATCGCGCAACAATTGCGGCCAGCTTTTTCACAAAGCGGCCGCAGTGCCGCTTGACTCTTCGAAACGTTTAGATTAGCTTCGGCACAAGGTTGACGAAGGTCGGAAGGGAGGCCGCCATTGTCATGCGCGATCGCGAAGCCGCGTCCAGACCCATCCGGCGTCCTCGCCGGCCGCTCCGGACCGGTGCTGACGGCAGTTTCGGTTTCCAAGCGTTTCGGCGGCATCGCCGCGCTTCGCGACGTCGGACTTCGATCTGAAGCCCGGCGAAATCCACGCCCTGATGGGCGAAAACGGCGCCGGCAAATCGACGCTGATGAAGATCCTCTCCGGCGTCTACACCGACTATGAAGGCGCCGTCGAGCGTCGACGGCGCAGCCGGTCCGCTTCGCCAGCGTCCGCGATGCCGAGGCCGCCGGCATCGCCATCATCCACCAGGAACTCAACCTGGTTCCCGAGCTCAGCGTCGCCGACAACATCTTCCTCGGCCGCGAGCGGCTGATCGCCGGCCTGATCGTCGACCGCAAGGCGAGCACCGCGGCTGCCCGGGCGCTGCTGCAGACGGCTCGGCATCGATCTCGACCCGGAGGCGCGCATCGGTTCGCTGCGGGTCGGCGAACAGCAGCTTGTCGAGATCGCCAAGGCGCTGTCGATCGAAGCCCGCATCCTGATCATGGACGAGCCGACTTCGGCGCTGTCGCCCGCCGAATGCCAGCGGCTGTTCAAGATCATCCGCCAGCTCGCCGCGGACGGCGTCGCCATCGTCTATATCTCGCACCGCATCGACGAGGTCATGCAGCTCGGCCGATCGCGTCACCGTCTTCCGCGACGGCCGGCACGTGCTGACCAGGCCGATGAGCGAACTCGACGAAGACGCGATCATCGCCGCCATGGTCGGCCGCAGCCTGCTCGATGCGAGCCACGACGAGCGCGACCGTCGGCGGCGAAACCGTGCTTGTCGGTGCGCGATCTTTCGCTGTCGATTCCGCATCGGCACGGCTGGCGGCAGGTGCTGGAAGGCGTCAGCTTCGACCTGCACGCCGGCGAAATCCTCGGCATCGGCGGCCTGCTCGGCTCGGGCCGCACCGAAATCCTGGAGACGATCTTCGGCTCGAGCGAAGGCCAGCGCCGGCGGCGAAATCAGGCTCGACGGCGCAGCCGGTCGACATCCGCTCGCCGCGCGATGCGCGGCGCCTCGGCATCGCGCTGGTGACCGAGGACCGCAAGACGCAGGGCCTGCATCTGCAGGCGTCGATCACCGACAATGTCGCCCTGCCGCTGGTCGGGCGCCTGGCGCGTTTCGGCCTCCGCTCCTTCGCCGGCGAGGCCGCGCTTGCGCGCAACGCGGTCGAGACGCTCGGCGTGCGCTGCGGCAGCATCGAACAGGCCGGCCGGCACGCTGTCGGGCGGCAACCAGCAGAAGGTCGTGATCGGCAAATGGCTGGCGACCGAGCCGCGCGTGCTGCTGCTCGACGAGCCGACGCGCGGCATCGATGTCGGCGCCAAGCGCGAGATCTACGACCTCGTCTTCAAGCTGGCGCGCGAAGGCCTTGCCATCGTCGTCGTCAGTTCCGAACTGCCCGAACTCCTGCTTCTCGCCGACCGCATCCTGGTCATGTCGGAAGGCCGCCAGACCGGCATGCTCGCCCGCGCCGAGGCGAGCGAGGAGCGCATCATGCAGCTTGCCGCGCCCCGCAGAAGCCGCGGAAAGGCCGCCGCATGAGCGCGCTGAAGCTCCTCTCCCGCACCAAGCTCTATTGGGGGCTGATCGCCATCTTCCTGATCGGCGTGCTGTCCTCGCCGGTCAGTCGTCCAAGGGCAACAACATCTTCCTGTCCTACGGCAATCTGCTCGACGTGCTGCGGCAGGTGTCGACCACCGGCCTGATCGCGACCGGCATGACGGCGGTCATCATCACCGGCGGCATCGATCTTTCGGTCGGCTCGCTGATGGCGATCTGCTCGCGTCGTCTGCGCCATGCTGCTGACCGTGCCGGGCGACACGCCGGCCGCGCTCATGGGCGTGCCGACGGTCGGCGCTGGTCGCGCTGCTCATCGGCGTCGTCGCTCACCCGCTTCGTCTTCCTCAACCTCGAGAAGATCGCGCCAGGGCGGCGTCGCGACCGCGATATCCAGCTCGACGCGATGCGCGGCGTCGTCATGCCCGGCGTCGTCGGCGTCGTCCTTTGCTGCCTGGCTGCTGTGGTTCCTGCTGCCGCAGGTGCAGACCAAGTTCGGCGTGCTCGGCGTGCTGCTCGTCGCGCCCTGCGTCGGCCTGTGCTTCGGCGCGATCAACGGCTTCATCATCGTCGCCGGCCGGCTGCAGCCCTTCATCGTGACGCTCGCCATGATGGTGACGGCGCTCGGCATCGCCCGGCTCACCGCCGGCCAGAACAACGCGGTGCTGCCCGTCTATACCGGCTCCAACGCCGTCGCCGAGTTCGACATGCTGCGCTCGCTGGTGTTCGGCATCATCCCGATGCCCGGCCTGTTCTTCATCGCGGCGATCGTCATCTACGGCGCGGTGCTGCGCTTCACGCCGTTCGGCCGCTATGTCTACGCGATCGGCGGCAACGAGGAGGCGGCGCGGCTGTCCGGCATCGACGCCGGCCGCGTGAAGATCGTCACCTACGCGATCTCCGGCCTGCTCGCCGGCATCGCGGCGGTGCTCTATGTGGCGCAGTACCGCCAGGGCAAGCCGGACGCCGGCGCCGGGCTGGAACTCGACGCCATCGCCGCCGTCGTCATCGGCGGCACCAGCCTGATGGGCGGCCGCGGCAGCCTGGCCGGCACCTTCTGCGGCGTGCTGATCTTCGGCCTGCTGTCCAACATCCTGCAGCTCCACAACATCAATTCGAACCTTCAGCTCGTGCTGAAGGGCCTGATCATCATCGGCACCGTGCTCGTCCAGGAGCGCAACGCCGCCGACCTTTTCGCCTATCTGCGCCTGCCGGCCCGCCGGCCGGCGCACAAGCAAACGTCCGCCGAAGAGCGGACGTCGGAAGAGACACCATGTCTCGAAACATCGGAGGAAACGCAAATGAAACGCCGTGAATTCACGAGGCTCGCCGCTTTCGCCGCAGCGCTCGTCGCGACGACCGCACTTCTGCCCGGCGGCAGACGCCTTCGCGCAGGACAAGAAATGGAAGATCGGCTTCAGCCAGGCGACGACCATCGAGCCCTGGCGCGCCCAGTTCAACAAGGACATCATCGCCGAAGCCGCCAAGCATCCCGAAGTCGAGCTGATCATCACCGACGGCGAGGACAAGACCGAGAAGCAGGTCGCCGACGTCGAGAACCTGATCCGCCAGGAAGTCGACGCGCTGCTGGTCTCGCCGAAGGAATCGGCCGGCCTGACCGGCGTCGTCCAGCAGGCGATCGACGCCAAGATCCCGGTCTTCGTGCTCGACCGCAACGTCGAGACCGACCAGTACACGCAGTTCGTCGGCGGCGACAACAAGCTGATCGGCCGCGCGGCCGGCGAATATGCGGTCGAGCTGCTCGGCGGCCCGGGCAAGGCCGCGGGCAACGTCGTCGAGATCTGGGGCGGCATGGGCACCCAGCCGGCGCATGACCGCCATGACGGCTTCCACGAATTCACCGACAAGGAGCCGGGCATCAAGAACCTGCTCGACCAGCAGTCCGGCGACTGGAAGCAGGACCAGGCCTACAACATCATGGCCAACGCGCTGCGCAACAACGAGAAGATCGACCTCGTCTACGGCCACAACGATCCGATGGCCTATGGCGCCTATCTCGCCGCCAAGGATGTCGGGCCGCGAGAAGGACATCAAGTTCATCGGCATCGACGCGCTGCCGGGCGAAGGCGTGACCTGGGTCAACAACGGCGAACTGACCGCCACCTTCCTCTACGCCACGCCGGGCGCGGAAGGCCTGCGGCAGGCGATCAAGCACCTGACGGCGAGAAGGTCGAGAAGACCATCACGCTCGACACGATGAAGGTGACCAAGGAAAACGCCGCCCAGATCATGAAGGACAACGGCCTCTGACTTTGGACAGGCCGGGCGGCTTATTGCCGCCCGGCCTAATTCCATTCCCGAAGCCCGGCACGGCCGCGATAGGCTTGCGATGCCGGGACAATGCATGACATACGGAAGGTGCGGACCATGAGCGACACGATCAATATTTTCTGGCCGGGCGACTACCGCGCAATGCCGAACGAGACCGCGCTGCCGATGCTGCAGGAAGCAACCGCCCAGCTCGAGAAAAGCCTGTCCCGCCTCGGCCGCAAGCATCGCCGCGTCGAAGGCTTCATGACCAAGCCGCACGAGGCGATCGAGAAGCTCGGCCAGCTCGACGGGCCGATCATCGGCCTCTACACGCATTGGGTCTACGGCCCGCACACGGTCGACGGCGTCATCGGCCACGACAATCCGCTTTTGATGGTCAGCAATTTTTCCGGCAAATGGCCGGGCCTGGTCGGCCTCCTCAACACCGGCGCCTGCCTCGCCGCCGAAGGCCGCAAGACCAGCCGCCTGTGGACCGACGCTGCCGACTGGAGCGCCGATACCGACGTTCCTCGAAGGCCTCGAAGAATGGTGCGACAAGGGCGTCATCACCTATGACGATGCAAGCATCCGCCCTGCCCCGAAAGTATCCGCCGCGGCTGCGAAGATCGCCGAGGACGTCCATGCCGAAATGAAGCGCCGCCGTCCGATCGCGCTGATGCTCGGCGACACCTCGATGGGCATGACCAACGGCTATTTCGGCGCCCGCCTCCTGCACAAGCTCGGCTTCGCCGAACACAAGGTCGACCAGGCCTGGATCATCGATTACGGCAAACGCGTCTCCGACAAGCGCATCGACGATGCGCTGGCCTTCGTCAACGCCAAGGGCATCGAGTTTCACTATGGCGGCGCCGGTGCGGAAGATTTCGACGCCAACGCCACCCGCGAACAGCTGCGCGACTATCTCGCGGTGCTCGATCTCGTCGACGAATTCAAGGCCGATTGCGTCGGCTGGCAGTACCAGCTCGGCCTGATCAAGCTCCGGCCGCCATCCGATTTCGCCGAGGGCCTGCTCAACTCCACCTGCCGGCCGGAAACCAACGGCGACACGGTCGTCGATTCCACCGAGGCCGACCAGGGCAACCTGCTGCCGATGGAAATGATGAAGCGGCTGCTCAAGGCCAAAGGCCTGCACCAGAGCGTGGCCTTCCACGACGTGCGCTGGGGCGGCAAGCATGACGGGCGCTTCCTCTGGCTGCTTCTGAACTCGGGTTCGGCCGGCGCCTATGCGTTCTCGCTCGATCCCGACACCTTGAAAGGCGTGCATTCCTGGCGGCAGCCGCAGCAATATTTCCCGGTGCCCGGCGGCACCTTCACCGGCGCCAGCCTTGGCGGCAAGATGACCTGGTCACGCGCCTGGCTCGACGATGGCGAGCCGGTGATGGATATCGGCAAGGGTGAAGTGGTCGAACTGCCGCCGGCTAAGCTTTCCGAATGGTGGAACGGCACCACGCCTGAATGGCCGATCATGATCGCCGACCTCGGCATCGGGCGTGACACCCTGATGGCGCACTACATGAGCAACCACGTTGCCGTTTCTTATGGGGATATCCTTGAAGAAATGGCGGCCTTGAGCAAACTCTGCGGCTATCGTGTCCGCTACCTTGCCGATTGAAAGTCCCCGCATGACCGACCTTGTCGTCGCCGTAGATGTCGGAACCGGAAGTGCGCGCGCGGGCGTGCTCGACCGTGGCGGGCGGCTGCTTGCCCGTGCAGAACAACCGATCGCAATGAACCGGCCGCAGCACGACCACGCCGAGCAAGATTCGGAAGACATCTGGCGCGCTGTGTGCGCTTCCGTCCGCACGGCGATGGACAAGGCGAAGGCCGCGCCGGGAGATGTCCGCGGCATCTCGTTCGATGCCACCTGCTCGCTGGTGGTGCGCGGCAAGGACGGCGGCCAGGTCAGTGTCTCGACCACCGGCGAAGCAAGTTGGGACACCATCGTCTGGCTCGACCACCGCGCCGTCGCCGAAGCCGAGGAATGCACAGCGACCGGCCACAAGGTGCTCGACTTCATCGGCGGCGTCATGTCGCCCGAAATGGAGACGCCGAAGCTGATGTGGCTGAAGCGCAACCTTCCGCAGAGCTGGGAGGAGGCCGGCTATTTCTTCGATCTCGCGGATTTCCTGACCTGGAAAGCCTCTGGCTCGCTCGAGCGATCGCAATGCACGCTCACCTGCAAATGGACCTATCTCGCGCATGAGAAGGAAAGCTGGCAGCGTGATTTCTTCGAGACGGTTGGCATTCCGGACATGCTGGCGCGCGGCAATCTGCCGGAGAAGGCATCGCCGATCGGCCAAAGCGTTAGCCGGCTTAGCAACGAGGCGGCAAGCGAGCTCGGTCTAACCCCAGCCTGCCATGTCGGCATCGGCCTTATCGACGCACATGCGGGCGCGCTCGGCGTCATCGGCGCCTTCGCTTCCGGCGAATCAGAATATCGACCGCCATCTCGGCCTGATCGGCGGCACCTCCACCTGCACCATGGCGCTGTCGCGTCAGCCGCGTCCCGTGCCCGGCGTCTGGGGACCCTATTTCGGCGCGGTGCTGCCCGAACTCTGGCTGAACGAGGGCGGCCAGTCGGCAACCGGCGCGCTGCTCGACCACATCATCCAATGGCACGGCGCCGGCGGCGAGCCCAGTGCGGCGACACACAAGAAGATCGTCGAGCGCATACAGGTCCTTCGCAAGGAGGAAGGCGAGCACTTCGCGGAGCGCCTGCATGTGCTGCCGGACTTCAACGGCAACCGGTCGCCGCTCGCCAATCCGCGCGCCGTCGGCGTCATCAGCGGGCTGACGCTCGACGCGTCGTTCGACAGCCTTTGCCGGCTATATTGGCGTACCTGCGTCGGCATCGCGCTCGGCGTGCGCCACATCCTCGACGCCCAGGCAAAGGAAGGTTACGCGATCGACACGCTGCACGTGACCGGCGGCCACACCAGGAACCCGCTGCTGATGGAACTCTATGCCGACGCCACCGGCTGCACCGTCGTCGAGCCATCCGCCGAGGATGCCGTGCTGCTCGGCACCGGCATGGTCGCGGCAACCGCCGCGGGCCTATACCCGGATTTGCCGGCGGCCTGTGCGGCGATGCAGCAGGGCGGCACGTCACATCAACCCGACCCGGCAAAACGCGCCGCCTATGACCGCGACTACCGGATTTTCCTGCAGATGCACGAGGACCGGAAAGCGCTCGATCGGATAAAGTAATCCGCATTCAGCCCTGGCGCGCCAAATTAGCCAATCGTTCGAACGCAGTGGGGCTCCCGACGCCTTCTTCGAGCTTCCTGCGGATGATTTCGGCGCAAGCCTGCGGGCTCTTCGCGCTTGTATCTACTTCCAGGTCGTAGAGGCCGGGGATATGAACCTCCCGCTGCCATCTCGAAATAGGCGCTGGAACCTGCGCGTCCGACGAGCCTTTCATATAGTCGTTTTCCCTTCCCACCTGTCCGGCATTGCGGCGTTGCATGATCACATCGATCGGACAATGTACGCCGACAAACAAAACCGGCAGTCCAGCCAGGCGCCGCACGCAATCGGCAAGGATACCGAGCGGCTTCGAGTAGGCGTCGTGATGTCCGAGGTCGGCGACGACATTCAGTCCAAGCCTGCTGTGCGCCGCGAAGGACTCTATAAAGTGCTGCATAGAAAACCGGGATCAGCGGCTCGAGTTCGTGCCGCTCGCCACCCGGCCGCAAGCCGATGCCTGGTCGGTAGCGCTCAGGCGTCATGTGCCGCACGTGAACATCGACGCCGAGATTCATCCACACGCCGTAGAAGGTTTCCTGGATCGCCTCGACAATGCTCGACTTGCCCGCGCGGGGCGCACCGTTGAGAATGACGATCTGTCCGGGCTCTTCGGGGTTTTTCATATCGGCCACCGATTTATACCGCACCTTACGGCACGCTACCGCTACTATGCCGCTTGAACGATCTCGATCAGGAAAAGCATCGCCGTCCGCCCCGCTTCCGCCTCCACCGTCGTGTGCGAACCGTCCAGCATCAGGCTATCGAGCGGCCCCAGTCTTCCGGTTCGTCCGGCAGCCGTCACGGCAACCGATCCGCTACGGCAAAGCAGGATCGCAGTATCCGCATCGGAAACTATCTCCGCCTTTCCCGAAATCCCGATCCGCCGCACGCGATGCGTGAACCGCCCTCGCCCCGTCATCACGTTGAGATCGGTTACAGGCCCGCCAAGCAGCGTCGAATCGGTCGGCTGGTCGGCCGGAAACACAAATGGTTCGGCCTTGCCGTCAAGCTCGGCCGCCGGTCGACCTGCAACCGCCAGCCGCAACCCCACGCCCTCGATAATGCTCAGCGTCCGGTCGACACCCGGAAACGCCGAGAACGGTCCGTCGCGTTCCACCCGCGCCATCGAAACACGCCAGCCGAAATCGTCGAGGCCGGCATCCTGCGGCCACACGGCGATCTCGGTGGTCTCGCCGCCGCCGTTCTTCCACGGCATGCGGCGATAGCTTGCGGCGCGCATGATTCGCATTGTGCTCAGCCCAGCCAACCCATCGATACCGCCAGCCACGCCACCGGCGCGGTGAACAGGATGCTGAGTGCAGTGCGGATGTACCAGATCACCAGCAGATGCCGGAAACGGAACGGTATCGATGTCGCCAGTACGCAAGGGATCGATGCCGACAGGAACAGGACCTGGCTTACCGAGACGACGGCCGCCGTGAACTTGAGGCCGATGTCGGCATCCTTCAGCAGGATCGCCGGCAGGAACATCTCCGCCAGGCCCGAGGCCATCGATTTCGCCGCCAGCATCGGATCGGAAAATCGCGCGACCCAGGTGAAAGGGTAGAGCAGAAGTCCAAGCACGTCGAAGATCGGGGTGTATTTCGCCGCAAGCAGGCCGAGGAGACCGACGGCCATGATCGACGGCAGGATCATCGCAGCCATGCGCAGCCCGTCCATGAAGTTTTCCCGCAGCGTCTCCGGCAGGCCCTTGGCCGCGGCCGCCTGTTCGACGCCGGCGTCGATCGCTGCCTGCCAGCGCCCACGTCCTGGCGGCAGCGGCTGGTCGCGATCGCCCGGATGTTCCATCGTCGCCAGCGGCCACAGCCGTGCTGTGATCGCCGACACGATGAAGGTGACGATGAATGTCGTCCAGAAGTAGAGGTTCCAGGAACCCATCAGGCCGAGCGTCTTGGCGACGATCACCATGAACGTCGCAGAAACCGTCGAGAAGCCGGTGGCGATGATCGCCGCCTCGCGCACCGTGTATTTGCCTTCCCTGAAGACCCGGTCGGTGATCAGCAGCGCCAGCGAATAGCTGCCCACGAAGGATGCCACCGCATCGATTGCCGACCAGCCCGGCGTGCGCCAGATCGGGCGCATCACCGGCTGCACCAGCACGCCGGTGAATTCGAGCAGCCCGTAGCCGATGAGAAAACCGAGCGCCAGCGCGCCGATCGGTACGATAAGCCCGACCGAGAGGACCAGCTTGTCGAAAAGGAAGGGCAGCATGTCGGGTGCGAACAGGGCAGCCGGGCCGACATTCGCCAGATACATCGCCGCCAGCACGACGCCCAGCACGCGCAGCAGCGAAAAAATCGTCTGGGTCATGTTCGTCCGCCACTTGCCCTGTACGAACGGGGCAAATGCGCCATAGAGCAGGAGCAAACAGACGAACGCGATCGCCACTGGACGCGCGTAAGTCGCGATCGCGGTTGCCGCGTGGTCGAGCGGAATGGTCGACTTGCCAGCGATCGTCACGGGCACGAAGAAGACGACAATGCCGATTAGGCTGTACACGATCAGCTTGAACAGCGGCCCGCTGCGCGAGCCGCGCTCGCCGTAAAAAACGTCCGTCATTCTCTTCCTCCTTGAACCGTTCTGAAAAGCTCGCCCGTCACCCCAGAATGCCCGGCAGGTCCAGCCCATGCTCCCTGGCGCAGTCGATGGCGATGTCGTAGCCGGCGTCGGCGTGGCGCATGACGCCGGTCGCCGGATCGTTCCAGAGCACGCGCTCGAGACGACGCGCCGCGTCTTCGGTGCCGTCGCAGACGATCACCATGCCGGAATGCTGCGAGAAACCCATGCCGACGCCGCCGCCGTGATGCAGCGACACCCATGTGGCGCCCGACGCCGTGTTGAGGAGCGCGTTGAGCAGCGGCCAGTCGGATACGGCATCCGACCCGTCCTTCATCGCCTCGGTCTCGCGGTTGGGCGACGCGACCGAGCCGGAGTCGAGATGGTCGCGGCCGATGACCACCGGTGCCTTCAGTTCACCCTTCGCCACCATCTCGTTGAAGGCAAGGCCCAGCCGGTGGCGGTCACCTAGGCCCACCCAGCAGATGCGGGCCGGCAGGCCCTGGAACTTGATGCGCTTCCTGGCCATGTCGAGCCAGTTGTGGAGATGATGGTTGCCGGGCGTCAGCTCCTTCACCTTGGCGTCGGTCTTGTAGATATCTTCCGGATCGCCCGACAGCGCTGCCCAGCGGAACGGCCCGATGCCGCGACAGAACAGCGGACGGATGTAGGCCGGCACGAAGCCGGGAAAATCGAACGCATTGTCGACGCCCTCTTCCTTCGCCATCTGGCGGATGTTGTTGCCGTAGTCGACGGTCGGCACGCCCTGCTTGTGGAAGTCGAGCATGGCGCGAACGTGCCCGGCCATGGATTTCTCGCGCGGCCTTCTCGACCGCCTTGGGGTCGCGTTCGCGCTTTTCTTCCCACTCGGCGACAGTCCAGCCCTGCGGCAGGTAGCCGTTGACCGGATCGTGCGCGGAGGTCTGGTCGGTCACAGCGTCCGGCCGCACGCCGCGCTTCACCAGTTCGGGGAAAATATCGGCGGCGTTGCCGAGCAACGCGACCGAGATGGGTTTTTTTTCCTTGCTTTGCCTTGTCGATGATCGCCAGCGCGTCGTCGAGGTCTTTCGCCTGCACGTCGACATAGCCGGTCTTCAGCCGCATCTCGATGCGGCTCGCCTGGCACTCGACCGCCAGGCACGAAGCGCCGGCCATCGTCGCCGCAAGCGGCTGCGCGCCGCCCATGCCGCCGAGGCCGGCAGTCAGGATCCAGCGGCCGGACAAATCGCCGCCATAGTGCTGGCGGCCAAGCTCGACGAACGTCTCGTAGGTGCCCTGAACGATGCCCTGGCTCCCGATATAGATCCACGAGCCGGCCGTCATCTGGCCGTACATCATCAGGCCCTTCTTATCGAGCGCGTTGAAATGGTCCCAGTTCGCCCAGTGCGGCACCAGGTTCGAATTGGCGAGCAGCACACGCGGCGCGTCGGCATGGGTCTTGAAGATGCCGACAGGCTTGCCGGATTGAACCAGCAGCGTCTCGTCGTTTTCCAGTTTCCGCAGGGCGCCGACGATGCGATCGAAACTTTCCCAGTCGCGCGCTGCACGGCCGATGCCGCCATAGACGACCAACTCGCCCGGCTTTTCGGCAACGCCCGGATCGAGGTTGTTCATCAGCATGCGCAGCGGCGCTTCGGTCAGCCAGCTCTTGGCGGAAAGTTCGGTGCCGGTCGCCGCGCGGATCGTCGCGTGCATTGTCGATGCGGGTGTGCTGGTCATGAAAACCTCCGGTGAGAATTGGTGCCGCGCGGCGACCGTTCAGCCGCGTGCCCAGCGAATTGCGGTTTCGAGGATATTGGTCAGCGTCTTACGCGTCGGCGCTGCGAACTCCGGATCGTAATCCGTCGGCCAGTTTTCCGGGCCGACCGGTCCGATCGGCTCGCGCATATAGCCGCGGTTGGAAAGTTCCATCTGCAGCGCATGGACCCCGTTCGCCGGGTCGCCATAGTGACGGGTGATCCAGCCGCCCTTGAAGCGGCCGTTGACGACCTGCGTCTCGCCGCTTTCGGCCATGATCTGCGCCACCAGACCCTGGAGCACCGGATCGGTGCTCTTGCCGTCGTTGGTGCCGAGATTGAAGACCGGCAGCGTCCCGTCGAACAGCCGGGGGATCACCGAGCGGATCGAATGGCAATCATAGAGCACGATTTTCGGGTGCAGCTCGCGCAGCCGCTCGATCTCACTCGTCAGCGCCACGTGGTAAGGTTCGAAATAGTCCTTCCGCCTCCGCTCGATTTCCGTTGGCCCGGGCTCCTCGCCGTCGCGGTAGAGCCGGTCGCCGTCGAAACGTCTCGAGCGGACACAGCCCGGTCGTCGTCTGGCCGGGATAAAGCGACGCGCCCGACGGGTCGCGGTTGACGTCGATGACCGTGCGCGAAATCGCCGTATGTACGACGGTGGCACCAAGTCCGGCAGCGAAATCATAGAGCTTGTCGATCCACCAGTCGCAATCGCGCTGTCCGAGCCAGCGCGACACCAGCCGGGGCTCGAATTCGGCGAGGTCGATGCCGGTATGCGGCAGGCTGACCAGCAGCGGCGCATCGCCACGGGTGATCGTGAGCCAGGAAGGATAGTTATGGGTGTGCCTCATGTGGCGGAGCGTCGGTGTGGATGGCCCCCACCACCATGCTTCGCATGGTCCCCCTCCCCCGCTCCGCAGGGGAGGATCCGCACCGGCGAAGCTCACGCGACCTGGATCCTCCCCCGTTTACGGGGGAGCTGGCGCGCGACGCGTGACGGAGGGGGCTCATAGGGAGTTCCCTCCTGAAATCGTCGGCAATTCAATCGCCTTCGCCGCCTCGACCACCGCCCCACTCCTTACCAGCGCGATCGCCTTCTCGATGTCCGGGTGGAAATGCCGGTCGTCGTCGAGATGCGACACTTCGGCCCGGATCGCACCGCGCACCGCTTCCAGCGCATCGCTGGATTTCAGCGGCTGATGAAAATCGCAGCCTTGCGCGGCTGCCAAAATTCGATGCCGATGACAGCTGTTGCGTTCTCGACCATGCCGATCAGCCGTCTCGCACCGTGCGCCGCCATCGAGACGTGGTCTTCCTGGTTGGCCGAGGTCGGAATGGAATCGACGCTGGCCGGATAAGCCTTCTGCTTGTTCTCCGAAACGAGGGCTGCCGCCGTCACCTGCGGAATCATGAAGCCCGAATTCAGCCCGGGCTTCGGCGTCAGGAACGCCGGCATGCCGGACAGCGCGGGATCGACCAGCATGGCGATCCGCCGCTCGGCAAGCGAGCCGATCTCGCAGACCGCGAGCGCGATCATATCGGCCGCGAACGCCACCGGCTCGGCGTGAAAATTGCCGCCCGAAAGCGCGGTATCGTCCTCAGCGAAGATCAGCGGATTGTCGGAAACGCCATTCGCCTCGGTCTCCAGCGTCGCCGCGGCCTGGCGCAATACGTCTAGCGCCGCGCCCATCACCTGCGGCTGGCAACGCAGGCAGTACGGGTCCTGCACGCGCTCGTCGCCGACCAGGTGCGAAGCGCGGATGGCGCTGCCGGCCATCAGCGCGCGCAGCGCATCCGCCGTTTCGATCTGGCCGCGATGCTTTCTCAGCGCATGGATGCGCGGGTCGAATGGCGCATCCGAGCCCCTCGCCGCATCTGTGGACAAGGCGCCGGTGACCAGCGCCGAGCGGTAAAGCACCTCGGCCTCGAACAGGCCGGCCAGCGCGTAGGCGGTCGAAAACTGGGTGCCGTTGAGCAGCGCCAGTCCTTCCTTGGCGCCCAGCGTCACCGGCTCCAGCCCATGCGAGACAAACGCCACTTTCGCCGGGAAGATTCCGTGCGGCGTATAGCAATCGCCGACGCCGATCATCGCCGCCGTCATATGCGAAAGCGGCGCCAGGTCACCCGACGCGCCGACCGATCCCTGCGCCGGCACCACTGGAATGACCCGAGCGGCGATCATCGCCTCCAGCAATTCCAGCGTCTTCGGCTGCACGCCGGAAGCGCCTTGCGCCAGGCTCGCGAGCTTCAACGCCATCATCAGCCGCGCCACCCGTTCCGGCATCGGCTCGCCGACGCCTGCCGCATGGCTCAGAACGATATTCTTCTGCAACGTCGCCAGGTCGGCAGCTTCGATGCGGACGCTGGCGAGCTTGCCGAAACCGGTGTTGATGCCATAGACCGGCTCGCCCTTGGCGACGATGCGGGCGACCGCCTCGGCGCTCGCCTTGACCCGCGGCTTGCAGCTCTCGTCGAGCTTCGGCACCGCACCCCGATAGATGGCGCGCCAATCGGCCAGCGTCGCATTGCCTGGCTTCAAAACCAGTTCCGTCATTTTCCCCTCCACACCCGCCGGTGCAGCGGGTTGTAGCCCATGCGATAGACAAGCTCGGCCGGCCGCTCGACGTCCCAGATCGCGAGGTCGGCCCATTTGCCGGCTTCCAGCGTTCCCGTTTCACCAAGCAGCCCCAGCGCCCGCGCGGCCTCGCGCGTCGTTCCGGCAATGCACTCGTCGACCGTCATGCCAAACAGCGTCGCCGCCATGTTCATGGTCAGAAGCAGCGAGGTCAGCGGCGAGGTGCCCGGGTTGTTGTCGGTGGCGACGGCCATCTTCACGCCATGCTGGCGAAACAGCGCCACCGGCGGTTTTTTGGTCTCGCGGATGAAATAATAGGCGCCGGGCAGGATCGTCGCGACGGAACCCGCCTTCGCCATCGCCGCGGCGCCCCGCTCGTCGGTGTATTCGAGATGATCGGCCGACAGCGCGCCGAAGCTGGCGGCAAGTTCGGCGCCATGCAGGTTGGAAAGCTGGTCCGCATGCAGCTTCACCGGAAGACCGAGCGCTTTCGCCGCCGTGAATACGCGAGAGATCTCATCGGGCGAAAAGGCTATCCCCTCGCAGAAACCGTCGACAGCATCGGCAAGCCCGGTCGCGGCGATCGCCGGCAGCATCTCGTCGACGACCTTTGTGATATAAGCGGATTTGTCGCCCTTGGCTTCCGGCGGCAGCGCATGCGCGCCGAGGAAGGTGGTGCGCACAGTGACCGGCCGTTCGTCGCTGAGGCGGCGGGCCGCGCCGAGCGATTTGGCTTCGTTTTCGAGGTCGAGCCCGTAGCCGGATTTCACTTCGACCGTGGTCACTCCTTCGGCGATCAGCGCATCGAGGCGCGGCAATGTCTGCCGCACAAGCTCGTCTTCGCTCGCGGCACGCAGCGCCTTCACCGACGATACGATGCCGCCGCCTGCCCTCGCCACCTCTTCATAGGTTGCGCCGGCCAGCCGCATCTCGAATTCGTTGGCGCGGTTGCCGGCGTGGACAAGGTGGGTGTGGCAATCGATCAGGCCGGGCGTGATCCAGCGGCCTTCGCAGTCGATGTTTTCGAAACGCTCGCGCAAGGCGGCAGGCATCCCCGCTTCGGAACCGGCATAGGCGATGCGGCCGTCGCGGACCGCGATGGCGCCGTTTTCGACAACGCCCAGCCCCGGCAGGCCTTCGGCGAGCGTCGCCAGCCTGGCGTTCCGCCAGATCCGCGAAGACCGCGCCTTTTCCTCCTGCGGCATCATCTTTTCCGTTTCCATCTCGATTTCTTATGTATATACATATTAATCAGGGACGCAAGCAGGCATATTGCGTAATCTGCAGCCGGGAGGGAACAGGCCAGTGACAGTGATCTTTGCGGAACAGGCTCTCTTGCCCGGTGGATGGCAGCGCAACGTGCGGCTGACGGTGAACGCCGGCAGCATCGGCGCCATCGAAACGGGTGCGGCGCCGCAGGCCGGCGACGAACGTCACGCCATCCTTCTTCCCGGCATGCCCAATCTCCATAGCCACGCTTTCCAGCGCGGCATGGCGGGGCTTGCCGAGGTGCGCGGCCCGTCGGCCGACAGCTTCTGGTCGTGGCGCGAGGTGATGTACCGCTTCGCGCTGGCGATGACGCCTAGCCAGGTCGAGGCGGTCGCCGCCCAGCTTTATGTCGAGATGCTGGAAGCCGGATTCTCCCGTGTCGGCGAATTCCATTACTTGCATCACGACCGCGACGGAAAACCCTACGCCAACATAGCCGAGATGGGAGAGCGCATCGCCGCGGCAGCCGCCGCGACCGGCATCGGCCTCACGCTTCTGCCGGTCTTCTACGCCCATTCGACCTTCGGCGGCGCCGCGCCCAACGATGGTCAACGGCGTTTCGTCAACGATTTGAATCGCTTCGCCATGCTGGTCGAGAAATGCCGCGAATCGGTTCGCGCATTGAATCAAGCAGTTGTCGGCGTGGCGCCGCACAGCCTGCGCGCGGTGACGCCCGAGGAACTTGGCGCGGTCGCGAAGATGGCCGGCGACGCGCCTGTCCACATCCATGTCGCCGAGCAGGTGAAGGAGGTCGACGACTGCCTCGCCTGGTCGCGCGCCCGGCCTGTCGAATGGCTGCTTTCGCATGCCGAGGTGAACGATCGCTGGTGCCTCATCCATGCCACCCACATGACCGATGCCGAGACGCGGGCGATGGCGAAGAGCGCTGCGATCGCCGGACTCTGCCCGATCACCGAAGCCAATCTTGGCGACGGCACCTTTGCTGCACCGTCCTTCGTCGAGCACGGCGGCCGCTTCGGCATCGGCTCGGATTCCAACGTGCTGATCGGCATATCCGACGAGTTGCGCCAGCTCGAATATTCGCAACGTCTCGCCCACCGCGCCCGCAACGTGCTTTCGGTCGCCGGCGGCTCGACGGGGCGAGCGCTTTTCGACGCCGCGCTCGAGGGCGGCGGCGCAGCGCTCGGGATGGGCCTGCCCGCATTGATGGCGGGTGCAGCGGCAGATTTCATCTCGCTCGATGCGGCGCGGCCGTCGCTGGCTGGCAAGTCCGGCGACGCCATCCTCGACGCCTGGATCTTCGCCGGCGGGACCGCGGTCGATTGCGCCTGGGTCGGTGGCCAGAAGCTGGTCGAGGCCGGTCGCCATCATCGGCGCGACGCCATCGCCGCGAAATTCCGCACGACGATGCTGGAACTGGCGGCTGCGTAGGTTAACCTTGGATCCGGCGCTTTGCGCCGGAGGGACGGTGCACGATGGCCGACATGGAAACGCTGCGGGAGGACGAAGCAACCGGCGAGCCGGTGTCGCTCTACCAGCGCATCCTCGGCGACATCCGTGACCGCATCCTGTCCGGCGAGTGGCCGCCGGGATACCGCATCCCGTTCGAGCACGAGCTGACCACCGAATACGGCTGTTCGCGCATGACCGTGAACAAGGCGCTGTCGCAACTGGCGAATGCCGGGCTGATCGAGCGGCGGCGGCGTTCCGGCAGCTTTGTCCGACGGCCGCAATTGCAGTCTGCTATCCTCGAGATCCACGACATCAAGGCGGAAGTCGATGCGCTCGGCCTGCCCTATCGCTACGAACTGGAGGCCCGCCATCAGCGCAAGGCGACTCGCGCCGACCTGGTCCGCCTCGACGTTCCGTTGCCGAGCGCCGTGCTGGAGCTTTCCTGCCGACATTTTGCGGGCGACCGCGCGTTCTGTCTGGAAGACCGGCTGATAAGCCTGGCAGCGGTGCCGGAGGCGGCGGACGAAAGCTTTGCCGAGGTGGCGCCCGGTCCCTGGCTGGTCAGCCGCGTGCCCTGGAACGCGGCCGAGCATACGATCCGTGCCACCGGCGCCGACCCCGGGTCAGCCGCCGCGCTCGGCATCCCGGTCGGAACCGCATGCCTCGTCATCGAGCGCCAGACTTGGAGCGCGGACCGGCCGGTCACCCATGTCCGGCTGACCTATGCCGGCGACAGCCACGCACTGGTGGCGAAGTTCACGCCTTCGCAGGGATAGCTTTCCTCTCCCACTTCACAGGGAGAGGATGGCTGGCCGCAACGCCGGCGACCTCCTCTCCCCGTCCTTACGGGGAGAGGGTAAGGGCGCAGGGGCAGGATCAACAGTCAAAGCACGTGGACGCTGGTCTAAATCGCAGCCGTAATAATGATCTCCACCTTGTACTCCGGCGCCGCCAGCTTGGCCTCGCCGGTGGCGCGGGCGGGTGCGTTGGGTCCGTCGACCCATTTGTCCCAGACCGAGTTCATCTCGGCGAAGTCGGCCATGTCGGCCAGCCAGATGATCGCCTGGAGGATCTTCGATTTGTCCGAGCCGGCTTCCTTCAGCAGGCGATCCACCGTCGCCAGGATGTCCCCGGTCTGCTCGGCGACGCTCTTGCCGGGCGTGCCGACCTGCCCGGCCAGATAGACGGTGTTGCCGTGGATGACGGCCTGGCTCATGCGGGGACCGGCTTCGATGCGGCGAATGCTCATGGGGATTTCCTTTCTGCTTGGTGATTTCGTTTGCAACTTGCGCTCAGCGGCGGAAGCGGTCCGGCGACAGCGCCGGAACCAGCGCCTCCAGATCGCCGGGCAGGGTCGCGCGCCTTATCAACTGTCCGGCGAGGTGTGACAAGGCCGGCGCTGTCTGGATTCCGTAGCCGCCCTGCCCGGCCAGCCAGAAGAAATTTTCCGCCGTGCCGTCGAAACCGGCCACCGGCGTGCGGTCCGGTGCGAAGGTGCGCAAGCCGGCCCAGCTTCGCTCGACCCGCGTTACCGGCACGTCGACCGCTTGCTCGAACCGGTAGAGCCCCTCGGCCAGCACCATATCGTCGACATAGGCATCGTGCGGCTCGACCGGAATCTCTTCCGCCGGCGAGACGAAGAGTTTTCCGGCCTCCGGCTTGAAGTACCAGCCTTCCGCGGTGTCCGCGACCAGCGGCCAGCCGCCGACGTCGAACCCTTCCGGCACCGGCACCACGGCGATCGAGCGTCGCATGGGTGTCAATCCGACCGGCTCGATCCCGCTTTCCCTGGCAACCTTGTCCGCCCAGGCGCCGGCCGCGTTGACCAGGATTTTCGCGCTGATGCGGGCAGCCGGCGTCTCGATTTCCCATCTGCCCCGCTCATGCCATGCCCGCAGCAGCGGCGCGCTGGTGAGCACTTCCGCACCGGCCATCCGCGCCTTGCGCAGCCAGCCTTCATGCTGTGCGGCGACATCGATGTCTTGCGCATCTTCCTCGTAGGCCGCCGCCGCGATCTTGTCACGGCGAAGCACCGGCACCTTCGCGATCGCCTCGTCGGCGCCGATCTCGCGCAATCCGTCGGCCGATGCCATCAGTTCCGCGTGTTTCCCAAGGCCATCGGCATCGGCAACGTAGAGCAGCCCGCGCTGAGCGAGCAGCGGGTTTGGAAACAATTCCCTGTCGGCGCCTTCGAACAGCGGCGCGCTGGCGCGGCTCAGAGTCCGTATCGTGGCATTGCCGTAGTTGCGGATGAAAAGCGCCGCCGAGCGCCCGGTCGAATGATAGCCCGGCCGGTCTTCCTGCTCGGCCACCACGACCTTGAAATCGCCGGCAAGCTCGGCCGCAACGCCGGCGCCGGCGATGCCCGCCCCGATGATCGCGATGTCGGTGTCGATGTAGCGCATGTTGGAGAAGCTGCTTCCTTTGAAGAACGCTTTCTCCTAGCCGTTCCGCCGTCGCTTTCCCATGGTCCAGAGCGGCGGGAAGCTTTCCGTCAGGCGGGTGTTTCCTCTATGGCGTCGGCGATGTAGCCGCCGGTCTGCCGCTTCCACAGCCGGGCGTAAAGCCCGTCGCGCTCGAGCAGCGCCGACGGCGTCCCCTCCTCGACGATGCGGCCTTCGTCGAGCACGACGATCCGGTCCATCCTGGCGATCGTCGACAGGCGATGGGCGATCGCGATCACCGTCTTGCCCTCCATCAGGAGCGCGAGCTTATCCTGGACCGCCGCCTCGGCTTCGCTGTCCAGTGCGGACGTCGCCTCGTCGAGAACGAGGATCGGCGCGTCCTTGAGCAGTACCCGGGCGATCGCGACACGCTGGCGCTGGCCGCCGGAAAGCTTCACGCCGCGGTCGCCGACGAAAGCGTCGTAGCCGGTGCGGCCTTCGCTGTCCTTGAGACCGGCGATGAAGCCGTCCGCCTCGGCCAGCATTGCGGCGCGTTCCACTTCCTCCCGCGAGGCATCGGGCCGGCCATAGCGGATATTGTCGCCGACGGAGCGATGCAGCAGCGAGACATCCTGGGTAACGACGCCGATGCTTTCCCTGCAGGCTCGCCTGGGTCACGGTGCGGATATCCTGGCCATCGATGAGGATCGCGCCACCTTTCAGGTCGAAGAAGCGGAGCAGCAGGCTGACGAGGGTCGACTTGCCGGCGCCGGACAGGCCGACGAGTCCCACCTTTTCGCCGGCACGCACGGTGAGCGACAGACCGTCGATCACCTCTTGCCCTTGCCGGTATTCGAACCGGATGTTTTCGAACTCGACTTCGCCGGCTGATACGGCGAGCGGCCTGGCGTCCGGCGCATCGGTGATTGTCGGGGGCGTCGTCACCACCGGCATTGCGTCGCGGATCGTGCCCACCGCCTGGAATATCTGCTGGCCCATCTGCAGGAAGGTTCGGGAGTTGGCGTTGAGCCGCTGCACGATGGCGATCGAGGCGACGAACTGGCCGATCGTGACGAAGCCGGCGACGAGGCCCCAGAACCCTATGGCGAAGTTGCTGAGCACGAGGAGAACGTTGAGCAGGACGACGCCCGTGTCGCTTGTCAGGTGGATGCGCCGTTCCCGCTGCTGTGTCTCGATGGCGTTTCCCATGAAAGTGCGCATCGCGCCCGCCTCGCTGTCTTCCGCCGCGAACAGCTTGACCATCTGGATGTTGCTGTAGAGGTCGGTCATGGCGCCGACGATGAGGCTGCGTGTTCGTGCCGTGCGGCGCGAACGCTCGGAAAAATGCGGCACCGCCGCCACCGCGATGGCGATGTTGGCCGCGATCCAGACGAAGACGGGAAGCGCCAACGGCCAGGAAAGCGTGGCAAGCAGGACGAGCGAACCGACGAACTGAACGAGAAAAAGCGGTATCCTGTAAAAGGATACGACGATCTGCTGCTGCACGGCGGAGGCGACTTGCGAAATGCGCGACGCAACCTGGCCGGCGAAGAGATCGTGGAAGAAGGCAAGGTCCTGGCGTTCCACCGCCTTGTGGCCCTGCCATTGCATTGCCGCCGGCATGCACACGGCCACCGCCTGCGAGTTCAACGTGTTGCCGAGGAAGATGAGCAGCGGCAGCACGGGAAACACCAGCACGCAGAGGATGGCCAATGTGGGCCAATCCTCGCTGCAGGAACGTGGCCGCGCCTTTCGCGCTCACCCCATCCACGATGAACGAGATGCCCCAGATCGTCGCGAGGTTGATCCCCTCCACCGCGATCATGAGGATAGCGATGGCCACCAGCACGCCACGGAACATCGAGGCGAAATGCAGGAGCAGCGCGAACGGTCCGCGTTGCCGGCAACGGCGCGTAGGGAATATCGAGCGGCCTGATAAGTCGTCTCGAAGGGACGATAGATGAAATCAGAAAACGGCATGGCGGCGCAAACAGGCGAAGGGGACGGGAATCGCCTGTACTTAAACACGGATTGGGCTCAGCGGGGAAACGGGATCTGGTGACCCAGATCTGCCCGATGCCGCTGCGCTTCTCTAGTGGCTTGACGGCAATTCCCCATGGTCCAGAGCGGCGGGACGCTTTCCGTCAGGCAGTGCTTTGGCTTTGAATTGCATCGGCGGCTAGTCGCACACTTCATTGATGGAACGCGCCTGTTCTGCGAAGCCGATCACGCGATCGTCTTCAGGTCGTGGCGCATGATCGGGCGGGCGGGTATTCGGCGGGCGACCATCTTGAAATCCGGCGCGCACGAAGGTCGAGGCATAGCCGCTGCCCGAAGCGCTCGGCGAGACGTCCGCGTCGAAAGGATAGGCTTCGAGCGCCGGTGCCTTCGCGCGCTTGGCGGCTTTCAACGCCGCCGCGATCAGTTGAGACGTGACGCCCTGCCGGCGATGGCCCTTGCGCACATAGAAGCAGGAGAGCGACCAGACCGGCACGTCGTCCACCCGCTTCAGCCGCCACATGCGATCGAGCTGCGGCACCGCACCGCGCGGCGTAAGCTGGCACCAGCCGACGGCGACATCGCCATCGAAGGCGAGCAAGCCGGGCGGAGGACCGCGCTTCACGACCTCCCGGAACGCCGCCCTGTTTTCCTCTCGCGACCTCTTGCGATAGGCGCTGCCGATCCGCCCATACATGCACCAGCAACCGTTACAGGCGCCGTTCTTGCCGAACAGGTCTTCGAGCGCAGGCCACAGATCGGGCGTAAGCGGACGGATAGTGAGTTGCTTCATGCCACCTCCTCCGGTGGCCGCGACGAATAAACGGCCGCATCGGCCCGTGAGCCGAACCGCTACCTGCAGTTCGCGCAGTCGCCGCGGATCTCGATCGTCGTCTTGGTGGCGTGGAAGCCGCTCTTGCCTGCCCAGTCCTTCAGCCGCTTTTCGACCATTTCATCGGAAAATTCCGAAACCTGGCCGCATTTTTCGCAGATCGCGAAGGCCGTCAGCCCATGCGCGTGGTCATGGTCGTGCGCGCAGGCGACGAATGCATTGAGGCTTTCCAGCCGGTGCACGAGGCCACGTTCGAGCAGCTTTTCCAGCGCCCGGTAGACCTGCAGCGGCGCGCGGAACCCCTCGTCGCGCAACTGGTCGAGGATCGTATAGGCGCTGAGCGGGCCGCCGGCGCGCGACAGCGTGTTCAGCACCAGCGTCTGGTTCTTGGTCAGGTCAACGGCACTCAATGATTGCACTCCGGGGTTCGACTCCAGGGCTGTCGCGCATGCTTAACGCCATCACCCTTCTTGACACAATAACATAACGTTTTCGGTTGACATATGTAATAACGTTACATATCCAGTTCCACCAGGCGCGGCACACGCGCCAAAAAAATTTACCGGACCCGAATGACCGAAGCCAGCCTCACTTTCCGCGACCTGACGCTTGGCTATTACAGCCACCCGGCCGTGCATCATCTCGACGGCACGGTGGAGCGCGGCTCGCTGACCGCGGTGGTCGGGCCGAACGGTTCCGGCAAATCGACCCTGATGAAGGGCATCGTCGGCGTGCTCGAACCAATGTCCGGCGAGGTGCTGCGCCGCAACGGCGCCCGCGTCGCCTATTTGCCCCAGCAATCCGAGATCGATCGCAGCTTCCCGGCACGCGTCGTCGACCTCGTCTCGCTCGGCCTGTGGCCGAGGCGCGGCCTGCTCGGTCGCTTCACCGCCGACGATCGCGCGTCAGTCTCGAAAGCGCTGATGGCGGTCGGCATGGAAGGGTTCGAAAGCCGGCCGATCGACACGCTCTCCGGCGGCCAGTTGCAGCGGGCCCTGTTCGCGCGGGTTCTTGTGCAGGACGCCGACCTGATCCTGCTCGACGAACCGTTCAACGCCGTTGACGCCAAGACCGTCGGCGATCTGATCGAACTGATCAAGCGCTGGCACGGCGAGAGCCGCACGGTGATGGTCGTCGTCCACGACCTCGACCTGGTGCGCGCGCATTTTCCCGAAACACTTCTGCTTGCCCGCCACCCTGTTGCCTGGGGCGAGACAAAGGAAGTGCTACGGCCGGAAAACCTGCTCAAGGCACGCCGCTTCAACGAGGCCTGGAGCGACGACGCGCCATGGTGCGACGCTCCCGAGACCGACGGCCATGCCCATGCGCACGGCCATGCCCATTCGCATGACGGCCACGATCATCACGACCATCACCACCATGACGGACCTGCCGAGCACCTGCACACCGGCAGCGGCAAGGCTTGAGCGGCATCATGTATGATTTCCTGATCGCCCCGTTTGCCGATTTCGCCTTCATGCGCAGCGCCCTTTACGGCTCGCTGGCGCTGGCGCTGAGTTCCTGCCCGGTCGGCGTCTTCCTGATGCTGCGCCGCATGAGCCTCACCGGCGACGCGATGGCGCATGCCATCCTGCCGGGCGCGGCGACCGGCTTCCTGCTGTTCGGCCTCAACATCGTGCCGATGACCATCGGCGGCCTCGTCGCCGGTGTCGTCGTGGCGCTCGGCGCCGGTGCCGTCTCCCGTTTCACGATCCAGAAGGAAGACGCCTCGATGGCGGCCTTCTACCTCATCTCGCTGGCGCTCGGCGTTCTGATGGTGTCGATCCGCGGCTCCAGCGTCGACCTGATGCATGTACTGTTCGGCACCGTGCTCGCCCTCAACGACGCTGCACTGACGCTGATCGGCGTCATCACCGGCGTCACGCTCGTCACTTTGGCGATCTTCTGGCGCGCGCTGGTCGCCGAATGCCTCGACCCGCTGTTCCTGCGTTCGGTCAGCCATTTCGGCACGCCGGTGCATTTCATCTTCCTGGCGCTGGTCGTGCTCAACCTCGTCGGCGGCTTCCAGGCGCTGGGAACGCTGCTTTCCGTCGGGCTGATGATGCTGCCGGCCGCCGCCGCGCGCTTCTGGACGGTACGGCTCGAGCCGATGATCGCGCTGGCCGTCGTCATCGGTGTCGTCTCCTGCGTCGCCGGCCTTCTTCTTTCCTACCATTTCTCGCTGCCGTCCGGCCCGGCGATCATCCTGTCGGCCGGCGCCGTCTACCTCGCCTCCATCGTCGCCGGCACGCGCGGCATCCTCAATTCGCGCGTTCGCCATCACCGGCACCGCACCGCCTGATTTTTCCAGCCAGGAGACTTTCCCCATGTTCAACAAACTCCGGATCGCTACATTTCTAGGCGCCGCGGCCATGCTTTCCGCCGTCGCCTTGCCGGCCACGGCTGCCGACCTGAAGGTCGTCGCCAGCTTCTCGATCATCGCCGACTTCGCCAAAAATGTCGGCGGCGACCGTATCGAACTCACTACGCTGGTCGGCCCTGATGGCGACGCGCATGTCTACGAGCCAAAACCCACCGACGCCGTCGCTATGGCCGGCGCCGATGTGGTGCTGGTCAACGGCCTGCAATTCGAAGGCTTCCTGCAGCGCCTGGTCGACGCCAGCGCCACCAAGGCGTCGATCGTCGAACTGACCAAGGGGGTCGAGACGCTGAAGATGGAAGAGGAAGGCCATCACGACGAGGCAGCCGAAGCCAAGGAAGGCGAGGAACATGCCGCCGAGGAGGAGGAAGGCCATCACCATCACGGCGACGTCGACCCGCACGCCTTCCAGTCGGTTCCCAACGCCGAGATCTACGTGAAGAACATCGCCGACGCCTTCTGCGCCGCCAATTCTGCCGGCTGCCAGACCTACCAGGCCAACGCCACGGCCTACACCGCCAAGCTGAAGGCGCTCGATGCCGAGGTGAAGGCTGCCGTGGAGTCGATCCCGGCCGACAAGCGCACCATCATCACCTCGCACGACGCCTTCGGTTATTTCGCCCACCAGTACGGCATCACCTTCCTGGCGCCAGAGGGCATCTCCACCGAATCCGAAGCATCGGCCGCCGACGTCGCCGCGCTCATCAAGCAGGTGAAGGAAGACAAGGCGTCGGCGATCTTCGTCGAGAACATCACCAACCAGCGCCTCATCGAGCAGATCGCCGCCGAGACCGGCCTCAAAGTCGGTGGCACGCTCTTCTCCGACGCGCTGTCGGACGAAAGCGGCCCGGCCCCGACCTATATCGACATGATGCGCGGCAACATCGCGACCATCCGCGGCGCCATCGCCGGAAGCTGAGCTTCAACCGGCAGAAAGGCGGAGCCGGACTCCGCCTTTTCTTTCCTCACCACTTGTTACGTCATAACATTACACGGAGAGAAGAATGTTTCGAATTTCCAGAGCAGCATCCGCACTTGCAGTGATCGCGGCCTGCGCCGCGATACCCTCGTCCGCCGACGAAAAGTCGGCGTGGCGGCTGTTCGTTTCGGACCATGCCGCCCCGGTGGTCAATGCCATCGATGCGGCGACCGGAGAAAAGCTCGGCAGCTTCAGCCTGAAGAGCCCGGCCAGCCTTTATGCCAGCGACAGCGGCCGCACCGTCTTCGCCGTGCAGCGCGACAGCAACGTCGTCTCGGCGATCGCCACCGGCATTTCCGTCGACGATCATGGCGACCACGGCGACATCGAGATCGCGGCGCCGGAACTGCTTGACGCCGAAATCGCCGGCAAGAAGCCGGTGCATTTCGTCGACCACCATGGCGACATCGCGCTGTTCTTCGACGACGAGGGCGTCGCCCGCATCTTTTCGGAAAAAGCCGCCGTCCAGGGCCAGCCGCCCGTCCGCGAGATCAAGACCGCCTCGCCGCATCACGGCGTCGCCATCGCCTTCGGCGAGCACGTGCTGATGACCGAGCCGCATGCGCGAAAAGCCGGTCGAGGAACTGCCGGTCGGCATCCGCGTCCTCGACAAATCCGGCGCCCAGGTCGGCGATCTCCACGAATGCCCCGACCTGCACGGCGAAGCCACCTCCGGAAACCTCACCGCGATCGCCTGCGCCAAGGGCCTGCTCATCGCCAAATCCGGCAACGACGGCCCGCAGATCGACTTCCTCGCCTATCCCGACGACCTTCCGGACGGCAAGTCGACGACGCTCGCCGGCGGCCGCGGCCTGCAATATTTCCTCGGAAATTTCGGCCCGAGCGCCGTCGTGCTCATCGATCCGGAGGCCGAGAACGCCTTCCGCCTGATCGAACTGCCGGCGCGGCGCGTGCATTTCGCCGTCGATCCGGTACGGCCGAAATTCGCCTATGTCTTTACCGAGGACGGCAGGCTGCATCAGGTCGACGTGCTTTCCGGCACGATCGCGAAGTCGCTGGCGCTCACCGAGCCCTACAGCATGGACGGCCACTGGAGCGACCCGCGTCCGCGCATCGCCGTCGCCGGTCCGTCGATCTTCGTCACCGACCCGCTGAAAAGCACGATCCATATTGTCGACGCGGCGAGCTTCGCCAAGGCCAGCGACATCCCGCTCGAAGGCAAGCCTTTCAACATCGTCGCCGTCAGCGGAAGCGGCGAGGTCCACGACCAAGAAGGCGGACAGGAGCACGCGCACAGCCACGAGCATAATGATGATCAGATCTACAACGGCTACTTTGAGGACAACCAGGTCAAGGATCGAACCCTATCGGACTGGGCCGGCGATTGGCAGTCGGTCTATCCCTACCTGAAGGACGGCACGCTCGATCCGGTCATGGCGCTCAAGGCAAAGAGCGGCGACAAGAGCGTCGACGAGCACCAAGCCTACTACGAGATCGGCTATCGGACCAATGTCGAGCGGATCAAAATCCATAGCGACACAGTGACCTTTTTCGAGGGCGGAAAGCCACTTGAAGCTCGCTATGTCAGCGATGGCTACGAGATCCTGACCTACAAGAAGGGCAATCGAGGCGTACGCTTCATCTTCAGGAAAACCGAGGGTGACGCCGCCGCGCCGAAGTACATCCAGTTCAGTGACCACAAGATCGCTCCGGAAGCAGCCGACCACTACCACCTCTACTGGGGCAATGATCGCGCTGCGCTGCTGGAAGAAGTGACGAACTGGCCGACCTACTACCCGTCCTCGCTGAGCGCGAAGGAGATCGTCGAAGAGATGATGGCGCACTGACCGCAGCGCCCCTCTTCGCCTGCGCCCGGCCGTTCAGGCCGGGCGCTCCACCTCAAGTTCCATCAGCATGAGAGTTGGGTATGCTCGACACTACCGGCCCCTTCAAACGTCTTCCCGTCACCGTGCTCTCAGGCTTCCTAGGAGCCGGCAAGACCACGCTTCTCAATCACATCCTCAACAACCGCGAGGGCCGCCGCGTCGCGGTCATCGTCAACGACATGAGCGAAGTGAACATCGATGCGGCACTTGTCCGCGACGGCGACGCCAATCTTTCGCGCACCGACGAGCAACTGGTCGAGATGACCAATGGTTGTATCTGCTGCACGCTGCGCGACGATCTTCTGAAGGAGGTCCGCGCGCTTGCCGAACAGCGGCGTTTCGATTGCCTGCTGATCGAATCGACCGGTATTTCGGAGCCGCTGCCGGTCGCCTCCACTTTCGAGTTCCGCGACGAAAACGGCGACAGCCTTTCCGATGTCGCCCGTCTCGACACCATGGTCACGGTGGTCGACGCCGCAAACCTGCTCAAGGACTATTCGTCCTCGGACTTCCTCCGGGACCGCGGCGAATCCCTCGGCGATGCGGACAATCGAACGCTGGTCGATCTTCTGATCGAGCAGATCGAGTTCGCCGATGTCGTGGTGCTCAACAAGACGGCCACCGCGCGCCCTGAGGAACGCGATTTTGCCCGCAAGATCGTCCGGGCGCTCAATCCGGACGCCGATCTCATCGAGACGGATTTCGGCAATGTGGCGCTCGACAGGGTGCTCGGCACAGGGCGCTTCGATTTCGAAAAGGCCGAGCAGCATCCGCTCTGGTTCAAAGAACTCAACGGCTTCAGGGACCATGTTCCCGAAACCGAGGAATACGGAATCCGCTCTTTCGTCTACCGCGCCCGACGGCCTTTCGATCCGGTGAAGCTGCAAGCCTTCATCAACCGCGAATGGCCGGGCGTGGTGCGCGCCAAGGGTTTCTTCTGGCTGGCGACCCGCCCGCACTATGTCGGCGAGCTCAGCCAGGCCGGCGCCCAGGTACGAGCCGCCAAGCGCGGCATCTGGTGGTCGTCGGTGCCGAAGGAAAAGTGGCCCAGCCATGCCGAATGGCACGAGGCGATGAAAGCCTATCTCGATCCGGTCTGGGGCGACCGGCGTCAGGAACTCGTCTTCATCGGTTGCGATCCAATGAACGAGGTTCTCGTCCGCGCCGAGCTGGATGCCTGCCTTGTCGAGGCGACCTCGTTCCAGCCGGCTCTCTGGACGGACATGGCCGACCCGTTTCCGAGCTGGGCAACGACCGCGGCATAAGCGCTTGGATGGCGGCCCGCTTTCAAACGATCGGGCCGCACTTTTTTGGAATTTGTGAATTCGCCGAATCCTTTCCTTTGTGGCTGTCGTCTACCGGAAGACAACACCGCAACAGGAGCATCTCCATGAAAAAGACCCTCGTCCGCTACAAAATCAAACCCGAGTCGGCCGACGACAACCAGCGATTCATCGAAGGCGTGTTTCGCGAACTGCATGCAGCGCCGCCGAAAGACTTCCGCTATCTCGCCTTGCGGCTCGAAGATGGTACATTCGTCCATATCAAGATGGACGACACTGACGACGCCGATCCGATTCACGAGCTGGATGCCTTCAAGACGTTCCAGAGCGGCCTCAGGGATCGCTGCGTCGAGGGACCGAAGGCGAGCACGGCAACGGTGGTCGGCAACTACCGGATGCTTGGTGAATGAGAGCGCGCATGGCCGCATGGCAAAAATTCTGATGGACGCGTCCCTGTCCGCCAACAGGACGCCGCAGGCGCTGGAGACGTTGCTCAAATCGCTTCGCCCACGCCTGCACCGCTATTGCGCGCGCATGACCGGCTCGGCAATCGATGGCGAGGACGTGCTCCAGGAGGCGATGCTGAAGGCGGTCGCGGCGTTTCCCGGCGATGGTTCGGTGGCGAATGTCGAGGCCTGGCTGTTTCGCATCGCGCACAATGCGGCGCTGGACTTTCTGCGCAGCCGGGCGCGTCGGGAAGGGCACTGGTCGGATGAGGATATGGATTTGATCGCGGATTCTTCCGCAGCCGCCGACAGCCGCCACGTCGCGGCGGCCAGCCTCAGGACCTTCATGCGCCTGCCGGTGACACAGCGCAGTTGCGTTATCCTCATGGACGTACTCGGCTATTCGCTGGAGGAGATTTGCGCCGTGACCGGCATGACCCTGTTCGCGGTCAAGGCGGCGCTGCATCGTGGCCGTACCCGCCTGCGCGAAATCTCCGCCGAGCCCGAGGATCGTCCGCAACCCGCCCTTGGCGAGCCTGAGCGGTCGCTGCTTGCCGCCTATGTCGACCGCTTCAATGCCCGCGATTTCGACGCCTTGCGCGACATGCTCGCCGAAGATGTGAGGCTAGAGCTGGTCAACCATCTCCGCATGAACGGCCGCCGGGAGGTCTCGAACTATTTCGGCAATTATTCCAGCATCGACGGCTGGCACCTCGTTCCGGGCCTGGTCGACGGGCAGCCGGCGATCCTGGTATGCGACCCGGCCGATCCCGCCGCGCCGCCTGCCTATTTCATGCTGCTCCGCTGGGAGGAAGGCGCCGTCGTCGGGATCCGCGATTTCCGCTATGCGCGCTACGTCATGGAAGGTGCTGAACTCACCGTTGACGGACAATCGGACTGACGCTCGCCAAAAGCCGCTCAAACCTGATTGACCCCGCCCGGCATTTTCAACATACTCGGTAGTATGTTCTCCGGAAGGGAGGTCCGGTGTGGCGTTTTTGCGCGTAAACGGCGTTGTCCTGCATCACGAGATATGCGGCGCGGCCGGCAGGCCGGTGCTGGTGTTCGCCAATTCGCTCGGCACCGATTTCCGCATATGGAACGATGTCGTCGGCCGTCTCGGCGAACAATACCGCGTGCTTCGCTACGACAAGCGCGGCCATGGGCTTTCCGAAGCGACGCCGGCGCCGTACGCGATGGCCGATCACGTCAACGATCTCGCCGCGCTGCTTGACCATTACCGCATCGAAAAAGCCGCGGTCGTCGGCCTTTCCGTCGGCGGGCTGATTGCCCAGGGATTGGCCGCGCTGCGGCCCGATCTCGCTGCGCTGCTGGTACTTTGCGACACCGCACACAAGATCGGCACCGATGAGTCGTGGAACGCGCGCATTAACGCGGTGCTGGACAAGCGGCATCGAGTCCGTCGCCGACGGCATCCTGCAGGGCTGGTTCACCCCGGCCTACCGATCTCCCGACAATCCGGACTATATCGGCCACAGGACCATGCTCGTCCGCTCGCCGGTCGAAGGTTATGTCGGCACCTGCGCCGCGATCCGCGACGCCGATCTCACCGAATCCACCCGCGCGTTGAAAATTCCGGTGCTCTGCATGGTAGGCGACCAGGACGGCCCGACCCCGCCCGATCTCGTCCGCTCGACCGCCAACCTCATCCGCGGCGCAGAATTCCGCATCATCGCCGACGCCGGCCATATACCATGCGTCGAACAGCCCGAAGCGGTGGCAAAGCTGATCGACACGTTCCTCAAAGGCGCGAAATACGCTTGAACCAAACAGGCGGCCTGCGGAAGCTGGAAAGCCTGAAGGAGTTGCCATGACCACCCAATCCGTGACCGTCACCCGCGACGGCGACATCGCCATCATCACCATCGACAATCCGCCGGTGAATGCGCTCTCCTTCCATGTCCGCGAACCGCTGATGAAGGCGTTCGAAACGCTGCGCGACGACGCCTCCGTCGCGGCGATCGTGCTCGCCTGCGCCGGACGCACCTTCGTCGCGGGCGCCGACATCACCGAATTCGGCAAGCCGATGCAGCGGCCCGACCTGCGCGACCTGATCGCCACGCTGGAGAAGATCGAGAAGCCGACGGTGGCCGCCATCCACGGCACCGCGCTCGGCGGCGGGCTGGAACTGGCGCTCGGATGCCATTTCCGCGTTGCCGACAGCCAGGCGAAGCTCGGCCTTCCGGAGGTGAAACTTGGCCTTTTGCCGGGCGCCGGCGGCACCATCCGCCTGCCCTACCTGCTCGGCCCGCAGAAGGCCCTGAAGCTCATCGTCTCCGGCACCCCGATCGGCGCTGGAGAAGCACATGACGGCGGCCTAGTCGACGCCATCGCCGATGACGAGCTGGTCGCCGCAGCGGTAGAATTCGCCCGCGCCAGGGCGGCCGAAGGCAAGAAATTCACCGCCGTGCGCGACCGCCGCGACAAGATCGAACAGGCCGACCTCGCCGCCTTCGACAAGGACGCCGCCGAGCTGGCGAAAAAGGCGCGCGGCCTCGAAGCGCCCGTCGCCTGCGCGCAATCCGTCCGCAACGCGATCACGCTCCCCTTCGACGAAGCGCTGGCCAGGGAGCGCGAATTCTTCGTCAAGCTCGTCTCGGGCGACCAGTCGCGCGCGCAGCGCCATCTTTTCTTCGCCGAGCGCGAGGCAGCGAAAGTGCCCGGCGTCGGCAAGGACGTCGCTCCGCGCGAAATCCGCCGCGCCGGCGTCATCGGCGCCGGCACGATGGGCGGCGGTATCGCCATGTCGTTCGCCAATGGCGGCATCCCGGTCACTCTGCTGGAGATGAACAAGGAAGCGCTCGACCGCGGCCTTGCCGCCATCGAGAAGAACTATGCCATTTCGGTCTCGCGCGGCTCGCTGACCGAAGACGCCAAGGCGAAGCGCATGGCGTTGTTCTCCGCCACCACCGACTATGCCGACCTCGCCGACTGCGACATTGTCATCGAGGCCGTGTTCGAGGAGATGGCGGTGAAGAAGGACGTCTTCGGCAAACTCGACAGGATAGCCAAACCAGGCGCCATCCTCGCCTCCAACACCTCCTACCTCGATGTCGACGAGATCGCCGCGTCGACCGGCCGCCCGCAGGATGTGGTCGGAACGCATTTCTTCTCGCCGGCCAACGTGATGAAGCTGCTGGAGATCGTGCGCGGCAGGAAGACCGCGCCCGATGTGCTCGCGACGCTTCTTGCCCTCGCCAAGAAGATCGGCAAGGTGCCGGTGGTCGTCGGCGTCTGCCACGGTTTCGTCGGCAACCGCATGCTTTCGGCACGCTCCGAGGAGTCGGAAAACCTTTTGCTCGAAGGCGCCACGCCGCAGCCAGGTCGACAAGGCCTTCACCGATTTCGGCTGGCCGATGGGGCCGTTCCAGATGTACGACCTCGCCGGCCTCGACATTGGCTGGCGCAACCGCAAGTCGCTCGGCAAGACGGCGGTCATCTCCGATCCGCTCTGCGAACAGGGCCGCTTCGGCCAAAAGACCGGCAAGGGCTTTTATCTCTATGAAAGCGGCTCGCGCACGCCGACGCCCGACCCTGAAGTCGAAAAGCTCATCGACGACAAGGCGCGCGAACGCGGCATCAACCGCCGCACCATCTCGGCCGAAGAGATCACCGAGCGCACGCTCTATCCGATGATCAACGAAGGCGCGAAGATCCTCGAGGAAGGCATCGCGGCGCGCGCCTCCGACATCGATATCGTCTGGGTGAACGGCTACGGCTTCCCGACGGCCAAGGGCGGGCCGATGTTCTGGGCGGAGCTGGAAGGCGTGAAGAAGATCGTCGAGCGGCTGGAATACTGGCATGGCCGCACCGGCAAGGACGTGTTCAAGCCGGCCGCACTTCTGAAGAAACTCGCCGCCTCCGGCGGCTCGTTCTCATCGTACAGGCTGCCGCGGCGGCCTGACGGAAACAGATCGGAGAAAAGAATGGTCGACGCCGTCATCGTATCCACCGCCCGCACGCCGATCGGCAAGGCCTACCGCGGCGCCCTCAACGACACCACCGGCGCCACGCTCGGCGCGCATGCCATTCGGGCAGCGCTCGAACGCTCCAAGGTCGACGCCGCCGAGATCGAGGACGTCATCATGGGCTGCGCCATGCAGGAGGGCACCACCGGCTTGAACGTCGCGCGCCGCGCGCTGCTTGCCGCCGGCCTGCCGGTCACCACTGCCGGCACCACGATCGATCGCCAGTGCTCGTCGGGGCTGCAGTCGATGGCGGTGCTCGCCAACGCCATCCGCAACGACGGCGTGCCGGTCGGCATCGCCGGCGGGCTGGAATCGATAAGCCTGGTGCAGAACGACCACCGCAACCTCTACAAGCTCAAGGACGAGCAGCTCGACCGGATCAAGCCGACCGTCCTGATGCCGATGATCGACACCGCCGAAGTGGTCGCCAAGCGCTACAACATTCCGCGCGAGCGCCAGGACGAATACGCGCTGGAGAGCCAGCGCCGCGTTGCCGCGGCGCGCGAGGCCGGCCGCTTCGATGCCGAGATCGTGCCGATGATGACCAGCATGGCGGTGGTCGACAAGGAGACCAGGGAAGTCTCGCACCAACCGGTCCTGCTGGAACACGATGAGGGCCCGCGCGCCGACACGACGCTGGGCGGCCTCGCCGCCCTCAAGCCGGTGCGCGGCGAAGGCTTCTGCATCACCGCCGGCAATGCCAGCCAGCTTTCCGACGGCGCTTCCGCCGCCGTCATGATGAGCGACGCGGAGGCGTCGCGACGCGGCCTCACGCCGCTTGGAGTTTTCCGCGGTTTCGCCGTCGCGGCTTGCGAGCCCGACGAGATGGGCATTGGCCCGGTCTTCGCGGTGCCGCGCCTGCTCGAACGGCACGGCCTCAAGGTCGAGGACATCGGCTTGTGGGAGCTCAACGAGGCCTTCGCCGTGCAGGTCATCTACTGCCGCGACCGCCTCGGCATCGATCCCGCGAAACTCAATGTCGACGGCGGCGCCATCGCCGTCGGCCACCCCTACGGCATGAGCGGGTCGCGCCTCGCCGGCCACGCGCTCATCGAAGGCAAGCGGCGCGGCGTCAAATACGCCGTCGTCACCATGTGCATCGGCGGCGGCATGGGCGCTGCCGGACTGTTCGAGATCAATTAGCGTTCCTCTCCCCGCTTGCGGGGAGAGGATGCCGGCAGGCAGGTGAGGGGCGGGCGGCGCGAACTCGTCAGACATTGGCACTCCCCTCATCCGTCACTTCGCGACACCTTCTCCCCGTTCACGGGGAGAAGGAAGGGAGAGAGAAAAATGGACCTGCACTTCACGCCCGAGGAGAATGCCTTCCGCGAGGAAGTCCGCGCCTTCTTCCGCGACCACCTTCCCGCCGAGACGCGCCGCAAGCTGATCGACGGCGAACACATCGACAGGGACGATCTCGTCCAGTGGACGCGCACGCTCAACGAAAAGGGCTGGGCGGTCGCCCACTGGCCGGAAGAATACGGCGGCACCGGCTGGGACCCGATGCGGCAGTATATCTTCCTGGAAGAACTGCAGAAATTCCCGGCGCCGCAGCCATTGGCCTTCGGCGTCAACATGGTCGGCCCGGTCATCTATACTTTCGGCAGCGAGGCGCAGAAAAAGCATTTTCTTCCCCGCATCGCCAATCTCGACGACTGGTGGTGCCAGGGCTTTTCAGAGCCAGGCGCCGGCTCCGACCTCGCCTCGCTGAAGACCCGCGCGGTCCGCAAGGGCAACCATTACATCGTCAACGGCCAGAAGACCTGGACGACGCTCGCCCAATACGCCGACTGGATCTTCTGCCTGGTCCGCACCGATCCGGAGGCGAAGAAGCAGGAAGGCATTTCCTTCCTGCTGATAGACATGAAGACGCCCGGCATAGAGGTCCGTCCGATCGTCACCATGGACGGTGGCCGCGAGATCAACGAGGTGTTTTTGACCGACGTGAAGGTGCCGGTCGAAAACCTGGTCGGCGAGGAAAACAGGGGCTGGGACTACGCGAAATTCCTGCTCGGCAACGAGCGCGTCAACATCGCCCGCGTGGGCATGTCGAAGCAGCGCATCGCCCGCATCCGCGAACTCGCGGCACAAGAATTTTCCGGCGGCCGGCCGATCCTCGAGGATCCGCGTTTCCGCGAGCGGCTTGCGTCCGTCGAAATCGACCTCAAGGCGTTGGAATTGACCCAGCTCCGCGTCGTTGCAGCCGATGCCAAGCGCGGCAACACCGGCAAGCCGGACCCGGCCTCGTCCTATCTCAAGATCAAGGGTTCGGAGATCCAGCAGGCCACCACCCGTCTTTTGATGGAAGTGATGGGTCCGCACGCCATGCCCTATCAGCACGAAGTCGAGGAAGGTTCCAACGAACCGCCGATCGAACCCGCCTATGCCGGTTCCGCCGCGCCCACCTATTTCAACGTCCGCAAGGTGTCGATCTACGGCGGCTCCAACGAGATCCAGAAGAACATCATCGCCAAGGCGGTGCTGGGGCTTTGATGTCAAGGAGAGTTGGCGTTTCCAGCCTTCAAGCTCAGCTCGCAGATATGTCGCGGTCAATCCGCCTCGGCAATATCCTCGACCGCAATATCCAGCGCGCGCCCGAGCCTGAGCCAAAGCTCAACCGGTCCCGCGCGTTTTCCGTTCTCAAGGTCGGAAAGATAATTCTGGGCAATCCCCGCCTCTCTCGCGAGCGACGCCTGCGTAAAGCCGCGATATTTTCTCCAGAATGCGAGCGGCGAAGCAGCGGCGACAAATTCCCGGGTTTGCTCCGAAGTAAGGCCGATGGTCCGACCGGAACGATAGTCAGCCACCGCTCGCATATGCGCTGCCGCCTCCGAAAGCGCCTCGAGTTCCACCCTGGGCAACACCGCCATCTCCTCGCCCTTCGGCGTCGTGAAATACTGAACGTTCATCGAACTGCTCCTTCAATCGTGGACCGCGCCACGCGGGCCGATCTTCGTCACAATGATTTCTGTTTCAGTCTCCTCGAATATAACCCGAAAATCACCAATCCTGAGCCTCAATGCGGTCGAGCCAGTCAACCGCTTGACGTTGTTCGCGAGGGTCTCGGCGTCGGCCGCATATCCCTCGATCTTCCCGATGATCCGTTCGGAGTCCGCGCGATTCCTGCGCAGAAACTTGGCCGCTGCTGGAAGAATGACCACAGTCTTCATGTGAAGGAATATCTCATATCACGATCTTTGGTCAATCTCGAAGTGCGATAATGGAGGCGCGATATCCATGAATTTTGACCTCACCGAAGAACAGTCGATCCTTAAGGACTCGCTCGAAAAGCTGCTCTCCGACAAATACGGCTTCGAGGAGCGCAAGCGCCATATGGCCGCTCCCGAAGGCTGGAGCGCCGACGTGTGGAACGCTCTTGCCGAAATGGGCCTGATGGCGCTGCCGTTCGCCGAGGAAGACGGCGGCATCGGCGGCGGACCTGTCGAGACCATGATCGTCATGGAAGCGCTAGGCAAGGCGCTCGCCCTGGAGCCCTACTTCCCGACGGTCGTGCTCGGCGGCGGCTTTTTGCGCCTCGGTGGCAATGCGGAACAACGGGCGGAACTGATCCCGCAGGTCGCCGACGGTTCGCTGAAACTTGCCCTCGCCCAGGTCGAGCGTAATTCCCGCTACGATCTCCATCATGTCGAAACGACCGCGAAGAGGAATGGCGGCTGCTATGTCATCTCCGGGGCCAAGAGCGTCGTGCTGCACGGCGACAGCGCCGGCAAGATCTTTGTTACAGCGCGCACCGCCGGCGATATCCGCGACGAAGGGGGCATCGGCGTCTTCCTTGTCGATGCGTCGGCTCCGGGAGTCACCCGCCGCAGTTACGTCATGCAGGACGGCCAGCGCGCCGCCGAAATCTCGTTCGACAATGTGCGCATCCCGGCAGGTGCTGCGTTCGGCGATCCGCAGAACGGGCTGCCGCTGCTGCGCAGCGTCGTCGATCAGGCGATCGCGGCACTCGCGGCCGAATCGGTCGGCGTTATGGCGGCGGTGCACGCCCTCACCCTCGACTACCTCAAGGTGCGCAAACAGTTCGGCGTTCCGATCGGCGCCTTCCAGGTGCTGCAGCACAAGGCGGTCGACATGTATGTGGCGCTTGAGCAGGCGCGCTCGATCACGCTCTACGCCACCATGATGGCCGACAGCAACGACGATGCCGAACGGGCTCGCGCCATGCACGCGGCAAAGACCGAGATCGGCCGCGGCGGTCGCTTCGTCGGTGAAAACGCCATCCAGTTGCACGGCGGCGTCGGCATGACCATGGAATATGCCGTCGGCCACTATTTCAAGCGCATGACGATGATCGACCTGACCTTCGGCGATCACGATTTCCACCTGCGGGCGCTGGCGGAAGCCGGCGGCTTGATGGCGGCGTGAGGCTGTATCCATTGCGCGCGTCATCTCCCCTTGTCGGGGGAAAAGCGCTTTCATAGACAGCCCTTCTCGTGGATGAGCATCGGCGCAAGCCTTAAGCCGGTGTGCTTGTCTTTTGAGCGGAACGCTCAATATGTCGGGCAGGACTGAATCAATGACAGATCTTGAATCAAAGGAATTTGTGCTCGCAGGCGTCGTCATGAAGCGACTGGTTTCCGGCGAACAGACGGGAGGCTCGTTTTGTCTCTTCGAAAACAGAAGTGACGGGCAGACGAAGACACCAATCCATATCCATGCAGATGACGACGAGACGGTCTACGTCATCGAAGGGCAGTTGACCGCGGTTGTGAATGGCGAGACCCGGACGCTCTCGCCCGGCGAGAGCCTTTTCTTGAAGCGCGGCATCCCGCACCAGCTCATGAACCCTGGCAATCAGCCCGTTCGCTACATACTGATAGGCACGCCAAGTATATTCGAGCAGTTTCTCGCCGAAGGCGGCCATGAACTCCGCAAGGGAGAAGTGGTCGGGCCACCGACTCCTGCCGATATCGAGCGGCTCAAGGCGGCCGCGCCGAGGTTTGGGATCACTCTCCTGCACTACTGGCCAGCAAGAAAGTAGATGGCTTCGTGCAGGAACCACCCGCCCTGTCAGGGCGTGGACAGATTCCGCCTGTTTCCTACCGATTTCGCCACACTACACACTCTGGGTGATTTGAGGTTATTTGGCAGCCGTTTCCAGATGGTGTCCCAGTTTTGCTGTGCGCTGGTTGGGTGTGTTGCGATCCAGTGTCGGAGGGTGTCGAAGCCGGTTCGGAACCAGGATTTTCGCCTGTAACCATGTTTTGCGCGTGGAATGTCGCGGTGGCCTTTGATGAGCATGGCGCAGGCCAGGCTCCAGGCCATTGCCAGGGCGACGAGCGCGAGCAGCAGGGAAAGCTTGGCCGGCTGTGTGAGCCTGGTATCCTCCATGTTGAAGCCGCGCGTCTTGGTGTGGGCGAACAGGCATTCGATCTGCCAACGGCTTTTGTAGGCATTGAGCGCCTTGCGGGGGTTCCGGTTGGTGGCGACGATCAGCACGGCGCCATCGCGCACTCTGATGGCGCCGAAGCAGAGTGCCGCGGCGAAGCGCTCCTGCATTCCGGCGAAACATCCCCGGGCCTTCATCAGCCGATGCCGGGCGCCTTTGGTTGTGGCCAGCCGTTCGAGCGGGCCGTCATAACCATCGTCGAGGCGCACGAACAAGCGGCCGCTGACGCGAATGGCGAAGGGGATGTCATTTTCGACAAGGAATTCAAACCATTGGTTGCCGATGAACTCGCGATCGGCGAGCAGCAGCTTGATCGCGCCCTTGCCGAACAGCGCCATGAAGCGTGCCAGCAATGCCTGGCGCTGGGCCATGGTGGAACTGCCGCCATGGTCCAGCATGTCCCACAGGACGGGAATGCGTGCGCGCTGCGTGGCAATGCACAGCACCAGCAGATTGATGTCCTTGGCTCCGACCTTCCAGTTGGTTCGGTCCAGACACAGCCGGTAGGGCGGCGCAAGCCGCAGCAGCGCCACAAGCGCCTTGGCCAGCCAGTCGCCATCCAGCCGCACATGCTGGAAGAAGCGCTGCAGCCGCCGATAATTGGACGAAAGCTTGGCCGGTCCGCAAAACGCCCCGGCAAGGTGGCAAAGGTTCACCGTGCGGGCGCTGATCAGCCCCACGATCAGCACAACCAGCGTCCGCCGGCGGTCATTGCTCAAGTCAATATGGCGCGATAACGTCGCGGCGAGAGCGTCGGGAGACATGGACATCGAAGGATCCTTCTTTGGCGAGATGAATCCTTCATTCCAACTGATTCCCGGCCTCTCACAAAATCACTGTCGTGTAGTGTGCGATTTCGCCATCACCGAAGATTTTTTCCACGATTTCAATGGTTTGTACGATTTCGGCAAAATACTTCTGTCCACACCCTTTGTGGCCTGCCGCATAATCCGTGTCACCGCCTTCATGGGAATCGGGTCTGGAACCGGGGATTCGGGAGGGCGGCGGTGTCCGGGTCGGCCGCGCAACGGTAGCGCGGTTTAGCGAGGCGATCGCCAAGATCCGGGCCTCGGTGACGGTCAGGCTGATAGGCGCAAAGAAATGCCGAGCCCAGCCCACCCAGCCGAAGGCGAGAACACCGGCGGGGCGCTGGGAAGGCGCCATATAAATTACTTACGAGGTGCTGACCCAGCGCCCCGCTTCCCACTCCCGAGCCCGGAGCCGGCCGAAGGGTCGAAGGGCTCAAACAAAGGCCAGGCCGGCAAAAACCGGAGCGTGGCAACGGAGAAGCTTTGCTCGCAGTGGCCGCCGGGATTATCATGCCCCATATGATCAGAGGACGTTCCCGTCCGGAGCACGCCATGACGAAACCCATCCCGTTCACGCCGGATCTTTCGGTCAAGCCCGAGGTCACCGGTTTCTTCGACGCCCAGACCAACACGATCTCCTATGTCGTCAAGGATCCCGTCTCCAACGCCTGCGCGGTTGTCGATTCGGTGATGGACATCGACTATGCCGCCGGCCGTATCACCCATGAGGGCGCCGACCGCATCATCGCGCATATCCGCGAACACGGCCTTGAGCTCGAATGGATCATCGAAACGCATGTCCACGCCGATCATCTTTCGGCGGCGCCCTATATCCAGGACCAGCTTGGCGGCAAGCTCGGCATCGGCGAAAACATCACCGTCGTGCAGGATATTTTCGGCAAGATCTTCAATGAAGGCACCGAATTCCAGCGCGATGGCTCGCAGTTCGACCGGCTGTTCGGCGACGGCGATTTTTACCAGATCGGCTTCATGACCGCGCATGCCATGGCGACGCCCGGCCATACGCCGGCCTGCATGACGCATGTCATCGGCGACGCCGCCTTCATCGGCGACACGCTGTTCATGCCGGACGGCGGCTCGGCGCGTGCCGATTTTCCGGGCGGCGATGCCCGCGCGCTCTACCGTTCGATCCAGCGCGTGCTGGCGCTGCCCGGCGAAACCCGCCTTTTCATCTGCCATGACTACGGACCGAACGGCCGCGACATCAAATGGGAAACCACGGTAGCGGACGAACGAGCCCACAACATCCATGTTAGGGACGGCGTCACCGAGGACGAGTTCGTTTCGATGCGCGAGGCGCGCGACAAGACGCTCGCCATGCCGCGCCTGATCATTCCATCGCTCCAGTGCAATATGCGCGCCGGCCAGTTGCCGCCGAAGGACGAGGATGGCAAGACGTTCCTCAAAGTGCCGGTCAACACCCTCTGAGCGGCAAGGAACCGCCAGAAATCGAAGGAATATACGGAATGGAATACCAAACCATCGATCCCAACTACGCAGTTTCGCGGCAGATCACCGTCGACCAGGTCGCCGACATCAAGGCTGCGGGCTTCAAAAGCGTGATCTGCAACCGGCCGGACGGCGAGGATCCGGGCCAGCCGACAGTCGCGGAGATCAAGGCGGCGGTCGAGGCGGCCGGCATGAAATTCCGCCATGTTCCGGTCAACAGCGGCCAGCCGATCACCGCGGCCGACGCCGAGCGGATGCACCAGGCGCTGGAAGAGGTCGAAGGGCCGGTCTTCGCCTATTGCCGCTCGGGAACGCGCTCAAGAAACATCTACGGCCCTGCGCAAGCGCTCGGAGGCTGAGCCCTAATAGAGCCAGCGCACCATGAACAGCGAGATCGCCGGAAATGCGGTGAGGATGATCGTGCGCACGATATCGCTGATCACAAAGGGCACGACGCCGCGATAGGTCTGGATGATCGGCGTCGAGCGGTCCATCGAATTGATGACGAACAGGTTCATGCCGACCGGCGGCGTGATCAGCCCGACCTCCACCACGATCAGCACCAGAATGCCGAACCAGATGGAGAATTCCTCCAGGTTGAGGCCATAGTCGAGTGCGATGACGATCGGATAGAAGATCGGGATGGTCAAAAGGATCATCGACAGCGAATCCATCACGCAGCCGAGCAGCAGATAGAGGATGAGGATCGCCACCATGACGATCCAGGGATTGTATCCCTGGCCGGAAATGTAGGCGGCTGCTTCCTGCGGCAGTTGCGACAGCGCCAGGAAGGAATTGTAGAAGGCGGCGCCGAAGACGATGAAAAAAATCATCGCCGTGGCGCTGGCCGTGGCTAGAATGGATTGAATGAGCGTGCTGCGATTCAGCCCGCCATTGAACCAGGCGATGAGACCGGTGCCCGCAGCACCAACCGCCGCACCTTCAGTCGGCGTGAACCAGCCGAAATAGATGCCGCCCACCACCGCAAAGAATATCAGCATTACTGGCCAGACATCCACCAAAGCCAGGAAGCGCTCGCCGTAGGGCACGCGTTTGCTGCTGCCCGCCGATTCAGGATTGAGGCGGACATAGATCGATATCGCGATCATGTAGCCGATGGCGGCGAGGATGCCCGGGCACGAATGCGGCGAGAAACAGTTTTGCGATATTCTGCTCGGCGAGGATCGCGTAGATCACCAGCACCACCGACGGCGGGATGAGGATGCCGAGCGTGCCGCCGGCGGCGAGCGTGCCGGTCGCCAGCGCACCGGAATAGCCGTAGCGCCGGAGTTCCGGCAATGCCACCTGCGCCATCGTCGCCGCCGTCGCCAGCGAGGAGCCGCAGATCGCGCCGAAGCCGGCGCAGGCGCCGATGGCGGCCATGGCGACGCCGCCTTTTCGATGCCCAAGCCAAGCCTCCGCCGCCTTGAACAGCGACTGCGACATGCCGCCGAGCGACGCGAACTGGCCCATCAGCAGGAACAGCGGCATGATCGAAAGCGAGTAGCTGGAGAAGGTCGTGAAGGTCTCGCTTTTCAGCTTCGACAGTATGGGGACGGTGCTCCCCATCACCAGCCAGGTGCCGACCAGGCCGCACAGGAGCATCGCCAGCCCGATCGGGATCCTGAGAAAGATCAGGGCAAGCAGGGCAGGGAAAGAAGCAATGCCGATTTCGAGGTTGCTCAATGGATGACCCCTTCGGCCGGCGCCAGGATCGCCCGCCCGGTTCTGACCTCGACGATCCGGACTAGCGTCATGTAAAGCGACACGACAACGCCTATCACCGCTGCCACCAGTGCCGCCGCGAGGGGCCACCAGAGGGGAAACTGCAGGATGAAGGTCGTCTCGCCGTAGTTGAACTTGTCGACCGTGCCGGCCCAGAGCCGCCAGGCAATCAGCGCCAGGATCAGTGTCATCAGGATTTCCGTCACCAGGTCGATGATGCGGTTGGCGCGCGGCGACAGCAGGCTGGTGAACAGGTCGACGGTCGCATGGCCGCGCTTCAGCTGGCACCAGGGCAGGAAGGCGAATACGGCAAAGCCGGTACCTGCCTCCACCAGCTCGAAGTCGCCGGTAACCGGTCCAAAACCGAAGCCGAGGGTGAGCAGTGCGCGGCCGCTGATGCTGACCACCACGAGCATGGTCAGGGCAACCAGCACCATGCCGCCGGCAATCGCCAAGGTGCGCGCCAGACTTTCGATGATCCGCGGCAGGTTCATGCCCACCCTCCCCGATGAGACTAAATCAGATTTCAGGCTAGTGCGACCGCCAGACTGCGCAACCGCACGTAAACCGGAGCGGATCGACACCGCTCCGGCGATCGCCGGACAAGCGGAGGGCTCACTTCGCGGTATACTTGTCGATCAGCGCGCGCGCCTCGTCGAGCAATGCCTGGCCGTCGATGCCCTTGCCCTTCATGTCGGTGACCCAATTGTCGATCACCGGCTGCGCGGCTGTCTTCCAGGCTTCCACGTCCGTTGCGCTGAGTTCTATGATGTTATTGCCGGCATCGACGGCGACCTTGCGGCCTGGCGCGTCGGTTCCGGCCTGTGTCTTGCCGAACAGCGCCGACACTTCCTGGCCGGAATTGTCGTCGATCACCTTCTTCAGGTCGTCCGGCAAGGCTTCATACCGGGCCTTGTTCATGGCGAGCACGAACGTCGTGGTGTAGAGCGCGTGATCGCCGCCGAATTCGGTGTGGTTCTTGACGAGTTCGGACACTTTAAGTGCCGTGGTCACTTCCCACGGAATGACGGCGCCGTCGATGACGCCCTTGGAAAGGTTTTCGGTGATCGCCGGCACCGGCATGCCAACCGGCGTCGCGCCAAGCTGGCCGAGCAGCGCATTGACGATGCGGGTCGGCGCGCGCAGCTTCTTGCCCTTCATGTCTTCGAGCTTGGTAATCGGCTCGCGCGAGTGGATGACACCTGGTCCGTGGACCCAGGCCGCGATGATGTGGGCGTCCTTGAACTCGGTGTCCTTCATCTTGGAATTGAAAATATCCCAATAGGCGCGCGACGCCGCTTCGGCATTGGTCATCATGAACGGAAGCTCGAAGACCTCGGTACTCGGGAACCGCCCAGGCGTCGAGCCGGGCAGCGTCCACACGATGTCGACGGTCCCGTCGATCGCCTGGTCCATCAGTTCAGGCGGCTTGCCGCCGAGCTGCATGGCCGGATAGCGCTCGATCTTGATGCGCCCGCCGGAATCCTTCTCGACCTTGTCGGCCCATGGATCGAGCACGTATTTCGGCACATTGGCCTGCGCCGGCAGGAACTGGTGCAGCCTGAGCGTCACTTCCTGGGCAAGGCTCGCGCCTGCTCCAGACAGCCAGCCGACCGCCAGAGCGCCGGCAAGCGCCGCCGACTTCATCGAAAAATGCTTCATGAATTTCCTCCCGTCTTCTCCCTGAACCGATGCTCGACCCTCATCAGGCACCGATCTCGATCTTTATCATGCCAGTAGGTTATGTAACCATAAATCCCCAAATCCGGAAATTTTGTAACATTCCCTCAAAGCGGCAGCGAACCGGTCTCCTTCAAAGTTTCCAGCACGATTGCCGTCTTCACATGCTGCACCGTTTCATCCGGCAGAAGAACACCGTTGACGAATTCGGACAAGGATTTGAGGTCCGGCGTCACGACTTTCAGGATGTAGTCCATCTCGCCGGTCAGAGCATGCGCCTCTTGCACTTCCGGCAGTCGCGATAGCAGATCGGCAAAGCGTCGCGCGTTGTTCCGATTGTGCGTGGCGAGCGTCACCGAAATGATATTGACCAGAGAGAAGCCCAGCCGATCGCGGTCGAGCACGGCGCGATAGCCTCGAATGAAACCTTCTTCCTCCAATCGCTGGCGACGCCGCGAACATTGCGAGGGGGAGAGATTGACCCGCTCCGAAAGATCATTGTTGGTCAAGCGGCCGTCAACTTGCAAGATCGACATTATCTTGCGGTCGAATTCGTCAAACTGCGCAGTTTCCACGCGAAGCCTCCATAACTTGCACGACCCGCGCAGGATTTGAGCATTACAGGCTTCACATTGCAAGCACATTGCATGCCGTTCGGCGTATCCTTCCAAGTAACCAGCGTATCAGGAGGACATCATGGGACCGTTCCCGCACGACGCACCGCCAGCGAAAATCAGCGGTGCCAATCCGGCCGGCACCGACGGATTCGAGTTCGTCGAGTTCGCCCATCCGGAACCGGAAAAGCTCGCCGATCTCTTTACCCGTATGGGTTATGTGGCGGTCGCGAAACACCGGACCAAGGCAATTACTGTTTGGAGGCAGGGCGACATCAACTATGTCGTCAACGCCGAACCCGGCTCGCACGCTATGCGCTTCGCCGAGAAACACGGGCCTTGCGCATCGTCGATGGCCTGGCGCGTGGTCGATGCCAAACACGCTTTCGAGCACGCGGTCTCCAAGGGCGCCGAGCCCTATGAAGGCGCCAACAAGGCGCTCGACGTGCCGGCTATCGTCGGCATCGGCGGCTCACTGCTCTATTTCATCGAGACCTATGGCAAGAAGGGCTCGGCCTACGATGCCGAGTTCAACTGGATCGGCGAACGTGATCCGAAACCCGTAGGCGTCGGCTTCTATTATCTCGATCACCTCACCCACAACGTCTATCGCGGCAACATGGACAAGTGGTGGGATTTCTACCGCAATTTGTTCGGCTTCAAGCAGATCCACTACTTCGACATCGACGGCCGCATCACCGGGCTTGTCAGCCGCGCCATCACCTCACCCTGTGGCAAGATCCGCATCCCGTTGAACGAGTCCAAGGACGAAACCAGCCAGATCGTCGAGTACCTGAAGAAGTATAAGGGCGAAGGCATCCAGCACATCGCGGTGGGCACCGACGGCATTTACGACGCCACCGACAAGCTCGCTGCCAACGGCCTGAAATTCATGCCCGGCCCGCCGGACACCTATTACGAGAAGTCGCATGAGCGCGTGCACGGCCATGACGAGCCCATAGAGCGCATGAAGCAACACGGCATCCTGATCGACGGCGAGGGCGTCGTTGATGGCGGCATGACCAAGATCCTGCTGCAGATTTTTTCCAAAACCGTGATCGGACCGATCTTCTTCGAGTTCATTCAGCGCAAGGGCGACGAAGGTTTTGGCGAAGGCAACTTCCGCGCGCTCTTTGAGTCCATCGAAGAAGACCAGATCCGCCGCGGCGTGCTGAAGGTCCAAGCGGCGGAATAAGCGGAGCCGTTCTGGAGTGTGTCCTCCAAAGCTCGCCTCGAAGGACGCACTACTTCCGCTTCGCCGCTGCCAACGCCTCTTTCAGCATTGCCAGATCGCCAACCAGATTGGCGAGGATAAGAACAAGACGCGCGTTTAGACGCGCGCTTTCTTCCAGCGACAATCCTTCGTGGGCGGCCATCAGGGCGGCGTAGAAATCGTCGCCCTGCGTCCCGAGCCGGTCGCGGCCAATTTTGTCAACCATCGGCTCCCCCGGTAGCGCGCTTGTAGGCGTCGGCGATCTGTCTCGCAGTCGCGGAAGCAAACCGCGCCGCGACGTGCTGGTCGGGCCGAACGAGATAAGTCATGCCGGCACCGTATCGTTCTGCGACCAGTCCCGCGCCGTCGATCAGCGTCGACCGCGCCGTTCGCCCGCTTGGCGCGGTCCCGCGTCACGAAGAGACGCCGTACGCCAGCCGGCGTTTCGGCCGGCAATTCAACCTCCACAGCCATCACCGCGAAGCCGTCGCCGACATGGTTCAAAAGCCAGCCGGCTTCGCCATTTTCAACCGGCGCATCGAGCATCGCCGAGCCGACCGCAAGCCCGGCGTGGCCTTCCGCGGCGGTCTGCAACGAAAACCCCGCCAGTGCACATGGCCGGGACAGCCGCCCCGAATTGACCAGCTTGCGAGCAAAATCGTGCTCGCCCGCCAGCTCCAGCACGCTATGGCGGAAGATTTTCTCCATCTCGGTCTTCGGCGTCATGAAGGCGGTGGCACGCGACGAATGCCGTATATTTTCGTCGGCGCCGAAAACGCGTTCTTCATCGTAGCTGGCGATAAGGCCTTCGAGCGCCTCGCCCTTGATCACCATCGCCAGCTTCCAGATCAGATTGTCGACGTCCTGGATGCCGCCATTGCCACCACGCGCACCGAACGGCGAAACGATATGGGCGCTGTCGCCGGCAAAGATCACCCGGTCATGCACGAACTTTTCCAGACGCCGGCACTGGAACGTGTAGACGGACACCCAGTCGAGCGTGAAATCGCGGTGGCCGATTACCCGTTCGATGCGGGGGATGACGTTTTCCGGCTTCTTTTCCTCGTCCGGATCGGCATCCGAGCCGAGCTGCAGGTCGATGCGATAAATGTTGTCCGGCTGTTTGTGCAGCAGTGCCGATTGTCCGGAATGGAACGGCGGTTCGAACCAGAACCAGCGCTCTGGAGGGAAATCCGCCTCCATCTCGACGTCGGCGATCAGAAACCGCTCCTCGAACACCTTGCCTTCGAAATCGAGGCCGAGCATGCCGCGAATGGGCGAGCGTGCGCCGTCGCAGGCGATCAGCCAGTCGGTTTCGATGACATAACCGCCGTCCGGTGTCTCGACGGTTGCACGCACGCCGTCGCCAAGCTGTTCGACATCGGCAACGCGGTTCTTCCAGCGCAGATCGATCAGATCCGGAAACTCGCCGGCGCGCTCCACCAGATACTGTTCGACATAATATTGTTGGAGGTTGACGAAAGCCGGCATCTTGTGGCCAGGCTCCGGCAACAGGTCGAAGCTCCACACTTCGCGGTCGCGATGGAACAGCCGTCCGACCTTCCAGGTGACGCCCTTTTCCACCATGCGGTCGCCGATGCCGAGGCGGTCCATGATTTCCAGCGTCCGCTTCGACCAGCAGATCGCGCGGCTGCCCAGCGAGACGACGTCGTTGTCGTCAAGCACGACACATTTCACCCCGCGCAACGCGCAGTCGATCGCTGCGGCAAGCCCGACCGGGCCGGCCCCGACTATGATCACCGGATGACGCTTGGCCTTCGCGCCGCGCAATTCCGGCGGCGTCTGGTAAGGAAATGGCTTGTAGGCATAACGCGGCATCAGGAAATTCTGTCCAATCCCAACCGTTCGACCTCTTCCCGCCTTAGCGCAAGATCGTAGTCGAGAAAGAACTCATCCAGTTGCGGCGGTTCAACCGAAGTGCCGGACAGCATCGCATGCACCTGGCCGCGATGGTGTATCTGGTGGATGAAGAGATGCGCCAATAGATCGCCGCTGCGTTCCGGGATCATGCCATGCTCACTGCGGTCGGTAAGGACCTGTCGGCTAAGATCGTTCGGGGCCAGGCCGTCGCAAAAGGCGATCAGGCGGCGGTCGGATACTTCTTGCGCTTCCGCCAGTTGCGCCGCGTCGTCGAACGGTTTGAAATCGTCGTTAATGGCGGCGCCGACGCCGCCCTCTTCGAGAAAATCGAGATAGAGATGGTCAACGACCAGGATGTGATTGAGGGTTTCCTTGATCGACGGAAAAAAGCTGGTGCGCAACGCTTCGAATTCGCCGGGCTGCAATGCCATCACGGCGCGATAGAGACGGTCGTTCGACCAGAGATTGTTCCGCGCCATGCGGCGATTGTGCACGAGCAGATCCATGGTCAGTTCTCGAATGCGCCCGCGGACCAGAGTACCGCGCCGAAAAGAGCAAAGCCGACAAGGATGATCAGGAAACGGACGTTCATCCGGCGGCGCAGCGCCTGGGTCTCTTCGTCGCGCGCTACACGCCAGTTCAGGATGGTATGGATGAACATCGCATTCCGCGGCACACCGCTGGTATTCTTTAGCCCCTCAGAGCGTGCCTCGATGCGATAGGAAAGGCGGATCGCCGAAATCAGGACGGCAACCATGGCGACACCCCACAGACCGGCAAACCAGTATTCGCCCATCGTCGCTCTATCCTTGCAAAGCATCCCACATTTGACGATCGCGTTCGGCCGTCCAGATGCGCGGCGTGTCGATGCCGAGCGCCTCGTCATAGGCGCGCGCCACGTTGAACGGCAGGCAGTGTTCGTAGATCGCGTAGCTGGAGAACTTCGGATCGCAGGCCGCCCTGGCCGCATCCCACGCGTCCTTCAGCGAGCCGCCGCCTTGCGCCACCCGCGCGACCGGCCGGTAGGTCGAGCGGACAAAATCCGCCGTATTGTCCAGCGCCTCGTTGACCAGCCTCTCGCCGACCAGCGCGTCGCCGCGGCCGGGTGCGATCGCCGCAAGGTCGAAACTGCGGATCGCCTCCAGCGTCGCCGGCCAGTCGTTGAAATGCCCGTCGCCGCAATAGCAAGCCGAGTGATATTCGACGATGTCACCGGTGAACATGACGTTCTCGTCCGGCACATGCGCGACGATATCGCCCGCCGTATGGGCGCGGCCGAGAAACATCAGTTCGACCCGGCGCTTGCCGAGATAGAGCGTCAGCCGATCGTTGAAGGTCAGCGTCGGCCAGGTCAGGCCCGGGATCGACGCATGGCCCTGGAAGAGGCGCGGGAAGCGGCCGAACTCCGAATCCCAGTCGTCTTGTCCGCGCTCCACCACCATGGAACGTGCCTTTTCTGACATGATGATTTCAGAGGCGCCGTAGGCCGATGCGCCGAGCACGCGGACGGCGTGATAGTGCGACAGCACCACATGTTCGATCGGTTTGTCGGTGACGGAACGAACCTTCTCGATCACCTTGCCGGCCAGCCGGGGCGTCGCCTGCGCATCGACGATCATCACAAAGTCGTCGCCGATGATGACGCCGGTGTTCGGGTCGCCCTCCGCGGTAAAGGCCCACAGGTCGCGTCCCACTTCGGTGAAGGAGACTTTCTTTTCGGTCAGGTCGCCTTGCGAGGCGAATGCTTTGGCCATTACGCGCCCTTCTTGTATTTCTCGACGGTCTGTTCGATCGCACCGAAGATCGAGTGGCCGGCCTTGTCTTTCATCTCGATGCGCGCCGTGTCGCCGAAGCGCATGAACGGTGTCTTCGGCGCCCCTTGCTCGATCGTCTCGATGGTACGCAATTCGGCGATGCACGAATAACCGACGCCACCCTTGCCAACAGGCTTGCCCGGTCCGCCGTCAAGCTTGTTCGACACAGTGCCCGAGCCGATGATGGTTCCGGCGGCGAGCGGCCGCGTCTTCGCCGCGTGCGCGATAATCGTGGGAAAATCGAAGGTCATGTCGACGCCTGCATTGGCGCGGCCGAAAGGTTGCCCGTTGAGATCGACGGCAAGCGGCAGATGCAGTTTGCCGCCGTCCCACGCGTCGCCCAGTTCGTCCGGCGTCACTGCGACCGGTGAAAACGCCGACGAAGGTTTCGACTGGAAGAAACCGAAACCCTTCGCCAGTTCGGATGCAGTCAGCCCGCGGAGCGTCACGTCATTGACCAGCATGACGAGACGGATCGCACCGCGCGCCTCGTCGGCGGTCGCCCCCATCGGCACATCGTCGGTGATCACCGCCACTTCGCCTTCCATGTCGATGCCCCAGGCCTCGTCGGCCATCGACGATCGGATCGCGCGGCCCGATGAATGAATCCGAGCCGCCTTGATACATCAGCGGGTCGGTCCAGAAGCTCTCGGGCATCTCGGCGCCGCGCGCCTTGCGCACCAGTTCGACGTGGTTGACGTAGGCGGAGCCATCCGCCCACTGATAGGCGCGCGGCAGCGGCGATTCCGCGTCATGCTCATGAAACCGAAGCGACGGCACGGAGCTATGTTCGAGGCTTTCGGCCATCGCTTCGAGATGCGGGGCGATCCGCGCCCAGTTGTCGAGCGCCGCCTGAAGCGTCGGGACGAGGAACGAGGCGTCGGTGTAGCGCGTGAGGTCGCGCGAGACGACGACCAGTTGACCGTCGCGCGTCCCGTTCTTCAGGCTGGCAAGCTTCATGTATCCTCCCTTATGCCTCCACGAATACCTGGAAGCCGCCGTAGATCAACCGCTTCATGTAGGCCGGCATGTTTTCCATGCCGTTCTTCATGCGCGGATCGCTCATCACTTTCTTCATCACCTCGTCGCGGTGCTCGCGCGATCTGTAGGTGACATAGGAAAAAACGATCGTGTCGCCTTCTTCCTTCTTCACTGCCATCGGAAACGATGTCACTTCGCCGTCCGGAACATCGTCGGCCCTAGCCTCGATGTAGGACAGCGCGCCGTGCTCCATCCAGACGGTTCTGCCAAGTTCGGCGTTCTTCTTGTATTCCTCCAATTCCGCCTGCGGCACTGGCAGAACGAAACCATCAACATAGGTCATGATCTCATCTCCTTTCGGGTTACGACGACCAAAGGACGTATGAGATGCGCCGGTTCCGACAATTGTGAAAACAAAAACAATGTCCACCCGCGAGCCGCCCATGCGTCAGCTCCAGTCTCCTTCGACAGTGCCGTTGAAGCGCTTCTTCAACTCCGTCCAGCAGTCGATGTAGTTGTCCTGCCGGGTTTCGGTTTCGGCGGCGTAGCGCGTCAGCATCTGCGGGAAGCGCGTCTCGAACATGAAGGCCATGGTGTTGTCGAGTTTCACCGGCTTCAGCTCCGCCTTCGAAGCCTTTTCAAACCCCGATGCGTCCGGCCCATGCGCCAGCATCATGTTATGCAGGCTGATGCCGCCGGGCACGAAACCCTCTTCCTTGGCATCGTACTGGCCATGGATCAGTCCCATGAACTCGCTCATGATGTTGCGGTGGTACCAGGGCGGGCGGAACGTGTTTTCGGCCACCAGCCAGCGCGGCGGGAAGATGACGAAGTCGACATTTGCCGTGCCTTCCTCACCGCTCGGCGCCGTCAGCACCGTGAAGATCGACGGGTCGGGATGGTCGAACAGGATCGCGCCCACCGGCGAAAAGGTCGAAAGATCGTATTTGTAAGGTGCGTAGTTGCCATGCCACGCCACCACGTCGAGCGGCGAATGATCAAGCTCGGTGACATGGAACTGGCCGCACCACTTCACGATCAACCGGCACGGCGTCTCCTTCTCCTCAAACCAGGCGCGCGGCGTCTTGAAGTCGCGCGGGTTGGCGAGGCAGTTGGCGCCGATCGGGCCGCGATCCGGCATGGTGAACTTGGCGCCGTAATTCTCGCATATGTAGCCGCGCACCGTCTCGTCGATCAGTTCGACCTTGAACACCAGCCCGCGCGGCAGCACCGCGATCTCGCCCGGCTTCAGTTCGATCACGCCCATCTCCGTGACGAAATTCAGCCGTCCGACCTGCGGCACGATCAGCAACTCGCCATCGGCGTTGAAGAAATGGTCGTCGACCATCGAGCGGTTGGCGGCATACACATGGGCAGCCATGCCGCTTTGCCCCAACGCGTCGCCGGCGGTGGTGATGGTGTGCATGCCGGCAATGAAGTCCGTCGGCTCCTTCGGCATCGGCATCGGGTTCCAGCGATATTGCCCCAGCGCCAGTTCGTGGTCGGCGAGATTCGGCGCTGTCTTCCACAACGGATAGCTCGCAGGCTTGAAGCGACCGGTGTGCTTAACACTTGGCCGGATGCGATAGAGCCAGGAGCGCTCGTTGGTACCGCGCGGCGCGGTAAAGGGCGAACCGGAAAGCTGCTCGGCATAGAGGCCGTAGGCCGGGCGCTGCGGCGAGTTGCGGCCCTGCGGCAGCGAACCCGGAAGGGTCTCCGTCTCGAAATCGTTGCCGAAACCCGGCATATACTGGAAGGTCATCGCTTCCTCCCTGGTTGACGCGAATTGGTTGCAGTTGTAACCATCGAAAATGTAACTATCAACAGGGTTCAGGAATGGCGAAACCTGAATATAACGCGAGCGGCGACGACAAGGTCCTGATCCTCGAGACCTTCCTGCCGTACCGGCTCAACCGGCTTGCCGATGCCGTCAGCCGCGAATTCTCGAAAATCTATCGCGACCGCTACGGTTTGACACGTCCGGAATGGCGGACGCTTGCTGGGCTCGGTCAGAACGGAACCATGACCGCGACTGCCATCGGCGAGCAGTCTGCCATGCACAAGACCAAGGTTTCGCGGGCTGTGGCCGCATTGGAGAAGCGCGGCTGGCTGCTGCGCGAGACCGATAGAGCCGACCGCCGCATCGAGCATCTCACCCTCACCAAAGCCGGCGAGGCCGTCTACCGGGAGTTGGTGCCGCTGGCGAAGAAGTTCGAACGCCAGTTATCCAAGGCGATGAACGCCGCGCGCTTCGCAGAGTTCGACTATGGTCTCGAACAACTGGAGAACTTTGTGCTCGACGGTCATCGAAAGGAAATATGAGAGGGCGTTCCGGCGCCTCACCAGTCCATAACCACCTTGCCGGAACTGCCACTCCGCATGGCATCGAAGCCGGTCCGATAATCATCGACTCCGATCCGGTGGGTGATCAGCCCGGACACGTCGAGCGGGCCCTGCACCAGCGCGATCATCTTGTACCAGGTTTCGAACATCTCGCGGCCGTAGATGCCTTTCAGATGCAGCATCTTGAAGATGACCTTGTTCCAGTCGATCTCGAAGCCGGTCGGCGCGATGCCAAGAATGGCGATCTTGCCGCCATTGTTCATGGTGTCGATCATGTCGCGGAAAGCGTGCGCCGACCCGGACATCTCGAGGCCGACGTCGAAGCCTTCCGTCATGCCTTCCTCGCGCATCACGTCGCGCAGCTTTTCCTTCGAGGCGTCGACGACATGGTGGATGCCCATCTTGCGCGCGAGGTCGAGCCGCACCGGGTTGATATCGGTGATGACGACTTTGCGGGCGCCGACGCATTGCGCGACCATCGCGCCCATGATGCCTATCGGCCCGGCGCCGGTGACCAGCACGTCCTCACCGACCAGATCGAAGGAGAGCGCCGTGTGGACTGCATTGCCGAGCGGGTCGAAGATCGCGGCGATTTCGTCCGGCACGTCGTCGGGGATGGGCACGACATTGTGCTGCGGGATCGCGAGGTATTCGGCGAAGGCGCCAGGCCGGTTGACGCCGACGCCGAGTGTATTGCGGCAGAGATGACCTCGGCCCGCGCGACAGTTGCGGCAGTGGCCGCAGACGATATGGCCTTCGCCCGAGACTCGCTGGCCGACTTTGTATCCGGTGACCGCCGAACCGAAATCGGCGACCGTTCCTACGAACTCATGGCCGGTGACCATCGGCACCGGAACGGTCTTCCGCGCCCATTCGTCCCAATTCCAGATGTGGACGTCGGTGCCGCAGATCGCCGTCTTCTTGACCTTGATCAATACGTCGTTGGGGCCGATCTCCGGGACCGGCACCTCTTCCATCCAGATTCCCGGCTCGGCTTTTGCCTTCACCAGCGCACGCATCATATTGGACATCAACGTGCCTCCCGGCGCGTGGTTGAAACACCCCCACTCCGCCTCGCTGCGCTCGGCACCTCTCCCCCTGCCCGGGGGAGAGGAAACGCGGAAACGTTGGCGCCCTTCTTCTCCCCCGCCGATCGGGGCAGAGGTTCGCGCAGCGAACCGGAGTGGGGGTCGATCATTTGATAAGACCTCACGAAACTACCCCCAGCTCTTTCCCAACTGCGCCAAACGCCTCCACACAGCGGTCAATATCCTCTGTCGAGTGGGCCGCCGACATCTGCGTCCTGATCCGGGCCTGGCCTTTCGGCACGACGGGAAATGAAAAGCCGATCACGTAGATGCCGCGCTTCAGCATGCGCGCGGCCATCTCCTGCGCCAGTGCGGCGTCTCCCAGCATCACCGGGATGATCGGATGATCGGCGCCCGCGAGCTTGAAGCCGAGTTTGGTCATCTTTTCACGGAAGTGCGCCGGCATTGGCGTAGAGCCGCTCGCGCAGGGCGTCGCCCTTGTCGATCATGTCGAATACCCTGATCGAGGCGCCGGCGATCGCCGGCATCAGCGTATTGGAGAACAGGTAAGGCCGCGACCGCTGGCGCAGCCAGTCGACCACTTCGCGCTTGCCCGACGTGTAACCGCCCGACGCTCCGCCCAGCGCCTTGCCGAGCGTGCCGGTGATGATGTCCACCCTGCCCTCGACCCCGCAATGTTCGGCTGAGCCACGGCCATGCTTGCCGACGAAGCCCACGGCATGGCTGTCGTCGACCATAACCATCGCGCCGTATTTCTCGGCGAGATCGCAGACGCCCCGCAGATTGGCGATGATGCCGTCCATGGAGAAAACGCCGTCGGTGGCGATCAGCTTGAAGCGACTGCCTTCCGCCTTCTTCAGTTCTTCCTCGAGCGCGGCCATGTCATTGTTGGCGTAGCGGAAGCGTCTGGCCTTCGAGAGCCGCACGCCGTCGATGATCGAAGCGTGGTTGAGAGCGTCGGAGATCACCGCATCTTCTTCACCAAGCAGCGTCTCGAACAATCCGCCATTGGCGTCGAAGCACGAGCCGTAAAGGATCGTGTCTTCCATGCCGAGAAAGCTCGAAATCCTGGCCTCGAGCTGCTTGTGCTCCTCCTGAGTGCCGCAGATGAAACGCACAGAAGCCATGCCGTAGCCATAGCGGTCAAGCGCGGCTTTGGCGGCCGCGCGCAATTCCTCGTTGTCGGCAAGGCCGAGATAGTTGTTGGCGCAGAAATTCAGCACCTTCTCGCCGCCCGCCACCTCGATCTCGGCCGATTGCATGGAGGTGATGATGCGTTCAGACTTATAGAGCCCGGCGGACTTCAGGCCTTCCAGTTCGGAAGCGATGTGGGAAAGGAAATTATCGCTCATTTGCACGCGTGCTCCGCTGGAATCGGCCCTCAAATACCGCTCAGCTATGGCAGGAATCTATCATAAAAGCGACTTGGTCATCCGCCGCTTCCTTCGCTTCGGCTCGCCGCACACGAGGTTAGAGTGGCGTTGTCTTGTATGCAGCCCAACGCAAGGAAAGCCATGTCCGCCGCGACCATATCCAGCATCCGCATCTATCGGCAATGGCAACCGTTTCGCGACGGCACCTACCGCTGTTCGGGCGGCCGCAGCGCTGAGGGCTTCGACTCCACCATCGTCGAGATCACCTCGCGCGACGGCCTCAGTGGATATGGCGAGATGGCGCCGCTCGGCAGCTTCTACGATCCGGCCTTCGCCGAAGGCGCGCGGGCGGCGATGCGTGAACTGGCGCCGCAACTGCTTGGAACCGACGCAAGCGGCATCGAGGCGCTGAACCGCCGCATGGATCTGCTTCTCAAGGGCCACCCCTACGCGAAATCGGCGATCGACATGGCGCTGTGGGATCTTTCCGGCAAACACGCTGGCATGTCGCTGGCGGCGATGAGCGGCGGCGCGGAGGGAACCGGCCTGGCGCTCTACCGGTCGATCGCCCAGCAGGCGCCGGACGCGATGGCAGCGCGCGCCCGAAAATACATCGGGGAAGGCTATCGCCGCCTGCAGGTCAAGGTCGGGCTCGACGTCAACGAGGACATCGCGCGGCTGGAGGCGGTGCGCGCGGCGATCCCGGCGGAGACGGTGCTGTTTTGCGATGCCAACGCGAGTTGGGGAACCGCCGAGACGCGGCGTTTCCTGATGGCGACGCACAATCTCGACTACACGCTCGAACAGCCTTGCGCCAGCTATGAGGAAAATCTGGCGATCCGCCGCGCCTGCGACCGGCCGCTCGTTCTCGACGAGACGATCGATGGCGTGGACGTCCTGCTGCGCGCCATCGCCGATGGGCTTGTCGACGGCATCACCATCAAACTTGCCCGCGTCGGCGGGCTGACCAAAGCGAAGCTGGTGCGCGACATCGCGATCGCCCGCAACCTCAAGGTCACCATCGAGGATACCGGCGGCGCGGAGATAGACACCGCCGCTTATTCCGGTCTGATGCAGTCGACGCCGGAAGCCCTTCGCCAGCACACCGTCGATTTCCACAACTGGGTGACGGTGTCCAACGCGCGTGCGGATTTCCGCATCGCGGATGGTGAAATGACGATCCCGGAGGCCTCCGGTCTGGGCATCGAAGTCGATGCAAGCGCGCTCGGAGAGCCGGTATTCGGTTGTTCGCTCTAAGGCCGGAAGCCTGGAAAGCCCTGCAGTCCCGCCTGCCGGCTACAAACGGCGGCGAATTGGCACTGCGTGACTTGTTACGCGAGGCTGCATCGTCCCTTGACCGCCTGCTTATCCGAATTACCTAATGTTTTGAGCGTGTTTAGGCACGCGAAGTGGCGCTTTGGCCAAGCTTCATACGTGGAGGTTGCGATGCCAAACTCACTGATGGAAGGCAAAACGGCACAGGACTGGATCAATCTTGTTCTTGCGGTCTTGCTGTTTATTTCCCCCTGGGTCATCGGATACGTGGCTGACGTCATGCCGGCATGGAACGCCTGGATCGTGGGCGTCGTGCTTGGCGCCCTTACGGTGGCCACGCTTTCGGCGTTCGCAGAGTGGGAAGAATGGGCAAACTTCGTGCTCGGCCTGTGGCTGATCGTGTCGCCCTGGGTGCTCGGATTTGCCGCCAACGTGAACGCGATGTGGACCCATGTGATCATGGGCGTGCTCGTCGCGGCCATGTCGGCGTGGGCAATCTGGGGACATCGACATACCCCTGCCGCGCATGCGTGACCGGGCCGAGCACTAGGAACAACACCGAGCCCGCCGTTGCAGGCGGTGGGCTCGGCAGTTGAGGCATTCATCTATCTCGTCGTCCGTGAAGAACTCGGAATGCTTTGATTCCGTTTAACAATTTCCCCTGATTTCAGGTTTCAGATTGCCGAATTTCGTGGCTTTGGGCTGCGGTTTCCGGCAAATTGGATGCGCGTGTTCTGCGTGATTCGAGGCGATGACGAAGCAGCGAGGGAAGCGGGCGATGCGACCGAAGGAACGGCGCGAGAGCGGCCAGACGGACCTGTTGCGATCCCGGCTCGACCACATCCTCAATATGGATCATGCGCTGGTGAAGCTGGCCAAGACGATCGACTGGCGCTTCCTGGAAGAGCGGCTCGGCGAGGTCTATGACGACGATCCTGGCCGGCCGCCTTTGCCGACCCGGCTGATGGCGGGATTGGCCATCCTCAAGTCGACGCACAACCTGTCCGACGAAAACCTGTGCGAACGCTGGCTGGAGAATCCCTACTACCAGCTGTTCTGCGGCGAGGAGTTCTTCCAGCACCGTTTGCCCTTCGACCGCACCTCACTGACGCGCTGGCGGCTGCGTATGGGGGAAGAGCGGCTGATGGCGCTGCTCCAGGAAAGCCTTACAGCGGCGACCAGGCTGGGGGCGGCCAAGCCGTCGGACTTCCGCGCGGTAATCGTCGACACCACCGTGCAGGAAAAGGCCATCACCTTCCCGACCGACGCCAAGCTGATGCATCGCGCCCGCGAACGGCTGGTCAAGCTGGCCAAGAGGCATGGCATTGCCCTGCGCCAATCCTATGCGCGGGTCGGCAAGATCGCGCTGATCAAGCATCAGCGCTATGCCCATGCCAAGCAGTTCAAACGGGCCAACCGGCAGCTCAAGCGGCTGCGCACCATGTTGGGCGCGGTGATCCGCGACATCACCCGCAAGCTCGCCAGGCGACCGGAGCTAATGCAGGTCTTCGCACTGCCGCTGTCGCTTGCCCGGCGCGTCAGGGACCAGCGCCAGCGCGAGCGGGGCAAGAAGGTGTATTCCCTGCACGCTCCGGAGGTCGAGTGCATCGGCAAGGGCAAGGCCCACAAGCCCTATGAATTCGGCGTCAAGGTCTCCGTCGCCACCCCGCTGCAGCGCAGCCGCGGCGGCCAGTTCGTCGCCCATGTCAAAGCGTTGCCCGGCAATCCTTATGACGGCCACACGCTGGCCACCATCATCCCGGCGATCGAGGACACCATCGGCGTCAGCCTCGGCAAGATCGTCACCGATGCCGGCTATCGCGGCCACAACGCGCCGAAGGGCAAGATGTTCAAGGTCCATGTCGCCGGCTACAAGCGCGGTCTCACCCAGGCCGTCAAACGGGCGCTGCGACGTCGGGCCGCCGTCGAACCCGTCATCGGCCATCTGAAGAACGACCACCGCATGGGCCGCAACTTCCTGGCCTTCTCCGAGGGCGATGCCAACAACGCTGTGCTTGCCGCAGTCGGCTACAACTTCAGCCTCCTGCTCAACTGGCTGAGGCTTTTGTGTGCCTTCTTCCTGGCGCTGTTCGCCACCGCTGCAGCGCCGCCGATCCAGCCACGATCAGCCTGATCACCGTTCTGGACAACCAACTGGCGCAGGCCCTTCCAGCCCCGTCTTTCCGGCACTGCCTGCAACCGCCGCAACGCCGCCAATCAAACCATAATCAGCGAAATCGGCGTTCTTCACAGCCGACTATCTCCCTTCGAATGGCTCGAAGGGAGATAAGCAGGTGTTTTTCAGAAAAACGCCTGGATTCCCGTCTGCGCCCTTCCAAGGATCAGTGCGTGCACGTCATGCGCGCCTTCGTACGTGTTGACGGTTTCCAGGTTCTGCGCGTGGCGCATCACGTGATAGCCGATCTGGATGCCGTTGCCGCCATGCATGTCGCGCGCCTGGCGGGCGATGTCGAGCGCCTTGCCGCAATTGTTGCGCTTAACGATCGAGATCATCTCCGGCGCCATCTTGCCCTCGTCCATCAGGCGCCCGACACGAAGCGAACCCTGGAGCCCGAGCGCGATGTCAGTTTGCATGTCGGCGAGTTTCTTCTGGTACAGCTGCGTGGCGGCTAGCGGCTTGCCGAACTGCTTGCGGTCGAGGCCATACTGCCGCGCCCGGTGCCAGCAATCTTCCGCAGCACCCATCGCACCCCAGGAGATGCCGTAACGGGCTCGGTTGAGGCAGCCGAACGGACCCTTGAGACCAGAAACGTTGGGCAGCAACGCATCCTCGCCAACTTCGACGCCTTCCATGACGACCTCGCCAGTGATCGACGCCCGCAGTGACAGCTTGCCGCCGATCTTCGGCGCCGAAAGGCCTTTTATGCCCTTTTCCAGCACGAAGCCGCGGAATCTGGTTGTCATGCGCAGCCGACTTCGCCCAGACGACGAAAACGTCGGCGATCGGCGCGTTCGAAATCCACATTTTCGAACCCCAGATACGATAGCCGGTCGCCGTCTTCTCCGCCCGGGTCTTCATGCCGCCCGGATCGGAGCCGGCATCTGGTTCGGTCAGGCCGAAGCACCCTATCCATTCGCCGGAAGCAAGTTTCGGCAGAAATTTCTTGCGCTGGCTTTCGTCGCCATAGGCATAGATCGGATACATGACCAGCGACGACTGCACGCTCATCATCGAACGGTAGCCGGAATCGACACGCTCCACCTCGCGGGCGACGAGCCCGTAGGTCACATAGCCCGCGCCGAGCCCGCCATATTCCTCCGGGATGGTAATTCCGAGCAGTCCGGCATCACCCATTTCGCGAAAAATCGCCGGGTCGGTTACCTCGTTGAGGTAAGCATCTTCCACCCGCGGCGCGAGCTTGTCCGCGGCAAACGCCGCCGCCGCATCGCGGATCATCCGTTCGTCTTCTGTCAGCTGGTCCTCCAGAAGGAAGGGGTCGCTCCAGACAAAGGAAGCGGCGGAGGGTTTGCTGGCGGCCTTGGGCTCGATGTTCATGGCTGTTTCCGATATCGGTGCAGGTGAGGAGCCGGCATTTTAGTCCGGAACGCGGTGCTGGCGAAAGTTCTTTATGCCGCTCCGGCACGCGACGCCAGCCCAATGCAAGGTTTCCCGGAAAGCTCACGCTAACCATTTCGCGAAATTCGGCGGTCAGTCCCGCCGCGGAGAGAAAGACCTTTCCAGCCTGTTAACGCCTGGCAGTCAAGCTCGCCGCCAACAACAAGAACATATTGCAAGGGCTTCGGGGGCGATGTCGCAGCAAACCGTACCGACTGGATCGGGCAGACTAATCCTGCTGTTCAAGAGCGCCTACTGGATCGCGCTCTCGATCATCGCCGCGATGGCTCTGGCTTCCTACCTGCTTCTGCAGCAGATGATGGCCGCCCAGCAGCGCGACGAAGCACTCTTGGCACTGGCGAATGCCCAAAGGGCGCTTTCCCAGCGGGTGGTTTTCCTGGCGGCAGCCGCCGACACCGCGCCCTTCGGTGAAAAACCCGGCCTGATTTCGGCCCTGAAGGAAGCGAACTCCGAATTCGAAAAGAACTATGACCTGCTGCTCGAGCGCACCGAAGCCGACCCCCTTTCGCCGAACCGGCACGACAGTTCGACGATCGAAGGCGTTCTTTTCGCCAAGCCGTTTCACCTCGATCATTTCTCAACCAGTCTCGCCGCAAACGGCTGGCGCTTCATCGCCGCCGTCAGGTCCGAACTCGGCATCGGCGGTCCGGTTTCCGGCTATCTCGCCAGCCGCGACAGCGCCCGTCTCGACGAGACCGTCTCCAGGGCAACGCTCGCCGGCTATACCGCGCTCACCGAGCGCATGCGCGAAAAGTCGCACGCGCGCCTGGAAAACATGCTGAGCACGCACCAGATGCTGTTCTTCGCGACCCTGGCCGTTATCGTGCTGGTCGCGCTGTTCATTTTCCGGCCGATGGCCAACGTCATCATGCGGCGCACCCACGAACTCGTCGACGCGCGCAATTCTATGGCCTTCATCGCCGTCCATGACGGATTTACCGGCCTCTACAACCGCACCTTCCTGACCGACCATTTCGACGCGCTGATAAAGGGCGCGCATCGCCGGCGCGAACGCCTGGCCGTAGTGCAACTCGATCTCGACCGTTTCAAGCAGATCAACGACACGCTCGGCCACGCCGCGGGCGACTACGTGCTGGTCATGACCGCGCAGCGTATGCGCGAGTCCTGCCGCGCCTCCGACCTTTGCGTCCGCCTCGGCGGCGACGAGTTCGTCATGATCCTCGCCGGCGCCGGCACCAGCGAGGATATTCACGCGCTCGCCAAGCGCATCCTCGACCGCATCAACGAGCCGATCAGCTTTCAGGGCGCCACCATCCATCCGGGCGCCAGCGCCGGCATCGCCGTCTATCCGGTCGATGCCGACAATGCCGGGGACCTGATCGTTCATGCCGATCTCGCGCTCTATTCGGCCAAGAAGCAGGGCGGCGGGAACTTCTCCTTCTTTTCCGACGAACTCCGGCAGGAACTGGAGCATCGCAAGCAACTCGAACGCGACCTCAAGGTCGCTATCGCGGAGGAAACCTTCAGCGTCTATTTCCAGCCGCAGGTCTCGCTGACCAACGGCGCAATCACCGGCGTCGAGGCGCTGGTCCGCTGGAAACATCCCGAACGCGGCATGATCTCACCGGGCGAATTCATTCCCGTCGCCGAAAAATCCGGCCTGATGGCGGAAATCGGCCGCATCATCGTCCGCAAGGCCATTCAGGAAGCCGCAGCCTGGCACCAGGCCGACATCTATTTCGGCCGCCTTGCCGTCAACGTCTCGGGCTCCGAACTGCGCGAGCACGATTTCGACCGCTTCCTTTTCGAGACGCTGGAGAAAGCCGGGCTGCCGCCGCAGAAACTGTCGCTGGAAATCGTCGAATCCGTCATCCTCGACGACGAGAAGACCGGGATCGCCGCGAAGCTGCGCCAGATCCGCGCCGCCGGCGTACACCTCGAACTCGACGATTTCGGCACCGGCTATGCCTCGCTCAGCCACGTCAACCCGAACGAGATCGACCGCCTGAAGATCGACCGCCGTTTCGTGCAGAACATCAATTCCAACGGCGACAACACCAAGATCGTGCGTGCCATCACCGAGCTTGCACGCGGCCTGGGTATCTCGATCATCGCGGAAGGCGCCGAGACCGAAGCCGAACTGAACTCGCTGCTGTCGATCGGCTGCGAACAGGTCCAGGGCTACTCGATCGCCTTCCCGATGCCCGACGACCAGGCCCGCGCCTGGCTCTCCGCCCGCAACCCGAACGGGCAAAATTGACCGTGCTGCAAGGAAGCCTGGCGTGAAGCCCACCTCGGAATGAGGTAAAAGCGCTTAAATCCGCATCGCGAAGCGGATACCGTCGTAGACCGCGGCGTGGATATTGCGCGAAGCGACCGCGTCGCCGATGCGAAACAGCGACGAAGCCGCCCGGCCGGATTTCGGGAAAGATGTCGCCGCCGTCGACCAGCCTTTCGTAATCGACCGCGCCGCCGTTCTTCGACAACGGTTTCAGCGCGAGATAAAGATCGTCGAGCGGCAGCGTGCCATGCTCGACCACCACCTGGTCGACCCGCCGCTCGTCGCGCCAGCCGCCGGCGAAATCCGAGGATAGCGTCGCCACCAGCACATTGCCGTCGCGCCGCACCGATCGCAGCCTGGTGTTGATGGTCATCCGCACGCCCTTTTCGTGGAAGGCGCGCATATAGGGCACGTGGTTCATGCCGCCCATTTCCGGCGCGAAGAAACGCTCCGGCGAGACCAGTTCGAGCGTCGACGCCGGCATTGGCGATCATCTCGGCCGCCGTCATGCCCTGATGGCCGCCATTGTCGTCGTAGAGCAGCACGTTTTCCGCCGGCTTCACCGCGCCGGCGACGATGTCCCAGCTCGACGTGACGAGATCGTCGCCTGCCTCCAGCGGCGGGTTCTGCGGCATGCCGCCGGTCGCAACGATGACCACGTCCGGCGAAAGCGCCAGGACATCGTCCTGCTTCCGCCCAGATGTCGTAGCGGATTTCGACGCCGAGCCGCTCCAGCTCGGAAAGCCGCCAGTCGACGATGCCGATCAGTTCCCTGCGGCGCTGGTTCTGAGCAGCGAGCCGGACCTGGCCGCCGGCCTGCCCGGACGCTTCCAGCACCGTCACCGAATGACCGCGCTCGGCGGCGACACGGGCGGCCTCCAGCCCAGCCGCGCCGGCGCCGACCACGACAACCTTTTTCGCCGGCCCGTCGGCCTTCTCGGATCACATGCGGGATCGTCGCCTCGCGCCCGGTCGCGGCATTGTGGATGCACAGCGCCTCGCCGCCCTCGTAGATGCGGTCGAGGCAATAGGTGGCGCCGACGCAGGGCCGGATTTCGTGCTCGCGGCCTTCCATGACCTTGCGGACGATATGCGGGTCGGCGAGATGCGCGCGGGTCATGCCGACCATGTCGAGCTTGCCGCGTCGCGATCGCATGGCGCGCTGTCGCGACGTCGGCGATGCGCGCGGCGTGGAATACCGGAAACTTCGTCGCCGCCCTCACCTCGCCGGCAAAATCGAGATGCGGGAGCGGAGCGCATGCCGGCGATCGGGATGACCTTGGTCAAGCGCGGCATCGGTCTCGATACGGCCGCGGATGATGTTGAGGAAATCGAATTTTCCGGACTGCCGCCAGCCGCCTGGCGATCTCGACGCCCTCGTCCTTCGACAGGCCCTTCTCAAAATCCTCGTCGGCGACCATGCGGATGCCGACGATGAAATCGGGACCGACCGCCTCGCGCACCGCGTCGATGACCCGCCAGGTGAAGCGCAGCCGGTTTTCCAGCGAGCCGCCATATTCGTCGTCGCGCCGGTTGGTCGCCGGCGACCAGAACCCGTCCATCAGATGGCCGTAGGCCTCGAACTCGATGCCGTCGAGGCCGGCCGCCTGCATGCGCTGCGCGCGCCGAAGCGTAGTCGGCGACGATGCGCTCGATGTCCCAGTCCTCCGCCTCCTTCGGGAAACGAACGGTGGGCCGGCTCGCGCACCGGCGAAGCGGAAAGCACCGGCAGCCAGTCGGCCCTGTTCCAGCCGGTACGGCGGCCGAGATGCGTGAGCTGGATCATCACCTTGCAGTCGTGCTCGTGACAAGCCTCGGCAAGTTCCTTCATCCAAGGCACGATCTCGTCGCGATAGGCCTGGAGGTTGCCGAACGCCGCCGGGCTGTCGCGGGCGACGATCGCCGAGCCCGCCGTCATCGTCAGCGCCATGCCGCCCTTGGCCTTTTCGGCGTGGTAGAGCCGGTAGCGCTCCTTCGGCATGCCGTCCTCGGAATAGGCCGGCTCGTGGCTGGTCGACATGACGCGGTTCTTCAGCGTCAGGTGCTTGAGCTGGTAGGGCTGAAGGAGAGGATCGTTACTCAACATGGTCTTTTTGTTCTACCGAAAGGTTCCTATAAGCGCCCGCAAAGGAGCAATGCCATGACCATTACAGACAACCTTACCCAGCTGGGCGCGAAGGTGGAAACGCCCAGATCGCCGGAAGCGCCATCCTGGAAACCGTGCCTTTTCTCGCGCGGCGACGGCCCGCCGGCGATCGTGCGCTTCACCTGCCCGGAATTCACCTCGCTCTGCCCGGTGACCGGCCAGCCGGACTTCGCCCACATCGTCATCGACTATGCGCCGGACAAGCTGCTGGTGGAATCGAAGTCGCTGAAACTCTTCATGACCTCGTTCCGCAATCACGGCGCGTTCCACGAGGACTGCACCGTGATGATCGGCCGGCGCATCGTCGAAGCGACGAAGCCGCTGTGGCTGCGCATCGCCGGCTACTGGTATCCGCGCGGCGGCATTCCGATCGATGTGTTCTGGCAGACCGGCACGCCGCCCGAAGGCGCCTGGCTGCCGGACACCGGCGTCGCGCCCTATCGCGGACGCGGCTGAGTCTGGACTCGGTTGCGACGAGAGCGCACGCCAGCATCAATTCAGTGGCAGCCGGCGATAGCGGCCGGGCTTATCGGGATCCGAGAAATGGTTCATCGGACCGTTGTCCGCGAAATGCTGGCCCAGCGCTTCATGGAATCCGGGTCGAGTTCGATGCCGAGGCCAGGTCTTTCCGGAACGCGCACCGTATTGTTGGCCTGCCGGAAAGGACCATCCTTCATGACATCGCCGATCTGCCAGCGGAACAGCGACTGCGACGCCTCGGTGATCCACGGCGTTGCCGCCACGACGTGAAGATAGGCGGCGGTCATGATGCCGAGATCGTTGGAGTAGCACCAGAAGCCCTTCCCCATCGCCTCGCAGGCGGCGATGAATTTCATGGTTTTCGACAAACCGCCGAGAGCCGCGAAATTGCAGACGAAATAATCGGGAGCGCCCAGCGCCACCGCGCGGCGCAAGTCTGGAACGTGCGTGGAGAACGGGATCCGCGAGTGCTGGCGAAGTGCCGCCATTTCCTCGAAACTCGCGACCGGATCCTCGTAGTTGCGAATGTTGAACGGCTCGATCTCGCGCAACACCCAACGCGCCGCCGTCAGTGACCATTGCATGTTGGAATCGAGCCTGATCTGTGCTGTCTCGCCGAGCGCCTCGCGCAGCATGCGGACAGTCCTGATCTCGAGCTGCGGATCGCCCATGATCAGCTTGCCCTCGAAGATCGTCGAGCCGTGCTCCTCGCGCATCTTCAGGCAATAATCGACGATCGCTTCCGGCGTCATCTCGCCACCGGCGGCGCCCTGGCGTGGACGGAAGGCGAAGTATTCGGAAAACGGGATGTCCTTGCGCACCGCACCGCCGAGCAGCTTGTAGAGCGGCATCCCGAACACCTTGCCGCGAATGTCCCACAGCGCCAGTTCGACCGCGCCGAACGCGACCGAGGAAGCGTTCTCGCCGGTGTTGGCGGTGATCTGCCATGGCGGCACGCAACGCGCCTCGCAATCAGCAAGGTCGAGCGGATCGGCGCCGATCAGCGCCGGCGCGATCTCCGCCTTGATCACCTCGCCGAAATGCCACCATGGCGCCTCGCCGAGCCCGACAACACCTTCGTCCGTCTCGACCTCGATGATCGACTTGGACGCCCCGCCATAGAGACCTGCGGTCCACCAGAACGGCGCGTCGAGCGGCACGTTGACATGCGTGACCTTGATGTTGGTGATTTTCATCGCACAGCCTCAATGCCAGCAGCGCCTCTTCGATCGCCAGCGAAAGCACCTCTGGTCGCGACCGCCCTCATGCCGTCTCGAGCCATACCTTCTGCAGGTCCATCTGGAAGGTCGGGTGGATACCGTAACCCTTCACCGACTCGGCCATGTGACAATAAAGCGATTGCCAGAACGGCTGAATGATGACGCCGGAATCCTGGAGTATCCGCTCGATATCCTTCATGACCTCGCGGCGTTTTTCGGGTTCGACGATCGCCAGCGCCTCATTGAGCTTGGCGTCGAATTCGGGATTGGAATAGCCGCTCTCGTTCCATGCCTCTGCGGTCCTGTAACCTAGCGCCAGGACCTGCACCCCGAGCGGGCGCATGTACCAGATGGTCATCGAATAAGGATACTTCGTCCAGTCGTTCCAGAAGGTCGAGCCCGGCAGAACCGTGCGCTTTACCTTGATGCCGGCTTCGCGGAGCTGCGCCGCGATGGCGTCGCCTGTGTTCTTTTGCCAGTCGTCCTCGACGGTTATCAGGTCGTGCTCGAATTCGCTCTGTCCGGCCTCCTCCAGAAGCTTTTTCGCGCCCTCCACATCGCGCTGCTTCTTCGGCAATTCGGCGTATTCGGGATGGATCGGGCTGACGTGGTGGTTCTCGCCGACTGTGCCGCGGCCGCCATAGCCAAGCTGCAGCACCACCTTGTTGTCGACCGCCATTTGGAGGGCATTACGCACCCGCTTATCGTCGTAGGGCTTGTTGGTGACATTGGTGCGCGCGACAAGCGTTGTCGCCGTCGCGACTTCGGATTTCACCAGAGCCATGCCGTCGAATATGTCCACATAGTCGGCCGGTGTCTCGAAATTGGCGTGGATTTCCTCGGATTCGAAAGCATTCACCATCGCTGACGGATCGGTGCCGTAGTCGATGAACTCCACTCCGTCGAGCAGCGCCTCCCCGCCCCACCAGCTTCCGTTTTCCCGGCGTTTGACGACGGCTTTCGAGCCGACTTCATAGGAAGCGAGCTCGAACGCCCCTGTACCCACCGGCTTGGCGACAAGATCGGCCCCGTCCGCCTCGAAGTTCCGGTGAACGACGAGCGCAGGATAGTCCGTCAGGTTGGGAATGATTGAAATGTCCGGATTTTTGAGCACCAGCTTCACCGTGTGATCGTCGATTCGGGTGATGGCGCCTTCCTGGGCGCGGCCGGTCGCCTCATCGATCAGGGAGCCCACCCGTGCGGCCATGGAATTTCCCGAGGCCGCCTTGTCGCACCAGCGGTTGAGGTTGAAGGTCACGTCATCGGCGTTGAACGCGTCACCGTTGTTCCATGTCACGCCCTTCCTGACATGCAGCACGTATTCGGTGGCATCGTCATTCACGTCCCAGCTTTCGAGCAGGACCGGTTCGAAGGTAAAATCCCGCGTGTAAGTGACCAGCGGTTCCAGAAAGGTCCGGGTGATGTTAGCCATCTCCACCCAGTCATAGGTGCGCGGATCCTTCTGCCCCTTTACGGCCATCGCCACCTTCAGCACGCCGCCCTTCGTTGCCTCCTGAGCCAGTGCCCGTGCGGGGGCTGCCAGTCCGATCATGCCGTAGGCTAACGCGGTCGACGCGCCCATCGCGCTCGCCATCGCCAGAAACTCGCGTCGGTCCACGCGCTCTGCCCGAGCCTCCGCCGCCATCTGCTCGATGGCCGCGGGAACGCGGTCTCCATTGCTCCTGAAGAATGCCATCGGGTTCCTCCTGATGTTGCCTTATTATTTGTTTTCTCGCTGCCTCAGTACCAGGCGTCTTCCATGTCGGCCTTTTTCCGATTCATGAAATCCTGGAGCGCCTCGTCGATCGCTTCATCCAGCGGCGGCGCCTGATACTCGGCGAGCGCCTTCTTCCACTTGCGGTTCGCACGGGTGGCGGCATCCTCCGAGCCGGCCGCTTCCCATTTCTCGAACGGCTCGTTGTCGGCGATTTCCGAGTCCCAGAACGCCGTCTCGTAATTCGCCAGGGTATGTTGCGATCCAAAGAAATGGCTGCCCGGCCCAACCTCGCGAAAAGCATCGAGCGCCAGCTGGTTGTCGTCGATTTTCACGCCGTCGAGATAGGTGTGCAGCGCGCCGCAAAAGTCGGCATCCATCACGAACTTCTCGTAGGACATCGACAGCAGACCGTCGAGGAAACCGGCCGAATGGAGAATGAAGTTGGCGCCGCAATGAACGGCCGCGAGCATCGACATAGTGCCTTCGTTCATCGCGTGAGCGTCAGGCAGCTTCGACGTGGTGAAATTGCCCGAGCATCTGAGAGGCAGGTTCAGCCGCCGCGCGAGTTGCCCGATCACCATCGAGCCGATCGCCGGTTCCGGCGTGCCGAAGGTCGGCGAGCCGGAACGCAGCGACATCGAGGACAGGAAATTGCCGAAGATGACCGGAGCGCCCGGCCGCTCGAGCTGCGTCAGCGCACAGCCGGCCATGGTCTCGGCCAGCGACTGCGCGATTGCGCCGGCGTTCGTCACCGGACCCATGGCGCCGCCGAGGATGAACGGCACGACCACCGCCGCCTGATTGGCGCGAGCATAGGCGCGCAGTACAGTTGTCATCGTCGCGTCCCAGACAAGCGGCGAATTGACGTTGACATTGCCGAGGATGACGCAGTTCTCGGCGGCGAATTTCTCGCCGAAGACAATCCGCGCCATGTCGATGCAGTCTTCGGCACGGGATTCGGCCGTCACCGAGCCCATGAAAGCCCGGTCGGAATAGCGGATATGGGAATAAACCATGTCGAGATGGCGCTTGTTCACCGGTACGTCGACCGGTTCGCAAATCGTGCCGCCCGAGTGGTGCAGCCAGGGCGACGACTGCGCGAGTTTCACGAAATTGCGGAAGTCCTCGATCGTGCCGTAGCGGCGGCCCTTGTCCAAATCCATCACGAAGGGCGAGCCGTAAGCCGGCGAGAAGACGACATTCCTGCCGCCGATTTCCACCGAATTGGCCGGGTTCCTCGCATGCTGCGTAAAAGTGGCTGGCGCGGTTTTCAAAATCTCGCGCAACATGCCCGGCTCGAATTTGACCAGTTGGCCTTCAACCTTGGCCCCTGCCCGTTTCCAGTGGTCGAGCGCCGTCGCATCGTCGCGGAACTCAATGCCGATCTCGGCCAGAATGCGGTCGGCGGTCTCTTCGATGCGGACGAGGTTTTCCTCCGACAGAATGTCGTAGGTCGGGATATTGCGGACAATGTAGGGCCGTCCCAGCCCTTCGGAGCCGTGCGAACGCATCTCGCGCCGCGCCAGGCGCCCGCCGCGCTCGCGGCGTCTCACCGGATGGTCCGTGGTTTCGGCAGCGACAGTCATTGAGTGCTCCAGCGCTAGTCAGACATGAAACTAGCGGCTGTTACAGACACTGTGACGCTGGAAAATCCTGATTGTTTGTATAAGTTCTCCTTATGCAAAGCCTCCGCCATCTCCTGCCCTCCGCAGGTTCGCTCATCGTCTTCGAGGCAGCAGGTCGCTTGTCGAGCTTCACCGCCGCCGGCCGCGAGCTCGGTATGACCCAGGCTGCTGTGTCCTATGCCGTCCGGGGATTGGAACGGCAACTCGGCGTGCCGCTGTTTCAGCGCCGCCATCGCCAGGTGCGGCTCACCGAAGCCGGCGAGCGCTTCTTCGCCGACGTCTCGCTCGGCCTCTCGCACATCCGCAAATCGGCCGAGGATTTGCGCACGCTGGCCGTCGGCGGCCATGTCACGCTGTCGGCCTCGACCGCCTTCGCCTCGTTCTGGATGATGCCGCGCCTGCAACAGTTCCGCGATGAATTGCCGGGCGTCGATCTCCGCATCCAGACGGCCGACCGCGACCTCGATATCATCGCCGAAGGCATTCCGCTCGCCATACGCGGCGGCGACCGGAAAGACTGGCCCGATTACGATAGCCTGCCGCTGGCCGAAGAAGAGATATTTCCGGTCGCGGGCAGCACCTATGCGGCACACTTCGGCCTACCTCGGTCGGTCGCCGAACTGGCCTCGCACCGCCTCATCCATCTCGAGGAGCCCTACCGCGAGGCGGCGAGCTGGTCGGAATGGTTCCGTTCCGCCGGCGCGAGCGGCGCGGTGGCCAATCCCAACCTGCTCATCAACGACTATGCTCTCGTGGTGCAGGCGGTCATGGAGGGTCAGGGCCTCGCGCTCGGCTGGAAGCACCTCACCGAACGGCTGCTCGCCTCCGGCCTGCTGGTACGCGTCACCGATCACACGCTGGTGACCGGCAAAAGCTTCTACGTCGTCTGGCCGAAGAACCGTGAGCTGTCGGCCAGCGCCAGAAAGGTGCGCGACTGGCTGGCCGCGCAGGCGTGAATGGCTTTTCCGTCGGGTTCGAATCCGGTTAAGATCGCTCCCATGCCCATTCGCCTGCTTTCCGAAACCATCGTCAACCAGATCGCCGCCGGCGAGGTGATCGAGCGCCCGGCGAGCGTGGTGAAGGAACTGGTCGAGAACGCCCTCGACGCCGGCGCAACCAGGGTTGAAATCGCCACCGCCGGCGGTGGGCTGGCGCTGATCCGGGTGAGTGACGACGGCGCCGGCATTCCGGTCGGCGAACTGGAGCTGGCGATCGCCCGGCACTGCACCTCGAAACTTTCAGACGACATTCATGACATCCGTTCGCTGGGTTTCCGTGGCGAGGCGCTGCCGTCGATCGGTTCGGTGTCGCGGCTGACGGTGCGCTCGCGTACCGCCACCTCCGACAGCGGCGCCGAGATCCGCGTCGAAGGCGGCCGCCTTTCGCCGGTCAGGCCGGCAGCCGCCAATCGCGGCACGCTGGTCGAAGTGCGCGATCTCTTCTTCGCGACGCCGGCGCGGCTGAAATTCATGAAGGGCGAGCGCGCCGAGGCGACCGCCGCCGCCGACGTGGTCAAGCGCATCGCTATCGCCTTCCCAGCGGTGCGCTTCACGTTGTCGGGCACCGATCGCTCGACGCTCGACCTGCCGGCGGTCGGTGACAGCGCGGATTCGCGGCTCGACCGCATAGCGCAGGTGATGGGCAAGGATTTTCCCGAGAATGCCATTCGCATCGATGCCGAACGGGAAGGCGTGCATCTCGGCGGATATATCTCGGTTCCCTCGTTCACGCGTGCCAACGCGCTGCAGCAATACGCCTATGTCAACGGCCGGCCGGTGCGCGACAAGCTGATCGCTGGCGCCATTCGTGGCGCCTTCGCCGACGTTTTGCCGCGCGATCGCCACGCGGTGACCGCGCTGTTCCTGACCCTTGATCCGGCGCATGTCGACGTCAACGTGCATCCGGCGAAAGCCGACGTGCGCTTCCGCGATCCCGGACTGGTACGCGGGCTGATCGTCGGCGCCATCCGCCAGGCTTTGGCTGAAGCCGGCATCCGCCCGGCGACGACCGGTGCCGCGGCGATGATGGGCGCTTTCCGGCCAGGACCAACGACCTACGGCCATGCCGGCCCGGCCAACGGCCACCGCTCCTTCCACGCCGGGTTCCGTGCGTCGGCGCCCGCCGGATACGATCCGATGCAGTCGCCAAGCCGGCCGCTGCAGGGCTTCGGCGAGAACGAACAGACCGCCTTCGATGCCGGGTCGCTTGCCAGCGCCGACGCGCGCGCCGGCAGCGGCGACATCGCGCCGGAACTGCTGACCGCACAATTGGGTGCGGCTCGCGCCCAGGTTCATGAAAACTACATCGTCGCGCAGACGGCGGATTCGCTGATCATCGTCGACCAGCATGCCGCCCATGAGCGCCTGGTCTACGAGGCGCTGAAACAATCACTGCATTCGCGGCCGGTGCCTGCGCAGATGCTGCTCATCCCCGAAATCGTCGACCTGCCCGAAGAGGATGCCGAGCGTGTCGCCTCGCATGCCGAGACGCTCCGCCGCTTCGGCCTTTCGGTCGAACGCTTCGGGCCGGGTGCCATCGCGGTTCGGGAGACGCCGTCGATGCTGGGCGAGACCAATGCAGCACAGCTCGTTCGCGACCTTGCCGACGAGATCGCCGACACCGACACCGCCGACACGCTGAAGGAGCGTCTCGACAAGATAGCCGCCACCATGGCCTGCCATGGCTCGGTGCGCTCCGGGCGGCAGCTTCGGGCGGAAGAGATGAACGCGCTGCTGCGCCAGATGGAAGCGACGCCGGGCTCCGGCACCTGCAATCATGGCAGGCCGACCTATATCGAGCTGAAGCTCGCCGACATCGAGCGGCTTTTCGGCCGGCGGTGAGCAGTACGGTTGCAATGGCAGCCGGCGATTTGCGCGCTACATCTCCAGCGGATGCTTTTCAGAAAGGTGAAGCCATGATTTCCGGCGCGCACATGATCATCTACAGCACGGATGCCGATGCAGACCGAGCATTTTTTCGCGACGTTCTCAAGTTTCCCGCAATCGATGCGGGCCAGGGCTGGCTGATCTTCGCATTGCCTCCTGCGGAGATCGCCGTCCATCCGGCCGCCGAAAGCGACACCCACGAAGTCTATCTCATGTGCGACGATGTCGAGGCCACAATCCAGGAACTGAAATCGCGCAGGGTCGACTGCACCCCGATCGCGGACGAAGGCTGGGGTCTGCTCACGCACATCGCGCTTCCGGGCGGCGGCAGGCTCGGCCTCTACCAGCCGAGACATCCTCTGGCGCACAAAAGTTGACGCCGCTTGATCAGCCATCCAGCGCCACAGCTTGACCTTCATCGCGATTTATGGCCGAAGAAATCCGTTGAAAGGCTTGTACAATGAACCGCTTTGAGGGCCCTGGCGCCAGGGAGGCCCGCATCCGCTATCTCGACGGGGATTTCCAGGTCACCAGTCCGGGGGCCTTCGTGCGCTGCGCGGTCACCGGCGAAACGATCCCGCTCGACGAGCTGAAATACTGGAGCGTTGCGCGACAGGAGCCTTATGCCAACGCGGCTGCGTCGCTGCAGCGCGAAATGGAAGTCAATCCGGAGCTGCGCAAACGGGGCTAAGCCCGATCCACTCCGATGGAATCGGATTGGGCTCTGTCTTCTTGTCGGAGCATGATCTTCCCGAAACCAGTTCCCACTTTTCGGGATTGTGCTCTAACCGCGCAGTTTGCGGTCCCGCCAGTTTTTCAGCGTATCTTCGATCACTCGCTCCGGAGCCGTGTCGCGGTTCGAACAGCGTATCGATCTCCAGCACATGCGCCCGCTCGAGCAACGACTGCGCAGCCGCCGAGCCGTGGCGCAGCCGCGCCGCATCCTTTGCCGTGGTGACGATCTCCAGTTCCGCCGAACGGGCCGTCGCGGCGAGGTCGATCAGTTCGTCGTCCGAATAGAAATGGTGATCGCCGAAAGAACGCGTCAGCGCCACGGTGCCGCCGGCCTCGGCAACGGTGGCGTAAAATTTGTCGGGATTGCCGATGCCGGCGAAGGCGAGCAGCCGCTTGCCGGCGATGCCGCCTGGCTCCCTCGGTCTCGCCACCGCCTCGAAGATCGGCTTGCCGGCACGCGCGGCGCGGCGGATCACCAGATCGGCGGCATTGCCCTCGCCCATCTTCAGTATCGCGTCGGCCAGCCTCAGTTGGTCGAGCAGCGGCGCCCGCATCGGCCCGCCCGGAATGACGTGGCCATTGCCGAGGCCGCGCCGCGCATCGATCACCAAGCAGGGCGAAGTCGATGTGGATGCGCGCGCTCTGGAAGCCGTCATCCATGATCAGGAAATCGCAACCGTTTTCAGTCAGCAGGCGCGCTCCTGCGGCGCGGTTGGGCGTCACCGCCGCCGGCGCGTGTTCGGCAAGCAGCAGCGGCTCGTCGCCGACATGCCTGGCGCTGTCATGCTGCGCGTCGACCAGATGCGGCTCGGAAAAACTGCCGCCGTGACCACGCGACAGAAATCCGGGCTTGCGGCCGAGCCGCGAAGCTGCCCCGGCGAGAGCGATCGCAACCGGCGTCTTGCCGGCGCCGCCGACGGTCAGATTGCCGACGCAGAGCACCGGGCAATCGACCTTCTCGCGCCTGGCGCGCATTCATGCGCTGGCGCGCCACCGCGCCGTAGATCGCGGAAAGCGGATAGAGCGCATAAGCGCGCCAGTCGGGTTTTTCCCACCAGAACGGAGGCGCTTCGCTCGCCATCCCTAGGAATAACTCCCGTTGCCTTCCTTGAGCCGCGATTTCACGATCAGCGGGTGGATGTAGGGCTCCAGCGCCTTCAGGGTCACGGCGAGCGCGCCGCGCATGTCGTCGACGGTCGCAGCGCCCGCCGCGATCATGTCCTCGCGCGCCTGCTTCGTTCTTGAGCAGGAAATTCACCGCGCCGGCCAGCATGTCGCGGTCGCGGACAAGCTTGGCGCCGCCGCCGTCGATCAGCCGCTGGTAAGCATCACGGAAATTCTGCACGTTGCGGCCGGCGAGCACGGCGGTATCGAGCATTGCCGGCTCAAGCGGGTTCTGGCCGCCCTCGGAAGTCAGCGAGCGGCCGACAAAGGCGATCTCGGTCAGGCGGAGATAAAGCCCCATTTCGCCGATCGTGTCGCCGAGCAGGATGTCGGTGTCGGAGGTGATCGGTTCGTCCAGGCTGCGGCGCGCGACTTTCAGCCCCGCCGCGGCGAATTCCGCTGCGAGCGCGTCGGCGCGGTCGGGATGCCGCGGCACGATGATCGTCAGCAGGCCCTTGTGGCGCGGGCGCAGCATCTTGTGAACTTCCGCAGCGACCGCTTCCTCGCCGTCATGCGTCGAAACCGCCGCCCAGGTCTTGTCGCGAACCGATCTGGTGCGTGCAGATCGGCAAGCGCCCTCTCGTCGGCCGGCGGCGGATCGGTGTCGACCTTGAGATTGCCGGACACGGTGACCGGCCGCGCGCCAAGCGCCCGGAAGCGCTCTCCGTCGACTTCCGACTGCGCCACGACATGGGCAAGATTCTCGAACAGCGCCTCGGCGAGGAAGGCGCGCTTTTTCCAGGAGGCGAAGGAGCGATCGGACAGTCGGCCATTGACCAGGACCTGCGGGACGCGCCGGGCGCCGAGTTCCAGGATCGTCATCGGCCAGATCTCGGACTCGGCGATGATCGCCAGGTCCGGCTCCCAATGGTCGAGGAAGCGGCTGACGGCAGGTTTCAGATCGAGCGGCACATATTGGTGGATGATGCGCTGGCCGAGCCGCTCGTCCGCGACCCGCGCCGAGGTGACCGTGCCGGTCGTCAGCACGACATGGATACCGAAGCCCAGGATGCGTTCGATCAGCGGAATGACGGCGATCGTCTCGCCGACGCTTGCCGCATGGACCCAGACCAGCGGCCCGTTCGGCCGCGGCCGGCTGGCGATGCCGTAGCGCTCGCGCCTGCGGCTGCGGTCTTCCTTGCCCCTGTTGGCGCGCCAGCCGACATAGCCGCCGACCAGCGGATACGCGGCCGCGCCCGCAAAGCGGTAGGCCGAAAGCATGGCGCGCGCCCAACGCTCGCTCATCGGGCGCCGTCCACCAGACGATAGGCCTGCTCGGTCGCCGCGTTGAGACGCGGCTGTCACTTCCTGGCGTTTCTCTTCCATCTCGGCTTCACCGGCATCGGCCGGGACGAGGATCGGATCGCCGACGATCGCGGCGCCACGCCCGAAAGGCAGGTTGATGGTGGTCTTGTCCCAGCTCTTCTCCAGCACCTTGCGGCGGCTGGTGGCGACCGCGAGCGGCACGATCGGACGGCCGGAAAGCTTCGCCAGCGTGACGATGCCGAGTCCCGCCTCGCGCGGCGTGCCTTTCGGAATGTCGGCGATCATGGCGACGTTCTTGCCGGCATCGAGCGCCTTTTTCAGTGCGATGAGCGCCCGCGCCCCGCCCTTGTCCAGATGGCTCGCGCTGTCGCGGCCGCCTGAGCCGCGCACCGCCTCGAGGCCGAGTTTCTCGACGCACCAGCGCGTTGATCTCGGCGTCGGCGCTGCGCGACACCATGGCGACGACGCCCTGCGCGCCGCTTGATAGATGGCCGGCGCCAGCAGATGCTGGCCGTGCCACAGCGCGATGATCGCCGGCGCCATTTCGCTTATGCGCCTTGTCCAGGTCGGACGACCCCTCGACGAGCGGGTTGGTCAGCCTGATGAAGCGCAATGCCATTGGCAAGCAGCGAAGCCAGCGCATTCTTGGACGAAACGCGACTGCGCCAGCGGCTTGCGGATGCGCCCCAGAATGCCTTCATCGCGCCGGACCGGCGTGGCTGAACTGGCGGTCCTCACCGTCGGCGTTGCTGTTTTTCGTCCATCATGTCAGTTCTGACCGGTCTTTCTTGGTATCCGGTTCGAGCAGCCGGTGCAGGTGAACGATGAAATAGCGCATATGCGCATTGTCCACGGTTGCCTGCGCCTTGGCCTTCCAGGCGAATTCGGCGGATTTGTAGTCGGGAAAGATTCCGACGATGTCGAGCCCGTCGAGATCGCGGAATTCGGTACCGCCGAGCTTGGTCAGCTCGCCGCCGAAAACCAGATGCAAAAGCTGCTTTTTTCCGTCTTCCCCGGCCATGTCCGTCCTGAATCCAAATCACGAAGCTGGTGCTGCTTAGATCAAAAAGCCGCGGTTTGAAACCGCTTTGAACAGCGGTCAGTCTTCAATGCGCGGCTATCACAGCCGTCATCGCCTGCAAGAGGGCGCCGCTGCCGGCCGCCAAGCGCGCCGTGCCGCGGGTTCGGGCCGGCATAGTGCAGGCGTCTTTCCGTCGGCGGTCCAGCAGCCGGCCGCCGGCCTCGCCGCAGCATCAGATCGGCAGCGGCCAGATCCCAGTCGTGGGCGTTGGGCTTGACGATAGGTCGCGTCGAGTTCGCCGTTGGCCACCATGGCGACCCGGTAGGCCAGCGACGGGATGTAGGAAACCGTGCTGAACCGGCTCGCGCAACTCCGCGGGCGTGGCGTCGATCAGCTGCTTCGGGCCGGCGACGGCGAAGCTATCGCCGGCGCGGATTGACGCGGATCGCGGACCCGTTCTTGAACGCGCCCTTGCCAGCCTCCGCCCAGAACGTCTCGCTCTTGCACCGGGCATTCGAGCACGCCCGACAAGCGGCTCTCCGTCCTCCACCACGGCGATCGATACGCACCAGGTGCTGCGTGCCGTCGAGGAAGGCGCGCGTGCCGTCGATCGGATCGACCACGAAAGTGCGCCGGGAACCCAGCCGCTGCCGGCGAATCGAGCGGTTTCCTCGGACAGCCAGCCATAATCCGGCCGCGCCGCGAGCAGGGTCTCGCGCAGATAGCGATCGACCGCATAGTCGGCCTCGCTGACCGGCGACTGGCCGCCCTTCATCCAGACTTCCGGGATTGCGCTTGAAGAAGCGCATGGCGATCCGGCCGGCCTCGTCGGCCGCGTCGCGGATCAGCGGCAGGTCGGCCGCGGTCTTCGATCGTGGCTGGCCTCAGCTGCCGGCAAGGGTCATTCCTTCGATCAGAAGCGTCGGCGCGGCCGTGCCGAAATTGCGGTCGAGGTCGCTGGCGGGAATCATGTTCAGGAACATGTCCTTGAGATTCGAGGCAATCGTGACCTCCGAGACCGGATAGGCGAGTTCGCCGTTCTCGATCCAGAAGCCGCTGGCGCCGCGGCTGTATTCGCCGGTCACCATGTTGACGCCCTGGCCGAACACTTCGGTCACGTAGAAGCCGGTTTTCAGCGACTTGATCAGCTCTTCCGGGCGTCCGCTCGCCGGGCTCGATCGGCGAGATTGGTCGACGACGGCGACACCGACGAGCCGCGCGCGACGCCGCGGCCGTTGGTCTCGAGGCCGAGTTCGCGCGCCGCCGAGGTCGACAGGAACCAGTGCTTGCAGCACGCCCGTCCTCGACCATGTCGAGCGGCATGCCCTCGACCCCCTCGCCGTCGAACGGCCGCGAGGCCTGGCCCGCGCACGCGCAGCGGATCGTCGGTGACGGTGATGCCGCGCGCGCGCCACCTGCTTGCCCATCATGTCGCGCAGGAAGCTGGTCTTGCGCGCCACGGAAGCGCCGTTGATCGCGCCGGCCAGATGGCCGGCGATGCCGCGCGCCACGCGCGGATCGAAGACCACGTCGACCGGGCCGGTCTTCGCCTTGCGGGCGTTCAGCCGCTTCACCGCGCGCTCGCCGGCCTTGCGGCCGATCGTTTCGGGCGAATCGAGATCGGAAAAATGCTGGCGCGACGAAAATTCGTAGTCGCGCTCCATGCCGGTGCCTTCGCCGGCGATGACGCTGGCCGAGCGCGAAAACCGCGACGCCGACATATTGGCCGAGAAAGCCTTCCGACGTCGCCAGCACCAGACCGCCCAGGCCGGCGCTGGCGCTGCTGCCGCCGGAATTGGTGACGCCGGCAACGCCAGCGCCGCCTCTTCCGCGGCAAGCGCATCCTCCCGCAGCTGCTCGGCCGAAACGACGGTGCCGTCGAACAGATCGAGGTCGCGCGGCTGTCTTGACGAGCCGCGACGCGTCGGCCAGGCCCTGAAACGGATCCTCAGGCGAAACGCGGGCCATGGCGACCGCGCGCTCGGCGAGTTCCGCTGGGTTCGACGACGCCGTGGCCGAAACGCTTGCCACCCGCTTGCCGACAAAAACGCGCAGCGAAATATCGTCGCTCTCCGACGCTTCGGTGCTTTCGACCTTGCCCAGGCGCACCGAAACCCCGGTCGAACGGCCGCGCACCGCGACCGCGTCGGCAGCGTCGGCTCCCGCCTTCCTGGCGGCCTCGACAAGGGCGGCTACCCGGTCGACGAGCTTGCTGGCATCGATGGTGTCGGTCATCCGTCGGTCCTGGTTGTTCACTCATTTCATGCGCGCGTTTGGCGCAAAGCGCCTCCGGCACCATCTATTGTTCCGGCGATCCATGTGCAATGGGTGGTCATCACAGCAAAATCGCATCACAAGCGCCGCGTGCGGTCCGGATCGGGGATATACAGTCTTGGCAGTCGAAGGAACGATCTATTCCGAAATGCTGCTGCTGCTCGGCGGCGCAGTGGTGTCGGCGCCGCTGTTCAAGCGCATCGGCCTCGGCACCATTCTCGGTTATCTGGCCGCCGGCGTCGCCATCGGCCCGGCGGCGCGGCTGATCACCGACGGCGAGCAAATCCTGCATGTCGCCGAACTCGGCATCGTCTTCCTGCTCTTCATCATCGGCCTGGAACTAAAGCCGTCGCGCCTTTGGGCGCTGCGGCGCGAGATATTCGGGCTCGGGCTCGCGCAGGTCATCGTCACCGGCCTGGCGCTCGCCGCGCTGGGCATCTTGCTGGCCGGGCTTTCCTATCCGGCAGCCATCGTCATCGGCTTCGGCCTCGCGCTTTCGTCGACCGCCTTCGCCATGCAGCTCCTTGAACAGGAAGGCACAACGAACGCGCGCTACGGCCAGACGACCTTTTCAATCCTGCTGTTCCAGGACATCGCGATCGTTCCGCTGATGGCGATCATCCCGATGCTGTCTCCTGACGGACCCGGCGAGGAAACCGCCGCATTGCCGCAGTTCGGCATCACGATTACGGCAATCGTCGCGCTGCTCATTGCGGGCCGTTACCTTATCAACCCGCTGTTTCGCATCATTGCCAACACCGGCGCCAAGGAGGCAATGATCGCGGCTGCGCTGTTTGTCGTGCTGGGCGCGGCGACCCTCATGCAGATCGCCGGCCTGTCCATGGCGCTCGGCGCCTTCATCGCCGGTGTCATGCTGGCGGAATCGTCCTACCGTCACGAACTCGAAGCCGACATCGAACCGTTCCGCGGCATCCTGCTCGGCCTCTTCTTCATGGCCGTCGGCCTGTCGCTCGAGCTTGACGTGATCATCGAGAACTGGTCGACGATCCTGCTTGCAGTACCAGTGCTGATGGCAGTCAAGGTCGTGGCCACCTATACGGTCTGCCGCCTGTTCAACTGCACCCACGACAATGCGGTGCGGGTCGCCTTCCTGTTGCCGCAAGGCGGCGAATTCGCGTTTCGTGCTGTTTTCGGCCGCCGCTTCCGCTTCGATCTTCCCGCTGGAGACAGCATCCATCCTGATCGCCATCGTCACCGTATCGATGGCCCTGATGCCGCTCTTTGTACCGGCTTCGAAGGCATTCCTGACGGCCGAGCAGCCGGAGGAGATGGAAGAGGATTTCGACGGCGCCGGCGCCGACGTGCTGATGATCGGATTCTCGCGTTTCGGCCAGATTGCCGCGCAAATCCTGCTGACCGGCGGTTCCGCCGTCACCATAATCGATCATTCTGCGGAGCGGGTGCGCAGCGCCGGCAAGTTCGGCTTCCGCATCTATTTCGGCGACGGTACCCGCAAGGATGTGCTGGAAGCCGCCGGCATCCGCCGCGCCAAGGTCGTCGCCATCTGCACGAACAAGAAGGAAATCACCGACAAGGTGGTGGAACTCATCCAGAGCGAGTTTCCCGACGCCAAGCTTTACGTCCGCTCCTACGACCGCACGCACACGCTGCAGCTGCGCGCCAGGGGCGTCGACTACGAACTGCGTGAAACCTTCGAGTCCGGTCTGCTGTTCGGCCAGAAAACGCTGGAAGCGCTGGGAATGGACGAGGATACGGCTTCCGCCATCCGCGAGGATGTCCGCCGCCGCGACGAGGAGCGGCTGGCCCTGCAGGCCGTCGACGGAATTCAAGCCGGACGCGACCGCTGGCTTACCAAGCCGGTCACGCCCGAACCGCTCATCAAGCCGACGCGCGAATCCAAGCGGCTTGACAAGGAAGACATCGACGACAAAACCCCTGAAACCGTCGACAGTTGAGTTCATCCACAGACGCACGCAGGAACCCCATGACGCCTTTCCATCTCGCATTTCCGGTCGCTAATCTCGAAGAGACCCGACGTTTCTATCGCGACGTCCTCGGCTGCGCGATCGGCCGCTCGTCCGAGACCTGGGTCGACTTCGACCTTTTCGGTCATCAGATGTCGGCTCATCTGCGACCGCATGCGGCGGCGGCCTCGCGCGATGGCCAGGTCGACGGCGTCGCCGTGCCAATTCCGCATTTCGGCGTCGTGCTGCTCATGGAGCAGTGGCGCGAACTCGCCGACAGGCTCGAAGCAAGCGAAGGCATCGACTGGCTGGAAAAGCCGATGGTCCGCTTCAGGGGCGAACCCGGCGAACAGGCCACGTTGTTCATTCGCGACCCGTCCGGCAACGCGCTGGAATTCAAGGGATTCCGCTCCTTGGAGCAGGTTTTCGCGCATTAGAGCATGATCCCGAAAGGTGGAACCCGGTTTCGGAAAAGATCATGCTCAAACAAAGAATTAGAGCGGGAGGGCGGTTCGGAGAAAGGCCATCCCGCGCTAGAGTTCGAACCTGCGCGTCGCTCGATTTTCGGAAAACGCGATGCGGCCTCGGCTGCCCGGCCGGCCAGGATGGCAATCCCCGCTCGCCCCTCTAGATTGAGCGAGGGCGGCCTTCGTCCGATTCGGGCAAGGTAAGAATGACGATGGACGCAAAGCCGCAGCCCGCTTCAAGCGCCAGGTTCATCACCGGCTCGACGATGCGCCACGTCATCGTGATGACGGCGACCGGCTCGATCGGTCTGATCGCCGTTTTCATCGTCGATGCGCTGAACCTCTTCTACATTTCGTTGCTTGGCGTTCAGGAACTCGCAGCGGCGATCGGCTTTGCCTCGACGCTTCTCTTTTTCACCATCTCGGTGGCGATCGGCTTCACCATTGCCTGCTCGGCTCTCGTCGCACGCTGTCTCGGTCGCGGCAACCGCGACGAAGCAGCGAGGATGGGCGGTGCTTCCATGGTTTTCATGGGTCTGATGACCGGAGCGATCACGCTCGCGGTCTGGCCGTTCCTGCGCGAGCTTTCGGCATTGCTTGGCGCGCAGGGAGAAACCCTCGACCTCACCACCCGCTTCCTGCAGATGGTGCTGCCATCGACGCCGCTTGTCGCGCTGGGCATGTGCACGACCGGCATATTGCGCGGCGTCGGCGACGCGCGGCGGGCGATGTTTGTGACGCTTGGCGCCGCCGTGGCCGCGGCGATCTTCGATCCAATCTTCATTTTCGGCTTCGGTCTTGGCATCGACGGCGCCGCAATCTCGACCGTTCTTTCGCGCGCGCTCATGCTGGCCGTCGGCCTGCATGGCGCGCAGGTCGTGCACCGGCTGATTAAGCTGCCGGACCGCCAAAGGCTCGCCGCCGCCTCCAGGCCGTTCTTCGCCATCGGCGTCCCGGCGGTGCTCACCCAAATCGCCACCCCGGTCGGTAACGCCTTTGTGACATCGCAGATCGCGCAGTTCGGCGACGACGCCGTCGCCGGCTGGGCGATCATCGGCCGCATCATCCCGGTGGCTTTCGGCGTCATCTTCGCGCTCTCCGGCGCGGTCGGCCCGATCCTTGGGCAGAATTTCGGAGCGCGCCGCTATGACCGCCTGACGTTGACCATCCGCGACTGCCTGACGGTGACGATCGTCTACGTGCTGGCGGTGTGGGCGCTGCTGGCCGTATTTTCCGGCCCGGTCGCCTCGTTGTTCGGAGCTACGGGCCTGGCCCGCGACCTGATCGTATTCTTCTGTCTTTATGTCGCCGGCTGCTTCCTGTTCGATGGCGCCATCTTCGTGTCGAGTGCGGCCTTCAACAATCTCGGCTTCCCGACCTATTCGACCGTCTTCAACTGGGGCCGTTCGACGCTTGGCGTCATCCCGTTCGCCTGGATCGGCGCGACCTATTTCGGCGCCGAAGGCGTGCTTGCCGGGCGGGGTCTCGGCGCAGTCGTCTTCGGCGCTACCTCGATGATCGTCTGCTTCAGGGTGGTGGGCCGGCTTGCCAGGCAACCGCCGCCGGAGGCGCCGGTGCCAGCACCGCCACCATCGGCGCAGTCGCCCTTCTCGACCGGAAAAGCGGCAACGCTGCCGTAAGCACGATCCCGAAAAGTGGGAACCGGTTTTCGGAAAGTCAGCCCGGACGGCCGAGGTTCTTCTGCCTGGCATCGACCGCTGCCTCGACAGCGCGTTTCAGTTCGTCCTTGATCGATGCGGTTTCGGCGAGCACCGCCTCGATCTTCAGGAAGTCGAGTGCCCGGAACCGCGACACCGGCGGCTTGAGGAAGATATCCGGCCGGCTGTTCTTCAGCTTCATCGCACTGATCGACTGCATCATCAGCTGTGTGGCGCCGAACATCAGGTCCATGGAGTTCGGCCGTCGCCGTTCGCTTTCCGAGGGCGCACCGACGACATCGATGGCGATGGTGATGTCGGCATCGCCCTCGATCAGGTCGAACGGCACCGGATTGTAGATGCCGCCATCGATCAGCAGCATGCCGTCGCGGCGTACCGGCCTGAAAACCGCGGGAATTGCAGCCGACGCGGCGAGCGCGGAATGGAGATCGCCGCTATCGAAGACCGCCAGCCGGTGGCCGAAGAAATCCGTCGCCGTCACCTTCAGCGGAATTTTCAGCTCGCCGAAGGTAGCCGGGATAGCTTCCGGCAGAAAAGCCTTGAGGATGCGCTCGATGTTGAATTGCGAGACACGCAGCCCTCCGGCAACGATTTCCCCGAAAGTGCCCGGCCGCGCGCGCCACATGCGGGCCGCGACTTCGGCCCGGCGGCCAAGGATGGAGCGCGCATAGTGGTGAATTTCCGCTCCCCGCATGCCTGCCGCCATGCCGGCGCCCATGATCGCCCCTATCGACGATCCGGCTATCGAGACCGGTTTGATGCCCATCTCGTCGAGCGCTTCGATCACATGGATGTGCGCCAGGCCCCTGGCGCCGCCGCCGCCGAAGGCGATGGCGAAGCTCGGGTCGCCGCCGGCCTGTGTCGCGGCCGGTTGCCGGCGCGCCCGGCTGCTCACCCTTTATCCTCCTCGGCCTTTTTCGGCCCGACGATGAGTATTGCCGGCTCGGCCAACAGCAGCCGCTTTGCCGCAGCTTGTACGTCTGCCTTGGTCACCGCTTCGATCAAGCCCTTGCGCTGCTCGATGTAGTCGGAGCCGAGCTTGTTGATCTGCAGCTCGACCAGCGTGCCGGCGATGGCGCGCGATGTGTCGAGGTTGTTGATCGCGTAAGAGCCGATCAGGTATTTCTTCGCTGCATCGAGTTCCGCGTCCGTTACCCCCTCGTCCGCCATGCGCTTCACTTCGGCGCGGATGACCCCCAGCGTTTCGTCCGCGCGGTCGGCGCGCGTCGCCGTGCTGATCACGAGCGCAGAAGAATATTCGTTGTTCACGATCGAGGAGTCGATGCCGTAGGCCAACCCGCGCTTCTCGCGCACCTCGTCGAACAGCCGCGACGTGAATGTACCGCCGCCGAGGATATGGTTCATCAAAACCGCCGCGAAGAATTGTGGATCGTGGCGCTCGAGGCCTGGATAGGCCAGTTGCAGCGAGGTTTGCGGCAAATCGTAGGGAACACGGATTTCCTGGTTGAGCTTCGGTTGAACGGTGGCGACCTTTTCGAGCGACGGTTCAGCCGGCAGACCGCCGAATACCTTGTCCAGATCGCGCTTCAGCGTTTCCGCGTCGATGGCGCCGACGACGCCGATGATCAGGTTGCCACGTGCGAACAGCCGCTTGTGAAACGCCTTCAGGTCGTCGGCCGTAATTGCGGCGAGCGTCTCACGGGTGCCTTCGTCGCGGCGTGCATAAGGATGCTCCCCATACAGCGCTTTCGCCCAGGCGAACCGAGCCGTGGTCTGCGGATCTTTTTCGTTTGCGGCGATGCCTGAAACGATCTGCGCCCGAATACGGTCGATCGGTGCTGCGTCGAAGCGCGGCTTCTCGACTGCCAGCCGCAGCAGTTCCAGCGCCTCGTCCTTCTGGTCGGCCAGCATGCGCATCGACCCATAGAGCGAATCGCGGCCGGCGTCGAAGTCCATCTCTGCCCCGGCATCATCCAGCCGCTCCTGGAATGCATCGCTGTCGAGAGTATCGGCACCCTCGTCAAACAGCCCTGTCATCAGGTTGGCGAGACCTTCCTTGCCGGCGGGATCTTGCGTGCTGCCGCCACTGAAGGCGAAGCGGACCGAAACGATCGGCACCGAATAATCCTCCACCAGCCAGGCCTTTATGCCCTTTTCGGAGGTCACCTCCTGAATGGCGACTGCCGCGCGCGCCGCGACGATCGCCGGCAGCGTCAGGAAAACCACCGCAAGAAACAGCGTCGCCGTCGCGGTCAGAAGCTGGGAACGGGTCGGAAGGATCACAGCGCGTTCTCTCAGTTTTTCGCTTCGGTGGCCGGCAGCAGGTAACCTGCCACCGAATGGTCGGGGTTGAGGTATTTCGCCGCCACGTCCTGGACCTGTTTTGCGGTGACCGCGCGGATCTTTCCCGGCCACTCCTGGATGTCCTTCACGGTGCCGCCGGTCGCCAGTGTCGAACCGTAGATGTTGGCCATGCCCGACTGGCTGTCGCGGGCGAAGATCATCGATCGCACGAAGCGGTTCTTGGCCTTTTCGAGCTCCGTTTCGGTGACGCCATCCTTGATGATCTTGCGGATTTCCGCGTCGATCGCCTCTTCGACGGCGTCCAGCGCCGCCTCGCCTCGCGGCGCTCCGTAAATCGAAAAGCTCGATGGATCGAAGGACGTGCCCTGATAATAGGCGCCGGCCGTCGATGCGATGCCCTGCTTGACGACCAGTTGCTGGTAAACGCGGCTGCGGGTGCCGCCGCCGAGAATTTCCGACAGCAGGTCGAGCGCTTCCGCCTCGCCGGGCTCCGAATTGTTATAAGACGGCACCACCCAGGATTTCTGGAAACTCGGCACGCTGACGCGCGGATCGGTCAAGGTAACCGTGCGCTTGGTGTTCTGTTCCGGCTCCTGCGGGCGTACGCGCGGCGGGAGGTCAGGCCCGCGCGGCACCTTGCCGAAAGTCTTTTCCGCCAGCGTCCGCACGGTCTTCGCATCCGTGTCGCCGGCGACCACCAGAACCGCGTTGTTGGGCGCGTAATAACGATCGTAGAAAGCAACCGCGTCGGCGCGGTTCAGTTGCTCCATCTCGTGCATCCAGCCGATGACCGGCACGCGGTAGGGATGGTTCTGGTAAAGCGTGGCGTCGACCTCTTCCGACAAAAGCGCATCCGGGCTGTTTTCGATGCGCGAACGGCGCTCCTCGAGGATGACGTCGCGCTCCGGCCCGATCACCTGGTCGGTCAGGATCAGACCACGCATACGGTCTGCCTCGAACGTCATCATGGTTTCCAGCGCCTCGGGCGTAACGGTCTGGAAATAGGCGGTGTAATCGTAGGAGGTAAAAGCGTTTTCGCTACCACCGATTTCGGCGATCCTGGCGCCAAACTCCCCGGCCTTGTGCTCCTTCGTGCCCTTGAACATCAAATGTTCGAAGAAATGCGCGATGCCCGATTTGCCTGGCGGCTCGTCTGCGCTGCCTATCTTGTACCACACCATATGGGTGACGATCGGCGCCCGATGGTCGGGAATGACGACGACCTCCATGCCGTTGTCGAGGAGGAAATTCTCGACCTCGCGCGGCATCGCGCGGCGCTTCCGCCACCGCGGGCACGATCGTCATCAGGACGACGGCCAGCACGGAACCTGTCCGGGAAAGCCGCGCCGAGAGAAAGTCGAGATATCATTGGCCGCCTCTAAAAAACCCTGCAAGAGCGTGGTTACAGGCTTCACCCCGACGGGCAAAGTGAATTGTTCGTAATCCGGGATGCACTTCTCCCGGCAAACAAGGCGGTAATCAGGCGGCTTCGATGAAGCGGATGACGGTTTCGCCATAGCTGCGTTCGTCCGCGATGGTGAAACCAGGCCCAGGGCTGAAACCGGCGGCAGCGCTTTCCTCGACCACGCAGAGCGCACCGGGCGCCAGCCAGCCGCCAGTCCTGGCGCTCTCCAGTGCTCGCTCGCCGAGACCCTTTCCATAGGGCGGATCGGCGAAGACCAGATCGAACGGCTGCATGGTTCCAGCTTCGCCGAGCTTGGTTGCGTCGCGCCGGAAGATCTTGGTGCGGCCGGTGAGCCCGAATGCCTCGACATTGGAGCGGATCAGGCCGCGGCCTTCCGCCGAATTCCTCGATGAAGACACCGTAGGATGCACCGCGCGACAGCGCTTCGAGCCCGAGCGCGCCGGTGCCGGCGAAAAGGTCGAGCACACGGGTGCCACTCAGTTTTCCGGAATAGCGATGCGCAAGGACGTTGAACAGCGGACTCGCGGGTGCGGTCGGTCGTCGGGCGGATTGCGTCGGAACGCGGCGTGGCCAGCGGCCGACCGCGAAACTCACCGCCGACGATCCGCATTTCTGCCACCCCCGCGCGGTCCCTTCGGACCGTCGCCACGCCGGCGGTCGCCGCCCTTGCCGCCGTCCGGACGCTCGCCGCGCGGCTTCCCGAAGCCCGGCTTTCCACCAGGCTTGTCGAACCGCGGCTTGCGCTCCTTCCTGGCCTCTGCATCGTGCTTTTCGGCTTCAGCCCTGCCCTTGCCGATCGGCCGCGCACCCGGCGCCATCCAGACATTCGCCTTGCGTTGGCCGGGCGGTTCGATCGGACGCTGTTCGCGTTCGCCCGGCTTGCCGCCGCGTGGGGGGCGAGGGCCCCGATCCGGCTTCTTGTCGCCGAATGCCGGCCGCTCGCTCCGTTCGCTGAACGATCCTCGTTCAGGACGTGTCGTCAGCTTGCCCAAGGCGTTGTCGCGGGTGTTTTCGCGGCGCTTGCGGTTCTTGATCAGTCCGCCCTCGCCGATCCGGCCACGCTCGCCGTCGCGCACGATCTTCGGACGTTCCGGCTGTTCCTCGTGCTCATGCTCGCGTCGTGCCGGCTTGTTGGAAAACGGCTTGGCGATGTCGGCGTCGAAATTCGCGCCGGACTCCTCGATCAATCTCTCGCCAAGCTGATCGCGCAACGTCTTGCCCTTCATCTCCCAGACGTGACCTTCGGGAAGTTCGGCGAGCTGGAACGGTCCATAGGAGATGCGGATCAGCCGCGTCACCTCGAGGCCCAGCGCGCCGAGGATGTTCTTCACCTCGCGGTTCTTGCCTTCGCGCAGGCCGATCGTCAGCCAGGCATTGGTACCCTGGGCGCGATCCAGCGTCGCTTCGACAGAACCATAGAACACACCGTCGACGGCAATGCCGTTCTTCAGATCGGCGAGCGCTTTCTCGTCCGGCTTGCCGTGCACGCGAACGCGGTAACGCCGCAGCCAGCCGGTCGCCGGCAGTTCGAGGACACGCGCCAGCCCGCCGTCATTGGTGAGAAGCAGCAACCCCTCGGTGTTGATGTCGAGGCGCCCAACCGTCATCAGCCGCGGCAGTTCCTTCGGCAGCACGTCGAAGACCGTCTTGCGGCCCTCCGGATCGCGATTGGTGGTCACAACGCCCGCGGGCTTGTTGAACAGGAACAGCCGGGTCCGCTCGATCGGCGGGATGGTGGTGCCGTCGAGTTCGATCGTGTCGTTCGCTGAGACGTTGAAGGCCGGCGAGGAAAGCACTTTTCCGTTCACCCTCACGCGGCCGGCGGCGATCAGTTCCTCGGCGTCGCGGCGCGAGGCGATACCGGCCCGCGCCAACCGCTTGGCAATCCGTTCGCCCTGGTCGGATCCCGGAATCTCGGCCTTCCGCTCAAACGGCTTTCGCTCGCCGAAACCCGAAGGCTTGGGCCGGCGTTCCTGTCCGGCGCCGGTTGGACGTTCTTTGCGTTCGAAACGTCGCTCACCACCCGCCGGCATCGCGCGGTGGCCGCTTTTCAAATGGCTTGCGTTCAGGTCTCGGACCTGCGCGAAACGGCCTCGCGGCACCTTCTGCGCGGGAGCCTTCATCTGCGGCACGTTCGAAACGACCCGGCCGTTTGTTGTCGCCGTCGCGCGGACGCTCATCGCGCCTGAAATTCGACTGGGGCCTCTCGCCTCGCACATCGCCATCGTCGTCGCGGCGTTTCCGGAACGGCTTCCCGCCAGCGTCGATGCGTGGTTTTCCTGCGAAACCCGGCTTTGCCGGACCGCCGGAGCGCGGCGGCTTTCCGGCAAACCCCGGCTTTCCAGCGCGCGCGGGGCGCTCCCCGCCGCGTGCTCCGCCGGGTGGTTTTCGGACCGCCTTTGCGCGGTCCTTTCTTTCGTTCGTCGTCCATGTGGCCTTTGCCTTTCAGCGCGGGTAGATAACAGGAACACCATCGGGGTGCGAGGGAAATGTCTGGATGGCGGACGCATGAGACGCCCGGATTTCATGGCGACGGCACTTGCGGAGGCCGAGGCGGCGGCAGCGCGCGGCGAAGTTCCGATCGGCGCGGTGCTGGTTCGCGGCGACACAGTGCTCGCGCGGGCGGGCAACCGCACGCGGGAACTCAACGATCCGACCGCGCATGCAGAGATGCTGGTGATCCGCGAGGCCACCTCGACGCTTTCGGCGGAACGGCTGACCGACGCCGACCTCTATGTCACGCTGGAACCCTGCACGATGTGCGCCGCGGCGATCTCGTTCGCGCGCATCAGGCGGCTTTATTTTGGCGCGACAGATGAAAAGGGCGGTGCGGTGGTCAGCGGTGTTCGGTTCTTCGCTTCACCGACCTGCCATCATGTGCCGGAAGTCTATGCGGGGATCGGCGAAAGCAGCGCCGCTGCTATTCTGAAGGAATTCTTCAAGGTCAGACGCGACATCTGACCGGCCCCATCACATGCCGGGGATAAGCTGCCGCCACGACCAATCGCCTTTCTTGCGGGCAGCGGCCTTGGCACGGCGTTCCTTCTTGAACTCGTCTTCGCCGATGTCATCGACGGGAGCAGTTGCCGCGGGTTGACGATAGGTCAGAGGCGGCTCGCTCAGATATTTGCGGCTGGTCTCGCTGCCTTGCTTGGTTTCCGCAAGGCGTTTCTTGTAGGCTTCGCGGGTGTTCTTGAATTCCGGCCGGCGGATGGACTGGTTGGAGCCGGAATCATCTCCCTTCGCCGGCAGGCCGAAGCTTGACGAAGATGACGAAGCGGCGGACGCGACGGCGACGTCCGAAACGACCGGCGAATCGTAGTTCGGATTATTCTGGTTGGCGGTGGCTTCCGCGCGAATGCGGGCGCGGCGCTGCTCGGGCGATTCCGGCCATGAAGGGTTCGATGCCACCGTGACGCTGTCCTGGGGTGCCGGCAAGGCTGCGGCGGCGCCCGGCGCCGGTTTCACAAGGTCGGGACGCGGCTTGTAGTCGATCGGGTCGCGCCTTTTCGGAGCAATGGAAAGAATCCCGGTTACGTCCGAGGCAAGCTGTTCGGTGGCCGTCTTGTCGGTCCCGTAAGTCGGCGATCCCATGCAGCCGGCCAGCATCAGGCCCGACGCAACGAACGGCGCGCCAAGCCACAGCCGTGCGCGATTCTTCTCTGCCATGCCCAAATTTCTCACTGCCAAGAGCCTCTACTCGAACCCGGATGCGTCCGGATCCCCATCCAGAAACCGGTTTTCACTGAAAATCCGGCGACAACAAGGCGTTCGGACCCCGCCGCGCTTGTACCTCAAGCTGCTTGCAAGGGCAACGACTACCAGTCGACCGTCCCCATCCGCGCGCCGGTCCCGAGCGGCGCGCGGGATGGAAAAATCAGATCCGTCCCAACGCGCGCAGTTCGCGCAGCGCTTCCGCATCGCGGGCCGAGACGTCCGGAAACTCCGGATCGCTGCCGACATCATCGGTGAATCGCCACGAACGCGCGCATTTCGTGCCGGATGCCTTGCCGAACACCACGCCCACGCCCTTGACGTCGTCCAGCGTGAACGCGTCTGCCGGCGCCGCCTTGTCCGACACCGAAATGCCGCTGGTGATCGAGATTTCGGCGAGGTCGACCCCGTCGAGTGCCGCCCGCAATTCCGGATCGGTGATATGGACGACAGGTGCGGCCTCCAGCGACGAGCCGATCGTCTTTTTCGCCCGCTCGATCTCCAGTGCGCCTGTCACGACCCTCCGGACCTGTCGCACCTTGCGCCACTTTTCGGCCAGTCTCTCGTTCTTCCATTCCGCCGGCGTCTGGCGGAACTGTTCGAGATGGACCGATTCCGATGGCGGATAGCGCTCCAGCCAGGCTTCCTCCATGGTGAAAGGCAGCATAGGCGCCAGCCACGTCACCAGCCGGTCGAACAGATGCCGCACCACCTGCACCGCGGCTTTGCGTTTCACGCTCGACGGCGCGTCGCAATAGAGCGCGTCCTTGCGGATGTCGAAATAGAAGGCCGAAAGTTCGACCACCATGAAGTCGAGCAGCGCCCGGGTGATCCGCTTGAACTCGAAGGCGTCGTAGCCGGCACGCACCAACTCGTCGAGTTCGGCCAGCCGGTGCAGCATCAGCCGTTCCAACTCCGGCATTTTTTCCAGCGGCACGTCCTCGCCCTCATCATGGGCAAGCGTGCCGAGCATCCAGCGGATCGTGTTGCGGAGCTTGCGGTAGGCATCGATATTGGTCTGCAGCACGTTCTTGCCGAGCCGCTGGTCTTCCCAATAGTCGGTCGTCACCACCCACAGCCGCAGGATATCGGCGCCCGACTGCCTGATGACGTCCTGCGGCACCACCGTATTGCCGAGCGACTTCGACATTTTCCGGCCTTCCTCATCCATGGTGAAACCATGGGTGACGACCGTGTCGTAAGGCGCGCGACCGCGCGTGCCGCAGCTTTCGAGCAGCGAGGAATGGAACCAGCCGCGATGCTGGTCGGAACCTTCGAGGTAGACATCCGCCGGCCATTTGAGATCCGGCCGGTCTTCCAGCGTGAAGGTGTGGGTCGAGCCAGAATCGAACCAGACGTCGAGGATGTCCATCACCTGCGTCCACGGCTCGTTGGCGCGGCTGCCAAGGAAGCGCTCGCGCGCGCCTTCGGCGAACCAGGCGTCGGCGCCTTCTTTTTCAAATGCTTCCATGATGCGGGCGTGGACCGCCTCGTCCTTCAGCACATTGCCGTCGGCATCGGCGAAGACCGCGATCGGCACGCCCCAGGCGCGCTGCCGCGACAGCACCCAATCCGGCCGCTCCTCGATCATGGCGCGCAGCCGGGTCTGGCCGGCAGCCGGCACGAAACGCGTGGCGTCGATGGCGGCAAGGGCGCGCGAACGCAGCGTCGTGCCGTCACCAAGCTCCCTGTCCATATGGACGAACCACTGCGGCGTGTTGCGGAAGATCACCGGCTTCTTCGACCGCCACGAATGCGGATACTGGTGCTTCAGCCGGCCCCTGGCGAACAGCATGTTCTTTTCGATCAGCGCGTCGATGACGGCCTTGTTGGCGTCGCCCTTCTTGCCGTTGTCGTCGATCACCCGCGCCGCCCCGCCCTCGCGATCCGGTCCGAAACCGGGCGCGTCCTTCGTGAAAAAGCCGGCGTCGTCGACGGTGAAGGGCAACCGGGTATCGATGCCGCGCTTGAAAAGCTCGTCGGCAGCATCCATCCAGGCGTCGAAGTCCTCGCGGCCATGGCCAGGCGCGGTGTGCACGAAACCAGTGCCGGCGTCGTCGGTGACGTGGTCCCCCGCGAGCATGGGAACGGGAAACTCGTAGCCTCCGCCAAGACCTTCGAGCGGATGCCTGAGCGTGAGCGCGGCAAGCTCGTCCGCCGCTACCGTGCGCAGACGATTGAACGTCACCTTGGCTTTTGCCGCAGCTTCCTCGGCAAGTGCGTCGGCGAAGATCAGTTTTTCGCCTGGTTGAGGCCCGAAGTCATTCTCGGCTGCGGTGATCTCGTACAGTCCATAGGAGATACGTGGCGAGTAATTGACCGCCCGGTTGCCAGGGATGGTCCAGGGCGTCGTCGTCCAGATGACAACATGGGCATTCAGCAATTCAGATTTCACCTGTGCGCCATCACGGAGCATGAACAGCACAGGAAACTTCACCCAGATCGTGTCGCTCTCGTAATCCTGGTACTCGACCTCGGCTTCGGCCAGCGCGGTGCGCTCCACCACGCTCCACATCACCGGCTTTGATCCGCGATAGAGTTGGTCCGACATGGCGAATTTCAAAAGTTCGCCGGCGATACGCGCCTCGGCGTGGAAGTTCATCGTCGTGTAGGGGTTGTCGAAGTCGCCCTCGACACCCAGCCGCTTGAATTCTTCCGTCTGCACCTTGATCCAGTGCGCGGCGAATTCCCGGCATTCCTTGCGGAATTCGTTGACCGGCACCTGGTCCTTGTCGAGGCCCTTGGCGCGGTACTGTTCCTCGATCTTCCATTCGATCGGCAGGCCGTGACAATCCCAGCCCGGCACGTAGTTCGAGTCATAGCCGCGCATCTGGAACGAGCGGGTGATGACGTCCTTCAGCACCTTGTTCAGCGCGTGGCCGATATGGATGTTGCCGTTTGCGTAGGGTGGGCCGTCGTGCAGCACGTATTTCTTGCGTCCGGCAGCACTCGCGCGCAGGCGCTTGTACATGCCCATGTCCTGCCAGCGCTTGACCAGCAGCGGCTCTTTTTCGGGCAGGCCGGCACGCATCGGAAATTCCGTCTGCGGCAAATAGAGGGTCTTCGAATAGTCGAGTTTTTCGGCGGTATCGGTCATCGTCTTGCCATATCAATGGCCCGTCGGCGGGCGCCCGGGCGTTCAACTATCATGATTTGGAAAAAGCGCGAGGTCTTGGCGCGCAAAATATCCCGGATCTTCGGGCGACCTCAGGCCGCCGGGAAGACCGGGCCGGTAATTCGTATCGCGATCGCGAAATTTTTGGCGCGCTGCGTCATGGTCGCGCTTTTAGCTGACGCGAACGCGAGAATAAAGCGGATAATGCACGTGCCGGATCAGAGCTGGAAGTCGAAGCGGTAGGTCGCCGAGACGCCGAACAGCCACTGGTTCTTCGAGCCGCGTTCCTTGATGAGACTGGAATCGGCGGCCGGCCCCATCAGCCGCGCGTATTCGCCGAAGAGGCTGGTGGTGACGCGCTCGGTTGCCTTCCAGGTGATGGCGCCGCCGGCGCCGATGGACTTCACACCGCTGCCCGGCGAGTAGGCGCTGAGGCCGGAGGCAGCCGATTCCTCCGGAGACACGCCATAATAGGCGTCGAAATAGTCGCTTGATGCGAAGGTGACGCGCGGCCCACCCGATACCCGGATAGCCGGCGTGACGTCGGTGAATGCATCCATTGTGACATCGCCGACGATGCCGTCATGGCTGCGGATGCCTTGCCGGAGTTCGCCGCGGACACGCAGCCAGTCGGTCGGATAGATTTCGGCAAAAGCGCCTGCCTCGCCGCCGAAACGGATGGGATCGAGCCCCTCCAGATCGTCAGCGGTGTCGCCGTCGCGCTCGAAAATCAGCTTGCCGGTGACGCCGGCGCGGAACCCTCCGTTGTCGAGCAACGAGAAGGAGATGTTGTCGTTGCGCGAGGTGAAGCGCGCCTCTGGTCCGGCTTTGCCGAGCGAAATCATCGGCGAAACGTTGAACAGATAGCTGTTGTCGCCGTCGAAGCGCGGTGCGATGAAACCCGCTGCGCCGACGGTCAGATACCAGTCGCCACGCACCCAGCCGAACAGGCCGCCATTTTCCTGTGCGCCCGCCTGCGGCGCTGTGGCGAGCGCAAGCGTGACGGCAACGGCCGAAATCCGCATCAACGAAACCATGAAACCCCGCCGTATGCACGTACAAACCGCTGGTTGCGGTCGAGCCTTTCTGCGGCAGCCCGGTAAAGATTGATTTAATTTGTAAATATCGGTTTCTGGCGAATTACGGCCGCGCGCGCCGAAATGGACGCATGTCGCGGTTCGCGCTATTCTCCAGCCGGGACGGGTGGGAAATCAGAGCCAGGAGGCAACGATGACCGACGTCCCGCATTCTGCCAAAAGCCTTGGAGCCTCGATCGCCGAAGTGCGCTCGAAATGGGGCTGGTTCGTCGCCCTGGGCGTCGCCTTCCTGGTGCTTGGCGTGATCGCCTTTTACAACATGTTCGTCGCCACCGTCGCTTCGGTCTACTTTATCGGATGGCTGATGCTGATCGGCGCTGCCGCGGAGATCGTGCATGCCTTCGGCGTCAAGAACTGGAGCAGCTTCTTTTGGTGGCTGCTGAGCGGGCTGGTCTACGCGGTCGCCGGCATTGTCGCCCTGATAAACCCGCTGCTCGCCTCCGCAGTGCTCACCCTCGTTCTCGCCATGGCGCTTATCGCCGGCGGCGCGCTGCGCATCTGGGTCGGCATGAAGGCGCGATCCGACGGTAGTTGGGGTTGGGTGGTCGCAGGTGGCGTTATCACGCTGCTGCTCGGCCTCGTCATCGCCATCGGGTGGCCGGTCAACAGCCTTTGGGTCCTCGGCATGTTCCTGGCGATCGACCTGATCTTCCAGGGCTGGTCGTTCGTCGCCTTCGGGCTGGCGCTGAGACGGCGATAGGGCGCGGTTCAGCCGGCGGCGAAGGCAATCCGCCGGTCCAGATCCGAAAGCGGCTCCAAGCGGGAAAGTAGCGCGCGCGCTTCCGCCTCGTCGCGTTTCATCTGGACGACCAGCGCTTCCAGCCCGTCGAATTTCACCTCACCGCGCAGGAAGCTGAAGAAGGTTACCGCGCAGCGTTCGCCGTAAAGGTCATCCGAGAAGTCGAAAACGAAGGTTTCAAGCAGCGGGGCGCCGTTGTCGTCGACCGTTGGGCGCCGACCGAAACTGGCGACGCCATCGTGCAGCGTGCCGTCGGCGCGGCGCAGACGCACGGCATAGATGCCATGCCTCAGTCCGGTGTCGGCCGGCAGCACCATGTTGGCAGTTGGAAAACCGAGTTCGCGGCCGAGTTGCTTGCCCCGGGTTACCTCCGCTTCGACCGTGTAGCGATAGCCGAGCAGGCCGGCTGCCTGTCCGACATCGCCTTCTTCGAGCAAGGTGCGTATGCGGCTCGATGACACGACTTCGGCTCCTTCGTCGCGAAAGGCATCGACCAGCGTGACGCCGAAGCCATGCCGCTCGCCTGCTTCCATCAGGAAAGCAGGCCCTCCTTGCCGGTTCTTGCCGAAATGGAAGTCGAAGCCGGTCACGGCGTGGCTGATGCCGAGCCCCTGGTCCAGGATGCGGGTGACGAACTCTTCCGCCGACTGCGCCGCGAAGTCGCGGGTGAAAGGCTGCTGCACAAGGGCAGCAAATCCAAGTTCCGCCATCAGCCGCGCCTTCATCGGCGGTGGCGTGATGACGTAGAGCGGGACGTCCGGCTGGAACACTCTGCGCGGATGCGGCTCGAAACTCAGCACAAGTGCTGGCGCTTCGCGGCGGCGCGCCTCGGCGAGCGCACGTTCGAGCACAGTCTGGTGACCGCGATGCACGCCGTCGAAATTGCCGATCGCGACGACGCCGCCCCGCAGGCGGGCAGGCAACGAGGACGCTCCGGAAATGCGTTCGAAAGCCCGCTTCATGCCGAACCTATCGCAGCCTCGGTATAGTCGCGACCGGCCGATAGCCGTGTTTTTCCAGGAAGGCGGCCAGCAAGGCGGTGTCCGGCTGCAGCGTATCGCCATAATCACGGGCGTGGATGCCCCCCGACACATAAAGCACGTCGAAGCCATTGTCCGCGCCGCCCTTGACGTCGGTCATCATGCCGTCGCCGACGGCGAGAACCTTCGACCGTTCGACGGGACCGCCGATGACCTCCGAAGCGGCGGCAAGTGCTGCTTCATAGATCGGCGCGTGCGGCTTGCCGGCGATCAGCGTGCGGCCGCCGAGTTGCGCATAGTCGCGGGCAAGCGCGCCGGCGCACCAGATCAACCTTTCGCCACGCTCGACCACGATGTCCGGATTGGCGCAGATGAATGGCAAATTGCGTGCTCTCAGCCGTTGCAACAGCTCTGCATAATCCTCCGGCACTTCCGTCTCGTCATCATAGAAGCCGGTGCAGACCACGCCACCGGCCTCGAATTCTTCCACCGGCTCGACATCGAGACCGTCATAGATGCTCATGTCGCGATCCGGACCCAGATGCAGGATCCTTCGCGGGCCGACGCGGATCAGGTCGCGCGTCACGTCGCCTGAAGTGACGACGCGGTCATAGGCGTCTTCGGGAACGCCGATGACGTTCATCTGCGCGATCACATCGGCCGCGCGGCGCGGTGCGTTGGTGATAAGGACAACAGGAATGCCGGCCTTGCGCACCACAGCCAATGCGGAAGCAGCAGCCAGAAACGGCTTCTCACCGTTATGAACAACGCCCCATACGTCGCAGAGAATCGCGGAGTAGCGTCCGGACACTTCCTCCAGCGAGCTGATCATCTTCGGCGAACCCGCCATCACGTCTCCTAAAAATCGAATCCGGTCGGCGGTTCGCCAAAACCGCCACGGGATTAGCCGAACCCGTCTACCCTGTCACCAGCTTTCATTGTTGGATATGCACGGTGCGGCCCCCAAACCGCGCCGGCAGCCGCCGATCCTGGAACGGTGCGGCAAGCAGCCCGGGTCAAGCATGGTTAACTCCCGATAAAGCCGGCGCCGCTGTTTCGAAAGGATTTCAGAACCGGGAATTTAACGATTCTCTGGCAACCTCCGCCATGCATGTTGGGCTGGCAGGGGTGCTCAGACAATGATCCGCAGGTTTCTGAAGGACAGGCGCGGCAATTTCGCGATGTTGACCGCCATCTCCATGGTTCCCATCATGGGCGCCCTGATGTTGGCCATCGATTATTCTGAAATGTCCCGCCAGCGCCAGTTGATGCAAAACGCGCTCGATGCCGCCGGCATTGCGACCGCCCGCCAGCTCCTGAGCGGCGCCACCGATGCGGACGCGAAGGTATACGCCACCGATTTCTTCCAGGCAAACCTGTCCGCAGCGGTCGATCCGGCTGACACCACCCTCACCGTCAAGCCGCCCAACAGCAATGTCGGCGCCGGCACGCTGGAGCTGTGCTCAAATCTCGTCTACCACCCCTATTTTGTGCCGGTGTTCTACATGCTGATCAAAAAGGCCGAAGAGGAGATCAGCTTCGACGCCTGTACCCAGATCCAGCTCCAGAATACGCTCGAGGTCGCGCTCGTGCTCGATAACTCCGGATCGATGGACTAAAAGGGGCCTGGAGCTACCGGTACGCGCATGGAGCTTCTGCGGGAGGCGGCCGCGGAGCTTGTGAACACATTCGCAACCCGCGCACAAAACATGAGGCAGATCGAGGCGCCGGTTCAGTTTTCGCTGGTGCCTTTCGCGGCCTCGGTCAATGTCGGGACTGCAAACGCCCTCAATTCAGACGGGACGCCCAAACCCTGGATGGACAAGGACGGAATATCCCCGGTCCATCATGAGAACTTCAATTGGAACCGCTTTCCATCAGCCGTACCCAAGAAAATCGAATTTGTCCCAGACGGCACGTCTATTACAAGAAGAGGTACGGCTTGGCCGGAGCGCAACATGACCAGATCGTCACCCGGTTCTCTTTATTTGATGACATGAAGTAGATACACATAATTGGAGCGGCACCAGACCGAGAAGACACTCAGCTGGGATGGTTGTGTCGAGGCACGCCCATATCCCCTAACATTGACGACACGCCGCCATTCGCACGACCGACGAATCTCCGTGACCGGCGACCCGAAGACTCTCTTTGTGCCGATGTTCGCACCGGACGAAACTGATGAGGCAGACATTTGGAATTCGTCCATGCAACCACTAACAATTGGTGGAACGACGACACTTCCATAGGGAACAGAGGCGGACCCGGCAAAGCTAATATGAGCAAATATTTCGATTGCTTCGATCGGTCACGTCGCGACCCAACGGCACCACCCCCTTCGGCTTGAACCAGGGACCGAATTACAGTTGTACCACCACCCCGATCACCCCGCTTGCCGACCTCTCCGACGCGGAGAAATGGAAAACGGCATTGTTCGCCGCGATCGAGGAGATGTCGGCCGACGGCGCAACCAATGTTCCGCGAAGGTATGGCCTGGGGTTGGCGCACATTTCACAAGCGGAGAACCGTTCACGACCGGACGACCGAACACCAACAGAGGGAACGACAAGGTCATCATCGTGCTGACCGATGGCGCCAACACCTACTACACGCCGGAATCGCTGGGAAATCCGGACCTTGCTAGCAACAAATCCATCTATTCGGCCTTTGGCTACGCCAGGACGATACGAAGACACCAGCCAGATCATCGGCCGTATCTTCCAGGGGGCACCCAGCAGCGTCAACAAGACCGACTATTCCAATCGCCAACTATACACAAGGCGATGAACTACCTGTTCGATGACGGGCTAATTCAGAGAATACAGAAACGCTCTGCAACAATGTTCGAGAACGACAACATTATCGTCATATCCGTCTCGCTGGATCTCAACTCCACAAAACCCGCTGAGAAAGCGCAGATGGCTGCTTTGAAGGATTGTGCTTCCAACGTCGAAGGTACACCGACAGGTAAAATTCTGTACTACAACGCGACGAGCAGCAATCTTAAGGAAATCTTCGAAGAAATCGCCAAAGAGCTGTCGAACCTGCGCATCGTCGGCTGACGTGCCTGCCCTGATATTCGATGCCTGCACCCCGCCGTTCTGGCGGGGTGTTCGTTTCTGTATCTGCGCTCAGCATTGGTTACGTCATCGTCAACGGCCGGCCGACAAATCGACAGGTTTTCCAAACCGGACATTCAAGGCTTTGTGAAAAATTGAGCGGTCAACAGCGTTTTGCGGCGGGGGCCGCTCCAATGATCGGCAAGTTTCTGAAGGACCGGCGCGGCAATTTCGCGCTGATGACCGCGATAGCGATGGTGCCGCTGATGGGCGCCCTGGCATTGGCCATCGACTACGCCGAGGTGACGCGCCAGAAACAAGCAACGCTCAACGCGCTTGACGCAGCCGGTATCGCGACCGCGCGTTATCTGTTGACCGGAGCCGATGACGACGAGACCCGTGCCTACGCCAAGGCGTTTTTCGAGGTCAATCTCGGTTCCATCGACCCGGACGATACGGCACTTGATGTCACATTGCCCACCAGCACGTTGGGGGGCGGAACGCTCAAGCTTGCGGCAAAACTGACCTACAGGCCGTATTTTCTTCCTGCATTCAAAAGCCTGATGGGAGCGAACGGTTCCACTGAGCTTAGCGTCAACGCCAAATCCGAGATTCGCCTGAAAAATACGCTCGAAGTAGCGCTCGTGCTCGACAATTCCGGCTCGATGAACGAGACGGGGTCGGGATCCGGCGAAAAGCGTATTGATCTGCTCAAGGCTGCCGCCAAGCAACTGGTGGACACGCTTGCGCTGCAGGCCAATCTCATCAAACAGGTCGAGAAGCCGGTCCAGTTCGCGTTGGTGCCGTTTGCTGCGTCGGTCAATGTCGGTCCGGAAAATGCCGGAGCCGCCTGGATGGACGTGGACGGCAAATCGCCCGTCCACCACGAAAATTTCGATTGGTCGACGCTAAGCACGCCGGACAAGTACGCGGAGCAGGCCGGCGGCATCTGGTACAAGAAAGGCATCGCCTGGGGTGTCGAGGAAGGCCAGGTCCTCAGCCGCTTCTCGCTTTATAGGGACATGAAAGTTGTCACCAGCCACGAACGCGTCGACGGTAGCAGGCGTTATGTGTGCACGAAGTATTACAACAACGGCACCTGCCGGGATGGCTACTATGCGTACGACTACGTCGATACTTACGGGCCGTTCGCCTCGTGGCAAGGTTGCGTCGAGGTACGTCCCCACCCGCTGAACATCAATGACGACCCCGCGGTATCCAGCGACCCTTCCACCCTGTTCGTGCCGATGTTTGCCCCGGACGAGCCAGGCAATCATTGGAGGGTCACGCAGGACCCCGACGAAACGCCGACAACCTACGGCGCGGCGAACAGCTGGTGGAACGACGATCCTTCGAGCACCACCGGAACGGCCCGGCAGCGCAACATGGCGAAATATCTGATGGCGCGGGCAGCCGACGCGCCGGTTCTGACCAAGGGGCGCGGCCCCAACTACAGTTGCACGACCAAGGCGATCACGCCGCTGACGGACGTCAGCACCGAGGACGGCCTGACTGCCGTCAAGGCGGCGATCGACGAGATGGTGCCAAATGGCAACACCAATGTGCCGGAGGGCACGGCATGGGGCTGGCGGACCGTTTCCCACGGCGAACCCTTTTCCGAAGGGCGACTGGAAACGGAAAAGGGCAATGACAAGGTCGTCATCGTGCTCACCGATGGGGCCAATACTTACGGTGATCTCGGAAGTACCGATCCGGCAGGCAACAAGTCGACCTACGCTGCTTACGGCTATACGGGACAGGCTTACGCCACGACCGCCGAAACCCGCCTTTTCAAGGGCACGAGTTCGGCGATCGGGCGCTCCAACTACACCGCCGGCAATTATACGAGCGCATTGAACGAGCAGATGGCGGCACTGTGCGCCAACGCAAAGGCCTCCAAGGTGCTGGTGATGACCGTGTCACTCGATCTGGACACCGCCGACTATGACGAGAACCAGGCGATCGAGGCCTTGAAGAAATGCTCGTCGGATTCCCGCTTCCGCAAGGACTCGGCCGATCCATCCAAGCCCGCCAAGCTGTTCTGGAACGCGACCGGCAGCAATCTTGCCGAAAAATTCAAGGAAATCGCCGACGAACTCTCCAACCTCCGCATCGTCGGTTAACATTCCGAAAGTTGCAGACTTTCGGACCAACGTCACGCTCACAATCAATAAGTTAAGGCGCATCGAGTCCAGTTCGACCCATTTCTTCTGGCGCAACGGTTTGGATTGTCAGCGGCTTGAAGGCGAAAAGCATTCGACGCAATAGTCCGCCGTTCGCGTGACTGGCGAGACGGCGCGGCTCAAGCCGCCGCGTCCAGATGGAAACCCATCGGGAAGCGCGAACACTTCCGATCGCCGCGCGCCTGGGCACCCCTCTATCGATCCTGGAGAACGCCCATGCCGGAATTCGGAACTTTCCTCGCCTTCGCGCTTGTCGCGCTCGGAATGGTGCTGACGCCCGGTCCGAACATGATCTACCTGGTGTCGCGCTCGATCTGCCAGGGCCGGATGGCCGGTCTCATCTCGCTGGGCGGCATCGCGCTCGGTTTCCTTTTCTATGTGTTCTCCGCCGCCTTCGGCATCACCGCGCTGCTGATCGCCGTCCCTTACGCCTATGATGCCTTGCGGTTCGCCGGTGCCCTCTATCTGTTGTGGCTGGCATGGCAGACCATCCGGCCAAGCGGCCGCTCGCCCTTTCAGGTCCGCGATCTGCCCGAGGACAGCCCGCGCAAGCTGTTCGCGATGGGCTTCGTCACGGCGCTGCTCAATCCCAAGATCGCAGTGCTCTATTTCTCGTTGCTGCCGCAATTCATCAGCCCGGATCAGGGCGCCGTGCTGACGCAGTTGCTGGCGCTCGGCGCGACGCAAATCGCGATCAGCATCACCTTCAACACCATTTTCATCATCATGGCCGGCTCGATCGCCGCGTTCCTTGCCGGCCGGCCGGCATGGGCGGTGTTCCAGCGCTGGCTGATGGCGACGGTGCTAACCGGCCTCGCGTTCCGCATGGCCACCGAGGCCCAGCGATAACGCGAAGTTCCCTTCCCTCAAGGGGGACGGGTAAACCGCGCCTATGCCATCAACCAGCATTTGGTCAGAGCATGACCGCCCATCAGTTCGCCGTTTGGGTTGTCGACCCAGCCGCCGACCTTGTCGCTGATCGCGTCGATGTAGTTGTTGAACATCGGCACGATCACGCCGCCTTCGTCGCGCAGCAGGATCGCCGCGTCGCGATAGAGCTTCTTGCGTTTCGCCTCATCGAGTTCCTAACGGGCCGACGGATCAGCTTGTCGAAATCGTCGCGGAAGAAGCGCGTGTCGTTCCATTCGGCCCTTGAGATAGGCGATCGAATAGACCTGGTCCTGGGTCGGCCGCCCGGTCCAGTACGACATGGAGAAGGGCTGCTTGTTCCAGACTTCCGACCAGTAGCCGTCGCCGGGTTCGCGCTTCACCTCGATCGTGATGCCGGCCTTGGCCGCGCTTTGCTGGTAGAGTTGCGCGGCATCGACCGCGCCCGGGAACGCCACGTCCGACGTACGCAGCAGCACTGAGCCGCTGTGGCCAGATTTCTTGTAGTGAAACGCGGCCTTCTCCGGATCGTAGGCGCGCTGCTCGATGTCGTCGTCGAACAGCGGGTAGCCCTTGATTTATCGGCGTGTCGTTGCCAACCGTGCCGTAGCCGCCCAGGATCTTCTGCACCATCTCCTCGCGGTCGACCGCCATGCTTCAGCGCCAGCCTCAGGTCGTTGTTGTCGAAGGGCGCGGTGTTGCAGTGGGCGATGAAGACGTAATGTCCCTTGCCGGGGACGTTGCGGATCGTCACGCCCGGCACGCGCTTCACCAGTTCGACGATCTTCGGTTCGACGCGGTTAATCATATGACCTGACCGCCCTGCAGGGCCGACGTGCGCGCCGTCGAATCGTTGATGACGACGATCTCGATCTGGTCGGCATGCCCACGCTGGTCGCTGCCCCAATAGCCCTCGTGGCGCTCGGCGACATGGCGTACGCCCGGCTCGTTGACCACGACCTTGTAAGGACCTGTGCCGATGCCTTCGGTCGGATTGTCCTTGCCGCCGTTCGGCTGGATCATCAGGTGATAATCGCCGACAACATAGGGCAGGTCGGCATTCGGTTCTTTCAGCGTGATGACGACGGTATCGCCGTCTGCCTTGATCGTCTGGAACTCCTGCACGAAAGGCAGCGCTGCTGACTTCGAGTTGGCGTCGCCATGGCGTTCCAGCGTTGCGACGATATCGGCCGGCGTCAGTTCCTTGCCGTTGTGAAACGTCACGCCCTTTCTGATCTTGAACGTCCAGGTCTTGGCGTCGTCGGAAGCACCGTATTCCTCTGCCAGCCGGTATTCGATCTCGCCTGTCGGGGAGGTTTCAAGCAGTTGCTCGCCCCAGCAGCGGCCGAGCGTATAGGGCACCTGGCTCGACCAGGTCCCGGGGTCAAGGCTGTTGGTGGATTCGCCGCCGACCAGCCCGGCCTTCAGCAACCCGCCCTTTACGGCACCCTGCGCGCGGGCGGCATTTCCAATGAGCATGTTCGCAAAGGCCGCACTTACCCCGAGCGCGGCGGCGCGTCCGAGAAAGTCGCGGCGCGACAGCCCGCCCCTTGCGACATGATGGCTGAGATATTCGAGTTCGCTGGACATGCTTGCTCCCTTGTTTGTCTATGTCGGTCTCCTTGGTGAAAATTCTGCACCAAATTTCACGGCTTGACCAGCAGTGAGACGCTGGACCAACGAAAATGCAAATCTGCGGGAACTGTGTGTCGCGCCGACGGTGGTTGCGGGCATACCCGGCGGTTCCATCAGCCGCATTTTTCTCCTAAATAGCTCGCCGGGTGGCTGATCTGATCGAATCGAATGCGGAAACAGGATTCATGATCGGTAATCTCTCCGGCAGAGTGAAAACCTGGCTCACGGCAGGTGCGGGAACCGTCGTCGCGGTTTCGATCGCCGGTCTCCTTGGCGCGTTTGGTGCCTTGCCGAAGCCCGCAGCACCCGAATTTCCGGCAGGCACGTCGATCGAGGCAGGGCAATGGCTGATCCAGCCGGTGCGCGCCTATGCGAGCGAAGGACGCCCCCACGGAATGCCGCTCAAGAAAGACCAGAAGGCGCTGGTGCTCGAGGTCGACATGACCAACCGCACCGCGGAATCGACCATGAGCTACTTCAGCGTGTTCGAGCTTACTGGGCCGCTGCCTGACGGGGCCGACAAGCCTTTCATCGCGCTGGCGCGCAATTCCACCATGTCGCCGGAACTCCACCCTGGCCTCACCGAGCGGATGGCTTATGTCTGGCCTATTTCCAGGAACGCGGACTTCCCGGAACGGCTGTCGCTTGCCGTCATTGCCCAGACCTACAAGCCACGCGACAACCTTTACGGCCTGCCGGGATGGTTCAATCCGCATGAAGTCGGGCGGATCGTTCTGCCGATCGAAGCTGCGGAGGCTTCGCCGGAGACACCGCAATGATGCGCGGGATTGGAAATCTCGCGGCCGTCTGCGCGGCTGTCGCCATTTGCTACGGCATGCAGCACAGCAAACCGCGCTATGCCGACCTGATCGCGCCCATGCCTACCCGCGGCAAGATGCAGGAATTCGTCGAGACGCTCCGTTTCGACGTGCGCGTGGACCAGGTCACCTTCGCCAAACGCCTCAAGGTGAACGAATTCGGCAAGGAAAAAATGCTGACCAGCGGCGGTCTGTGGGCGATCGTGCTGGCCGATCTCGCGGCAGCGGACAAGACCACCACGGTCGCGGGAGCTGTCTGGCAAGGGCCGACGGGCTTGCGCTACATGCCGAGTGGCAGGCTAAATCTGGGGCCGCCCCTGCCGCCGCATCTGGTAAATCCCGGTTTGCCCAAAAAGGGGCTGTTCGTATTCGAGGTGCCCGCCGACCAGGCCAGGGGCGCGACCCTTCTTGTCTCCAGCGCCCGGATTTCGGCTCTCGACGCGGAGGCGCGGATCGCGCTCGACGAGGTCGAATTGCGCGACGACGGCGTGCCTGAGACTTTCGCGATGACCCGCGACCTGAACGAACTGATTTCAGGAAATAAAGCTTCAAAGGACACAGCCATGAGCGCGGCTCAAGCGGGATCCACGGCTACCGGGGAACTCTCGACGGAGCGCAGATGGCGCCGCCGTTGTCTTTTGGGGCTCTTGCTTCTCTTTCCGGCGACGATCGCCGCGCAAGCCTACGGCAATGTCGCCGAACTCTTGCGGAACAGGGACATCCTTGCCCGCGACGTCGCCGCGGGTGAGGAAGCGGCCTTCGCGGGCAGCACCTGGCAACTGCAGAAGCTCGCCGCCGCCGATGGTATCGACCCCAGGCGCTTACCGGCGAATGCGGTTCCCGTGCTCGCTGATTTCACGGTTACGGTCGGCGATCCGGATCTCCAGAAGCTCTGGATGCTTTGCAAGATCACGCTCGCGGATGCCGCCGGCCGCCGCTGGAGCCCGACCCTGACGCCGATTTCCTCGCCCGACGACCTGCAGACCTGCAACTCAGCGATGTTTTCTGGCGCAAAATCCGGCGACACGCTGAAAATCCGTGAAACTTTCATCGTTCCGCGAGAGACGGTCGCAAGGATCCGCGTCAACCTCGGCGTCGCCAGCGAGCGGCCCTATTATCTGCGTTTCAGCCGGCCCGAGGGCTGATCTATAAAGCCGGCTGCGGCGCGACGGCCGGCGCCTGCCGCCGCTTCGGCAAGGAGAAGGCTGTTTCGAGTATTGCTGCCAGAAAACAGATGCGCAGCGGCTCGACGAGTATGCCGGTCGAGGAGTCCTGGTAGGGGCTGCCGAAAAGCAGAGAAACGCCGACGTTGATGACCTGCCAGATATCGAGATCGTGCGGACCGATCAACCGCGACGTGCCCAGCCAGAGCCAGGCCGCGGTCCAGTCGATCAGCCGGTAACCGATTATCAGCGTCAGTATAAGCAGCACGCCGGAGCTCATCGTGATCCTGACGCCGTTGGCGATCGGCAGGTAACGCGAGCGGTAGCCGCTGATGAAGTGTTCGACGAAATCGCGCAGGAACGCAGGCACCGCCTTGTAGCGTTCGCCGAAGCTCTCGATGCGGCCGTGGATGCGCATCAGTTCTTTGTCATCCTCGACGTCATAGCCATAGACCAGCGCCGTCATCACCAGCCAGATAACCGGCAGCATCATGTACCAGAACAGATCGTTGAGTGTCGCTGTCCAGGTGATGGACGACACTTCCACCGGTATCATCGCCGCCTGGGCGGTGGAAACGACACCCTCGCCCATTGCCTGCAAGATACTCCAGAAGTTGCGGCTCATGATCCAGGCCAGCCAATCGTCCTTCCAGCGGCTGATGACGTAGAGACCGATGAAGATCCAGTTCGTCTCGCAAACCACGACGACTATCTGCCAGAAGGAGAAGCGCGACCATTTCTGCATTTCCTGAGCAATCCTGCGGATCACCCAGGAAATAGCGACGGAAAACAGCAGCCAGCTTGAATCGAGGACGTCGAGCACGTTGCCGCTTTCGCCGAAAGGCGCCATGTCGAGCGCCAGCCGCGAATACTGGCGGACGGTGTCGCCGAGAAATCCCCAGGCGGCGTAGTAGGCGAAGAACGGCAACAACGCGACCGTGATCATCGCCGCAAGCCGCGATCCGCCGCGGCGCCGTTTTTCGGTCTGTTCGGTCTCGGCTTCCGCCTCATCCTGCGCGGCGCCGATCTCCGGCAGGCCGGGACGCAGCACCTGAAACATCGCCACCGTCACCACGAGTTGCGTCAGCGCCACCAGGGTGAGCAGCGCCAGGCCAGCCATGTGATTGACGAGGCCGACCTTGGCGGCGAGCAGCATCAGAAGGTCGCCGGCGAGAATCCCGACAAGAACCAGGGCGACGAGTTGCGGCCAGAAACGGCGCAGCAACCTGAAAGTCAGAAAAACCGGCGCTGCGACATCGGCAAGCATGCGAATCTCTCACGGCGCCCCCCGGCGCGGCTTTTTAGACCATCGCTCGTTCGTGTTGAACCCTCGCCGGGCAAATCCGCATTCTCAATCTGCCGCCATGCCGGCAGCGCGGGAGCGGTTGGTTGGGCGCGGGGAAAGGCGCGGTTCAATCCATATGCGCGGCCGGCGCTCCGCCAGCCGGCGCCAGCATCTTCGGCTTTCGCAACAGCAGCACCAGCGGGATGGCGCACAGCGTTATGATCATCATCAGTTTGAAATCGTTGACATAAGAGATCATCAGCGATTGCAGGTTGACGAGGTTGTCGATCTGCGACAACGCCGTGACGTCGCCGCCGGCTGCCGCCGGCGACGCCGCCCACAGGTTCGGATTGAACGGCGTCATTCCCGCCGACAGTTCAGCATGGTTGATCTGCGTGTTTCGGGTCAGCACCACGGTCACGACCGAGATGCCGATCGAGGATCCGAGGTTGCGGACCAGGCTGAACAGACTTGCCGCGTCGGTCCTGAAGTGTGGAGCGAGCGTCGCGAAGGCGACCGTCGACAGCGGCACGAACACCAGGCCCAGACCCAATCCCTGGACGATACCGCTCTCGATGATCAGATAGCTGTCCATCTGCGGCGTGAAGCCGGTCATCACGTAGAGTGAATAGGCAGTAAGCACGAGACCCAGCACCACCAGATAGCGCGCGTCGACCTTCTGGATGATGCGGCCGACCAGGATCATCGAGACCATGGTGCCGACGCCGCGCGGCGCCATGATGATGCCCGTGGTGATGGTCGGATAGTTGAAGATCCTCGACAGCATCGGCGGCAGCAATGCAAGGCTGGCGAGCAGGATGATGCCGACGACGAAGATGAACACCAGCCCGGTGACGAAATTCTGGTCGGCAAAGATCCTGGGATTTATGAACGGGTTTTCGGCGGTCATCGTGTGCACGGCGAACACCCAGAAGCCGGTCAGCGCAAGGCCGAGTTCGATCCAGATCTCCACCGCCGAGAACCAGTCGACCTCGGCGCCGCGGTCCAGCATCAGTTGCAGCGCGCCGATGCCGAGCGAAAGCATGGCGAAGCCGAAGAAATCGAAGCCGCGCAATCGCTTTCCGATGCTCGGCAGGTATGCCGCGCAGCCGAGGAAAGCGACGATGCCGACCGGTAGATTGATGAAGAACACCCAGCGCCAGTTGAAGCTCTCGGTCAGCCAGCCGCCGAGAGTCGGGCCGATGATCGGCCCGACCATGATGCCGGCGCCCCACAGCGCCATCGCCGAGCCGTGGCGTTCCTTGGGATTGATATCGAGCAGGAAGGTCTGCGACAGCGGCACGATAGCCGCGCCGAAAAGCCCCTGCAGCACGCGGAAGAGCGACCATGCTTTCGAGGCTCCACGACAAACCGCATAGCATCGACATGGCGGTAAAGCCGACGACGGTACTCAGGAACAGTTCCTTGCGCCCGAAACGATCGGCGAGCCAGCCGGTGACCGGCGTCATGATGGCTGCCGCGACGATGTAGGACGTCAGCACCCAGTTGATGGTGTCGGGCGACGCGCCGAGATCGCCCGTCATGGTCGGCAGCGCGACATTGGCGATCGTGGTGTCGAGGACCTGCATGACAGTCGCCAGCATGATGGACACTGTGATCAGGCCGCGATGCGCGACGTTGTTCGGATCGACCCCGGTTGGCTGTGCCATGACTTCGACTTTGCGGTTTTTTTGCCCGTCACTCGGCGGCGTTTGCGGCGCCGAACAGGCCGGCCCAGCCGCGGCTGGTTCCGGTATCGACGGTGACGGATGCGCTCATGCCGGTGCGCAGCGCGATTTTCGCGTCGGCGTCGTCGACCTTGAGCCGCACCGGAATGCGCTGCGTCACCTTCACCCAGTTGCCGGTGGCGTTCTGGGCGGGCAGCAGCGAAAATTCGGCGCCGGTGCCGGCGCCGATGCTGTCCACCGTCGCGTGGAAGGGCCGGCCCGGATAGGTGTCGAGTTCGATCTCGGCGCTCTGGCCGCGCTTCATGTTGGTGAGTTGGGTTTCCTTGAAATTCGCCTCGACCCAGGTGTCGCCCGTCTCGACCAGCGAGAACACCGGCGTGCCGGCGGCGACGAACTGCCCGACCTTCACCGATGACGCCTGCGACACCATGCCGTCGGCGGGGGCTCGAACCGTAGTCTGGGCCAGATCGTAAGCCGCCTTGTCGCGGGCGGCGAGCGCCTGCAGCACGGCCGGATGCTTGTCAGTGGCGATATCCGGGTCGCCGCCAAGGGCTGCGCGTGCGCTGATGATGCCTTGCTGGGCAGCCGTGCGCTCTTCCTGCGCCTTGTCGAGATCGCGCCGGGCTTCGTCGAGCGACGCCTTGGCGCTGATGCCTTTTCCGGCAAGGTCGGTGGCGCGGTCGAACTGCGCCTGCGCATAGTCGAGTTCGCCGCCGGCAACGCGCTCCTGCGCAACCGCCTGGCTATAGGCGGCACGCAATTGTTCGACATTCAGCCGTGCCGCGGCAAGCGATGCATCGGCCTGCGCCACTGCGATCCTGTATGGCTCGGCGTCGACCGTGAACAGGACGTCGCCGGCCTTGACCGCCGCGTTGTCGGCAACGGAAACATTGGTGATGCGGCCTGCCGCCTCGGATGTAATCGTTACCTTGGCCTGGCGCAGATTGGCGTTTTCGGTTTCCTGATAGCGCCCTCCGGTAACCCAGACATAGGCGCCGCCGGCGGCCAGGGCGAGCGGCAGCGCCGCCATCAGCAAGAAGCGTCCGCCGCGCCGTTTCTTCTTCGGCGCGGGCAGGATTTCCGGCGCCTGCACGGCTGCCGCCGCCAGCGGCGGTGTTTCCTCCAGCACCTTCACGTCTGGATCGTTCTTGTCCATCTTCGACACGGCATTCATGCTGCGGAACCCTTTGATGCATCCAGTTCTGTCTCAGCCGCGGCCTCTGCGGTCGGAGAGATTTTCCACGATCGTCGCGAGGCCGCGGACCGTTGTCTGGCGTTCTTCTTGAGAGAGTCCCGCCATCGCCTGTTCGAACACTTCGCCGGCCACCCCTTTCACCGCCTGGAAAGCCTTGCGGCTCTTCTCGGTGGGGAAGATCATCCTGACGCGGCGGTCGGCAGCATCCTGACGCCGCTCCACCCACCCGCTTTCCTCCATGCGGTCGAGCAGGCGCGACACGCTGATCGGCTCGATTTCGAGCAGTTCCGCAAGCCGCGCCTGCGTCTGTCCCTCTTCCTTGACCAGACGAACCATCAGGCGCCATTGCGCCGCCGACAGACCATGTGCGGCGCCGAGTGTCTCGAAGCGCTTGCGCATAAGCCTGGCTGCGTCGTGGATGAGGAAACCCAGTCTTTCGGTGCCGTCCAATTTCATGAGCGGCATATATTATAAGCGTGCTTACTATTCAAGCGACCTGAAGCCGATCACGCGGACGTGATCGCGGTCCCGCCGCCCGTCGCACGCAGCGCCGAAACAGCGTGGAATAAACGCCGACCTGCCCCGTTCTTCCGGCAGCCAGCCATGGAGAACCCCGATGTTTCATTTCCACAAAGGTCCTGCCTCGATCCGTTTCCTCTGCCGTCCGGAAGACTGCGATATCATCGCGCCGCCCGTGCCGGCCAAGACAATCCTGCCGGACTGGTTCCGCAAACTGCCGCCGGTCGACCGGAAGCAGCTTTCGACTACCAACAATGGCCTCACCGTCAAACGCTGCATGCCCTTTCTCGACGCGATGACCGCGGGCTGGATCCTGCCGCTTGCCGCGACCGTGCGTCTCGACATCAAGGAGGGCGGGAGTATCGTCGATGCCGGCTGGGAGTTCGACCGGACGATGGTCAGCAACCACGGTCCGCATCAGGTGGCGGGAAATCCGAAAGAACCCAGTCCGCCCTGCAAGTTCCATAATCACTGGGCGATCCGCACGCCGCCGGGCTGGAGCTGCCTGTTCGTGCCGCCCTTAAACCGCCCGGGCCAACCCTTCGAATGCGTCGCCGGGGTCGTCGACACCGACACCTACGCCGCGCACATCCATTTCCCGTTTTTCGCAACTGCGCCGGACGGCATCTATGTCATCGAAAAGGGAACGCCGCTGGTCCAGGTCATTCCGTTCCGTCGTGACAGCCTGTCGATGAAGGCGGAAATCCGCGCCGAGCAATCAGGCGAGGCGATGGAACGCGAAAGCGTCCACCGCAACACGATCGCGGGCGAAGGCTGGTACCGGAAGTTCGCGCGCGCCGCCCGATAGGAAATCTGGGCTCAGGTAGCAAGGCACAACCTTCCGCACTTCAGGAAATGAGAGGATGACTACACAACATGTAGCAGTCAGGTCTTCACGCCGCCCGGCTGATCTACACTATGGGCACCAGGATCAGCACATCAGTATCCAGCGACGTGCTCGCGCATCGCCTTTTCCTCCTGGAGTATGCGGATGCCGAGCGGAACGGCGTAGATCGCCAGGCCGATCACGAGAGTAAACCAGGCGTGCAGCGCAAGCGCGAAGCCAACGAGTTCCGGGAGAATGTTGAGAAAATAGTTCGGGTGGCGGATCCACCTGAAAAGAGGATGCGTTACCAGCGCGTGGTCCCGGGCGATCATCAGCTTCACCGTCCACAAGCGGCCAAGCAGGTGCGAGACGACCAGCAGCATCGCCGCGCCGAAGCCGTAAAGAATCAGCCCGACGACCGTGACGAAATCGAAGGACGCCGGCCGGGCAAGACCTTCAATCGAGGCCGCGATGTAAAAGGCAATGTGGGCCAAAGTGAGCAGGCGCGAGTTCCGTGCGCCATACTCGATGGCTCCGTTGTGCCGGAGCGCCTTTTCATTTCGCATCGAGACCGCAAGCATCACGATGCGGAATACGACGGCTGCGGTGATGAACAAGATAAGCATTGGGATAATCGTCCGGTTCGCGAATTGCGTAAATGAGTGCGAGGGTGGAAGCAACGGCCGCTGGGTAGATGTCGCGTTCGCTGCGAAGCTCGGCCTTGCGACTGTCGGTCTGGACCAATTCCATCGTCCGTGGTTCCGGCATGGCAACTGTGTCATGCCGGAATGTCGACGAGACCTGCAATTGCCCTGTCTCAGGGGTCTTTTCGCTCCGCCGCCCGCAAAGGCATGGAAGACCTTGGCGAAACGGCAACGACGGCGGTCCCCCTTGAGGGGTAATGAAGGTTACCCGCTATCGTCTCCTCGCACGCTGCACGAAGAGCACGAAGCGCACGAAGGCAAAATCAGTGTGTTGAGCGGCTCGGCCGCGTCGGTCAGCACGCGCGATTGCGCCGCGCCGAGGATCGGCAGAGCCGCCTCGTAGAGCAAGCCGACCTGTGCAAGCACCGAGGCCTGATCCCAATAAATATGCTCGCTTTCGGGAGCGGTTTTGTCATTAACTGTTTCCTCTTCGGAATTGAATGGAGGGTAGGATAGTGGAAAGGCCGCTTGGCGCTATAATGCGGACGACGCAGCTGGGGGACTCTGTGCAATCGCCTGCCGCGCAACCCGCTCGACATCCTGCCGCAACGCCTCTTCGGGCAGCGTCAAATCGAGCGGATCCCCGTAAGGCTGCTCGAGGGGCATGCCCGTCGCCCAGTAGACCTCGACGAGATTGCTCCCCGGGTCTTCGAAATAGAATGCAAGCGATACGCCGTGATTGAGGGCCATCCTGATCGGCAGCCCCATGTCGACGATGCGCGCATAGGCGGCACGCAGGTCGGCCAATGTAGCGACCCTGAATGCGATGTGGCGCAAGGCGGGATCGGTGAAGATCGCGATCTGATGTGAGTCCTCGTCCGGATCGCTGGTCAGGAAGGCGCTGGCGCCGAACGGATTGTCCTCGCCGCTACCGCCGACCACCTGAAGGCCGAGGACATCCTGATAGAACCGCGCGAGCTCAGCCGGGTTTTCCGCGACCATGCCGACGTGGCGGAGACCGACGATGCGTGGCGCGGGCCCGCCGGTTTTTTTTGCCGGCACGATGGCGGACCGATCGACGATCTCGCCGTTTTCAACGTGCTTTCCAGTCATGACAAACCTCCGTGTTGGTTCAAGTTTCGTCGTAGCCGATCCGATAGAACGACAGCGCGGCGAGAATTCGAGGAGGATGTTACGATGCTGATTTCAGGAGAGCAGGAGTCTGGTTTCAACTGAAACAGAGGTGGAACGGGGGCCGAACGGCCCCCGTCTATTTTGCGGACGCTCTAGAGCATGATCCCGAAAAGTGGAAAATCGGTTTTCGGAAAAGATCATGCTCAAACAAAGAATTAGAGCGGGAGGGCAATTCGAAGAAAAGCCATCCTGCTCTAGCGCCGGTACCGCCAGCCGCGCGACCCGTCCGAACCGTTCGAGCTGGAGTTGGAAGAGGAGTTGGAGTTCGAATTGTTCGATGAGTTCGAGCTGGAGTTCGACGAACTGTTCGAGGACGAGTTGGAGCTCGAATTGCTGGAAGAATTGGAGCTCGAATTGCTCGAGGAGTTCGACGAGCTGTTGCCGGCAACGATGATGGAGCCGTCGCCGCGGCTGGTCGCCGTGTTGGCTGGACGCTCGACGTCGATTGCCGTCGCCGTGTACTGCTTGGCTTCCGCGGCTGTGCCGGCGACGGCGGTAATCCCGGCAACCAGCGCCGAGGCGAACATTCTGTACTTCGTCATGGATCTACTCCTTTTTGTTCGGACCGGGGTTGGTCCGGCGGAGTAACGGGCGATGACCGGGCTTATTCCATGCCGCGTACAAAAAGCGGTCCTGCTTATTTCGGCTGGCCAAGTTCGCGAAGCGCCTGTGCCTCTTCGCCCTCCTCCATCGGCGCTTGCGCCGCAATTGCCGTAAGATAGGCGTCGAGCGCTTCGGTCGAAGACGCCGGCGCGTAACCGGCATCGGTACCTGCCGCGACCACCGCAAAGCTGACCTGCCAGGCATTGCCCGAGCGGCAGGCGACGGAAATCACCGTCGACCGGTCAGGCGAATCCACCTCGAATTCGCGGCACAGCGCACCGGCGCTGTCACGGAATGTCGCGATCGCGCGGAACCGCTGGCTGGTTTCCGGCAATTCCTGCTCCTGGCCGGAAGCCACCGTCGCCAGCGCCTCGCCGAGGGCGGGACTGTTGATGCCCGCGACATGCAGGCTGTTCTGTTCGGGTGCGCCGGGAAGGGCGAGCAGATAGCCGCCGATGCCGCCGACGACGGCGGCGATCGAAGCCGCGAGCGGCAAGGTCCACCGCCGCACCGCGAGTTCGCGTGGCGCCGGCGGCCTAAGCGGCACGACGGTTGCTGGCTGTGTTCCGCCTTCGCCCGTTTTTCGCGCACCATGCGCTCGACGGCCGCGACAAGCTCTTCCGGCACCGGCTCGTCGAGCATCGGCTTCAGCGCTGCCTTTGCCTGTGAGCGCGTTTCGATGAACAGCGCGACGCGGGCGACGAGATCGTCGTCCATTTCCATCGCCTGTTCGATCGCCGCCGATGTTTCCGCGTCGAGTTCGCCGTCGGCGAAGCGCATCAGGGTCTCGTCTGGGAAATCCGGCCTTGTCATTGTTCTTTGCCCTTCATGACGCCAGAACGTGCGGGCTCTGCCGTTATTCCGGCCGCCGATGCCAGATTTTTCCGTGCCCGAGCCAGCCTGCTCATTACCGTTCCGATCGGGATGCCGAGCACGTCCGCCGCTTCCCTGTAGGAAAAATCCTCGACGCAGACGAGCAGCAGCACCTCGCGCTGATCTTCCGCCAGATCCGCGATCGCCTCGGCAACGCTCTTCAGCGTCATGATCGCCTCGACCTCGCGTTCGCCGGAGGCACCGGCGATGTCCTGGCGTTCCGTAATGTCTTCTTCAATTCCGGCGGTCTTGCGCCTGCGCACCTGATCGATCCAGAGATTTCTCAGGATGCGGAACATCCAGGCATCGAAGCGGGTGCCCGGCTCGAAACGGTCGGCGCTGGCGAGAGCGCGCTCGCAAGCGGCCTGGACGAGATCGTCGGCGACATCGCGTGCGCCGCACAGGGATATCGCGAAGCGGCGCAGATTCGGCAGAAAGGCGACCAGCTGGTCCTCGACGCTGTCCGTCCTGTCGGTCATGCTGTGGTCCGGTTTCGATGCGGATGGAATAATGCGCAGTCCAGTCCGTTTCGCAAAAGCAATCTTTGTTGTCGAGCCGCTACACGGTGCTGTCTCGGCCAATGGACGGTCTGTTTTTTAGAAAGGTCGTACAATGCATGGATGGATTTTATCGGCGGGACCAAAGGCGTTGCGACGGTTTCTGCTCGCCATCGCGCTCACCGGCGGCATTCCTGCCGGCGATGTGTGGATTGCCTCCGAACTAACCGGCATCAAACGCCGCTTTTGCGCAGGACGACGACGGCGGAGACGATGACGGCGACGATGGCGGCGGCCGCGGCGGCGCGGTCATCGAGCGGCTCGCGGGGCGGCGATCGTTCGGTCGGCCCGCGAAGGCTGCGGGGCGGCAATCTGCTGCGCGGGTTGCAGCGGCGTTTCCAGCCGCGCGTGCAAAGGCGCGCAGCCGTGCGCCGGCCCGTTGCGCCACAGCCGCCGCCGGTGCGCGCGGCCGACGAGATCGTGGCGGTCGGCCTCACCAATGATCAAACGACCGCGCTCGCCACGGCCGGGTTCACCGTGCTCCAGCGTGCGAACTTGTCGTTCGCCGGTTCCGAAATCGTCAAGCTGCGTATCCCGTCCGGCGCCGGCGCCGAAGCGGCCCTCAACCAGGTCCGCGCTGCCGCGCCCGGCGCCGCTGCGGACTTCAACCATTATTTCCGGCCCGGCCAGGACAGCCTCGACTGCAGTGCGGAGCGCTGCCCGGCACGGGGCCTCGTCGCATGGCCGCCGGCGAGAGCATGTTCGCTTGCAGCGGCAGGCCGACCATCGGCCTCATCGACACGGCGATCAATGCCGATCATGCGGCCTTCGCCAAGAACCAGGTCGAAGTCGTCAGGCTGAGCGGCGAGGAACTGCCGGAATCCGGCCGCCAGCACGGCACCGCCGTCGCGGCACTGCTGGTCGGCGACGCCGGCAGCACGACGCCCGGCCTTCTGCCCGGCGCAAAGCTCATCGCCGTCGACGCCTTTTACCGCGGCGCCCGCCAGGACGATCGCGCCGATGCTTACGACCTTGTCCGCGCCCTCGACCTTTTGGCCGGCCGCAAGGTCGATGTCGTCAATATGAGCCTTGCGGGTCCGGCCAATGCGGTTCTCGAAAAACTGGTGCGCCAGGTCGGCGCCGAAACCGTGCTGGTTGCCGCCGCCGGAAACCAGGGGCCGAAAGCCGGGCCGGTCTTTCCTGCCGCCTATCCCGAGGTCTTCGCGGTCACCGCCGTCGACCGCCGCAAGCAGGCCTATCGCCGCGCCGGGCGCGGCGAACACATCGATCTTGCCGCGCCCGGCGTCGATGTGTGGACCGCCGCCTCGGTCAGCGGCGCGCGGTCGAAGACCGGCACTTCCTTCGCCGCGCCCTTCGTCACCGCTGCCGCCGCACTGGTCAAATCCTCAGGCATGGAGACTGTCGCCGAGATCCACGACGTGCTGGCAAAGTCGGCGGAAGATCTTGGCGAGCCGGGCAAGGACCCGGTTTTCGGCTGGGGTCTGCTCAATGCCCGGGCTCTTTGCGAGGCCCGCGGATAGCCTGTCGATCGAAATCTTTCGCACTGACGGCCGGCTTCTTCTTGACTCTCAAAATCGCAGCGCATATCTCACCGCCACGTTAGCACTCCTCAAATGCGAGTGCTAACGTTGTCCGGTCTGCCGGACGGAGGAACCTTCTCAACACGTCCCAATCGAGGATAGCAAAAATGGCAAAGTCGAAGTTCCGCCCGCTGCATGACCGCGTGGTCGTTCGCCGGGTCGAATCCGAAGAAAAGACCAAGGGCGGCATCATCATTCCCGACACCGCCAAGGAAAAGCCGCAGGAAGGCGAGATCATCGCCGTCGGCTCCGGCGCCCGCGACGAAGCCGGCAAGCTCGTTCCGCTCGACGTCAAGGCTGGCGACCGCGTCCTGTTCGGCAAGTGGTCCGGCACCGAAGTCAAGCTCGATGGCGAAGACCTTCTGATCATGAAGGAATCCGACATCATGGGCATCATCGGCTGATTTCGCATTCACCCGCACCATCAATCTGAATTTCGGGCTCAACGCCCAGGAGCACAAAAATGGCTGCTAAAGACGTAAAATTCTCCCGTGATGCCCGCGAGCGCATGCTGCGCGGCGTCAACATCCTCGCCGACGCGGTGAAGGTCACGCTCGGCCCCAAGGGCCGCAACGTCGTCATCGACAAGTCGTTCGGCGCCCCGCGCATCACCAAGGACGGCGTCACCGTCGCCAAGGAAATCGAACTTGAAGACAAGTTCGAGAACATGGGCGCCCAGATGGTCCGCGAAGTCGCTTCGAAGACCAACGACATCGCCGGCGACGGCACCACGACCGCGACCGTTCTCGCCCAGTCGATCGTCCAGGAAGGCCACAAGGCCGTTGCCGCCGGCATGAACCCGATGGACCTGAAGCGCGGCATCGACCTCGCCGTCACCGAAGTCGTCGCCCATCTCGGCAAGGCCGCCAAGAAGATCAAGACCTCGGAAGAAGTCGCCCAGGTCGGCACGATTTCGGCCAACGGCGACGAGTCGGTCGGCAAGATGATCGCCGAAGCGATGCAGAAGGTCGGCAACGAGGGCGTCATCACCGTCGAGGAAGCCAAGACCGCCGAGACCGAACTCGAAGTCGTCGAAGGCATGCAGTTCGACCGCGGCTACCTGTCGCCCTACTTCGTCACCAACGCCGGACAAGATGGTCGCCGAGCTCGAGGACGCCTACATCCTGCTCCACGAGAAGAAGCTCTCCAACCTGCAGGCCATGCTGCCGGTGCTCGAGGCTGTCGTGCAGACCTCGAAGCCGCTGCTCATCATCGCGGAAGACGTCGAAGGCGAGGCTCTGGCCACGCTCGTCGTCAACAAGCTGCGTGGCGGCCTGAAGATCGCTGCCGTCAAGGCGCCGGGCTTCGGCGATCGCCGCAAGGCCATGCTGGAGGACATCGCCATCCTCACCGGCGGCCAGGTGATCTCGGAAGACCTCGGCATCAAGCTCGAGAACGTCGGCCTCGACATGCTCGGCCGCGCCAAGAAGGTGTCGATCTCCAAGGAGAACACCACGATCGTCGACGGCGCCGGCAAGAAGGCCGAGATCCAGGGCCGCGTTGCCCAGATCAAGCAGCAGATCGAGGAAACCACCTCCGACTACGACAAGGAGAAGCTGCAGGAGCGTCTCGCCAAGCTGGCTGGCGGCGTTGCCGTCATCCGCGTCGGCGGCGCGACCGAAGTCGAAGTCAAGGAAAAGAAGGACCGCGTCGACGACGCGCTCAACGCGACCCGCGCTGCCGTTGAAGAAGGCATCGTGGCCGGCGGCGGCGTCGCGCTGCTGCGCGCCTCGTCCGCGATCAAGTCAAGGCGTCAACGCCGACCAGAAGGCCGGCATCGACATCGTCCGCCGCGCCCTGCAGTCGCCGGCCCGCCAGATCGCTGCCAACGCCGGTGCGGAAGCATCGATCGTCGCCGGCAAGATCCTCGAGAACAAGGGCGCGACCTTCGGCTACAACGCCCAGACCGGCGAATATGGCGACATGATCGCCATGGGCATCGTCGATCCGGTCAAGGTCGTCCGCACGGCTCTGCAGGACGCGGCTTCGGTTGCCGGCCTGCTGGTCACCACCGAAGCCATGATCGCCGAGGCTCCGAAGAAGGATCGGCCGGCGGCGGCATGCCTGGCGGCATGGGCGGCGGCATGGGCGGCATGGGCGGCATGGATTTCTAATCCAGCCATCTATCTGCGAGAATACGGAAAGGGCGGCAGCGATGCCGCCCTTTTTCGATTGAGGTAGTTCGACGACGCCTCGCGGAGGCTATCCCATAGGTGACCGCCGCCTGTGGTTGCCCGCCATGCTTGGCGAGGTCGGATCGAAGAACTCGCGGCGATGCTGGCGAATAGGGGATAGAGAGAGGCTGCCGTGCGGCAGCCGATAAAAAAATCAAAAAGTCGCGAAAAAACCGGAACCATTTCGCCGGCTTTGCATTATTGTGCCGTCGAAAGCATTTCGGACGGAGCAATCCCGAAGAGAAGTTTTCGGCAAAAGGCGTCTCCCGCACTCCATAAAGGTGCGAGAGGCGCTTTTGTTTGGGCAAATCATGACGGAAAAGATACCCGAGCGTTTTTTCTGGGCCCTCGGCCTGCTCGAGGTTCAGCCATCCGACCGGCTGCTGGAAATCGGCTGCGGTCACGGCGTCCTGTTGTCGCTGGTCGCCGAAAAACTGACCGGCGGAAAGATCACCGCCATCGACCGGTCGGCGAAAATGGTCGCCGCGGCGGCCAGCCGAAGCGCAGCCCATCTGGCCTCCGGCAAGGCGGAAATCATCGAGACTGACCTTGCCGGCGCCAATCTCCGCAGCGAAAAATTCGATAAAATCTTCGCGTTTAACGTCAACGTCTTCTGGATGGATCCGCGCCGCGAACTGGCCGCCGTCAAGAGGCTGCTCGCGCCCGAAGGCACTTTTTACCTCTTTTTCGATCCGCCCTCGCCCGGTCAGGCCGAGCCCACCGCAACGAAGCTCAAGGCCAATCTGGAGATCGGCGGCTTTCGGGCCCTCCGCGTCTTGATCGCCGATGTCGGCACCGCCAAAGCCGTTTGCGTCATCGCGGCGGCGGACTGAAATCCGGTCGACCGCCTGCCTCCTTCAGCCGGCATCTTCGCCGACTTTTCCGGGAACGTCTCCCGACCTCGGGGGTTTAGCTCCATGTCAAATCCAAGGAGGTAGACATGCGAACCTATCTTTCGGCCGCCGCGGCGGGAATTCTGCTTGCCGGCGTCGGTGTCGCCGCCGGCCAGGAAGTCGTTATCGTTCCTGAACAGGAAACCGTGATCCGCGAATACGTTATCGAGCATCCTGTCGATCCGGTCGAATTGCCGCCGGGCGTCGAGATCACCGTCGGCACGCCGCTGCCGGAGACCGTCGAACTCTACCCGATCGACGAGCCTGACATAAACTACCGCTATGTCATTGTTGACGGCCGTACTGTGATCGTCGAGCCGGAAACCCGCGAAATCATTCGCGTGCTCGATTAGCCGACCCCGCGTCGCAGGACGAAGAAATGCGCCGGATTGGTCCGGCGTATTCTTTTCTTGACGGCTTCAGCCGGCTTTCGGCGTCGCCGCGGCGACCATTGCCTTCACTTCGCCCGCTACCGTCATTATCGGCGAACTGTCGCGATACGCGCGCGCGATCAGCAGCGCGCCCTCGAAGGACGATTGCGTCAAGAGGGCGAGCGCGTCCGCTTTCTTTTCCGGAATGCCGGCTTTCGCGAAAGAGTCCCGCAGCAGCCCGACCCACTCCTCAAACGTCTGCCGGCAGAGTTCGGCAAGCTCGGCAACTTCGCTGGTCCCGTCGAGCACGATCGGCGCAATCGGACAGCCAAGCTGGAAGTCGGTCTCCTCGAGCAGCAGCACCATGCCATCCGCAAAGGCCCTCACCGCCGCCGCCGGAGTGGCGGCCGCGGCCAGCACCTCGCGCCGATGTTTCGTCACTCTGTCGACCGCGACGCGGCTCGCCTCGACCACCAGTTGATCCTTGCCGCCCGGGAAGTGGAAATAGAGCGACCCTCGTGGGGCGCCGCTCGCCGCCAGAATGTCGTTCAGCGAGGTGCCGTGATAGCCGCGCTGCTGCAGCAATTTGGCGGTGGTGTCGAGCATGCGGGTGCGGGTGTCGGCGGCCATGGCGTCCTCTGTCAGGAGACCCTTCTAGCAGGCTTGACTATAATATGACAACCGGTCTACATAATATGTAGACCGGTCCATCTAATTATCGATGAGCGCCGTTCTGTCCGGCGCACCGAGGCCTGAACCCGATCACGAAGGAGAAGATTATGACCGTTCGTCACGCCAATGCGGAATGGCAAGGAACCCTCAAGGAAGGTGCGGGGCGGCTCAGCCTCGGCAGCGGCGTCTTCGAAGGCGCCTTTTCGTTCCCGTCGCGCTTCGAAAACGGCCCGGGCACCAATCCGGAAGAACTGATCGCGGCGGCCCACGCCGGCTGCTTTTCGATGGCGCTTACTTTCATTCTCGGCAACGCCGGCCATGCCGTGGAGTTCATCCGCACGACCGCCAGGGTGCATCTCGGCGCAACCGCTGCCGGTCCCACCATCACGCGCATCGAACTCGATACCGAAGCCTCGGTTCCCGGTCTCGATGCAGCCGGTTTGCTCGCCCATGCCGAGACAGCCAAGGCCACGTGCCTGGTGTCGCGCGCGTTGGCGGGCGTCTCCGACATCCGGCTCGCCGCCAGGCTCATTCCCTCCGCCTGACACCACAATCCATCGCCAGGGAGAATATTCATGAACCAGGATTTTGCCGCTCAGTCGGAAAAAACCACCGAAATAATGCGTCGCTTCAACGGTGCCTTCCAGAAGTACGATCCGTCTGCCCTTCCTGATCTCGTCGCCGAGGATTGCATTATCGAAAACACCGTGCCGGCGCCCGACGGCGCCCGCCATACCGGGCGCGACGCCTGCGTCAAACTCTGGCAAGGCATCGCAGGCGATCGTTCCGGCCGCTTTGACGTCGAAGACGTCTTTGCCGCCGGCGAGCGGGCGACGATCCGCTGGCGCTATTGGCGCAGCGACGGCAGCTCCATTCGCGGAGTCAATCTTATGCGTGTCCGCGACGGCCTTATCGTGGAGGCGATGGGTTATGTGAAGGGAGCTTAGGCGGGCATTTTCGGACGCGTTCTCCGGCAATTGATATCGACCACACTCTGGGCTTCCCCTAACATTTGCCACCGTAACAGCCCGTTATTTGCAATTCCGGGTTGATGGCGATCTCTTTTTTGCATTCGTCGCACAACCCCGACGGGAGGATCTGATGATGACGGGACGCCTCGCGCCTCTGTTTGCCGCATTGCTTCTTGCAGGCGCCGTTCACGCCGCCGACTGTCCCGACGGCAAGACGGCCGAGAAAGGCTTCGTGCTGGAAAGGCCGGGCGTGACCAGCATTTTCCGGCCTTCGCCGGAACATGTCGTGCAGATAACCAACTCCTTCGATTCCTCGCCACCGCAAACGCAGTTCTTGCTTGGCGGGTTGATCGAAGTGTTTCGTACGAGCGAGACCGGCCAGTTCGCAGCGCTTTCGGATTCGGATATGCGCGGCATCTTTCCCCTGCAGGAAGGCGCCAGTGAAAAGGTAAAATGGCTCCATCTCGACGCCGAGGAAAACACCGTTGAGCCGCGCTCGCTGGAGTTGCAGGTTACCGGCAAGGAGACACTGAAACTCGGCGCGTGCGAATATCAGGTGCTTGCGGTCAAGCAGATTTTCAGGGCCGCGGACGGCAGCGAAATCGACGCCTATACCGCCCTCTACGCTCCGGAATTGGAGGCCGTGCTCGCCAAACGTTACGACGAAGGCACCGGCAAGGAAGAGACCATCGATTACCGGTCTATCAAGCCGCTAGTCGAATAAGCTATGCTTCGCTTCGCAGCATCCTTCCTTGTTGTCGCTGCGAGCCTGCTGGTCTGGCCCGCGGTCACAGCTGGGGAAGAGTCCGTCATTGTCGAAGACAAGCTCCTCGACGTGGAGATCGACGGCAAGGCAACCGAGCTGGAAGTCTTTTTCGCGAAGGAGGCCGGCGCTTCCGCGAAGCTGCCGGTGGCGATCTTCACACATGGGCTTTTCGCGGATCCGAAAAAACGCGCCAGAATGAAAGCCAGCAATTTTCGCGCCATGGCTCGCGATTTGGCACGGCGCGGCTGGCTCGCGGCAGTCGTTTTGCGCAGGGGTTACGGAAAATCCAGAGTGGTTGGGATCGACTACAAGACCCCCAACTGCCGCAATCGCGATTATGGCCCGGCGATCGACGCCCAGACCGACGATCTCGAGGCTGCGCTCAAGGCCATAACGAAGCGCCCCGATGCCGACCCTACCCGTATCGTTGCTATGGGAATATCGGCTGGCAGCATGGCGGCGCTGAATCTCGGGACGCGGGAACTGCCGGGCCTTAAGGCTGTCGTCAATTTCTCGGGAGGCATCCGGACCACGGTGGCGCCCGGAAAGAAGCCCGGGCGAAAGACCTGCCGGCAGAAAGACCTGGTCCGCTGGCTCGGCGAAGCAGCATCGAAGCGGCGGTTTCCCACCTTGTGGCTTTATGCGGAAAACGATCCCCTGTTCGAACCCGAATTCGTGCGCGAGATGCATAAGCGCTACACGGAATCGGGAGGCGCTGCGGAACTTCGCATCTTCGGCCCGATCGGCGAGAACGGGCATCTCATGTTTTCCGACCTCGAGGGAATACTTCAGTGGTGGCCGGCAGTTGATGCGTTTTTCCGTCAAAACGGATTGAGCACCTATGATGCCGCGCCGATGGAGGCCGCCTTGCTGGAGTTCAACATCGGCGAGAAAGGGCAGGCCGTCGCCCGTCGCTATCATGGTAGGCACACCGAAAAGGCACTGGCCGTTTCCCGGTCGGGCAGCCGTGTTGCCGCTCAATTCGGCGCGGATCGGCTCGAAGCGGCCGAGGCCGAAGCGCTCCGCACCTGCGAAAAGGAATCCGGCGAAGAATGCCGGATTCTTTGGCGCAACTTCGAAACCGTTCCTGACGGCAAGCCTTAGGCATGATCCCGAAAAGTGGAAACCGGTTTTCGGAAAAGATCATACCCAAACAAAGAATTAGAGCGGGAGGGCGATTCGAAGAAAAGCCATCCCGCTCTAACGCACTGCCTGTCCGCCGCTCGGGCCATCGTCCAGGAGACCCTTTCCGCACATCCGCAACATTCCCGCGTCCTGCGCGGTCTTGGCCATCGACATGGCGCCGGAATAGGTGGCCACCGCAAGTGCCGCAAACCGCTCCGGGTCGTCCGGCGCGTTTTCAACTCCCCTCGCCAGGTCGTTTCGGGCCTTTTCGGCGATCGCACTCCGCCAGCGCGTGAAAATCCGATCCATCGCGACGCGAAAATCCGCATCGGCCAATGCCAGTTCATGCGCCAGGTTGTTGAGCGGACAGCCGCGTACGAAACCCTGCGCGTCGAGTTCGTCGGCGATAACCGCAAACACCTGTCTCACGCCGTCGCGGGCCGAGATTGCGGCCGTCACCGGGCGTATCCAGGTTTCCTCCACCGCGGCTGCCACGCGCTCCTCGATCACCGCTAGCCCGATCGCCTTCTTGGTCGGGAAATGATGATGCAGCGCCCCACCCGTGACGCCGGCCGCCTTCATCAGATCGCCCAGGCTGGTGGCGTGGTAGCCTTTTTCCTGGAACACTGCCTCGGCGACGTCCAGTACTTTCCGGCGCATGCCTTCCGGGTCGTTGGTGCGGATCTTTTCGCGCATGTTCCTTCGCCATCTACGGCTCCCTGCTCGTCTCACTTCGAATACCACATTGACAAAACCGGACAACCGGTCTGTATGTAAAACAGGGCAACCGGTTTGTTTATGGAGGATGTGATGACCGAATACCAGAGGCTGCAGGAACTCGCAGCGGAAACGATGTTTTCGCCGGTAGTGGAATTGCGCCAATACACGCTTCATCCCGGCAAGCGCGACGCGCTGATCGACGTTTTCGACCGAAACCTGGTCGAGAGCCAGGAAGCAACCGGCATGAAAATCATCGGTCAGTTCCGGGACCTCGACCGGCCCGACTGTTTCGGCTGGATGCGCGGCTTCGATGATATGGAAGCGCGGCGGCAATCGCTGGAAGCCTTCTACAGCGGTCCGGTATGGGCGAAACACAAGAACGCCGCCAATGCGACGATGATCGATTCCGACGACGTGCTGCTACTCCGGCCGGCCTGGCCGGGATCCGCCTTCGACCTCTCTGGCTCAGCGCGCGGTGCGCAGGATGCATCGACCGAAGCGGCCTCACCCGAGCGTTCCGCGGTGCTCGCCGGCATCTACCACGTCAACGCATCGGCCGAAGCAGAGTTCGTCGCCGTGTTCCAACGCGAGGTCGTGCCGCTGCTGGCTCGTCTCGGCGCGCCGCTGATCGCGGCATTCGTCACCGAACACGCCGAAAATACCTTTCCGCGCCTGCCGGTGCGCGCGGCGGAAAATGTTGTCGCGGCGTTTTTCCGATTTGCCGACCTTGCCGCCCTCACCCGGTTTCAGGCGGCACTCGCGGCATCGCCGGAATGGCAGGCCGTGTACGAAAAGCTTGGCGGGTATTTCTCGAAGCCGCCAGAAACCCACCGCCTCGTGCCGACCGCGCGCTCGCTTCTGGCATAAATCCATTGGCGCCTGGCACTGCCATCATCCCCGGGGCGAGCATACCGAAGGCCGTCGCGGAGACCCTGGGATCCAGGCCGTGCGGCACTGCACGTGCGGGTCCAGGCACGCTTCGGTAGGCCACCGCGTTTTGTCCCTTCTTCGGTGATCGTAGAAGCTAGCGGTGCAGAGTGTGCCCCTATCCCGCCGCCTTTTTTTGCGGGAACGCCTATCGGGTGGGGATAGAACCCGCCCGTTTCGCACCGTTTCCCGCTCCCGCTCGAAGATTCTTGCCACGATTTCAATGGCTTACACGATCAGCCAAAAATTCTTCTGTCCACACCCTTCGCTGCCTCCCGCATAATCCGTGTCATCGCCCTCAGGGAACCCGGGTCTAGAACCGGGGATTTCGGGAGGGCGGCGGTGTCCGGGTCGGCCGCGCAACGGTAGCGCGGCTTAGCGAGGCGATCGCCAAGACCCGGGCCTCGGCGACGGTCAGGCTGGTAGGCGCAAAAAAATGCCGAGCCCAGCCCACCCAGCCGAAGGTGAAAACACCGGCGGGGCGCTGAGAAGGCGCCATATAAATTACTTACGAGGTGCCGACCCAGCGCCCCGCTTCCAACCTACCTGAAATGGCCAGGCCGGATTTCCGCAGCGTGGCAACGGAGAAGCTTGCGAAATTTCCTTTCAACCGATTTGCATCGGAAGCGCCCGAATCTTCGCTTGAAGCCCATTGTGCAACGCGATACGCCGTTGCCGACATTCGGATAAGGAGAAAGCCCTTGAGTGCGCAGAAGACCAGAACCGAAACCGATACGTTCGGCCCGATCGAGGTCGCCGCCGACCGGTACTGGGGCGCGCAGGCGCAGCGTTCGCTCGGCAATTTCAAGATCGGCTGGGAAAAGCAGCCGCTGTCGATCGTGCGCGCGCTCGGCATCGTCAAGCGCGCCGCCGCCGCAGCCAACATGGAACTCGGCGCCTCGACCCGACGCTCGGCAAGGCGATCATCGAGGCGGCGCAGGAAGTCATCGACGGCAAGCTCAACGACCATTTCCCGCTCGTCGTCTGGCAGACCGGTTCCGGCACGCAGTCGAACATGAATGCCAATGAGGTGATCTCCAACCGCGCGATCGAAATGCTCGGCGGCGTCGATGGGCTCGAAGAAGCCGGTCCATCCCAACGACCACGTCAACATGAGCCAGTCGTCGAACGACACCTATCCGACGGCCATGCACATCGCCTGCGCCGAGCGGATCGTCCACGACCTGCTGCCGGCCCTGAAGCACCTGCACGCCGCGCTCGACGCCAAGGCCAGGGCCTTCGACCACATCATCAAGATCGGCCGCACCCATACGCAGGACGCCACGCCGCTGACGCTCGGCCAGGAGTTTTCCGGCTATGCCGCACAGGTCGCCTCATCGATCAAGCGCATCGAGCTGACGCTGCCCGGCCTTATGGAACTGGCGCAGGGCGGCACCGCCGTCGGCACCGGCCTCAACGCGCCGGTCGGCTTTGCCGAAAAGGTCGCCGAGCGCATCGCCGCGATCACCGGCCTCGCCTTTCGTCACCGCGCCGAACAAGTTCGAGGCGCTCGCCGCGCACGACTCCATGGTGTTCTCGCACGGCGCGATCAACGCCGCCGCGGCCGCGCTGTTCAAGATCGCCAACGACATCCGCTTCCTCGGCTCCGGCCCGCGCTCCGGCCTCGGCGAACTGTCGCTGCCGGAAAACGAGCCGGGCTCCTCGATCATGCCGGGCAAGGTCAACCCGACCCAGTGCGAGGCGCTGACGCAGGTCTGCGTGCAGGTGTTCGGCAACAACGCCGCGCATCACCTTCGCCGGCAGCCAGGGCCATTTCGAGCTCAACGTCTACAATCCGCTGATGGCCTACAATTTCCTGCAGTCGGTGCAGCTGCTCGCCGACGCGGCGGTCTCCTTCACCGACAATTGCGTCGTCGGCATCGAGGCGCGCGAGGACAACATCAAGGCAGCGCTCGACCGCTCGCTGATGCTGGTCACCGCGCTCGCGCCGAAGATCGGCTACGACAACGCCGCCAAGATCGCCAAGACGGCGCACAAGAACGGCACGACACTGCGCGAAGAGGCGTTGGCGGCGGGCTTGTCACCGAGGCCGACTACGACCGGCTGGTGCGGCCGGAGGACATGACCCGACCAGGATGAAGAGGTCCGCTCCGGTGAACGATGTGTTGTCAACAATGTGACTTTTGTGAACGCCGAAAGTTTCCTAAGTCACGGTGCCATCTCAATCCCTCCCGGAGAATCCCAAATGTCGATCAATTCCTCAACCGCCGCAGACACCGCCTCCGGCAGCGCCGTCCTCATCCTTCTCGGACGCATCCTCCTGTCCGTCATGTTCATTCTTGTCCGGCTTCTCCAAGCTGACCGCGATCGGCGGCACCGCCGGCTATTTCGGCAGCCTTGGCCTGCCGGCCCGACCGTCGTCGCGATCCTGGTCGGGCTGCTTGAGCTCTTCGGCGGCCTCGCCGTCCTCGTTGGCTTCCAGACCCGCATCGCAGCCATTGCGCTTGCGATCTTCACGCTTGCCGCTACGGCGATCGCGCATCTCGACTTCGCCGACCAGATGCAGGTACTGATGCTGATGAAGAACCTTGGCGATCGCCGGCGGCTTCCTGGTGCTGGCCGCTTTCGGCCCGGGCGCGCTGTCACTCGACGCCAGGCGCGGCTGACACGCCCCAATCTTTCCTTTTTCGACGCGGCCCGGATGAATTCCGGGCCGTTTTCGTTTGCGGATAACGTGTCGATGCACTGATGACAACCGGGGATTGCGCATGCATCCTGCGGTTCGCCCCGGAAAAGGAGGAAGCCAATGTCCAGCGCTGTTATCGTTCTTGCTGGCCGCATCCTGCTGACGGTTCCGTTCATTCTTGGCGGCTTCGGCAAATTCGCCGATACCGCCGGAACCGCCGGCTATTTCGGCAGCCTGAACCTGCCGTCGCCAATGCTCGTCGCCTGGACCAGCGCCATCTTCGAAACCGTTGCCGGCCTGTGCGTCCTCGTCGGCTTTCAGACCCGCGTCGCCGCCTGTTTCCTGGCCGCATTCTCGATCATGGCGGGTTATCTCGGACATTATGGCCAGGGCGGCGATGACGCAGCGATAGCCATGATGCACCTACAGGCCTTCATGAAGGATGTGGCGCTCGGCGGTGGTTTCCTGGTGCTGGCCATCCATGGAGCGGACAGCCTCTCGCTCGACGCGCGCCGCGGCTGACAGGCGATAGACCGGTCAAAAGTACAGGCCTAAACCACAGATATCGTCGCATTCACCAGCGCCGCGATCTCCTGAAGCAACACTTCGTCGCCGGCATCGCGCCGGCGCAGCGAGGCGACCAGGCAGGCCTGCGACCTCAGGATGACGCCGTCGTCGAGCACCTTCAGGTGATTGGCCCGCAGCGTCGAGCCGGTCGAGGTGATGTCGACGATGATGTCGGCCGAGCCGGCCGCCGGCGCGCCTTCGGTGGCGCCGAGGCTTTCGACGATGCGGTAGAGCTGGATGCCGTGCTGCTGCGAGAAGAACTGCTGGGTCAGCCGCCAGTATTTCGTGGCGATCGCAGCCGGCGGCCGTGGCGCGGGCGGAAATCGGCGGCGACGTCGTCGAGGTCGGCCATGGTATCGACATCGAGCCAGATTTCCGGCACGGCGACCACGACGTCGGCGTGGCCGAAGCCGAGGCGGGCCAGATTTCGCGCCGTGTCTCGCCACTCGGCAGGTCTTCGCGGATCAGGTCTTCGCCGGTGACGCCGAAATCGACGCTGCCCTGGCCGATCTCGCGGGCGATCTCGGAGGCCGACAGGAAGGCGACCTCGACGTCGGCACGGCCTTCGACGCGGCCGCGATAGTAGCGGTCGTCGCCGGGCGGCTGACGGCAGGCCCGGCGCGCGCGAAAACGTCCAGCGCCTGTTCCTTCATCCGGCCCTTGGAGGGCAGCGCGATGGTGATGGTCATTGTCGGCCCTCCGCGCAATTCGCTCGATGCGGTCGAGCCAGAGCGAGAAGCCGACGGCCGGGATCGGCTTCTTCGCGCCGAGCAGCGTCAGCAGCCGGTCGAAGCGGCCGCCGCCGACCAGCAGGCGTCGCGCCTTCGGCGTGATCTCGAAGACGAGGCCGGTGTAATAGTCGAGCGGCCGGCCGAAGGCGGCGCGGTAGTGGATCGCATCCGACGGCAGGCCGTGGCGGCGATCTCCTTCGGCGCGCGCGGCAAAACGCGACAGGCGGCGCCGAGCTACAGGCCGGCACCTGGCAAAACTTTCCAGCGCGCCGGCGCGCGCGTCGAGCGGCACGCGGAGCGCCAGAAACCGCCTTCAGCACGTCAAGCGCGTGTCGGCGACAGCCGCACGCTGCGCAGTTCGGCCTTTTCCTTCAGCCGCCGCGCGATTTCGTCCGGCGTGCGGCCGGCGGTCGGCGAAAGGCCGGCTGCCTCCATCGCCTCGTCGATGTGGCGGCGAGCGGCGTCTCGTCGCCCGCAGCACCAGCGCCGGCGACGTCGGTCGGCCAGTGCGGCGATGCGCGGCGGGTTGGCGAGGTCGGCAAGCGCCGCCGCCAGCGCCTCGGGCGAGCCGAAGGCGCGGGCAAGCCGCTTCTGCCAGCCGGCGGCAGGCCGAGCGCGGCCACCACCGCTTCGAACACCGACTGGTCGCCGAGCGTGACGTCAGCTCGCATCCCGGCAGCGTCTGTTTCAGGATCGCATGCGCATCGGCGATCGCGCGGGCATCGGCGCTCGGCGATGTCCGTGTCGCCGAGATCCTCGATGCCGGCCTGGAAGAATTCGTTGGCGCCCTCGCGGCGCTGGCGGAAGACCTCGCCGAGATAGGAATAGCGGCGCGGCGTGCCGGCTGCGACTCGATGTGGTCGAGGCAGACGGGAATGGTGAATTCCGGGCGCAGGCACAGCGTCTGCGCCGGTCTCGCTCTCGGTCAGGAAAATGCGGCGGCGCAGGTCTTCGCCCGCCATGTCGAGAAACGGCTCGGCCGGCTGGATCACCGGCGTATCGACCGGCTCGGCGCCGCGCTCGGCGAAGAGCGCCAGGAGGTCGGGGGCGAAGGCGGGGTAGCGGGAGGTCATGGGCAGGCGCTCTCCCGTCGGCGCAGGCGGGCTACGGTGCCCCCCTCTGTCCTGCCGGACAGCTCCCCCGCAAGGGGGGAGATTGGCAGGTCGCGGTCGCACTCGAACTTCGACGCTTAGCGGACGCGACGACCGTGACAGCCGATCTCCCCCCTTGCGGGGGAGAAGTCCGGCAGGCCAGAGGGGGGCGACAGCGACGCGCTTCACTCGTCCACGCGCCCGGTCCTCCGCCTGCGCCGCCAGAATCTTCTTCACCTTGGCGACCAGTCGCCTTCCGGCACCGTGACCTGCGCCGGGGCGGCCTTCGCGCCATTCCTCGTTGTCCTCGATCTCGCCGGACAGGCGCTTGCCCTCGATCAGGTCCTTGATCTGCACCACGCCCTGCGCCCGCTCGTCGCCGCCCTGGATGATGGCGAACGGGCAGCCGCGGCGGTCGGCATATTTCATCTGCGCCTTCTTGCCGGCGCCGCCGAGATACATTTCGGCGCGGATGCCGGCCTGGCGGAGCGCGGCGACCATCTTCTGGTAGCGGCCGAGGCTTTCGGTGTCCCTGTCCATGACCAGCACGACGACCGGCGCGATGACGTCCGACGTGTCGAGCTTGCCGAGGTTCTTCAGCGCCGTCATCAGGCGCGAGACGCCGATGGAAAAGCCCGTCGCCGGCACCGGCTGGCCCCGGAAGCGCGACACCAGGCCATCGTAACGCCCGCCGCCGCCGACCGAGCCGAAGCGACGATCTTGCCTTTCTCGTTGGGGATTTCGGCGAGCAGTTCGGCTTCGAAGACGGGGCCGGTGTAGTATTCGAGGCCGCGGACGACGGAGGGGTCGATCCTGATGCGGTCGGGGCCGTAGCCAGCGCCTGAACCAGCTGCGCTAATGCTCTCAAGTTCGTCGATACCCTGCTGACGCTTCGAAGGATGCCAGATTTGCGATCCGTCTCGCAAGCATTAGCCGGAAGCTGCCGTAGACCTGACATGTGCTTCGTCTCCGTCGGCACTTCGAAGATTCGCTGACGACAGTGTAGATTGTCGCCATCCGAGCGAACTCAAATACGCGTTCGATCTTGCTCTCATCCAGTCCCGCGCCCTTGGTGAAATCGCCCTCGCCTTCCTTGCCGCCGTCCCAGCGGCCCGGGCCAAGCAGCAGGCGCACGCCTTCCGGGCCGAACTTGTCGAGCTTGTCGATGGCCCGCAGCACCGTCAGCCGCGGCCGGCATTCTCGTCGCCGCCGAGCCCGATCGCCTCCAGCACGCCGTCGAGCACCTTGCGGTTGTTGACGCGGATCACGTAGTCGCCGCGCTTGATGCCCAGCGCTTCCATCATGTCGGCCATCATCATGCCATCTCGGCATCGGCCGCGACGCCGGCGTGCCGACGGTGTCGGCGTCGAACTGCATGAACTGGCGGAAGCGGCCGGGGCCGGGCTTCTCGTTGCGGAACACCCAGCCGGCGCGGTAGGTGCGGTAGGGCTTCGGCAGCCGCTGAAATTCTCCGCGACGATAGCGGGCGAGCGGCGCGGTCAGGTCGTAGCGCAGCGTCAGCCACTGCTCGTCGTCGTCCTGCAACGAAAAGACGCCCTCGTTCGGCCGGTCCTGGTCGGGCAGGAATTTGCCGAGCGCGTCGGTATATTCGATCAGCGGCTTGTCGACCGGCTCGAAACCGTAGCGCTCGTAGACCTCGCGGATCTTCGCCGTCATCTTCTCGATCGGCGCGGATGTCGGCGGCGAGCGTCGACGAAGCCGCGCGGCAGGCGCGCCTTCATTTTTTCGGTCTTGTCGGCCATGTGTGTCTGCTCGTTTCGCTGATAATTGTCTGGCCACAGCGCGCGGGTGTCCTAACCGATGGCGGATAGAGCGGCAAGGGTCGCGGCGGGCGACTTGGTGCATCCTTGCGCCCTCTGCTGCGGCCATTCCCCACGGTGGGAGATAGTCCGTCGCTCGCTTCGCCCAATCCGAACACTGAAGGAGGCACGTCGATGACAGCCATCTCCCGCCCGGGGGAGATGACGGCGGCAAGGGGCGTCGAGCTGAGCTTCTCCGTTGCCACGCCCGTTTCCGCCGTCTGGCTCGCGATGGTGGGAAGCGGGGCGCCTGTTGGGCACCTCGTAATAATTTATATGGCGCCTTCCCGGCGCCCCGCCGGTGTTCTCGCCTTCGGCTGGGTGGGCTGGGCTCGGCATTTCTTTGCGCCGACCAGCCAGACCGTCGCCCAGGCCCGGACCTTGGCGATCACTTCTCCTAAACCGCGCTACCGTTGCGCGGCCGCCCCGGCACCGCTCCCTCCCGATCCCCGGTTCCAGACCCGGTTCCGCTGAGGGCGATGACACGGATTATGCGGGAGGCCGCGGAGGGGTGAGGACAAAGCAAAGGAAAACATTCTTGACAGATACTGACAGTTGTCCGGCTCCGTCCAACACCCGTTCCATCGCAGTACGCCCTTTCCCGTCCTTGGCTATCGCCAAGTCCGAGGGCACACCTTCTCCCCATAGGCGAGGGGGCGAGGAACCTAGAATACTGCCGCAGGCAATACTTCCGTTAACCTTTTAACTCTTAACCAGAAATCCTTGCTTTTGCCGCAAAGCGGTCGAAAATCCGTCGACAAGCGATGGTCTTTCGACGGCGCTGAAACATTCGTTTCGCCGCGCAATATCCACCGGATACCAAAGCCGGACGGAAGCCGCGCCGTACACGCCGGAAAGTCAGAATCATGCGCACGCAAGTTCGCGCCACCGCCACAGACTACGCAGACGCCACCGCGTTGCGTTCCACCGTCACCTATGGCCCCTCAAACCGCAACCTGCCGGCACCGGCCCGTTCAGTGCCGAAAGGACGAAGAACGGCGAGAGTATGATCGGCGGCGCGCTGATGACCGGCCTGCTCGTCATGTATCCCGTCGTGGCGATCATTGCGGTCATTCTGATGGGATTCGCCTTGCCCGCCGTCGCAGGCTAAGCTCAGCGCCTATCCGCAACAGCGCGGGGGCGTGATGCGAAATCTCCTGGCAGGATTGACAGCCGGCGCGCTGCTGCTGCGATTGCCGGCTGTACGCAAACGGCTGGTGCGGGAACGGGCGGCGCCTGCAAACCGGGCGACCCGGCTTGCCGGGCACTACTACCTCAACGGCATCATAGAAGTCGGCTCGGAGCTTCTGCTGCGGCCCGACGGCAGTTTCGAATTCATGCTCGTTTACGGCGCGCTCGATCAATACGGTAAGGGCTGCTGGCGGGTGGAGGGCTCTCGGTGCTGGTGGTGCCGCAAGGCCGCACTTCCGTGCCCGGCACCTATACGCCGGACGACCGTTCGTTCAGCGGCTTGCGGCTTTCGATCGACGGACGCGATCTCGTCTGGCAGCTCGGACGCGACACCGGGCGCTACGAACATTCCTGATTCCGGTGTTGGAAGGCGGAAGCGAGCCTGAAGCGCTCGCGCCGATGATTTGGCGGCCGCGCTTCATTCTAGGCTATCCCGATCAGGACACTTCGGCGAAATGCGAGCGCCGCTTCGCGCTGGCTCCACCTCGGCCCGGCAGGCGCAGCCTTCGATATGGTCGTTGACCAGGCCCATGGCCTGCATGAAGGCGTAGACCGTGGTCGGGCCGACGAAGGTCCAGCCGCGCTTCTTCAGCTCCTTCGAGATGCGGATCGAGGTCGGCGTCGTCGGGTTGGCGGTCAGCGTCCGCGCGGTCGATATCGCCGGGCGTTCGTCAGCGCCTGGCTCGAGGCGCCAGAACCAGGCGGCGAGCGAACCCGCCTCTTCCGACCAGTTCGCGGGCGCGCGTCGGGCGTTGTTGATGGTCGATACGATCTTGCCGCGATGGCGCACGATGCCGGCATCGCCGAGCAGCCGCTCGACATCGGCCTCGCCGAACTCGGCGACCTCGTCGAAGTCGAAGCCGTCGAAGGCGGCGCGGAAATTCTCGCGCTTTCGCAGGATGGTGAGCCAGGACAGGCCGGACTGGAAGCCTTCGAGGCAGATCTTCTCGAACAGCCGGCTGTCGTCGGCGACCGGCCGGCCCCATTCCTGGTCGTGATAGCGCATGATAGTCGGGTCAGGCTGCCGTGCCAGAAGCAGCGCGTGACCGCCGTCTCGCCCTTCGAGCAGTCCTGTGTTTTCGCGCTCATACCATTAGCCAATTTCCAATCGTTAACGGCGCCGTCCACCCGCTTTACGCCGGCCTTTACCAATTCCTGAACCGGGCGGTAACCACACCGAAAAGTTTACTGGCAACTCGGCCTTTTAAGCATTCGCGATTCACCTTTCCCTTGCCCGCTGCCCGGTCAACGATCGCTGAAGCGGGGAGATCCGCCGCGACAGACGAGCAGTCGAGAGTGCATGTTCATGAAGAGTTTTTTGTTCCTTGCCAGTCGCCGCGCTTGCCGCGATCGCCGGCCGCCAGCCAACGACCGCTATCGCCAGCGGCCGCCGGTGGTGGTCAGCCCCGACCTTTCGGCGCCCTGGGTGATGCAGCTCGGCGCAGCTGCAGCCGCGGCCACGGTGCTGCGCAGGCAGCAGCGGCGGTAGACGTCTTCGGCGTCGAGCCGTCACTGCGCGACAGTGCGGCGCAGGACTATCGGCAGCGGCGGCCCGTCGCGCTCCGCACCGCCGGCGATGCCGGCGCCGGCGAGCGCAAGGCAGTGCAGCCGCAGATCGAACCCGATCTACCTGCCGCAGACGTCGCCTATGACGGCCCGGACAAGCCCGGCACGATCATCATCGATACGCGAGAGAACTTCCTCTATCTGGTGCTGGCAGGGCGGCCAGGCGCGGCGCTATGGCGTCGGCACCGGCAAGCCCGGCTTCGAATGGGCCGGCACCGCACAAGTCACCCAGAAGCGCGAATGGCCGGACTGGCGGCCGCCTGCCGAAATGATCGCGCGCGAGCGCGCCAAGGGCCGCATCCTGCCGGTCCACATGGACGGCGGGCCGGAAAACCCGCTCGGCGCGCGCGCGCTCTATCTCGGCTCGACGCTCTACCGCATCCACGGCACCAACCAGCCCTGGACGATCGGCGGCGCGGTCTCTTCGGGCTGCATCCGCATGCGCAACGAGGACGTCGTCGACCTCTACGAGAGGGTCGACGTCGGCACCAAGGTCGTGGTGATGTAGTCTTTCTCCGCATGATCTCTTCGCGAGAACCGGTCGGACAAATTTTTGGGGACGGGCCTGAGCGGCGGATGGTTCAGGCAGGGCGGCGGAACAAAGCAGATGCCGCTCAACGTCGCGGCAAGGGCAGCGCGGTTCGCAAATGCCGTGGCCGCTCCTTGCCGTTCAAGGTCGCGCGACTAACGATCGCCGGATAGGGGCGAGACGATTTCCCGCAGATCGCGCGCCGCTCCAGGCTGATATCTTGCGCATGCCGTGGCCGCGCCGGCCTTCGGTTTCGAACACCCAACTCAAGAAGGAAATCGCCGATGCCGTTTGCCGACTCGCGCTATCTGAAAGGCGGGCCGGTCGCCGCCCGCATCATCGCCGAAGTCCGCACCGCGGCGAAGCAGCGACAGCGGAAGGTTTCCGGCCGCGGCTGGTCTCGATCACCGTCGGCGATGTCGATGCGGTCGATGTCTATGTGCGCAACCAGCGCGCCAAGGCGAGCCAGGCGGCCATCGATTTCGACGAGCGGCGCTTTCCGGCCGACGTGACGGCGGGCGAACTGGAAGCGGCGATCCACGGCATGAACGCCGACCCGCGCGTCACCGGCATCATCATCCAGCGGCCGGTGCCGGCGCACATCCCGATCAAGGCGCTGCAGAGCGCTATCCATCCGCTGAAGGACGTCGAGGGCATGCATCCGGCCTCGATCGGCAACATCGTCTACAACCAGCTCGACCTGGCGCCCTGCACGGCGGCCGCCTCGGTGGAGCTGCTGAAAGAGACCGGGCTCGACCTGAAGGGGCTGGAGGTGGTCGTCGTCGGCCATTCCGAGATCGTCGGCAAGCCGATCGCCTTCCTTCTGATGAGCGAGGGCGCGACGGTGACCGTGTGCCACCACATGACGCGCTCGGTGGCCGCGCACGCGCAGGCGGGCCGACGCGCTGTTCGTCGCGGTCGGCAAACCGCGGCTGATCAAGGCCGACATGGTGAAGCCGGGCGCTGCCGTCATCGACATCGGCATCAACGCCGAGACGCAGCCGACGGCTCGACCCGCATCGTCGGCGACGTCGACACCGACAGCGTCAAGGAGGTCGCCTCCTGGATCACGCCGGTGCCCGGCGGCGTCGGCCCGGTGACGGTGGCGATCCTGCTCCGCAACACGATGGTGGCGCTCGACCCGCCAGCGCGAGCTTTACCGGCGGACCTATGGCACGGCAGATGCTGGCGGAAGGCTGGCGGCGGAGTAAGCTGCCGCCCGAGCATACCGGCCGTCAAATCCCCTTCGGCCTCGGCCCGCCATAGGCCCAGTCGAGCAGTTCGACCGTGTGCACGATCGGCATGCCGGCGCCGACGGCGATCTGGGTGATGCAGCCGATATTGCCGGTGGCGACGATATCGGCGCCGGTGGCCTCGATGTTCTTCACCTTGCGGTCGCGCAGCGTCGCCGAAATCTCCGGCTGCATGATGTTGTAGGTGCCGGCCGAACCGCAGCACAGATGCCCCTCGCGCGGCTCGCGCACGATGAAGCCGGCCTTTGGCCAACAGTTCCTTCGGCTGGCGGGTGATCTTCTGGCCGTGCTGCATGGAACAGGCGGAATGATAGGCGACCGTCGAGGCCGGGCTTTTGCGCCGGTTCCGGCAGGTCGAGCGTGGCCAGAAATTCGGTGACGTCCTTTGCCAGCGCCGAGATTCTTCGCCGCCTTTTCGGCATAGGCCGGGTCGAGGCGCAGCATGAAGCCATAGTCCTTGATGGTCGTGCCGCAGCCCGACGCGGTGATGACGATGGCGTCGAGGCCGCCGTTCTCGATCTCGCGCATCCAGGCGTCGACGTTCTGGCGGGCCGAAGCGAGCGCCTGCTCCTCGCGGCCCATGTGATGCACCAGCGCGCCGCAGCAGCCCTCGCCTTCCGGCACCACGACCTCGACGCCGAACCGCGTCAGCAGCGCGGATCGCCGCCTCGTTGATGCCGGGATCGAGCACGGGCTGGGCGCAGCCGGTGAGGATGGCGACGCGCTTCTTTTCGCGCCGTGCCCGGCCGCCGGATGGACCGCCGGCGATGCCGTGGGCGATGTTGCCGGCACCGAAGCGGGCGCCAGTGCAGCATCGCCGCGAGCGGCTTCAGCGGCTTGACGCGCCTCGAACAGCCCGGCGAACGGCCTGCCGAGCCTCGCCAGCTTCAGCGCGGCGCGGAAACGCGCCGGGATACGGCAGCACGAAGGCGAGCAGCGCGCGGATCAGCCGGTCGGGCAGCGGCCGCCTGTAGGTCTTCTCGATATGGACGCGGGCGTGGTCGACCAGATGCATGTAGTTGACGCCCGACGGGCAGGTCGTCATGCAGGCGAGGCAGGACAGGCAGCGGTCGATATGGGTGACGATCTGCTTGTCCGCCGGCCGGCCGTTCTCCAGCATGTCCTTGATCAGGTAGATGCGCCCGCGCGGGCTATCGAGCTCGTTGCCGAGCGTCACATAGGTCGGGCAGGTCGCGGTGCAGAAGCCGCAATGCACGCAGTTGCGCAGGATCTTTTCCGATTCCGCGACATGCGGATCGGCAAGCTGGGCGGGGGTGAAGTAGGTTTGCATGTCAGGCTACCCACTCCCGCATCCTGCCCGGATTGAGGATGCCCTTCGGATCGAACTCGTTTTTCAGCCGCGCCGACAGCGCGGCGAGTGCCGGCGGCTGCGGCTCGAAGACCGGCGTCGAGGCGCGCCATTGCAGGGCGGCGCGCACCAGCGTCGCATGGCCGCCGCCGAATTTTTTCACCAGCCGGCGCACCGTCTCGGCTTCCGGATCGGCTTCCATGCGCAGCCAGACCAGGCCGCCCTGCCAGTCGTAAAATGCGTCGGCACCGGCCTCCATGCGCAACGCAGCGACCATCCGATGACCGTCCGAAGGCGCCATCGAGACGCGCCACACCGGCCGTTCGCTGCCATCGGCGAAGGGCGTGCAGTCGCGGATCTCGCGCCAGAGCGCGCTTCGACGCTTCGGCGCATCGATTTCGTCGAGCGCCGGGCGCCGCCTTGAGCAGGTCTTTCAGCTTCGCCAGCCGGTAGGCGACCGATGGCCCGAAACCTTCGAGGCGCAGCAGCGTCGCCGGGCTGCCGGCCAGCGCGCCGTCCAGCACCCGGCCGACGACATTTTCCGGCAGGTGCGCCGCGCTGGAAACTTCGGCGCTGGAGCCGAGCGCCAGCGCCATGGCAGAGGCGGCCTCGTCTTCCATCAGGCCGCGTCGACGACGAGCGTGGTTTCGGTTTCGGCGGCGGGCAGCACCTTGAAGGTGACGGTCGTCAGCACGGCCAGCGTGCCCCACGAGCCTGCCATCGCCTTGGAAAGGTCGTAACCGGTGACGTTTTTCACGACGCGGCCGCCGGATTTGAACGCCTCGCCGCGACCGGACACCGCCTCGATGCCGAGGATATGGTCGCGCGCCGCCCCCGCCTTCAGCCGGCGCGGGCCGGAAAGGTTGGCGGCGAGCACGCCGCCGATAGTGCCGCGGCCCGGCGCGCCGCCGAGCAGCGGGCCATAATCCATAGGCTCGAAGGCAAGCTGCTGGTCGTTGTTCGGCGAGCAGCTTTTCGATCTCGGCCAGCGGCGTGCCGGCTTTTGCCGACAGAACCAGCTCTTCCGGCTCGTAGAGCGTGACGCCCGACAGGCTGGAGAGGTCGAGCGTGTGCGCCGCCTGCACCGGATGGCCGATGCCGCGCTTGGAACCATGGCCGACGATTTCCAGCGGCTGTTCTTCCGCAAGCGCCCACTGGACGGCGGAGAGGACTTCGGGGGCGGAGGTGGGGGTGAGGGTGGTCATAGGTTTTCGACCGCAACGCAGCGGGTCGAAAGTAAATCGCGGACACCCCCCTCTGGCCTGCCGGCCATCTCCCCCTCAAGGGGGGAGATTGACAGCGCCGGAGCCTCGTCCGCCAGAGCGGCGCTGGAGATTGGCGGAAGCCAAGCGGGCAGCAAATCTCCCCCTTGAGGGGGAGATGGCCGGCAGGCCAGAGGGGGGTGTCTCAGGATGAAACTCAATTCTCAAAACCTCGGAATGTCCGGAAACGGCAGTTTGCCCCGATGGATGTGCATCCGCCCCAGCTCGGCGCAGCGGCGAAGCTGCGGAAACACCTTTCCGGGATTCAGAAGATGCTGCGGGTCGAAGGCACATTTCACCCGCATCTGCTGGTCGAGATCGATCGTCGTTGAACATTTCGGGCATCAGATCGCGCTTCTCGACGCCGACGCCATGCTCGCCGGTCAGCACGCCGCCGACCTTGACGCAAAGCCGAGGATGTCGGCGCCGAATTCTTCGGCCTTCTCCAGTTCGCCCGGAACGTTGGCGTCGTAGAGAATGAGCGGGTGCAGATTGCCGTCGCCGGCATGGAAGACATTGGCGACGCGCAGCCCGTATTTCTGCGACAGTTCGCGCATGCCGGCGAGCACCTTCGGCAGTTGCTTGCGCGGAATGGTGCCGTCCATGCAGTAGTAATCGGGCGAAATGCGGCCGACGGCCGGAAATGCCGCCTTGCGCCCCGCCCAGAACACCAGCCGCTCCTGCTCGGATTGCGAAACGCGGCAGGTGGTGGAGCCGTTTTTCAGCGCGATCGCCTCGACCCGCTCGATCAGGTGATCGACCTCGTCGCCGCAGCCGTCCAGTTCGACGATCAGCAGCGCCTCGCAATCGAGCGGATAGCCGGCATGGACAAAATCTTCCGCGGCGTGGATCGCCGGGCGGTCCATCATCTCCATGCCGCCCGGGATGATGCCGGCGCCGATGATGTCGGCGACGCACTGGCCTGCCTCCTCGCTCGACGGAAAGCCGATCAGCAGCGCCCGCGCCGTCTCCGGCTTTTGCAGGATGCGCACCGTGACTTCGGTGACGACGCCGAGCAGGCCTTCCGAGCCGGTCATGACGCCGAGCAGGTCATAGCCTTCGCTGTCGAGATGCTTGCCGCCGAGGCGGACGACCTCGCCGTCCATCAGCACCATCTCGATGCCGAGCACATTGTTGGCGGTCAGTCCGTATTTCAGGCAGTGCACGCCGCCGGAATTTTCGGCGACGTTGCCGCCGATCGAGCAGGCGATCTGGGAGGATGGATCGGGGGCGTAGTAAAAGCCCTCCTGCTCGACGGCGGTGGTGATGCCGAGATTGGTGACGCCGGGCTGGACGACCGCGGCGCGGTTGGCGAAATCGATGTCGAGGATACGGTTGAAGCGGCTCATCACCAGAAGCACCGCATCCTCCAGCGGCAGCGCGCCACCGGAAAGCGAGGTGCCGGAACCGCGCGGCACCACCTTGATGTTGCGCTCATTGCAATATTTGAGGATGCGCGAAACCTGTTTCGACGGTTTCCGGCAGCACCACGACCAGCGGCAGCTGGCGATAGGCCGTCAGGCCGTCGCTTTCGAAGGCGCGCATCGAATTGACCGCCTCGACGACGCCTTCGCCCGGCACGATGATCTTCATGTCGGCGACGATCTCGGCGCGCCGGCGCATCGTGGCTTCGTCGGGTTTCGGCATGGCCAGACCGGACATCGCTCTTCTCCCGGATTTCGCTCCACTGGTAAAAAGGATTTACCAGTGTTTTCCGAACGGCGCAAATCCTGGACAGTGTCGCGGTCCGAATTCGGTTCACGCCCTTGCCGATGTTCAAGAGGTCGTCGCATCCCCATCAAACAGGCTTTCAGCTACGAACTGCAAAAAAGAGCAATTCCCCGCTGGCGACATGATTGTGAAACCCTGCTACTTCAAGTTCATGCCCATGTTCCCTCGCTTTGCCCGCTCTGCCTTGATTGCGTTGGTCCTTTACGTCGGGACTGCTGCTGCGCAGGCGCTCACGATTTCGCAGGTGAGCAAGTTAGAGCTTATGGTCGAGGAACTGTCCTCGCCAGACGGGATGCGCCTGATGGGTTCGGTCGGAGCCTATCTCCAGAGCCTCCAGAAGGCAGGTCATCACTGTGAGCTCAGCACATATGAATATGGGGGGTTAATCGACTGTCAGACCCGCGCAGAAAAGAGAGTGCTCATCGATCTGGTCGCCGAGCCGACGGATGGTCCTGAATTTGCTCGCGCTACCGTTCGGCCGGACGGCGTAAACAGCAAGGAGCTCGCAAACGCCGAAATCGCTCCATTTCTGGCGTCACTCATCGCCGGGCCGAGCGCTCTTGGAGCCGACGCTCCCTAACGCGTGTCGCGGCGAATGAGATTCGCCTTACCCGCGTTAAGTTTTTGATTCCATGCATGTCGTTATCCCGAAACCGAGGACACTTTCGGGCGACATGCATTGGGGCAGGATACCAGCTTTGGCATGCTGCCGACAGCTTACTCGCCTGCAGGTTTTCCCGGTTCGGAATGTTTGCGGCGCACTCGGCGGACGAGCCACCAGATCGCCAGCACGACGAACGGCACCGAAAACGCGGTGACCAGTTCGGGTTTGACCGGCTCGCCGAAGATCGCGGAACCCTTGGCCAGATAACCGATCAGCCCGACGACATAATAGGAGACGGCGGCCACCGAGAGGCCTTCGACAGTCTGCTGCAGGCGCAGTTGCAGGCGGGCGCGGTTGTTCATCGAAGCGAGCACATCGCGGTTCTGGCGCTCTACCTCGACGTCGACCCAGGTGCGCAGCAAGGTAGCGGCGCGGGCGAGTTTTTCGGAGAGACTGTCCTGGCGCGCCTCGATCGAGCGGCAAGTGCGCATGGCCGGCGCGACCCGCCGCTGCAGGAAGGCGCTCCAGGTGTCGTAACCCGGCACCGCGGTCTCGCCGAGCGCCTCGAGGCGTTCCTCGACGATGCCGTGATAGGCGCGGCTGGCGCCGAAGCGATAGAGGCTTGCGGCCGCGTCGGCTTCCAGCTCGGCGGCAAGGTCGGTGAGTTCGGCCAGAAGTTCCTGGCTGTCGCGGTGATCGGTGGCGCGCATTTCCCCGGTCAGCGCCGCCAGCCGATCCTCGATGCGGCGCATGCGCGGCGATAGAGACTGCGCCAGCGGCAGGCCGAGCATTGCCAGCGTGCGATAGGTCTCGATCTCGATCAGCCGTTGCGACAGCGCGCCGGTACGGGCCGGCGAAAGCCCGCCATCGAGGATAAGGATGCGGGTCAGCCCGTCGCCGTCCTGGCGGAAATCGGTGACAGCCGCGGCCTTGCCGTTTTCCACCAGCGAATAGCAGAGGCTGGCCGCGTCGAACCCGGCGATCAGCTTTTCGTTCTGCGGCGTCCATTTGCGGATGTCGAGCTTGACCCCCGAAATGACCTTGCCGGGCGGGCTGAAACCGTTGCCGAACGGCGAATCGTCAAGCGGCCGGCCAGTGCGGGCATCGGCCGGGCAATCCCAGAGATAGGTCGAGAACTCGGTATGCCGTTCCCACGACAGCCAGCCCTTGCCCCACTTCATGGCGTGGTGGCGGGCGTGCCGGTCGGGGGCGGCGATGCCCAATCGTCGCGACAGGTCGGCGAGAACGGCCTGATCGAGCGTCGAGCCGCTTTCGGTCATGAAGGAAAGCTGCAGCAACAGCCGCGGCGCCTCGATCAGCGGCGACGGGCGCGCATGGACCTCGCCGATCGCCGCCGGCAGCGCCTCGTGCGAGGGCATACCCAGCACCGTGCCTGCCAGCCACTTGCCGGTTTCGGGCTTTGCTGTCTCGTCGCTCATCGCCTGGCGCTCCGCGCTGTCGTGGCGAAACCAATAAGCCATTCGGTTTCCTTGCGCATCGGGCAGTATTGCCGCAGTGCAGCATGGTTTATTTTGCAATGCAATATATGCGACGTTGGAACGCTTCCGTTAAATTGGATAAATAATTTGACCAGTTGCCGGGCTTGCTCCTAAGTTGAAGAGAATTCAGCCTTCGCCGGAGACCCTGTTGAGCGAGATCTTCTCCAGGATAGACCATTCGCGCACCGCCGACGAAGTGGTGCAGCAGATCGAGAGCCTCATCCTCGAAGGGGTTCTGCGCGTCGGCGACCAGCTGCCAGGTGAACGGGAGCTGGCGCCGCAATTCGAAGTGTCGCGGCCGATCCTGCGCGACGCGCTGAAGGCGCTCGAAGCGCGCGGGCTGCTGGTATCACGCCACGGCGGCGGCACCTTTGTCGCCGACGTCATCGGCCAGGTATTTTCGAAGCCGGTGATGGACCTGATCGCCACGCACAAGAAAGCGGCGGCGGACTACATGGAATACCGGCGCGAGATCGAGGCAGTGGCAGCTGAATACGCGGCGCGGCGGGCAACCGCCGACGACCGCGCCATGCTCGGCGAGATCATGCGGCGCATGGAAGCCGCGCACCGGGGCGGCGACTTCGAGGAAGAAGCGGCGATCGACGTCGAGTTCCACAGCGCGGTCGGCGAATGTGCGCATAACATCATCCTTCTGCACACGCTGCGCTCCTGCTACCGGCTGCTGTCGGACGGCGTCTTCCATAACCGGCTGCGGGTCTATCATTTGCCCGGCGCGCGCGAGCAATTGCTCGAACAGCACCAGGCGATCCACAAGGCTGTGACGGAAGGCGACCCGGAAGGCGCGCGCAAGGCGGCGATGATGCATATCGACTTCGTCGCGCAAGCGATGACGGACGCCGAGCGCACCGGCGACTGGCAACGCGTGTCGCGGCTCAGGCTCCGGCAGCGCAGCGGACGCCATGAGCCGGAACCGCGCGATGAAAACGGCCGCGCGGCCGATGAAAGCTGACGAACCGAGGGGAATGATGCACGCGATCCTGGAAATCAACGACCTCAAGGAACTCGCCCGCCGGCGGGTGCCGAAAATGTTCTTCGACTATGCCGATTCCGGTGCCTGGACGGAGAGCACCTACCGCGCCAACGAAGCGGACTTCGCCAAGATCAAGCTGCGCCAGCGGGTGCTGGTCGACATGGACAACCGCTCGCTGGAATCCACCATGATCGGCGAAAAAGTGTCGATGCCGGTGGCGCTGGCGCCGACCGGCAGCACCGGCATGCAGCATGCCGACGGCGAGATGCTGGCCGCGCAGGCGGCGGAGGAGTTCGGCGTGCCGTTCACGCTGTCGACGATGAGCATCTGCTCGATTGAGGATGTCGCCTCGGTGACCAAGAAGCCGTTCTGGTTCCAGCTCTACGTCATGCGCGACAGGGATTTCGTCTATAATCTGATCGACCGCGCCAAGGCGGCGAAATGCTCGGCGCTGGTGCTCACGCTCGACCTGCAGATTCTCGCCCAGCGCCACAAGGACCTGCGCAACGGGTTGTCGGCGCCGCCGAAGATGACACTGAAGAACATCATCGACATCGGGAGACGTCCGCGCTGGTGGCGAGGCATGCTTGGCACGCAGCGCCGCACGTTCCGCAACATCGTCGGCCACGCCAAGGGCGTCGGCGATCTGGCGTCGCTCTCGTCCTGGACGAACGAGCAGTTCGACCCGCACCTTTCCTGGGCCGACGTCGAGTGGATAAAAAACCGCTGGGGCGGCAAGCTGATCCTGAAAGGCATTTTGGACAAGGAGGACGCGGTCAAGGCGCTGGACACCGGAGCGGATGCCGTCATCGTTTCCAACCATGGCGGCCGCCAGCTCGACGGGGCGCCGTCGACGATCTCGGTGCTGCCGGAGATCGTTGAGGCCGTCGGCGACAAAATAGAGGTGCATCTTGACGGCGGCATCCGCTCGGGGCAGGATGTGCTGAAGGCGCTCTGCCTCGGCGCCAGGGGCACTTATATCGGCCGGCCGTTCCTCTACGGGCTCGGCGCGCTCGGCAAGCCCGGCGTGACGCTGGCGCTGGAGATCATCCGCAAGGAGCTCGACATGACCATGGCGCTATGCGGCAAGCGCAATATTCAGGACGTCGGCCCCGAATTGCTTTATCGAACGGTGATGCGAGAACCCGTGGCATAAAGATTGATCGGTCAAGGCATCCATCTTCTCGACGCGAAAGGGCCGGAAGGCATCCGCCTCTTCGCTATCGGCGACGTGCATGGCCGGTTCGATCTGCTGCGGAAGATGCACGAGGCGATCGCCAAGGATCTGGATCAATATCCGGGACGCGACTGGCGGGTCATCCATCTCGGCGACTATGTCGACCGCGGGCCGGATTCGAAGGGCGTCGCCGATTTCCTGATCGCGGCGTGCAAGGCGGACAGCCGCATGCTTGCGCTCTGCGGCAACCACGATGTCGGCTTCCTCGAATTTCTGGCGAGACCCAGTGCGGAAGGCCTGTTCGCCCACAATGGCGGTGGGGCGACTGCGAAATCCTACGGGGTCGAGCTGGATTTCTGGAAACCGGAAACATTGCGCGAAGGACACGCCGCACTGCTGGACGCGGTACCGGACAGCCATTTTGAGTTCTACCGCGGCCTCGAGCGCCATCTGTCCTTCGGCGATTTTTTCTTCTGCCACGCCGGCATCAGGCCGGGCATCCCGCTGGACGACCAGGACGAAGACGACCTGATCTGGATCCGCTGGGAGTTTCTCAACTATCCCGGGCTGCACCCCAAGGTGATCGTGCACGGCCACACGCCGGAAGAGGACGTCGAGGTCCTGCCGAACCGCGTCAATGTCGACACCGGCGCGTGGAAAACCGGCCGGCTGTCGGCCCTGGTCATCGACGGCGCCGAAAAACAGATTTTGGCGGTCGCAGAATAGTTTTCTAGCGCGTCAGCGAGGTGACGCCGTAGCCATCGACAACGGCGTGGCCGGTTGCCGCATCGGCGGTGTAGATGGCGACACCCCAGGCCGTGATGGCGAAGAGCATGAAAAAGGACAGGAGCGTTGCTCGCAAGGGGGTCATCTCGGTTTCGGCTTCCTGAGCTTTTTACACGAACACGGTTACGAATCGGTTTCGCTTCGAGAAAACCAACGAACTTGGGAGGAGATTGGTTGCATGCCTTGAAGCGGCGCGCCCTTCTATGCGCCGGCAGGCCCGAAAGCCAGCGCCTAACTGCCGGTTTTCAACATCAAATGACGGGCGTGGTTTTTATGCCACGCCGGCTAATGTGGCTTTGACCTGGCCGGCCGCGGCTGGACGGATGGTCCTGACCCATGCCCTGGAAATTTCCAGTCCGGCGGCATCGGCAACCGGGCCATGGCGCGCCGCCTCGTCCTCGAAGCTGGCGCTCCATTCTGGATGGCGGGCGGCGATGGTTGCCGCGAAAGCCGCGTTCCATTCGCGAACGAGATTGCGGTCGGCCTCGAAATGGAACTGAATGGCATAGCCGGCACGGCCGATCCTGAATGCCTGGTTTGCCGCCACCGCATTGCCGGCCAGCCGCACGGCGCCCTCGGGCAGGCTGAACGTGTCGTCGTGCCATTCGAAAATCGGAAACTCTCGCGGCAACCCTCCGAGCACAGGATCGCCGGCGGCTTCCGCGGTCAGGGCGACACGGCACCAGCCGAACTCCTCGGCGCCGCCGATCTGGTTTTTTGCACCATAGGCGCGAGCGAGCAACTGGCTGCCCAGGCAGATGCCGAGCACCGGCTTGTCGGCTTCGACAAACTCGCGCATCAGTGCCAGCAAGGCGGGAATGTAGGGATAGTTCGCATCGTCGAGCGCATTCTGGCCGCCGCCCAGCACGACAAGGGCAGCGTGGGCCCCCGCATTTTCAGGCAAGGGTTCGCCGCGGTGCGCGTTGCGGATGTCGATCTCGGCACCGGCTTCATTGAGTGCTGTGCCGACCCGGCCGAGCCCGGTATCATCGAAATTCTGGACAATGAGAACCCGCATGACGCTCCTGACATGAAATGAGGCCCCGAAGCAGTATCATGGAGCCCGTTTTCCAGCCAACAGGGAACCGCCATGCCACTGCAGAACCGCGTCGACCCCTTCGGCCACATCCACGCCGTGCCGGAGCGCGGTATGTTCACTGGCAACCGCGGCATCATCCACGACCCGGAAACGAAGACGCTGCTCAAGAAACGCTGGACGTTGCCGGCGTGGATCATCTGCGTCTGCGAATTCAAGGGCAAGAAACGCGAGCCGATGGGCCGCAACCGGCCCGGCGGCCCCGACAGGGTCGGTAAACCCGGCTGGACGGAGCTTTTCTTCATGGACGAGGTGACCGCGCTCGCCGCCGGCCACAGGCCCTGCTTCTTCTGCCAGCGCGAGCGCGCCAGGGATTTTCTGGCGCGGTTCGGCGAGGCATTCGGCATCGCCGAGCCGCGAGCGCCGATGATCGACAGAAGGCTGCACAAGGAACGGTGGGCATCGGGAGGCAAGGGCAAGGCATTGACCTCCGGCGAGCTTGCCGGCCTGCCCGACGGCACGATGGTGGCGGCGGATGGCAAGGCCTATGCATTGAAGGACTGCCGCCTGCTGCCGTGGAGTTTCGGGGGATATGGCAACGCACGGGATTTCAGCGAATTCGAGTTCGGCATCCAGCTCTTGACGCCGCCCACGACCATCGAGGTGCTGAGGCAAGGCTATAAGCCCGTCTGGCATCCCTCCATCAAAACCCAGCCAACAGAAGAGGCTCTTCGTGCTATGGAAGGTAAGCGCTTCGCCCATTCCGGGCCGCCGGCCGCGAATTGAGATGGCAGAGACATAGGCTTTTGCCGCGGCGTTTTTGGCTCCTATCGGAACCAACTACATTAGCCACTATTAATACTCCTCTGCTCGCTGTTGTAGAGCGAGCAAATTGCCGGAACGCAACGTCCCTTCCGTCCGGCAATTTGCCTTCGCGGATTATGGGAATCCGCCCGGTCTCGGCAGCGGGAATATTGGTGCTTTCGCACCATAAAGCCGGACTTTTACTCGACGATTTTCCAGTATGAATCCTTGCGGATCACCTTGCCGTCGCGAAACGTGTAGAAGTCACAACCTCGGACCTCTTTTCTCGTCCCGTCGCGGGTAGTACCGGTGAGGGTCCATTTGGACATGCCGGTATCGGCAGCCGAATCCGCGAAATGCTCGTCGTTGCCGTAGTGGACGTCAGGCAAGCCTTCAAAACGTGTTGCCAGCGCCTCCCGCACGTTCGGTTTGCCCTCGAAACGAGCACCCCACGGCTTGCTTCCCCTCGGCATCTCCAGGACGCAATCGTCGGAAAAGAACGTCATGATCCGATCGAGATCGTGCGCGTTGAAGGCCTCGCACAGCTCCGTCAGTGTCGATCGAATGTCCATCGCCCCGTCTCCTTCCAATCGGATAGCCGACATTTTTGTTGTTTGTGCGCATTCAATTTTCGAAATAGGTCACCAGAGACCGGGGCGGTCAAGGCCGCCGCCCTGAAAGTTCACCTCCGCATCCTGGTGAGTGGCGCTGTCCTCCGCCGGGGCTTGACCGGGCGCCTTGGCTCAAGCATTCCTCCGCCGCATGCGCGCAAACTACCGGATGCAGCGGCTTTTTCTGCCGCATGACCTCACCCAAGGTCTCGAGATCGAGGCCGATCCTCAGCAGAGCCACTATCTCGCCAATGTGCTGAGGCTGGGCGAAGGCGCGCAGTTGCTTCTCTTCAACGGCCGCGACGGCGAATGGCTGGCGCAGGTCGCAGCCGTCGCCAAGAAAAGGGTGACGCTGGCGCCGGTGACGCAGACGCGCGTCCAGCCCGAACACCCCGACTTCGTCTATTGTTTCGCGCCGCTGAAGCAGGGGCGGCTCGACTATCTGGTCCAGAAGGCGGTCGAGATGGGCGCCGGCCTGTTGCAGCCGGTGATCACCCAGCACACCCAGATGTCGACGGTGGGCATCGACCGGCTGCGGGCGAACGTCATCGAGGCCGCCGAACAATGCGGCATCCTGGCGATCCCGCGTGTTGCCGAGGTAGTCAAGCTCGATCGCGTCTTGTGGGAATGGGAGCCCGGGCGGCAGTTGGTCTTCTGCGACGAAAGCTCGGAAACCAACAACCCGCTGCCGATCCTGAAAACGATTTCCGGCCGCAAGCTTGGCCTGCTGATCGGGCCGGAAGGCGGCTTTTCGGAGGACGAGCGACGGCAGCTGCGAGCGCTCCCCTTCGTGACGCCGATCCCGCTCGGGCCGCGCATCCTGCGCGCCGACACCGCGGCGGTGGCGGCACTCGCCGTCATCCAGGCGACGATCGGGGATTGGTGACTAGCGGCGCCGCGACGGGCAGCGCCGCTCGGCAAGGAGTGGTCAGGCTCCAGTGGCGGCCATCACCTCCCCGGCACCGCGCCAGATCATTTCCAGCGATACATAAAGAATAATGGCGAGGCCCACATAGGCGATCCAGCGGTGACGCTGCAGCAGGCGGGCAATGAAGCTGGCCGCAATACCCATGAGGGCAATCGACAGGATCAGGCCGAAGACGAGGATTTCCGGATGCTCGCGCGCGGCGCCGGCGACCGCGAGCACGTTGTCGAGCGACATCGACACATCGGCAATGACGATCTGCCAGGCCGCCTGCGCGAAGGTCTTGCGCGGCGCGCCGGCAGCGATTGTCCCGTCCTTGTTGAGATCTTTTTCCTCGAGCGCTTCGAAGCCTGCCGTTTCCTCGGCGTGGCTGGTGCGCAGTTCGCGCCACATCTTCCAGCACACCCACAAGAGTAGCACGCCGCCGGCAAGCAGCAGGCCGACGATCTGCAGCAGCTGGGTCGTGGCGGCGGCGAAGCCGATGCGCAGCACCGTGGCGGCGACAATGCCGATCACGATGGCCTTCGTTCGCTGTTCCTTCGGCAGGCCGGCGGCGGCCAGGCCGATGACGATCGCGTTGTCGCCGGCCAGCACAAGATCGATCATGATGACTTGAAGGAGCGCGGACAGCGCCTCCGGAGTAAACAGTTCGGACATTTGGCACCCTTTTTGGCTGGGCGCCGGCTGTTCATAGGCATGAAGCTGCGACGACGCGGGATGTCCCGCATCGCGTCAGTCGATCATCGCTGAATGTATTTCCATGAACGCCGGGCCTGGTTGGGACTTCCAGTCCGACATCACAGCTCGCTGGAGCTGCCAGAGGGGCCCGGCCTGGTGCCTTTTCCTAGCCGCGCAAGGCCGTGAATGCAAGTGCGCTAACGCATGATCCCGAAAAACCGGAATCGGTTTTCGAAAAGGATCATGCGTCAACTCAGACTGCTACCGCGTCCTTTGCGCGTCCAAAAGGACGCGCGGCGCTATAGAATGGCAACCGTGATGGCGGATGCTGCGGCGGGCGGCTGCCAGACCTTCGAGTCAAGGCACATCAATCCTTCTTGAAGGCTCGATCAGGATTTTTTGCTTGATTGACTCCTGACATTTCGTCCATCAAGCGCCAGCTTAAATTCAGGCCGGCCGGGAGAACTTCATGGCGCGTGATACGACCGATTTCCGGCCCGTCGAGAGCATCGACGAACTGGTCGCCTATCTTGCGGAAGGCAACAAGCCGAAAGACAAGTGGCGGATCGGCACCGAGCACGAAAAATTTCCCTTCTACACCGACGGCAACAGCCCGGTTCCCTACGGCGGTGACCGCGGCATCCGGGCACTGCTCGAAGGCATGCAGCGGACACTAGGCTGGGATCCGATCCTCGATGCCGACCGCATCATCGGCCTGGTCGAGCCGACCGGCCAGGGCGCGATCTCGCTGGAACCCGGCGGCCAGTTCGAACTTTCCGGGGCGCCGCTCGAGACGATCCACCAGACCTGCCGCGAGGGCAATGCACACCTTGCCCAGTTGCGCGAGATCGCCGAGCCGCTCGGCATCCGCTTCCTCGGCCTCGGCGGCAGCCCGAAATGGACGCTTCCCGAAACACCGAAAATGCCGAAATCGCGCTACGAGATCATGACGCGCTATATGCCGAAAGTCGGCACCCACGGCCTCGACATGATGTATCGCACCTGCACGATCCAGGTGAATCTCGATTTCGAGAGCGAAGCGGACATGCGCCGCAAGATGCAGGTTTCGCTGAAACTGCAGCCGCTCTCGACCGCGCTGTTCGCCAATTCGCCGTTCACCGAAGGGCACCCGAACGGCCTGCAGAGCTGGCGTGGCGAAATCTGGCGCGACACCGACAACCAGCGCTCCGGCCTCAAGGAATTCTGCTTCTCGCCGGAATTCGGCTTCGCCGACTATGTCGAATGGGCGCTCGATGTGCCGATGTATTTCGTCATCCGTGACGGACACTACCACGACGTCACCCATGTCACCTTCCGGCAGTTCATGGACGGCGCGCTGCGCAACTCGGTGCCGCAAGGCGTGCCGACGATCGGCGACTGGGCGAACCATCTGTCGACGCTGTTTCCGGATGTGCGGCTGAAGCGGTTCCTCGAGATGCGCGGCGCTGACGGCGGGCCATGGCGGCGCATCTGCGCCCTGCCGGCCTTCTGGGTCGGGCTGCTCTACGACGACGAGGCGCTCGACGCCGCCGAGACGCTGACCGCCGACTGGACCTATGACGAGGTGCTGGCGATGCGCGACACGGTGCCGGCCGCCGGCATCGGCGCGGAATTCCGCAACGGCAATCTGCGCGATGTTTCCCGCGAGGTTCTTGGCATCGCCCGCATGGGCCTCAAGAACCGCGACCGGAAAAACCGCGACGGCTACGACGAGACCAGTTTCCTGGCGCCGCTCGAAGAGGTGGTGGCGCGCGGCACCACGAGTGCCGAAGAAATGCGCAACGCCTTCCACACCCGCTGGGGCGGTTCGATCGAGCCGGTGTTTCTGGAATACGCGTATTGAGGTCTTCCCTTCTCCCGGACCTGATGAAGGGATGTGTTGCAAGGCGGCAAGCTGGACGCCGGCCCAATTTCGCACGCTCTCGATCTCGCCGGCATCGCTGGCAGAACGTCTCCTACGAAGCTCGCCGATGACGCCAACACGATGGAACGCTCTGCTCCCGCAACGCTCGTGGAGGAATGAGATGCCCACCCTTTTCGACACGCTGGCGAATGCCCAGAACGGCCATGGCATCGAGATGCTGGCGCGCCAGTTCAATCTTTCGCAGCAGCAGGCGCAGCTCGCGGTCGAGGCGCTGCTGCCGGCGTTCAGCCAGGGGCTGAAGCGCAACACGGCCGACCCTTACGGGCTCGGCGCATTCATGACGGCGATGGCGAGCGGCCAGCACGCCAAATATTTCGACGACGCCTCCAAGGCGTTCGCGCCGCAAGGGGTCGACGAGGGCAACGGCATCCTCGGCCACCTGTTCGGCTCGAAGGAACTTTCGCGCGCCGTCGCCAGCCAGGCGGCGCAAGCGACCGGCATCGGCCAGCAGGTGCTGCAGCAGATGCTGCCGGTTATCGCCATCATGGTCATGGGGGGCCTATTCAAGCAATCCACCGGCCAGATGCAGGCGGCGGGCGGTTTCCCCGGCGGCGGCGCCAATCCGCTGCAGGAGATCATCGAGCAGATGATGCGGCAGGGCGGCGGCCGATGGGCGGCGGCCAGCCGCAGCAGCGCGCCGGAGCAGCCCGCCAATCCCTTCGACAATCCTTTCGGCAAGGTGCTGCAGGACATGTTCGGCGGCGGCGCGGCGCAGCAGGCAGCCGCAACCGCGCCAGCAGGCGCCGCAGCAAAATCCCTATGGCGACAATCCTCTCGGCAAGATTTTCGAGGAAATGCTGCGCGGCGGCCAGGCAAGCCGCCAGCCGGAGCCCGAACCTGAACGCGCAGCCGCGCACGAACCCGTCGGGCCGCGCCCGCAATCCTTATGACGACCTGTTCGGCGAGATGTTCGAGACCGGCAGCAAGCAGCGCGACGACTACCAGAAGGGAATGGAGTCGATCTTCGACCAGTTCACCAAGGGCATGGACCGGTATCGGTAGGGGCAAGCGAGAACTCGCCAGCGGACCGTAAAACCATGTAAAAAGGAGAAAGCGCCGGGATTTCTCCCAGCGCCTCCCTGTCAATTCAAAGCCACCGAAATGGCCTTGATGTTGACGGCCCGAGCGGTTCGTTTCCTTTTGAGATACGTCCGTTTCAGACCGCGCCCGCGCAACCCGTGAAGGCTTCGCTCAGCGCACCATCGAAAGCATTGTCCGACTTTCATGGCAGCATCGGTCCATCGCTCAGCGTTTGCAACCGTTTTCGATGGCTCCCCGTGGGTCTCCAGCCAAACTCGCCTGCGACCGAAGCCGCCTGCTTGCCTGCCCGGCACGGGCCTCAAGCTACCCCACGATTTCGATCCGTCGACCAGTCCGGGTCAATCAATGGGACTTAAGTTGACCCAACGGTATGTCAGGCGTTCCGCGATGCCAATCCCGGTGCCCCTGTGGAAAACGGGATTATCGGGCATAACTGTCATTTAACCGACGAACGGGAAGCGCGGCTCGCCGAATCCCGCTCGCCTGCTTCGTTGAACGCAAAGAAAAAGCCCGGCCTGATGAGGCCGGGCAGGATTGCAGGCAACCGGCGGGAACCGGTGGGGAGTGGGGGAACGCCTGCAGAAACTCTGTCGGCAACCGCCTCAGCAGACCCGGCGTGCGGCGTCTTCGCCGGCTTCGGTGCGTGCCTTGGCCAGCGCGTTGAGTTGAGCGGTCGGGTCGAAGTCGAAGGGCGACCTGACCGCAACGTGAAGGTCGGCGCGGGTCAGGCCGATATCGGCGAGTTCGGCATCCGACATGTTGCCGAGGTGATAGAACTCGCGTCGATTTTTCCACGAACGGTAAAAGGTCGAAACGGCGATTCACGGCACGCGTCACGAGAGCCGGGCGCGAGGTGCGAGTCGCGATGGGGCTGTGGTCGAGTGTCGTCATGGCCGTTCTCCTTTTCATCAGGCCTGACACAAGCGAGCAACTGGCGCGGCGCCGGGAGGATGCAGCCGCTACCAGTGACATCTCACTCGTGTCTTCGTGGACAGTGCGAAGACTGCCAGCGCGCTATTGATTAGTCTAACGAATGTTTTTAATCTTTAGCATCAACGATGATGATGGATTGATCCATGGCCGCCCCGCTCGATCTCGACCAGTTGCAGACTTTCATCCAGATTGCCGATACCGGCAGCTTCACCAAGGCCGCCGACGAGGTGCACCGTACCCAGTCGGCGGTGTCCATGCAGATGCGCCGGCTTGAAGAGCGCATCGGCAAGCCGCTGTTCGAAAAGGACGGCCGCACCAACCGGCTGAGCGAGGAAGGCGAAAAGCTGCTTTCCTATGCGCGGCGGATGATCCGGTTGAACCGTGAAACCCTGGCCGCCTTCGACGATTCCAGCCTTGAGGGGCATATCCGCATCGGCACGCCCGACGACTATGCCGACCGCTTCCTGCCGGAAATCATGGCGCGGTTCTCGCGCTCGAACCCGAGGGTCGAACTGTCGGTAGTCTGCGAGCCGACCTTCAATCTTGTCGAGCACATCAAGCGCGGCAATCTCGACCTGGCACTGGTGACGCATGATGATGTCCGCAGCCAGTCGGAGGTGGTGCGGCGCGAGCCGCTGCTGTGGGTGACGTCGGCCAACCATGCCACGCATGAGCAGGATTTCGCTGCCGCTCGCCTTCGGCCGGCCGACCTGCCAGTGGCGCCGCCACGCCTGCGACACGCTCGACGCAATGAACCGCGAATACCGGATCCTCTTCACCAGCTGGTCGGCGACCGTCATCATCGCGGCGGTCATGTCCGGCCTGGCGATCTCGGTGCTGCCCGAATGCGCGCTCCGCCCGGGCATGCGGGTGCTCGGCGAGGCCGACGGTTTCGGCGCCCTTCCCGACATCAAGATCGGCATCATGCGCGGCCATTCGTCGAAGCCGGAGATCGTCGACGCGCTGGCGCGCCACATCACCGAAAGCCTGGACAACATCTCGGTGCCAATGGCCGAAGACGACCGGCGCGTTCGACTTCGCCGCGCTGACCGCCTTGCGCGGACGCCGGCTGAAGCCGAACCACGTCATGCCGGGCTGGTAGAGTGGCCGGACGGGACAACCATTGGGGCGAACAGCGAGGAGCCTCTTGACCTTGGCCGGCCGGCGCGCGCCAATCAGCCGATGAGCGACATTTTTTCGCCGCCAATTCGAAAACCAACGCCGCCGAATATACGGTGAGCGAGATTTCCGGCGCGCTGAAGCGCACGGTCGAGGACGCCTTCGGCAATGTGCGGGTGCGCGGCGAGATTTCCGGCTACCGCGGCCCGCATTCCTCCGGTCACGCCTATTTCGCGCTGAAGGACGACCGCGCCAGGCTGGAGGCCGTGGTCTGGCGCACGACGATGCAAAGGCTGAAGTTCCGTCCCGAGGAAGGGATGGAGGTGATCGCCACAGGCAAGCTGACCACCTATCCCGGCAAGTCGAACTACCAGATCGTCATCGACAAGCTGGAACCGGCCGGCGCCGGCGCGCTGATGGCGCTGCTGGAAGAACGCAAGAAGCGGCTCGCCGCCGAAGGGCCTGTTCGAGAGGGACCGCAAGCGGCCCCTGCCCTATATGCCGATGACAATCGGCGTCATCACCTCGCCTACCGGCGCCGTCATCCGCGACATCATCCATCGCATCAAGAACCGTTTTCCGCTGCACGTTCTGGTCTGGCCAGTGCGGGTGCAAGGCGAGACGGCGGGCGCCGAAGTCGCGATGGCCGTCAATGGTTTCAATGCGCTGTCCTTGGCGGATGCGATCAGGCGTCCCGACGTTTTGATCGTGGCGCGCGGCGGCGGCAGCCTGGAAGACCTGTGGGGCTTCAACGACGAGGCGCTGGCGCGGGCGGTGGCCGCTTCAAAAATCCCGGTGATCTCGGCGGTCGGCCACGAAACCGACTGGACACTGATCGACTTCGTTTCCGACATGCGCGCGCCAACGCCGACGGGTGCCGCCGAAATCGCGGTACCGGTGAAGGCCGAACTGGAAGCGACGCTGGCAAGTCTCTCGGCGCGGCTCAGGGCGTGCATTTCGCGCTCGATCGACCGGCGAAAGCAGACGTTGCGCGCCGCTTCACGGGCGTTGCCTTCCGCCGACCAGCTTCTGGCACTGCCGAGGCGGCATTTCGACGAGGCGACAAGCCGGCTCGGGCGCGGGCTCATTGTGAGCACGGAACGCAAACGCGCGCGGTTCGACGGCCTTGAAGCTCTCGCCGGCGACCTTGTCTCGACGTATCGACGAGTGGCGGAAACTGACCGACCGCGACGTGCTGAGGGCACAGGCCGCGTTGCGGGGCATCACGCGGGAGAGGCGTGCGCACCTGCAGCGTGCGTCCGAGCAGTTGCCGAAATGCGCCAGCGCCTCACTGGCGCTCAAAAAGCGCCGCTTCGAAACCGCGCGAACGCGGATCAGCATCCAGCCGCTGCTGCGGTCGGCCTATGCGGCCCGCGACCGCCTGGTGCTCGTCGCGCGGCGGCATGAGCAGGTCGTCGCGGCTCAACTCGACAGCCTGCGGACCCGCCTCACCCAGGCCGACCGGCTGCTGTCGACACTGAAACTGTCGGAACAATCGATCCTCGAGCGCGGTTACGCGATGGTGCTCGATTCCTCCGGCGTGCTGGTCAAACGCGCCGCGGAAGTACGGCCTGGCGATGCCTTGCGCCTGCGCTTCGTCGACGGCAAGGCAACGGCGATCGCGACCAGCGGCGAAGCGCGTGCGCGACCGCCGAGAGCAGCGTCCAAGGCAAAGGACCCGAGCGAACAGGGCAGCCTGTTCTGAGCGAAAAACTTCGCCGACGGGCCAGCGGCGAAAATCCTAGGTCCAAATGCCTTCGCTGTGCTTTTCGACATAGGCAGCAAGACCCAGCGTATGGTCGCGGCAAAGCCGCTCGGCCAGTTCGGTGTCTCGCTTTTCCAGCGCGTCGATGATCGCCAGGTGATCTCTGATGGACTGGGTTGCCCGATCGTGACGGCCGATCGTGATCTTGCGGATGCCGCGCACATGCAGAAGGATGTCCTCGGTCATTTCCTGCAGGATCTTCGAGCCGGTCATCTTGATCAGCGTCTGGTGAAACTGGATGTTGGCTTCGGAATACTCGCTCGAGATAGTCCGCCGGCTTGTGGCCGTCATGGAACTTCTCGAAAATTCCGCGAAGCTGGCCGATATCCTTGCGGCTTGCGTTGAGCGAAATCAGCCGCGCGGCCATCCCTTCGAGCGCCGCCCAGACCTGGATCATCTCGATCACTTCGCGCTTGGTCTTGCGCAGTACCACGATGCCGCGGCGCGGTATCGACTTCACGAAACCTTGCTGCTCCAGCATCGCGATTGCCTCGCGAATTGGCGTCCGGCTCACTCCCAGACGCTCGGCGAGTTGGCGCTCGTCGAGCCATGTGTCCTCGGTCGTGCCGTAGATATCCATGTTGGCGATCGCTTCCTTCAGCGTCGCGTAGATGCGTGTCTTGAAATTGGGCTTCGGCGGCAAAAGGCTCCAGCACGAGCTCGGGAGTAGCTTTTTCGGCAAGGGGCCAACGCATTTGACTTCTCGCATTCACGTCAAGACCCTCTCTCTTTGATGTCGATTTGGCATGTATAATGCCATATACGATCAGGTATAGTTATTTCTGAAGTATCAAACGAATTGTCCGGCTCATTCGGTTTTCCTGAGGTAGAAATATTGTTCTGAGCTCCCGGGCAGGCCAACCGGCCCGCGCACGCGTCGCAAACAGGAACCCGGTTTACTTGCTTTCCGGCAGGGCCGGTCTGCAAAGTCACCAAAGTGTTGCCGAGCTTTTCAGCCGCGTGCTCACGCACCTCCGCGACCGACTTCGCCAGCCTTACGCCGCCCTTCGGGCCGTGCCCGAGTTCCTTGAACTTGCCCTTCCCGCGACCGCCCGCATGGATTTGGGACTTCACCACGAAGACCGGGCCTGGAAGCCGAGACGCAGCCTTGCCGCATCGTCTACATCAAAGGCCGGATAACCTTCCGGCACGGGAACGCCAAAGGTCCTGAGCAAGCTCTTGGCTTGGTACTCGTGGATATGCATCGAGAAAACTCTCGAGCGGACCGGGCCCGGCCACGAGGACTCAAAGCAGGCCCGGCGCCGCGCGCCCATTTGTACTTCGCGCCCAGCACCTCGACGGGAAGCTCCGTCGAATAGGCATAGGCCGGGATGCCGTGCTGATACAGATACTCCGCGGCTTCCTCGACTTCGACGTCGCCGGCGAGTGAAGCGACCATCGGCTTTTCGATACCCTTGGCCGCCATCTCTTCCTTCACTTCGACCATCAGTTTTGCGAAGACCATCGGCGGCGTCACGATCGTGTGCCAGTAGCCGAGGATCAGCGCATGAATACGGTCGTCCTCAAGCCCAAGCTTCACCGTGTTCTTGTAGGTCTGCGGGGGTTCGCCGCCGGTGATGTCGACGGGGTTGCCGGCAGCACCGAAGGGCGGAATGAATTTGCGGAAGGCGGCATCCAGGTCGGATGGCATCGACATCAGGCTCAGCCCGTTGTCCACGCAGGAATCCGACAGCAGCACGCCCGAACCGCCCGCACCCGTGATGATGACGACATTCTCGCCCTTCGGCGTCGGCAGCACCGGCACTCCGCGCGCAAATTCGAGGAGCTGCCGCAAGGAACGGGCGCGGATGACGCCGGCCTGCTTGAACACGTCTTCGTAGATTTTGTCGTTGCCGGCCAGCGCTCCGGTATGGGAAGCGGCTGCCTTGGCGCCGGCAGAGGTTCGGCCGGCCTTCAGCACCACGATGGGCTTTTTCTTCGAGACGCGCCGGGCCGCTTCGGCAAAGGCACGGCCGTCCTTCAGATCCTCGCAATGTTGCGCGATGATCTTGGTGTTGTCATCCTGCTCGAAGAAAGCAAGCAGATCGTCCTCGTCGATGTCCGACTTGTTGCCGAGACCGACAATCGCCGAAACGCCCATTTTCGCCGAGCGCGAGAAGCCGATGATGGCCATGCCGATGCCGCCCGACTGCGACGACAGTGCCGCCGAACCCTTCACGTCATAGGCGGTGCAGAACGTGGCGCAGAGATTGGCCGGCGTGTAATAGAAGCCATAGATGTTCGGCCCCATGAGGCGGACATTGTATTTGCGGCCGATCTTGACGATTTCCTCCTGCAAGCTCCGGCGCGCCTGCCTCGGCGAAACCCGACGGGATAAGCATGGCGCCTGGAATGCCTTTCTCGCCGCATTCGGTTAGCGCACCGGCGACCAGCTTGGCGGGAATCGCGAATATCGCCGCATCGATTTCGCCCGGCACATCCTTGACGCTCGCATAGGCCTTGTGGCCCATGATCTCGTCGGCCTTTGGATGGATGGGGTAGATCTGGCCCTTGTAGCCGCCGTTGATGAGGTTCTTCATCACCGAATTGCCGATCTTTCCAGCCTCGGAGGAAGCGCCGATCACCGCGACAGCCTTCGGCCGCATGATCCTGTTCATGGCGGTGACGATTTCCTCCTGGCTCGGGCGGTAGCGCGGTGCCGGCTGGTTATAGTCGACGACGATGCGCACGTCGGCGGCAATGGCGCCGTTCTTTGTGGCGAACACCGGATTGAGATCGAGTTCGGATATCTCCGGATAATCATTCACAAGTTCCGAAACACGCACGATCATGTCGGCAAGGGCGTCGCGATTGACCGGATCGCCCCCGCGAACGCCCTTTCAGCATCTCCGCCGCCTGGATGCCGTCGAGCATCGAAAGCGCCTCGTCGCGCGTTACCGGCGCAAGGCGGAAGGTGATGTCCTTCAAGACTTCGACCAGCACGCCGCCGAGACCGAAAGCAACAAGCTTGCCGAAGCTGCCGTCGGTTACGGCGCCGATGATGACCTCCTGGCCGCCGGCCAGCATCTGCTGAACCTGAACGCCGAAGATGTCCGCGTCTGCCTTGTAGGCCTTCGCGTTGGCAATGATCCTGTCGTAGCCGGCTTTCGCCTCATCCGCCGATTTGACACCGACGATGACGCCACCTGCTTCGGTCTTGTGCAGGATGTCCGGCGAAACGATCTTCATGACGACCGGGAAGCCTATCTTGCCTGCCAAAGCGGCGGCCTCGTCGGCGCTGCCAGCGACGCCTTCCTGCGGAACCGCGATCCCGTAGGCATCGCACAGAAGTTTCCCTTCGGGAGCGGTGAGTGCCTGACGGCCCTCGGCCCTCACCTTGTCCAGCATGTTACGGACAGCGACTTTGTCGAGCATGATCTCCTCCATGATGATCGCCTGTGGGGCGGTATCGTTGATTCCGGACTACCGGCAGCGCTTCGACTGAAGCCGTGTCGTTCTTGGTATTTTGTATACCAGAGGAAAGCTGTCAAGCCTTTCCTGTCCATGGCACTTGTTCCGCGGCTGCCGTCGCGGCGCGCCGGCGCAACATCAGGCCAAAAGCCATCACGCCGATGCAGACCAGATAGGGAAGCGCTGCCGGAAGCCACGGCACCTGCCCGGCGATCCACGGGCCCATGATCGGATCATGCGCGGCGAGCCCACCGGCAATCCAGCCGAGAAGCCCCGATCCGGCGACAGCAAGCAGCGGGACGCGATCGAGCAGCCACAGCATCATGGCGCTGCCCACGACCATTAGCGGGATGGAGATGGCGATGCCGAGTGCAAGCAGCATCACGCTGCCCTTGGCTGCGGCGGCAACCGCAAGCACATTGTCCAGGCTCATCACCGCATCGGCGATGGCGACGATGCGGACAGCCTGCCAGAGCGTCGTGGCCTCGCGATTTCCATGTGCCGACTCGGCTTTGGCCTCTTCCGGAATGACGAGCTTGATCGCGACCCACACCAGCAGCAACGCGCCGGCGAACTTGAGAAGGGGAATTTCGAGGACGTAAACGATCGCGGCGGCGAAGGCGATCCGCAAGGCGATCGCCGCCCCGGTGCCGAGCAGGATTCCCCATTTGCGTTGGCGTTTCGGCAACGAGCGGCAGGCAAGCGCGATGACCAGGGCATTGTCGCCCGACAGCACGATATCGATGCCGATAATCTGCAGCAGTCCCGCACCAAAGGCCGCCGTGCCGAAATCCATTGCTCAGGCTCCGCCATGCGACAGGTGTCCGCCGCGCAGCTTGTCCCGCAGAAGCGTGAAAAGCGGCGCAAACAGCATGAGCATCGCCAGCAAGCAGATCGAGCCGACCAGCCAGTTGGACCAGAAGATGGAAATGTTTCCTTGCGAGATCAGCATGGATTGCCGGAACGAACTTTCCGCCATGTCACCCAGAACGAGGGCGAGCACCAGCGGCGCCAGCGGGTAGTGAAGCTTCTTGAACACGTAGCCGACGACGCCGAAGAACAGCATGATGACGACGTCAAGGAAGGCGTTGTGGACCGTGTAGGCACCGATGCAGCAGAGCACGATGATCACCGGCGCGATGATCGAGAAGGGGATGCGCAGGATCGCCGCCCAGAGGGGCACGGTCGTCAGGACGATCAGGAAGCCGACGACATTGGAAAGATACATCGAGGCGATGAGGCCCCATACGAAATCCTTTTGCTCGATGAACAGCATCGGGCCGGGCTGCAGCCCCCAGATAAGCAGGCCGCCCAGCATCACCGCCGCGGTGGGCGAGCCGGGGATGCCGAGCGTCAGCATCGGGAGCAGCGCACTTGTGCCGGCCGCGTGAGCCGCCGTCTCCGGCGCCACCACGCCTTCGATCTCACCCTTGCCAAAACCGTTGGGGTTCTTCGAGAAGCGGCGGGCAAGGCCATAGCTCATGAACGAAGCCGGCGTTGCGCCGCCCGGGGTGATGCCAAGCCAGCAGCCGACGGCCGCCGAACGCAGATAGGTGACCCAGAAGCGCGGCAAGCGAACCCAGGTGTCGATCACCGAACGCAACCTGATGGCCGTGCTCTTGCCCCGAAACGACAGTCCCTCCTCCATGGTGAGCAGGATCTCGCCGATGCCGAAGAGGCCGATGACGGCAATCAGGAAGTCGAAGCCACGCATGAGTTCGACCGTGCCGAAGGTCATGCGCAGTTGTCCGGTGACCGAATCCATCCCTACGGCCGCCAGCGCAAAACCGAGCGTCATCGCGGCCAGCACCTTGAACGGCGATTCGCGGCCCATGCCGACGAAGCTGCAGAAGGTAAGAAGTTGTACGGCGAAGAACTCGGCGGGCCCGAAGCGCAGCGCGAAACCGGCAACCACCGGGGCGAGGAAGGTGATCACGACAACGGCCAGCAGCGCGCCGATGAAGGATGAGGTAAAGGCGGCGGTCAGCGCCTGGTCGGCCTTGCCCTGCTGGGCCATCGGATGGCCATCGAAGGTGGTCGCCACCGACCACGGCTCGCCGGGTATGTTGAAGAGGACGGAGGTGATCGCGCCACCGAACAGCGCGCCCCAGTAGATCGAGGAGAGCATGATGATCGCCGCGGTGGGCGACATCGAGAAGGTGAGCGGCAAAAGAATGGCAACGCCGTTTGCGCCACCAAGTCCCGGCAACACGCCGATCAGCACGCCGAGCACAACGCCCACGCACATATAGACGATATTCATGGGGTCGGCGAGAACGCCAAAGCCGTGAATGAGCGAAGCCAATGCATCCATAGGATTTCGTCCTCGATCCTGGTCTAGGTCTCGAATTCTTAGAGCATTTCCGTTTTTCTTCAATCAACGGAACTGCTCTAACTCCTTGTTTTTTCGCAATTCCTGACGCAAAACCGCTGTACACTTTTGCTGGAATTGCTTTAGAAGCCGAGCGCAGCCTCGAGCGGGCCTTTGGGCAACGGGATCAGAAACGCGATCTCGAACAGCCAGAAGAGAATGAGGGGGATCGCGATCGCGACGGGTGCGGCCTTGCGGATCGAATATCTGCCCAGCCACATCATGAAGAAACAGATATAGAGAGCAGACGCGACGTAGATGCCGAGATAGTACATCACGGCGAGATAGACGACCGTTGGCGCAAGCACCTTCGCCACCAGCAGAAGCGCCGGCTCTGGTCACGAAATTGGAAAGATCGGCGCGTGCGACTGAACAGGTTGATGGCGAAAGTCCCCGCACTCGCCGCAAACAGGATCAGGCCGATATAAAAGGGAAAGTAGCCGGCCTGCGGTCCGTCAAAGGCCCAGCCCACGCCTACCCGGATGCTGTCGTACATGACGATCGAAGCGACCAGCATCAAGAGACCGGCAACGACGAGTTCCATCGTCCTCGTTGTGACCGTAAGCCCTGCACTGTCGACCGGGGTCGTCTGTTCCCCCTCGCCGGGCATGCTTTCGGGAACGAGGTTCTGCTCGCGCTCCATGAACATCCGTGCCTCCTATGGAAGGTGCTGTTGCGATGATCGGGCGGCCCGGGACTTTGCCGGCCCCGGGCCGTTGCGCCTTCAGTTCGAGGCGAGGAAACCCGCTTTGGTCATCAGGTCCTTATGAACCACCGCGGCGTTCGCGACCCACTTTCTTGTACTCTTCGCCGGCTCAGGAAGGTCTGGGTAAAGGCACCCTTCGCCATGAAGTCCTTCCATTCCTGCGTTTCGCGTACCTTTTGAAACAGCCCGACATAGTAGTCGACCGCTTCCTGGCTGACGCCCGGCGACATGAAGATGCCGCGCAGCATCTGGTATTCGATGTCGACGCCTGCTTCCTTGCAGGTCGGGATGTCCTGCCATTTCACAGGACCTTGTGCCTCGATGCGCGAGGCGGCGAAGACGCAGAGCGGCCGCACGTTACCGGCTTGCCAGAACGAAACGGCCTCGATCGGATTGTTGACCGTCGAATCGACGTGCCCGCCCACGAGTTGCTTGGCGACGTCGCCGCCGCCCTTGAACGGCACATAGGTGAGCTTCTTGCCGGCGACCTGCTCGATCGCCACGGTGACGATCTGATCTTCTTGCTTGGAGCCGGTGCCGGCCATCTTGAACTGGCTGTCGGAGCCCGCTTTCACGGCATCGACATAGTCCTTGGCGGTCTGATAGGGCGCGCTCCGAATTCACCCACAAGGACGAAGTTGTCGAGCGCCAGCATGGAGACCGGCGTCAGATCTTCCCAGCTGAATGGCACGCCGGTGGCGAGCGGTGTCGTGAACAGATTGGATAGCGTGATGATGATCTTGTGCTCGTTGCCGGCCGAGGCCTTGACATCCATGAAGCCCTCGGCGCCGGCACCGCCGGATTTGTTGATGACCACCATAGGCTGGTCCATGAGCTGGTGCTTCTGAACCACGCCCTGGATCATCCGCGCCATTTGGTCGGCGCCGCCGCCAGTACCTGCAGGGATGATGAATTCGACGGTTTTCTTGGGCTTCCATTCCGCCCAGGACGGGCCTGTCGCCGCAAAACCAAAAATAGCCACCGTCGTCAGCGCCGTCGCCAACGTCTTTGCAAGTTTCATGATAGCTTCCTCCCAGGTTGCTGAATGGCCACGGCCGCCCCTTGTTTTTTCCGTGCCGCTATTAAGTCGAGCCTCCCGTGCCCAAAGCCCGACTCTCGGCGGGGCTAAATTCCTCCTCAATTCTTGGTATACTAAATGCCAAGATGGCGGACTGTAACAGACATCAGCCGCGAATCAAGCCCGCTTTTCAGCCGATTTCGCGTGTTTGACTTTTGGCATTTATTATGCCAGTGCTGAAAAGAGCGCTGATCTGCTCGAAAGGCGGCTCGACGGCGCCTTTCGTTGGCGCGCATTCGCCAGAGGTGGAGACGAGCGGTGCGGAAGGGGGAGGGAGAAATAGTGAAGCCGGCCGCAAAAGTTGAACGAACCAGAATGACAGAAGTCGACTGCGCATCGTGCGGATCGTCGCCCCTGTTGCTCTGAAGAATCGTAGCCGAACCGACATTGCGAAAGAATTGGGAGAGAACGGAATGTCCGCGATGGTACAGAGCATAGATGCAAATGCTGCCGAAGCAGAACCGAAGCTGACGGACGGCTTTCATCTCATCATCGACGCGCTCAAGCTCAACGGCGTTAAAACGATCTACGGTGTTCCGGGCATTCCGATCACAGACTTCGGCCGAATGGCGCAGGCTGAAGGCATCCGCGTCATCTCGTTCCGGCACGAGCAGCATGCCGGCAACGCAGCTGCGATCGCCGGCTTCCTGACGAAAAAGCCCGGCATCTGTCTCACCGTTTCGGCGCCCGGATTTCTCAACGGTCTGACGGCGCTCGCCAATGCCACGACCAACTGCTTTCCGATGATCCTGATCATCCGGCTCGTCCGAGCGTGAAATCGTCGACCTGCAGCAGGGCGACTATGAAGAGATGGATCAACTGGCCATCGCCAAGCCGCTCTGCAAGGCGGCCTTCCGCGTCCTGCATGCCGCGGACATCGGCATCGGCGTGGCGCGCGCGATCCGTGCAGCTGTTTCCGGCCGCCCTGGCGGCGTCTATCTCGATCTGCCGGCCAAGCTTTTCGGCCAGGTGATGGACGCCGAGGCTGGCGCCAACTCGCTCGTCAAGGTCATCGACGCAGCACCCGCCCAGCTTCCTGCCACATCAGCGGTCAAGCGCGCGCTCGATGTCTTGAAGAATGCCAAACGCCCGCTGATCATTCTCGGCAAGGGTGCTGCCTACGCACAGGCCGATGACCAGATCCGCGCCTTGGTCGAAAGGAGTGGCATTCCGTTCCTGCCGATGAGCATGGCCAAGGGTCTTCTGCCCGACACCCATCCGCAGTGCGCGGGCGCGGCGCGTTCCACGGTGCTGAAAGAGTCCGACGTCGTCATGCTGATCGGCGCCCGCCTCAACTGGCTGTTGTCGCACGGCAAGGGCAAGACGTGGGGCGATGCGCCTAAGAAATTCATTCAGATCGACATCGAGCCGAAGGAGATGGACTTCGAACGTCGAGATCGCGGCGCCTCTGGTCGGTGACATCGGCTCCTGCGTGTCGACGCTTCTCGAAGGTATTGACCGAGAGTGGCCGACCCCATCGTCCGACTGGATCAACGCCGTCAATTCGAAGCGGGAAGAAAACATCGCCAAGATGGCGCCGCGGCTGATGAAGAATTCGGCGCCGATGGATTTTCACGGCGCGCTCGGCGCGCTGCGCACCGTCATCAGGGAGCGGCCCGACGCCATTCTCGTCAACGAAGGCGCCAACACGCTCGATCTGGCGCGCGGCATCATCGACATGCATCAGCCGCGCAAGCGCCTCGACGTCGGCACCTGGGGCGTCATGGGCATCGGCATGGGCTTCGCCATCGCAGCGGCCATCGAGACCGGCAAGCCCGTGCTCGCCGTCGAGGGCGACAGCGCGTTCGGCTTCTCCGGCATGGAGGTCGAAACCATCTGCCGGTACAACCTGCCGATCTGCGTGGTCATTTTCAACAACAACGGTATTTACCGCGGCACCGACCTGAATGCGGCAGGCGAGGATCCTGCGACCACCGTGTTCGTCAAGGACTCGCGTTACGACAAGATGATGGAAGCGTTCGGCGGCGTCGGCGTGCATGTGACGACGCCCGACGAGCTGAAGCGCGCCGTCGACCAGGCGATGGACTCGGGCAAGCCGACGCTCGTCAACGCGGCAATCGATCCGGCCGCCGGCAGCGAGAGCGGCCGCATCGGCAATCTCAACCCGCAAAGCGTACTTGAAAAAGAAAGAGGAGCATGCCCATGAAAGCGCTCGAAGGCGTTCGCATCCTTGACTTCACCCATGTGCAGTCTGGGCCGACCTGTACGCAGCTCCTCGCCTGGTTTGGCGCCGACGTGATCAAGATCGAGCGCCCTGGAACGGGCGACATCACGCGTGGGCAATTGCAGGACATCCCCAAGGTGGACAGCCTGTACTTCACGATGCTGAACCACAACAAACGCTCGATCACGCTCGACACCAAGAACCCGAAAGGCAAGGAAGTGCTCGAGCGCCTGATCAAGGAATGCGACGTGCTGGTCGAGAATTTCGGCCCCGGCGTGCTCGACCGCATGGGATTTCCGTGGGAGACGATCAACAGGCTCAACCCGAGGATGATCGTCGCCTCGATCAAAGGCTTCGGTCCGGGTCCTTACGAGGACTGCAAGGTCTATGAGAATGTCGCGCAATGCACCGGCGGTGCCGCCTCGACAACCGGCTTCCGCGATGGCCCGCCTCTGGTCACCGGCGCGCAGATCGGCGATTCCGGCACCGGGCTGCATCTCGCGCTCGGCATCGTCACCGCACTTTATCAGCGCACGCACTCCGGCAAGGGACAACGTGTCACCTGCGCCATGCAGGACGGCGTGTTAAATCTCGCGCGCGTCAAATTGCGCGATCAGCAGCGTCTCGCGCACGGACCGCTGAAGGAATACAGCCAGTTCGGCGAAGGCATCCCCTTCGGCGCGGCCGTGCCACGCGCCGGCAACGATTCCGGCGGCGGCCAGCCCGGCCGCATCCTGAAATGCAAGGGCTGGGAGCAGGATCCCGACGCGTATATCTATTTCATCACCCAGGCGCCGGTGTGGGAGAAAATCTGCGACGTGATCGGCGAGCCGACATGGAAGACCGATCCGGATTTCGCGACGCCGCCGGCGCGCCTGCCGAAGCTGAACGCCATCTTCGCGCGCATCGAGCAATGGACGATGACCAAGACCAAGTTCGAGGTGATGGAGATCTGCAACGCCGTCGACATCCCGGTCGGCCCCATCCTTTCCATGAAGGAACTTGCCGAGGATCAGTCGCTGCGGGCCACCGGCACGGTGGTCGAGGTCGATCATCCGACGCGGGGAAAATATCTCTCCGTGGGCAATCCGATCAAATTGTCCGACAGCCCCTCCGACGTGAAACGTTCGCCGCTTCTTGGCGAGCATACGGAAGAGATACTCAGCGAAGTACTCGGTTATGACGATCAGGGAATTGCCGAACTGAACGATTCCGGCGCGCTCGGCATCCCGCGGCAGATCGCGGCCGAGTAAGTTCTTGCCTGGCTAAAAAAGCCCGGGCGGCAAATCGCCGCCCGGGCTTTTGCCTTGTCCGTCCGAACCTCGTGCATTGAGGCGCTGGCCACCCGCACCCGTCAAAGCGAGGTCGTTGACAGCTCCAAGATGTCCTGGCATTATGTATGCCAGTCGCGATAAGAGAACAAGGGAGAGGCGGCCGTGAACCTGCATGAGTTCCAGTCCAAGATGCTCTTGTCGTCGCGCGGCGTGAGCGTACCCGAGGGGCAGGCTGTGCCGACGAAAGAGGAGGCACGGAATGTCGCTCGCAACCTCAAGGCGACGGGTTTTGCGGTCAAGGCGCAAATCCAGGCCGGCGCGCGGGGCCGTGCCGGCGGCGTGCGTCTTGTCTCCTCGCCTGGAAGAGGTCATGGCCGCGGCAGGCGATCTGCTTGGCCGCCGTCTCGCAACCGAACAGACGGCGCCAACCGGCCATCTTGTCCGCAGGGTCCTGGTCGAAACCGCCGTCGAGCCCCTGCAAAGCCTTTATCTTTCGCTGTTCGTCGCTCCCGCGACCGCCGAAATCGTCGTTCTTGCCGCGGCGGAGGGGGGCGATGATATCGAGCGGAGAATTCAGAACGGGCAAACCCGGTTCGAGCGGCTCTCCCTTGGCGGGGAACGAGCGCTCGACAAGGCGGCAGCTGCCGGTTTGGGCGCACGCCTGGGGCTCGCCACGGGTTTGATCCCGTCGTTCGTCGAGCTTCTCGACAGACTGCGGCAAGTCTTTTTGGAACTGGATGCCACCCTGATCGAGATCAACCCTCTCGCCGTGGTCGAGCCGGGCCGTTTCGTGGCGGTAGATGCCAAGATCACCATCGACGACAATGCGCTGTTCCGGCACCCGGAATTGATGGCGTTGCGGGAACCCTCCGAAAGCGAGGCGATCGAAGTCGCGGTGCAAAACCGCAACCTCAACTATGTCGCGCTCGATGGCGATATAGGGCTTGTAGTCAACGGCGCAGGACTGGGTCTTGCAACGCTGGACATGGTGCGACGCAGCCAATGGCAGGCCGGCGAATTTCATGGATATCCGCACCACCGCCACCAGTCTCGACGTTGCGCATGGCTTTGCCTTGCTGCTCGGCAACCCAGCGGTTCGGTCAATTCTGGTCAATGTCCATGGCGGCGGCATGCAACCTTGCGACACGATCGCCGACGGCCTCGGCATCGCCATGCGCCGAAACGGGCGCGCCTTGCCCATCGTCGTGCGGCTGGCCGGCAACAATGCCGAGTATGCGCGGTTCCGTTTCGCCAATTTCGGCTGCAAGGTGATCGACTGCCCGGATATGTGGACAGCGGTGACGCGTGCCGTCAGTGCGGCACAAGCGGGAGAGGGCCGGCCATGACCATTCTCGTCGACCACAATACGCATGTGATCTGTCAGGGCATGACCGGCTGGGCCGGAACGCACTATTCCGCCGCGATGCTCGAATACGGCACTCGCATCGTGGGCGGCGTCACCCCGGGCAAGGGCGGCACCCGTCACCTGAACCTGCCGGTCTTCGACACCGTTGCCGAAGCGATGGCCGAAACGGGCGCAAATGCCAGCATGGTGTTCGTGCCGCCGGACAACGCGGCGGCGGCCATGATAGAGGCGATCGAGGCAGGCATGCCGTTGGTCGTGGCGTTGACGGAGCGCGTTCCGGTGCGGGACATGATGCGGGTGCGCGATGCGCTGAAGAGGGGCTCTACCATATTGGTCGGGCCGAATTCGCAAGGCGTTCTGGCGCCCGACGTGTGCAAGATCGGCGTGATGACGACCGGCCGGGCGCGCAAGGGCAGCATCGGCATCATGTCGCGCTCCGCCTCGCTGACCAGCGAAGTGATCGCCCAGGTGAGCGATGCCGGCCTTGGCCAGTCGACCACCGTCGGCATCGGCGGCGACGCCATCCACGGACTCGGCATGCGCCAATGCCTGGAGCTTTTTCTCGCGGATCGCGAGACGCGCGGCGTCATCGCCATCGGCGAGATCGGCGGTTCGGATGAAGAAGAACTGGCGGATTTCGTCGCGGCAGTGAAGCCTAAAATTCCGGTGGTCGCGCTCATCGTCGGCCGTTATGCGCCGATCGAACATCGCATGGGGCATGCAGGCGCCATCGCGCAAAATCTGGCCGGTGACGCGGAGAGCAAGAATTCGCGCGCTTCAGGCCGCGGGCGTCATCATAGCCGAGAGCCCGCATCTGGTTGGCGCGACGATGCGTGAAGCGCTGCTCGTCACCGCCTGAACTTTCCCGAACGCGCCCGGAGCCTTCGTTCCGGGCGTTTTGCTCAGCGGTTTTGGGAGGCGATCCGCCTCAGGACTGGGCGCGGTCGAGCCACCGCGGATCGATACCGAGCTGGCGCAGATCGCGCGGATGCGGCCGGCGGCCAGCCTCAACGGCAGCTGCGGCATTGATCGCGCTGCCCATCATGTTGAAGAACTCACCGATACCGGTCTTGCGGATTATCCTGCTCATCGCATTGCCCCTTGATTGTGCGTTGCAACAAATATGGCGGTTCCTCGAGCTTTCAGGGAGAGGGGCTGACGCATGCGAGCCATGCGTTAAAGCATGGCCCCGAAACCGGAATCGGTTTCGGAAAGGATCTGCGTCAATTCAAAGTGCTACAGCATCCAAGAGGACGCGTGGCACTTTAGCTGCAAAGCTTGGCCGTGAAAGCCCGCTTGGCTGCCACGCAAAACTTCGTATCAAACTGAAGGGTGGAGCAGATCTGGAGCGCTCGGCCCGATCACGAAGAGCGACGGATTCCCGTCCCGGTCAGGTCTGCTTGGGGTCCGGCTGATAGAGTTCGGCATATTGATCGCGCATCAGGTTCTTTTGCACTTTACCCATCGAGTTGCGTGGCAGTTCGTTGACGAACACGATCTGTTTCGGCTGCTTGTAGCCGGCCAGCCGTTGCTTGAGCCCGTTGAGGATTGCCGTTTCGTCAGTTGCGCTTCCGATCCTCCTGACGACGATCGCCGTCACGGCCTCGCCGAAGTCTGGATGAGGAACGCCGATGACGGCGCTTTCCGCAACACCGGAAATCTGGTCGATCTCGGTTTCGACTTCCTTTGGATAAACGTTGTAGCCGCCGGAGATTATCAGGTCCTTGCCGCGACCAACGATGTGCAGGTAGCCGCGAGCATCGATTATCCCCAAATCGCCCGTGATGAAGAAACCGTCCTCACGGAATCCGGCCTTGGTTTTCTCTGGCATCCGCCAATAGCCCTTGAAGACGTTCGGTCCCCCGACTTCGATCATCCCGGTTTCGTTGGCTGGCAAAATCTCGCCCGTTTCGGGCGCTGTCACGCGCAGTTGCACACCTGGCAGCGGAAAACCCACCGTTCCAGCAATCCTGTCCCCATTGTACGGATTGGACGTGTTCATGTTCGTCTCAGTCATGCCGTACCGCTCGAGAATGGAATGACCGGTACGTTCACGAAACAAGCGATGCGTTTCAGCCAAAAGCGGTGCCGAGCCGGAGATGAATACGCGCATTGTCGACCCAACCTCACGCGTCAGCCCGGGATGCTGCAAGAGGCGCACATAAAAAGTCGGCACGCCCATCATGCTTGTTGCGCGAGGCATGAGCCGCAAAATCTGATCTGCGTCGAATTTCGGCAAAAAGAGCATTGAAGCTCCAGCGAGAAGGATGACGTTCGACGCTACAAACAGACCATGCGTATGGAAGATCGGCAGTGCGTGGATCAACTTGTCCTGGGCCGTAAAATGCCACAGAGTCGCGAAGCGTGATCGCGTTGGACAGAAGATTGCCATGAGTGAGCATCGCTCCTTTGGACCGCCCTGTCGTCCCGGACGTATAAAGGATTGCCGCGAGATCATCCCGGGCTACGTGGAACATCGGCGAAATCCGTCGGGGCGCACTCGGCGCGTTCCATCAGCGATCCGCCGCCTGTATCGTCCAATGTTTCGACTTGCGCACCATGCTTCGCAGCGATCGCCGCGGCGCTTGCCGCCGAGCTCGGCGCCGCAATGATGAGGCGCGGTTTCGAGTCGGCGACGAAATAGTCCAGTTCGACCGCCGTGTACGCCGGGTTGAGCGGCAGGTAGACCACACCTGCACGTAGACATGCCAGATAAAGGATCAGCGCCTCGGGGCTCTTTTCGACCTGCACCACGAGACGATCGCCCGGCTGCACACCCATCGCCCTCAATGTTCCAGCAAATCGGGCCGAGAGGTCGAGCATATCGCCATATGTCCACCGCCGGCTATCGAGGCTTTCGATAAACAACGCCTCGCGGGTGCTGGCTGCGTTGCGGATAGCGTCGAACATATAGTTGCTCATGACGCGAAAACTCCTCCTACTCCGGTTTAGATCTCGCTTGCCTTAGCGGACGGGGGAATCGACATGATCCTGGGCCGGCGCCTGGATGAATGAGCCGGCAAGAGTTCTCACACAAATTATCGATCTGTCCACTTCGGCAAAACATGGGATCTCGGTGCATGAGAGTGGGCGCCGAAATCATGCCACAACACTTCCACGCGGTCAGTTCCCTTCTGACCGCCTCCGTTTGGACCGTGCACTCCACGGGAGCGGCGCTGTCATGGTGCACGACGAAAAAGAGTAGAAATCTCAAACAGGATGGAGCAACTGGACGTAGCGAAAATGATGGTACGGTTGGCTGGGATCGAACCAGCGACCTCCGGATCCACAATCCGATTATCGGCACTGAATTTATTATGTTTTTTAGCTCTATGTCGCGTCCATGTCGCGTCACGAGAGAAGCGCGCGCTCGGCTGAGGCCAATTCTTCGGCATCGTCACCGCGCGGAAACAGGTGGCCGTAAACGTCCATCGTCATCACGATAGAGCTATGCCCTAGCCGTTCCTGCACCACCTTGGGCGGCAAACCCAGGCCGCCATCCTGCCTGCGGTTGATGCACCACGAGGCGTAGAAGTGGCGAAGCGCATGAAGCCCGGAATACTTCGCCGCCAGGACCGGCTTTCCGATCCTCGTCGACCTCGCCCGTTTCGACCGCCACGCCGGCCGTTATCTGGACCGGCTGCAATCCACGCCGCACGATGTTGTTGAGCTGCTCGACCTTCCCTGCCCCGTTCGGAAAGACCAGATCGAGCACCATCACCTTATTGCCGTCTGCATCCACCTTCTCCGTCTCCCGCTTCGGACAGACCAGCTTCCATTCCCGCAGACGCATTGATGACCATCGGCGGCGCCGGCACAGTCCGCTCGCCTGAAATCGACTTTGGGCTTGCCAATCGTGTTGAACCTGTCGGCGCGCTGATGGACGCGGATTTCCCGCCGGTCGATGTCAACGTCGCTCCAGCGCAGTCCGCGGAGCTCTGAGGCGCGCAAGCCAGTAAAGATCGCCGTCAGCAGCAATGGCCTCCAGCGGCCCGCGAGAGCGCCGACAATGGCTTTCACCTCGTCTCGGGTCGGAATGTCGACGCTCGACCTTCAGGCGGCCCTTGTGGCGCTTCTCCTGCCTGCGCTCGCCGCCCTTCCGTCGAGCCGCGGATATCGCGGACCACATTGCGGCCTGTCAGTCCCCTCTCCTGCGCGTCGCGCTAGCAGCGAGCCCAAGCTCACCATCACTTTGCGAACCATCGCCGGCGACCGGCCGCCTTCGCGTAGCTGATCCTCGAAACGCGCGCACGGCCGGGATATTGAGCGACAGCTCACGTGCTCCCGATGAGCGGGATAATGTGCAGATCGACGTGTGAGCGGTAGCTGTCGATCGTGGTGCGCTCGAGCCCTGCAGCCTCTCCGCTGGCGATCCAGAACGCCCCGGCCTGCTTCACGGTGGCGCTGGCGCTGTCGGCGACTTGACGCTCTCGTACCTCTACCTTGGCCGTGGCGGCGAAGTGCGTCGGCTTTCTTTTTCAGCTTGAACGTCTTCTGCCGGCGCGTGCCCTTGCTTCGACGTAATCGACCACCCAGGCGGTCTTCTCCTCGCCCTTGCCGGTCTTCCATGTGCGCTTGCGGATGGACATCTCGGCTCACCCCTGTGGCTGCGCCTGTTGTGCTTTTCGTTTTCGCATTGCGGCCACTCGACACCGATCAGAGCAAAAGCGGGAATGAGACCGGCGCCAGGTAAGGGGGCCTGTCAAATAGACAGTACCGCAATGATCGCATGATGTTGTTTTTGCACCGACTTCGTGCGCAAGGGCGATCTCCATCGCCATGAGGCCACTCAGATCTTCGGGGTGCAGAACGATGCGACCATCTGTGAAGGAGCTTTTAAGGGGCACATGATCGAGCATTGCATTTATCCACCGCTCGCGCGTGCTTGGCTCGTTGGGGCTGGTTGAGTCCAGAAGCCTTCTCGCGAGCATTTCCGCGCTGAATTCGACGTCTATGACGTAGGTTTCCCTGTGAGAGACGTGGCCGAATGCCGACAGAAAATCTAGCAGCTTGCCTTCACGCCATCCATTGATGAATTTCAGAACTATCGGATTTTCCAGTCGCGGATTTCGTACCGAACCGGCGTCGTATCGCCACCCCTAACCACAAACACACGGTTGTCGGTTTGACCGAAAAGCTCCGTCGATTGAGCCGCCTCGATTACCTCCATGCCGAGCGTAGGCCTTTTCCAGTCCAATGATATTGGCGTCATCCTAGACTCCTGTTACGTATTTTTTTGCATTTACCAGATGACTCCCACTCCTGTCTAGCACGCTTTGCCGTTGTACGTTACGTTTTGTTTCAGAATATCGCAACAGGAAGGGAAGCTGATGAAAACAGAAGAAGCAGAACCTCTTGATCTCGTTTGGGGTGCTGACGCCATCGCCAAAGTGATCAAGCGAAACCCTCGGCAGGTATTCAACCTGCTCGAAAACGGAGATCTGCCGGCAAAGAAAATCGGCGGCCGCTGGGTGGCATCGCGCGCAAGGCTAGTGCAGCTTTTCGATGGGGGGAGATAGCATGACCGCCGCGGCCAACCTCACTCCACCCGAACACGAACATTCGGCCGCGGTCGACGAGGCGGCTCGCTTTCTGGCGAGCACACCGCCGGCAGAGCGACCGAAGCCGTTGGTGCCTGGTCTGAAGGCTATGTTCGGCATCAGTTCGATCGAAGCTTGCGAGGCCATCAGGCAGTCGCATGATTTGCGGAGAGCGGCTTGACGATTGTCCTCTCAAAGTACGACTGGGGCGCCGCCTGCAGGTTCTTTCCAGGCTTCCGCAATTCGCCGGGGGCCGTCCGCCTTGCATGGCTGCTGTGCGAATTCTTCAACGAAGAAGTCGGCTGCGCATACCCAACGCGTGAGACGCTCGCCGAGGGGCTTGGCGCGGCTCCGGAAAGCGTCTCGAAATGGTTGAAGCTTCTGAGCGACGGCGGGGCGATGACGTGCCTTCCGAAAGGCGCCCTGCCTGCAGATGCTCAACTCAAAATTGGTCGAAATTCCCGACGAGCGCAGGTCTATATCTTGAATTTCGGATGGGCTTTGTCGGTACTCGAATATCGGGATGAACTGGTCTCTCAAAAGGTAACCAGTCAGCCACCTTCTGAGCCAAAAGGTAACCGGTTAGACACGCCAAAAGGTAACCAGTCAGTCATTCCAGAAGGTGACGGTGCAGTTACCCTTATACCTTATACTCACACCTTAGATCACACCTTAAAAGAAAAAGGGGCTTTGGACGGTTCAGACCTTGGCGTCTCTGCGCGCGAGAAGCCTAAATCCAACTCCTATGCACGGGCGAAAGGGAGGGCAGCATGAAGCAGCTCGACCTCTTGTGCTGGACGCCACCGCGAACTGTGATCGCGTTCCCTTTGGCCAAGCGCGCGGGAAAAGTCCGCCGTGTCGCCGAGGTGCTTCTGACGAAGCGTGGGCAAGCGGCTGACACGTATTGGCGTCAGACCGTTTCGACGATCTCCGTACAAATGGAACGCGCTGGCTTGGAGCCGGATGTCATTAGCGCCGAACTCCGATCCTTCCATGACGAGGTACAGCGAGAGATGTGCCGGCGTTCCGGCCAGGGCCAGCGGGCCGGAGGGTCAGCCGCATGACCACGATCGCGCTTATCTTCGCCGGCTGTGTCGCTAGTTTCGTTGTCGGCTTGTTGATTGGTGACAACCGGGGTGTGCCCCATAGCCCTGCCGATCTCGATGACGAGCCCCAGCAGCCGACGGCTAGCATGAGGGACCAGACATCCTCTCGAGCTTTCACCATTCGCCGCCGGCTCCTTCGCCGGAAGCGGGCTGAGCGCGTCCTGACGATCGCCTATCGCGCCCTGGCTTTGATCGGAGCCGGCGTCATCGTCACGGCCGTGCTGGGTCTGCTGCCATGAGCGCCGGCAAAACACTAGGGATCGGGTTGCTGCCTCACTCCGGGCATTGTTTTCTCCGTAGCCGGTTCCCGCGGCTCACGGTCATGCGAGAATTGATCGGCCCAATGCAGCGATCCCATCCACTCTTCGCGCCGGCCGATCCAGAGCTCGTATTCAGGGACGATGTCCCCAGGCGCGTCGTCAAGGCTGCCGAGCATGACTTCGGCCTCGTCGTCGGAAAGCCAGAACACGCGGCAACCGCACGTCTTGCAAAAACTGCGCCCCATCATATGTGCTGAACTCACCGGTCGCTTCGAACGCGTTGCGCGGCCAGATCCCGAAGGCCGAGAAAAACGATCCAGTTACCTTCCGGCAAGCCAGGCAGTGGCAAATTCCGGCCCTGATGGGGTGCCCTTGCACGCGGAAGCGCAACGCTCCGCACAAGCAACCGCCCTCACGTTTGACTGGGAGGAGGTGGGGCATAAGCGGGCTCCTTTGCCAAGGAAACGGCGGCCGGTAGTGTTCTGATCGACAAATCAGTTACATTCTCGCGACCTTGACGCAAGGAGGCGGGAATGGCGAAGGGCCGAGCGGTGGCGATCGTACTGGAAGCCGCGGAGAAGAGCGAATTGACGGCGCTGACGCGCAAGCACGGCGCACCGCAGGCATTGGCGGAGCGGGCGCGCATCGTTCTGGCTGCGGCCGCCGGGCTCAACAACAAGGAGATCGCGGCCAAGTGGTGTCTGTGCCGCAACGGCCGGCACATGGCGCAATCGCTTCGCGGAGAGCCGGATGGATGGCCTTTACGACGAGCCGCGCCCTGGCGCGCCGCGCGAGATCGGCGACGATGAGATCGCAGCCACGATCCGCAAGACGCTGGAGACGCTTCCGAAAGGCGCGACGCACTGGAGCCTGCGGACCATGGCCAAGGAGATCGGCCACGCGCCCTCGACCGTGCATCGCATCTGGCACGCCTTCGGGCTGCAGCCGCACCGCGTCGAGACCTTCAAGCTCTCGTCCGATCCGTTGTTCGTGGAGAAGGTGCGCGACATCGTCGGGCTCTACCTGTCGCCGCCCGAGCGTGCTCTTGTGCTGTGTGTCGACGAGAAATCCCAGGTGCAGGCGCTCGACCGCACGCAACCTCTGCTGCCGATGCGGCCCGGCCAGGCTGAACGGCGCACGCACGACTATAAGCGGCACGGAACGACATCGCTGTTTGCGGCGCTTGACGTGAAGGCTGGAACCATCGTCGGCAAATGCATGCCCCGGCACCGGGCGTCGGAGTTCCGCAAGTTTCTTGACGAGGTCGAGCGCAACGTGCCCACCGATCTCGACATTCACGTCGTCATGGACAACTACGGCACACACAAAACCAAGCTGATCCGCCACTGGTTCGCCAAGCGCCCGCGCTGGCACGTTCACTTCACGCCGACATCGGCCTCATGGATCAATCAGGTCGAACGCTTCTTCGCGCTGTTGACCGAACGCGCCCTCAAACGAGGCGTGTTCCACTCGGTCGCCGAACTCGAAAAGGCTATCAAAGCTTACATCGAGGCCACCAATGCCGACCCAAAACCCTTCCGCTGGACCAAGTCCGCTGACGACATCCTGGCCAGCATCCAACGCTTCTGCCTCCGCACTCTCGCGGCAAACGCCTAAATGAAACGGACTTCAGAATCAGGACACTAGGAAACTGTTCATTCTTGGGGGCGGGAGGGTCGGTCTATCGGGCCGCTTGCCCGGCGACCCGCGAGGCCATTCGTTTCGCATAAACCTTAAGAAAAAAAGGTTCGGCGCGCAGAAAAGTGGTGCCGTTTGCATGAAGAACGCGCGCCGGAAGTCAAAGCGCGGATCCTCGCGATCGACGGTTTGCCGGCAGCGCAAGCGTGATGGCTTGGTCCAGGTTTGGATACCTCGCTCGATATTGGAAGATTCCGGCGTTAAGTCAGGCACGGTCGACGAATGGGATCTTGAGAATGAGAGCAAGCTGCGAAAAGCACTTTCCCGCCATATGATTGAAATAAAAGGGAAATCTTGAGCCTTGTGCAACATGTTGCATTTGCGATTTCAGACCGTGGTATCAATTCGTCATGCTAAAGCGCTTGACCAAAACCGAACCCGCCCTTCCGCCGATCCCGGTGAAACTCGCCGAAGCGGAAACCGGCCTCGCCACAGCCACCCAAGCTTGGCACGCCAGCCTCGAGGGCCTCAACTTCGTGAACAGTACAGCCTGGGGGCGTCAGCCTCCCCGGCCTGAAGAGATTGCCGCGGCAAGCGCAGCCGTCAACGAAGCAAAGGCCGCAGTGGATGCCGCCAGCAAGCTTCGGAACAAGCTCCGGCAGGAATATGAGGCCGAGGCGCGTGACACCCTCAAGCAGTACCTGACAGACCTCGACCACGATATCCGATCGGCCGCCGATCACATCTTCCAGCGCCTGGCGGCGGCACGCACGCTACAGGCCCAGGCACGGGCCGCCGGCATCAACCTTGGCGCTCCAATCCTCGCGGCAAGCGATCGTCTGAGCGGGGGTCGCCGACCTACGTCAAACGAGCGCTCACCATGGTGGAACCGCGCTGATGGAAAGCCTCGCCATCCTTGCCCGTCTGGAAAAGCTCGAGCGCCGGATCGAGGAACTGTCGCAGTTGCCTCTCCGGTTCGAATTCGTCGGGCATGGACCTTGAGCCGTGGATCATGGACATGCAGCGCGCCCAAGCTTTCACGGGAGGACAGACGATAGCCTCGGCGACGATCGAGATCTTTGGTGAGATCAACCAGGACATGAGGCAGCGCGTCGAGGACAATCTCGCCGCCAACATCGCCGCGCGTCATCTCGACATCGTCATCGACAGCGAGGGCGGCGACTACTGGCCTTCTATGGCAATCTACCGGGCCATCCGCTGGGCGCCGGCGCTGACAAAGCGAGTTCGGATGCGGCGCCGTTGCAGCTCTGGTGCCATCGTGATCGCGATGGCCGGCGATGTCCGCATTGCGCAGCGCGACACAGAGATCGTGTTGCACAAAGTCGGATCATTCCCGTCAACCACCAAGCGTTGGACCGCAGACGATCACGCCGAGGCGGTGCGTCAGCAATGCGCGTTTGACAGAAAGATGCTGTCGCTGATCGCGGAGCGCACCGGCGCCAGCTTCGAAGCCCTCACGGTCGAGGCTTCGAACGAACAACCGTCGACGATGGCATGGTGTCTCGCTCACAACTTCGTCGATGCCGTCGAGGAGGCGAAATGAGCAAGATATCCCGCTCAGACGATCCGATCACCAAGACGCTCAACGAGATCGATGCGCGTATCGCGCACCTGGAAGACCTGCGCCGGCGAAAGCAAGAGGAGGTCGATCGCGACTTTGCCAAGCACGTCACACACATGGACCTCGGCCTCCAGTCCCGACTGCAGGAAGAGATCAAAGCGCTCGATGCCAAGCTTTCGAGCCTTCGTGATGAGCGCTTCAAGACGGAGATCGGCCAAGACGAGCGAAATCGGCAGGAGGCGCCCCGACCCGCGCCGCGGCAGTGGAAGATCAAGTCGGTTCCGCGGCCAACATTTCCGGCCGGGTCGACCAACAGGAAACAGATCGACAAGGCGGTGGCGGGCTACACCGAGCACTTCATTGCTGAAATGAAGTCCGTGTTCATGAACGCTGGCATCAGCCCTGACCAAACGCTCTCCGCAGATCTGATCGCTCATCTCATCGGCAGTCTGCACGGTATGGTGCGCTGGGAGAATGATGGGCGTATGGCCCTCAAGGACCGCGTCGCTGATCTGGAAGCAGCACCGATCCGCTATCGTGGTGTTTGGCAGAATTCCGATGAGTACAAGCGCGGCCACGTAGTAACCGACAACGGCTCTGCTTGGCACGCGGTGAAGGACATTGAGCCCGGCGAACGTCCAGGTGTCTCCAAGTCTTGGCAGTTGATGGTCAAAGCTGGCCGCGACGGGAAGGATACCAGGCCATGATTGCCCGTCCCGCCAATGACAACACGCCTGCCGCGATTGTGGAGATTCAAGAGGTGCTCGCCGAGGACAACCGCAGCATCGTGTTCTACGGCCACACAGTCGACGACGATGTGACCTTCATCGCGTCGGTTGTTCTGCCCGAACCGATCAACCCCGCCCAGTTCTCAGGCCGTGAGTGGCTGGTCAATCGAAGCGTTGGCTGGAGGCGCGCATGACCAGGGGGGGAGGGTTCGCCCGAAATCGCCGTTTTGCCGCGGACCCGCGAGGCAGCCATTCGCACATTTTTTTTGCCGACCGGGTTTTTTCCGCAGGATCTGCGGTTTTCGGCCGCTGAGGTGATGGGCTGATGACCGCAAAGCCGCAGAACTCTGCCATTCCGACGGCGCCGACGTGGATGAGTCCGGCAGCAAAACGGCTATTTTCCTCGCTGGTGGCGATCGAAATGCGCTGGAAACGATCCATTTCCTGCGCCGAGGCCGCGCTGCTGGCCGACTATTGCGACTTGCGGGTTCGAGCCGATGGCCTCCGCAAGATCATGCGCTCCGAACTACGCAAACGCGATGACGTGGCCCGTCTCCTCGCAGTGTCCAAGGAGATCAACGCGACCGTCGGCGCTGCGCAACGCTTGGCCGAAAAGCTGGAGTTGGCGCGCCGCGAGCAAGGGATCACGTGATGACCACGGCCGACAAATCACTCGAGAAGGCCGGCGCCGAAATCGGTTTGACGCGGCCCGGACCTACAGGAGGGTCGGCGCCCTGGGCTCAAAATCAAGGACGGAACACATGAAACACTTTCTGATAGGCTGGCTGGACGAACTCCGCATCACCAAGGGCGTTGCTCGCTATGCGTCTGATGGCGGATTCACGGTTCCCACGGCTGCTTTCCCACGGTCGTAATATTCCTGGCCCACTTTCACGACCGGAGCATCTTTTGGTGCCTCTGGGATTTGGGGGGTGAGTGTGTGTCTTACGACGACGCCAGGCCGTTCTCTTCCGCTTCCGTTCGTTTATTCTGTGCGCCCTTGCCAATGGCAAAAAAGGGGGCGAAGTCTAATGACAGAAAACATCGCTGGACTTGAAATCCAGCACCAAGACGCCAATCACGCGCTGTTCATGGTGCTTACCGAATGCTGCAGCATGATCATTGATTTGGGCGATGAAACCGCGCACGGCGCTACAGTTGCGAAGAACATCCGGGCCGCGGGAAAATCCAAGATGGCCAACAAGGAAATAGCCGAATGCGCGTATCGCCTCACCGCCGAGCTTCGCTCTTGGCGAGGTCCGCACGCCGCGATCGTGAAGCGCATTCTCGTGCAGCTTGTGACCGCCGATCGTTGGGAAGCAAAGCTGCGTGAGGAAAAAGGGCTTTGAGTGATGGGTGAGCGTCGCGTCTCAAAGAAAAGCCGGCTGAGGGGAGCCGGCCTTTCCAGTCATGCCACATCGGCGATTTGCGAGGGTTCGACAAGAGAGATCGCCGACCCACACCAACGCGACTGCTCTGAGATCGTTCCGGCCTGTTTCGGTGGCCCGCCGATCAACGGAAAAGGCCGGCTGGGGGACAGCCGACCCTTTTCCCGCCTCTTATTCTGCACATCGGCGATTTAGGACAGTGGGGGACACTCACAATCGCCGATACCGCAAAACGCATAACGCCCTATCAGGTTCCATCAAACCACGACCTGAAAATCTGCGCAGGGCACACGCTCGCCTCCTTGGCAAAGCGCCGCTATATATTGCGCGTAGCCGCAAGATGGTGCAAATATCTATCGCCTAAGAAGGTCGGAGCACATCATGCTTGCGCGGACACCACCATATCCCGGTAACATCCACCAAATTCAGCCGCAGCATTGCGGCAAGCCGACAGCCCAAGACCTTTGCGACGAGTTCGCAGTCGATATCGTTCCAAAGAACATCTATCCAATGCCGGGCCAGACCAGGGCGGTCGCTTCGATCGAGCGACTGATCCGCAACCATGGTGAAGGCCATGCTTGGCTCGTGCTGTGCATCCTTGCCGAGGGCAAGGGCAACAATGCCCTGATTGATGAAACCAGCCTCAGCGCCATTTCCAGCATCGTCACCGCGTGCCAGGACATGATTGAGGCTGACACGTCGGCCTTTCTCGAGCTGTTCGACCACGTGCCCATCGGGCCGCTGATGGCAATGGCCAACGAACTCCGCGGAGTTGTCCACCAGGGTCACGCGCTGGCAGGCATGCTGCACTTCTACGCGCGGCGCTCAACGTCGTTGACTGGTCAGGAGGCCGCGAGGGGCGTCTTGAGCGCCGCGCGCGTCAGTGAGGCCGCCAAGGGGCGGGAAAGGCCATCCAGGCGCCATCGCTCGATCGACGAGAAGATCGCCATCGGCCGACGGCTGCTCGAGGTGAAGGCCTCGTTGCCGTGGGGCCATTGGGGACCGTGGGTGCGCGAGAAAAGTGGCCTGAGCGAGCAGATGGTGCAGCAGTGCATGGCGCTCGCCTAGTCGGCACAGCAAGAGCCTGAGCAGCGGATGGCCGCATAGCGCGCCAGCGGTGGCTCAGGACGCGCGAGAAGCGATTTCCGCTGTGGCCAGAGCAGAACGGCGAGCTGGCGAGCGTCTATCACCCGCGAGGTGAGGCAGAGGCCTATGCCAGCGGCCCCAGAGACGGCGCAAGGACGCGGCTTAAAGCCTAGCCTGGGCGGATGCCTTCTGCACTTCCTCGACATCGGGCGTTACAGGGGAGGGAGTGACGACATAGGTATCCGAATTCAAATGGCTGGCGGACCGGACGATGATGCCATCATCCTTTAATCGAGCGAAAGTCGCCCTCGATATCCGCATGGGTTTTCCTTTGGCATCTACGGCAGTCACTTTGTTCGACCAGGGTAAGAAGGTGATGGTGTCGACGCGCTTGAGAAAGCGCTTCTCCTTCTCAGTCAACTCGATCACGCCACGCTCCTCCACATTCATCCGCAGCAGCTTAAATAACGCTGACGGCGCGTCTCCCGTTCCGGAGGGAAGATCGCCCACGTGGGGGGTACCAAAATCGCCACGGGCCCGACGGGGCGGACACCGCTTCGGGGTTTCGCGCAGAATTAGTTTCGCTGAACGGCATGATCTTTCCCTGCGGAGCAAACCTGCTACGTTTCAGCCTGGGGCAAAGCTTGGGGAAAGAAAGACCGTGATCGGGGGCAAGGCAAGCGACTGGATATTTTGTGTCGGGATGGGGATCTTCGCCGTGCTCGGCGTCATCCTTTGGTTCAGCCACTACTACGATTTTGGCGATCTCTGCGGACCTCCGCCCGAGAATGGCGCTCAGTGTTTCAGGGAATGGTTTGGTTCCGCAGCCGGATACCTTGCTGTGCTGGTGGCAACATTTACGGTCTATCCGCTCTACAGGCAGATCGCGGAGCAAAAGAAGCAAACCGAATTCGCTGTCGGCGACGCCAATCCGACTTTGGACGTCATGATCGACCGGAACGACAAGGAGGCAATTCACGTCCGCGTCGTCAACTGGAATCGCCGAAGCATCTTGATCGAAGGCATCAAAACCCTGAACAGCACCTTCCATCCTGTCGCCACGAAGGTGAGGGTGGACGGTCAAAGACTTTCCCCTCAGGAATGGGCATTTGAGACCGGCGTCGGAGTCGCCAAACCAATACTCCTGAAAGGATGGGAGGATCGCAACCACGCTCCGCACACTGCCCAGATTGAGATTTGGGGGCAGGATCACGCTGGGAAGCTGGTCAAGTTCGACGGGTTCGAGAGCGAATTCGAAGTGAGCATCGTAGTCGTCGGCGACAAATATCGAAGGATCATCCTGCACGGCGTTGCCGGTTCCGGGCACCTCTGAGGGGATCACTTTCATTTCCTATCCAATCAATCCGTGAATGTTCAGTTCGGCGGGTCGGTATCCTGCCGCCTACGCGGCCTGGCTGGGAACCAAAGCGAAATGGAAGGCCGATGCCACAGTGGCACGGGACCAATACATGGCCGAGCGAGAGGAACTGAGCCGGAAATTCAAGCTTGATGCCCTCGAAGAGGTTTTCGAAACCCGTGTCGACGAGCTGTACAAGATCGGTGATCGCATTCTAGCAACGCCGGCCAACTCGTTGGAAGGGATACTGGTCAAGCTCCGGGCGGCCGACCAGATGGATTGTAACCACGCGGCCGACAACAATGCCTTGATAGCGATCGCCGCAGATATCAGGCGTCTCGCAGGGGTGGCTACGTGATGGGCAAGACCGCGAATGACGCAAAGCTCTTGCGGCTCGAAGCCGAGTTCAACGCCGCGAGCGATCGATGGAACAAGGCCACAGCCCGGACGGCGAGGCTCGAGAAGGCGATTGATCGTCTCCGGTCCCGCCGTGAGAAGGCGGAAAAGAAGGAGGCCAAGAAAGCGGGAAGGATCGCGCTCATGGACGCCGACGGCATGACCGCCTCGCCATTGCCGAGCGGCTGGGGATCAGCGAACGCAGCATTTACAGGGCGCTGGGAAGTGCCAAAGGCTAATCGGTTGGGCGTCGGCAACCGGCACATTTGAGCCATGCCCGGACCACAAGCGTTCAAGCCGACACCGTCAGCGGTTCTGAACCGGCCGACGTGGAACGGCCTACCTCACCCCGATGACCCTACCGGCACCGTCGAGGTGACACCTGATCCGCGCCTGACGGACGTCTATGCCCCCTTGACGTTCATAGTCGATGCGCACATGGAGCGGGGCAGTGAGGGCACCACGACGTTGCCGGCTCAGCGGTCCTGCGCTTGCCGCGCGCACATTTACGGCGCCGAGCGGCCTCGCCGCAAACTCGATCGCCTGACGGCAGACGCGAACCACAGCACTTGGTGTACCGGGTATCGCTTTTAATGGCGCCACAGAGAGCAGGGGGTAGCCCTTACCTTGCCCAGATTTGTAGCTGCGAGCGTTGGAGGGCAAGAGAATGCGTGGCAGGGTGATAGCTTGCTGCACGCCCCTGGCGTGACGAATACCTGACGATGTGGCGGCACCTGACGTAGCGGCACCTGACGTTGTGGCCGCACCTGGCGTTGTGGCGGTGCCACTTGCTGTCGGCCCCGACCCGGTAACCGAACCGCCAGTCGTACCTCCCGGAGCGGCGGTCGAGCCAGCGGGACTGCCTGGAGCGGCAGTAGAGCTGCCCGGGCCGGCGCCCCCCGAACCAACGCCAGTCGAGAGACCGCCGCTCGTGCCGCCGAGTTCGCCATCGGCTCCCACGTCTGCCCCGGGTGTTCCGTTGCTCGTGCCGACCGATCCACCGACGGCTGCTCCACCCACCCCGTCGACGCCCGTGCCAGCCCCTACGGCAGCGCCTTCGTTGTCGACATCCAGATCTGCGCCGACCCCGACACCGCCAACTTCGCCACCAACGCCCACATCGAGAGCCGAGGCTGGCTCGATCGCAACCGCGATCAACAATCCGGCAATCACGTACTTATTCATACACTTATCCTTCTCCTCTGGCGTGCATTCGAGCCACGGAACGCGCTTTCGACTCGGTCTTCGCTATGGAAGGCCGCGAACTGGCAGCCGTGTCGGGAGCAAGGCGCCGGGCAGCGCAATCGTCGTCACGCGAACGGGTCGCGATGGCTTACGGACCTCCACTTTACGAATTTCCTGCGACCCCGATTGATAGGCTGGTCGAGCGCCCGCCCGTATAGACACACGTGGACTTGTGGTGGCGCGTGGCTTGGGCGCGGGCTCGATACGCGCGGTGCGCCGCTCATCCTGAACCTTGAGCATGTCAATTTCGTTACGCGCCGCGCTGAGGTCGCGGGCCAGACCAATGGCCTCGTCGCGCTCTTCGTCCAACGCCGCGCGCAGCTCCGCCGAGATGCGGGCCACTTCCTGCTTTGCCGCGTCGCGTTCTTGGCGAGCACTGTCGAGATCGCGTGCGACCGAATCTGCCCGCTCGCGTTCCAGCGCGAGCTTTTCGCCGACGCGTTTTAGAGCGGCCTCGGCGACCTGTCGGCGGCCCTGCAAGGCGGCGGCCTGCGCAGCCGCCGCCAGATTTGCGCTTGCCCTCAGAGCATCGATCGATTGGCGCGCCACGGTCAGATCGCGTGCGAGCCTTTCGGCCCTTTGCCGCTGCTCCTCAAGGGCTCGCCCTTGAAGCGCCGTCGTGTCGGCGACTGCATGCGCGTTCGCGCCAGCGTCACGTGCGGCGTGCCGCATCGCGTCAAGTTCCTCGCGCGCCGCCATCAACGCGCGGCGGAGAGCATGCTCGCGCTCGTCACCGGTTGTTTGCTGCCTGTTCTTGGGTGCATCGATTTCTCGGCGCGCGGCAAGGGCTTCCTTGCGAACTGCTTCAGCCTCCCTGCGGGCGACCGACGGGCCACGCAGCAACGCGTCCGCCTTGGAGCGCTCCCGTTCCAGAGCCTGCTGCTGCTCAGCACGCGAACCGGCTGGGCCCAGTGGCGCCGCATGCTGACGCACCTCGGTATTGGTGGGGTTCGCATCACCAGCCGACGGCCTGTCGGTAAAAATGCGCGCCGTTCGCGCTTCGAGCGCCGGCGTTCGTCCTACCCAAATGATATCGCCGGGCAGCACGAGAGAGCTCCGCGCAACCGTCAGCTCTCGTACACGGCCGACGCTGCGTGAGATCGACAAATTCAATTGCGTCCCTGTCTCCTCGATCCGCGCCACCCCCCCTGCCGCCTCGATAGCTTCTTGAACCGTCAGGTTGGGGCGAAAGGGGTATTTGCCGGGGCGTTCCACCGAACCTCTCACCGCCAAGGATGGATATTGCTTCAGTTGGACGGTCGTAACCGGACGTTCGCGGAGGCCGCGCCTGGCTTGCAAGCGATCGGTAATCAGCTTCGCCAGTTCGTCCGTGCGTAGACCCGCCGCCGGAACGTCTCCAATGATCGGAAGTTCGAGCGACCCAGCTGACCCGATCGTGAAAGCGTCGGTGAGCATCGACGCCTCCGCAGCGCCACCCCGAAAGGCACTCCATCCCGAAACGCGGATTTCGACCGTGTCCTGCGAGGCAAGCCTGTCGTTCGACTGCCCTCGTGCCGGAGATCCAAGTAGCATAATTAGGCAGAACGGAATGAGGCTTAGCGCGGCGCTGGCTGATCTTTTGCGGGTGGATCTCTGCCCATGACCCATGACCGAACCTCCATCACCCGCCGGCGCGCGCGATCTTTGCTGCGACCGACACGAAACTAGGGCGCGCACTCTGACTGCCTGACATCGCAGACTCTGTAAACGCAAGAGCACGGACCAACTCGTTCCACCAGCTGTTTCTAATATAACGTAGGCGCGACCAAGACGTTCCAGCAGCTATTTCGAACAGAGAGTTTCCGCCCAAGCCTCCCTACTCAGCCGCATAAAAGACAAAGGCCCCGCTCGCGCGAGGCCTTTCATCAGCTTCCCTCTAGCATTGGCCTATGACTTTCCCTTGGTTAGCAAAAGCTCTTCCTCCGGAAGTCCAGCGCACGAGCGCGGACCAGGATCGTTAAACCCTACTCCCCGGGCGGCCGACAAAGCGAGCATGCCGCATCTGCGGTATGCACGCAACCGCTCCATGTCGCGTTCATGTCGCGTGGATTTGCCGAGTGTCACAGGAAACCCTTGGAAATCAAAGGGAGCCGCTTGCAACATGACGCGACATGAAAAGAGGCATCGGCAAATTTGCCGACCCTGTAAGATACTGAAATCATTGAGAGAAAATTGGTACGGTTGGCTGGGATCGAACCAGCGACCTCCGGATCCACAATCCGGCGCTCTAACCAGCTGAGCTACAACCGCACGTGCCAGCGTCTGACGAAGCGTCCTTTACGGAGAAACCGTGCGCTTTTCAAGACCGATGGCATGGAGGCGCGACAATCTGTTTCGTCGGCGCGCCACAAGGTGCTCCCTGCGACGTCGCATCTGTCGTTGGCAAAGAAAAAGGCCGGGGAGGAACCGGCCTTTTTCATGCATGGCCAGCGGGAGGAGATGCTGGCCTGTCCGTCAGGCGAAAGGAGGAGGATTCCGCCTTCCGGGAATTCTTATTCGCTCGAACGAAATCAGGCGACCTTCAGTTCCTTGAGGGTCTTTTCGAAAGCATCCTTGACCGGCTTCGACACGTCGGTCGCCGCCTTGGTGGTCAGGCTCTGCAGGTCCTTGGTCTGCTCAACCGTCATCTCGACGCGCTTGCGCAGGAAGGCGGTCTGCAGTTCGACGAATTCCGACAGCGACTTGACGCCGACGAGCGCTTCGAGATGCGAGAAATTGGCTTCGGCATTGGCGCGAAGTGCTGCGATCGTCTTCAGCGACAGTTCGTTGCCAACCGACTTGGCGGTCTCGAACGTCGATTCGAGAGCCTTCTGGGCCTCTTCGGCGCCGGTCTTCAACTTCTCGTAGGCTTCCTTCGACTGCTCGACGCCCTTCTCGGCGAAGGTGCGGAGCTGATCGGTAGCCGCGCTGGCGTCGAACGTCGGGAATTCAATGTTTTCAACGGATTCGGTGGTTTTTGCAGCAGTCTTGGACATTTTCCCTATCCTTCTGGTTGGCGATGGTTGGTTGCCCGCGCCCTTTTGATTATGCTTCAATCATATGACAGATTTTTGTGCATTGCAATATTTTTGCTGCGTCGCACCAAAAAATTGGTGAGGCGATTAACCACACCAGCCAATTTTCACTGGGCAAACGCGTAGGTTTGTAGACCTTCGCCGAACCTGCTTTTATTTAACAAAGCGTTAATCGTACACGCCGCAGCGCAAAAGGGCAGGTCCGGTCAGTTATATGCCGTCAACGACATATTCCTTCATCGACATCGCCGTCCTCGACGACGTGCGCGAGCGTTTCGCCGCTGGTGACGCGCTCGCCATACTGTCGACCGATCTCGAAGATGTGATCTGGGCCAACGGGCCTGGCGCGGCGGTGTTTGGCTACCCCGACATCGAAGCGATCATCGGAGCTTCAACCCGCCTCAGCCCGGTAGCGCGTCGGCAGATCATGGCAACGGCAGGCTATCCCGACATCGGCCGCGACAAGGGCCTGATGGTGCGATTGGCGACCGGCATGACCAGCCAGGCGGTGCCGTTTCTCGCCAGCGCAATCACCTTGCCGGACGGCGAACGGGCGATCCTGCTGGCGGTTCCGGCGGCGCGCGCCACCTCGCGCAGCGAACGGGAACTCGCCGAACGTATCATCGGCGGTCTCAACGAGCCCGGTCATTTCGCCGCGCTGATCGACGGCGACGGTGTAGTCATCGCCGCTCCCGCCGGTTTCGACGAACTCGGCATCGCCGCCGATACACTCGCCGGCCTTGTGAGCGAAGTGGGTGGCGAGGCGGACCGGCTGGTGAAGCGGCGGATTCCGGCGGCTCGCGGGCGGCTGCCCGCCGGCTTCGCGCGATTGACCGACGAGCCCGCGCTGCACCTGCTTGTCGTCGTCGACGAAATTCAGGGCGTGACGGATGTCGGGGAAGAGGAAGGCGCTGTTCCGGAACTCGAAGATCCCGAACCGCAAGTCACGCCGTCCCCGGTCGACTCCCTTGAGCCGGTCTCTCGGGACGGTAGCCATCCTCTGGCGGGCGATGAAGACAACCGTTCCGGCGGCGCAAACGACCAACAGGCGGCGGCAGGCCAGGACGAGCGCTGGTATTTCAAAACCGACAGAACATCGCCAGCCGAGCCGGCGACGGCCGCGGTCAGCCAGGACAATGGCGCTGCATCGGCAGATATACCGCCGGCGCCGGTGTTCGAACGCGAACTGAAGCCGGTCCGCTTCGTCTGGCGTACCGACGCCGAAGGAAACTTCAGCACGATCTCGCCGGAATTCGCGCGCGCCGTAGGCGCACCGGCAGCGGACATAGTCGGGCGCAAGTTCCGCGACATCGCCATGATCTTCGGCTTCGATCCCGACGGTGAAATCGCCGGCCTGCTCGACCGCCGCGACACTTGGTCGGGCCGGTCGGTGCTGTGGCCGGTTACCGGCACTGATCTCCGGATACCTGTCGACCTTGCCGCCCTGCCAGTCTATGGCCGCGACCGCAATTTCGAAGGTTTTCGCGGCTTCGGCGTCGCCCGCGGCGGCGATGCGGTCCCCGATCCCGAGGCACTCGGCCTGGCGCTGGTTCAGATCTCAGCCGAGGCTGCATCGGAAGGCTCTGCCGAAGAGAGTAGCACCCAGTCCGGCACAGCACCCGACGGCGTAAAAACCGGCGACCCGTTCAAAGGCGAAGTTCCGGCGCTGACCATCGTGCCGAAGCAGGAACGGCGTTTCAGCGACAAGGTGATCCGGCTGGCTGAGCACCGGACCCCGGCCAACGACAAGGGCGGACTGACCCCGGTCGAGCGCAACGCGTTCCGCGAGATCGGCGACCGGCTGAAGAAGGAAAGCGTACCGGCCGGGAAGGCCGGCGGCGCCGAGGCTGCGGCCGACGACCAAACGACGGATGCGCCGGCCGGCACCACCGAAGAAACGCCGCAGCCGGTTGCCACCGAGACGGTTGCGGGCAAGCAGGATTCGGCGCCTTCACACGAGGCCGACACGCCGACAGCCGGTCAGAAGCCCGCTGCCGAAACAACTCCGGCGAAAGCAGCGCCGCACGAAGTGGAGCCTCGACAGGCTTCAACCGCCGAAAGCGGGCAGCCGGATGCCGCCCATGAAGCACCTTCGGCCGAACCCGAAGGCGACCGGCAACCGCAACGCGAAGCGCCGGAACTGCGCACCACGGGCTTCCTACCGTCGGCGTTTTCGACGAACGGCGGCTCATCAGATGCACGTGTGGCCGCCGACACGTCGATCCTGTCAAAACTGCCGATACCGGTGCTTATCCACTCTGGCGACGAGCTGCATTATGCCAACCAGGAGTTCCTGAACCTCACCGGATACGCGTCGATCGACGACCTCGCCGACGCCGGCGGTCTCGATACGCTGTTCGGCGAGCCCTATGACGGCAACGACGACGACACCGGCGACCGCAAGCTCCGACTGCTAACCAGGACCGGGGAGGAATTCCCGGTCGAGGCACGGCTGCAATCGGTCCCCTGGCACGGCGGCAAGGCGCTGCTGCTGGCCTTGAGGCGCGCCGAAACCATGCCTCCACCAGCGGAAGCTCCGGTGGAGGTTGGCCCGCCACTTGACCTTGCCGAAGAAGCCGCCGAACTGGAAAACCGGATCGCCGAGATGCGGGCGATCGTCGATACCGCAACCGACGGCGTCGTACTGATCGCCACGGACGGCTCGATCCGCTCTATCAGCCGCGCGGCGGAAGCGCTGTTCGGCTTCGATAACGAGGACGTCATCGGCAAGCCGTTCGCCTCGCTGTTTGCCATCGAGAGCCAACGCGCAGCACGCGACTATCTGTCCGGGCTTTCCGAGCATGGGGTCGCCAGCGTCCTGAATGACGGGCGCGAAGTGATCGGCCGCGAGGCGCAAGGCCGCTTCATCCCGCTGTTCATGACCATCGGGCGGCTGCCCAACGACAGCGGCTATTGCGCGGTTGTGCGCGACATCACCCAATGGAAACGCGCCGAGGAAGAACTGACGCAGGCGCGCGCGCAGGCCGAACGCGCCTCCTCGCAGAAGACCGACTTCCTTGCCCGCGTCAGCCATGAGATCCGGACGCCGCTCAACGCCATTATCGGCTTCTCGGAGTTGATGATCGACGAGAAGTTCGGGCCGGTCGGCAACGACCGCTACCGCGACTACCTGCGCGACATCAACCGCTCCGGCAACCACGTTCTCGATCTCGTCAACGACCTGCTCGACATCTCGAAGATCGAAGCCGGCGAGCAGGAAATGGCCTATGAAGCGGTGTCGCTGAACGACACACTGTCGGAGACGGTGGCGATGATGCAGCCGCAGGCCAATCGCGAACGCGTCATCATCCGCTCGAGCTTTGCCTCCCGTTTACCCGAAGTGGTGGCGGACCTGCGCAGCGTGCGGCAGATCGCACTCAACCTCCTGTCCAATGCAGTGCGCTACACGCAGGCCGGCGGCCAGGTGATCGTGTCCACCGCCTATGAACCGAGCGGCGACATCGTCATGCGGGTGCGCGATACCGGCATCGGAATGACCCAGGCCGAAATCGAGCAGGCGCTGAAGCCCTTCAAGCAGATCAACGCGCTGAAGCGGGGGCGCGGCGATGGCACCGGGCTCGGACTGCCGCTGACCAAGGCGATGGTTGAGGCCAACCGCGCCAAATTCTCGATCGTTTCGACGCCCGGCGAAGGCACACTGGTCGAGATCACCTTCCCGCTGACGCGCGTCCTGGCTGATTGAAGAACGATTTTTCTTGACGAGAACCTGCCGGCACCGGTGGACAATTTGCTGTGATCGCCCCCCGCGCGCAGCCTTCCCGGAAAGTCCAGAACCGTTGAAAAGTCTTATATAAATCTCAACTTTAGAATAATTCTAAAGTATTGAAATTGTTTCATTTTAATCTTGACCGTGATACTCAAATTGCTGATAGGGAAGCGGTTCCGGCAAGGAACATGCATCTTATGAAATATAGACCCTTCAATCCCCTGGGCAGGAGAGACCGATGAAGATTGGAAACGCCTTATCGGCAGGCGCCGGCTTTGCATTCGCCGCGCTTTTCGCAACCTCGGCGCTCGCCGACGGCACCGTCAATATCTACACCTATCGCCAGCCCGAGCTGATCCAGCCCGTGCTGGATGCTTTCACCGCTGAAACCGGCATCAAGACCGAGGTGCTCTTCCTAGACAAGGGCCTCGAAGAACGCGTCGCCGCCGAAGGCGAGAACTCGCCGGCCGACGTCATCATGACCGTCGATATCGCCCGCCTCACCGCAGCCAAGGAAAAGGGCATCACCCAGCCGCTGGTCGACGAGACCGTCAACAAGCTGCTGCCGGCGGAATATCGCGATCCGGAAGGCCACTGGTTCGGCGTCACCAAGCGTGCCCGCGTCGTCTATGCCTCCAAGGAGCGCGTCAAGGACACCGCGATCACCTACGCCGATCTCGCGGATCCGAAATGGAAGGGCAAGATCTGCATCCGATCGGGGCAGCACGACTACAATCTGGCGCTGTTCTCCGCCGCCATCAATCACTGGGGCGCGGAAAAGACCGAGGAGTGGATGAAGGGCCTGAAGGCCAACCTCGCCAAGAAGCCGGACGGCGGCGACCGTCCGCAAGCCGGCGCCATCGCTGCCGGCGAGTGCGATATCGCGCTCGGCAACACCTATTATGTCGGGCTGATGCGCACCAATGAGAAAGAGCCGAAGGAGAAGGAGTGGGGTAACGCGATCAACGTGATCTTCCCGACCTTCGAGAATGGCCTCACCCATGTGAACATTTCGGGCGTCGCGCTGGCCAAGCACGCGCCCAATCACGACAACGCGGTGAAGCTCGTGCAATTCCTTGCAAGCCACAAGGCGCAGCAGGTCTATGCCGAGAAGAACTACGAATATCCGGTCGAGCCCGGCCTAGAGCCTTCCGAAATGGTGAAGTCGTTCGGCGAATTGAAGTCCGACACGCTGCCACTGGCCGACATCGCCAAGAACCGCAAGGCCGCTTCCGAGATGGTCGACCGCGTCGGCCTTGACGACGGCCCGTCGAGCTGAGCATCGCCGATCAGATAAGAAAGGCCGGGCCGAAGCATGCCCGGCATTTCCCGTATCAGCGGGACAGTCGATGGCTATTATCCAGCATATCGGGAACGGAACGGAACGCCCGCTGCGGGTGAAGCGCAACCGCCATCCCTATGTGCATCTCATCGCCATCGCGCTCTGTGCGCTGGTGCTGCTGCCGATCCTGTCGCTTGCCTTCGTGGCGCTCAGCGGGACCGGCGAGGACTGGCCGCATCTGGTGGCGAATGTGCTGCCCGGCGCCAGCCGGACCACGCTTCTGCTCCTGATGCTCGTGGCAGCCGGGACGTCTGTCCTCGGCGTGCTGGGCGCCTGGCTCGTCGTCGCTTTCGACTTTCCGTTCCGCCGGGTCTTTTCGTGGGCACTGGTGCTGCCACTCGCGGTGCCGCCATATCTGGCCGCCTATGCGTTCGGCGAGTTCTTCCATTATTCGGGGCCGATACAAGGCCTGGTCCGTGCAATGTTCGGCTTCGAGACCATCCGCGACTACTGGTTTCCGGATATCCGCTCCACGCCCGGAGCGGCATTCGTGCTCACTTCCGTTCTCTATCCCTACGTCTACCTGACCACGCGCATAGTGTTCCTGATGCAGGGCCGCAACATCGCCGATGTCGCCCGCACCCTGGGCGCCCGGCCGGCAAAAGTATTCTGGAAAGTGCTGCTGCCGGTGGCCCGGCCGGCGATCGTCGCAGGCGTCGCGCTGGTGCTGATGGAGACGATCAACGACATCGGCGCAACCGAATATCTCGGCGTGCGCACACTTACCACCTCGGTCTATACGACGTGGCTCGCACGCGGCAGCCTCGAGGGAGGCGCACAGATAGCGCTGCTGATGCTGGCGCTGGTGTTCCTGCTGCTGGCCGCCGAACACTGGGCCCGCCGCAAGCAACGGTTCCACACCAGCCGTGCAAACCATATGCGCGCCTACCCGCCGCGCACCCGGCTCGCCGGCGCCGCCGGAATAGCTGCGTTGCTTGCTGTCGCGCTGCCGGTGTTGACCGGGTTCGGAATCCCCATGCTGATCTTTGGCCAGTATGCCTCGCGCCGGCTCGTCCAGTTCTCCTCCCACGCGCTGGCCGACGCATTCGCCAACAGTCTGGTCACCGCAGCGGCAACGGCGACGATCACCATCGTACTCGCGCTGTTCCTCATCAACGCCGTGCGGCTGTCGCGCACGCAGTTGATCACAGTCACGGTCAGGTTGGCGGCGGTCGGCTATGCGCTGCCAGGCGGCGTGCTCGGCCTTGGGCTGCTGTTCGTGCTGGCCCATTTCGACAACACGCTCGATGCCTTCCTGCGGGCGAATTTCGGACTGTCCACCGGCTTGCTGTTGACCGGTTCAGCGGGTGCCGTCATCCTCGCCTGCACGATCCGCTTCCTGGCCCTGGCGGAAGGCGCGATCCATTCCGGTTTGGAAAAGCTGCCGCCGCACCTCGACGAAGCGGCACGCAGTCTCGGCCAGACGCCATCCCGAAGTGCCGCAAGGGTTCTGTTGCCACTGTTGAAGCCGGCCATCTTCACCGCCGCGATGCTGGTCTTCGTCGACACCATCAAGGAACTCTCGGCGACCATCCTGCTCAGGCCGTTCGGCTTCAACACGCTGGCGACGTTCGTCTATGAGAACGCTTCCCGCGGCGTACCGGAGGACGGCGCTGTCGCTGCGATCGTCATCATCCTCACCGCTCTGGTGCCGGTGATCCTGCTCTCCGGCGCTCTAATGCGCGACCGCGAGGCCGTGCTCTGAAAAACCCAAGAAAAAGGCGCCCGAAACGGGCGCCTGAAGGTCGAAGCTGTTACAACGGGGACTTGAGCTCGCTCTTCGAAATCGCTTCGAAGAGTGGGATTTCTCCTCAAGTTACGCACGACTATCGCCATCAACCCTTAACAATATCTTACCGGATCGCAGAGAAATTTACCGAAGTGTATCACTCGTGAATTCTCGGTAAATTTTGCAGTTACGTCTGATTAACCATGCCGCGACACGCCTAGCCGTCCGCAACATGCCCCTGATACCTGGGCAGATCGTCAGTGATCGTAAACCAGGGTGCCTTGGAGCCGACGAAGATGTGCTCCGACGGACGGATCGTCGGATCATCGACAAGAGTTCCCAAGGTGACGTGGACGAAAGCGCCGTCGCGGATGATCGAATAGAGGTACGAACCGCATACTTTGCAGCGCGTATCGTTGCTGTTTTCCTCGCCGAAGATCACGAGGTCTTCCCGGCCCTTGGTGACTGCAAACTTGTAGCTCTCGATGCCGGCAAACGGCTTGAAGGCCGAGCCGGTCGCCCTGCGGCAGTTCGAGCAATGGCAGTTCGCGGCGTAGACGAATTCGTCCGCCACCTCATAGTGGACCGCCCCGCACATGCACCTTCCGACGAGCGTGCGGCAGTTTCTTTCCACGTTCGTCACAGGTTCCTCCCCTTTCGCCAAGTTGGTGAAGCGCGGCGTGCCGGCCGTTTCCGCAGAAGGCAGCCCTCCCCTTCGAGGCTAATTCCGAAGTTCGGCCAAGTCGCGGAAAAGCTCGAGTGCCTCGGGATTGGCCAGCGCCTCCTTGTTCTTCACCGGACGGCCGTGGACGACATCGCGCACGGCGAGTTCGGTGATCTTTCCGGACTTGGTGCGCGGGATATCGGCGACGGCGACGATCTTGGCAGGCACATGGCGCGGAGTGGCACCGCTGCGTATCTTTGCCTTGATCTTCTTTTCCAGGTTTTCGTCGAGCGCGACACCTGCCGCAAGCTTCACGAACAGCACCACCCGCACGTCGTTGTCGAAATCCTGGCCGATGCAAATCGCTTCGACAATCTCGGGCAGTTGCTCGACCTGGTTGTAGATTTCGGCGGTGCCTATCCTGACCCCGCCGGGATTGAGCGTGGCGTCCGAACGGCCGTGGATAATCATGCCGCCATGCTCTGTCCATTCGGCGAAGTCGCCGTGGCACCAGACATTGTCGAAGCGGTCGAAATAGGCGGCATGGTATTTTTCCCCGCCGGCGTCGTTCCAGAACATCACCGGCATGGAGGGGAATGCCCGCGTGCAGACGAGTTCGCCCTTCTCGCCGCGCACCGGCTTGCCATCATCGTCCCAGACGTCGACCGCCATGCCGAGCCCCGGCCCCTGGATTTCGCCGACCCAGACCGGCTGAATGGGCACGCCGAGCACGAAACACGCGGCGATGTCGGTCCCGCCGGAAATTGACGCGAGATGCACGTCCTTCTTGATCGCCTCGTAGACATAGGCAAAACCTTCCGGCGCCAGCGGCGATCCGGTCGAGGACAAAGTGCGTACGCTGGAAAGATCATGCGTTTTGATCGGCTTGAGACCGGACTTGCGGACGGCGTCGATGAACTTCGCCGAGGTGCCGAAATAGGTCATCTTCTCAGCGTCGGCGAAATCGAAGATCGTGTTGCCGTCCGGATAGAACGGTGAGCCGTCGTAGAGCAGCAGCGTAGCGCCGGAAGCGAGGCCCGAAACGAGCCAGTTCCACATCATCCAGCCGCAGGTGGTGAAGTAGAAGAAGCGGTCGCCGTCGAGGATGCCGGCATGCAGGCGATGTTCCTTCAGATGCTGGATGAGGGTGCCGCCGGCCGAGTGGACGATACATTTCGGGATGCCCGTCGTGCCTGACGAGAACAGGATGTAGAGCGGGTGCACGAAAGGCAGCCTCTCATAAGTCACCGGTTTCACCGCGAACGGTTCGATTGCCGCCTGCAGCGAGACGGCGCCGTCGATCGCGGTGGCGACATCATCGGACGTGCCCAAATAATCGACGATGAGGGTCTTCTTCACGCTCGGCAGTTTGGCAATGACGGCGGCGACCTTGTCCGCCACCTCGATCGCCTTGCCGTTGTACCAGTAGCCGTCGGGCGCGATGAAAACGACCGGCTCGATCTGGCCGAAGCGGTCGAGCACGCCCTGTTCCCCGAAATCCGGCGAACAGGAGGACCAGATGGCGCCGAGCGATGTCGCCGCGAGCATCGCAGCCACGGTTTCCGGCATATTCGGCATCATCGCCGCTATGCGATCGCCGGCCTTGACGCGCAGCGAGCGGAAAAGCTGCTGCAACCGCGACACCAGGGCATGGAGTTCATCCCATGACAGGCGCCGCTCGACCTTGTCCTCGCCGCGGAACACCAGGGCATCACCGGCGCCGGATTTTCTCAGCAGGTTTTCGGCGAAATTGATGCGGGCATCCGGAAAGAAGGAAGCGCCCGGCATCCTGCCACCGTCAGCAAGGATGCGGTCGCCGCGTTCGCCGACCATATCGCAGAATTCCCACACCAGTTCCCAGAACGCCTCGCGCGAGGCGACCGACCAGGCATGAAGGTCGGCATAGGTCGAAAAATCCTGCCCGGCTTTCTTCGAAGCGGCTGCCATGAACGCGGTCATCGGTGCGTCCGCGACCTGCTCGGCAGTCGGTGTCCAAAGGGCAGCAGCCTCGCTCATTCATCGTCCTCCATCGGGAAAAATCGTTATGCATATTGCATCGCGGCAAAACAAGGTATTGTCCAAAAGCGCCGCCGGGCTTGTGCGGAAGTGCCATCACCGACTGTTAAGGGTTGAAAAGTGGCGCATGTCGGTTAAACCCGACAACTGAAAGCTGAATGGAGCGCTGGCGGAGCGCAAACCATCAAGGGGCAACGAGGCAGTATGCCATCACCGATGGTCAAAAAGGGCATATGGGCCTTGGGTGCGGCTGTTGTGGCCATTGCCCTCGCCGTCGCCTTTTTTCCGCTGATAGCGTCGACCCAGATCGTGCGTGATCGAATCGCGCTGGAGATGAGTGCCTGGAGCGGCTATCGCGTCTCGCTGGGCGCGGCCCCCGAGATCGACGTTTTCCCAACCTTCAGGGCGACCCTCGAAAACGTGACCCTGTCGGACTGGCGCGACTTCAACCGCCGGCCGGTCATCGAAGCTGAGCGCGTCGAGGTCGAGCTTTCAGCGCTGGCCGCCCTTGTCGGCAATGTCGTGTTCTCCGATGTTCGTCTCGTAAGGCCGACCTTGCGGGTGGTTCCGACTGGTCCGTTCTATCTTCCGATTTCGCCAGGTGGCGGACGGATCGCCAGTTCGGTCGATGCCGCGCGAACGGTTGTCGCCGCGAACCCCGCCAGCCCGGATCTCGGCGCCCTGCCTTCGGAACCGTTCGGCGAAGTCGAATTCAGCGACGGCCGGATCGTGGTCGCGCAAGGTGGTAAGGATGTCGAAGTTGTCACCAGCCTCTCCGGCAACATCGACTGGAGTTCGGTCAACCGGGCAGGCAAGCTCGCGGCCACCGGCATATGGCGTGGCGAGAGCGTGAACATCGACCTCTCCTCGCCCAATCCTCTGGTGCTTTTCGCCGGCGGCGCCGCGCCGGTCTCGTTGGCGTTCAAATCTAATCCGACCTCGGCAACTTTCGAGGGCACGGTCAACACATCGGCGGATTCCTTTCTCGACGGCCAGATCACCTTCAATTCGCCCTCGCTGCGTCGCCTGCTCGAATGGTCGCGAAGCGACATCGCGCCAAAGACTGCAATCGGTTCGGTCACGATCTCCAGTCACCTGACCGGCAATGCGCAGCGTGCCAAATTCGAAAATACCGAACTGACGCTGGACGGGAATCCCGGCATGGGCGTGCTCGACGTTTCGATAGCAGGAAAAGTGCCGAGCATTGCCGGGACACTGGCTTTCGAGACGCTCGACTTCAGGTCGTTTCTTTCGGCATTCACGCCTCTGACCGCCGATGGCGGGGCCGTGCTGGACAAGATCGACACCGGATTTGCCGATCAGATCGAACTGGATCTGCGCCTTTCGGCGGCGAGCGCAACCGCCGGTTCGATCGTCATGACGGAGGTGGCTGCCACCGCGCAAGTGAAAAACGGCCTCGCCGTGTTCGACATCTCCGACGCCACGGCATTCGGCGGCACGCTGCAGGCAGGCATGCGGCTCGAACACAACGGCGACATCGATCAGGTCGAGATGCGCATGCTGGCGACCGACATAGACGGTGCGATTTTCGGCGCGGCGACAGAAATGACCAGCCTGATGCCGACCGGCCGCGGGACGATCTCGGTCATGCTGAAGGGTCCGGCGCCATCATGGAATGCGATGCTGCAAAGTGCCGATGGCTCGATCTCGGCCAATTTCGGGCCGGGCGAACTGAAGGGCATCAACCTGCCCGCCTTCCTCAAGCGGGCTTCGCAGGGCGGCTTCTTCGCATTGAACGAAGTCGCCAAGGGCTCGCTGCCGATCACCGCGGCCGAACTGAAGGCCGGCATCGCCAATGGTGTCGTGAGCATCGAGAAAGCCGAAGCCAGAGCGGAAGGCAAGGATATCTGGCTCTCCGGGCTGGTGCCCTATGTCGGTGGCGGATTGGCGCTTTCCGGCAAGGTCTTTGCCTCCGGAGTGGATCGGGCAACCACACCGCCCGAGGCGACCTTCTTCGTTGGCGGCTCGTGGAGCATCCCGTTCATATCGCCGATCCTCCAGCCGCTGCCGCCGCCGGGATGAACCACCCGACCAGGCTCAACCGCGCTGGGCCGCCTGTTCGTCGCGCTGCCGCTGCACCTCGCGCCGCTTGTTGACCAGCGAGGCGACAATGACACCGCCAGCGACGACGGCGATCATCAACGTGCACGCGGCGTTGATTTCCGGCGTCACGCCGAGTCGCACCTGGCTATAGATCTTCATCGGCAAGGTGGTGGCGCCGGGGCCGGTGGTGAAGCTCGATATGACGAGGTCGTCGATCGACAGCGTGAAGGCCAACATCCATCCCGAGATGATCGCCGGCATGATGACCGGCAAGGTGATCTGGAAGAACGTCTTCACCGGCGGTGCGCCAAGGTCCATAGCGGCCTCCTCCAACGAGCGGTCGAAGGTCATCAGGCGCGACTGCACGACGACGGCGACGAAACACATGGAAAAGGTGATGTGCGCCAGAACGATGGTCAGGAAGCCGCGGTCGAGTCCGATGGCGACGAACAAGAGCAGCAGCGACAGCCCGGTAATGACTTCCGGCATCACCAGCGGCGCGAACACCATGCCTGAGAACAGCACCCTGCCCCGGAACCTTGTGTAGCGGGTGAGCGTGAGTGCGGCCAGCGTGCCGAGAACGGTGGCGATCGTCGCCGAAATCAGGCCAACCCGGATGGTGACCCAGGCAGCGTCCATCAGGCCGCGATTGTTGAACAGCGCGCCGTACCACTTGGTCGAGAACCCGCCCCACACAGTGACGAGTTTCGAACTCGTTGAAGGAGAAGACCACCAGGAGCACGATCGGCAGATAGAGGAAGGCAAAACCCAGCACGATCGAGGTGATGTTGAAGCGGCTCCAGCTGGCGTTCATCGTCCCTGCTCCTGCGCGCGGGCCTGTGCGCTCTGGAAGATCATGATCGGCACGACGAGCAGCAGCAGCAGGATGACGGCCACCGCCGACGAGACCGGCCAGTCGCGGTTCGCGAAGAACTCGTTCCACAGCGTCTTGCCGATCATCAGCGTCTGCGAGCCGCCAAGCAGGTCGGGAATGACGAACTCGCCAACCGCCGGGATGAAGACCAGCATGCAGCCGGCGACAACACCCGGCAGCGCCAGCGGAAAGGTGATCTTCCAGAACGCGCCGACCGGGGTGCAGCCAAGATCCTGGGACGCCTCAATCAGCGAGAAGTCCATTTTTTCCAGCGTCGAATACAGCGGCAGGATCATGAACGGCAGATAGGAATAGACGATGCCGATGAAGACCGCCGCGTGGGTGTTGAGGATGACCAGCGGTTCGTCGACGATGCCGGTCGCCAGCAGGAACTGGTTGAGCAGCCCTTCCGGCTTGAGGATGCCGATCCAGGCATAGACGCGGATCAGGAACGAGGTCCAGAACGGCAGGATCACCAGCATCAGCAATGTCGGGCGCAAGGACGCCGGCGCACGCGCCATGCCGTAAGCGATGGGAAAGCCGACAAGCAGCGCCAGGAACGTCGATATCGCAGCGATGACGACGCTCGACACATAGGCGTTGAAATACAGCGGGTCCTCGGTCAGCCAGACGTAGTTATCGATGCCGAGTTCCTTGAGCTGCTCGAAGAACCCAGAAATCCCGTCACCGAAACCCAAGACCGGAACATAGGGCGGCATGGCGATCGCCGTCTGCGACAGCGAAATCTTGAAGACGATGATGAACGGAACGAGGAAGAAGACCAGCAGCCAGAGATAGGGAACGATAATCACCAGCCGGCTGGCCACCGCAGAGGCGGCGCGCAACAGCGCCGGGCGACTCGCATCCGATGCAACATCGGGAGTACCGGCACCCACGGCGACATTGGTCATGATCGCCTCCTAGCGCGTCAGCACGACGCCGGCATCCGGCCGGAAGGAAATCCAGGCGCGGTCGTTCCAGGTAAGCGGGTCTTCGGTCAGGCGCGCGCTGTTCAGCGCGCTTGCCTTCACCACCTGCCCGTCATCCAGCTTGACGTGGTAGACGGTCATGTCGCCGAGATAAGCGAGATCGAAAACCTCGCCTTCCATCGCGTTCGCTGCTCCCTCGGGCCGGCGCGAGGAAACCTTGATCTTCTCCGGACGGATGGCAAAGGCAACGGTGTTGCCAGCCGCCGCGTCGCCGGCATTCTCGACGACGATCTCGGCGCCGCTGGCGCCGGTGATGCGGGCCGAATTGGCCTCCCGCACCGATACGGTGCCTTCGAACATGTTCACATTGCCGACGAACCCGGCGACGAAACGCGAGGCGGGCGCCTCGTAAACCTCCGCGGGCGTCGCCACCTGCATTACCTCGCCCTTGTCGAGAATGGCGATGCGGTCGGCCATGGTCATCGCTTCCTCCTGGTCGTGGGTGACGACGACGAATGTGAGGCCGAGATTCTGCTGCAGGTCCATCAGTTCGAACTGGGTTTCCTCGCGCAGCTTCTTGTCGAGCGCCCCGAGCGGCTCGTCGAGCAGCAGCACCTTGGGCCGCTTGGCGACGGAGCGGGCGAGCGCGACGCGCTGGCGCTGGCCGCCCGAGAGCTGGTGGGGCTTGCGCTTGGCAAATTGCTTCAACTTGACCAGCCTGAGCATCTCGGCGACGCGAGCCTCCATTTCCGGCTTCGGCATGCCGTCCTGCTTCAGGCCGAAGGCGATGTTCTGTTCCACGGTCATATGGGGGAACAGCGCATAGGACTGGAACATCATGTTGACCGGCCGCCGGTAGGGCGGGATGCCGCGCAGATCCTGTCCGTCGAGCAGGATGCGTCCGGCAGTCGGCTCCTCGAAACCGGCCAGCATCCGAAGCAACGTGGACTTGCCGCAGCCCGAAGCGCCGAGCAGCGCGAAGAACTCGCGTTCGTGGATGGTCAGCGACAGATTGTTGACGGCTGTGAAATCGCCGAAGCGCTTGGTCACATTCTCGAAGGCGATGTAAGGCTTGGCGTCGGGATCGTTCCAGGGCGCGAAGTCCCTGCGAATGCTGCCAAGCGATTTCATGTCCTTCTCCGCCGTCCCGCTGTTTCTCTCGACAAACCGAAGCCCCAGCAGACAGGTCCGCCGGGGCTTGTGTTTCGACTCACTGGCCGGTGACGATCTTGGTCCAGGACCGCGTGATCAGCCGCTGCGTCTTGGGGTCGTAAGGCTGCACCGTGAACAGCTTCGCCATCGTTGCTTCATCCGGGTAGATGGCTGGGTCCTCGATGACCTCCTTGTCGAGCAACTGCTGCGATGCCTTGTTGCCGTTGGCGTAGAAAACATAGTTCGACGCCTTGGCGACGACTTCGGGTTTCATCATGTAGTTGATGAAGGCGTGCGCTTCCTCGACATGCTTGGCGTCGGCCGGGATCGCCATCTGGTCGAACCACATTTCAGCACCTTCCTTGGGGATCACATAAGCGATTTCAACGCCCTGATTGGCCTCGGCCGCGCGGTCGCGTGCCTGAAAAAGATCGCCCGAGAATCCAACGGCGACACAGATGTCGCCGTTCGCAAGCGCATTGATGAATTCCGAGGAGTGGAACTTGCGGATCGACGGCCGGATGCTGAGCAGGAGCTCTTCCGCCTTCGCGATGTCTTCCGCGGAGGTCGAGTTCTGGCGTGAGGCCGAGATAGTTCAACGCGGTCGGAATGATGTCCGTCGGCGAGTCCAGAAAATAGACGCCGCAACCGGCGAGCTTGGCAATGTTCTCCGGCTTGAATACGGCGTCCCAACTGTCGATTGCGTCGACGCCGAGCGCTTCCTTCACCTTCTTGGTGTTGTAGCCGATGCCGGTCGTGCCCCACATGTAGTTGACCGAGTATTCGTTGCCGGGGTCGAATTTCGCCACGCGCTCGGACACCACATCCCACATGTTGGCGATGTTGGGCAGCTTGGACTTGTCGAGCTTCTGGTACACGCCGGCCTGGATCTGGCGGGCGAGGAACGGGCTCGCGGTCGGCACGACGATGTCGTAGCCGCTGCCGCCTGCGAGCAGCTTGGTCTCGAGAATTTCGTTGGAATCGTAGACGTCGTAGACGACCTTGATGCCGGTCTCCTTGGTGAAGTCGGTGATGATCGAATTGTCGATGTAGTCGGACCAGTTGTAGATATTGACGACGCGCTCCTGCGCACCGGCGCCGAGCGACAACGACAGAAAAACCACCGGCGCGGCTGAAAGCCGGAGCAAGGTGCGGATCATGGATATTCTCCTCTTTTTTGTAACCTGATCTGGCCTGTTCCCCATCACGTTTCGGCCAGTTATAAGTTCAAGCCTATTGGCGTTTTTGCAGTGCGACAAGCGCCAAATTGGCGGCTGCCGAAAGGCCTCTTTCAATGTCATGTCATGATTTCGGCGTGCGGCGCCGGCGGGTGCTTGCCAGCTTGAAAACTGTCTGAATTGGCTAGCCGTAAAAATGGCTTGCAAGACACGCCTGTCGCGTTGTTGCCGATTGCCCAGCCTGCCCGCGCCGACACGAAATTGTCAATGGGGTGACGGCATTCCGGTGACGCCTGGCCTTGCCGGACGCGACTGGCGCTTGAACTCCAGCCCGATATGGACGAGCAGCGCCACGAACACGACGGCGCCGCCGAAAACCGTGCGCGCCGAGGGCACCTCGGAATGGATCAGCCATACCCAGACCGGTCCGAGTACCGTTTCCAGCGTCCCGAGCAGCGCCGCGAACGCCGCCGGGATGAGCCGCGCGCCCGAGGCGAAGCAGGCAAGGCCGAGGCCGAGATTGAGTGCGCCGAACGCGAACAGAAATCCCATGTCGCGCGGCGCGGCGGACAGCGTTTCCGCCTGGGATGCAGCAAAGAGCGCGGCAAACACCGTTCCGAGGCAGGTCGCCGGCGTCATCCGAACGTGGGCAAACCGCCTGGTGATGACGGTGGCGATGGAGAATGCCACGGCGATCAGCAGCGCAAGGCCGTCGCCGACCGGCGAGACCTCGCCGGTGAAGGATTCCGACACCATGATCGCCACGCCGGCGATCACCGCGGCGATTGCAGCCCAGGTCGCCGACGCCACCGTCTCGCGGAACAGCAGCCAGCCCAAGAGGGCCGCGATCAACGGCACGCCTGCCTGCATCAGGAGGATGTTGGCGACAGTCGTATAGGCGAGCGCCACGACGAATGAGGTCGACGCCGTCGCGAAGCACAGCGCGACCGCGAAGCCCGGCAGGCCCATGCTTCGAAAGAGATTGAGCGTGCCACGGAAGCCGTCGCGCCAGAGCATGAAGCCGAGCAGGAAGGCCGCGGCCCAGAACGAACGCCAGAAGACGACGGTCCAACTGTCGCCGGCTTCGATGAAACGCGCTATGGCGCCGCCAAAGCTCCAGAACAGCGCCGACAGGAAAACGAGGAGAAAGCCGATGCGCTCCTCGCGCTGGGAGACGGGACCGGCATTGATGGCCGCGCTGGCGGCGGAGGTCGGTTTGCCCATGGTCGAAGACCGCCGATCAAAGATGTGCCCTCGGCACGCTATCTTCTTCGCCTATCCAACTCCGTGCAGGCTGGCGTGGTCCAGCGCCCGCTACCCGTTGTGGCACCGGCCGGGCGATATTTCTCACGGGTTGCAAGAACCGGGGCGCCCACGGCAAGGTCTCCGTCAATCGTCGGCTCAGCCCAGTTCGAGGTGACGACAGCGTCTCGCGCGCCTAGATATGGTCTCGATGGCGCCGCCGGGAGGATCGCATGAAAGCTGCATGGTATGAGAAGAACGGAGCGGCGCGCGACGTGCTGGTCATCGGCGAACTGCCGAAACCGCAAGCGGGACCCGGCGAAGTTCTGGTGCGCGTGCATGTCTCGGGCGTCAATCCGTCCGATGTGAAGAGCCGACGGGGCCGGCCGCTTGCCGGCTCGAAAGTAGTGCCGCACAGCGACGGCGCCGGCATCGTCGAAGCGGTCGGCGAAGGCGTGCCTGAAAGCCGCATCGGCGAGAGGGTGTGGCTGTGGAACAGCCAGTGGAAACGAACCTTCGGCACCGCGGCCGACTATATCGCGCTGCCGTCCCCACAGGCGGTGAGGCTGCCCGATCATTTAGATTTCGCCACCGGCGCCTGTCTTGGCATCCCCGGATTGACCGCCATGCATGCCGTCAACCTGCTTGATCCGATCGGCGGCAAGACGGTGCTGGTGACAGGCGCCGGTTCAGCGGTGGGCCATTACATCGCGCAAATTGCAACGACGCGGGGCGCTCGGGTAGTCGGAACCGCAGCCGCCGAAAAGATCGCCCACGCCGAAAGCGCCGGTGCCGCAGCCGTCATCGATTACAAAAACGAAGACGTGGCCGCCCGCGTTCTGGAATTGACCGGCGGACATGGCGCCGACGCCATCGTCGACATGGATTTTTCGAGCACCATCCAGCTGCTTTCCGCCGGCATTCTGGCGGCCCACGGCAAATATATCTGCTACGGATCGAACGTTCCCGGCGACAATAGCGTGCCGTTCGGCGATCTTCTGTTCCGGAGTCTGACGCTGCAATTCTTCCTCGTCTACGAATTGCGCGAGGACGAACGCGCCAAGGCGATCGCCGATCTCGACGCGATGCTGGAATCGCGCGCCCTCGCCCATACGATAGGCGCAAGGTTTCCGCTCGACGAGATCGCCACCGCGCACGAAACCGTCGAAGCCGGAAGAGCGGTCGGTAACATTGTTGTCGATATGCTCAACTGACGTCACCGCGGTCCGGCGGCCGGCGATCCAAACCCGGCCACATCGTCCTCAAGACGCCCCACCCGCCGCCCCAGAAGGGATCGTCGGGATTCCACTGCTTCCGCTTGCGGCTCGCGCGCGACATCTCCTCGTGCAGCAAGGCCCAGAGCAACATCTGATCCATTTCAGTTCCTTTCCATCGGTGATTTCGATATTGAAACGATAGGCGACAATCCCGCTTGTTTCTGCGGCCAAGGTTGCGATACATTTTTCAACAATGAAAAATCTGAGCTGGGATGATCTGCAGGATTTTTGTGCGCGTCGCACGCGGCGGCGGGCTATCCGCGGCGGCGGCTGAGCTCGGTTCGAGCCCGGCTACGGTCGGACGACGGATGCTCGCCCTCGAGAAGGTAGTGGCGCGGCCGCTCTTCGTGCGGCGCCAGACCGGCTACGAACTGACGGATGACGGGCGGTCGCTATTGGCGAAGGCGCTCGCCATGGAGGCCGGTGCACGGCCGATCGAGGACTGGCTGTCTGCGGGCGGAAACCGCCCCGTGGTGCGGATTTCGGCCGGCACCTGGATCGCCAATTTCCTGTCGGAGAATTTCAGCCGCATGTGGGGCCCGGAAGACCCGTTCCGCATTGCGTTCAAGACTGCGGAGGCGCGCCTCGACATTGCGCATCGGGAAATCGAAATCGGCGTCCGGAACCAGCAGCCGGAGGGCGCCAACCTGGCGGCGCGGCCGCTGCCCGACGCTGCCTATGCGCCGTTCCGAGCGCGAAATCATGCGCCGCAGTCGGAAGAGAACTGGGTAGCCATCGCGCCCGAGGATGCCTCGACGGCCTCGACGCGATGGACGAATGCCCAGGACGGCTTCGTCATCGCCGCATGGGCGAACACGCCGCGCACGCTCTACGACCTGATCCGTTCGGGCGCCGGCAAAGGCGTCGTTCCGTGCTTCGCCGGCGACCGCGATCCGCTGCTGGAACGCGCCGGCGAAGAAATCGCCGAACTGAGGCACCGGCAATGGATCGTCATGCACAATGACGATCGCCACCGGCCGGAGGTGCGCACCGTTATCGACCGCATGGCTGCGCTGATCAATGCACACGCTCCGCTGTTTTCAGGCGAGCGCCCGATGGGGAATGGGTGAGCACGAGCGAATGTCTCGGTTTGTTGCGGTGGCCGAGGGGAAAAACACTACTGAAAATCGAACGCACTGAGCCCCGTCACCATCTCGTCCAGTCCAAGCGGGCGGGTGACCGGGGGTTCGGCGCGGGCAAGGCAGCCGGACCGTTCGCAAAGCCGGCAGGCGGGGCCGACCGGCGTCGCTGCGACCTGACCGGGCTTCGTCCCGGCTCCCGCCGTCACGCCGGGAAGAGCCGCGCCATAAACGATCTCGTCGCGGAAACCGATGTCGCAGCCGAGTAATAGGGCCGTCCGGCGCGGCCGTTCGTTGAAGGCACCCTGCGGCCCTTCCAGTGTGCGGGCAATCGTCAGAAACTCGGCGCCATCGGGCATTTCCACCGCCTCGACCAGGAGTTGCCCGGGCTGCGCGAAGGCGGCATGCACCGGCAGCTTCGGGCAGCCTCCGCCAAACCGGCTCTGCGGAAAACCCTGGGCCCCGGCCTTGCGGAAGCGATGGCCGGCACTGTCCACCTCCAGCATGAAGAACGGGATGCCCGAACTGCCCTGCCGGTTGAGCATGGTCAGCCGGTTGGCCGCCTGTTCGAAGGACACGCCGAAACGCGAGCGCAAGACATCGATATCGTAGCGCGAGCGCTGCGCGGCACTCTGGAATGCCTGATAGGGCATCATCAGCGCGTGTGCAGCGTAGCGCGCGAGCTCGAAGCGGCCGAGGCGGCACGCCTCGTCGGACGAAAGCTTGAGCGCCTGCAGCTCAGCGGGAATCGCGACCCGCATCCGGACCAGGCAGGCCTCCATGGCAATCTCGTGCAACTGGTCGAACGGCGACAGGCGCTCCGAGATGAACAGCCGCTGCGAATGGCGGTCGTAACGGCGGCGCCAGTTGGGCATCGTGGCCACCGGCAGCACACGCACGACGATGCCGAACTCCCGCTTCAGCCAGGCTTTCAGCGCGCCAGAAAGATCATCGCCCGGATCGAGCAAGGTGGTAAAAGCTTCCGCCTCTTCTTCGATCGAGGCAAAATAATTCGGCCTGTGCTCGAACGTCTCGCGCACCTCGTCGATCGGAAGGCGTGCGCCGGATAGCGAAGTCATTCGCCCGTCGCGCGCCAGCATTTCGGACAGGTCGGAAAGCCGCCCGGCCTGCTCGCGATAGGCACGGAACAGCTTCACCACGGCCGCCGCAGCATTGGGCGCCGCTTCGGCGATCTCGATCAGTTCCTGGTCGCCGGGCAGTTCGCCCGCGAGCAGCGGGTCGGCAAAAACCTCGCGCAACGCGGCAATCGAACCTCCCGCCTCACCCTGCAGCTCCTCAGGCTCGACCTTGTAGACGGACGCCAGTTTCAGAATGAGCTGCACCGTCAACGGCCGCTGGTTGCGCTCGATCAGGTTGAGATAGGAGGGCGAGATGCCAAGCCCCTCCGCCATCGCCGTCTGGGTAAGCCCCTTGGCGTTGCGGATGCGGCGGATGCGCGGACCCGCGAAGATCTTTTGGTCGGCCATCCGTAGCCTGCTTTACAGCCTTTTTACAAACACAACGCGCAAATTTGCTCGACGTGTGATTTACAATCTTGACAAATTTACAGCGAGCTCTCGGTCAAACACAATACAGGATTTTCCTTGATTTTCGGTTCCATTTTTGCGATTTCTCTCGCCTATTTCGCAGCGCAATGTAAATGAAGTCACATCAAAGCGAGATCGAGATCTCCGACACGATCCACTAGACGAACCAGCGATTGCATCGGAGACGGCAATGACTGATTTTTACAACCTTGTCCCTTCGGCACCGGAAGGCCGTTATGACGGCATCGAACGCCCGTATACGCCGGCCGATGTGAAGCGGCTGCGTGGCTCCGTCCAGATCAAGCACTCACTCGCCGAAATGGGCGCCAACCGGCTGTGGAAGCTGATCCATGAGGAAGATTTCGTGAATGCGTTGGGCGCCATGACCGGCAACCAGGCGATGCAGCAGGTGCGCGCCGGGCTGAAGGCGATCTATCTTTCCGGCTGGCAGGTCGCAGCGGACGCCAACACTGCCTCCGCCATGTATCCCGACCAGTCGCTTTACCCGGCCAATGCGGCACCGGAACTGGTCAAGCGCATCAACAAGACGCTGCAGCGCGCCGACCAGATCGAGACGTCAGAGGGCAAAGGCCTGTCGGTCGACACCTGGTTCGCACCGATCGTCGCCGACGCGGAAGCCGGCTTCGGCGGCCCGCTCAACGCTTTCGAGATCATGAAGGCGTTCATCGAAGCGGGCGCCGCGGGCGTCCACTACGAAGACCAGCTCGCTTCCGAAAAGAAGTGCGGCCATCTCGGCGGCAAGGTCCTGATCCCGACCGCAGCGCATATCCGCAACCTCAATGCCGCGCGGCTTGCCGCCGACGTCATGGGTACGCCGACGCTGGTCGTCGCCCGCACCGACGCCGAGGCAGCGAAGCTGCTGACCTCCGACATCGACGAGCGGGACCAGCCTTTCGTCGACTACGACGCGGGCCGTACCGTCGAAGGCTTCTACCAGGTGAAGAATGGGCTCGAGCCCTGCATTGCGCGCGCCGTCGCTTACGCTCCCTCTGCCGACCTGATCTGGTGCGAGACCTCCAAGCCGGATCTGGAACAGGCACGGAAGTTTGCCGAGGGCGTGCGCAAGCATCATCCCGACAAGCTGCTCGCCTACAATTGCTCGCCGTCGTTCAACTGGAAGAAGAACCTTGACGACGCGACGATCGCCAAATTCCAGCGCGAACTCGGCGCCATGGGCTACAAGTTCCAGTTCATCACGCTGGCCGGCTTCCATCAGTTGAACTTCGGCATGTTCGAGCTTGCCCGCGGCTATAGGGATCGCCAGATGGCGGCTTACTCGGAGTTGCAGGAAGCCGAATTCGCGGCGGAAGCGAACGGCTATACCGCGACCAAGCATCAGCGCGAAGTCGGCACCGGCTATTTCGACGCCGTGTCGATGGCGATCACCGGCGGCCAGTCGTCGACCACCGCCATGCATGAATCGACCGAGCACGCCCAGTTCAAGCCGGCGGCCGAGTAATATCTTGCGAAACGGCATCCGGGGGCGTTAAGTCCCCGGCAGGCCGTCTGAAAATGCGCCAGGGAGAATTCGAGAAATGGCACCGAGAACACGCGTCAAGGAACGGGCCGAGGAGCAGGCTTCAGCGATGAATGCCGATCAGCAAGCGGCCATCCGCATTGTCGCCAACGACCTCCACAGGCTCAACCAATCAGTGATGAAAGCAGTCGAGGCCGGCGTATCGGTGGAACTGGTGCGCTCGGCGCGCCATCATGGCGGCAACGGCAACTGGGGCGACCTTTTGATCCCTGTCATTGTCACTCAGGGAAGCTGATCCTACTAGCTGGCAAAACATGCAACACCACTTTTCAACGCGCGCACCTTGCGCGCGTTTTGCTTTCTACTTTCGGTTTTGGTGCGTTTGCGGCACCGGCACGTGCGATGCTGGGCACAACCCCGATACAGTTAAAAGTTTATCTTTTTATTCGACATCCGATGCTTGACATTGGCTGGAATGAAAACATTAATCGGCGCACGGTCCACAACCGGACATTGAAAACTCGGGCGATCGGTTGCCGTGAACATCGGCCTTCCGCCCGGTGCTCACCCCGATCAGGAATCACAACCCGCAATGCATGCATCTCCGGAACCGCAAGCCGCAAACCTCTCCCAGGTTCTCGTCGTAGGAAAATCGCCAGTCAATCGTATCGTCATAGCCAAGATCGTCGAGCGTTCCGGCTTGAAACCGGTATCGGAATTGCCCGACAAGGCCTTCAATACATTGTCTTCGCTCCACCCCGGCATGGTCATCCTTGATGGCGGGACGGGCAACGACGACTGCAACCACATCCTTTCCGCACTGCGCGACCGCCGCCGTGGTTCGGCGAAAAACCTGCCGACCATCATCCTGTTGTCGACGGCGTCGGCGGATGCCGATGCGTTGACGGCCAACCATGGTGTCGACGCGGTGGTGGCGAAGCCGATCACCACCGAAATGCTGCAACCAGTGATCGACCGCCTGCTTTCTCGCGCGCGCAACTAAATTAGCGCATCTGCCGAAATCGATCTTTGGCATAAAAGGGGCGGAGACACGACATACGCGATTCAATGCGCACCACCGAAGGCGGACGCCACCGTTCCCGCCGCCCCTTCCCTTCCTTCGAGGGGCATGGCTATACTCGGCGATCCGCAATGATCCCTGGTGAATAATGCCTGCCGGAAAAAAAGATGCCCGACCCGCGAGCCGTGGGCGCGCGCGTCTCCCCGCCTTCGTGAAAAATCTCCGTGGTGTCAAAAACTGGAAGGAAGTGAGCGCCTGGCTCGAATGGCGCGGGATCGAGGATATCGAATGCATCACGCCGGATCAGGCCGGCGTTGCCCGCGGCAAGATGATGCCGTCGAAAAAATTCACTTCGAACACCTCGCTGGCGCTGCCATCGGCTCCGTTCATGATGACGATTTCCGGCGACTATCCGGAAGACGGCAATGGTTTCTCCTATCCGGAAGACGACGGCGACCTGAAGCTGGTACCCGACCTTTCGACGCTTTCGGTGGTGCCGTGGGAAGAAGACCCGACCGCGCAGGTGATCTGCGACCTCGTCCATCAGGACGGCCGCAATGTCGAATTCACGCCACGCAACGTCTTGAGGCGCGTGATGGCGGCGTACGAAAAGCGCGGCCTGAAGCCGGTGGTCGCGCCGGAGATCGAATTTTACCTGGTGCGCAAGAACCCGGATCCGGATTACCCGCTGGTACCGCCCGTCGGACGCTCCGGCCGGCCGATCGGCGGCGGCGCCGGCTATTCCATTGCCGGCGTCAACGAATTCGACGAACTGATCGACGACATCTACCATTTTTCCGAGGCGCAGGGTCTCGAGATCGACACGCTCATCCATGAAGAGGGCGCCGGCCAGCTGGAGATCAACCTGCGCCATGGCGACCCGGTCGAGCTCGCGGACCAGGTGTTCCTGTTCAAGCGCACTATCCGCGAAGCGGCGCTGAAACACGAAACCTATGCGACATTCATGGCCAAGCCGATCCAGGGCCAGCCGGGTTCGGCCATGCACATCCACCAGTCGGTGATCGACCGCAAGACCGGCCGCAATGTCTTTGCCGGCGAAGATGGCAGCGAAACCGATGCTTTCTTCCACTTCATCGGCGGCATGCAAAAGCACGTGCCCAACGCGCTGGTGATGTTCGCGCCCTATGTGAATTCCTACCGCCGGCTGACCCAGGCGGCGTCAGCGCCCGTCAACACCAAATGGGGCTACGATAACCGCACCACGGCGTTCCGTGTGCCACGTTCCGATCCGAGTGGCCGCCGCGTCGAAAACCGCATCCCGTCCTCCGACGCCAATCCGTACCTGGCGCTTGCCGGGTCGCTCGCTTGCGGCCTGGCCGGCATGATCGAAAAGACCAAGCCCGACGCAGCAGTGCGCACGACCGTCAACGAGGACGAGATCGACCTGCCGCGCAGCCTGCTCGAAGCGGTCGGCCTTTTCGAGGAGGACGAGGTGCTGAAGGAATTGCTCGGCGCTTCGTTCGTTTCGACCTACGCCGCCATCAAGCGCGCCGAATTCGAGACCTTCATGGAAGTCATTTCTCCGTGGGAGCGGGAGTATTTGCTGCTGAATGTGTGAGGGTCCGGCAGTCGGCAGTCGGCAGTCGGCAGTCGGCAGTGCGGCGTCGGCAGTCGCTCGAAATACAATTAAAAAATGCAGATAAACATACTTCTCACGGATATTCTGACCCCATGACCGTTTTCTCCGACTGCCGCCTGCCGACTGCCGATTGCCGCCCAAAACCGGCCTGACGCTCAAGACGCATGCCATACCAATCCCCTATCTCGCCCGGCTATTCGTGGTATGAGGCAACCGTCGGCGAGCGGCCCGAATACCCGGCTCTCGAGGGCGATCTCAGCGCCGACGTCGTCGTCGTTGGCGGCGGCTTCACCGGGCTTTCGGCCGCCGCGCATCTCGCCAAGGCCGGCACCAGCGTCGTGCTCATCGAGGCGCACCGTTTCGGCGACGGCGCTTCGGGACGCAATGGCGGCCAGCTCGGCACCGGGCAGCGCGCCTGGGCCGAAGAACTCGAGGCAGAACTGGGCTTCACGCGCGCCAAGGCGCTGTTCGACCTGGCCGAGGAGGCCAAGCATCATCTCATCGAATTCACTGAAACCAACGGCATCGACATCGACTTCATGCCCGGCCAGATGTCGGTGGCTCACAAGAAGCGCTACCTCGCCGGTTACAAGGCGCATGCCGAAATCATGGCGACGCGGTTCGGTTATCCGCACATCTCATACATGGATGCCGCCGAGACCGCCGAGCGGCTCGGCTCGACGCATTATTACGGCGGCACCCGCGACACCGGCACCGGCCACATCCATCCGCTGAAGCTGGTCGTCGGCACCGCTCGCGTCGCGGCCGCAGCCGGGGCGAGCCTCTACGAAAAGACCCAATCCACCGGCATCTCGTCCTCCGGCGGCAAGGTGCGCGTCACAACGCCGAAGGGTACCATCACCGCCCAAAAGTGCCTGGTAGCCGTCAACGCCTATGGCGGCGACCTCGAACCGGTCAGCGCCGCGCATGTGATGCCGATCGGCTCGTTCATCGGCGCGACCGTGCCGCTCGGCGCCGACAGCCCGGTGCTGCCGGGCGGCGAATCGGTCGACGATTCGCGTTTCGTCGTGCGCTACTTCCGCAAATCGAAGGACGGGCGGCTTCTGTTCGGCGGCCGCGAGGTTTACGGGGTCGACGATCCCAGGGATATACACATCCATATCCGCAAGCAGATCGCCGAACTCTATCCGGCGCTGAAGGACGTCGAGATCACCCATGGCTGGGGCGGCTATGTCGGCATCACCGTACCGCGCAAGCCGTTCGTGCGCGAGGTGATGCCCAACGTCATTTCGGCCGGCGGTTACTCCGGCCACGGCGTCATGCTGGCGAATTTCGTCGGCAAGCTCTATGCCGAGACAGTGGGGGGCAACCGCGATCGTCTGAAGCTGTTCGAAGACCTGAAGATCCCGCCCTTCCCTGGCGGCCGCCGTTTCCGCACGCCGCTTCTGTTCCTGGCACTCAACTGGTTCGCGCTGCGCGACCGCATTTGAGGCAAACGGGCGATCAGCCGCCGCGCATCGGCGCGTCGGCATCCAGCAGCGCACGTCCCGGAAAGTGTCTGATAGGATTCAGACAGATGCGAGAAGCGCTGCAGTTGCGTCGCGGATCAAATACACCGCCCGCCATCGACCTCGAGCGCAACGCCGGTGATGAACGCGGCCTCGTCGGATGCCAGCCAAAGCGCGGCATTGGCAATGTCGAGCGGGGTCGACAGCCGGCCGAGCGGGATCGAGGCACGGAATTTCGCCCGAAGTTCCGGTGTGTCCTCGCCCATGAACTGCGCCAGCATGCCGGTCTCGCCGGCGACGGGACAGAGGCAGTTGACGCGGATATTCTTCGGCGCCAGTTCCACCGCCATCGATTTCGTCGCGGTGATCGCCCAGCCTTTCGAGGCGTTGTACCAGGTCAGGCCCGGTCGCGGCCTGAGACCCGCCGTCGACGCGGTGGTGATGATCGAGCCGCCGCCCTGGCCCTCCATGATCGGCACCACGGCAAGTGCCGCATGATAGATCGCCTTCATGTTGACGGCAGTGATGAGGTCGAACGTTGCCTCGTCGACTTGCAGCAGGTCACCGTTGCGATGGGTGTAACCGGCATTGTTGACCATGATGTCGATGCGCCCGAATGCCTTCATCGTCGCATCGACCATCTCGTCGAACTCGGATTTCTGCGAGACGTCGGTCTGCGTCCAGATCGCCGCTTTGCCGATCTCGCCGGCGACACTCTCGGCGCCCTTGGCGTTCAAGTCGGCGACAACGACTTTGGCGCCCTCTTCGGCGAAGCGTTTCGCCATGCCCTCGCCGAAACCCGACGCCGCGCCGGTGACGACGGCGACCTTGTCTTTCAGCCTGCTCATGTGTCCTATGCTCCAAACGCTTCGAGTTCGATCCGGACCGCCTGCTGTACGCCATCAAGGTGATCCAGGACGGTGACCCACAGAATGCTTGCGAGCACATCCTCGTAGTCGTGGCGATGGACGTTGCCCGCGCCATCGATCCTCTCCCACGGGACAGTCAGATGCTTGGCCTTGACGTCTTTCGGTAGACGCCGTGAAGCCTCGGAGATGATCTCCAGGCAGCGCGTCACTGCATATTGCGTCCGGACATCCGCGAGGAAGTCTTCGCGCGAGAGTCCTTCGACAAAACGATGCGCGAGGTCGACATTGGTGGCGATCGTTTCGAGGACACTCGCCGCATCTCTAGAAGGCATAGAGCACGGCGGCAAGAACGGCAGGCTTCAGACGCGGCTTCAGCCCCTCGCGGTTGACGACGTCAACCGGGGTTTCGAACAACCCGGCGATGTATTCCTTCAAACCTACATAGTCGAAAACACTCAAGCGGGCGCCTGGGTCCAAATCTATAAGGATGTCGATATCGCTATCCGGCTGCGCATCCCCGCGCGCCACGGACCCGAACAGGCCGGCGTGAGCTACTCCCTGCCTGTGCAGTTCTTCTTCATGTCGCCGAAGCGTTGCTATGATCAGGCGCTGATCCATACCACCTCACATATACCCAGTTCTCCGGTACTTCAATTTCGGCGGTCGGGGGTGCCCTTCAACCGTGATTGAAGACGATCGTCTTGGTGGCCGACATGTCGTACAGCGCCTCGAAACCCTTTTCGCGGCCGTGGCCGGACTTCTTGAAGCCGCCGAAGGGCAGTTCGATGCCGCCGCCTGCACCATAGCCGTTGACGAAGACCTGGCCCGAACGAACGCGCTTGGCGACACGGTGCTGGCGGCCGCCGTCCCTAGTCCAGACACCCGCGACCAAGCCGAACTCGGTGCCGTTGGCAAGCCGGATCGCCTCTTCTTCACCATCGAACGGGAACAGGCTGAGCACCGGGCCGAACACCTCTTCCTGAGCGATCGTGGCTTGCGGATCGACCGAACCGAAAAGCACCGGCACTTGGTAGTAGCCGCCTTCAGGCGCATCGGCGTGGATCGAGCCCTTGGCGAGCACGGAAATACCGGCTTCTTCCGCAGCGGCGATCATGCCGGCGACACGTTCTTTCTGACGTGGGTTGATCAATGCGCCGAGGTCGAGATCGGCGTCGTGCGGGCCTGCGACGAGCTTCGAGAACCGCTCGGCGAGGCCATTGGCAACCTTGTCGTAAACTGATCGCTCGATCAGCACGCGGCTGCCGGCCGAGCAGGTCTGGCCGCCATTCTGGATGATTGCGTTGACCAGCACCGGAAGTGCGGCCTCGATGTCGGCGTCGGCGAAGACGATCTGCGGCGACTTGCCGCCGAGTTCCATGGTAACGCCGCGATTGTTGACCGCCGCTGCCTGCTGGATCGCGGTGCCGGTGAGCGGCGAACCGGTGAAGGTGACGTAGTCGACCAGCGGATGTGCCGACAGCGCAGCCCCTGCCTCGCGGCCGAAGCCGGTGATGACATTGAACACGCCTGCCGGCATGCCCGCCTCGAGTGCCAGTTCGGCCATGCGGATCGCAGTGAGCGAAGCATCCTCAGCCGGCTTAACGACCAGCGTGTTGCCCATGGCAAGGGCGGCCCCTGCAACACGCGCCAGAATCTGCAGCGGGTAGTTCCACGGAATGATGCCGGCGACGACGCCATGCGGCTCGCGCAAGGTCAAGGCGGTATAGCCATCGAGGAACGGGATTGTATCCCCGTGGATCTTGTCGCCGGCGCCGCCGTAGAACTCGAAATAACGCATGGTGGCGGTGACGTCGGCCCTGCCCTGCCGCACCGGTTTGCCGGTGTCGCGCGATTCGAGCGCCGCGAGTTCCGCTCCGTTCTTTTCCACGAGCTGGAAGAGCCTGGTCAGGCAACGGCCGCGCTCGACGGCCGGCATCCTCGCCCACGAACCCTCGTCGAAGGCGCGGCGCGCGGCTTTGACAGCGCGGTCGACATCGGCCTCGCCCGAGGCCGGGATGGAGGCAAACACCTTGCCGTCCGAGGGCGAGGCGACGTCGATCCGCAATCCGGACAGCGAATCGACGGGCCTGCCGTCGATGACCTGCATGAAGGCGAGGCCTTCTGCGACGGTGCGCGAAAGATGCTTGCCCATGGCGTTTACCTCCTTGGTATCGTCCCGCAACGGCCCTATGTTGCAGCTGCGAAGGGAACCGAATTCCCCTTGTTGACCTGACAAACGCGCGGTGCATTCCGCGTGTCAAGGTTCCAGTGCAGGATTTGAAGATGTGACACCTTGGCACTGGCAAGTTTAAATCGATTAGATTAATAGGCGTGCTCGCAGCAGCGAGTCCTGAGAATACGGACAGACAATGACCAGCCAGATCATTCCCGTCGATCCATTCGACTTCATCATTTTCGGCGGTACCGGCGACCTTTCCGAGCGCAAGCTGCTGCCGGCGCTCTATTATCGCCAGCGCGACCATCAGTTCTCCGAACCGACCCGCATCATCGGCGCCTCACGGTCGAAGATGACCGACGAGGAATTCCAGGCCTTCGCCAAGAAGGCGATTTCCGAACATGTGAAGGCCGAGGATATCGACGCCAAGGAGTTGAAGACATTCCTGGCGCGGCTTTCCTACGTCGCGGTCGATGCCATGTCCGGCGACGGCTTTGCCAAGTTGAAAAAGGCCGATCGGCGACAGCGACTGCATCCGCGCCTATTATCTCGCGGTTGCGCCCGACGCTTTTCGGCGAGATTTCGCACAAGCTAAAGGAACATGGCTTGGTCACGCCAAATTCGCGCATCGTCGTGGAGAAGCCGATCGGCCGCGATATCATCTCGGCCAGGGCGCTGAACGACCAGATCGGCGAGGTTTTCGGCGAGCACCAAATCTTCCGCATCGACCACTATCTCGGCAAGGAGACGGTGCAGAACCTGATGGCGCTGCGCTTTGCCAATGCGCTCTACGAGCCGCTGTGGAACTCTGCCCATATCGATCATGTGCAGATCACGGTGGCCGAAACGGTCGGCCTGGAAGACCGCGTCACCTATTACGACAAGGCCGGCGCGCTGCGCGACATGGTGCAGAACCATATGCTGCAGCTCCTGTGCCTTGTCGCCATGGAAGCCCCGTCTTCGATGGACGCCAACGCCGTGCGCGACGAAAAGCTGAAGGTGCTGCGCTCGCTGAAGCGGGTCAACGGCAACGAAGCGCCGAAGCAGACGGTGCGCGGCCAATACCGCGCCGGAGCGTCCTCCGGTGGACCGGTGAAAAGTTACGTGGATGAACTCGGCGCCGCGAGCAACATCGAGACTTTTGTAGCGATCAAGGCGGAGATCGCCAACTGGCGCTGGGCCGGTGTGCCGTTCTACCTGAGGACCGGCAAGCGGCTGGCAACGCGGGTTTCCGAAATCGTCATCGAGTTCAAGCAGATCCCGCATTCGATCTTCGAAGAAAGTGCGGGCAACATCACCGCCAACCAACTGGTGATCCGGCTGCAACCCGACGAAGGCGTTAAGCAGTTCATCATGATCAAGGATCCCGGCCCGGGCGGCATGCGGCTGCGCCAGATTCCGCTCGACATGAGCTTTGCCCAATCCTTCGACGGGCGCGCGCCAGACGCTTATGAGCGGCTGATCATGGATGTCGTGCGCGGCAACCAGACGCTGTTCATGCGCCGCGACGAAGTCGAGGCCGCATGGAACTGGATCGATCCCATCCAAAATGCCTGGCAGGAAAACCGGCAGGAAGCGCAAGGCTACACCGCGGGCACCTGGGGTCCGTCGGCCTCGATCGCACTGATCGAGCGCGACGGACGCACCTGGCACGAGAGCACCTGATGCTGGCTGCATTGCCCAGCGCATGATGGAACCAGTTCGCCTCGCCCGGCGAACTGGCGAACGCACTGGCTGAAACGGTCGCCGATCGGCTTCGTGTGCGCGATCGACGGCCGGGGCCATGCGCTGATCGCGGTTTCCGGCGGCACGACACCCGGCCTGTTCTTCCGGACGCTTGCGAAAAAAGAGCTGGACTGGCCGAAAGTGACTGTCACGCTTGCGGACGAACGGTTCGTGCCCGCCTCCTCGCCGCGTTCGAACGCAGCGCTGGTGAGCGAGAACCTGCTGCAGGACAAGGCGGCAGCGGCCAACTTTGCCGGACTCTACCGACCGGCGAACAGCGCGGACGAAGCCGCCGATCAGGCGGACAATGACCTGAAGGCTCTGGCGTGGCCGGCGGATGTCGTGATCCTCGGCATGGGCGGCGATGGACATACCGCCTCGTTTTTCCCGGATGCCGAAGGTCTGGACCGGTTGCTCGATCCTTCGTCGGAAAAGACTGTGCTGCCGGTCAGCGCCCCGAGTGCCGGCGAGCCGCGCCTGACCCTGACACTGCCAAGATCTGGCGAGCGCCGGGCTCGTCGCGCTGCATATCGAGGGAAACGCAAAACGCAACGTGCTCGAAAACGCGCTGCAGCCTGGCAACCGGTTGCCGGTGCGCGCCGTTTTCGATCATTCCCGGCAGCCCGTGGAGATCTTCTGGGCGCCTTGAAGTTGAAATGCCGCATGGCCGGGGAAGCGCCTCCCTCCTTCCCGGGCGTGCCTTGAAAGGATTTTGCCATGACCGCCAGAAAAGACATCGAAGCCATCACCGACCGCATCCGCGAGCGGTCGAAGCCTCGCCGCGAGGTCTATCTCGATCGCGTCGAAGCCGCGGCAGGCAAGACGGCCAATCGTGGCGTGCTTTCGTGTGGCAACCTCGCCCACGGTTTCGCCGCATGCGCGCCGTCGGAGAAGGCGATCCTTGCTGGCGACCGCATCCCCAACCTCGGCATCATCACCTCCTACAACGATATGCTGTCGGCGCATCAGCCCTACGAAACCTATCCGCAGCTAATCAAGGAAGCGGCGCGCGAGGCCGGCGGCGTCGCTCAGGTTGCAGGCGGCGTGCCGGCGATGTGCGACGGCGTCACCCAGGGCCAGCCCGGCATGGAGCTTTCGCTGTTCTCGCGCGATGTCATCGCCATGGCTACGGCGATCGGCCTGTCGCACAACATGTTCGACGCGGCCGTCTATCTCGGCATCTGCGACAAGATCGTTCCCGGGCTGGTGATCGGGGCGCTGACCTTCGGCCATCTGCCGGCGGTGTTCATCCCCGGCGGCCCGATGACGTCGGGCCTGCCGAACGACGAGAAGACGAAAATCCGCCAGCTCTATGCTGAAGGCAAGGTCGGCCGCGCGGAACTGCTCGAGGCGGAATCGAAGTCCTATCACGGACCAGGCACCTGCACGTTCTACGGCACCGCCAATTCCAACCAGATGCTGATGGAGATCATGGGACTTCACACACCGGGAGCCTCCTTCGTCAATCCCGGAACGCCGTTGCGCGACGCGCTGACGCGCGAAGCCGCCAAGCGGGCGCTGGCGATCACCGCGCTCGGCAATGAATACACGCCTATCGGCCGCATGTTCGACGAACGCACGGTCGTCAATGGCATTGTCGGCCTGCACGCCACCGGCGGCTCCACCAACCACACCATGCATCTTGTAGCCATGGCCGCCGCGGCCGGTATCACGCTGACCTGGCAGGACATTTCCGATCTGTCGGAAGCGGTGCCGCTGCTTGCCCGCGTCTATCCCAACGGGCTGTCGGATGTGAACCATTTCCATGCCGCCGGCGGCATGGGTTTCCTGATCCGCGAACTGCTCGACGCCGGCCTGCTGCATGAAGACATCCAGACCGTTTGGGGCAAGGGACTGCGTCCTTACACAGTCGAGGCGAAGCTGGCCGCAGACGGCACCGTAGCGCGCGGGCCGGCGCCGGAAAAGAGCGGCGACGAAAAGGTGCTGGCACCTTACGCCAAGGCCTTCCACCCCACCGGCGGCCTCAAGGTGCTGACCGGCAATCTTGGCCACGCCATCATCAAGACATCGGCGGTGAAGCCGGAGCGCCGGGTCGTCGAGGCGCCGGCTCTCGTGCTCGACAGCCAACAGGCGCTGAACGATGCCTTCAAGGCCGGCGAGTTGGACCGCGACTTCATCGCCGTCATCCGCTTCCAGGGGCCGAAGGCCAACGGCATGCCGGAGTTGCACAAGCTGACTACCGTGCTCGGCATTTTGCAGGATCGCGGCCACAAGGTGGCGCTGGTCACCGACGGCCGCATGTCGGGCGCCAGCGGCAAAGTGCCGGCCGCGATCCATGTGACGCCCGAGGCCTTGGAAGGCGGCGTCATCGGCAAGGTGCGCAACGGCGACATGGTGCGGCTCGACGCCGAGGCCGGCACGCTTGAAGTGCTGGTCGAGGCGGATGAGCTCAAGATGCGCATGGTTCCGCGCATCGATCTATCGGAAAATACGCACGGCTTCGGCCGCGAACTGTTTGCCGGCTTCCGCGAGCTGGCGCTGCGCGCCGATCATGGCGCCAGTGCTTTCGGCAGCGTGAATTAAGGCGGTATCAGCACCGGTCAGTAGGTGGTGCGGCGCTCTTCAGATGGCGGACGGCCGAATTGAAGCCGGTAGCTCTGTGCAAAATACGAGTGCGAGGTGAAGCCGGTGGCAATCGCAACGTCGAGGATCGGCATGTTGGTCTGGCGCAGCAGCTCACGGGCGCGCTCGAGGCGAAGCCGCATATAATAGCGTCCGGGCGTGACGGTCAGGTGCCTCAGGAACAGGCGCTCGACCTGACGGACCGAAAGACCCGCCGACTTCGCCAGTTGCACTGCCGAAAACGGCTCGTCGAGATTGTCGGCCATCAGTTCGACGATCTTGCGCAGCTTTTCCGACTTGCCGGTCAAGTCGCGCTCGGGACCGACCCGCTGGCGGTCGCCGGCCGAACGGATGCGCTCATGCTGGAACTGGTTGGCGACGCCGTTGGCGAGATTAGAGCCGAAATCCGAGCGTACGATCTCCAGCATCAGGTCGATCGAGGTGGTGCCGCCAGCACAGGTGTAGCGCTTGCGGTCGATTTCGAAGACGTTGCCGGTGCAGTCGATGTCGGGGAATTTCTCCATGAAGCCGGCACGATTTTCCCAGTGGATCGTGCAGCGGTGACCTTCAAGCTGACCGGCCTCAGCTAACAGGTAGGAACCGACCGACAGCGCACCGAGCGTACCGCCGCGGCGGCCCCAGCTGCGCAAGGCACCGAGCACCTTGCTCTTGCCGGGAAACTCGGTGGTCAGTCCGACGCAGACAAACAGGATGTCGGCAGGCGGCATGTCGGCGACGCTGTAGTCGATCTTCAGCGGCAGGCCGTTCGACGCCATCACGGCTTCGCCATCGGCCGAGACGGTCGTCCAGCCATAGAAGTCGCGGCCCAGCAACCGATTGGCCGATCGAACCGTGTCGATCGCGGCGGCGAGCGAAAACATCGAAAATTTGTCGACCAGCAGAAAAGCGAACTGCCGGTTGCCTTCCGTGGGATCAGACATCAACGGCCCTTCTACAGGAAGGAAAAGTGGCCGCAAAGCGGTCGGCCCCGCGATCCGGCGTCTGGCACATCAGAATTCCGGCCGCGGCTTGCCTGCCGCCAGACAGGCCGAAACCAGCGTGTTGGCCATCAGCATGGCGATAGTCATCGGGCCGACGCCCCCTGGCACCGGGGTGATGGCGCCTGCTGCCTTTTCGGCCACGGCGTATTCAACATCGCCGACCAGCCTCGACTTGCCCTCGCCCTTCTCCGGCGCCGGAATGCGGTTGATCCCGACGTCGATCACCGTAGCGCCGGGTTTCACCCAATCGCCCTTGATCATTTCCGGCCTGCCGACCGCCGCGACCAGGATATCGGCGGTCCGGCAAAGTGCGGGAAGATCCCTGGTGCGGCTGTGCGCGATGGTCACCGTACAGTTGGCGGTCAGCAACAGGTTGGCCATGGGCTTGCCGACAATGTTGGAGCGTCCGACGACGACGGCGTTGAGGCCGGAAAGATCCTTTCCGCGCACGCGTTCGATCAGCAGCATGGAACCGGCAGGCGTGCACGGCACGAAGGTGGTGGCGAGTTCGCCGGTACCCAGCTTGCCGACATTGATGAAGTGGAACCCGTCGACATCCTTCGCCGGCGCTATGGTCTGGATGATACGGCCGGAATCGATATGCGCCGGCAACGGCAGCTGAACGAGGATACCGTTGATCTTCGGGTCGGCATTCAGCCTCTCGATCAGATCGACCAGCTCGCTCTCGCTGGTTTCCGCTGGCAGCGTGTGCTGCACGGAATGGAAACCGCAGTCCTTCGCCTTTTTCCCCTTCGACGAAACATAGACCTGGCTCGCCGGGTCTTCGCCGACGATGACGACCGCAAGGCCGGGCGCGGCACCTCCCGAAGCCACCAGCTCCGCTGTCAGTTTCTTGACCCTGGCGACGACGTCTTCGCCAACCGCTTTCCCATCGATGAGTTCAGCCATGATTCGTCCTGCGTGTTCGCCGTTTCGCGCGGCGCATTCTCATCAAAAAAAGAAAATGCAATCCCGCCAGAGCGCCGTCTGGTGGCGTAGACTCGAAAGTGCGGTGGATTTTGCTATCGGGAATGACGCCGGCGCGCCCGGTTCTGAGAAATATCCAGCACCGCCTCGCGAAGTTCGCGAAGACTTTCGCGAACTTCGTCGATCGGCGCCTTGGCAATAGCCGGACCGCCGCCGGCAGTGTCAACCGGCGAAACAGGCTGTTGCGGCACGAAAGGCATCGGATGGACCATGCTCGCTGCCTGTTGCTGAGGCGAGGGATAGGCCGCGTAGGGCATGACCATAGGCATCGCCTGCTGCATCGCCGCCGGCATATATCCATAGGGCACAGGCGCCGGTGGCCACGGCTGATGTATCGGGGGCTGCGCGTAGGGATGGATCGGCTGCGGCGGGAACACCGGCTGCGTGATCGGCGGATAGGCCGGCTGCTGATAGACAGGTGCGGTGGACGGCTGGGCCGCATGACCTGATACCGGAGACCGCGAGACAGGCGCGGCGGGCTCCCGTGCCGGCGCGGGAGCGTTGTGATTGGCGTGGCGAGCCGGGTTGGCTGCCGGTTCAGGCGCCTCGGAAAGCGGCGTCCAAAGGCTGCGGCGCTTTTGAGAAGGTGTTTCCTGACGACGTGGGGTGGGATCGGTTTCCGGCTTGCGGCGTGGCTTTTCCCGCCGCCTGCCGCCTGTGGGGCCGCCGGAACCACCCGGGGTGCGGCGGGTTCCGGGACCCGACGGATCGGCGGTATCGCGAAGGCTCTGGAAAGCGCCGCGGGCGGCTCCAATGCCGACGCCGGCCATGAGGCCGAGTATCATTCCCGTCATCGTGATCGTCGAACGCGACGGCCCGACCGGCTCGAGCGGAGGATAGGCCCTCGAAATCACGCTCATGTTGGCGGTGTTCAGGTCGCGCTGTTCGCCGGTTTCACGAGCCCTGAGCAGGAACGACTTCATAGACGGCGCGCTTGGCCGCAGCCTCGCGCTCCAGTTCGCGCAATGCGACCAGATCCTCGCTGACCCCGCCCTGGCGCACCTTCACCTGCGCGAGGCGCGAGGCAAGTTCCTGCTCGAGCTGCACGGCCCGTTTCAGTTCTACCTGGTTTGACGAGACAATGCGGCGCAGTTCCGTCTGAATCTGCTCACGTACTCCAGCAAGCTGCGCTTCGATTGCGAGCCGTTCCGGATGCCGGGGGCCGAGCCGAACCGCCAGACGATCGGCCTCCTGCTTCACGGTCGCATATTGCGAACGCAACTCGGTCATGACGTTCGAACTGATCTGCTCGGGCAAGGTGCCACCCACCACGGCGCCGAGGTTGAGGTCCCGCGCCGAGGCGGCTTTCGCGTTGAGTTCGAGGGTGCGGGCGCGCGCGATGGACAGTTGCTCGTTGAGCTTGACCATCTCGTCGTCGCTGATCAGCCGGCCCTGTGCATCGACAATGTCGTTCTCGGACTTGTAGGCCTCGACTTTGCGTTCCGCTGCCTCCAAATCGGCGCGAAGCTGGGCGAGCCGCGAGGTCAGTTCGTCTGCTGCCCTGCCGGCGGTGTCCGACTGGATTTCTCCATAGGTCTGCAGGAAGACCTCGGTGAGCGTGTTGGCGATCAGCGCCGACTTTTCCGGGTTCTGCGTCTTGGCGGTGATAACGACCACGAAGGTCTTGCCGCCGCGCTCGACAGTCAGGCTTTCGGCCAGATTGCCGACAGCCAGCGCCCGGCGGTTGTCGCCTTCGCCGCCGCTCTCCCCCGAGGAAAGCAGCGCCCTGAGGATGGAAATGGGATTGCCGAGCGCACCGGGGCCCTGGCCGTTGAATTCCGGATCGTTGGTAAGATTGAGCTTGTCGACGACCTTGTTCAACACCGTACCGGATGTAAGCACGCGCACCTGATTCTCGACGATCGCCATTGTCGCGTCCGACGGCAGGCCGGACTGGGTCAGGTCACGCTCGACGATTTTCAGATCGCGCGGATCGATCAGCAGTTCGGCAACGCCCTCGTATTTCTTCGGCGTCGCCAGCGCGATCGCGACACCCAGCAATGCGCCGAGGATCGTGGTCGTCAGGATCAGCATTTTGGAGTTGACGACCCCCATCACCACCCGCATCGGATCGATCAAGGGACGCCAATAGAGATCGGGATCGTCCGCCGCATCCGAAGACGGTCGGTTGGACGTCGGCCGCGTCGCGGTATCCGAAGGGGCCTTCTCTTCAGCACGCCGCATGTTTTCCGTGGCTTCAACGGCGGCGCGATCGAAATCCGCCCATTTCCTGCCGGCGTCTTCCAGATCCCTCTTTTCCGGTTGGCGAGAAGGGCGGCCCGGGATCAGATCGGAAATACTCCAGCGAACCTTGGGCGCCGGGTTGCCGACCGGTGCGTCCTGTCGGCTGGCCTCGGCAGGCGTGCCGACTTCCCTCGGCATCGCGCTTTCCCGAAAGTGCGGCAATCAGCGGGCTGGGCGCAGCCTCGCGCCGCGAGCGCGCAAGGCGATGGCGCGTCGCCGGATCGGTGTCGTCGTCCTCGGACGAGGATGCAGGCAGGGATTTCGGCTCAAGCGGCGCGGCTTCCTCCGGCCGCGCCCGACCGAGCGAGAGCAGGGATCGCTCGCGCCTGTCCCGGCGGTTATTTTCTGCGTCGAACATGATCATGCGGATTCGCCCAGGCTCACGGGATTCGAGAGCCTCAATCGTTAAGCCACGCTAAACAGGCATGGAAAACAAAACGTTAATTTCGGTTGACTTTGCAGGAGCTGAAAACAGCCGGCGCGAACCGCACGTTAAACATTCCCCGCTAGGTTCGCGCCCAAGCGATGACCGAGATCGGCGAAACCACACAAAGCCCGAAAATGGCCAGGATCCAGGCATTCCTGACCAGCCGGCGCGGCGTGCTTCGCGACTATTTCACCGCAATCAGCGGTTCGGCCGGGCGGCTGGTCTTTTCGCTTGTCTATTTCATCGCCTTGGCCAACACGCTCTCGATCGCCGATTTCGGCCTGTTCGCGACCGCTTCGGCGGCCGGCGTCATGCTGTCGCGCATCCTCTCCTTCGGCTTCATTTCCGCTCTCTACCGCGTCGCCACCGTCGCGCCCGAATCTGATCGGCGTCTTCACCGGCGGCTTCATTCTGCTGGGACTGCTTTCGCTGCCGGTGCTGGCGCTCGCCGGATGGCTGACCTTCGCATTGTTCTTTGCCGGCGAGATGGCGGCGTGGATATTCGCGGCCGTGGTCGTTCGCCGAAGCGCTGCTGTGGCGGCCGGTCGAACTCGCCATCATCGTCAACAACGGCATGGGCAAGTTCGGCCGCGCCGCGATCCTTGTGATCATGGGTACCGTGCTGCGCGCCGTGGCGGCGTTGATCTTTGTTTTGTGGCCTGCGCACGACCTGGCCGCCTGGTCGAACTTCTATCTCGCCGCCAACGCGGTCTCGCTGATCATCGCCTTCGGCTTCTTCTACCCGCGCCAGAGACTGCGCTTCAGGCCGGCAGTTTACTGGCGGCGGCTGGCCGACTCGATCTATGTCGCCGGCGCGGAAGTGCTCTTCTACCTGCAGATGGAGTTCGACAAGCTGCTGGTTCTGTCGATCGGCGGGCCACACCTTGCCGGCATCTATGCGATCGTCATGCGGCTGGTCGACCTGACCGCCATTCCGATCCGCACCTTCACGATGATGCTGGTGCAGAAGATGATGCGCGCGCCGGAACTGCTGTCGAAGCTCAGCATCAGGGCTGGAATCGAAAGCGGTGTCTTCGCCGTCTCGACGCTTGCGCTCGCCGCGCTTGCCGTCCTGCTCTATTTCTTTCCGCGCGCGCTCGGCGGCAATGTCTCGGAAGCCGCTCCGCTGGTGGGATTGGCGCTGCTCGTGCCGGCGTTCCGCAATCTCGTCGAATACCACGCGGAACTGCTTTTCGCGCGCGGCCAGACACTGATACGCGCCATAAACCTTGCGCTGCTGGCCGGCCTCAAGGGCATCCTTCTGTGGTGGGCACTGACGCGCCTGGCCGACACGGCAGGCATGGTGCTGTCGCTGAACCTTGTCTTCGCCGCGCTCTATCATCGCGTCGGCGCTGCTGACCTACAGTATGCTGCGGCGGCCTGCGAAAGCGTTCTGATTCCGCCGAATTCTCGCGAAGCACTGCCTGTTCTGAAGCAAGGTTATTTTCGCGAAATCAGGCGGCGGATTCGCGAAAGATCTGTGCCGATGAAAGACTGCATGCCGATTGCCACCTGTTCCGGCGCCATGCCGGCAACGAAATCGCGGAATTCGTCGTCGCTCATTGCATTGCCGGTCCAGTAGACCCGGCAGAATTCATGGTCGTCGTGGAAATGCCCGGCTCCGCCGAGCACCTCGTCGGCATATCGGCCATAGAGAATGCATTCGGAAAATTGACGCGTCCGGCCGATTGTCTCCACCCAGTGGCGGCCATGCACCTCTTCGATCCGCTTGCACAAACCCACCAGCGTGTCGCGGCGCCAGGCGATGAGCGTTGCAATATAGTCGTGCAGGGAGATTTCGGGAGTGGCGATGCCAAGCGCGAGGCCGGCATTGCGCGACCAGGCGTGATGATCGCCGGCGAGCAAGGGTTTGAGCAGCGCGTCGTCGCGGCGGAACAGGCGCGCGGCGCCATCATGCCAGAAAGCACCGCAATCGAACGGCTTCAGGAAAACCACGTCGGAATCACAGTAAACCAGCGTGTCTTCGCCGACATGGGCGCCGATTGCCATGCGCCGCAGTTGCTGCACATGCCAGCCGCGCAACGGCTGGGTCTTGAGGCTCAGCCAGATGCGCCGGCGGAACAGGCTCAATGGATCCCACCACGCATGCAGCCAGGACGGCAGCAGATCATGTTCGTCTACTACCGTGCGGGATGCCGTTTCCAGTTGCCGGAATAATCGGACGTCGCGGCTTTCGACCAGGATGTAGTGGTGCGCGGCACCGGTGACGAACTCGTCCATCGTTTCGCAAAGCAGGCGGCAGCGCTCGAAATCCGGCGCATAGCTGGCAGTGACGACCGCCGCGGTCGGCGCCGCGGTGTCGCGCACATGCTGCGTGGACGGCCCGCCCTGCTCCGGTACAAAACGCTTGTTCAATGGCCTGCCCTCGAGGCGGTCAGCTTCTGGCGGAAGACCCGGAACAGAAACAGTGGATTGCCGACGATATAACGGCGCCACAGCCGGCCCGGCTCGATTACCAGCCGGAAGAACCATTCCAGACGCAAGCGGCGGACAACAACCGGCGCACGCGGAACGGCGCCGCTCAAGAAATCGAACAACGCACCAACCGCGATCGGCAAAGTGCAGTGGTCCTGGTCGAGATTTTCGGCGATCCAGAATTCCTGCCGCGGCACGCCCATCGCGACAAGCAGAACATCGGGACGAAACCTGGCCAGGCGATCCAGGATGTCCGGTTCTTCCTCGCGGTTGAAGAAACCGTCATGGATGACGTCGATCGCATGCTGCGGCGCCAGTTCCGAAAGCCGCGCAGCCGCCCGGTCGGCATTTTCCCGGCTCGCGCCGAGCAGCCCCACCTTCAGCGGTTTCGCCGCGGAACGCAAAAAACCGGGAATAAAATCGGTGCCGTTGAGATTGGCCGGAAAGGGCGCGCCATAAAGAAGCTTCGCCGCAACATCGACCCCGACGCCGTCCGGCAGAACAAGGAAATCGGCAAGCACCCGCTCGAATTCCGGATCGGTCGCCGCAACATTCGCGTTGTGCGCGTTGAGGAAGCCGACCTTGGTGAAGCGTCTTTCCGAGATCAAGCGCATGAACAAGCGCGAAGCCTGCTCGACCGTAACGCTCGCCACAGCAACACCCAGGATTTCTCTCAGTTCCGGCGGGTCGTGTGGCGGAAAGGATGAATGCACGTTCATGCCGCCGCTTTCTGGCTCGCCGGATCAATTTTCGCGAGACCCAGCCTGATCCCCGCATCCAATGCATCGCGCTGGCGGCGATAGAAATCGCGGCCATCGACATCGGCGCTACCCTCCTTTGCTACGCGCTGCAACGCTTCGGCGAATTCCTGCGGATCGTCGGCGACGACGCAATTTTCGGGTATCCGTTCGATGCCGCGCAGCGACGCGTGGTTGCGACCGCCGGCAGCCCCAGTTCGAACGTCTCGATAGACTTCAGCTGGACGCCGGTGCCTGCTCGGCTGATCAACGGAATGACGGCGGCGCCCCGTACGAATTCGGTGGCATCCGGGACGCGGCCGACGAAACTGACGCCGGGGTGTGCGGATGACATACCTGCCGGCAGATGCCCGGCAATGTGAACACGAAAGTCGTCCGCCAGATGCGGCACGACCGAATCCAGGAACCAGTCGAGACCGATCCGATTGGGCTGCCAGGTCCAGGTGCCGATGAGAGCTGCATCGCAGGCGATTTTCCGTCCCGACGGGGCAGGAGGCGGTGACAACCGGGTAACGAGCGGCAGTGCCGCCGACTTGCCCTCCCGATCGACGCCAAGTGCCGCCCGATCTTCGTCCGCCAGGGTGAACACAAAGCTCGCATTGGCGCAGAGGCGCGCCTCCATGCTTTTCAGCAGCCGTGCCTCGCGCCGGTAGAGGAATTTCTGCAGCAGGCCCGAAGCTGCCTCGGCGTTTTCCTCCGCCGAGCGAAACTCGACGTTGTGCGCGATGAAGATCGATGGCTTGTCCTCGAAGAGGCCTTCGAAGGCGCCTGCCAACTGGACCGCGTTGACGATGTAGCCGTCGTACGGCCCGATTGCATCAAGGGCAGTCTTCACGTCGGCAGGCGTCACAGCGCGCAACTTTATCGACGAAAAAGTGAGGCCGGCCGCCATAGCCTTGCCCAGCCATTCGATTTTCCGAGGCAGCGAAGCATTTTCAGTCCGCACGTCGACGGCGCCGAGCACGACGGTACTCTCAGCATCGGAAGGCTGTTTTCCAGGCCACGCATAGCCCAGGACGGTGACGCGCACGCCTGACCGGCGCAACGCGTCGATGATCGCAGCATTGGCGATCTCGTAGCCGGTTGCCGGTGCCGCATGCGGCACGATCGAGGTAACGAATACCAGATGCATGGACCTGTCCTGTGCATTTCCCCCTAGCAAGTTGCGGTGAAGTGTTGATTAAGCGCGATAGAAAAAGCGCAGTCAGGAGTAGTCTCGCATTGAAGTGAAACGCTGTTTTCCAAGGTGTTTAACGATAAGTTAAACGAAACAGGATTTTCATCAGGAATCGATCACCAAGATCTTGGCCAGAGGTATGATACCAGACCCGTCTAGCGGTTCCGTCTCGATTCTCGCCCGCTCGCCAGGCCTGAAGCCGGAAACAGTTCAAGTTGTGGTCACGGTGCCGACGTTCCGCCGGCCCGCGCAATTGCTGGAAACGCTGGCTTCGCTTCGGAACCAACGGACCGAACGACGCTTTGCCGTGATCGTCATGGAAAACGAAGCCGAGGCCCGCGAAGGTGCAACTGCCGCGCAGCCGCTCTTCGAGAGCGGCGCGATCGCCGGCATGCTGATCGTCGCCCATGAACGCGGCAATTGCAGTGCGTACAATGCCGGCTGGCAGACCGCATTGCTGCATTTTCCGAGCTTCGGGCATCTTCTCGTCATCGACGACGACGAACTGGCCGATCCGGAATGGCTGGAGCGTATGTGCAGAGCCAGCGAGACGCTGGGCGCCGACATCGTCGGTGGGCCGCAAGTGCCTGTGTTTGCCAGTGCCGACCATGAAAAATGGGCCGCCCACCCGGTCTTCGCGCCGCCCTACATGCAGACGGGGCTGGTGGACGCGCTTTATTCGTCTGGAAATCTGCTGGTCGGCCGCAACGTGCTGACGCGCATGGGACCACCCTTCCTCGACCTCAAATTCAACTTCATGGGTGGCGGCGATTCCGACTTCCTGAGCCGTTCGCATCAGGCCGGGTTTCGGCTTGCCTGGTGCGCCGAAGCACGGGTGCGCGAAACCGTGCCGGCGAGGCGCGTCGAAGCGGACTGGATACGCGCCCGTTCACTGCGCAACGGCGTGATTTCCACCCTCCTCGAGAAGAAGAAACGCGCCGGAACGCCGCTTGCCGGCTTGAAAGTCTTCGCCAGAAGCCTGGCACTGCTGGCCGCCTCGCCGTTCCGGGGGGCGCTCAAACTGCTTCAAACGGGATCGGTTTCAATCGGCCTTTATCCCGTCTATGTCGCGCTCGGTCGCGTGCTGGCCGAATTCGGATATGCGAATGAGCAATACCGGCAGCCTGAGAAGAACTGAGGCCGACGGGCTTCTCGCCGGATTCACGACGCGGCGTGTCACCACGATCCTGTCGGCATTGATCCTTGCTGTCGTCATCATCTCATTCCGGCCGTTCCAACCGACTCTGGGCGAGGTCTTCGAAGGCGGCGACATCGTCAACCAGCTCGGCTTCGGGACGCTCGGCGCCATCTCACTTTTTGCCCTCGCGGCCTTTGTCGATCGACGTGTCCTGGCTGCCCTGTTCAGCCCATGGTGGGTGCTGCTCCTGGCCTTCCTGGCGCTTTCCGTGCTGAACGCGACCGATCCGTCAGCCGCCATGCGCGCGGCTTCCTTCACAGTGATCGGCATTCTGGCGATGGCGACGGTCCTGGCCTTGCCACGCGACGCCGATGCCTTTTCCAGTGTACTTGCTTTCGCCGGTTTCGCTGTGGTGTTCCTGAGCTACGCCGGGTTGGTGTTGCTGCCGGATATCGCAACGCATACGGCGGATTTGCTGGAGCCCCAGCATGCAGGCTTCTGGCGCGGCGTGTTCCAGCACAAGAACATGGCCGGCCCGGTCATGGCCTGCTTCAGTTTCAGCGGGCTGTATCTCTACCGCCGCGGCTGGAAAGGCATCGGCGCATTTTTGTTTGCGACGGCGCTGTTCTTCATGGCCAACACGGGCTCGAAGACAACCGCGGGGCTGGTGCCGCTGGCGATCGGCCTTGTGATGCTGCCCGGAATGATCGGAATGCGGCTTTTGACGCCGGTGCTTTTCACGATCGCAGTCGTCGGAACCGGGCTTGCGACGATCGGTATCGTCTTCGTGGAGCCCCTCGGCCTCCTGGCCGACCAACTCGCGCCCGGCCTCACCTACACCGGCCGCACCGCACTGTGGAAATTTTCCGGCGAGATGATCGCGCTGAAACCATGGACCGGGTACGGTTACGAAAGTTTCTGGGGCACGCCGTTAATCACCGGCATGGACAAGACCTTCGACCAGGATTGGGACATCAGCGGTATCGTGCATGGGCACAACGGCTATCTCGATATCGCCGTGATCATGGGCCTGCCGGCGCTTTGCGTCGCCGCGATCGCCTTTCTGATCGCGCCGCTGTTCGACTACATGCGCACGCCGCTGCTCAAGGAAAACGTCTATCTTGCCGACTTTTTTATGATGATATTGCTGTTCACGGCGCTGAACGCGTTCCTGGAATCCTTCTTTTTCCGCCGCGCGGATCCGGTCTGGCTATTTTTCGTGATGGCTGTTCTCGGCCTACGGCTGGTCGCCCGCTTCCCCGTGAGAGCCATGCACCGCTGAGCAATCGGCGGCCGCCGTCAATCGGCCTTCCTCGAAGCTGTCCGACAGGTTATGTCAGCGCCGAGGGAGAAATCGGAAATGACATCGACAGTGGTTTTGGCCGGTTGCGGCAATATGGGCTATGCCATGCTTTCCGGCTGGCTGAAATCGGGGCGGCTTGCCGCAATCGACGTTTGGGTGGTCGAGCCGAACGAGGCGTTGCGGCTGCGCGCGAGCGAACTCGGCAGCCATGCTGTGGAAAACAGCGATGCGCTGCCGGCAGACCTATCGCCGGTGCTGGTCGTGTTGGCGGTAAAGCCGCAGGTGATGCGCGACGTGGTGGCGGGCTACAAGGGCTTTGCCGACGGGCGTACGACGTTTCTCAGCATTGCCGCCGGCACACCGATCGCCACGTTCGAAGAGATTCTCGGCGCGGTTCCGGTCATCCGGTGCATGCCCAATACGCCAGCTGCGATCGGAAAGGGCATGATGGTGACAGTGGCCAACAAACTGGTGACGGACGACGCGCGCGACCTGGTCGAAAAGCTGCTTTCGGCAAGCGGCGAGGTCGCTGCCGTCGACGACGAATCGCTGATGGACGCCGTCACGGCGGTCTCGGGTTCGGGACCGGCCTATGTATTCCATTTCATCGAGGCTTTGACTGAAGCGGGCGAGAACGCAGGACTGCCCGCGGACACCGCGAGATTGCTTGCCATGCAGACCGTCTACGGCGCAGCGAGCCTTGCCGCCGAGAGCTCCGAGGAACCGGGCACGCTGCGTCAGCAGGTGACCAGCCCGAACGGCACGACGGCGGCGGCGCTTTCCATCCTGATGGGCGAAGACCGGCTAAAAAAACTTGTTGGCGAAGCGGTCGAGGCGGCGCGATTGCGATCCATCGAACTCGGAAAATAAAGAAACTCGTCAGGCGACCTCAAGAAACATCTGGTCCTGCTTCTGGCGAAGCCGGAAAAGATTGGTCGTGGTATCGGGCGTTGCATTCGCTGTGGTCAGCAGTTCGCCTTTGCTGACCGGCTTCAACACCTTTCCGCCCTCGAGCAGGCCGACCGGGACCGCGCGCCTGGCGCGTGCCTCGGCAACAGTCATCGTCCAGGAGCGGTAGCAGGTCTCGCCAATCGCATCGAATGTTTCGCCCGCGGCAAGGTCGCGCTTGGCAACGGCGCAGACCTCGGCGACGGGCGTCGGCAGCGGCACCATGTCCGGCCGGCCGTAAAGCGCGATACGCGCGGCGGTGAGCGGCACTTCCAGGGAGGTCAGGTGATAGGGCCGGAAGAAGCTGTAATACGGTCCCTTGCCGATATGGAGATCGTCCATGCGCTCGATGATGCGCGGGTGGGTGGCCTCGACGATGACGAAGACACCGGGCGCGACGCCCTTGCCGATTGTGTAGTCGACGACGCCCTTCTTGTGCAGGATGCCGCCATCCTCGCGCGGAATCAGCACTTTCACCATATCGTCGCGATCGGCCTTGGGACCATGCATGCCAGGCACATCGGGCACCAGGCCGGTGGCGTTGGCGATCGCCGCCATCTCGACCATGGTCTTGGAGCCGTCGACGAATTCGACCAGCATACGCGGGTTCATGTTCCGCCGCGTTGCCTCCTCGCGATAATCGTCAGGGATGGCGTCGTGGTTCAACGGGTTGTTTTTGCCCTTGCCGGCGGAGACGATTGTGTAGCCGAGCGCGGTGGCGAATTCGATCAGTTCCATGCAGCTCGATGGTTCGTCGCCGGCGCCAACCGAATAGACGACGCCCAGCCGGTCCGCTTCCTTCTTCAGGAAAGCGCCGATGGTAACGTCGGCCTCCACGTTCATCATGACGAGATGCTTGCCGTTCTCCATCGCCATCAGGTCGAAATCGGCGGCGACGCCGGGCTTGCCGGTCGCATCGATGACGACCTCGATCAGCGGGTTGGTGACCAGCAATTCATTAGAAGTGATGGCGATTTTTTTTGCCTCGATGGCCTGGGTGACCGCTGACGCGGTGGCGGCCTCGCGGGCCTTGGCTTCGTCGCCATAGGCGATCCTGATCGCCTCGCGAGCGGTGTGCGGACGCCTGGTCGAGACCGCGCAGACCTCGATGCCTTTCATAAGCATGCCCTGGGTGACCAGGTCGGTACCCATTTCGCCGGAACCGATCACGCCAATGCGCACCGGACGGCCTTCGTCGGCGCGTCTTGCGAGATCGCGGGCAAGCCCGGTGAGGGCGACATTGGTCATGCGGTTATCCGATGCTGGCAATTCGCGCCGAATAACAGAAAACGGAGGCGATTTGTCAAATCAATCGACGATCGGCATGCCGGCTGCCTGTGGTTTTATCGCAATTACGCCGGCGGTGCTGAGATTTCAGCCCGGTCGACCATCAGAAGCGATCGATCATGGGCGGAAAATGCTTCTTGATCTGGCTGGAGCCTCTCACGGGGCGTCGTCGTGACATATGAACGGCAAAGAGAGAATGGAATGGGCGCATCCACACCCTTCCATTCTTCACCAATGCCAAAACTTGCGGTTCGCCGTTTGGTCGCCCCGCTTACGCGGCGGCAGCCGTGCGAACCGTTCGCGCACGAATTGCGAGGCTCTTGGTCGCATCCACCGTTTCCTGAGCGGCATACCAGTAGCGCTGCTTCAACTCGATGTTGAACAGCACGCCTTCCGGGAAGCTCGCATTCGGCCATCAGCGTCTCCCACGGAATGTCGCCCCAGCCGACCGGCAGATGCAGGTCGCCATGGCCGTAGGCCAGCCGCTCGCCCTCGGTGAACATCCAGATGTCGTCCTGGCGGCCGAAACTGTCATGGATGTGCAGGTGTTTCGCATACGGCGCCAGCGCCTTGACCTCTTCGACGAAAGTCGCCGCGGCGGCCGTCGAAATCGAGCTTGAGGTAGGCATGGCTGAAATCGAGCGTCGCCATGACGTTCGGATGGCCGATCTGCCGCGAGTTCGGCCGCGAGGCGCGACGGCGAGGAGGCATGCACCTCGCCGTCGAAGCCCGCGAACAGCGTTTCGACGCAGAGGATCAGGCCGTGGCCGCGGGCCACGTCGCCGCCCTCTGGACAGCCATTCGCGCTGGCGGTCGTAAGCGGCTTCGATGCCCGTCGCCCTGCTGCATCGGCGTCAGGCCGGAATGGATGACGTAGTTTTCGGCGCCGACTTCGGCCGCCACTTCCAGCGAGGCTTCGAGCACCTCGAAATGGCGCGGCAGGCGGTAGGCCTCGATCCATGAAATTGATGGCGAGCGGGCCGTGCACGGAATAGACGACATCGCGCCCGGCGCAGGCGCGCTTCAGCGCTTCGAGTTGCGGCTGCCGGATCCTGCCGCCGACGACGATGTCCATGTCGTAGGTCGGCAGTTCGATCGCCTCGACGCCGAGCGCCTCGATCATGTCGAGTTCGGCGGCAAAATCGGAAAGATCGTCCGAGCGCTTGTGCGCGGAAATGCCGGTGCCGGTGACGCCGTTGGCAAGCATGGTGTTGTTCCTTCGATTCGGGTGGAGGCCCGGCATGGTCCGGAAGCACCGGATCGCTGCCCGAACGCAAGTGCAGGCGTTACGTGTCAACTCGTCTGACAGAACCATGACGCTTCGCTGAAATCCCGTGGAAGAGTCGTTTTCGCCTCAGTCTCAAGACGAGCTGTGGATGTCGGGGCAGCCCGCATTGAACCCTCGACATGAGCCGGCAAATGTCATTGAATCGTCATGGAAACATTCACTGCGGTTGAAGATTCGCTTCATGATCGAGCGTTTGACCAGTTTCTCGTGCCGACTCGCCTTGCCTCGCGGGGCTGTGGACCGCGCCTGCGCTGGCCGCCGACCTGACGCCCGGCAGAAATCGCAGACGAACTGGTCGGCCGCTCGATCGTCTGGTGGGAAGAAGGCGGCTGGTTTCAGGGCCGGCTCGCGCTGGCGCCGAACGGCACGGCCGAGATCTCCGTCGACAATCCGGAGCCCGCCGGCGACGTCGGCCGCTGGGCGATCCGCGGCGGCGAAATCTGCACCGAATGGGACGAAGTCCGCGGCGGCGCGGAGAAATGCTACAGCGTCCGGCGCGGCGAGCGACGGCCGTTTCGTGACCAGCGGCGGCAACGTCTTCGAAATCCGCGAAGCAGGAGTCTAGCGTCAATCGCCAGCCGGCAAGCCGCAGCCGTTTGAACCTACTTCGGCTTGGCCAACTTCGCCTTGGCTAACTTCTCCTTGGATTGTCGCCATTCTGTCATCAAGGACAACAAACGCGTCAGTCACGTGACTCTCTAGGGAGCCAGTAGCGGGCATCGTGCTCGCGCCGCCTTCCCCAGGAGATGACGATGAAACGACTGACGCTGCTGGCATCGGCGGCTATCGCCGTTGCGCTCGCGTCCGGCGCCAAGTGCGGCCGAACGCACCAAATTCGAATTCTGGTACGGCCTCACCGGCGACCTCGGCGAGGTCATGCAGAAGCACTGCCAGCTCTTCAACGAAAGCGCAGGACAAATACGAGGCGGTCTGCACCGGCCAGGGCGGCTACGACAAGGCCGAGCAGAACACGATCGCCGCCTACCGCGCCAAGCAGCATCCGACGCTCGTCCAGATCTATGACGCCGGCACCGTCAACTTCATGCTGTCGGGCGCCATCTATCCGGCCAACAAGTTCGCCCAGGATTTCGGCATCGACGTCGACTGGAAGGGCTATTTCCCCGGCATCGCCAACTACTACGCCACCTCGACCGGCGAGATGTGGTCGTTCCCCTACAATTCCTCGACCGCCGTCTTCTACTGGAACAAGGACGCCTGGGCGAAGATCAACAAGACCGAAGCGCCGAAGACCTGGGCCGAATTCGGCGAGGACCTGAAGGCGCTGAAGGCGGCCGGCGTCGAATGCGGCTTCGCCTTCGATTTCGACACCTGGCAGAGCCTGGAGCAGTTCTCGGCGACCAACAACATCCCGATCGCCACGCTCGACAACGGCTATGGCGGCCTCGGCGCCGAGCTGGTCGTCAACAAGACCGCCTTCGTCGACCACATGAAGGACTACAAGGCCTGGCTCGACGCGGGCTACGCCAAGATCCAGACCTCGCAGGTCGGCAAGACTCTGGTCCAGGCTTTCGCCGACGGCAGCTGCGCCTCGACCACCATGTCGATCGCCAACCACGGCACGGTCAAGAACACGCAGGTCGAAGGCCTCAATTGGGGCGTCGCGATGCTGCCGGTGATCGATGCGTCGAAGCGCACCAACTCGCTGGTCGGCGGCGCCTCGCTGTGGATCATGGAAGGCAAGTCGAAGGAAGAATACGAGGCCGCGGCCGCCTTCCTGAAATATGTGACCGCGCCCGACACCGGCGAGAAATACATCGCCGAGAACACCGGCTACATCCCGGTCACCACCAAGGGCTTCGAGCTGCTCAAGGCCAGCGGCTTCTACGCTGATCCGAAATATGCCGGCCGCGAGATCGCGATCGAATCGCTGACCGCGTCCGAGGTCGGCCCGCTGTCGCGCGGCATCCGCCTCGGCAACTTCACCTCGATCCGCTCCGAAATCCGCTCCGAGCTCGAAGCGGCCTTCACCGGCCAGAAGGACATGCAGGCAGCGGTCGACGCCGCCGTCGAGCGCGGCAACCAGATCCTGCGCCGCTACGAGCAGACCTACAAGGGCGCCGCCCTGCCCTGATCCTGCCGCTGACCTCCCAACAGCAGCGAGGCGCCGCTACGATCAGCGGCGCCTCCTTCGCGATATTCGTGACCGGCAAGGAGACATCACTTGGAAAAGCGCGCGACCTTCTCCAATCTCTGGCTTGCGGCGGCCTTCATCGCCCCGCAGATGCTGCTCGATCTTCGTCTTCTTCTATTGGCCGTCGGGCGAGGCGCTCTACTGGGCGGTGACGCTCGAGCCGCCATTCGGCGGATCGAACCAATGGGTCGGCTGGCTCAATTTCGAGACGGTCTTCTCCGACCCGAAATACTGGGGCTCGGTGCGCGTCTCGCTGATCTTCGCCGCCGCCGCGACGGTGATCTCGCTGGTCATCGCCGCCGCTGCTGGCGCTGTTCGTCGACCGCCGGCTGCCCGGCCACCAGGTCTACAACTTCAGCTTCTTCCTGCCTTACGCGCTGGCGGCACCGGCCGTCGGCCTCGCCTTCCGCTTCATCTTTTCGCCCGACGCCGGCTTCGTTTCGGCGATCAACCGCGTCTTCCCCGACCTCTGGAACCCGGCGCTCGACGGCTATGGACGCGCTGATCCTGATCGTGCTTGCGCAGAGCTGGAAGATGGTCGGCTACAACTTCATCTTCTTCCTGGCGGCGCTGCAGTCGATCCCGCGCACGGTGACCGAGGCCGGCGCCATGGACGGCGCCGGCGTGCTGCGCCGCATGTGGGACATCCAGCTGCCGCTGATCGCGCCGACGCTGTTCTTCCTGATCGTCATCAACATCACCGACAGCTTCGTCGACAGCTTCGGCATCGTCGACATCACGACGAACGGCGGGCCGGCGCGCGCGACCGACCTGATGGTCTACAAGATCTATTTCGACGGCTTCCAGGGCAAGGACTATTCGCTCGCCGCCGCGCAATCGATCGTGCTGATGCTGCTCGTCATCGCGCTCACCTTCATCCAGTTCCGCTTCGTCGAGCGGCGCATCCACTACCGCTGAGCGAGCGCGGCCATGATCGAACGCACGCCGATCCTCGACATCGCTCACCCACGCTGCTGCTGATCGTTCAGCCTGGTCGCGCTGCTCATCCCGCTGTGGGTCATCTTCGTCGCGGCGAGCCACGACTTCCACACGGTCAACCAGGTGCCGATGCCGCTGCTGCCCGGCAGCCATTTCTTCGAGAACATGGCGGCCGCCTGGGAGAAGGGCAATTTCGACCGCGTGATGCTCAACTCGCTCATCGTCGCCGGCGGCGTCACCGCCGGCAAGATCGTGCTGTCGGCGCTGTCGGCCTTCTCGATCGTCTATTTCAGCTACCGGCTGCGCATGCTGATGTTCTGGCTGATCTTCATCACGCTGATGCTGCCGCTCGAAGTGCGCATCGTGCCGACCTATGCGGTCGCCGCCGACGTGCTGCGGCCGTTCCAGTCGATGATCGATGTCACCGGCCTCGTCGATCGACCTGCCGGAATGGAACCTGCTCAACAGCTATTCCGGCCTGATCCTGCCGCTGGTCGCCACCGCGACCGGCACCTTCCTCTACCGCCAGTTCTTCCTGACCGTGCCGGACGAGCTGACCGAGGCGGCGAAGATGGACGGCGCCGGGCCGGTCCGCTTCTTCCTCGAAGTGCTGATGCCGCTGTCGCAGAGCCAACATGGCGGCACTCGCCACCATCATGTTCGTGTGGTCGTGGAACCAGTATCTGTGGCCGCTGCTGATCATCACCGACCACGAGACATTTCGCCACCGCGACGATGCAGCTGCAGAAGATCGTGCCCGGCCCGCTGTTCGGCGAGCCGCCCGATCTGGAACGTCGCCATGGCGGCGAACCTGATCGTGCTCACCCCGCCGGTGCTCGTCACCATCCTGCTGCAGCGCTGGTTCGTGCGCGGCCTGATCTCAGACCGAAAAATAAAGGAGCTTCCCCGATGGCCGATATCGCCCTGCAGCGACGTCCGCAAGATCCTACGGCAAGACCGAGGTCGTGCACGGCGTCGATCTCGACATCGCGCATGGCGAGCTGGTCGTCATCCTCGGGCCGTCGGGCTGCGGAAAGTCGACGCTGCTGCGCATGGTCGCCGGGCTCGAGGCGATCACCGCCGGCGAAATCGCCATCGGCGGCAAGGTCGTGAACAAGCTCGAGCCGCGCGAGCGCGGCTGCGCCATGGTGTTCCAGAACTACGCGCTCTATCCGCACATGACGGTTGCCGAGAACATCGGCTATGCCCTGAAGATCGCCGGCTTGTCGAAGGCGCGAGCGCAAGGAGAAGGTCGCGCAAGGTCGCCGGCTCTGCTCGGCCTGACCGAATTCCTCGACCGCAAGCCCGGCCAGCTCTCCGGCGGCCAGCGCCAGCGCGTCGCCATGGGCCGCGCCATGATCCGCGAGCCGAAGGTCTTCCTCTATGACGAGCCGCTGTCCAACCTCGACGCGCGGCTGCGCGTCGCCATGCGCGTCGAGATCCGCAAGCTGCACCAGCGGCTCGGCACGACGACGCTGTTCGTCACCCATGACCAGATCGAGGCGATGACGCTCGCCGACCGCATCGTCGTCATGAACAAGGGCGTCGTCGAGCAGGTCGGCACGCCGGCGGAGGTCTATGGCCGGCCGGCGACGACCTATGTGGCGGGCTTCATCGGCACGCCAGGACTCAACCTGATCGAGGGGATAGCGCATCCGGACAAGGGCACCGTCAGATTCGCGGACGGGCAGCATCTTGCTTATGACCGCAATCGCTGGCCGGAGGTCGGGCATGGGCCGGTGATTGCCGGATTCCGGGCGGAAACCGTGCAATTCGGCGCGGGAAACCTCACCGCCGGCATCGAATTCACCGAGGAACTCGGTGCGGCGAAACTGGTCCACGCTTCGTTCGGCGGGCAGATGCTGGTCGCTCACGTCACCGCGCGACAGGATCTCCATGCCGGCTCGCCGTTTTCGTTCTCGGTCGATCAGGCTGATGTGCATCTGTTCGACACAGACACCGGCGGCCGCCTCGTGGAAGACCGGCGAACCGTCGCGCGGCGGAATTCCGCCTTGGGCCTTGTGTCCGCCTGACCGTCGCAATGTCGAACAACGTATAGCGACGGGCTCATGCCGCTGCATCAGCCGCGGCGGCGGGGAGCTTGACGTAACTCGCTGGCGATCGCCACCCGATTGAAATGCGCTTGATCGCCGAGCGTCATTGCACGCACCGGCAGCGGCCTTTCGCAGGTGACGCCGAACGGGCGGAAAGCCTTGAAAATCAGATACCTGCGATTTCAGGAAGTACGCTGGTGCTGCCAGAGAGGATTGAACTCTCGACCTCTCCCTTACCAAGGGAGTGCTCTACCACTGAGCTACGGCAGCCAAATAGCGGATGCGGGCGCCTTCTGCCATATCAATCCTGCTTGCGCAAGCGATGTGTGCACAATGTCCGAATCTTGCGGCCGTGGTCATCGGACAGCCACAATGAAGCATAGTTTCGGGTGAGCATCGGCAACCGTTATCTCGCGGGATCGGCAAAACGATGACCAAGGAAATACGGGGACAGGACGAAAAATAACACTGCGCAAGGCGCGGCTGGCAGAGGAACTGCGCGCCAACCTGCAGAAGCGGAAGGCACAATTGCGGTCGCGACGTACAGGCAACGCCGACAGCAGGCCCGAAGGGATCGCGGCCAGCACCAAAAATTCGGACGATGGATGATTGCACGGCAGCCCCCTGTCAAGAGCATGGGCGATCGCCCGCAAAATTACAATTCCTTGAACCATGCGGGCCGATAGTCTAGACGGGCCGTTCAAATTTCAACCAATCGAAGACCGGCGTTTGCCCGGAGAAATGCTCCCATATGGATCGCATCCGCATCGTCGGCGGCAATGAACTGACCGGCAGAATACCGATTTCGGGCGCCAAGAACGCCGCGCTTCCCCTGATGATCGCGTCGCTATTGACCGATGACACGCTCACGCTCGAAAACGTGCCTCATCTGGCCGACGTGGAGCAACTGATCCGCATTCTCGGCAACCATGGCGTCGACTATTCGGTCAACGGCCGCCGCGAGAAACAGAACGAAGGCTATGCCCGCACGATCAATTTCTCGGCAGCGCAGCATCGTCGACACCACCGCGCCCTACGAACTCGTTTCCAAGATGCGGGCGAGCTTCTGGGTGATCGGGCCGCTTTTGGCGCGCATGGGCGAGGCTCGCGTGTCGCTGCCCGGCGGCTGCGCCATCGGCACCAGGCCGGTCGACCTGTTCATCGAGGGCCTGCAGACACTCGGCGCCAAATCGACATCGAAAGCGGATATGTGCAGCGCGAAGGCGCCGAAAGGCCGCTTGGTCGGCAACCGCTTTGTCTTCCCGAAAGTTTCCGTCGGCGCCACTCATGTGCTGATGATGGCGGCTACACTTGGCTAAGGGGAGACAGTGCTGGAAAACGCCGCTCGCGAGCCGGAAATCGTCAACCTCGCCGACTGCCTCAACGTGATGGGCGCAAGATTCACGGCGCCGGCACTTCGACGATCACGATCGACGGCGTCGATTCGCTCTCTGGCGCACGCCATGCGGTCATTCCCGACCGCATCGAGACCGGAACCTATGCGATGGCGGTCGCCATGACCGGCGGCGATGTGACGCTCGAGAATGCGCGGCCGGACCTTTTGCAAGGCGCGCTCGATGTGATCGCGCAAACCGGCGCCGAAATCATCCCCGTCAATTCCGGTATCCGCGTCAAACGCAATGGCGCAGGTATCGCACCTGTCGACGTCACGACGGAACCTTTTCCGGGCTTTCCGACCGACCTGCAGGCGCAGTTCATGGGCCTGATGACCATGGCCAAGGGCAAGTCACGCATCACCGAAACGATTTTCGAGAACCGCTTCATGCATGTGCAGGAGCTTGCGCGGCTTGGCGCCCATATCACGCTCGCCGGCCAGACGGCGATCGTCGATGGCGTCCCGAAGCTGAAAGGCGCGCCGGTGATGGCGACCGATCTGCGGGCTTCGGTCTCGCTGGTCATCGCCGGCCTTGCCGCCGAAGGCGAAACCATCGTCAACCGCGTCTACCATCTCGACCGCGGCTTCGAACGGCTCGAGGAAAAGCTCTCGGGCTGCGGAGCGACGATCGAGCGCATCTCGGGCTGATCGAGGCGCGCCGGACCGCTTGTCCTGGCGAAGCCGCCATCGGTTGCACCGCACCCAAAGACCGCCTAACAAGACCGGAAATATGCATAGCTTCCGGACAAGGCGCCGAATTCCAATGGACCCGCTTAAGCTCGTCGCCCTCGACGCAGAGGACCTGAACATCATCTCGGCGCATGTCCAAGATGCCGTCATGAAAGTCGGCGAACTGGAATTCCTGCCGCGCGACAAGCGTTTCGTCATCCCCATGAACCGCTTCGCCTGGGAAACGGTATCCGGGTTTTTGCGCAAGCATGGCGAACGGCGGCAGAGCTTCCTGCATTTCGACCGGGTGCTTTCGGTGAAAGCGGCGGGGATAGACCACAAAAGCCGGCCGAAGTGTTGTCGCTGCTCGCGATCCGCTTTGCCGAGGCGCGAGCCTCCCGCGGGCACCATCGAGCTCGATTTTTCGGGCGACGTCACGATCCGGCTCGATGTGGAATGCGTCGAGGCGCGCCTCGCCGATCTCGGTGGCGCCTGGGAGGCTTCGTCCTTGCCGAGCCACAAGCTGAAGCGATTCGATGGCAATCACGCTCAGTCAGGCCGATCCGGATTTCGAACAACAGTTCCGGCTTTTCTCGGCACAAAACGAGAGGCTTCGCCTGAGGTCGATGCGCCGTCCGGCAGATCATCGCGGACGTCGCGCCAGCGCGGCGACGCCGTGTTGAAGGAACTGACGCTGAAATTCGACCGCGCCAATCTCGACCGAATCGGCATGGCCGTGACGCTGGACGACATCGCGGCTGCCTATGCCGCAGTCGACAAGCAGACCGTCGAAGCGCTGAAGTTCGCGCGCGACCGCATTGAGGCGCATCACAAGCGGCAGATGCCGAAGGACGACCGTTATATCGATCCGATCGGAGTCGAACTCGGCTCGCGCTGGACGGCGATCGAGGCCGTAGGACTTTATGTGCCGGGCGGCCTGGCGAGTTATCCGAGCTCTGTGCTGATGAATGCAGTGCCGGCGCGGGTTGCCGGTGTCAGGCGCATGGCGATGGTGGTGCCGCCGACCGGCGGCGAGATCGATCCGCTGGTGCTGGTCGCCGCCGATCTCGCCGGCATCTCCGAAATTTATCGTCTCGGCGGAGCGCAGGCCATTGCAGCACTAGCCTATGGCACGGAGACAATCAAGCCGGTGGCGAAGATCGTCGGACCGGGCAACGCCTATGTGGCGGCAGCGAAACGGCAGGTCTTCGGCACGGTGGGGATCGACATGATCGCCGGACCGTCAGAGGTGCTGGTCGTCGCCGACAAGGACAACGACCCGGAATGGCTGGCTGCCGACCTTCTGGCGCAGGCCGAGCACGGCATGGGCGCTCAATCCATCTTGATCACCGACGATGAAGAATTCGCACATCGGTCGAAATCGCGGTCGAAGGCCAGCTCAAAACCCTGCCGAAGGCCGAGTTCGCTGCGGAAAGCTGGCGCGAATTCGGCGCGATGATTATTGCCAGATCGCTCGACGAAACCTTGCCGCTGGTCGACCGAATCGCGGCCGAGCACGTCGAACTCGCCTTCGACGACGCAGAAGCCTTCTTCAGCAGGATGCGCAATGCGGGTGCGGTGTTTATCGGCCGCCACACGCCCGAAGTGATCGGCGACTATGTCGGCGGCTCCAACCACGTGCTGCCGACGGCGCGCTCGGCCCGATTTTCATCTGGCCTATCGGTACTCGACTTCATGAAGCGGACATCCGTGCTGAAGCTCGGCCTCGACCAGCTTCGCCAACTCGCGCCGGCCGCAATCGCCCTGGCCAAGGCCGAGGGGCTTGAAGCTCATGGCCGTTCCGTCGCCATCCGGCTGAACTTGTAGGCGGCGTATGGCAGCGAGCGGTCCGGACGAGCAAAGACTAATCGACATCGAACTCGATGAATTGATCGGTCGGTCGACGCCCGATGTCGAGCACGAGCGCGCCGTCGCCATATTCGACCTGATCGAAGAGAACAGTTTTTGCCCGGTCAACGACGACGGCACAGGGCCTTACCGGCTGAAGCTTTCACTGATGGAGGCGAGGCTGGTTTTTGCCATCTCTCGGGAAAACGGTGAGGCTGTGGTGACGCACATCCTGTCACTGACCCCCTTTCGGCGCATCGTTAAGGACTATTTTCTAATCTGCGAGAGCTACTACGAAGCGATCCGGTCATCCACACCCCACCACATCGAAGCCATCGACATGGGACGGCGAGGCCTCCACAATGAAGGGTCCCAGACGTTGATAGACCGGCTGGCAGGCAAGATCGACATCGATTTCGATACCGCCCGGCGCCTTTTTACGCTCGTCTGCGTGCTGCACTGGCGCGGCTGAGGCTGCCTTCCATGGCATTGATCTGATGGCGCCCGGCCCGGAGCATAACCCGGCAAAGATACCACGATCGGTACTGTTCGTGTGCGGCATGAACTCGGTGCGGTCGCCGATGGCCGAGATGCTGGCGCGACGGATGCTTCCGGCCACCACTTTTGTCGCCTCGGCCGGTGTGCGTGCCGGAGAGCGCGACCCCTTCGTCGACGCGATACTTGCGGAAGACGGGCTGTCGCTGCATGGCCGGCAGCCGCGGACGATCGACGATCTGGAAGACGACTATTTCGATCTGATCGTGACGCTTGCACCGGAAGCCCACCATGCAGCGCTTGAACTTACTCGGCTCGATGGCAGTCGATGTCGAATACTGGCCGGCGGCCGACCCAACGACTGCTACTGGCACGCGCGAGCAGATCATGGCCGCTTACCGGGACGTGCGCGAGCGGCTGAAAGCGCGAATCGCCAGGCGTTTCGGGCTGCTGACCGACGCTAAGAACGCCAGTGAATAAGCGTGTTCACAAAGAACCTATAATCATATAGGTTCCGCGCCAATTCCGCCCCTGAGCCGGAAAAACCATCCAAACAAAGGTATCGAATGCCGAAGGAAGAAGTCCTCGAATTTCCAGGTGTTGTGACGGAACTGCTGCCCAACGCAATGTTTCGGGTCAAACTCGAAAACGAACATGAAATCATCGCCCATACGGCCGGCCGCATGCGAAAAACCGTATCCGCGTTCTCACCGGCGACAAGGTTCTCGTCGAAATGACCCCTTACGATCTGACCAAGGGCCGCATCACCTACCGCTTCAAGTAAGCGGGCACGCTTGCAGCACAAGCTTCAGCCGACAGGATCCACTGACCACATGAGCATCCCACAGAAGCTGGTGCTTGCCTCAGGGTCGCCGCGCCGGATCGAGCTCCTGCAGCAGGCCGGCATCGAACCCGACCAGTTGTTTCCCGCCGACGTCGACGAAACGCCGCTGAGGGCGGAGCATCCTCGTTCGCTCGCCAAGCGCCTTTCGCGGACCAAGGCCGAAAAGGCATTCGAGGAGCTTAGAAACGATCCCGAAGCGGCAGGATCGTTCATCCTCGCCGCCGACACGGTGGTTGCTGTCGGCCGTCGCATCCTGCCCAAGGCCGAATTGATCGACGAAGCATCCAACTGCCTGCGCCTGCTGTCAGGGCGCTCGCACCGCGTCTATTCGGGAATCTGCCTGGTTACCCCGGCGGCAAGATGCGTCAGAAACTGGTCGAGACCCGCGTCCGCTTCAAAAGATTGTCGCGTGAAGAACTGGAGGGCTACCTTGCGTCGGGCGAGTGGCGCGGCAAAGCCGGCGGCTATGCCATCCAGGGTCTGGCGGGCACTTTCGTTGTGAAGCTTGTCGGCTCCTACACGAATGTCGTCGGGTTGCCGCTCTATGAAACTGTCGGCCTTTTGACCGGCGAAGGTTTTCCGGTGCATTTCAACTGGCTTTCCGGCGCCGAAACCTGACCTATCTTCCGTAAAACATGATGATGGCCAGTTTCCGCATGGAGGGGGACAGCCTGGATTCCACGCAATGAAACAATCCGCGAAAATCACGCCGTTGCGTCCGAAGCACCCCTGTCCCGATCTGCGGCAAAGCTTCACTGCGAGAAATCTATCCATTCTGTTCGACGCGCTGCAAGGATATCGACCTCAACCGCTGGCTTTCCGGCGGCTATGCGATACCGGTGCGGGATGAAGAGGATGACCCAGGCAACGACGCCTCCGACGGGACGCAAACGCCGGCCTGATCCAGGATCGAATTCATCCGGCAAATCGTTTGCGGATGGCTGGACAGCCAGAATTCTCATGCTATAACCCACGCGCTTTCGGGCGGCGGCGCAACGCTGCCGCAGGTCGGCATACCAAGCCCGATTGTCCGCAAGCGGTAGGCCCAGATAGCTCAGTTGGTAGAGCAGCGGACTGAAAATCCGCGTGTCGGTGGTTCGATTCCGCCTCTGGGCACCATAATTTATGCCGGCAGTATTTATCCATATTTTTCAGTTACTTGTAATATCAATTCGATTCCCAGAAAGTCGACAAATACCTTTTAGACGTTATGACCGTGGTCTGAGGAGCGGCCCGCCCTTAGTCTTTGCAGCTGTTAAGCAAACGGGGGTTGCTCGGGAGTGCCGAGCCGAGCCCCAAGCGAAGTAAGGACGGGCCATGAAGCAGGATAATGTTTTTTACGTCGGTGTCGATGTGTCGAAAGCCAAGTATGCGATTGCGATTGCCGAAGGCGGACGGAATGGAGAGGTCCGCTATTTCGGCGAGATCGAGGCGACGCCGGCGGCGGTGGAACGGTTCGTGCGCAAGCTGGAGAAGAAGCATACTTGTTTGCACTTCTGCTACGAAGCCGGCCCGACCGGCTATGGGCTGTATCGCCAGATCACAGCACTCGGGCACCGCTGCGATGTCGTAGCACCCTCGCTGATCCCCAAGCGGCCGGGCGAGCGCGTCAAGACCAACCGGCGCGATGCGGTCTCCCTGGCGCGGCTTTTGCGGGCCGGCGAGCTGACCGGCATCTGGGTTCCCGACGCGGTGCATGAGGCGGTGCGCGACATGGTGCGGGTGCGGGCCGCGGCGAGCGAGGATCTGCGCAAGAAGCGCCAGCAGCTGCTCTCCTTCCTGCTGCGCCATGGTCGTGTGTTTACTGGCCACAAGAACTGGAGCCGGGCACATGCCCGTTGGCTGGTGGCGCAGAAGTTCGACCATCCGGCCCAGCAGATCGTGTTCCAGGACCAGGTCGACGTCATCACCGATGCGCAGGACCGGCTGGAGCGGCTGGACGCGCAGTTGGCCGAGCTGGTGCCGAGCTGGTCGATGGCGCCGGTGGTGGCGGCCTACCAGGCACTGCGTGGGGTCTCCTTCATCGTCGCCGTCACCTTTGTCAGCGAAGTTGGCGATGTCCGCCGCTTCGACAGCCCGCGCCAGCTGATGGCCTTTCTCGGTCTGGTGCCCTCGGAGCACTCCACCGGCGACACGGTGAAGCGCGGCGGCCTGACGCTGGCCGGTAACCGCCGTGCCCGCCGCGTCCTGGTCGAGGGCGCCTGGGCCTACCGCTATCCGGCCCGGGTGACGGAGCCCATTCGCGTCCGACTCGAGGGGTTGCCGAAAGCCGTACGTGAGATCGCCTGGAAGGCGCAGACCCGGTTGTGCGCCCGTTACCGGCGCCTGATGGCTGCGGGCAAGCTAAAACCCATCGTCGTTGCGGCGATCGCGCGTGAGATGGCGGCGTTCCTGTGGGCCATCGGCCACCAGGTCAAACCGGGGCGCTGAAGATGCAGCGCGCTTCTCAATCGAAGATCAGGATCCCGGCAAGCGCACCCCTGGCACGGGCACCGCCGGATTGAAGGCGGCCCGCGCCGGGGTCTCCCGGCGGAAAAACCGGGCAGCACGGAGACGGGATGTGGCCACGGTGGGGAACTCCCGTGGACCCTATGTGGCGGGGCATCAGCCCAACGCCCGACTTTTAGACAGGGATAGCCCAGGACGGATTACGGAAGTGCGGTAACCAACCCGCGGATAAGAGCTGGATCAACCGTCGTCTCAAGGCCCATCCCGTCCCCGTGCTGCCCATCAACGACAACCAAACCTGTGGCAAAGACATGGGACGGAAAAGTTCATCTAGCGCGCTTGACCACGGTCATAAGAGGGTCCGCATTTCGGGGCAAAGCGGTTGTCGGGTTGTGTGTCGCGAATATCGTCTGGGGGTCGAATTCCGACTATTGCTCCGCTGCAATATAGCTCCGACGTCCTCGCTGGCCGAGCGCCCGAAACGCCACCCCCGACATCATAGACCAGGTTGAGTAGAGCCTTCGTCTCGAGCATCTCGGGCCCGGTTCTGTTCGCACGACAGAAGTAGCGGTTGGTGATTGAGCAACATGGAATTGCCGAATTCATGCGTGCGGTATCGGTGCGCGGCGAAGGCTGCGGAGGCCTTGGCGAGCAGAGCATCGTCGGCAAAGGCGCGCAGGAGCTCGAAATGGCTTTCGCCGGGCTGGTGGACGCCTGTGAGAACCGCATCAACCACGTGAAGCCGCGTGCCCCGCGCGATGCGCCCTGTCGCAATACCATTTCCGGCACCTATACTGCCGTCGGGATTGGCGGCTTCCTCAAGTGCGCGTACGACGCTCGTGCCGATCGCGATGATGCGGCTGCCGCGGAACTTCGCTCGTGCGACCTGCGCCGCGGTGCAATCAGGGATGCGGTACGGCTCGTCGAAGGGGAGGCGCGAGTTGAGCGCGGGATCGCCGGTGGAAGAAACGCCCGCGGCGTGCGTGAGCGTTGCAAAGCCGACGTCGCGCCGACGCCAGGTTTGAAGCGTGCGCCAGTCGAGCGCAAAGCCTGCCGATGGCGCCTCGAACGCGACCGGCCGGGTGGCAATTTTCGTCCAAACATCCCACAGTGCCAACGGCTCGGGAACATGCGCGTACTGGATCGGCCTGCCGTGCCGCGCCAGTCCTGCAAACACCGCTGAGGGGCTACCGGGGAAGCACAACTCGAGAAGGCGCGGATGGTCGAGAAGGCGCTCCACGACGGCCTCAAGCGGGCCGAGCCGGAGGCGATTGCCTGGTGACAGCCGAGGCGGAGGCAGTCGGTCTTCCGTGCGCGTGCGGTGATCGCCCGCACCGAAGGCTATCGCCACGAAGCGGGCCGGGCAGAAGGTGACAGCCAGCCTGCGAGGCGCATCTCGATCGCCTCGCCGCTGGTGACAAGCGTGCCGTGCAAGCTGGCAGGCAAGGTCGCGGCGTCATTGGCGACAACCAGATCGCCGGGATCGAATAGCGTCGCGAGTCCAGCGCGCGGCAGGTCGCGCATCGTGCCATCCGCCTCGACGACCAACAGTCTGGCGGAGTGCTGATCAGGACGGTCGGCGGCAATCATGCATGTGCCCCGGCGGGAAGCGCGGCGCGGACAGGCGACGCGTCGAGCATCTTTTCGATGATCTCGGAGGCAGCCAGCTCGGGGCGCTTCAATGTCGACGGATCGGCGTCAGGAAGCGCCAGCGCGTGCAGCGGGGTGTCCATATCGCCGGGGTCGAGCGCGAGGAACCGGATGCCGTCGGCTTTCGCCTCCTCGTCCCAAATCGCCGTCAGATGGGCAAGAGCGGCCTTGCTCGCGCCATACGCGCCCCAGCCAGGATAGGCGTTCACCGCCGCGTCGCTGGAGATGTTGATCACCAGCGCGCCACGGCCCTCGCGTGCGGACGCGGCAAGCGCACCGAACAGGGCTTTCGTCAACCGGAACGCGCCGACGAGATTGACCGCGAGCGCTTTTTCCAGCTCCTCGCACTCGGTATCGGCAAGGAGCGCCAGAGGGACAGGACCCAGGCTCGACGCATTGTTGATCAGGACGTCGAGCCCGCCGAGGCTGGCAGTGACTTGCAACGCGATCGGGTAGATGTCCTCCTTCTTGCCGATGTCGCCGACAATGCCGTGCGCGCCGGTCTCGTCTGCGATGCGTTCGACATTCGCGGCGGTGCGGGCGACGAAGGCGACGGACGCACCTTGCGCGGCGAGCTGCCGCACAAGCGCCAGTCCGAGGCCGGACGTACCGCCCGTGACCGCTACGCGAAGGCCCTGAACATCGATATTCGTCTGCATTACCGGTACTCCTTCAATCCCAACGGGCCATTGCTACAAGTTCAAGTTAACTTGAAGTCAAGTGAGAATCGTGCTCTCGTTTGCCGGGTGCGAATCCGGAAAATGGCCGTGTTCAACCAGCCCGTTCTTCCCCGAATCAATGCAGTTCCCGTCTTGTTGAGCGCATCGGCTGTGTCGCCAATCGCGGCTGCTCGCCGGCCCCGACGAAATCCGCTCTCCAATTCGAGATGAGGTTTGGCAGCCGCCTATCGCCGCGTGGTAAGCGCAACAATGATCAGCCTTCGGAGAGTGTCCCGTCTCCCAGCCCGATACGGCGACTTGCCCCGGTCAGTCTTGCAGTGACATCAATGTTGAACGCGCTGACTGGCTCGTCGGCAGAGAACCGGGAGACCCTCGGTTGCGTCGTCATTTCTTCTCTGAGCGTGCTGTCGGCAGCAGCGGGGAACGGAACTCCGGACTCAATTCCCGCGTGCCGAACATTCGTAGAGCGAGGCGCCCGTCCTCGCATCGATTCCCACCAGGCTGACGTCGTAGCCCCAAAGCTTGCGGATATAGCCTAACGTTTTGTCCCGGCTGCGTTCGTCCAGTACGATGCCGTCCTTGACGTTGTGCTGCAAACGCAAATGCCGATCGCCGAGAAGATCCAGATCGACCACCTGAATGTCCGGTCGGCTCGCCCCGACATCATAGCTGTCTGCGAGGGCGGTGCGTATCTTCTCGTATCCGCGTTCATTGTGAATCGACGCGACTTCGTAGTGCGGTTCATTTGCAATGTCGGATAGCAGAAAAAGCCGCCATTTGCGGATCAGGTTCGGACTGAGATATTGGCGGATGAAGGACTCATCGCGATGATTGGCCCAAGCGTCGAGCAAGGTTTCCCGCCAGTTGCCGTTACCCGCGATGTCGGGGAACCAGTCACGGTCCTCGGCGGTCGGCTTCAAACAGATGCGCTGGATATCGTGCATCAAGTCGAGGCCGAGGGCATAGGGATTGATGCCCGAATAGCGCGGGTCGTCGTACGCCGGCTGAAAAATCACGTTTGAATGACTGCTTAACATTTCAAGCAAGGCGCCTTCGCTGATCTGGCCCCTGTCGAACAGTGTGTTCATGATGGCGTAATGCACGAAAGTGGCGCAGCCTTCATTCATCACCTGAGTCTGCCTCTGGGGATAGAAATACTGCGCGATGACGCGGACGATCCTGAGAATCTCCCGCTGCCAGGGCTCCAAAATCAGGCTGTTCTTCTCGAGGAAATAGAGGAGATTCTCCTCGGGCAGGTTCAGTGAGCGCTTTCGCTCGGCGATTTTGGATTCTGTCTCGTCGACTTGATCCTCGCTCTTCGGCTTGGGAATGGTCCGCCACAGATCATTGTAGGACCGCTCCTCGTATTCCAAACGATCGCGCAGGCCTTCTCGCTGCTTTTCCGACGACAGCCTCGGCGGGCGCCGATATCTGAACACGCCCTGTTCCATCAATGCGTGCGCTGCATCAAGGATTTCCTCCACACGGTCCAAGCCGTGGCATTCCTCGCAATGCGCGATGTAGCCCTTTGCGAAATCCAGATAGCTGAGGATCGAGCCGGCATCCGACCACTGCCGGAACAAATAGTTGTTCTTGAAAAAATGATTATGGCCGAAGGCGGCGTGGGCAGTCACCAAGGCCTGCAGGGCCATACTGTTCTCTTCCATCAAATACACGATACAGGGGTTGGAATTGATGACGAGTTCGTGGGCGAGTCCGCGGCCAGCCCTGCGATAGAGCAGTTCCTGATAGACGAAATGCTTGCCGAAGGACCAATGCCGATACATCAACGGCATGCCAACAGAGGAATAGGCGTCAAGCATTTGCTCGGACGAAATAACCTCCAATTGTACCGGATAGACGTCAAGGTGGAGGTCTTCGACCGCGACTTTCTCAATCGCAGTCGTGGGCGCGCGCCAACGCTGCGAAATCCCAGTCCGAAGCGGAGAATAACAAATCTGGCTTGTCTGCCTGCATGAAATCCATATCTCGCTTCATCCGCTTTTTTTAAGCTCCGGCTGCTTGGTGAAGAGCTGGCGAAAGACCGGGTAAATGTCACCAGCCCTGGCAATGCGGGCAATCTGGAAATTCGGCCATTTCTCGTCGATGATATTGTAGGCCAGCCACAGGGAGGTGCCGTTGTCGGTGTCGCCAAAGATGTGGCTCTCGCGCTCGTCTATGATCTCGACGTAGGCGAAATATTGGCACAGTGGCATGATCTCTTCGTCGAGAAGGGCGATGCAGCGGTCGGAATCGTCAACGAAGTTGTCGCCGTCCGAAGCCTGGGCAGCATAGATATTCCATTCACCGCCGGAATATCGCTCATCGATGATGCGACGCATTTCCTCAATCGCCGTGGAAACGATCGTGCCGCCACTTTGCGTGCTGTAGAAGAACGTTTCTTCATCCACCTCCTGCGCCTCATGGGTGTGTCGGATGAAGACCATTTCGATGCGGTCGTAACGGCGCTTCAGGAAAAGGTGGAGCAGCACAAAAAATCGTTTGGCCAGGTCTTTTTCACGCTCACCCATCGAGCCCGACACGTCCATGAGACAAAACATGACTGCGTTGGTATTCGGCTGGGGCTGCGGCTCGAAACGGTTGAAGCGGATGTCGACTGGGTCGACAAAAGCAATCAATCTGCGCCGGCGCACCAACAGTTCGAGTTCTTCGCGCAACTCGGCAATTCGCTGGCGCGCGCCCGGGCTCGGCGGACCGGCTTCGAGCGCTGCAAGCTCTTGCTCCACCGTCGCTACTTCTTCTCGCTTGGGACGTTTCAGCGCGATACGACGTCCATGGCTGTTGCGCATCGTGCGCACAATGTTGATGTTGGTCGCAGAACCGGTCGCGGCAAATCCCGCGCGGCGTGGCTTGAATGCGAGAATATCCCTGAGATTGAGCTTGACCATATCGGGCAATTCGAGGTCCTCAAAGAAAAGATCGAGCACCTCCTCGCGCGAAAGCACGAAACGAAAATCGTCTTCGACAATTTCTTTGATGGATCCGCCTGCACCCCCGACACGCTGGTCCGGCTTCGAAATCCGATCGCCCGGAGTGAAATGTCTATTTCCTGGCAGGATAAGCTGGCGTCGTCCGCTTTCCTTCGCCTCCTCGAATCTCGGCTCACTGGTGCCTCCGGCAGGCATCGGAACGGCGTGTTCGGCGTCGACGTCGGAGATCTTGCCAGTCCGTACTTGATCTCGGATGCTTCGTTTGAATGCTTCGCGCGCGCGGCGCACAAAGCGCTGCCGATTGCCGAGGCTCTTGTCCTTCGGATTCAGTCGGCGGTCGATGAAGATCGGCATGAAGATCTCCTGGCTTCAACCCGCCTTGTTGACACGCATGTACCAGTCTACCAGCCGTCGAACCTGTCGCTGAGTGTAGCCGCGGTCGACCATTCGCTGCACGAACTCGGTGTGCCGCTTTTCCGTCACACTGTCCTGTTTGGAGCCGAAGCTGATTACGGGGAGCAGGTCCTCAACCTGCGCGAACATCCGTTTCTCGATGACTTCACGCAGTTTTTCATAGCTCGTCCACGACGGATTGCGCCCTTGATTTCGCGCCCGCGCGCGCAGTGTGAACTTGACGACCTCGTTGCGGAAATCCTTGGGGTTGGCTATGCCGGCGGGCTTTTCGATTTGCGACAACTCGTTGTCGAGCACCTCTCTGTTGAGAATCTGGCCGGTGTCTGGATCCTTATAGTCCTGGTCCTCGATCCAGGCATCCGCATAGGCGATGTAACGGTCGAACAGGTTCTGGCCGTATTCGCTGTAAGACTCCAGATAGGCCTTCTGGATCTCATGGCCGATGAACTCGGCATAACGTGTGGCCAGCTCCGACTTGATGAAGTCGAGATAGGCAGCCTCCGCTTCCTTCGGGAATTGCTCGCGCCGGATCGCCTGCTCCAGTATGTACATCAGGTGTACCGGATCGGCGGCCACTTCTTCGGTATCGTGGTTGAATGTCTGCGACAAGATTTTGAAAGCGAAACGCGTGCTGACGCCGGTCATGCCCTCATCGACCCCGGCGGCATCGCGATATTCCTGAACCGATTTTGCCTTTGGGTCTATTTCCTTCAGGGTCTCGCCGTCATAGACCCGCATCTTGGTGTAGAGGGGCGAATTTTCGTGCGCGGCCAAGCGGGTTGAGACGGTGAACCGGCTGAGAATGTCCAGCACCTCCGGCGCGCAAGGGGCGCTGGCCAGCTCACTTTCGCGCAGCAGTTTTTCATAGATGTGCCTCTCCTCGGTGACCCGCAGGCAATAGGGAACCTTGATCACAAGGATACGGTCGAGGAATGCCTCGTTGTTTTTGTTGTTTTTAAACTGCAACCACTCAAATTCGTTGGAATGGGCTACCACAATTCCCTGGTAGGGGAACGCACCGAAGCTTTCGGTGCCGTTGTAGCTGCCTTCCTGCGTCGCTGTGAGCAGCGGGTGCAGCACCTTGATCGGCGCTTTGAACATCTCGACGAACTCCAGCAGGCCTTGGGTCGTTCGGTTCAGGCCGCCGCTGTAGGAGTAGGCGTCGGGATCGGACTGGCTGAAGTCCTCGAGCTTTCGGATGTCGACCTTTCCGACCAGGGCAGAGACGTCCTGGTTGTTTTCGTCGCCGGGCTCGGTCTTGGCGATGCAAATCTGGCGCAGGGTCGACGGGATCAGCTTGACGACGCTGAATTTGGAGATGTCGCCAGATAGCTCATCGAGCCGCTTCGCCGCCCATGGCGACATCAGACCGTTCAGCCGTCGGCGCGCGATGCCGTATTTATCTTCCAGAAGGTCACCCATGCGATCGGGATGGAAAAGCCCGAGCGGCGATTCAAAAACCGGGCTGATCTCATGGCCGACCTTCAGCGTGTAGATCGGTCGCTCCTCCATCAGCTTCTTCAGCCGCTCGGCAAGCGATGATTTGCCGCCGCCAACGGGCCCGAGAAGATAGAGAATCTGCTTGCGCTCCTCGAGGCCCTGGGAGGCGTAGCGGAAATAGCCGACGATACGATCGATCGTGTCTTCCATACCGTAGAAGTCTGCGAACGAGGGATAGATCTTGATCGTCCTGTTCGTGAAAATGCGACCGAGCCGTTCGTCCTTGCTGGTATCGACCAGGGTGGGCTCGCCGATTGCCGCGACCATCCGTTCGGGTGCCGAGGCATACATCGAACTGTCTTCGCAACAGGCGAGAAGGTATTGCTGAAGGCTCATCTCCTCTTGAGCCTTAGTCGTGTATATCTCCGAAAACAGATCGAAGATGTCGGATGCTGTCGCTTGCATGATAGCCTCGCGCCGTGGCAGGTCTGGTTGACTGCGGCCAGTGCATCTTCAACTACGAGTACGCCTTGATGGTTCCTTCACATCACGGAGAGACTTCGTCGTGAGATCGATTTCCGAGTCCCATGTAGCGAATGCCAGCCGCGGTGAGGTCGCGTTGCTGGCGCTCTTCATGGCCGCTCCACTCGCGACTGCTGCCGATATCGAACCGCGCGATATCGATTGGATGAGTTCGAACAAAGTGAACTTCGGGGAACCGAACCTATCCACAGATATTTTTCTGTTGGTTATTTTTCTGTTGGTATTTCCGTTGGTACTGCAAGAGATCGAAGGGGAGAAAGTCCTTTTTAAAACAGTTAGATAGAAGTGATTCTCAAATCCACCTCTGGGCACAACTTCCTATTTGTTGTGTTTTTCAATATCTTAATCTCTAATTTTGATTCCGCTTTGGAAGCCAATCGTTCAATTCCAATAAGTTAACCCACGCCTTGACTGTCATTGTAGCGCAACGGACCGAATTTTTCTTAATCGCCATTCCTCCAACGAGGAAAGCTGTTGGTATTTTGTTGGTATCTAACAGCACGTTGGTATCGGCCGCCGATACCAAGTCTCCTCCAGCCCACCCTTTGACGCATGACCGAAGCAGGCGACGTCAGCGCCGGCCTCAGCCAGCCCGATCGCGATCGCCTGCCCTATGCCGCTGCCTGCACCCGTGACGAGCGCCACGTCGCCATCCAGTCTGAAAAGGTCCATTGGATTATCCCCTCCGGTCTCCTCCCGGCGCAAATTCGTGTGTCTGGATGTCCGTCAGCCTAAACCTCGAACATCGATCATGGCCTTGATCAGGCCGGACTTCTGTCGCGACCAGGCCGCGATGTCGCGCGGACTGTCGCGCAGTGTGGTGTGGTGGGTCACGAGTTGGTCGACCGGTATCTTGCCTGCGCGGATCGAGGCGATGACGTGCTCGAAGTCGGCGCGCGTCGCGTTGCGGCTGCCGATCAGCATCATTTCCCGCTTGTGGAATTCGGGGTCCGAGAACGTGATATCGTCCTGAACGACGCTGACCATGACCATCACACCTCCATGGGCGACATAGGCGAATGCAGCCTTCAAGGATTCACTGTTTCCCGTCGCGTCATAAACGACATCAAAACCTGCTCCTGCGGTTCGTTCCGATATTCTTTCGAGAACTCGACCTTTCGATCCGTCGATCGTCAGGAAGCCGAGTTGCCGCGCGGCAAAGGCCAGCCGTGCGGCGCTCACGTCCATGATGGTGACCTGCTGTTTCGCGATTTGTGCGAAAAGCGCGGTGCCAAGACCTATCGGTCCAGCGCCTATAACCAATGCGCGGCAACCTCCGAGGGCCATCGATCTGCGAACGGCGTGAGCACCCACCGCCAGAAACTCGACCGTCGCGGCCTCGACCAGCGACAGGTCTCCGGCGGGCAGCAGGTTCGCCACGGGAACCAGGATCTGCTCGCTCATCGCTCCGTCGCGATGGACCCCGAGCACCTCGATCGAAACACAGCAGTTGGGTTTCCCCTGGCGGCAGGCGGCACACTTTCCGCAAGACAGGTAGGGGTTGATGATGACGTCCTGTCCGACTGCAACGTTGGCAGGTCCGTTGATCTCGACGACAGTGCCCGAAACCTCATGGCCCATGACGCGGGGATAGGCGAGGAACGGGTGCTTGCCCTCGAAGATGTGATAGTCGGTTCCGCAGATGCCGACATGGGCGACATCGACCAGTGCCCATCCTTCCGGCGGACTGCCAAGCGCCGACCGGTCGGCGAACTCAAGCTCTCCTGGAGCGACGCATCTAACAGTTTTCATGATGGCGTTCATGTAAGGCGCTGTCGCTCCTGCGATGTGTTGGTTGTAGTACTGAACCAGCCCGACGGGCGGCGGTACCGCCGGGCCGGTTCATGTGTCACTCGAAGTCCTTGACGTTGGCCGCTGTCACAAGGCCGGCGCCAGTGTCCACGTTGGCTTCCACCTTTTCGCCCTTGATCGCCTTGACGACCGTGTCGATTCCGAGTTCGCCCATCTTGGCGGGGAACTGCGCGACGGTCGCATCCTCGACGCCGGACTTGATCGCTTCGAGTTCGCCGCAGCAAGCGTCGAAGCCGACGAGAATCAACGCGTCGTTGGCAATGCCGGCATTGCTTATCGCCTGAACCGCACCAGCGGCCGGCGGACCGCATGCCGAATAGATCGCCTTCAGGTCGGGATTGGCGGTCAGTATGTCCTCGGCGACCGAGGTCCCGAGTTCCTGGGTGCAGTTGGTGGCGCCCTTGCCGACCACCTCGACCTTTACGCCGCCGAGGCCCTCCATCATGCCTTTGACGCGGTCGTCGAGTGCCGGCACCCCGGGAACGCCTTCGAGGATGCCGATCTTGTCGCCATCTTTCAGCACCGTCTTGAGGTACTCGCCGGCGATCTTTCCGCCGTTGAGGTTGTTGGTCGAGACGAGCGCCGTCTGGCCTTTCCAATCCGGAATGCTGTTGTCGATCAGCACCACCTTGATGCCTGCGGCAACTGCCTTGTCGAGCGCCGGCGCGACGGTCGGATCCACGGGCGTGATGGCTATGCCCTGGACCCCTTGGGTAACCATCGACTCGATCAGGGCGATCTGGCCTTCGATGTCGGTGGCCGATTGCCCCTGTCCAACGATCAGGTCGACGTTGTTTTCGGCCGCGTATTTCTTGGCGGCCTCCTCCATGGTCGAGAAGAACGGAACGGGGAACTTGGTGATCAATGCGACCTTCACCTTGTCGGCCGCAAAAGAGGGCGAGGCGAGCGCGACCGCGATCGCCAAGCCACCCAGCAGTCTCAGTTTCAGTTTCATTGCATCCTCCCTTGGTGCTGGCCCGCCCTCCGGTGGAGAACTTCGGGCCAATTGCGGACAGAAGCCGTCCGCAATGCTTTCAGGTTCAGGCTCCGACGATCATCGAGACCAGATCCTGCTTGTTGCTGCTGTCCGGTATGAGCTCGCCCACTTTCTTGCCCTGCCGCAGCACCATGGCGCGGTCGGCGAGTTCGACGACGTGTTCCATGTTGTGGGTGATAAGGATCACGGCATTGCCGTGATCGCGGAGCGTCGAGACAAGATTGAGCACCTGCCGCGACTCTCGCAGACCGAGTGCAGCCGTCGGCTCATCGAGGATGACGACCTTGCGCGCGAAGACGGTGGCGCGCGCAACCGCGATCGCCTGGCGCTGGCCGCCTGACATCTTGGCCACCACCACATCCAGATTCGGCAGCGTCACCTTGAGCCGGCTGATGACCTGCCTGGCCTCTGCGTCCATGCTACGCTTCTTCAAGAAGCGAAGCCCGCGCGGCAGCCACGCCGGACCGGCGATCTCGCGGCCGGCGAAGAAGTTCTGCGCCGGCGTCAAATTGTCGAAAAGAGCGAGATCCTGGTAAACCGTCTCGATGCCCGAGAACCGGGCATCGGCGGGCGACCGGATTTCCGTTTCGAGGCCGTCCAGATGGATGGAGCCCGAATCCAGATGATGCAGCCCGCTGATGCATTTGATGAGCGTCGACTTGCCGGCGCCGTTATCGCCGAGAAGCGCCAGTATCTCGCCACGCCGCACCTCGAGATCGACACCATCGAGTGCCAGTACCGATCCGAAGCGCTTCGTGGCGCCACGTACCGACAATACGGGCTTGGCAGTTGCGGCCTCGGCCGGCGTTGCCGCGACGCTCATTGCGCCCGCCCCGCCTGCGCCACACGCACGCGGCCTTCGAGATAGTTGCGCAGCACGTCGCTTTCGACCGCGATCACGATGATGATGCCTATGACTATGAGCTGGAAGAAGATATCGACGTTGAGCAGGTTGAGCGCGTTGCGGATGACCCCAATCGTGATGGCGCCGATAACCGCGTGTCCGAGGTGGCCGCGCCCGCCGAGGAAGCTCGCGCCGCCGATGATGACCGCTGCGATGGTGTCGAGTTCCAGCAGATTGCCGAACAGCGGCGACCCGGCGTCAGTCCGGCCGGCAAGGATGACCGCGCCGATGCCGGCGCAGGCGCCGGAGATCACGTAGGTCGACACCAACACCCAATTGACGGGAATGCCCATGGCGACCGCGGCCTCAGGCCGGCCGCCGACGGCGTAGATCCAGCGCCCCCAGACCATCGTTCTGGTGAGAACCAGGAGCAGGAGGCCGAGGCCGATGACCACGAAGACTGAGCCCGGTAAACCCCAGAAGGCAGTGCGTCCAAGCACCCGGATCGCTTCCGGCATGCCTGGAATGGCGCGACCATCTGCGAGCTGCAATGCGATGCCCTTGCAGATGCTGAGCGTCGCCAGCGTGATGATGAATGGATGCGGCAGTCGCCCGAAGACGTAGAAGAGCCCGTTCACCGCGCCGACGAACGCACCGGATACGATCATCGCCAGGATGACAGCGGTCGCGGAACCGCCAGCCTGAAACAGCAGCGCGCCCACGACAGAGGCGAGCGCAAGGTTCGATCCGACCGATAGGTCAATGCCGCGCGTCAGGATGACGAGATGCTGGCCCATCGCCACGACGGTGATGACCGCCGTTTGCGCCAGGATGTTGCTCACATTGCGCGGCGTGAGAAAGACCGGAGACAGAAAACTCAGAACGATGATCAGAGCGATCAGGATAAGCGCCGGGCCAATCCCAAGCAGCTTCAATCCGATGTCGAGACCGGAATGCGATCCAGCCACGACGCTCGGTGACGGCACGGGCGCCTTCATGCCCACTCTAGCGCTTTCTCCAGCGTCGAACAAATTCATTCCCCCGCCGAATCCAAAGGTTTCGGCACCACAGCAAGCTTCTTGTCCTTGCTTTGTATCGATAAAAGACAACGCCGAAAGTATTTGCGTCAAGTTGTTTTTTATGCATAAAAGTCAATGGAAAAAGACATGCTCGGGTCCTGCTTGTGAAACCGGATACCGTCTACAAGAGTGCGCTCAACGCAACCTTGCAACTGCTCGGCAACGGCGAGTTTGCTGCCGGACTACCGTCGGAGAACCAGCTGCGGGGCCAGATCGGCGTAAGCCGCACCACGGTGCGCAAGGTGCTGCGCGAACTCACGAGGCGCGGCATTGTCGTTCAGGAGGATGGCGCCAGGGTTCCTGGCCGTCCGGTCGGCAAGGACGATCTTTATAGCGGACCGGAAACGACCACGCGCAATGAGCATGTCGAACAGCAGTTCATGGAGTGGATGCTGCGCGGCGGCATCAAGCCAGGCACACTTATCAACGAACTGGAGCTTGCCCGACTGTTCGGTGTCGCGACCAATGGCATTCGGGAATTTCTGATCCGCTTCAGCCGTTTCGGCCTTGTCGAGAAGAAAAGGAATTCAGGCTGGCTCTTCGAGGGTTTCACGGAGGACTTCGCGCTGGAGTTGTTCGAGGTCCGCGTGATGTTCGAGCTGCGATCCGCCCGCCGCTTTGCAGGGTTGCCACCGGAATCACCCTTGTGGGTGCGGCTTGAAGCGCTGAAGCACCAGCATATCGACCTGTTGCACAACATCGAGGCGCGCTACCATGACTTTTCAAGCCTCGATAACCGCTTCCACCGGTTGGTCAACGAAAGCTCGCCAAACCGGTTCATCGACGACTTCTCCGATATCATCACCCTCATCTTCCACTACCACTATCAGTGGAACAAGGCGGACGAGAAAGAGCGCAACAAGGCCGCTATCATGGAACACCTGGCCTACATAGACGCGCTCCAGTCGAAAGACCGTCGCAGGATCAAATCCGCCTGCCGAAAGCACTTGCGATCCGCGCGCAACACCCTATTGCGATCACTGGCGAAGTGATTGGGCGTTTGTCGGTCAACGCCCCGCCTCTGTTAGCTCTCCTCAAAAAGCACTCAAGTCAACTTGGAGCGGCGGTGAGCGTCACAGCATAAGACGGTCCGACTTGCAGGCCAGCGGCCCACCGGAGCTTTACTTCGGCTTCGTAGCGCAGATCGCGAAGCGGTGTTGGGTGGCGCGTTCGAGCGCCTTGGGCCAACTCATCTGTCGCGCCTGAGCGCGATGGATTGCGCCCAGTTTCCAGTCGACGACGGGCTGATCGAACCCGGCTTCGGACAGCAAGAGCCCTATCTCTCCTGCCCGGGCGCCGCCCGAGAAATAGACGCGGGCAAGTATGCTCCGGTGGCGTGTGGTCATGGAGACGCCGTCATTGTCCGCGACCCGCGACTTGCCGGCTGTGAGCTTCTCCCAAACTTCCCGCAAACTGGTCGCCCAGTTGCGGCTGACAAAATCCCCGTCGATGACCAGCAGCTTGCCGCCGGGCTTCAGCAGCGAGAACCATTCGGCAAAGGCGGTTTTCGGATCTACCAGCGTCCAGATCAGGTGACGGGTGACGATGACATCGTAGCTCGCCTTTTCCTCGAGCGTCCGTTCAGCGTCCCTTGTGATGAAGCGGATATCGGCGCGGCGTCTTTGTGCCTTGGCGCGCGCCTTGGCGAGCATGGCTTCCGACCAATCAAGGCCCGTGACCCCAAATCCCAGATCGTGCATCAGATGCGAAATAACGCCTGTCCCACAGGCGAGATCCAGAGACGCCCGCCCGGCGCCGGGCCCAAGGTGCCTGCTTATAAGCGCATGCCAGGCGGCGCGCTCCCGCTCGGAAAAAATCTCGTGGCCGACCTGCAGGTCGAACGTCTCGGCGCGCTCGGACCAATAGTCCCGGATTTCGTCGCGCAGCGAATAGTTTGCGTGAGCCGTCATCGCCCGAAAACGCTCTCCCCAAAGCGGTACATTGGAATTGCTCTAAAAGATAATTCTTGATTACACAACTCATGTTTTCTAAGCCGGGCCGGCAAACTGAATTGCGAGAGCACAATGATTTTGAAGTCGATATTTGCAGCCGCAGTCGCCCTCGTGGCCCTCATGCCACTAACCCACGGCGCGCGCGCCGAGACCGTCACCGACATCGCCGGCCGCAAGGTCGAGGTGAAGACGCCGGTCGAGAAAGTCATCCTCGGCGAAGGCCGGCAGATCTACCTGATCGCCGCGCTCGATACGGACAATCCCTTCAAGCGGATCGTCGGCTGGCGCCAGGATTTCTCCCAGGCCGATCCCGACAACTACGCCATCTATCTGGAAAAATTCCCCAAAATGGCGGAAATCCCGACCTTTGGCGGTTTCAAGGACGGCACCTTCGACATCGAGCAGGCCATCGCGCTTCAGCCCGACGTGATGATCATGAACATCGAGTCCAAACAGGCGACCGAGGACGCGCAATACATCGAAAAGCTCGCCGCCGTCGGCATTCCGGTGGTCTATGTCGATTTCCGCGAGCATCCCTTCACCAATACCGAGCCGAGCATGCGCCTCATCGGCAAGCTCTTTGGCCAGGAAAAGCGGGCCGAGGAGTTCATCGCCTATCGCGCCGCCCAGATCGCGCGGGTCACCGACGCTGTTCGCGGCGCACAATCCAAGGCGACCAACCGTGTTCATCGAGCGCGCCGGGGGCTATTCCGACGATTGCTGCATGAGCTTCGGCAACGACAATTTCGGCAAGTTCGTCGAGATGGCCGGCGGCCGGCAACATTGCGGCGGAGCTGATCCCGGGCACCTTTGGCTCGCTCAATCCCGAACAGATCATCGCAAGCAATCCCGACCAAGTGATTGTGACGGGCGGCAATTGGGAAGCGTATGTGCCGGGCGGCAAATGGGTCGGCGTCGGTCCCGGCGCAAACGAAGCGGAAGCTCTGAAGAAACTCAAGGGCCTGACGGAACGGCCCGCACTCACCGGCATCAAGGCGGTGGAGAACGGGCAGGTCCACGCCATCTGGCACCAGTTCTACAACAGCCCCTATCAGTTCGTCGCCATCCAGCAGATGGCCAAAGTGGCTGCACCCCGACCTGTTCGCCGATCTGGACGCCGAGGCCACCTTCAAGGAGTTGCACGAGAAGTTCCTGCCGGTCGAGTACAGGCCCGGCCATTGGGTCTCGCTCTCCGATGAGCAGTGAACCCGCGGCGCTGCCAGCCGCAGAAGGGCGCCGGCTCTACCGCGCCCTCGTCCTGCGCAAGCAGTTCATCCTCGCAGGGCTCGCGCTGGCGCTGCTCCTGAGCCTCTGCATCGACCTTGCGCTCGGACCCGGCGAGCTACAGCCTCGACCAGGTTGTGCTCGCCCTGGTTTCTCCCGGCAGCGTGCCGCTTCAGGTGCGCGTCGTGTTGTGGGAAATCCGGCTTCCCATCGCGCTGATGGCTGTGGTCGTCGGCGCTGCACTGTCGGTCGCCGGTGCGCAGATGCAGACTATCCTCAACAATCCGCTCGCCAGCCCGTTCACGCTCGGCATTTCGGCGGCGGCCAGCTTCGGCGCAGCACTCGCGCTCGCCTTTGGCGTCACGCTTGTCCCCGCGGCAATCGAATATGTCGTGCCGCTCAACGCCTTCGTGGTTGCGATGCTGACCGCGCTCGTCATCCACCTGCTGAGCCTCAAGCGCGGCGTGACGGTCGAAACCATCGTGCTTCTCGGCATCGCGCTCGTATTCACCTTCAATGCGCTGCTGTCGCTCGTCCAGTATCTTTCCTCAGAGCAGGCGCTCGCCGCCGTCGTATTCTGGACGATGGGGAGCCTCACCAAGGCCACCTGGCCCAAGCTCATCATCACCAGTCTCATCCTCCTCGGAACACTCCCGATATTCGCGCGCCGCGCCTGGGCGCTGACGGCGCTGCGGCTGGGCGAAGACAAGGCCGCGAGCTTTGGGGTCAAGGTCGCACGCCTTAGGCTCGAAACCATGATGATGGTGAGCCTGCTCGCCGCCATTCCCGTCGCCTTCGTCGGCACGATCGGCTTCATCGGCCTGGTCGGCCCGCACATCGCCCGCATGCTGATCGGCGAAGATCAGCGCTTCTTTCTGCCCGCCTCGGCTCTTTCTGGGGCGCTCATCCTTTCGGCGAGTTCGGTTGCCAGCAAGTCGCTCATTCCAGGCACGATCTTCCCGATAGGCATCGTCACCTCGCTTATCGGCATTCCCTTCTTCATCTCGCTGATCCTCTCGAATGTGAGGCGCTCATGGTAACGATCAGGCTGGATGGTCTCGGAGCCTTCCACGGGCCGCGGCTCGTCCTTTCGGACGTTTCAACTCCCACTTTCCGGGGTGGCGAGGTAGTCGCCGTCATCGGACCCAACGCAGCGGGCAAATCGACGCTTTTCAAGCGCATCGCAGGACTTTTGAAAGGCCCGGGGCGCGTCTGACGTCGAGGGAGCGCGCTGAAGCGGCACGGAATACCATCTGCTACATGCCGCAGGATACGGCCGCCAACGCGGTGCTGACCGTCTATGAATCGATCCTGCTCGCCCGCAAGCAGGACTCGGCCTGGAGCGGTCACCGCCGCGGACCTGGCATCGATCGACCGCACCATCGCCGCCCTGGGCCTATCTCGGACATTGCCTTTCGCAATGTCGGAGAACTTAGCGGCGGGCAACGGCAGTTGGTGAGCATTGCGCAGACACTGGTTCGCGAACCTGAGGTGCTGCTGATGGACGAACCGACGTCCGCGCTTGACCTCAATCGCCAGGTGGAAGTGCTTGAGCTTGATGCGAACGGTCGCGCGCGAGAGGGGCGCGGCGGTGCTGATTGCCCTTCACGACATCAATCATGCCCTTCGCTTTGCCGATCGGACCATGGTCATCGTCGAAGGGAGGCTTGTCGCATGCGGCCCGTCGCGCGATGTCATCACCAGCGCCCTGCTGCGGCAGGTGTACAAGGTGGACGCGCGGATCGAGACGTGTTCCCGGGGCATCGGTCATGTGATCATAGACGGAGCAGCGGATGAAGCGGCGATAAAGCCGGCGCCGATGGCGGCGTAACGCGAAGTAAAGGCAGCGCACCGTGCGAAGACCATGTCGTCGTCCAACGGAACGAGCAGGACGCGCCAGAAGCTGACGTGTGCGTTTTAGACTAAGGGAGTCGCAGTGGCTGGACGAGCATGGCGATCTGTTGAACCTGGTGACGCGGGACCTGCGCCGGCATGGGGTCAAGGAAACCGGTCGCGCGGGTCTGGCGTCGGAAGCGGTGCTGCGCTGCGCGCTGCTTAAGCAATACCGCCAGTTGAGTTATCAGGAGCTGGCCTTCCATCTGGAAGACTCCGCCTCGTTCCGTGCCTTTGCCCGGCTGCCGTGGGGGTGGAGCCCGAAGAAGTCGGTGCTGCACAAGACGATCAGCGCGATCCGGGCGCAAACCTGGGAAGACATCAATCGCGTGCTGCTGGCGAGCGCCCGCCAGGACGGGGTCGAAACCGGCAGCGTCATGCGGCTCGACAGTACCGTCAACGCGGCGCTGATCCACGAGCCGAGCGACAGCAGCCTCTTGTGGGATGCCGTGCGGGTGATGGTGCGCTTGTTGCAGCAGGCGGATCCACTGGGCAGCGCCATCCCATGGCATAATCATTGCCGCGCGGCGAAGAAGCGGGCCCGGACGATCAAGTATGCCCGCGGCCGCCCCGAACGGGTCAAGCATTACCGCGAGCTGCTCAAGATCACCTGCAAAACCCTGGGCTATGTCGAGCAGGCGGCGGCGCAGTTGCCCCTGGCGGCGGGGCCGGCCGGCGAACTGTGGCAGGCCATGGTCCGCCACTACCGGCCGCTGATTGAACAGTTCATCGCCCAGACAGAGCGGCGGGTCATGGCCGGCGAGGCGGTGCAGGCCGGCGACAAGCTGGTCAGCTTGTTCGAGCCGCATGCCGACATCATCGTCAAGGGCAGCCGCGACGTCGATTATCGCCATAAGCTCAATTTGACCACCGGCCGAAGCCGGCTGGTCTTTTAACTCGTCATCGAAGCCGGCAACCCGGCCGACAGCGAGCCGTTCCTGCCCATGCTGGAGCGCCACATCGCCTTCTACAACTAGGCGCCGCGGCAGGCGGCGGCCGACGGCGGTTATGCCAGCCGCGAAAATCTGCGCCGGGCCAAGGCCTGGGGCGGGAGGAACTAGACTAGTCATCTGAATCTAAAGTTCATGGCATAAGGTCTGTTCCGCCTTCTGGCAGAAACGTTGGCTGAGGTTAATCTTCTTGCGATTGTAGCAGATGCGCCCGCAGGTGGTGTCGGTGACGGCCTTGTCATGGAAAGGATCGTCGAGCTCCGGCAAGCCGAATTGCGGTGCGCCTATTCCACTCCGCTTTGCGCCTTACTCCGCTTTGCGCCTTACGGCTTGCGGCCGATCACGGCGCCGTTCGCGGCGGGTGCGTCGAACCAGACCGTCTCGATGTGCCAGAATCCGGCTTCCTCGAGCCACGCCGAATATTCGGCCGGTGTGTAGTTTCGCCCCTCCGTCTCTATCAGCATGTTGAGGCTCATCAGCGCAGCCGGCGCCGGCCCGGTCTTTTCGTCATTGACGAGAAGCTCGCTGATGACGACAACGCCGCCGCTCGGCAAAGCCTCGAAGGACCGGCTCAGCAGGGCGCGGTTCTTCGCCTCGTCCCAATCGTGCAGGATCATCGACAGGAGATGCACGTCGTGATCTCCGGGAAGCTGTTCGAAGAAGTTGCCGCCTGCGGTCTCGATGCGGTCGGTCAAGCCGGCCTCGGCAATTTTTCCCGCCGCGATCGCCGCCACATGCGGCAGATCAAACACGGTCGCGCGCAGCTGCCCATGCTGTTTGCAAAGCTCGATGTCGTATGCGCCCGATCCGCCACCGATGTCCAGAAGGCGGCGGAAATGACTGAGATCCACGGCTTCGCCGAGCTTGCGAGCGGTCATCGTGGAGAGCGAATGCATCGCCTCCCAGAAGAGTGCCAGCATCGTCGGATCCTCGCCGTCGAAGATTGAGGATTGCACTGCCGGGTCCCACGTGGTTGGCCGGTTCGTGCGCAGCGCCTCGGTGAGTTTGCCCCAGCCCGCGTAGAGCCGCTTGTCGGCCATCTGCACGAAGCCACCGAAGTAATACGGCTTCCCGCGCACGAGATAGGCTTCGCTTAAGGGCGTGTTGCGATAGCGGCCGTCCGTTTTCTCCAGAAGCCCGAGTGCAGCGCAGCCGGTCAACAGCATCTCGGCCGGACGTGGATGCAGACCGAGCGCTTCCGCCAGCCCGGCAACCGTGATGCCGGCGCCGCCCGCAAGGCGGCTGAAGAGGTCCAATTCGTGCGCGGAGGCCAGAGTCTTGAAGGCCCAGAAACCGGTCGAAAGCGCCATCAGCGGAACGGCGGAAGGAAGCTCCTGCGTGCGCATCATTTCATTCCTCTCATGACAGACGGACCGCGCGGGTTCCCAAGCCCTCGAACCTCAGCAGGCCAGGTTACGGGATGATTTCGGGATTCGGACAATCGGTTACGGCTGAAACGGACCGGCCGCCGTGTGCTCGCAAGGCCGCGCCGATGGCGCGCATATAGTCCTCCAGGGTCACCGTGGCGGCCGGCGTGGGATCGGCCTCGTGGTCCGGGCAGATCGATGACATGCCGGATGTCCGCGCTCTTCGAGCGCCACCACCCTTTCCCAGCACCAGGCGCCGTGCCATGCAATGAACGAGCAGGAACCGCATCATGCGTTACCTCATCGACATCAAGTTCGTGACTAAACCTGGATTGACTTCAAGCACAGGCGCGGGGGCCTCGGCATGACCGATGTCCCTCAACTGATCGGCGGTCAAATTCGCGATCGTCCGACGTCTTGAGACGGTCCGTTGCCAAATCTTGAGAGCTGCGATTGCAGTTGCGGTGGTTTTCAGCACAAGTCCAAGTGGGCGAACTGTCGACGAGTGACGACCGGCGCGAGTTTCCATGTGAGCCATTTCGGCCTCCCAATCTTAAGACTGGTCAAGGTTTCCGCAACTGTTTCCGGCGCAAAGGCCTCCCGCTTCCTTCACATTGCCGCCATGGCATCGTAAGGAAACGACAGGACTGATAGAAGTACCAATTCTGACATTTGTAGGCAGGCCAATTTCGTTTGGCATTGTGACACCAGGTTGGATTTGCTTGAGCGCGTCATCCTCGACGATCACCGTCGCGCGGTCCTGTCGAACGGCGGACAAAACACGAACCGGATATTTGGTGGCACGACGAGGTCCGGGCGGATATTGCGCCCGACGAGCAGGAGCCCTGCACCCCCGTTGCCGACGCTTAAGCCCACGGCGTCTCCGTTAGCCATGACCACCGGCTTCATGGCGACGTGCAGGAATTCTCCGATCGGCTGGTGCACATATTGGAGCCGCAACTCGGGAGCGACTTCAGCGGGACACAGGCCAAGGCCACGCCGTGCAGCCCGATCGTAGATCTCCTCAAGAGATGCACCCTCGGCCTTGAAGCCGAGATCGGCCACCGAGAGAACTGCCAAGCTGACCTTTCTCGTGGCCTTGCTGCCTCTGAATTCGGGTAACTTGAGAACGCTGCTCGCGGCATCGCCAACACCGTAGCGTGCAGCCTTCAGAGCGTCTTGCAGCGAGTGACCGCTAGCGTGCGTGCGGAGGGTGATCATTTTCCACACCGGGATGTCCGCGGCGATCTTACCGGCACTCGGATCTGTGCCATGGGCCGCGACCGAACCTGCCAGAAACAAGGCCGCCGCAACCGTGGTGCGTGATCTCACGATATACTCCTTCGTGTTGCTTAGAGAGCCCTCCTGCCGCTCGCACGGGAAGAGCGGGCGTTCACTTGGGCTTTCGCGTAGCCTGCCAGCGAAGCGTAGCCATGCACGATCGCTTGGCGTTCCGCCTGGCTCACCACTTTCTCGATATCGTCGAATCCGTCCGGTGCCCGTGCCTCGACGACGTCGATCACGCCTTCCGGTCCGCCTTTGCGGTTGGAAAGCACGATGTCGGCGGTCGCCGGCCGGCGTTCCGCGTCGTAGTCAGCAAGCGCCGCCGTCACCGGCACCCCGGACGCCAGATGCCGGGCGAGAGAACGGGCATCGAGGATCGCCTGGCTGGCACCATTGCTGCCGTTCGGGTACATCGGATGGGCCGCGTCGCCCAATAGCGTCATACGGCCGAATGACCAGCGGGGCAGCGGATCGCGATCGCAATTGGGGTATTCGTAGAAGGTGCCGGTTGCCTCGATCAGCGCCGCTGGATCGACGAAGCCCAGGCGGAACTTGTCGCGCACGAAGGGTAGTGCCTCGTCGAGCCGGCCGGGGCGATTCCAGTCCTCTCGCCGCGGTGGCGGCGTTCTACTGTCGCCGATGCTGGCCATGATGGCCCAGTTGGTCAGACGCGTATCGGGCTTCGCGGGATCGGCGTGGATTGGATAGAAGACGAATTTCGCGGTATTGCCGCCCGCGATTACCATTGTCCGGCCATCGCGGTAGACTGGCCACTCGGTCGCACCGCGCCACAGCATGATGCCGCTCCAAACCGGCGGACCTTCGTTGGGATAAAGAACCGAGCGCACAGTGGAATGGATGCCGTCCGCGCCAATCAGCGCATCGCCTGCCGCCTCAATGGGTTCGCCACTGTCGCGCCGCTCAAAGCGTGCCACCACCCTTTCGCCACGCTCTTCAAAGCCGACCAGCCTGCGATCCGTATGGATGCGTGCACGCCCCAACCGCTTGAGCACTGCCTCATAGAGCACCCCGAGCAGCTTGCCGCGGTGGATGCTTGACTGCGGCGTGTCGTAGCCGGCGTCCATGCCACGTAGCTCTTGCCAAACTGTCTGGCCAAGACGGTTCATATAGATCAGTTGGTGGGTGCGGATGCCCACCCGATCCAGCGCTGGCAGAAGATCGAGTGCGGCCAGTTCCTTTACCGCATGCGGCAGCATGTTGATACCGACGCCGAGTTCGCGCACTTCGGATACCTGCTCGAACACCTCGGCCTCGATGCCAAGTTCATGCAGAGCCAAAGCTGTGGTCAGGCCGCCAATCCCGGCACCGGCAATCAGAACTTTCATTGCTCCGTTCTCTTCATCAGGATCGGTCATCGTTTGTTGTCGGCGGGTTTGCGCGGTGGCATTCCGCGCGTGGATAGTTTCGCTCCAGGCGATGACGAATCTGGCGAAAACCATGCCGTGCGTTACGAGGTCGATGTCCCGCAACCGCTTCTGGCGCAAGGCTTTGCCTCTTCTGCAGATTGCCGACAACACATCGTAGAAAAGGAGGAGGACCGACAGAAGTGCCAATTCTGACGTTTGTAGGCAGTCCAATTTCAGGTACTTTAGGGGCATGACGGCCTTTCACGTCAGCCTGGTCGGGCGCAAGGACCTCAGCGGCGAGATCTATCGTCAGATCCGGCGCGCCGTTCTGGATCGGCGGCTGCGGCCCGGCGACCCGCTTCCGCCCGGCCGCGAACTGGCGCGGACGCTGGCGGTGTCACGTGCCACCGTGACGGTGGCTTATGAACGGCTCGCCGCGGAAGGATTCGTGACATCCCGCCAAGGATCCGGGACATTCGTCAGCGAATTGGTCACGCCGGCCGGGCGCGAAAAGACGGGACGCCGATCCACTGGAGTGCTCCGGCCGCGCCCGATCTGGGAAGCGATGACGCCGCCGACCACATTCGACACGGTTCGATTCGACTTTCGCGCTGGGCTTTGCGATGCCTCCCTGTTTCCGCACACGTCGTGGCGACGGTCGGTGATTTGGGCGCTGCGTTCGGGCGAAATGACTGCCGGCGTCTATGAGCACCCCGCCGGACATCGCGATCTCAGGGTCGCAATCGCCCGGCACATAGGCATGTCTCGAGGGGTCAGGGCTTCAGCGGACGACATCATTGTCACGAACGGTACACAGCAGGCGCTTGATGTCCTGGCACGCGTCCTGCTGGCACCGGGCGACGGAATTGCCGTCGAAGATCCGAGCTACGGCCCTCCGAGGAAGTTGTTCAAGGCCTTGGGCATTCGGGTGGTCGGCATACCGGTGGATCGCCAGGGGCTGGTCGTTGATGCGCTACCGCGCGGAATTCGAGCCGTGTATGTCACGCCTTCTCATCAATTTCCGCTTTCCGTAACGATGACGCTGCCGCGCCGGCAGGCGCTGCTGGCCTGGGCCGAGCGGAACAACGCGGCCATCATCGAAGACGACTACGACAGCGAGTTCCGGTTCGGTGGCCGGCCTCTCGAGCCGTTGCAGACGCTCGACACAAAAGGCCGGGTCGTCTACGTTGGCTCCTTCTCGAAGACAATGTTGCCGACGCTTCGGCTTGGCTTCCTGGTGACGCCGCCATCGCTGCAGGAAGCCCTGCATAAGGCGAAATTCGTCTGCGACTGGCATTCGTCGACCCTTGCGCAAGCGGCACTCGCGCGTTTCATCGATGAGGGCGAGTTTGCGCGCCACGTCCGCCGGATGAGTGCAATCTATCGGGAACGGCACCAGATCCTTGCGGACGCCATCGCCAATGATTTTGCCGAGCATCTTGAACTCATCCCGTCGACATCGGGGCTCCATCTCACCGCTCTGGCCCGGACAATGTCGGCGGACCAGATCGCCGAGGTCGCCCGCCGCGCTGCCGACCGCGGCGTCGCCTTTCAGGGCCTGTCACCGTTCGCCGTGAGCGCGATCCCACGAGCCGGGGTTATGCTGGGGTATGGCGCCATTCCCACGGCTCGCATCGAAGAAGGGATGCATTTGCTCCGCGCTTGTTTCGACAGTGAACCGCGGTGAACCAAAGTATCGCTGTCGACAACTGGCGAGTTATCCCCACATCCGGATGCCAACACGCAAAGGCACGCCGCCGCTAAGGGTCACAATATCGTTCTCATCCCCGAGCCCTTTAAAGCTGCACCGATCCAACATCACCCGGTCACAGCTTGCAAAAGGCGTCGTAAGACCGGGCAGTCAAGTCAGACCCCGATGTCCCGGCCGAGGACTTCAACATTGAAATGGCACAGCGCGATAAGCGCACCGACGCCAACGAGCGCGATAGGATACGGTCCTCGGAGGGAATGTCTCCAGACTTTCGGGCCACCCCGCCTTCTGCTCGATGACATGGTCAGCGACCGCTGTGCCTTTTCCGGAACCGCGCCGGTTACCGGGCGTTTGCCCTTCATGACAGAGATCGTGTTCGAGCCGCCGGTCGGCATCTATCTTGGCAAGATGGGCCAGACGCGCGCTGTTGGCACGGCCCGCGAGGCGGCTGAGTGCCTGGTGAGCGAAAGATGGCCGAGCCATAGTGGCGATGCGTTTGAAGGCGCTCTGCTCACCTTGATTGCAGCCAGCGAGGGCCGCAAAGACGCCGCTGAGGCGCGCGAAGCTTTCGCCGAGGCAGCTAGGGAGGCCGGGATCCTTGTTGAACGCAAGCTGATGATGCACTGAGAAGGCATATATCGATGACCTCCCTAACGGGCGTTGTCCATCGAGAACGTCTCAGGTCCATCATTTCCCCGAAGTTTGATCACAGGAGACAATCACGCCTACTGCACGTGTGAATTCCTACTCCAGTCTCCCTCTATATTTGCCCTTGACTTGCTCGATCTTCCGCCTAAGCTGCGGTCAATAGGTCAGACCAATTTACCAATCTGGTGCCAATTGGCGACCTTAGGGAGGAAGAGGCAGCGATGCCGATTCAGGCTGTTGAACCACGTCGGCTCTACCGGCAGGTTGCCGATCAGCTCAGGCAGCTGATCGAGACCGGCGAATTTGCCATCGGTGACCGCCTGCCGGCAGAGCGAGAGCTCGCTGACCAGCTGGGCATCTCCCGCCCGACAGTCCGCGAAGCGTTGATCGCTCTAGAGGTGGAGGGCCGGATCCGCATCCGGGTCGGCTCCGGCATCTACGTTACCGAACCGCCAAGGGCCGCCGCATTGGCAACGGAAACAGACGAGGGTCCGTTCGAGCTTTTGCGCGCTCGCGAATTCATCGAAGGGGCGATCGCCGCCGAAGCCGCACTCCAGGTCCAACCCGCCGATGTCGAACTTCTGGACGACGTACTTGGCCGGATGGAAGACGTGAGCCATCCGACCGAAGTGACGATTGCCCTCGACCGCGAGTTCCATACGACGGTGGCCGGCATTCTAAGGAACGCCGTCCTGGTACGCTTCATCGGCGAGCTTTTCGACCAGCGCATGAACCCGTACTTCGAACTCCTGTCGAGCTATTTCGAGAACAGGGATTCCTGGCGCGCTGCTGGGGCGGAGCATCGCGCGGTACGCGATGCGATCGCGGCGCGCGACCCCGAACGGGCAAAGGCCGCCATGCAGGAGCATCTGCGGCTGTCGCAATTGAGATTCTCACGCAATTTTGGTGAGAGATCCGTGGCCAGGGAGGTTGCGGAATAGAAGTCGGCCGGCCGGGAGGAGATCCGGCCGGAGCAAGTCAAATCCATCCAACGGGAGGTATACGATGTTGAGAAAATACGCAGTTCTGTTTGGCACGATTGCCGCGATCGCTCTGCCTATGGCTTCGGCCTCGGCGCAGACCGCGCTGAAATGGGCCCATGTCTACGAAACGTCCGAGCCCTTCCACACGGAGTTGGTCTGGGCGGCGGAAGAAATCAAGAAGCGCACCGATGGCCGCTACACCATCGACGTGTTTCCGGCTTCCCAACTCGGCAAGGAAGCCGATATCAACCAGGGCCTCACTCTCGGCACGGTCGACATCATCATCTCCGGGTCGAGCTTCGCCGCGCGGGAATTTCCGCCGATCGGCGTCACCTATTTCCCGTTCACTTTCCGCGACGCCGACCATCTGCTCGCCTACACCAAGAGTGACAAATACAAAGAGTTGACTGCCGGCTACGAGGAAGCATCCGGCCACCACATCACGGCGACAACTTACTACGGAACGCGCCACACGACCTCCAACCGGCCGATCGAGAAGTGCGCCGACATGCAGGGTCTGAAGATCCGGGTTCCGGACGTACCGGCCTATCTGGCAATGCCGCGCTCCTGCGGCGCCAACACGGCGCCGATCGCGTTTGCCGAAGTCTATCTCGCTCTCCAGCAGGGCACGGTGGAAGCGCAGGAAAACCCGCTGACGACGATCGAGGCCAAGAAGTTCTACGAGGTGCAGAAGCACATCGTCCTGACCGGCCACATTGTCGACCACCTCAACACGATCGTATCGCAATCGCGCTGGTCGCAATTGTCCGACGAGGACAAGGCGATCTTCACCGAGGTGATGCAGGAGGCAGCCAAGAGGGCAACCGACAAGATCGTTGCCCGTGAGAAAGAACTGGTCGGTACCTTCAAGGAACGTGGCCTGACAGTGACCGAGGTCGACCGCGCCGACTTCGAGAAGAACGTGATGGAAAAGGTGACCTTCGAGGAATTCGGCTATCGCAAGGAAGACTGGGAAGCGATACGCGCTGTCAAATAACCCGCATCGAGTGCAGGCCCGGCGTGCACGCGCCGGGCTGGTTCATCCACTGTCGCATCGCAATTTGTCCGGAGCTTGCCGATGACCCAAGAGGTCCACACCCAGGTAACAGCCGAAGAACTGGCGCATGCCTTCGAGGAGGAAACCGCCGCGCCCGTCGATCTGTCGCGCTACGCGGTGGAAGACTGGGGCACGCTCGCGGTGTTCTGGGGCATGTCGCTTTGCGTCTTTCTGCAGTTCTTCACGCGCTACGTCCTGAACAACAGCCTCGCCTGGACCGAGGAGATCGCGATCAATTGCCTGGTCGTGGTGGTCTTCCTGGGCTCGGTCATGTGCACGCGCATGACCCGCCACATCCATGTCGACGTACTCTATCATTATCTGCCGGCCGGGGTCGGGCGCATCTGGCGCTTGCGGTCAATCTCATAACCATCGGCTTCTTCGCCTACATGTCCTGGCTCCTGTGGCGCTATGTCGGGATCGTCGCGCGCGAGCGCATGGTCACCATCGACCTGCCGCGCAACGTCGTCTTCTACGCGGTCTTCGCCGGTTTCGTGCTGATGATGCTGCGCCAGATCCAGGTGTTTGTGGGCAATGTCCGCCGCGGCTACTCTGCGCTTGAGCGCCCCGCCGCCTTCGACGGACTAGGGGAATAGGCCATGCTTCTTCTGATCGGAGCCTTTCTCGTCCTGATGCTCGTCGGCGTGCCCGTGGCCGTATCGATGGCGGTTTCCTCGCTGCTCTACCTCGTTTTCTATGGCGTCGCGCCCGACATCATTGCCGCACAGCGCATGATCGCTGGCGTCGAGAGCTTTCCGCTGCTCGCGGTGCCGTTCTTCATCTTCGCCGGCAACCTCATGAACATCGCCGGCGTCACCGGGCGCATCTATTCCTTCGCGCTGGCGCTTGTCGGCTGGATGAAGGGCGGTCTCGCGCAGGTGAACATCATCGGCTCGGTGGTTTTCGCCGGCATGTCGGGTGCAGCGCTTGCCGATGCCGCCGGCATCGGCACGATCGAGATCAAGGCGATGAAAGACCACGGCTATCCCGTCGAGGCGGCCGTCGGCGTCACGGCGGCGTCCTCGACGCTCGGGCCGATTTTCCCGCCGTCGCTGCCCTTCGTCATCTACGGCATGATGGCCAACGTCTCGATCGGCGCGCTGTTCATGGCCGGCATCCTGCCGGGCGTGGTCATGACCGCGCTGATGATGGTCACGGTCGCCATCTTCGCCTATCGCCGCGGCTGGGGCTCGGACACGCCGTTCGAATTGCGGAAGCTCGGCGCGGCGTCGCTGGAGGTTCTGGTCGTCGCGTGCTTTCCAGTCCTCGTCTACATCCTGGTCAGCGCCGGATTGTCGCTCAATGTCGCGGTCGGCATCTGCCTGCTCATCCTGATCGCCTGCGACTGGTATTTCGACTTCTCCGCCGTGATGGCACTGATGACGCCGATCATCCTGATCGGCGGCATGACCATGGGCTGGTTCACGCCGACCGAAGCGGCAATGGCCGCCGTCATCTGGTCGCTGTTCCTCGGCCTCGTGCGCTACCGCACCATGACCTTCGCCACTCTCGCGAAGGCGAGCTTCGACACGATCGAGACGACGGCGTCGGTGCTTTTCATCGTCACCGCCGCGTCGATCTTCGCCTGGCTGCTGACGGTCAGCCAGGCGGCGCAGCTATTCTCCACCTTCATCACATCGCTCACCGAAAACAAATGGGTGTTTCTGATCCTGGTCAACATCCTGATGCTGGTGGTCGGATGTTTCCTCGACACGATTGCGGCGATCACCATCCTGGTGCCGATTTTGCTCCCCATCGTCGTTCTGTACGGCATCGATCCGGTGCATTTTGGCCTGATCATGACGCTTAACCTGATGATCGGCCTGCTTCATCCACCGCTCGGGATGGTGCTGTTCGTCCTTTCGCGCATCGCAAAACTGTCGGTCGAGCGCACTACCATGGCGATCCTGCCCTGGCTCGTGCCTCTGCTCGTCGCGCTGATCCTGATCACTTTCATTCCGGCCATCACGCTGTGGCTGCCGACGCAAATGGGACTTATCCGATGACCGCCAACGCAACCGCCGCAATACTGTTCGGCCCCGAAGATCTGCGCATTGTCGACCATCCGCTCGTGCCGCTCGCTCGGGGCATGGTGCGGGTGCGCTTCGGGGCTGGCGGCATCTGCGGCTCCGACCTGCACTATTTCCGCCATGCCCGCACCGGCGATTATGTCGTCACCTCACCGCTGATCCTCGGCCACGAGATTTCGGGCGAAATCGTCGAGATCAATGGCGAGGCGCCGGGCTTGGGCGTCGGCGACCGCGTCGCTGTCAATCCGTCGCGCTGGTGCGGGTATTGCGCCCGCTGCGTCGAGGGCCGCGCCAACCTCTGCGAGAACATCTATTTCATGGGTTCGGCCTCCAAGACGCCGCACATGCAGGGTGGTTTCGCCAGCGTGTTCGACGCTACGCCTGCGCAATGCGTCAAGGTTCCGTCTCACGTGCCGTACCAGGCGGTCGCGCTTGCCGAACCGCTCGCCGTCAGTCTGCACGCGGCGGCGCGGGCCGGCGATATCGAAGGGCGCAGCGTTATCCTGTTCGGGGCGGGTCCGATCGGGCTCCTGACCATGCTTGCCGCTAGGCTTGCGGGTTGTGGCGAGATCACCATGGCAGACATCGCGGCCGCGCCGCTCGCCTTCGCAAAAAAGCTCGGCGCGGACAGGACTATCGACCTTTCCGGCGGCGAGGCCGAGTTGAAGGCACTGGCAGCCGAGAGGCCTTTTGACGTCGCCTTCGAGATTTCAGGCACCGCGGCTGGCCTCGCTGCGGCGATCGCCAGCGTTCGGCGTGGCGGTACGGTCGTTCAGGTCGGCAATCTTCCGGGCGGCCAGATCCCTGTGCCGGCCAACGCCGTGATGGCCAAGGAGATCGATCTGAAGGGCACCTTCCGCTTCGGCGCGGAGTTCAATCAGGCGGTCGACCTTATCGTCGGCGGCAAGATTGACGTCCTGAAACTGGTGACCGCCCAACGCGCCTTGTCCGACGCCCCCGCCGCCTTCCGCCTTGCCGCCGACCGGTCCCAAAGCGTTAAGGTTGTGCTCACCGCAGAGTGATCGAAGATAGAGCACTCGCGCTTGGCTCGCTGCCCTAAAAATGTGAGCTTTCTGAAGGTTGTCCATTGGGACCGGACCGGAGAGACCGGAGTTACCATGTGGATCGGCGGGGTTTCGGCCGCCGATCCGCATGATAAACCTTTGAAATCTCGGTGGCGCGTAGGGTCGCGCTAGGACGCCGATTTACACTTCCGGCTAGCAATGCGCTCGCCGCCGTCGACCCGCCCAGTCACAAGGCGATCCGAACTTTTCGAGGGATCCGTTTTGCGGATTAATGAACAGACCGACGTTGAGAGGTGATAGCCCTAAGCGTGCGTTGCTCCGGCCAATCTCGCGGCCTCCAACTGCTCGACCGTTTCGACATCCTCAACCACTACGACAGGGGCTGCACGTGCCGCCATGCCCACAAGAAACGAGAGAGCGCCCTGAGCATCATGACAGCAGTACGGATCACGGGCAAAGGACGCACCGATCTTGACGATATCGACCTTGACACCCCACAGGCAAAGATCGATCGCGTACCCGTAGTCATCGATTGCAATTCGGCAACCAATATCTCGTGCCTCTGAAAGCAAATTGTCCGCCAGGGCGATGTCAGCGAAGGGCAGAGTTGCAGTGATCTTGAGGATAAGACGCGAGGCCAATTCGGAACGAGCGGCAAGCTGATCGCGAATATGAGCCCAATTCGCAGGGTCGGATATGTTGTCGGCTGAGAGGTTACATCCCAGAACCGCCAGGGGATCGGATTCAAGCTCGTCCAGAACGAGCTTGAGCATATGTCGGTCGAGGATTGGGGCTTCGCCCAAGGCCTCCAGCGCGAGAACAAACGCGCTGTCGGAATGCTCTGTGCCATTTCGCTCAGTCAGGCGAGCCAAGCACTCACCGTAAAGAATCTGACCCGGATCATCGATGGCGTGAATGCCCTGGATCGCGAAGCTAATGCGACCTTCGGCAATCGCTTCCTCGACAACCGCAACATGTCGTTCATCAAGTAAATCGAGATGATCTAGCACGCCGCTCTCCCGGCATCGAGGATAGGCAACGAGACGGCAATCACTTCGGAAGCCTGCAGTTCGTGCTGCGTGATCCTTGCGCCGATGACGACATAGTGGCCGTTACGGCTAATGCCTTTCAGCTTTTGGATGCCGCGCGGGTCGATCAGTTGCCCGGGCGTGGCGAGCCTCAACGTGATCATGGGAATCAGGCTGTGGCCGTCGGCCAGCGGTCGCTCCCCTCGCCGAGATCGGCGAGTAGCTCGACTGCATTGGACAGGTCGTCGGCCGATGGTTGATGAAATGTTCTGGATCTTATCCCTCCCACACTCTTCCCAAGGCCGGACCTTGACGATTCCGTGCCCGCAGGAAATTGCGGCAGCAAGCTGTCCCTGCTCGCCAATGCTGGCAAGGCGACGACGGATACAGCGGCACGAAGGATTGGATTTCGCACGAAATGCGGTCGCCTTGCACGAACTGCGTCAGCTATCGTGACCTATGCCTGGTGGACTCCGGTCAGGAGCCGCGCCTGATCAGCCCCAGCCGAGCCTTGAGCTCGGCAATCCTGGCGCGGCTCACCGGTACCAGATGCGGCACCTCGCCATCCAGTTCAACCACGGCACTATCGCCTTCCTTGCGGATCAGCGAGACGTGGGGGATGGACACGATATGGCTGCGGTGGACTCGGAGGAATGTGGCGGGATCGAGTTGCGCATCAGCTTGCGAGATCGCCCATGGACACATGCGTTCCCGATTGCCGTCGTGGATCAGTGTATAATGGGCGTTAGCCTTGATGCTGCGGATCCGCCCGACTTCGACGAAATTGGTTCCATCGGCGCCCTCAACAGGCAGCCTTGTCACTGGGGAAATAACAGGCGGTCCGAGGCTACGCGTAGGCAGATGCTGGTGTGTTTGGGCGTCGGCGGAACCAAAACCGTTCCGGTCAGATCTCGACATCTGGGCAGTTTCGAAGGCATCTCTATCGGCTTCATAGGCGGGTGCCGAGATCGGTGACCGTGGCTCGGGCACGAGGAACAGCAGGAAGCCGAAGATAATTAGGAAACACAGAAGCGATACTATCAGGGACAGCACCTCGGGCGAAGCAGCCAAGCCGTGCGCCGCGTGGTTGAGGGGAGGCCCGGGCAAAAAGCGCATGCCGTACATGGCGGTATAATGCATGCCCGAGACCGCGATACCGAAGGCGGAGGCGCTAAGGGCCAGCCGCGTGCCGCCATGGCGTGCCAAGAAGATACGCAGGCCGCCATAGCCGGTCCCTACGGCGATCACAGCGGCCGCCATCATCATGGCGTGCTGATGCTCGACATGAAAGGAGCCGGTAAGACCATGGATGCCGACATAATGCATCGACACGATGCCGACGCCGAGCAGCAGTGACGAAGCAACGACCCGCGAATTCGAAGGCTCGCCGAGCGAGACGAAGAACAGCGACACGCCCATCACAAGGGCGCAGATCAGAAAGGATACGATCGTTGGCAGGACAAGGTAGGTGGTATCGGGGGGAAGTGGTGCTGCCAGCATGGCGACGAAATGCATAGTCCAGACGCCTACCGCAAGGAAGGAAGCCGCACCAGCAAGCAACAACCTGCGGCCGGCACCGCCAGTGCCGCGCACGCGGGCTGCGAGCCCCAAGCCTGTGTATCCACCCAGGATCGCTATCACCACCGAGAGCGCGACCAAAAAGGGGTTGTGCCCTACAAACATATGCCCCCTGTCGGTGCGACTTCTGCTTCGGATGAGTTTACGTTCAAGGACTCTATTTGCAATGCACAAGCTACCAGCTTCGAGAGTGGAAAGTTCGCTTTGTCGACCGCAAGGTCTATTTGAAGCTAGAGAGTCTGTCGACCGCAGCCGTCGTGCTGATGGTCGTGCTCATTCACCCACCTCCACGCGTCTCGATTTCCAGCCGGTAACGCCCCTCTGTTCGCGCCATCGCTCCTTGATCAGCCTGCTCAACCACTTCAGGCGCTCTTCGACGAGTTCCTCTTCGGTATCTGCATTCGCATCGATTTAGCTCAGCCGCAGCACCGACTGCTCTGTGCCAAGAACCTCGATCAGTTGATCGATGCCCTCGGCCCAGCGCTTCTTGTTCTGGACCAGGAAACTGACGTCTCGCCCGACGCGGCGAGGCCGTCTTCGTTCCAGGCACCCGTTTTCTGGATGGTAAAGCTGCCTGCCGTAGGCAGCAGCGGCGTCGCGCTCGACTCAGGGCTCGTGACCGGATCGCCGTCCTGCATGACAGCGCTCCGCAGCAGCGAGGCTCCATCTGCGACGCCAAACGCTTCCACGTCAAACGGAGTAGTGGCGGCAGAGGAAGCGGTGGTTATTAAAAATGAACAGATTGACGTGGCAAATCTCGGAGATCGATAATCGCGCCCGACCAGTTGCCACGGCAAAACGCCCGTAGCGCTGAGAAACTTGTCTCGACACTGCGGCGCCCGCCGGGTGACGCAAGGCGCCGCTATGCAAGGCCCGCCCGGGCGAACCGTGGGTGGGCGCCAACCCTGGGGGAATCCAAGAATGAAACTCCTGAAGACAATCGCAATTGCGGTTCTGGTTTCGGGTTGTACAGGTACGACGCAGCCAATAGCCACAACAGGCGATTTTGGCCCTCAGGCACTAACTCTCATCAACACCTACCGGGCGAGCCATGGCCTTCCCCCCTTGGCCTCTCATGGCACGTTGAAGGCTTTGGCGAGGCAACATAGCCAGTATCAGGCAGCCCGGAACTCCATAAGCCATGATGGATTCCGCCAGAGATCAGCCCAAGCCAGGGCTGCCGGGCTCAGTGGAATATGCACAGAAAACGTCGGCTACAATTATAAAAATGCGCAACATCTTCTTTCCGGGTGGAGAAATTCTGCAGGCCATAGCACGAACCTGCTTCGATCTAACATGCGATACGCAGGAGCTTCTGTGGTCGGGACCTACGCGACTTTCTTCGCTTGCGGATAACGCGCGTCTTCCATGGAGCAGGCGCCGATGTTAGCGCGTTGGCCCTCCAGCAAGCCTTTTGGAGCTTCGAGGTGGCTTCAAGCGCTGGTAAAGCCGCGAAATAGATCGGGAAGCTTTAGCCAGTTCCGGCTACCTTCAGGATGGTGGTTGCAGGCTCTTGCAATCAGGGTTTGACCATTCTTCGCATGGGGAGGGCTGGTCGCTGACACGCGCCGTACGCTCCACGAGTTCTGCAAATCCGTAGGCGAAGGCTGAAAGAAGCCCAATGACGAGGATCAGTCTAAAAGGCATACGTCACCGTAGCAGGATTTCCCGTGGCAAAAAACCGAGTATCCGGCGACGTTTCACCGGCTGCTGTGGAAATATAGTTTTGACGCGTGAGGAACCGGCTCAATGCACGGTTGACGGCTGTCCGCTCGCCGGATGTCGACGCACGCTGACGACGAGATCGTTCTCCGTGTTCGTCGCTTCCAGTCCGGCTGCGACCACCGACACCTTGAACTTGCCCTCGAGGCTCTCGTCGAAGATTGCGCCGACGACGATATCCGCATCGTCTCCAACCTCTTCACGGATGCGGGTTGCAGCCTCGTCGACCTCGAACAGCGTCATGTCCATGCCTCCCGAGATCGAGACCAGGACACCTTTTGCACCCCTCATTGAATTTTCGTCGAGCAACGGATTGGCGATCGAAGCTTCCGCCGCCTTCCGGGCACGGCCTTCTCCGGTACCGATACCCGTACCCATCATAGCCCGCCCCATGCCCCGCATGACCGTCTTCACGTCGGCAAAATCGAGATTAATGAGGCCTTCCTTCACGATCAGATTGGTTATGCAGCTGACACCCGAATAAAGAACCCTGTCGGCGATGCCGAACGCGTCCTCGAAGGTCGTACTCGCGTTGGCTATCCTGAAGAGGTTCTGGTTCGGGATGACGATGACGGTGTCGGCTGCTTCGCGCAGGAGCGCGATGCCGCTGTCAGCCATCTGCATCCGGCGCTTGCCTTCGAAAGTGAATGGCTTGGTGACGACGGCCACCGTCAAAATCCCGGCCGCACGAGCGGCTCTGGCAATTACGGGTGCTGCGCCCGTGCCGGTGCCGCCTCCCATTCCTGCGGTCACGAAACACATGTGCGTGCCGGTAAGATGATCCATGATCTCGTGGATCGATTCCTCGGCGGCCGCCTGGCCGATCTCGGGCAAGGACCCCGCACCCAAACCCTCCGTTGCGAGCGCGCCCAGCTGAATCAGCTTCGGCGCCTTCGACATTGTGAGCGCCTGCGCATCGGTATTCGCAACGATGAAGTCGACACCCTCCAGGCGCTGAGCGATCATGTTGTTGACGGCGTTCCCGCCGCCGCCGCCAACCCCAACGACGGTCAGCTTCGGCCTCATTTCGGAGATTTCGGTCTTCTTGGCGGGAACCATGGCATCCGTTCCTGAAGGCGCCCCCGCCTCCGAATCGCTAGGAACAAGGGAATCAGATCGAGCAAAATGGTGCAAGCAGCCTTTGCTATCGTTCAACCGAACGGGCGGCCATCCGGGCACCACAATGACGATTTATCCTAAAGTCACCTGAAACACAGAGAGATGGTGATGATAAGTCCCGATCATTTGGTATTGATATTGATCGGCGTGCCGGCATTGATTGCCGGTTTTTATGCACACTACAACCTTGTAAGCCACTGGTTAGGAGACCGGCGGCATGCAGCCGAGGAGTACGAGAAGCGCCTGTTTCCCGACTGAGAAAATCGTCGCCGCGCGCCGCAACCCGATCCTGCAATCTGCGCAGCCGCAACCGTCATCGTCTCGCAAGAAACTGTAAGGCCTCTGCCTACGCATCTCGCAATGTCAGCACCGGTTCCCCGCTGCCTTGCTCGATGGCAGCCCGCCTCTGGACAGCAAGTGCATTAACAAAGGCGCTTCTGGTCGACACCCGTTTCCAGTAGCCACGTAAGGCGTCAGAGAAATCGGCGTCGAGGGAAAGCGTGTTGGCGAGCAGCAAGGCATAACCGACCGAAACGTCGGCCATCGTGAAGCGGCCGGCACAATAGTAGTCCTGTCGGCTGACGATCGCGTCGACCGCACGCAAGCGGGCGAGAAACCAGCGTCTATAATCTTCGGCTGCTTGCGTCAGCCGCCGTTCCTGCGGTTCCAGCCGGCTGTAACGCAATACGATCGTCTGTGGGAAGGTCAGAGTCGCCTCGCCGAAGAAAAGCCCGTTGAGGTAGCTACCGTAGGCAGGATCATCCGGCGCGACCTTCAGATCGGCCTTGCCGTGGCGTTCGGCGAGATACTGGCAGATGGCCGCCAATTCCGTCATCCTGGTATCGCCGTCGATGAAATAGGGGATAGTGCCGAGCGGATTGATCTCGAGATAATCCCGCGCCAGGAAGCGCGGCGGAAACGGCAACATTTTGAGCTCGTAGTCCAGGCCGACTTCCTCGAGCGCCCACAGGACCCGAAAGGACCGCGCATTTTCGCAATGATAGAGCGTGACCATGGTGTCTCGGCCGGATACCTCAATCGCCGCCAGCGCTACGGTATCGCGAGACCCATGTCGAGCGGCATCCTTTGGACACCTGGCCAAGCATTTCCACAGCCGGATTTTCGCAAGCAAAGGCCGGCGTCAGGAGAGAACCGACGCCGGCGCTGATTTCCGAGGAAAGTCCTTATGCTGCTGCGTTGAGCGCGGCCTCGACCTGTTCCTTCTTCGGCAGGTTTCCGTTGGGAGTGAGCTTGTCGACGAGGCCCGGCAATGCCACGGAAAGCTGCCTCAACAGTTCTTCCTCGCTGATGCCGGCCTTCGCGGCGATATCCTTCAACGTTTGCGGCCCGAGTGCGTTGCCGAGTTCGTCGGGCTGGATAGGCTTGTTCTCGCCGGTGGCGACCCAGGAATCAGCCTTTTCGCCATGCCCTGCTGTTTTCAGTTTCTCAAGCAGGCCGTCGAGCCCTCCGAGGAGACCGCCGTCTCCCGCGTCAGATGCCTCGCCCGGCTGCCTTGGCTGATCCGGCTCGCTGCGACGGCCGCCAAGCCATTTGCTGACCAATAGCGCGCCCAGCGCAATCATCAACGGCTTGCCAATCTTGCCGCCGGGTACCGCGTCGTCGAAAAGTCCCATGTGGGCCTCCTGCTGCTGACAGTGCGCCCCTCCACACGGCATAATTGTTCCTCCGATGCCGGCTTTCAAGACCTCTGGTTGCCGTCTTGAGTTTCCTTTTACCCTGTGTGAGCATTGTCACAGGCACGGTGGGCGATGAAAGGAAAGCTTCATGTCGGTCATCGGATGGATTGTGCTCGGCCTCGTTGCCGGTTTCATCGGCAGCAAGATCGTCAACAACAGCGGGCAAGGCCTGCTGATGGATATCGTGCTCGGCGTCGTTGGCGCAGTGGTGGGCGGCCTGATCTTCAGCTTTTTCGGAGCGTCCGGCATCACGGGCTTCAACATCTGGAGCCTGATCGTCGCCGTTATCGGTTCAATCGTCGTGCTCTGGCTTTATCACCAGATGACCGGCCGCCGGTCGCTCTGAACGGACCCGAAAAGTCAGGATTTCGCGCGGGCGCGCTTCTCCGGCAGAGTGAGCCATTTTTCAGGCTCCGGTGTCTGGATGCCGTGAACCGTGTTCTTGCCGGCGAGCAGCTTCTCCCAGTTGAGCGCGTCGGCGACGATGCAGTCGAGGTCGTCATATTTCGGTTGCCAGCCAAGCTCGCGGCGGGCAAGGTCTGAATTGGCGATCACCGCCGGTGCGTCGCCGGGGCGGCGGCCGGCCAAACGCACGTCGAAATCCGCGCCATGGACGCGGCGCACGCTGTCGATCACCTCCAGCACCGAATAGCCGTGGCTATAGCCGCAATTGGCGATCAGGCTGTCGCCGCCGGCGCGCAATCGCTGCAGGGCCAGCCGGTGTGCGGCGGCAAGATCGCTGACATGGATGTAATCGCGGATGCAGGTGCCGTCCGGGGTCGGATAGTCGGTACCGTAAACCTGCATCCAGGGCCGCTTGCCGGTCGCGGTTTCGCAGGCGACCTTGATCAAATGGGTAGCACCCGGTGTCGACTGGCCGGTGCGGCCGCGCGGGTCGGCGCCGGAAACGTTGAAATAGCGCAACGCCGTGTAGCGGAGGCCATGTGCCGCCGCGGTGTCGCGCAACATCCACTCCGTCATCAGCTTGGAGACGCCATAAGGCGATTCCGGCGCCGGCGTCGCATCTTCGCACACCGGCTCCAGCCCGGCGCCGCCATAGACGGCGGCGGTCGACGAGAAGATGAAATGCGGCACGCTTTCCCGTACCACGGCCTCCAGCAGCGAGCGTGTCTTCGAGGTGTTGTTTTCGTAGTAGCCGAGCGGGTCGGCGACCGATTCCGGCACCACGATCGACCCGGCGAAATGGATGACGGCATCAACTTGGTGCTTGCGGAGGATCGAGGAGGCCAGCCCGATGTCGCCGACATCGCCGACGACCAGCTTCGCCTCCGGCGCGACCGCCCATTCGAAGCCGGCCGAAAGCCGGTCGAGCACGACGACGTCCTCGCCAGCGTCCAGCAATTCCCATACCATATGGCTGCCGATATAACCGGCACCACCCGTCACTAGAACGGTCATGTTCAACGCTCTCCAACGCCCGTTTTCCGGGTCTGTCTGCGGAGAACCTAGCCAGAAAAGACTTAAAATTCCGTGCGGCGCGGCATTCCGGCGGTTTTCGCTGAATGTTTGAAACAGTTGCAGCGATCGATCCGTATCGCGGAAGCAATCGGCCCTCGTGATCGTTTGCCGCTGTGGGCCGTACTTCGCGACAAAGCGAATCCGATTTTCGGGCTGTTGTCAGAGGCGTGGCATTTTGACCCCATTGGTACAATGGACTGCAAAAAAGCCTGCAATTATGATCCGGCCATCAACTGGGAAGGCGTCATGAACTACCAACGGTTCTTCGAGGAAGCGATCGACCAGATACATGCCGAGCGCCGCTACCGCGTTTTCGCGGACCTCGAGCGTATCGCGGGCCAGTTTCCGCGTGCCATCTGGCGTTCCAATGGCCATGCCGAAGAAATCACCGTATGGTGTTCCAACGATTATCTCGGCATGGGCCAGCATCCCGACGTCATCGCGGCGATGCAGAACGCGGCAGGCAGGATGGGCTCCGGCGCCGGTGGCACCCGCAACATTTCCGGCACCAATCACCCGCTGGTCGAGCTCGAGCACGAACTTGCCGACCTGCACAGCAAGGAATCCGCCTTGGTCTTCACCTCGGGTTTCGTTTCCAATGAAGCCGCTATCTCCACCATCGCGCGGCTTTTGCCCAACTGCCTGATCATTTCCGACGAGCTCAACCATGCCTCGATGATCGAAGGCGTGCGCCGTTCCGGCGCCGAGAAGAAGATCTTCCGCCACAACGACGTCGCTCATCTCGAAAGCCTGCTGCAGGCAGCTGGCCGCGAACGCGCCAAGCTGGTGGTGTTTGAATCCGTCTACTCGATGGATGGCGACATCGCGCCCATCGAGAAGATCGTCGCACTTGCCGAAAAGTACAACGCGATGACCTATGTCGACGAAGTGCACGCGGTGGGCATGTATGGCCCGCGCGGCGGCGGCATCACCGAGCGCGACGGCTTGGCCGACCGGGTCGACATCATCGAAGGCACGCTCGCCAAGGCGTTCGGCACGCTCGGCGGCTACATCACCGGCACCCGCACCGTGGTCGACGCTGTGCGCTCCTATGCTCCCGGTTTCATCTTCACCACCGCACTGCCGCCATCGATCGCTGCTGCTGCGACAACTGCCATTCGCCACCTCAAGACCTCGCAGGAGGAGCGCGCCGGCCAGCAGCGCCAGGCACAGCGGACCAAGGACGTGCTTTCAGCTGCCGGCCTGCCGGTGATGCCGTCGGAGACCCATATCGTGCCAGTGCTGGTCGGCGATCCCGAACTCTGCAAGATGGCCAGCGACCGGCTGCTCGGCCTGCATGGCATCTACATCCAGCCAATCAACTATCCGACGGTGCCGCGCAGTACCGAACGGCTGCGCATCACGCCGACACCGTTCCACTCGGACGCGCTCATCGACGCGCTGCAGGAAGCACTGGTCGAGACCTGGGATGCGCTGGGCATTCCTTACGGCGAAACCGGCCGTCCGGCGGTGGCCAAGTCCGACCGCATCATCCCGCTGCTGGTGCCGAAGTCGGGCGGGTGAGCATCATCCATTTGCGAGTGCGACAAGAGCTTCGTCGTCGAAGCCGTAGACGATGACGTTCGGTATTCTTGACGCGCCCAACCGGTCATAGAACCGCTGTGCGCCGAGATTGTCTTGGCCGGTGGTGAACGCCAATCGTGTCCCGCCACGCGCGACGATCGATTTGGCGGCCACGCGGACGAGCCTTTGGCCGACTTTGCCACCGCGTGACCTATCGGAAACGAAAAGATCCTTCAGATGCCATTGCGATCTGAGGTCGGGACCGGGGAATATCTCGCAAACTATTGCAAAACCGACCATTTCCGGCATGAACGCTCCAAGGAACAAGTTTTCGCCCTTGCTTGCGAGTGCCTTGGCGATGCGGGCACGCGCCGTCTCCTCATCAACCGCCTCCTCGCCCTCGTAGTGCCGTTCCATTTCCAGGAAAAGCGGCAATACGAGCTCGATATCCTCAAATCCGAATTCCCTGATCGTTAGCGGCATGGCAATGCTCCAAAAAGTCAACCGTGGCTTTCGATCCATGTCGCCAGCCTCGTCGCCGCCTCCTCGACCTGATCGAGGTTGCGGTGGAAGCACAGCCGGAAAAAGCCGTCGCCGCCTGTCCCGAAGGCGGTCCCTGGCGCCAGGCCGACATTGGCCCCGTCCACGATATCGAAGGCGGCCTGACGTGAATCGGTGATGCCGTCGATCGAGAAGAACAGGTAGAAGGCGCCTTGCGGCACGCTGAACCGGGCCCGGCCGGTGTTCCCGAGTATGGCGCAGACAAGATCGCGCGCCTTGCCGGCTCGCTCGATCTGCCCTGCAAGGAAAGCATCGCCCTCATCCAGCGCCGCGATCGCGCCGCGCTGCATGAATTGTGCAACGCCCGACGTCGAATATTGCACGAGATTCTCGAAAACCTGCTGCAGCGACGGATGGACGCGCAGCCAGCCGATCCGCCAGCCAGTCATCGCCCAATTCTTGGAGAAGGTGTTGACGAACAGGATACGGTCCTCGTCGTCCATGATATCCATAAAGGAAGGCGCGCGCTTTTCGCCGTAGTGAAAGAGCGCATAGATCTCGTCGGCGATGATCCAGAGATTGTGCCGGCGCGCGAGGTCGAGGATTGCCTTCAGCGTTTCGGCATCTGCCGTCCAACCGGTCGGATTGGACGGCGAGTTGATGAAAATGGCCCGGGTGCGAGGGGTGACAGCCGCTTCGAGCATGTCGACGTCGCACAACCAGCCATTGCCTGACTGCTTGAGCGGCAAAGCGACCGGCTCGGCGCCGGCGATGCCAGCGGCGCCGGGAAAATTCGGCCACGCCGGGCTGAGATAGATCACTTCGTCGCCCTTGCCCGCCACCGCCTGCAAGGCAAGCTGGATCGCCTGCATCCCGCCGCCGGTGACAATGAACTCCTCCGCCGGGAACTGCCTGCCGAAGTGGCGGGTATGATAGCGGGCAAGCGCCTGCCGCAAGTCGGGGATGCCCCGCTGCCAGGTGTAAAAAGTCTCGCCGGCCTGCAAGGCGCGGTTGGCAGCGTCGGCAATGAAGCCCGGCGTCGGCAGGTCGCCCTCACCGGCCCATAGCGGGATCAGGCGTTCGCGGCCGCGCCCGTAATTAGCCACGGCAACGATGCCGCTTTCAGGCGCAAGGCGGGCCTCGGCCCGGAGATCGTCGATCAGGCTCATCGTTTATCCAGCTTCAGGTCAGGACGTACGCCTACCCTGTTTCACAATCCGCGAAAATGGAACACCCCGGCCGAAACCGACCGGGGTGTTGGTCCAGATAACCGGGCGACGCGCTATTTCTTGGCAAGCAGGTCGCGAATTTCGGTGAGGAGCGCGATATCGGCGGGCGGCGCGGCTGGTTCAGCCGCCTTTTCCTTTTCAATCCTCTTTCGCATGGTGTTCACGGCCTTGACCATCAGGAAGATGATCCACGCCAGAATCAGGAAATTGATGACCACTGTTAGGAAATTGCCGTAAGCGAACACAGCGCCTTGCTTCTTGGCTTCCACCAAAGAGGTGGCCGTTACGTTGGCCGAGAGCGGCAGGAAATAATTTGAGAAATCGAAACCACCGAAAATCGCGCCGACGATCGGCATGATGATATCGGCGACAAGCGAAGAGACAATCAATCCGAAGGCGCCGCCGATGATGACGCCGACGGCCAGGTCCATGACGTTGCCCTTGGAAATGAATTCCTGGAATTCTTTCAGCATCTCCGAGTCTCCTTGGCTGAACCGGCTGCGCGCAAAACGTTTCCCGATCCCCTTTTGATCGCCGGCCGTGCAACACCATAACAAAATGCGCCGTCGGCAAAACCTGCAAAATATCGTGCTGAAATCATTCAGCTCCGCTAATGTTTCCCTTGCAACCGTGGTCGGGTGCCGGTCGAATCCGCAACGAAGTGTCTAGGCCGGGGCAATGGACACGCTGCCTTAGCTGTGATTGCTTTCTTTAGGCGGGCGGCAGGCCACCCGGCGGGAGGAGATTCTGAGGTGCAGGGCTGGATCGTCGTCATCATCGCGATCGCCTATGTCACGTTACTGTTTGCCATAGCCAGTCTGGGCGACCGGTGGGCGACGATACGCGGGCCTGGACGTGCTCGCCCGTATATCTATTCGCTCAGCCTCGCGATTTATTGCACGTCGTGGACTTTTTTCGGCTCGGTGGGGCTAGGGTCCGAACGCGGCTTCGAATTCATCGCCATCTATATTGGTCCGATCCTTGTGTTCCTGTTCGGCTTTCCGTTGCTGCGCCGGATCGTCCGCCTCGCAAAAACCGAGAAGATCACTTCGATCGCCGATTTTCTCGGCGCGCGTTACGGCAAGAGTTTCGCCGTCGGGTTGATCGCGACGTTGATCGCAATCGTCGGGGCCATCCCCTACATAGCGCTGCAGCTCAAGGCGATCTCCGGCTCTGTCAGCCTGATGGTCGAGCACTACAATGGCTCGCCGCCATCCTTCGATCCCTTCGTCAGCGACATCTCGCTGATCGTAGCTATGCTTCTGGCTCTCTTCGCGGTGCTGTTCGGCACCAGGCATGCCGATGCCACCGAACACCAGGACGGCCTTGTTCTCGCCGTCGCGGTCGAATCCGTCGTCAAGTTGGCTGCGTTCCTGGCGGTTGGGCTCCTGGTGACGTTCTCGCTGCTCGGCGGGCCTGCGGATCTCGTGGCGACCCTGGCAGCCAACGAGAACGTACAGGATGCGCTCGCCTATCGCACATCGATCGGCACCTGGCTGGTGATGACAGGCCTGAGCGGTTTCGCGATCATCATGCTGCCGCGGCAGTTCTACGTGATGATCGTCGAGAACCGAAGCGAGAGCGAGCTACGCAAGGCGACCTGGGTATTTCCGCTCTACCTTGTCCTGATCAATCTGTTCGTCCTGCCGATCGCGCTGGCGGGCGCCGCGGTGGTTGGAAACCAGACGAGCGCCGACCTCTACGTCCTGTCGCTACCATTGCTTCGCGGTCATGATCTTCTGGCGATGGCGGCGTTCATCGGCGGATTGTCGGCGGCGACCGCGATGGTCATCGTGGCCAGCGTCGCTCTCTCGATCATGATCTCGAACGATCTGGTGATACCGCTGTTCGTGCGCCGGCTGCTGAAGAACGAAGGCGGAGAAAACGAGGACTGGTCGGCGCTGATTCTCAACATCCGCCGCGCCGCGATCTTCAGTATCCTGTTCGCGGCGTTCCTCTATTACCGCGAGAGCACCAACAATGCCCGCCTCGCCTCGATCGGACTGATGTCGTTCGCGGCGATCGCACAGTTCGCCCCCGCCTTCTTCGGCGGCCTGGTGTGGCGCGGCGCCAATGCACGGGGTGCTGCGCTCGGAATGGCCGCCGGTATAGTCGTCTGGACGTACACGCTGCTTTTCCCATCGCTTGCGGCACCTGACACCGACATCCTTGCGCATGGGCTGTTCGGACTGGAATCCCTCAGGCCGCAAGCGCTGTTCGGAACGGTGGCCGAGCCGCTCAATCACGGAGTGATGTGGAGTCTGTCGATCAATACCGTATTCTTCATTCTTGGCTCGCTGTCGCGCGCCTCGGTTCCCCTGGAACGTATCCAGGCGTCGATCTTCGTGCCGCGTGACACTAATCCAATGCCCAGCCTCCGCCGTTTCCGGACAGCGGTTACCGTCAACGACCTCAAGGACACGATCTCGCGTTATCTCGGCGTCGAGCGTACCGAACGCTCCTTCCAGTCTTTCGAGATGAGCGAAGGCAGTACTTTCAGCGGCAGCGAGCCAGCCAGCATGGAGGTAATCCGCTTTTCCGAGCAGCTTCTGGCAAGTGCGGTGGGTTCGTCGTCGGCGCGGCTGATCATGTCGCTGCTTTTCCAGCGCCACGACAGCGCATCGAAGGATGCCTTCCGGCTGCTCGACGACGCCACCGAGGCGCTCCAGCACAATCGCGACCTGCTGCAGATCGCGCTCGACCAGATGGAGCAAGGCATTACCGTCTTCGACAAGGATTTCCGGCTGACCTGCTGGAACCGGCAGTATCGGGTGCTGTTCGACCTGCCCGACGAGATGGGCCAGGTCGGCGTCTCGCTCGACCGCATACTTCGTTACCTCGCCGAGCGCGGCGACATTCCCGCCGATTCCCGGGTGACGACGCTCAACCGGCTGACCAGCTTCGGCAGCCCCTGGCAGATGGAACTGAGGACCAGTGGCCGGATCATCGAACTGCGTTCCAATCCGATGCCCGACGGCGGCATTGTCGCGACCTATGCCGACATCACCCAGCGTGTCGAAGCCGATCACGCGCTCAAGAGAGCCAACGAAACGCTGGAGCAGCGGGTGAAAAGCCGCACCGCCGAACTGACGCGCGTCAACGAGGAACTCGCACAAGCGCAGATGCTTGCCGAGGAGGCCAATCTGGGGAAGACCCGATTCCTGGCAGCCGCCGGCCATGACATCCTTCAACCGCTGAACGCAGCGCGGCTCTATTGCTCGTCACTGATAGAGAAGGCAGGAAAGGGCAGTGTCGGCGAGGCAGCGACCAGCATCGAGTCCTCGCTGGAATTGGTCGAAACCATCTTGGGTGCCGTGCTCGATATCTCTCGGCTGGACGCCGGCGCGATGAAACCGGCGGAGACCGTATTCAAGCTGGATGGCCTGCTGCGCCAGATCGGCACCGATTTCCTGCCGATGGCGGCGGCAAAAAATCTCGAACTCGTCATTGTGCCTTCGTCGCTGACAGTGAACACCGACCGCAATCTGTTGCGCCGGCTGATCCAGAACCTCGTTTCCAATGCCATCAAATATACACGCAACGGCAAGGTGCTCGTCGGCGCGCGGCGGCGCGGCGAATTTGCCGAGCTTCAGGTCATCGATACGGGAATCGGCATCGCCAACGACAAACTGAATACCGTGTTCCGTGAGTTCACCCGGCTCGATGAAGGGGCGCGGGAAGCGCAAGGCCTCGGCCTTGGCCTGTCCATCGTCGACCGCATCGCACGCGTGCTGAGGCTCGAAATCCAGATTGGATCGCGCAAGGGCAAGGGCACGCGGTTCTCCGTGGTTGTGCCTGTCACAAAGGCAGCCGAGCCACCAACCCCGCTCGAAAGGAGGCCTGCGGTGCCGGCAGCAGTCGCGCTCAACGGCTTGCTGGTCCTCTGCATAGACAACGATCCGCGTATTCTCGACGGCATGCGGCTGCTGCTCGAAGGCTGGGGCTGCGAAGTCCGCTCCTGCAAAGGCTCGAGCGATTTCGACCGATCCGGGTCTGTCGGCGTCCAGCCTGACATCATTCTGGCCGACTATCATCTCGACGGCGAAAACGGCATCGACGTGATCCGCAGGCTGAGAGCCACCTATCGCGCGGATATACCGGCCGTGCTGCTTACTGCCGATCGTTCGAACGAAGTGCGTGCTGCCGCGGATGCGATCGACGTCGCGGTACTCAACAAACCGGTGAAGCCGGCGGCACTACGCTCGATGATCACGCGTTTCCGCCGCATGGCGACGGCGGCGGAATGAATATCAGCTGCCCGCCTGCAGCGGGTCGTTGCCGATCTTCGACAGAAGGATGACCGCCTGGGTGCGGCTGTCGACGCCGAGTTTTTGCAAGACGGCGGAAACATGCGCCTTGATGGTCGCCTCGGAGACGTCGAGTTCATAAGCGATCTGCTTATTGAGCAGGCCTTCGCCGAGCATGCTCAGCACGCGCGTCTGCTGGGGCGTCAGCGATTGCAACCGCTTGATGAGGTCGGAAATCTCCGGATCGCGCTCGACACCGAGATCGATGCCGACGGGCGCAGCAACACCGCCGGCAAGAACAGCTTCGACGCCACTCCGGATTTCTTCCATGCTGGCGGATTTGGAAATAAAGCCTGACGCCCCGAGTTCGAGCGCCCGCCGGATGGTTTCGGGATCGTCGTGCGCCGACACCACAACCATCGGCACCGCGGGGTGGACGCCGCGCAGCGAGACCAGCCCCGAAAGGCCGCTGGCGCCAGGCATCGACAGGTCGAGCAGCACCAGGTCTACATCGTCATTGGCGGCGATCAGCGCCTTGGCACTCTCGAAATCGCCGGCTTCCAGAATACCAGTATTGTCGGTGAAGCCCGCAAGTGCCTGCTTGAGCGCACCGCGAAACAACGGATGATCGTCCGCTATCACGAACTTGTAGCCCAACGGCACTTGTCCCTCCCGTTCTCCCCTGGCCGACTTTTTTCTTATCGTAGGGGATGTCGAGCCAATTAAGCGGTGATCCACCGTCTTTTCAAGGCTCAAGCCTGGCTCAAGCGCCGCGCGTCGCCTTAAGTTTACTTGCGGGACGCCAGGCTTTCCTTCCAAGGTGGGGACCACGGGGGCGCCTGTATGGAAAAAATACGTGAAATCGCCATCGCCTGCATCGGCCGGGCCGTGATGTTCGGGTCGCTGGGGATCACTTGCGTGATGATCGGTTTCTCGTTCAATCCGGTCTCGGCCTTCCGCTCTGGAGCGCTGCTGACATTGATAATGTCCGCAGTGCTGACAGGGAAGGCGGTGATGGCGCACCGCAAAAATCCAAAATACACCGAGGTGTGGCTCTATCTGGACAAGACCAGCCGCCCGTCAGACAGCCAAGCGGAACTGGCTTTCACCGAAGTGATGCGGGAAATCTATACCCGTTTCGCCCGGGTCACTTTTTTCACCGCCTGCGGCCTGTTCTGCATCTCGGTGGTCTTTTCGGCACTTGGTTTGGAACCGTTTGCGCCACCTCGCTGATATCAGGTCTTCTGGGGCTCAGGGTCAGGCTTGCCCGTGCGCCAGTCCTGATCGAAATCCTTCACGATTTCCATGAACCTTCGGAAGAACCGCTCCATGTAGCCAAGCGATTTTTCGAACTCCTCTTCCGTGGGAAGCACCCCCTGGGGATTCAGCCGCGATACGGTTTCGATCTCGGCGACGCGCTTTTCCAGACCGGAAACACGGTCCTGCAGTCTCTCGACTTCGTCCTGGAACGCCGAACGTTCGTCGGCCGCCAGTTTGCAGACCAGTTGCCCCGAACGCTCTTCGCAAATCGACATCTCGCCGGTCCTGCGGTCCATGCGAACATAGCCATTCGCCGACTTTTCCATCGTGTAACGATCGGTTTCCTGGGCCGTCGCCGGCAAAGAGGCGGCAGAAACGAGGAAAGCCGAAGCAATGACGCTCTTGAGCAGCATGATTTCCTCCGTTCGATTCGGACGATTTTCTGGCACAGGTTTACGCCTGAAATAGGGACGCTGTCGTGACAATCAACAGGCTGCCCTTTCGCCGCGATCGCTTTCCGATTATAGGGCGGCCATGCACAGGACCATCTATAAGATCGCAACGGAAACCGCCTGGCGCAAAGCTGAGAAAGCCGGCGTTTTCAAAGGGGCGGCTATCGATCTCAGCGATGGCTACATCCATCTCTCGACCACCGATCAGGTCAGCGAGACGGCAGCCAGACATTTCGCCGGCCAGGCCGATTTGCTGCTGGTAGCGATCGACGCGGACAAGTTGGGCGACGCGCTGAAATACGAGCCGTCACGCGGCGGCGCGCTGTTTCCGCATCTCTACGCGCCGCTCGATCTGCATGCCGTTCGCTGGGTGAAACCATTGCCGCTCGATTCGAACGGCAATCACCAGTTTCCTGCGCTGGAGCCCTGATGAACCCGCTCGAATGGTTCGGCAGGCAGGCGCTGTTCGCCTTCGATCCGGAGACGGCGCATGGTCTGTCGATAGCTGCACTGAAATCCGGGCTTCCGCTGGGTTGCGGCGCACCGGTGAGCAAGCGTCTGAAGGTCTCTTTGTGCGGTCTCGACTTCCCGAACCCGCTTGGCATGGCGGCCGGCTACGACAAGAATGGCGAAGTGCCCGATGCCCTGCTTGGGCTGGGTTTCGGCTTCGCCGAGGTCGGAACGGTGACGCCGCTTGCCCAGTCCGGCAATCCGCGGCCGCGCATATTTCGGCTGACCCGTGACGAGGCGGTGATCAACCGGCTGGGTTTCAACAACGAGGGCCATGAGCGCTGCCTCGAAAGGCTGACGGCGCGCTCCGGCAAGCCTGGCATCGTCGGCGTCAACATCGGTGCCAACAAGGATAGCGCTGACCGCTTCGCCGACTACGAAATGGGCGTCCAGCGTTTTGCACCGCTCGCAAGCTATCTGACGGTCAACATCTCCTCGCCCAACACGCCGGGGCTGAGAACGATGCAGGCGCGCGAAAGCCTCGCCGAGCTGCTCTCCCGCGTCACCGCGGCACGCACGGCAGTGACGCCCCCCGGTACGCGTCCGGTTCCGGTTTTCCTCAAAATCGCCCCGGATCTTGGCGAAACCGAACTGACCGATATCGCGGCCGAGGTGACAGACAAGGCAATCGACGGCGTCATCGTCTCCAATACGACGCTGGCGCGCGACACGTTGAAGAGCACAGCCCATGCCGGTGAGGCCGGCGGCCTTTCGGGAAAACCCCTGTTCGTTCGCTCGACCGCCGTGCTCGCAAGGATGCGAAAGCTACTCGGAGCGGAGACTGCGATCGTCGGCGTCGGCGGCGTCGACAGCGCCGAGACGGCCTTGGAGAAAATCCGCGCCGGGGCCGATCTCGTGCAGCTTTATACAGGCATGATCTACGCTGGCCCTACTCTACCCGGCCGCATCGTCAACGACATGGCGCGGTTCGCCGAAGCCGAAGGCGTCACCAGCCTGCGCGACATCCGCGACACGCGGCTGGCACATTGGGCGGATCAACCAATCGACTAACGCTCAAGCGGCAAAGGTCGCGCGCCCCTGTTCCACGATGGCTGGTTTCCGGTTGGGCGAACAGGCGTTTTCGCTGGTTTCCGAGCCTAGGCGCAAGGCGCGACTGTCAGGAGAGTATCGTTCCACCGGCAGCTTCCCAAACGGCGATATACGATTACAAGATACGGAATGACATTGCGGATCGTCCACCATCCGGACTACGACGCCAGGCTGCCGCCGACCCATCGGTTTCCGATGAGCAAATACAGCCTGCTCATGAAAAGCCTTGCTGCGCGCAAGATGCTGGGCGGGACCATCGAAGTGCCTGCACCGGCCGATCCGGAATGGCTGAATTGGGCGCATCGTTCCGACTATGTCGATCAGGTGCTCACTTGCACGGTTCCCCATAAAATCGAGCGCGAGATCGGCTTTCCAATCAACGAGCGGGTGTCCCGCCGCGCGCAGCTCGCTTCCGCCGGCACCGTGCTCGCCGCGCGGCTGGCACTGGAGCACGGCATCGCCTGCAATGCCGCCGGCGGCAGCCATCATGCACGCCGCAGCCAGGGCGCCGGCTTCTGCACCTTCAACGATGTTGGTGTTGCTGCCTCGCTGCTGCTTGCCGAAGGTCTCGTGGTGGAACGCGTCCTGGTAATCGACCTGGATGTGCATCAGGGCGACGGCACCGCCGACATTTTTGCCAGCGAGCCTCGTGTTTTCACCTTTTCCATGCACGGCGACCGCAACTATCCGGTGCGCAAGATCGCCTCGGACCTCGACATCGGCCTGGCCGACGGCACGGAGGATGGGGGCTACCTCGATACGTTGCGCGACGCACTGCCGGAGGTCGCCGCCCGTTCGGCGCCCGATCTTGTCTTTTACAACGCCGGGGTCGACCCGCATTTCGCCGACCGGCTGGGCCGCATGAAACTGACCGACGATGGTCTGCGCGAGCGCGACAAGACGGTGATAGCCTATTTCCGCGAGCGCGATATCCCGGTCTGCGGCGTTATCGGCGGCGGTTATTCGACCGACGTCGCTGCCTTGGCCGAGCGTCACGCGATCCTCTTCGAAGTAGCCGCGGAATTCGCCTGATCGGCTAACGCTTGTAGCTGAACAGCCGCAGGATCAGGAAGGCCGGGACAACGATCGCGGCACCAAGCAGGAAATAGCCGAGGAACCGGTCGATCGCGCGGAAACCCATGCGCCAGAGATCGACGAAAAAGTCGCGGATTCCGTAAAGCACATCGAAGGGCGACCAGCCAAAGGCGCTCATGACGATGCCGACGAGGAACGACACCACGATGAGCTTCAGAAGCACCCGGACGGGGCTGTCTCCCAGAAAGCGCGTCAATCCCGACATTGGCTGATCCTTCATCCACAGGCGACCGCAGATACGCATTTGCCACGCAGGCTTCAACCCATTTTGAAGACGGCGAGCGGTTTGCGATTGCAGAAAGCCGCGAGGCCATGATAACCAAATAACCGTGCGGGTATGATGTAATGGTAGCTTGTCAGCTTCCCAAGCTGATCGCGCGGGTTCGATTCCCGCTACCCGCTCCACCTTGCCCTATAAGGGTTTGCGCCTGATTTTGGTGATCGACGCTAGCCGGGTTTTACAGATAGTTTTACAGCACCTGTTCACGTTCTGGCTTCATTGAGCTTCTGGATGCGCTCCTTGATCGCCGCGGTGCGGCTTACATAGCGGCGGATGATGCGCTCGACATGCTCTTCCTCCCAGGCCATGATTTCGGCGATCTCGCGCACAGACAGACCGGCGAGATAAAACTTGGTCGCTGCCGTGCCGCGCAGGTCGTGGAAGTGAAGGTCTACCCCTCAGGCCACGCCTCCTCCTTCGGCATCGCCGAAGGACTGGCGAGGCCGTCCTTGACCCAGGGGCGTTTCATGCTGCTGGTCAGAATTGCCGTCGAGCGTCGCGGAATTCGGTTGCCAGCACCTCGCGCAGCTCGTCGTAGAGCGGGATGATCGCCTCGCGCCGATGTCCGCTCTTGCCGGTACCGTTATGAATGATGGCGTCATCGCCGACGTGCGACCAGGAGAGACGGACCAAGTCCCCTACCCTCAATCCGGTGTGTGAGGCGAGGTCGACGGCGTGCGCGACTTCGGCTGAGCAGAGTCTTTTTCAGATGCGCGATGTCGGCGTCGGTCCAGATGATTTCCGACCGCGACCCGCTGTAGAGCTGCTTGATCCCCTCACATGGGTTGGAGGCGATCTTGCCGAGCGGATCGACTGCATAACTGAGCAAACGCGAGACAGCACTTGCATGCCATAATCCGCCGCTCTTGGCGTATCGGAATACTTGGCGCGCCACTTCACGATCACCGGCCTGATCCTCTCCGACCGGCCGAATTGGGCCGATGCGGAGTTCGCCGAAGTGATCGGCGATGCGATCGAGCCACGGCCCCCAATTCTTCTTCGTTGAAGCAGCGAGCTTCTGGTAGTCGGTGCTCGCCCTGTAGAGCGAAATCAGTGATCGGAACCTACTGGTGTCTGGCGACTGGCGGTTGGCGATTGCCTCGTTGTAGGACGCTATGAACTCTGGCGTGCCAGGCTCGCCGGCGAGGCGAGGCCCACCGCGCCAAGCATACCAGTAGATTTTCCCCTTGGCCCTGACGCGGTGCAGACCCTTAAGCTCAAGCGTAACCATGCTTAGCCTCGAATGCAGCAAGTTCACGGTCAAGATCGTCTTCATCGCTAGCCGGGCTGGCTTTGGGGATCACGCCCGATTGGGCGTCGAGCGCACGGTCGAGTTCCCGCACGTCCCACACGTTGCGGCCGAGGAACTTCATGGGCTGGGGCATCGTGCCGTCGCGAACCAACTTGTCGAAAGTGCTTACGCTGACACAGACATAGGACTGCAGCCTCCTTACGATCGAAGCACCGTCGTGCCGATGGTGGAAGAGCGTGGATAAGATATGCATTGATCGAGGGCATGGCAAAAGACAACTCCTTTGCACCTCGTTATAGCAATCTTCGGCCAGGATGCGCTCGGGATGTGGGGATCGGCCTGCGATAAGATAAAAGAAGCATTCCCGGTGGGCAAAGATGGCTGATTTTCACAGGAGCAATACGAACTTTGAGCCCACCAATGTGGAGACCAGAAGTTCTCGGTCGAGACTGCTACTCCGACCTTCACACGGATGGCACGATGTTGACGAGTATCGGGTGCGAGGGTGTGCCAATAAAATCGCCTTCGTTTCGCTCGGCGCTTCGCGCCATGCCCTCGTTAAGCGAGACACACAACGATCCGACCGGGGTCGAAGCTGTCGTCAGAGGCGCACTTGTTGCCGAGGCGGTTCACGCGCCGAATTCAGCGGAACGCTGGGGGGCGGTCCCAGCCATTTGTTCACCGAACCACGCAAGCGTCCTTTGCACACCCTCTTCAAATTGAACATGACACTGCCAGCCTGGGAGCAATCGTCTCGCGAGAGTCTAAATCAGGACACCGATTGGATGGGTCATGCGGCAGCGGAGGCAGGAACTCTATGCTTGTGCCGGCCACCAGCTGGGCAACATAGTTGGCAATGGTAAGAACCGGCACTTCGCAATCATTTCCTATATTGACGGGTCCTGCATAGCTTACGCCATCACGCCAGAAATATCTCTCCAATGCATCGATCACGTCACTGACGTAACCCCAACTTCGGGTTTGCTGACCGGAACCATAGACCGTTATCGGCACCCCATTCAGCGCTTGCGTGACAAAATTCGACACAGCACGCCCGTCATCTGCTCGCATCCGCGGACCATAGACGTTGAAAAGCCTCACGACCTTAATTCGCAGCCCATCCACTCGCCGCGATTTGAAAAGCAGCGCTTCGGTGCAGCGTTTGCTTTCATCATAGGACGAGCGTGGACCCGTGCAATCAACCGATCCGCGATAAGTCTCAGGCTGAGGCGAAACGAGGGGGTCGCCATAGACTTCGGACGTGGAAGTAAAGACGAACTGCCCGCCAGAAGCCAGTAGGTCGCGTAGCCGGAATGCGCCGATAACATTCGCGCTGATCGCTCTTGAGGGGTTGCTCGAATAGGCGCATGGAGCCGCCGGAGAGGCCAGATGATACACCTCGTCGTATTTGGGGTGACTTTGAAAAGTTTCGATATCCTGCGAATGCGATTTTGACCCGTGGATCACGAAGATGGGCTAGATTATCCCTAGAGCCGGTCCATAGATTATCGACGATCTGAACCAGACTGACATCGCTTCGCCGGAGAAGGCGGTCGACCAGATGCGATCCGAGGAAGCCAGCACCTCCGGCAACTATAACTTTCGTCATACCTCGGACTCCTTAAATGGGTTATCCGGATGTTGTGTGTTGGCGATGGGGTCCGCTGAAAAGGCAGTTCAATGCACCGAGCCGGTTTGGTCTTGTCAAAACCCACCTGTTCATAAAACGTCTCGTGTCGCCATATTTAATTAATACATAGTCATTGCGGGTGGCGATCCCTTCACAGCTACAATCCGGAAGTCCGCCAGCCAATGCGCACCATGGTTGACCTGAATGGCAGCCAAAGTGTGCCCCTGAGCCTGTAATTCGCAGGCTGACGTAAAGTCGACCTTTCTAATATTGCATGTGGTGTAATCTACGGAAGTCGTGGAATACTTCTTCTATGGAATTCCAGCCTGGCGCTCGATTTCGCCAAGACTGCAGAATTTATTGACTTAACAGCCACGAACGGCTTAGCCTGACAGTAATGAGGATAGGGGGTCGATGATGCTGAGACGCCTTTCCATTCTTGGGTCGTTGTTGCTCGCAGCGTGCGTGCCGTCGCTCGGTCCGGCCGGTTGGACGCCGAGCGGGCGACGATAACAAGGTGCCGACGAAGGCAGAGGCAGCCGCATGGCGTGCCGCGCAGAGGGCCAACACCGCCAGAGCCTATCGTGCTTTCATCAACAACTATCCGCGCAGTCGCTACGTTCCTGCCGCGACTGCCAAGCTCAGCGCCATCGTCAAGAAGCGGCCCCCGGTGATACGCGATGTCAGAGTCTCAGGAGTGGGGGTGGCTGATCGAGCTGGTTCATCCTCGCCCTACTGATCTCGATCAACTTCTTTCAACGGAATTTGTTGCCTGAACATTTGACTGGTAGTTGCAGACAGTGAGCCAATGCATTTCGACATAGTTCACGCCG
>CAVXQC010000004.1:0-424742 GCA_963763895.1 uncultured Alphaproteobacteria bacterium | reverse complement strand
CTTGAGGTAAACGAAAATGGTCGCCTGGCCGGGTTTGGTGTAGCTCTTGATGTAATCGAGCTGGGGAGTTTCCTCGAGCTTCTTCTCGAGCCTGTCGGTCACCTGTGTGAGCATATCGGCCGCGGTTGCCCCCGGCCAAACCGCCTGGACCACCATGGTTTGCACGGTGAAATCCGGATCCTCCTGCCGGCCGAGCCTCTCGTAAGCGCTGATGCCCCCGATGACGCAGACGAGCATGAGGAATACGACGATGGCCCGGTTGTGGACGGCCCATTCCGAAAGATTGAAGCGTGTCATCACTCGACCTCCGTCTCAGCGCTCACCAACTCACCGTCTGCCAGCGAATTGACACCGGCGGTCACGACCTTCTCTCCTGCCGACAGCCCGTGGCTGACGACGACGGAGTCTGTATCGAATTGAAGTAGCTGGACGCTTCCGGCGCTCAACCTTGCCGTCACCGCCAAGCACCCAGACCTGCGGCTCTTCTCCGGACTGCAGCAGCGCGGTCGGGGGTAGCGTGGTGACCTCCTGGCCTCCTTCGTTTTCGACGCGACCTACGACGACTGCGCCCAGCCGCATCTCCGGCGGCGGCGAAGCCAGCGCGACCTTCACCTGATAGGTGCCGGTCGTGCTGTCGGCCTCGGGGGAAATCTCGCGGATCGTGCCGGTGACCGCGATGTCCGGCCGGCCCTGGATCGAAACGTTCACCGCCATGCCGAGCGTTGCTCCGGTGATGTCTTCGCCGGCGACAGCGAAGACCGCCTCGCGCGCGTCATTGCGGGACATCTCGACGACCATCTGGCCCGCGGTCACGACCTGACCTGGATCCGCGCCAGTCGCCGTCACGATGCCGTCGTCGGGTGCAAGCAGCTGCGTGTAGCCGAGCTGGTTTTGAGCGATACGAAGATTGGCCTCGCCCGCCTGGACGGCAGCTTGTGCGCTCTGCAGCGACTTCAGCGCCTCGTCGTACTGGGAGTGTGTGGTAAAGCCTTTGCCGAGCAGAATGCGAAAGCGTTCTTCCTGGGCCACGACTTGGACGAGCGTGGCCTTGGCCGCGGTGAGGTCGGCCTCTGCGGCGGTCACCTTGTTGCGGTAATCGACGGCGCTGATCTCCGCGAGCTTCTGACCCTTCTTGACGATGGCGCCTATGTCGACCTCGCGCGAGATGATCCGGCCGCCGACCTCGAAGCCGACCTCGCTGACATAACGCGACTGGACGCGACCGGCGCCCTGCGCCACCGTGGCTAGTTTGTGAGGCGTCACCACCATGACACGCGCCTGCCGCGGTGCGGCTGCTGCCGTCTTCTCCTCTCCGGAACAGCCGGCAAGACAAAGCCCGGCGAGACAGACACAAAGGAATTTGTCGTACGATAGGCGCATGAAAGCCTCCGCTCGAAAGGATCGAGGTTGCAGGGAACTGATGATTGAAGAGGAACTCCGGCCTAGCGGCCGAGGCTCAATCTCATTTTGCACTTGTACGTCAAACCGACCATAAAGTCAATATGAGAATTGTGCAATCGTGCAATGCAAAAAGTGCAGCTAGCGAGGTCGATTCTCCCAGGAGGGACGGAGATCGGGCGCGAGGCGAGGCAGACGACCTCCGCCCTGTCGCACAGACCGGGTCTCGCGGCAGCCGGGGCCTGCGCACTTGCCCATCGGCCTCCGCTGCCCAGGGGACGCGTGGCCGTGCTTGACGCCTTAGGGGACCGCACAGCGTGTCCGCGAAGATTGCAGATACTGCTCTCTTGAGCATGTAACCAGCTCCGTCCTTTGGTTGGACAGTAGAGGTGGCTGGCGGTTCAACGCCATTGCCAAGTTGGTCAACTTCCTTAAAGGAAATGAAAGAGCGCATCCGACGCATATCCATGCGCACCAGGGAAGTTATACGTTGGTATATTTTATAGGATCGCTATTTCATGCGAGTTGGCGTTGTCGTCACACCCAGACTGTCCGCCATTCGGACCAGATCGACGAGAGACTTCGCCCGCATCTTCTGCATGACGTGCCCGCGATGGACCTTCACGGTCACCTCGCTAAGACCCGCTTGAGCTGCGATCTGCTTGTTGACCCTGCCGGTGACCACCAGGTTCATGATCTCGCGCTCGCGCGGGGTCAAGAAATCGTAGCGCGCCCGAAGCTCGGCAATGAGCTCGGCCTCCTGCCGCCGAGCGCGATCGCGCTCGATCCCGGCGTGCACGGCATCGAGCAGCTCCTGCTCACGCAGCGGCTTCGTCAGGAACTCGATGGCGCCGGATTTCATCGCGCGTACGGAGATCGGGATGTCGCTATGGGCACTGATGAAAATGACCGGAAGTTGAATGCCCAAATTCTGAAGCATGCTCTGAAATTCGAGCCCGCTCCGCCCCGGCAGCCTCACGTCGAGGATGATGCAGCCTGGAACATCAGGGCGCTTGCTGTCCAGAAACTCCTGGCTGGACTCGAATGTCTGCACGCCAAGTCCGACCGAGCGCAAGAGTTCGCCAAGGCCCCTCCGAACCGACGCGTCATCATCAACGATGTAGACGACCTCCTCCATCCATGCGCCCCAAGTTTGAGCCGCCGGTTATGGCGGCAAGCCGGACGCTAATCATTATTCCGGTTTCTCCTCAACTGGCAATGTAAACTGAAAAATTGCGCCGCGAGGCCGGTTTGGCACGGCCCAAAGCCGGCCGTTGTGAGCCTCGATGATCGAACGACTGATCGTGAGGCCCAGGCCCATGCCCTTGGGTTTGGTGCTGTAAAAGGCCTCGAACATTTCGCCGACCTTCGCGGAGTCGATTGGCGGGCCGCTGTCACGGACAGCTACCAAAACCGTATGTGGTGCCACTCGTTCGGTGCTAATGACGAGTTCGCGTGATCCTTTTGGAACCGCTGTCATTACATCCTTGGCGTTCATTATGAGGTTGAGAACGACCTGCTGTATTTGGACCTGGTCGCCCACGATTGGAGGCAGGTTGTCCGGGAGCTCGGTTTTCAGCGAGATGGCACTTCGTTGCAGGTCCGTGGACACCAACGCAATCGTCTCCAAAACGATGTTGTTGATGCTCAGCCGATCCCGCCGCTCGGGAGATTTCTTCGCCATCGTCCTGATCCGGTCGATGACCTCGGACGCGCGAAAGGCATCGCTAATCATATGCTCGACGGCGCGACGGGCGGAGACGATGTCGCGCGGATCCGCATCAAGATAGCGAAGACACGCATTGCCGTTGCCGACAAGCCCGGTGAGAGGCTGTCTGACCTCGTGGGCGATCGAAGCCGCAAGTTCTCCCATCGTGGTCAGCCTGCTCATATGGGCAAGCTCGGCTTGCGCGAGTTGGAGGGCATTCTCCGCCTGCTTGCGGCTTGTGATGTCGCGCACAAGTGAAAGACGGAACCATTGCTCTCCCTGCTGGAATCGACCGGCACGAACCTCGACGGGAAATACGCTGCCGTCCTTGCGCCGGTGCAGCGTCTCGAACGTCACCGTCTGTCCGGCTCTCAACTCGAGCTACCAAGCTGGCGAGCGCCTCCTGGTTCAGATCCCCGTCGAACTCCCGCGGTTGCATTCCGATCAGTTCCTCGCGACTGTAGCCGAGGTTTTCGCAGGCCTGACGGTTGACATCTATGACCGTCAAATCGTCCGCGTGCAGGAAGAAGGCGTCGGTTGCGTGGTCGACGAAGGTCCGGAAGCGGAGACTCGCTTGCTCGCAGCCTCTCTTCCGCATGCTTGCGCTCGGACAAGTCGAGCACGAAGGCTACGGCTTCGCTCCCGGTTCCTTCGAAGCTTGCCTCGCCAACTAGCACGGGTATGCGGCTGCCATCCTTACGCAAGTATTCCTTCTCGAACGGCAGGACGCTGCCGGCCGTCTTCAGCTCGGCCTCAGCCTCGGCGTCACGCCCGCGCCATTCCGGTGGCGTCAGTTCCGCGCCGAGCAGGCGACCAGCGACGAGGTCGTCACGGCTGTAGCCCACCATCCGGAGGAACGCGTCATTCGCCTCGACAATTCCGCCGCCGATATCGCGAATGAAAATCCCGATGATGTTGGCTTCGACCAAGCGGCCGATCCGGGCTTCGCGTTCTGCGAGATCTCGATATAGACCGGTAATCTCGAGCGCGCTGGCGGCCTGCGAAGCGAGGAGCCTCAGCACCGCACTGCCGCCCGGCGCGAAGACGCGACCGGCCAGATTGTTTTCCAGATAGAGCACGCCGATAAGCTTCGCATGATTAACCAGCGGCAAGCAGAGAATGGATCTGGCCGTGTAGTGACGGATGTAGGGATCGGCCGCAAAGGAACTTTCGGCAGACGCATCGTCGAGACTTACAGCTTCCCGCGTCCGCAGGACGTAATTGAGAACCGACTCTGGCATCGTTCCGACAGCGGCCTTATCGCGCAGCTCTATGAGGACTCCGTCGCCGCCGGTCGTGGCTTCCGCCGCAATGCGCGGCTCACCGCCACGCGACAGGATCAGCAGGCCGCGCTCGGCCCCCGCCTGCTCAATGGCCATTCGCATCACCGTTTCAATCAGCTTCTCGATGACGATTTCGCCGGAGACCGCTTGCGACACCTTGATGACGGTGGCGAGGTCGAGACGTTCGACCGGAGCTTCGATCGTGCTTGTTGCAACCGGTGCCGGTTCGTCGTCCCGCGGGGGTGGAGAGAGTTCATCGAGTTGCCGCACCTTGCCGTCAGCTCCCCAACGCAGATAACAGTGACGGGCGTTTTGCAGGTAGAGCTGAGCAATCTGATCGAACCCGCGCCTGCGGTAGAAGGCAGAAGCGCGCTCATACGCGATCGCCTCGTCGTGAGGGAGCGCGTTTGTCTGGGCCAATTGGATGGCCTGTTCATACAAACGCTCGGCATCCAACGCGTGGTTGCCCAAGCGCGCCGCCTCCGCGTTAATCAATGCTGCGCGGCTCGCAAAATTCTCCGGACAGTGCTCAGCCCACTCCTCGAGTTGAAGGCGGTGAGCTGCCAAGGCCTTCCGATATTGGGAACTCTCGGTGTTCGATACTTCGTCGCAGAGCGCGGCGAGCGAGAGGCCTGCATAGAAATGGTATTCCGCCCGCTCGAAAATGGCAGGAGTCATCCAGACGAGGCCTTGTACTTTCGCCGCTGCCGCAAGCGCTGCGACGTGGTCGCCGGCGAAGGCGCGTGCTTGCAGCTTGCGGATCCAGTACAAGCAACTGCCGGGCTTGCCGTCGGTCTGCCGCTCGAATTGCTGCTCGTCGAATCCTGTGTCGTTGAAGCAGCCAAACACCGGCGTCAGCCCGCGGAGCGTTCGAATAAGCTGAAGTTGCCCGGCAATGAAGCCGATGACGACGCTGAACCCGGCCTGGCGCGCGAAGTCCAGACCGGCTTCCGCATCGCGTTGAACCTCCGAGAGAGGCTCGCCGCTGGCGAGGAGGTAGGTCAGGAGGTTGTTGCGGCTCAAGACAGCATAGGTGAGATCGCCGACCTGCTGCGCCATTTCAAATACGCGCTGCGCGAGTGGACGGCCCGTCCGGACATGCCGCGGCGAAGATTTTGCAAGGTTGCCGAAGGCGAGGTAAACTCGTGCCTTCAGGCGGTCCATTCCAGGCTGTTCCACCAGGTCCAGCCCGAGCAGGCCGAACCGGAAACCTGCCTCGTAGTTGCCAAAATACAGTCCCAGCACAGTGCCTACCGCCGTGAAGGCGTACGGCGACGTGTCGCTGTTGCCGTACCGCAGGCTGACGTTCCCCATTCGCCCGATCACGAGGCATCGCAGATTCTCGTCGGTAAACAAGGCCGGAGTCACGAGCGATGTAAGGACGTCCATGGTCGCGAGCGCAACCGGATCTGCCATCGGGGGCGAGTCGAGCAGCGCTTCGATCGGGCGATTTCCGAGCTGCCGCCAAAGCCGCGCGTATTCCTGCCGCACCTGTTTCTTGGTCGGATGGGCTGACCAGGTGATGCCGACGCGGCGCAGGTAGTCGAGGCCGAAAACGATGGCCTGATCGCTTCGACCCAGGCTCATGAAAAGGTCCACACGCAGCCGAGTGACGCGGGCCAAATCAGTGAGGCTGGCGGCACGGCTTGCCAACTCCGCGAGGCGTGCCTGCGCCTCAGCCGGCGCCCCGGTGAGGAATTCGCATTCGGCCCTGTGCAGCCCGAGGGCGAAAGCGAGGTCGTACCGGCGCTCCCACGCATCGTCCGGCAAGAGCCCCGCACCCGTGCTGGCATAGGTCAGCGCCGACGCGTACGCCGCCGCCGTCTTGGCACGGCGGGCGGCAACCAGGTTCAGATCGGCGAGGCGCTCGCGCTCTTCGCCCGGCGCGATCAGCATGCTGCCGCGGTTGAGCTGGCCGACGATGTCGAAGATATTCTCCTCGAGTGCGTCCGACGGCGTATGCGTGAGCAGGACGCGGCCAACGGCGAGGTGCGCCGCACCCCGCTCGCTTTCGGGGATCAGCCCGTAGGCGGCCTCTTGAACCCGGTCATGCAGGAACCGGTACGCCCCCTGTTGCCGCAGCACCAGCCCGGTCCGTACCGCAGCCCAAAACACCGTGTGAACCGCTTCTTCATTTTCGCCCCTGATCAGGATCAAGGTGCCAACTGTCGCTCGACTGCCGAGACAGGCCAGCACGTTCAGGGCAGCTTGGGTCGTGGTGGGCAGGCGCCGCAGCTTGCTCAGCATGAGATCCGCGACGTTATCGGTATAGCCTTTGGCGCGTATGCTCTCGAGGTCCCAATCCCAGCGCGCCTGCGCCCGATCGAACCAAAGCAGCCCTTCATCTGGCAACGTGCTCAGGAACTGAAGGGCAAAGAACGGATTGCCCGCGCTCTTCTTGTGCACCAGCCGCGCAAACGGCTGGACGCGACCGCTCCGGCAATGAAGAGCATCGGCGAGAATCCGGCCCACATCTTCCAGCCTGAGCGGCGTCAGCTGGATCTCCCGAACCAGCCCCCCGGCCTCGCGAATGGCGGCCAGCCGACGGATCAGCGGGTGGGTGGGTGTGACCTCGTTGTCGCGATAAGCGCCAATCAGCAGCAGGTGACGCATATCCCGTTGCGTGCACAGATCCTCAAGCAGGTCGAGCGTCGCGGCGTCCAACCATTGAAGGTCGTCTAGAAACAGCGCCAGCGGATGCTCCGCTCGGGCGAACACCCCGAGCAGTCGCCTGATGATCAAATGGAAGCGGCGCTTTGCATCTTGTGGCGGCAACTCCGTGACCGGCGGTTGTGGACCGATAAGCGCTTCGAGCTCCGGGACGAGCGTTTCCAGCAGCCGTCCGCTCGCGCCCAGAGCTTCAGTCAGGCCGGCGCGCCAAGGCACGAGCTCAGCTTCGCTCTTGCCCAGCAGAGGCCGGATCAGGCCCTGCAGAGCTTGCGCGAAGCTGGCATAGGGAACGTCGCGCCGGTTCTGTTCGAATTTTCCCGAAGCAAACAGTCCGCGAGACGGAACAAGCGCCCGGTGGAGTTCATTCACGACCGTCGACTTGCCAGCCCCGGCGTGGCCCGAAACCAGCACCAGCTTCGGCCCGCTGCCCGCAACGACCCGGTCGAAGGCGGCAAGCAGGATCGCGATCTCACGCTCGCGCCCGTAAAGCCGCTCCGGAATCAGCAGCTTGTCGGCAGATCATGCGTCCCGAGCGGAAATTCCCCGATCCGCCCTCGGCTCTCCCTCTCAACCAGGGCGTGTCGCAGATCGGCCTCCAGCCCGCCGGCGGTCTGGTAGCGCTCCTCGGCGTTCTTGGCGAGCAGCTTCATGACTAAGGTCGAGACAGCGCGCGGCACCTTCTTCATCCGTTCGGATGGTGGCACCGGGCGCCTGGCAATGTGGCAGTGCACCCATTCCATCGGATCCGAAGCGGCGAACGGCAGCTTGCCGGTGAGCATCTCGTAAAGCGTGACGCCGATCGCATAAAGGTCGCTACGGGCGTCGACCGATCGGTTCATCCGGCCGGTTTGTTCGGGCGCCATGTACGCGAGGGTACCGGCAATGACCTCGGGAGGCTCGGACGCCTGGCGCTCCCGAGAAAGACGCGACGCCACGCCGAAGCCTGTGAGCCGAACCTGGTTGTCTGCCTCGTTCACCAGGATGTTCGCCGGCTTGATGTCCCTGTGAACGAGACCGCGCTCGTGAGCCTTGCCGACCGCCACGGCGATACCGATGGCAAGCCGCAGGAAGAGCGGGAGGTCGGTCGCCATGCCATGCTTTCGCTCCGCGATCAGCTGGCTGGAGCGGCACGCCGCCGCAGTCCTCCAGGATCAGAGCGCTGCGGCCATTGTCGTTGATGAATTCCAGTGGCTTCGCTGCCCACGTACTGTCGAGCTCGTCTCTCAGGCCGATATTCGTGCGCCAGTCTGTCGAGGCTGGCGCGGCTGGGGTGCTCGGCCGCAAGCCGCACCACCAAGACTGGCTGCGGCTCCGCCTTCTCGTCCTGGCGTGTCTGCCGTGTGAGGATGCGATAGCCGTCATCCCAAGTAGCTTGGAGTGCGTCAGGCCGAGCCAGGGTCGACGTCGTCTGCCGGACGGGAGCGGCTAGACGCTCCTGTCTGCCTGTGCTTTTCCTGGCGCTCCTCTTCGGCCCGCCTTGGACGGTGTCGTCCATCTTCACATCGCTCGGCTCGATGCTGCCCGCATCCTTCTTGGAGCACGGGCATCGCAGTTCTAGTCAGGCTTCACCCACTTCTCTCTCGTGTCAATGCGCCCAATTCTTGCGGCAGCGCCCAGCAAAGCCGATCACATCTATCGCTGATCTTCATTCCCGCACCCATGTTCCGTTCGCAGAGCATGCTTTTCGAACAGGCCCACGAAAAACAGGGCCGCGAAAGCACTGATCTGCCGCTTTGAAAGAGGCCGCGCCGGCAGGAGAGGTTTTTGCGGTCAAGAGCCACCGGCGCGGCAATTCGGCCCCTGGTGGGAGGACGCTGGATTTCAGGGGCCGTTGCAAGGTTTACCCTGCCTCGACTGCTCTGGGTATTATGCCGAGGTATAACCGCTTAGCCGTTTCGGCAGAACTCCTAAACCAGTTGATTCCATCCGCCCTGCCCTACCTCAACCTCCTGGCTCCGAGGCGGAGTCGAGCGCAATGAGGCGTTTGTGCTGGAGGCACGCGTCCCGCCGCTTGTGGGTGATAGCTCCAGCCCGCGATCAAGGGGGCTGGGCGCGGCGCGTGCCGCCCCGCACTTGCGACGCCTACGTTTGGTTCAGCTGCTGCTCGAGCGCCTGTTTGGAACACAAGGGCGCCGGCCTCACTTTGGTGACCGGATCAACGCAGTCGCGACAAGCACTCAATCTCCGCAAACAGATAATAGAAATCGCCGCGTGAGGGCGGCAGTCCAAGGTCAGGCCGCGCTGCTCGCCGTACCTGGCCGCTGAGACTTCCCCGGCCGCGGTGCGTCGGGCATTGCGCCGTCGGCAGATGTAGACAAGCGCGCAAAGACCGATTTCGCCTGCTGAGCATTGAGGCCGATAGCACGTAGGATCGCGCTGACGGCCGCATCACGATCGAGCGGTGACGGCCTGCGCTCGCCGAATGCGCGCATGAGCTGGAGCATGATCCCAACGACGATCTCAAGGTTCAGCTCCGCAGATGCCCCGCTGCTCGGCAAGCTCTTCGAGAATTGTTGCAGGTCTTCGAAAAGCCGGCCGCGGAGGAGCTCGCCACCCTTCGGGGCTGCAGCCGCCATTCTGGCGACAAGGCTAGCCCATCGAGGATCATTGAGGGCCTTGTCGATGAATGAGCTGCACCCGAATGCAATCCGAAGGGCAGGATCAGCGAGTGAGAGCCGGTCGGCCTGCAGCATTTCGTCGAAAGACTCGACCAGTTCCTCCGCGACCGCCGCCGTCAGAGCGTCTAGACCATCGAAATGAACGTAGAAAGTACCCTTGGCGACGCCGGCCTCCCTGACCACGTCGTCGACTGTTACCAATTCCACGGCCTGCTTGGCGAACAACGAGTTGGCCGCAGCAACGAGTTCTGCACGGGTTCGCGCGCGCTTTTCGCGACCAATTTCGGCTCGACGAATCGGATTAATCTTCGCCATCTGGTCAAATCTCCAACAACAGATTGCACATTAGGTCATATTGACCAAAACGTCCAGGCTCAGTTGACTGAGTTGTACTGAAGACTGGTTATGTCGTGGTCTGGACCGGCTGCAGAGATATCTTAGTACGAGATCTGTCCATCAACGATCTGCGCGGTCGACGTGGAAGGCTCGCGCTTCAACAATTTTGCGTGCCTCGCTGCTGTCAACTGGGCCAGTACGCGGTTTTGCGCGTCACCGACTGGCCAAGACCGGCTGTCGCCGCCGCTGAGCGATCCGCTGCTTTCGGCCCCAAATCCGCAGTGGGTCGACCTTTCCTTCCCAGTCGATGGGAAGAGGGAAGCGGCCGTAATCAAAGCTCTTTGCTAATTTGGATGCGGTCTTTCGCTAAGCGGACCAAGTCGCGCTTTATCCCAACTGTCCCGCCGCCAATCCACCTTCACATTAAAATCCCATCGCCGCAGGGGCTGCATTGACACGAAGTGTTTTTACACCCCGCTGCCTAGCTTCTGCCTCGAGCGATCATGCGATCTTAAGCACCTTAGTCAATGATCGCTTGGGACCGTCAACTGAACGGCCGCTTGTTGATAGCATCATTGCGAAAGCTGACGGACTGCTTCCGGCCCCAATCGCGACGTCTGAGTAATGGTTCGGCGATGACCGCTCTTCGCGCGACCAAGTCGTTCCGGAGCCGGCGCGAACGGAGAAATCACCGTAGCTGACCCTAAAACAGCGCGCCCTGTGCCGGCGTCGCCGGGAATTTGATTTGCGTCGCCGGCTTGTCGACGATGACGAGACGATCGTCGGGCGCTGCAAATTCGATTGTCAGAAAGCGTAAATCTCAAACAGCGTGCCAACAATTCCAAGTAGGACAGCGGTGTGGAAGGCTATGTAGGCGCCGAGCGTGCGTGCGTCAGTTATTTTCCTCCACCTGTGGATTCTTGAAATCCATCAAATTGAAATAGATCAATATGCAAACCGCCAGGACGCCGAAAAGCCAGATTGAAATTGGCATCTAGAACAGCGCCCCCTGTGCCGGCGCAGCCGGAAACTTGATCTGCGTCGCCGGCTTGTCGACGACGACGAGCTGATCATCCTTCAGCGGCCGCTGAAGCGCCTTCGCCTCGCTCCATGGCGCCCGCAGCCAGGTGTCGATCTCTTCCGACGTGGTCAGGATCACCGGCATCGCCTTCTCGTGGATCGGCTTTACGACGCCGTTCGGCGACGTCGTAAAGAAGCCGTACAGCTCGTGATCCTGCGGCCCGTCCTTGACCTTCCGCACCCCGTGCCAGGGGCGTCCACAGCCCCGGCGAAAAAGAACGGCGGTCGACTTTCGTCGAGAGCAAACCAGAAGTTCTTCTGGACGCCCGTGTCCGGGTCCTTGTCGTTGGGCGTGGGGCTGGGCTCGGCGAAGCTTGTCGCCGGCACGACGCAGCGGTTCGCAACGCCCAGATAGGGCTGCCAATGGGCATAGCCAGGGCTGCGGATGTTGGTCTGGCCGTAGTCGGCCTTGCCTCTAATACGCTCCGGGGGCGACGGCATACCCCATTTCAGCATCGTCATCTCGCGCCCGCCGTCCGGGGCGACCCCGGTTACCGGTCCGAGCGTGTTCGGATAGATGTCGATCGACGGCTCGTTCCAGCGGGCCACATCGCGAAAGGCTCGCGTGAGGGCGCGCAAAGCCTCAAGCGAGGTGGTGATGTTGTAGAGGTTGCACATTTACGAGCCTTGCTGGGGAAGTGATGGCAGCTTGGAGGCTACGTCATGTGACACGCCATGGCGATCTCGGCAAAATCCGTTGCAGCGATCACAACTGGTTCTCCGAGCGCGTAATCGCGAGAGCGTGTCTCTCTTCTTATCAAGATTTGGACACCTTCGCTGGGTTCGCCTCCCGCGATATCGTGAGTGTCAATCACTTGACCGCCTCAGCCGGCCTTTCCACGCGTTTTCCACGTTTCTGCCTTTTCGCATCTGCCTCAGTGTGGGCAGCAAATCTGCCGCTTTGACTCCTCAGAAGCGACCACATGTTTGTATCGCGCTGCTGATTTCTGGTCGCGCCATCGGCCGGTTTCGACCAGGCCGCGTGTATCGAGGCCGCTCTTGCGCGCCACCGACGGACTCTGCCTCTCGAACGTCTTCATTGTGCAGCCAGATTGTGCAGCCAGCCGATTAACGGCTTTTTAGACTGGCTTGCGGGATCTTCGTTTTTTTGCACGGAAACGGTAGTATCCTGAAGTAGTCTCCAAGCGCTGCTCTCGCAGGATTTCGAGGGAGAAGGATTTGATCGTGCGCCCGTCGAATGTCGTGACTGCAAGCCTTCTCGGTCCTGCGCTGCTGCTCCTTGGTTTGGCCAGCACGGCTTTCGCGCAGGAAAAACCGCTTGCCATCGAATTGAACAAGACGGCCGAGGCCGGGGCGGGTTGCCGCCTGACCTTCGTGGCGCAAAACGGCACCGACGCGGCTCTCGAAAAGGCGTCCTACGAAATCGCCGTGTTCGACGCCAACAAGCAGGTGGCGAAACTTCTGATCTTCGAGTTCGGCAGGCTTGCGAAAGGCAAGACGAAGGTGGTCGAGTTCGAGTTTCCGGAGCTCGGCTGCAAGGCGATCTCGCGGATACTGGTGAACACCTCCCCCGAATGCGTCGCCGGCGGGCAGCCCTCTCTCGTCTGCCTGGACAATCTCAAGACAAATTCGCTGTCCGAAATCGCCTTCGACCAGTAGAATTGGGCAGGGCGGGAGCAGACATGGCCGAAATCATCGTCAGCCAATTTTATTCGATCGGCGGTCCGATCCTTGTCGCGCTGATACTTTCTATCGATCGCCGCCACCGCCACGGCGATCTTCAAGCTGATCTCGCTGGCGCGGCTCGGCGTCGGCAAACGCAAGTCGGCCGATCAGGCGCTTGGCGCGATGGGCGGCGGGCGATGCGACAGGTGCGCGCCAGATCGTCGCCTCCGACAGCGCAGCGCTCAGCCCAGGTGGTTGCCGACGCGATGGCCGCGCGGATGCGCTGGCCGGACGACAAGGAGCGAGCCCGCGAAGTCGCGACTGGTGCGGCGCTGAAATTGCTCGACGCGATGAACCGGCATGTGCGCATTCTCGAAACGTCGGTCCAGGCGGCGCCGATGCTTGGCCTGCTCGGCACTGTGCTTGGCATGATCGCGGCGTTCAACGAGATGTCGGGCGGCGGCGGAGCGGTCAATCCGACCGAACTTGCCGGCGGCATCTGGGTCGCACTGTCGACGACCGCGCTCGGGCTTGCCATCGCCATTCCGTTCTATTTCTTCACCAGTTGGATCGAAGGCAGGATCGAGCGCGAGCGCGCCGCCATGGACGGCGCCATTCTGGCCGTCATCTACGGACAGGGCGGCGAGTTTGCGCAATCGCCGTGTCGGCTACTCTCGCGCAGGAACTCGGCTCCGAACCTGTCCCCTTGAGACGCTGAGGATCGCTTGCAGATGCCCCGCAACCGGCTCCGCTCTCCCCGAAAGCAGACCACGCGGTTCATGCTGATCCCGCTCATCGACGTGATCTTCCTGCTCCTGACCTTTTTCATGCTGTCCTCCAGCATCGATCCCTATTCGTCCCTGACGCTTGGCGAATACCGGCAGCAGAACGAGCAAGGCGGCGAACGAGAGGCGGAGACGCCGGCAGCCGAAATCCGTCCCGATCTTGTCCTCGCGGTGTCGCGCGGGCAGGTCCAGGCAAATGGAGAAATGCTGGGCCTCGAAGGATTCGGCGATGCCGCCGCCATGCTGCGGCGGCAAGGGGCCGAGACCGTGATCGTCTTCACCAGAGCCTCGGCGACGGTCCAGGATGTCGTCACGGTGCTCGATGCTCTGAAGAAGGCGGCGTTCAAATCGGTCACGATCAGAACGCGATCGGGAACAAGCAATGACATCGTCCGGCGTCGCAATTAGGCAAGCAAGGCCATGCCGCGGTTACCGCGCAGGGAAGCGAAGCTCGACTTTCCCTTCGCGACGATCAACATCATCCTTCTGCTCCTGTTCTTTTTCATCGTCACCGGATCGATCGTCGGCAGCAACGAGACCGCGGTTACGCCGCCGCTCACCTCACGGCTGCCGCCGGAGCGATTGCCGCGGCCGCTGCTGCTCGTCAGCCAGGCAGGCGGGCTTTTTCTCGACGACGTCGCCGTCGAGAGTTCCAAAGTGATCGAACGGATGGCTGCGCTGCCGAAGGATTCCGCCGGGCGCATGCCCGTCCTCAACATCGTCGCCGACCGCGAATTCTCGGGCGAGAGGTTCCTTGCCATCGTGGAAGAGATGCGCTCGGCGGGGATCGTCGTCCGGATCGTGACGCTGAGTTCGGCATCGATGGGCGTGGATTGAATGTCCCTCGAACCGGCAAAAGCATACTGGGCGGTGGCGATCGCGGGATCGCTGGCCCTGCATGCCGGAGCGCTCGGCGTGGCTGCGATCCTGATAGGCTCCTCCTATGAGCAAAAGACTGTCGTCACCGAGATCACATTTTCCGCTCCGCCGCCGTCTGGCTGCCGCGCCTGTGGCAAGCACGGCGGAGAAAATCACCGCCCTGAAGCAGGTTACTGCGCCGGCCGACCGCGCCCGCCGATGGAATATCAGGTGCTGCAGCCTGCCAAAGCCGGCGGCCGCCGCCTTGTCGGAATCGATCAAGGCTGCGCCTGCAAGCGACGGTAGAAGCTGCGGTAGCAGCAATAGAAACTGACGCCGCAGTAAGAAATAACCGCGCCCGTTGCTGTTCAATCGCGCCTTGTGCTTGACACCGTCGCAGCAGGTCCAACGCACGGAATCCGCGATGGTCGCGGAAATTCCTGCCGAGACCGCGCGCGCGCCGGCAAATACATTACGCGTGACGGCAGACACAGTGCTGCCGCAGGCACGCGCGTACAGCGCCCAATCCGCCGGTTCGTGTGCAGACGACCGAGCAGGTGGCCTGCTGCGGAAATCGCCGCGCCCGCGCCCCTGTCGAGCGTTGTGGCCTCGGCGACCGCGCCGTGCGACAATTCTGCACCTGCGCCGACGGCCGCTCCTCTCGCAGGCCGCGCGCAGACCGAAACGGCAATGACGTCTCAGAATACAGATCCCGCAGCGCGCTGCCGCGCCCGCAGCAGCATCAGCCGCCGTTGCGAACACGCAGGCGCAACGTCTGCAACCTGTCGCATCGACCGCGAGCAGTGCCGCCACCGTCGCAACGCTTGCAACCGGCCGACGCCCGCGGTCAGCGGCAGCACGCCGGCGCAGGCTGTGACGCCTTCATCTCAGCCGGCAATTGCCCCGGTCGTCAGACCAGCCGAAGTCGCGCTTCTGGTCCCGGCACGGCCCGGCTCCAGTCTGGGTACCGAAACCGACCGGCCTTCGCAGCGCTACCGCCAAGTCATCGATTTCATCAGAACCTTCGATGGCGGAAGCTGCTTTGTGGCGCTTCCGGCGATCGGTTCCAACGGCTCCGTCGAGTTTCAGACTTTTGGCAAGGACAAGGCGCGCGAAGCCGAATTCACCGCCGCTTATGCCAGCGCGCTTGGCATCGCGGCCGATGTCAGCCTCGGAAATGTGGCCGATCCCCAATGTCTGGCACTGTCCTTCGTGCGAAAGGTCGAGCGCTATCCGGCCTTCTCGCTGATCATCGAACTCGACAGCGGTGGAGGTTTCCAGCGGCTCGATCCTTTCCGGGGCGGTCCTCAATGTGCAGGATCGCCCGGTCAATCTGCTGCTGATCGATGATGAGGGGCGGGTACAGGCGGTCGACCGTTTCCTCTCCGCGCCCAACGGCACGGATCGCCAGTTCAGCGCACCGCTCACCCTCACTAGTGGACCGGTCGCGACAAAGCAGTTGCTGATGGCTATCGCGGCGGACCGGCCGGTACAGCTGCTCGACGGCAAGACAAACGAGCTTGCAACAGATTTCTTCTCGCGCCTCGCCAGAGAGATCGCCGAAAGCGGCGCGGACGTCGACATTGCTCTGGAAGGCTTCAGCGTGTGGTAAGCGCTACCGTACATGGCGGCATCGAAGGGCAGCAGCGCCGCAATGCTTGTACGAGTTACTGACGGTCACCCCCTGGTGCGGGTCCTTCCCCCTCCCACCCCCAGTCCGCGGGGGCGGCGCAGCGCAATCTTTGAGCGTTTTTGGCCTCGGGAAGTTGTCGCTTTCGCTTTCGGCGAGGTCGCAGTGCCATGCAACTGTCGGCAAAGCCTTCAGACTGCATCCAAAATCGCGCTGGTGGTGAAAACTTGAGGCGTAAATTGCGGCCCGGAGTGCTGAGTCGCGTTTCGAAACATGTCGAGACCGTGAGCTAATGACCCTCATTGCATCTTTTGAATTGGACGGCGCCCCAATTCTCGTTGGAGATATGCTGCTCACGCCGGTTAGTCGCAGCGTCGAAGTGTCAACCCCGCTGGTGCACGATTTACGATCGACGATTCCTTATGACGATTTGCGCGCGTTCTTGATCGCATATCCGATACAGGATTGGGGTGGCTTGGACGTAATCATTTACAGTTGGCATGGATCTGGATGGGGATGGTTCTCGAACCTGAAGCCATTTGATTTGGGAGAATTCACAAACGTTCGGGTGGCGGGTTCTGGTTCTTCGCACTTTATAAGTCAGATTGAACCCCTAGATTGGCCGGAACACGCCACTCACGTTCCCACTCGAAACTATAATTAGATCGCGGTTGATTCACAAAGGGAGCAACGCGCCAGACTGGGTGGGCGGGATCGGTCCCGGCGCTAGCAATTATCTCTGAAAGGGCGTCGCCGTGATCACGATAAGCATAGAACACTGAACCTCCACCCCGGCGCACAATGAAATCCTTGTGGAAGCCCAGCCCGTACGGACTACGGTGATCAGCAATCCGACGCAGTTGATGCACCGGACTGATCGGGGGCAATAATTAGAAAATCTTCCTATTCCATATTTGGTCCGAGCCTCGACAACCCCGGCGCGCAAGATCGCAACGAACTGAAACGCCGCATGATTCTCATCGGACCCGGCTGTGTGAGCATCCTTTGTAAAGTGAACAACATAGTCGGAAACGTCATCCCATGCGCCTCCAGCCGGATGAAGTCGAACGCCAAAGTTGTCGGGCATCTCCACGCGTTCCGTATTTTCCCGATTTATGACGCCGCGCTATCTGGCGCAACGCTGGGCCTCGTCGAGGGAGTCGGCTAATTCAAGGCAGCTGCGCATGTCCCGATCCTGGCCTTCCAATTGATCGACTTCAGACGCTAAGCGGTCGCGATCAGTCTCCAGGCTGGCAAAGTTTGACTTCAGGACTTTGTATTCGCTGACGAGGGCGTTGTATTTCCGAATTTTGTCGTCGATCTCTTCAACCGCCTCATCGAACTTGGATTTGCACACGAAGCCCTTGTAGTCGCAGGTGTAGAGAGTCGAAACAAACGGCGTCCTTGCTGACGCACATTGCCGAGCTTTTGCAAACCACCGCGCCATAGTCCAAGCACGCTGGCTCTCCAAACGAACAGGAGAACGATTGTGCCTCGGCCGCGCCCGACACAGCTATCGCAAGCGCGGTGCCCCATATCGCGCCAGCTGCCAGAACAATTTTCATCGAACCCCCAAAGGACTGCCGCCCCAGCCACGCAAAAACTGTCAAATGGATAGTCATTCGACGTTGCGCCGGTCACAAATAGCCAGCACTATTTACGAACACAAGAAGGCGGGGGCGCCAAATGAAATTGCGATTGATAACAACAGTAGCCGCTTTTTTGATCGCTGGGTCCGCGTCTTCCGAAGAGCTTTGCCCGAAGTACGGCAAATGCGTCCCAGCAGACCAGTTCGAATGTACTGAAATTAACCGATCCTCTGTGGTTACGCGCGTCTGCTACAGCGCGCCGAACGAGTATGTATCATCACGGCTCAAATCGACCGACTACCACTACTGCGCCATCGACGCGGGCACGATAGCCCAACTTCTATCGGCGGAGTCAATGGGTAGGTTCTATAATCAAAACATCAAAGGAGATGCCACAGGCCGGCGATTCGACTGTCGTGACCATCCGGTGCCAGCGTTTTGACACGTCCCTCTACCGAAAGCATTTCCATTCCTTGCCAATGACCCAAATGTCCCGGTTGATCACACCCCCACGCGGCGAAATCAGATCGCCCCGCAGGTAGCGACCGGTGTCGGTGCGCTTCTCGCTTTTTATGACAATGCTCCAAGACGTTCCGACGTAGCTCTCGCCTTGCCAGTCTGGGTGGACAGCATTCGGTGTAGGTGCCGTAAGAATTCGCGCGGTGTTGTCGCGCGGATTGCATGTCACGCTCGCGGTCGACGCAGTAGGGAAGGCCGCCGCTAGTACGATGGCTAAGATATGTGCGCGCGCCATGTTCCTGTCATTCTTACACGGTGAGGGTATAGAAATGTCCGAGCTACTGAAAAACACTTTCTGGTAGGCAGGCTAACGAACCGAGGTTCGGGTCCTCCTCTTCTCCTTCCACTACAATAGCCTTTTTGGCGATCAATTCCGCCTTAAGCTGTCGACACTCGTTTTGCGTCAGGCCGACTCTGATGACGGTCTCATCGTTGTTAACGGCGTGGATTAGTCGATACTTTTCTTCAGCGCTGGCAACCGCTGTCCACAACAGCACCGCGCCGCTTGCATATATTTTTTCGGCCCGTCACGATCCTCTCCCTCAACGCAACTGTGATCCGATAGTCGCAGGAAACCCTTGAGAATCAAGGCACTGCAGCGCGCGAAACAAGACCTATATTGGCCAAATATTGGACAAGAAGAGAGGAGGAGGAGCTAAGTGCTTGAAAAGTCTGGTACGCCCACGGGGAATCGAACCCCGGTTTGCGCCGTGAGAGGGCGCCGTCCTGACCGCTAGACGATGGGCGCGGAGACTCGTCGCGATATAGGCGAGCCATCCGGAAAACGCAACCGCGATTTCGGCAGCCTGCGAAATGATGCATGGCTGCACGGCGGCGGCCTTCCAGATCAACGCACAAATCGCCGTGCCACCACCGTCAGCACGTATCGCGGCGCTCCAGGACGTCGAAGGCAAGCCCGTGGGTGTTGTTCAAAACCTCGTGGACCTCGTGTTCGGGCTTTCGTCGCCAGCCGGGCGGGCGGCCGGGTTTCAGCGGCCAGATGCGGCACGGCCGGGCCTGGCGATAGGGGAGATGGCGGGTTTCCCCGGTTTGCGCGGCGGCGTCGCGGTTTTCTGTTTTGCGCAACGGATCGCGTCCGCCGCGGGCAGCCCGCCAGCGGGCAAAACGCCGGGCCTGCGCCGGCAGGTCGTCGAGTGCCGAGGCAAGTGCGGCGAACCGGCGGCCAAGGCGCGCCGCGTCGACCGGGTCGTCCGGCGACGGCGGCGACGGGAGGGGAAACCGCTGGTGACGCCGGGCACCGAGATGCGCGGCACGCTTTTTGCTGCACGACGTGGACGGCGCTCCCAACGCGGAAGCCGGTCGAAAAGCGGCAGCGCGAGCGCAGGTGCGGACACTCCACAAGGGGAGGGAGATTTTGCGGCGTTTGCGCATGGCGAAACCGCTGCCGGACCGTGTGCCGCGCGGACGCCTCCCTCCCCCTTGTGGGGAGGGGTAAGGGTGGAAGAACGCCGCGCGGCATCGGATGCCGGTGCCGACGCCGTTGCGCAGGATCGTCGGCGTCCGCGCGGAGCGCGGCGGCGGGGGCGGCACGACAAAACCACGCGCGGCCACGATGACCAGCCGCCGCGTGGCGGCTTCGGCCGACGCAGCAGCCTGAGCACGGCGGGTGGAGATGGCGCGGCAGCGTGCCTGCGCCGCCATCGGCCAGCCCGGCCATGGCGACGAGTGCGGCCAGAATGCGCTTCAGCGCCTCCCGGTTTTTCTCGATCGCCGCATTCCAGTCCATCGCCCGTGTTTCTTCCTGTTGGCGAGGAGGATTATGCGGGCGGCTGGAGGGAGCGGGGATAAAGAGGAAGAAAATATTCCTGACAGATGGTGACAGAGTGATGGAAGCCGCTCTGAACCTCCTCACACTTCCACACCATCGTGGAACCTCGGATCAAGCCCGAGGAAGACGAAGGTGAAGAGGTTCGTAGCGACCCCCTGTCCTGGCGGGGCGCCTCACCGATCAGCTCGGCTCGATCAGATCCCAGAAATTGCCGTAGAGATCGGCGAACACAGCCACTGTGCCATAGGCTTCGTGGCGCGGTTCTTCGCGGAACTCTACGCCGCGTTCTTTCATGGACGCGTGGTCACGGGCGAAGTCGGCGGTTTCGAGGAAGAATGCGACACGGCCGCCGGTCTGATTGCCGACCGCCGCGATCTGCGTCCTGCCATCCGCACCGGAAAGGAATACATCGGCTTTGGCCAGCAGCAATCGCGCGCCGGCGCCGGCGGAAACCGTCACCCAACGCTTGCCGCCGCCAAGGTCGACGTCGTCGGTGAGTTGGAAACCGAGCTTCTCCGTGTACCAGGCGATCGCCTCGTCGTAATCGGCGACGACCACGGTGACCGTGGCAACGCGGCGGTTTTGCGCGAACGCGGAAGCGATCATCGCGCCTTCACCGCGAACTGCCCGACGATGCGCTTTTCGGCTATGTCGTAGAGAAAGATCGTCCGGCTGCCGTCGGCGAGTTCGGCGTCGAGCGCGATGCGATTGCCGGAAAGGCTCTGCGACAAAAGCCTGGCGCCGGCCGGCAGCACGATGTCGCCGGCAAGCATTCCGCCTTCCGCCGGCGACGGCACCGCGGAGGCGGGGTTGGCGCTTTCCGGCGTGGACTGGCCGGATTTGTAGACAATCGCCGCGACCACCGCCATAAGGGCGACGAACAGCAGGCCGAGATTGATGGCGACGAAGCGGACCAGTTTTTTCCGCACTTTCTCGACCGCAGGGTCGAGCGGTTTTTCGTCGTTGTCGTCTGTCGGCCGCACCATCGAAAAATCCAGTGGGAATTGCCCGTGGGAATTGAATGAACGCTCCTGATAGCGAAGCCGGTAAAGGATTGAAAGTGCGGGAGACCGGGCCCGATGCCGCGGGCCAACGTCTCGACCAGTGGTTGGCGGCGGCACTCGGGGCCGATTATTCGCGCAATCGCGTGCAGGCGCTGATCCGCCAGGGTGCGGTAAAAATCGACGGCAAGGTCGCCAGCGAAGCCAAGCGCAAGATGGTGCCGGGGAAAGCGTGGCGGTGGAGACGCCGGAACCCGAACCGGCGGAGCCGCAAGGCGAAGATATCCCGCTCGATATCCTCTACGAGGACGCCGACCTGATCGTCATCAACAAACCGGCCGGCCTGGTCGTGCATCCCGGCGCCGGCAACTGGACCGGCACGCTGGTCAACGCGCTGATCCACCATTGCGGCGACAGCCTGTCCGGCATCGGCGGCGTCAGGCGGCCGGGCATCGTCCACCGGCTGGACAAGGAGACCAGCGGCGTGATGGTGGTTGCCAAGACCGACCTGGCGCACCGCGCGCTGTCGGAAGCCTTCGCCGACCACGGTGCCAGCGGCGACCTCGAGCGTGCCTATTCGGCGCTTGTCTGGGGCATCCCGCCGCGCATGACCGGCAAGGTCGACGCGCCGCTCGGGCGCGCCGCCGACCGCGTGCGCCGTGCCGTGGTTCCCGAGACCCGCGACGACGCCCGCCACGCGATCACCCATTTCGCGGTGCTGGAGAAATTCGCCGAAGGCCGCACCGACACGGCGCAGGCAGCGCTCGTCGAGTGCCGGCTGGAGACCGGACGCACCCACCAGATCCGGGTCCATATGGCTCATATCGGCCATCCGGTGATCGGCGATCCGGACTACGGACAAGCCTTTCGCACCAAGGCGAACCGGCTGCCGGAGCCCTTGAAAACACAGGTGAAATCGTTTCCGCGGCAAGCGCTGCACGCCGGGCTTCTTGCGTTTCGGCATCCGGCTACCCATATCAAGCTCAAGTTCGAAGCGCCGATGCCTGGGGACATGCAGGGACTCGTTGGCGGCTTTCGTAATCTCTGAACGTCGGTTGAGAAAACCTGACTCGCATTGTTCACTTTGGCGTGACACACTGTTTCGTGTTGAACAAAGGCGTGTATTTTCCCGATTTGTTCCTATATAAACAGGTTGTGCGGCGCAGCAGAAATGCTGACCGCGCCTTATGCCCGCCTCGTTCAGGGGGCACAATTCTTGAGAGGGAGGGTGCTTTATGGCCCAGACACTACCCAGCATCGTTTCCGGAGAAGGCGGCCTTTCCCGCTACCTGGAAGAAATCCGCCGCTTCCCCATGTTGCAGCCGCAGGAAGAGTACATGCTCGCCAAGCGGTATCAGGAGCATGAGGACACCGGCGCTGCCCACAAGCTCGTGACCAGCCATCTTCGTCTCGTGGCGAAGATCGCCATGGGCTACCGCGGTTATGGCCTGCCGATCGGCGAAGTCATTTCCGAAGGCAATGTCGGCCTGATGCAGGCCGTGAAGAAATTCGAACCGGAGCGCGGTTTCCGGCTGGCGACCTACGCCATGTGGTGGATCAAGGCTTCGATCCAGGAGTACATCCTGCGCTCGTGGAGCCTGGTGAAGATGGGCACCACCGCCAACCAGAAGCGCCTGTTCTTCAACCTGCGCAAGGTGAAGGGCAAGATCCAGGCGCTTGACGACGGCGACCTGAAGCCCGAGCAGATCACCGAGATCGCCACCAGGCTGAACGTCAGCGAAGCGGAAGTCGTTTCGATGAACCGCCGCCTGTCGGGCGACGCCTCGCTCAACGCGCCGATCCGCGCCACCGAGGGCGAGTCCGGCGAATGGCAGGACTGGCTGGTCGACGACCATGACAGCCAGGAAGAAATGCTCATCGAGCAGGACGAACTGGAAAACCGCCGCTCGATGCTCGCCGGCGCCATGTCGGTTCTCAACGAGCGCGAACGGCGCATCTTCGAGGCGCGCCGGCTTGCCGAAGAGCCGATGACGCTCGAAGAACTGTCGGCCGAGTTCGACATCAGCCGCGAGCGCGTGCGTCAGATCGAGGTGCGCGCCTTCGAAAAGGTGCAGGATGCGGTCAAGGCAGCCGCCAAGCGGCAGGCCCAGTCGCTGCGCACCATCGAGGCGCAGCCGGCACACTGATCCGCGCTCATACGCGCTGAAAACAAAAACCCGGAAGCGAGCTTCCGGGTTCAGACTGCTGACAAACCCCTGGCGTTAGCCGGGTTTTGATTCACTGGGTCATGTTGAAGCGACCCGCTGCCGAACAGACCGCGCTCGAGATTGTGACGTTGGATCAGTTGGTCCCGGTCGATCACCTGCTGCGCAAGATCGACCGTACGATCGACTTTTCCTTCATTCACGATCTGACGGCGCCGCTCTACTCGCCCGACAATGGCCGGCCTCCGCTCGACCCGACCTTGCTGTTCAAGGCGCTGTTCATCGGCTATCTGTTCGGGGTCCGCTCCGAGCGGCAGCTGGTGCGCGAGATCGAGGTCAATGTCGCCTACCGCTGGTTCCTGCGGCTGAAGTTAACGGACAAGGTATTCGATGCATCGACGCTGAGCCAGAACCGTCGCCGCCGGTATCAGGACGAGACGATCGCGCAGGGCATATTCGATCGCATTGTCGAGCAGGCGATTCGGGCAGGCCTGGTCGACGGCACGGTGCTCTACACCAACTCCACGCATCTGAAGGCCAACGCCAACAAGAACCGCTTCGACCTGGCTGTGGTCGCCAAGTCGCGGGCCGACTACTGGGAGGCGCTCGATGTCGCCATCGAGGAGGATCGCCTCGCGCACGGCAAGCAGCCGTTGAAAGAGAAGGAGCGGCGTCCGGCGGTGAAGGAGACAAAGGTCAGCCGCACCGATCCGGAGGCCGGCTACATGGTGCGCGAGGGCAAGCCGAAGGGCTTCTTCTATCTCGACCACCGCACGGTGGACGCCGCGCACGCCATCATCACCGACACGCACACGACGCCGGTGGTGCATGATTCGACGGTCTATCTCGGCCGTCTTGACCGGCAGGTGGAGCGCTTCGGCTTCCATGTCGGCGCCGTCGGCATCGATGCCGGCTATGCCACGCCGGGCATCGCCAAGGGGCTGGAAGAGCGCGCCATCCGCGGCGTTGTCGGCTACCGCAATCCGACCCCGCCCAAGCCCGGCATGATGAGGAAGAGCGCTTTCACCTACCAGCCGGAGCTTGACGGTTATCGCTGCCCTCAGGGCCAACTGCTTGCCTACGCCACCACCGACCGCACTGGCTATCGCCACTATAAGAGCGACCCCACGATCTGCCGGGACTGCCCGCTGCTCGCCTCCTGCACCTCAAGCGCCAACGCCACCCGGCTGATCACCCGCCATGTCTGGCAAGATGCCCGCGAGCGCACCGACGCCAACCGCCTGACAGCCTGGGGCAAGGCCATCTATCGCCGCCGCAAGGAGACCGTCGAACGCTCCTTCGCCGACGCCAAGCAGCTGCACGGCCATCGCTATGCCCGTTTCCGAAGTCGCGTCCGCGTCGCTTGCCAGTGCCTGCTTGCCGCTGCCGCTCAGAACATCAAAAAAATTGCTCTCTGCCTCTGGCCGAAACCCAAACCCGGTCTCGTCTGAGGTCGGCCTCAGCGCCGCCGGCCTCCTGCCAATCAATCCTGACAGCCAATTCTCAATGCAATCAGACCCATGAAACAAAACCCCGCCAAAATCGACGGGGTTTGTCAGCAGTCTGAACCGCCGCAGAAATGCGGCGGTTTTTTCGTAACATCACAATGGGGCAGCCTTATCCGGCCGAGTTGGCCGTCTTGGTTTCCCAGGCCTTCAGCGTCTCGTCGAACACCTTCTCTCCGGGAATGCCCTTTTCCATGGTGATCAGCGCCCGGCGGCCGGATTTGTAGACCAGCGGCACGTCGATCCATTGATCGCGGCGCAGCAGGGCCAGATTGGCATCCACCTCCGCCTTGGTATCCGTCAGCGCCACCAGGAAAAAGCCGTCGGCGATCTTGGCCGGAATCCCGAGCAGTGCGTTGCCCGCAGACTGCTCGGTGTCCTTCAGCGACACGCGCAGGATATTCTCGATGCCACCGCCTTCGAAACCTTCAGGCGTCAGGAAGATCATCTCTATGATGTGGCTGGCCGGCAAGGTGGGATCGCCGTTGCGCCTTATTGTCATCCGCAACTGGAGATCCTTGCCGGGGATCGTCGCTTCGGCGCGGATCGCGGGTTCGGGCGGCAGGTCGCCGCCGGGCGATTCCTGGACCACCGACCAGACGATGGAACCGGTGTCGGCCGAGCCCTGCGCGACGTTGGTCCGCTCTTCGTAGAAGATCGCCTTCTGCCCGACGGCAACGGTCGGTTCCGCAGTGCCCGTCGCCGCAGGCCCGGGAGTGGCTGGCGGCGTACCGGCTGCAGCGGCAGCAGGATCGGTGGCCGCGGGTGCCCCCGGAACGGTTGGCGGCACCGCCGAGGGCGTTGCGGGGGCGGCCGTGGGCGCGGCAGGATCGGTCGAGGGCGCTGGGGGAACAGCGGCGGGGGCGGCAGGATCGGCAGCGCCAGGTGCTGCGGGCGCCGGCGCGGGCGGCTGCGTTACCGCGGCGACCGAAGTGCCCTCGCCAATCGTCTGGGCGCCCGAAGCCGGACCTTCATCGACTTCGCTCCCGTCGGCATTGAGACGCTGCGTGAGTTTCTCGGGTTGCGCGGGCGAATCGGCGGGCGGGGTTGCCGCAGCCTGCTCGATCGCGGGCTTTTCAGGCGGCGGCGCAGTTTCAGCCGGCTTCGCCGCAACGGTTTCGGCTTTGTCCAGTCCGAGCATTGCCGAGAGATCGTCCCTGTTGAGCCAGGCGGCATAACCTCCACCGCCGATCAGCGCGAGCATGACCAGCGCCGCGATGATACCGCCGATGTTGCGCCTGCGCGGCGCAGGCTCGTCGAAATCGTCATAGGTGTCGTCGCCGGATTCGGCGTCCTGGAAGTCGGGGCCTGTATCGACTTCCGGCGGATCCATCCCGGCCAGGCCGCCCTTTGTCGGCGCTGGTTTGGAAGCTGGTCCAGCCGGCGCCGGCTTCACCTCGTAGCTGCTGCCGGGCGTTTTTGCCGGTACCGCCTCCATCGGCCTGGAGCCGTCGAGTGCCGAAAAAACATTCTCCAGCTCATCGAGAGGGTCGGGATCCTTCAATTCGGCCGAGTATTCCGCCTCGATCTCCTTGATTGCGTCCTCAAGCGACTTCTTCTGCCGTTCGGCAACCGCGGACGGCGGTGGCGGCGTGATCGCCGCAAGCTTCGCCGCAACGGTCGCACGCGCCTTCTCGTAGACGCGCGCCCGCATCGCTGGTGTCGTGTCGCCCAGCCCGTCGATCGTTTTCTTCAGAACAGCAACGAAATCTGCCATGCTTCTCTAACCTGTACTTTCCGATCACCCCGCCTGTGCCGGGAATCATGCCGGTCGGAGCCGGCCTTTAGATAATGCTCCCACCCCTGATCTCACTAAATCATGGTCTAATCTTGAAACGGGTCAGTCACAAGTATTGTGTCGTCCCGTTCAGGACTGGTCGAAAGCAGTGCAACGGGAGCACCGATCAGTTCCTCGATGTAGCGCACATATTTGACCGCTTGCGCCGGCAGGTCGTTCCAGCTCCGGGCGCCGGCGGTCGTACCTTTCCAGCCTTCCAGTGTCTCGTAGACCGGCTCGACCCGCGCTTGCGCACCTTGGCTGGCCGGCAGGTAATCGATTTCTTCGCCATCCAGACGGTAGCCGGTGCATACCTTGATCTCGTCCAGCCCGTCGAGAACGTCGAGCTTTGTCAACGCGATGCCGTTGATGCCGTTGACCGCTACCGCCTGGCGCACGAGCACAGCGTCGAACCAGCCGCAGCGGCGCTTGCGGCCGGTCACCACGCCGAATTCATGGCCGCGCGTGCCGAGGAATTCGCCGATCTCGTTGGTCTGCTCGGTCGGAAACGGTCCCTCGCCGACACGGGTCGTGTAGGCCTTGGTTATACCGAGCACGTAGCCGATCGTACCGGGTCCGACGCCGGAGCCTGTAGCGGCCTGGCCGGCAACCGTGTTCGAGGAGGTGACGAACGGATAGGTGCCCTGATCGATATCGAGCAATGTGCCTTGCGCGCCTTCGAACAGGATGCGCGCACCGGCGCGGCGCTTGTCGTCGAGTATCTTCCAGACCCGATCGATATAGGGAAGGATCTGGTCGGCGATCGAGGTCAGCTCCTGCATGATGGCCTCATGCGAAACTTCCGGATGGCCGAGCCCGCGCCGCAAGGCATTGTGATGGGTAAGCAGCCGGTCGATTTTCGCCGGCAGCGTCTCCATATCGGCCAGATCCATTACCCGCACCGCGCGGCGTCCGACCTTGTCCTCGTAGGCCGGGCCAATGCCCCGGCGTGTCGTGCCGATCTTGGTTCCGGAGTTCGAGGCAGCGTCCTCGCGAAACGCATCGAGTTCGCGGTGAAGCGACAGGATCAGCGCGGTGTTCTCGGCGATCTTCAGGCGCTCGGGCGTCACCTCGACGCCTTGCGCCTTCAACTTGGCAGCCTCCGCGACGAAGGCATGCGGATCGAACACCACGCCGTTGCCGATGATCGAGAGCTTGCCCTCGCGCACGACGCCCGACGGCAGCAGCGACAGCTTGTAGACCTTGCCGTCGACGACGAGGGTATGGCCGGCATTGTGGCCTCCCTGGAAACGCACCACCACGTCGGCGCGCTCCGACAGCCAGTCGACGATCTTGCCCTTGCCTTCGTCACCCCATTGAGAGCCGACGACCACCACATTGGCCATGCACATTTCCCTTCAAGCAAGCACGACGGCGCGAAGCGCCAAAAAAGACAGGCCTCTATAGCGTCAAGGCGTGGAGAACGCGACATTTCTTTGAGCTTTCCGTTTCGGCCAGGCCCAACAAATTCCGGCTTCCACATCATTTACTTGGCCGGGCATGCGTCCTAGGTCGCCGAAGCCCTTGAAAGCCACGCATGTATCACCGCAAAGCCTATTCCCTGCTCCTGCTGACGACCCTGTTTTGGGGCGGCAACGCTGTCGCCGGCAAACTGGCGGCCGGACACGTCTCGCCGATGCTGTTGACCACGTCCCGGTGGATTGCCGCATTTGCATTGTTGCTGGCGATCGGCCTGCCGCGGCTGAAGGCCGACTGGCCGGTGGTCCGATCCAGGTTCTGGCTCCTGTTCGGCCTCGGCGCACTCGGCTTCACCGTCTTCAACGTCGCGTTCTACTCGGCGCTTGTCTACACCACAGCCATCAATGTCAGCATCGAACAGGCCGGCATTCCGATGATCATCTTCATCCTCAATTTCCTTTTGTTCCGGACGAGAGTGACGGCGGCGCAGATCGTCGGCTTCCTGCTTTCGATCGTCGGTATTGCGTTGACCGCGAGCCATGGCGATCCGGCACGGCTCATGGAACTCGATGTGAATGTCGGCGACGCGATCATGCTGATCGCCGTGCTGGTCTATGGGATGTATTCGGTCGGGCTGCGCTTCAAGCCCGAAATCCATTGGCAAAGCATGATCATCGTGCTGGCTGGCAGCGCGACGGTAACCTCCATCCCCTTCGCGATTGCCGAATACTTCCAGGGCGCGGCGATCGTCCCTGATGCCCAGGGTTGGGCGGTAATTGCCTACACTGTGCTCTTTCCTTCAATCATCTCGCAGGTTTTCTACATACGCAGCGTCGAACTGATCGGCGCCAACCGGGCCGGCCTGTTCATAAACCTCGTGCCGATTTTTGGAACGCTGCTGTCGATACTGATCCTCGGCGAGGATTTTCAGCTCTATCACGGGCTTGCCATGATCCTGGTTCTCGGCGGAATCTGGCTGGCCGAGCACAGCGGAAGGAAGATGGCGAGGTGAAAGAAAACTGGCGATTGGGAACCTATCCTGCTATCGTGATATCAGCCGGAGAGAAGCCATGGCCCAGTTGCTCATTCGCCAGATCGAGGAAGACGTTAAGGAAAGCCTCCGCAAGCGCGCCAAACGCAATGGCGTGAGCGTGGAAGCCGAAGCGCGCGCCATCTTGCGAGCGGAACTGTTGCGAACGGATCCGGATGAATACGGACTTGGTTCCAAGATCGCCGCGCTCTTCAGGGGTATCGCCGACAACGATGAGCCGTTCGAACGCAACCTGGATCAACCCGTTCGACGCGCGAAATTCGACGAATGATCATCCTCGATACGAATGTCATTTCGGCGCTGATGCGGCCGGAAATGAACACACGCGTCATCCAATGGGTTGACGCGAAGCCATCATCAAACCTTTGGATTACCGCCATCACGCTTCTGGAGATCCGAAGCGGACTTCTCTTCATGCCTGACGGCAAGCGAAAAGAGGCATTGGTCGCGGGTTTTGGAAAATTGCTGAGCGGCCTGCTGGCCGGTCGGGTGCTGCCCTTTGACGGTCCGTCCGCTGAATATGCGTCCCAAGTCGATCTGCTTCAGCACCGCCGCGGGAACAACATCGGCATTGGGAATATTCAGATCGCCGGCATCGCACTTGCACAGAGCGCCACTCTCGCCACGCGCAATGTCAAGGATTTCGACGACCTCGACATTCCGCTGGTCAATCCCTGGACGGATTGATGCAGTTCGGCTGATTGATTTCCACGAGCACAGCGGGCGAGGTGATCAGAATGCCTTGGAAGGCCGGCATCCTTGAGAATATCGTTCGCCAGATGGCGAGACTTCAGGAAAGTTACGACAGTCACATGTTGCCCAGTATCGGGATTGTACCAAATCTCGTGATCGCCCTTCCCTTGGCACAAGAATTTCCAACCTGCCGCAGCGCGACGTTTTTTCAGCGGCTTGGCGAAGTTTTGCACCGGTCACCCCCACGTTTGTCATAACGGTGTCCACTTTAGCAGAACTGCAAGGGTGTAGACTTATCGCAGGTTATTCCGCTGCAATCGGATTTGACGGTCTCACAATTCCGTGCACGACCAGCTCGATATCGATATCCGCAACGTCCTGTAAATCGAACAAATCAGGCACAACAGCCAGTATGCGTTCTCTCAAACCGTCAAGGGACTCGGATTCGGTGGCCAATCCAGTCTTGTCGCGTGAGATAGCATACCAGACAGATGCCTCGTCATCCCACCGAACGTCGATCACAAGCTTCATAGCCGGAGTCTCCATTCGGCGATGATATCGAAACGAACACAAAAGCAAAAGGCACCTCGATGACGCCTTTTGCTCAGTTTGTCAGCGCCTTGCCTCACACGCTCCCCACGTCGAAGTGCAGCGGCTTTGCCGACACGATCGATTTATGCGCGCGCACCTGTGCCAGCACATTTTCCGGGAACGGTGCGTCGAGATAAAGCAGCGCGATGGCGTCGCCGCCCGGCCGATTCCGGCCGAGCTGGAAATTGGCGATGTTGACGCCGTTCTCGCCGCAGACCGTGCCGAGCAGGCCGATGATGCCGGGAGCATCGGCATTGGTCGTATAGAGCATATGCTGACCGACCTCGGCATCGAGATTGATGCCCTTGATCTGGATGAAACGCGGCTTGTGGTCGGAAAAGCAGGTGCCGGCGATCGACCGCGTCTGCTTCTCGGTCTTCACCGTCAGCTTGATGTAGCCGTCGAAGACGCCCGACTTGTCGCGCTTCACTTCGGCGACGATGATGCCGCGCTCCTTCACCATGATCGGCGCCGACACCATGTTGACGTCGGACACCTGCGGCCGGATCAGGCCGGCAAGTGCGGCGCTGATCAGGGCACGTGTGTTCATCGTTGCGGTCGAGCCATCGAACAGGATTTCGACCTCCTTGATCGGATCTTCAGTGACCTGGCCGACGAAGGCGCCGAGCACTTCGGCCAGCTTGACGAACGGCCTCAGGCGCGGTGCTTCCTCGGCGGTAATGGACGGCATGTTGATGGCGTTGGAAACCGCGCCCTTGACCAGGTAATCGGCCATCTGCTCGGCAATCTGCATCGCGACATTTTCCTGGGCTTCCGTCGTCGATGCGCCGAGATGCGGGGTAGCGACGACATTTTCCAGGCCGAAGAGCGGACTGTCGGTGGCCGGCTCCACCTCGAATACGTCGATGCCGGCACCGGCGACCTTGCCGCTTTTGAGGGCGGCGATCAGGTCGGCCTCAACGATCAGCCCGCCGCGGGCGCAGTTGATGATGCGGATTCCGTCCTTCATCTTTCCGATGGTTTCGGCATTGATGATGTTTCGGGTCTTGTCCGTCATCGGCGTATGCAACGTGATGAAATCGGCACGCTGAAGCAATTCGTCCAGTTCCACCTTTTCAACACCTAGTTCTTCCGCGCGCCCCTCGGAGAGGAAGGGATCGTAGGCGACGACATGCATCTTCAGCCCAACGGCGCGCGTCGCCACGATCGAACCGATATTGCCGCAGCCGATCACACCGAGCGTTTTGCCGGTGATCTCGACACCCATGAAACGGTTCTTTTCCCATCTGCCGGCGTGCGTCGAGGCATTGGCTTCCGGAATTTGGCGGGCAAGCGCGAAGATCATCGCGATCGCGTGCTCGGCGGTGGTGATCGAATTGCCGAAAGGCGTGTTCATGACGATGGTGCCCTTCCGCGACGCGGCGGGAATATCGACATTGTCGACGCCGATGCCGGCCCGCCCAACCACTTTTAGCTTGGTCGCGGCGGCGATCAGCTTTTCGGTCACCTTCGTCGCCGAACGGATGGCAAGGCCGTCATACTGGTGGATGACCTCCAGCAATTTGTCCTTGTCCTTGCCGAGATCGGGCAGGTAGTCGACCTCGACTCCGCGGTCCTTGAAAATCTGCACGGCGGTTGGCGAAAGCTTGTCGGATACGAGGACGCGGGGCGCCATAATGGCCTCCTTGAATGAAGAAATGTCGGGAAGAGGCGGCCTTACGGCCGCCGGTTGATCCAATGATCAGGCTGCTGCCTTGAGCGCGGCCTTCTGGCTGGAAAACGCCCAGTCGAGCCAGGGCATCAGCGCCTCGAGATCGGACGCCTCGACCGTCGCGCCAGCCCAGATGCGCAGCCCGGGCGGCGCATCGCGGTAGGCGCCGATGTCATAGGCGACGCCTTCCTTGTCAAGCGCCGCGACCAGGCCTTTGGCGAAGGCCGCCTGTGCTTCCGCGTCGAGCGCCAGGAACTGAGGATCGACAATCGACAGACAGACAGACGTGTTGGAGCGCGTTGCAGGGTCGGTCGCCAGAGTGGCCGGCCCAGGCGGATTCGGCGACGAAACAATCTATGACGGCGAAAGTTGGCATCGGCGCGCGCGACCAGCCTGTCCAGCCCGCCGATCGATTTTGCCCAGTTGAGTGCATCGAGATAGTCCTCGACGCAAAGCATCGATGGCGTGTTGATCGTCTCGCCCTTGAAGATGCCTTCAATCAGCTTGCCGTTCGAGGTCAGGCGGAAAATTTTCGGCAGCGGCCATGACGGCTTGTAGCTCTCCAGCCGTGCAACCGCGCGTGGCGAGAGAATAAGCATGCCGTGCGCGCCTTCGCCGCCAAGCACCTTCTGCCAGGAAAAAGTCACGACATCCAGTTTCGCGAAATCGAGATGCTGCGCAAATGCGGCGGACGTCGCATCGCAGATAGTCAGGCCCTTGCGGTCAGCCGGTATGAAATCGCCATTCGGCACACGCACGCCCGATGTCGTCCCGTTCCAGGTGAAGACGACATCCCGATCGAAGTCGATCTGCGCAAGATCCGGCAGCTCGCCGTAACCGGCCTCGATCTTGCGGACATCGGCAAGCTTCAACTGCTTGATGACATCGGTCACCCAGCCGGCGCCGAAGCTTTCCCAGGCCAGCATATCCACGCCGCGCTCGCCGAGCAGCGACCATAGCGCCATTTCGACGGCGCCTGTGTCGGAAGCCGGCACGATGCCGATCCTGTAGTCAGCCGGAACTTTCAGGACTTCGCGGGTGAGTTCGATCGACTGCTCGAGCTTGGTCTTGCCGATCTTGGCGCGATGCGAACGGCCGAGTGCTGCCGCAGCGAGCGCTTCAAGCGACCAGCCGGGACGTTTTGCGCAGGGACCTGAGGAGAAATTAGGGTTTGCCGGACGGAGTCCGGGCTTGGAAACGGTCGTCATCGTGGTCCTATCCTTCCAGATAGCTAGCTCCTCGTTGGGGAGGAGTGGCCCACGGACGGCGATAAGCGCTCGGCGAACTGGCGTCAAGAGAAATGTTTTTGTCGCCGTTGGGACACCCAGGAAGGGAGCGGCAATCTCCACCAACAAAAAAGACGGGCCATAGACCCGTCTTTTTGGATTCAGGAAACCGCCAAGCCCTACCAGAGATCGTAGCGCAGGCCGAGCTTGACCTGATGGTAATCGACACCCTTGTGGACGGTCGGGCCACTGGCTTCCATGGCGATGTATTTGGCGTCCGGCACCGAGAAATATTCATAGCCGAGATCGACCGAGGCGTTCTGACTGACGCGGTAGGAAAAACCCGCGCCGAGCGAATACGCGAAATTGTACTGGCGCTCGGAGTCGCCAAAGCCCTGATAGGTCGACGGATCGTCGCATTCGAACACCGTTGTCGTTGAACTTCCGGGCGTCGTGACGGTCGATTGCTGATCGGTGCAGGTGCGGTCGCCGGCTGCATACCGGAACGTGCTGTAGGCAACGCCGATGCCACCGCCGATAAAAGGCGTGAAACCGGAAAAGGTGCCAAGATCGACGAAGGCATTCGCCATCAGATTGTAGGCTTTGTTCCTGCCATTGTCCGAGCCGGGACAGCCACGCGTGCTGCGGCCCGAGAATACCTCGGAAGTGTTGGGATCTGTCGTTGTATCGGTAACGGTGACCGTTTGAGTGCCATCGCAGACGGTGAGGAAATCGGTTGAGAACTTGCTTGTCGGCAATATCCCGAAATTCAGCTCGCCCCTTAGATTGTCGTTGAAGTGATAGCCCATGCCGACGCTGCCGGAAATCGGGGTTTCGCTTGAGGAGAACCCTGTCGGCGTTTCGAAGTAGTCGTAGGGCTTGTTGACGCTGTAGCCGACATCGCCGCGCAGATACCAGCCGGAGCCGACCTCGACCGGCACGAATTCCGGCGCCTCGTCAACCACGATCGGTGGATCGTAGTCCGCCGCCCGCGCGGACGACGTCGCAAGAAGTGCTGCCGCTAGTGCCGGCAGGATCAAAAGCGAATGCAAATTCATGACCCGAAACCCCGCAGATTCGGCAAACCGGCATTTGCCAGCAGCCCCCGTTCAAATGGCATTGTTAACCATAGTGGTTAAGTCACGGTTAAGGATAACAGAGGGTTACGGTCTCTCTTTGCGTCCGATTATTGAGATTGAAGGGCGCACAAAACAAAAACCGCCCGGCAAGCCGGGCGGTTCGATTGGAAATCGGTTGTCGGTTATTTATAGACCGGCTCGACAGGCGGCGGCTCGTAAGCCACCACGGGCGCGGCGCAGTTCGGATTGCTGCCGCCGAAGGAGTAGCGCAGGCCGCCGCGCACTTCATGTACGTTGAATCCGTCGTCGAAGCCCGGACCGGCGACCGGTGCGAATTCGAACATCCGCCCGCCGTCGACGTGGGTGAAACGGTAGCCGGCATCGAGTTGCAGCCTGTCGGTCAGGCAGTAGGACGCACCGGCCATCAAGGCCCAGGCGAAGCGCCAGTTCTTGGCGCCCTCGTGCTCGGTCGTGATGCCGTCGATGCTATTCCGCAGCGTATCCCACTTCACGTGCGCGCCGCCGATACCGGCGCCGACATAGGGGGTCACGCCATGGTATGTGCCGAGATCGGCATAGGCGTTGGCGAGCAGCAGGAAGGCCGTGTAGGACGAACTGTCGCTCGAAACGCAAGGCAGCCCGCCGCAGGTTCCGGATGTCTGACCGTTGAAATCCGACTTGAACCAGTAATCGGCGGTCAGGTCGGTGCGGAAATACTTGTTGACCTGGTAACCGACGCCTGCGCCGAGCGACATGGCGCCTTTCAAGTCGCCGACGTCGAACGTGCCGACGCCCGCGGGCGGGCCGTAAGTGATGTAGTCCGCTCCACGAAAATCCGACCAGTGGTAGTCGATGTCGCCGCGGATATACCAGCCGCCGTAAGACGGCTCCTCGTAAACGACCGGCGGCGGGGCTTCGATAATCGGCGGCTCGCTGATGTCGGCCGCAATTGCCGGCACCGCCACCCCGGCAAGCATTGCGGCGAATATGGCCTGCTTGGCAAATCCGTACATGTGCTTCTCACCCCTGCGAAACCCGGTATCCCCGCCGGTACGGTGATTGAACTCGGGATGGATAATGGATTGGAAAGGTTAAGGGGCGTTTAACCCTGTTCCTTAACCACGTTTTACCTTGGTAAACGAACAGTTCACGAGAAATAGGCACGCAAAAAACGACAGAGCCCGCCAGTTGGCGAGCTCCGTTAGAAAGATAAAAAATCGGGATCAGGCTGCTGTCTTGGCGTCCGCTATCACGCCGACAATATCGTTCACGACCTTCTCGACAAGGCCTGAATCATCGCCTTCCGCCATTACGCGGATCAGCGGTTCGGTGCCGGATGGACGGATCACCAACCGGCCATTCTTGCCGAGCTGGTTGCGCGCGTCTTCGATCGCTGCCTTGACCGGCGCGCTTTCGAGCGGCTTGCCGCCGGAGAAGCGGACATTCTTCAGAAGTTGCGGCACCGGCTCGAACTTCCGGCAGACCTCGCTGACCGGCTTGCCCTCGCGCTTCACGCAGGCGAGCACCTGGAGGGCCGAGACCAGCCCGTCGCCCGTGGTCGAGAAATCCGAAAGCACGATGTGGCCAGACTGCTCGCCGCCGACATTCAACCCATGCGTACGCATGTGCTCGACGACATAACGATCTCCGACCTTGGTACGGTGCAATTGCAGACCGATACCGTCGAGGAAGCGCTCGAGGCCGAGATTGGACATCACGGTGGCGACCACGCCGCCGCCTGCGAGCTGGCCGTTCTGGTTCCAGGATTCGGCAATCAGCGCCATGATCTGGTCGCCGTCGATCAGCGTGCCATTCTCGTCGACGATGACCATCCGGTCTGCGTCGCCGTCCAGCGCGATGCCGATGTCGGCGCGGACCTCGTGAACTTTCTTGGCAAGGCTCATCGGATGCGTGGAGCCGCATTCCTCGTTGATGTTGAAGCCGTTCGGCTCGTTGTGGATGCTGATCACCTCGGCGCCGAGCTCCCAAAGCGCAGCGGGCGCCACCTTGTAGCCGGCGCCGTTGGCGCAATCGACCACGATGCGCAGGCCTGCCAGCGACATCGAGCCTTGCGGCAGCGTGCGCTTGGCGAATTCGATGTATCGGTCATAGGCGCCGTCGATACGCTTGGCGCGTCCGAGCGCATCCTGGTCTGCAAGCTTGACGTCGATCTCGCCGTCGAGCATGGCTTCGATCCGCCCTTCGATCTCGTCCGACAGCTTGTATCCGTCGGGACCGAAGAGCTTGATGCCGTTGTCGTGATAGGGGTTGTGGGAGGCCGAGATCATCACGCCAATATCGGCACGCAGCGATCGCGCGAGCATGGCGACAGCCGGTGTCGGGATCGGCCCGAGCAGCAGCACATCCATGCCGGCGGCGCAGAAGCCGGCCACCATGGCGTTCTCGATCATGTAACCTGAAAGTCGGGTATCCTTGCCCAGCACGACGCGATGGCGATGATTGCCGCGCTGAAACGACATGCCGGCGGCCATGCCGACCTTCATTGCCGTTTCCGCCGTCATCGGAAATTTGTTGGCCCGTCCCCGAATACCATCCGTTCCGAAATAACGTCCTGACATCGTCTATCCTTTACCCCCGAGAATCCCGCCCCGTGGGTTGCTGATCTGCCACAACAGGTACCCTGAAGGACATCACTTTCTGTAAGTATTTGTTACGAATTCTTAGGAAATCGTTCCGATTCCGCGCAAAGCTTCGATCGGGAGCGCCTGGATCCTCCATCTGGCGGACACCTTACAACCCCTCGCATGATATATCGAATCTATACATCGTCGAGGTTCACGCCTGAGCGGAATCCCCGTCAAGCGATTTCCACTTCTCTGTTCGGAGAGATCCGCTGCCGCCTGCCGGCTATACTGAAGCGGCCATCGAGCAACGATCGCCGATGCTATTTCATCTCGGCGATCCACTGCCTGAGCAACGCCACGGCATCGGGATCGCCGATGTGGCGGCCGAGTTCCGGCATCATCACTCCCGGCTCCGTGCTGTCGACCCGGTACATCAGGATCGAACCGTCAGGATCGCCCGGCTTGATGTCGAACTGCCGGTCGCCGGAACCGCGGCCCGCGGCGACGGGCCGTTTCATCACGCCATAGGCAACCGGATCGCTCTCGCCAAATGTCAGGAAAAGGCCGGAATTGCTCGCCGGACCTTCGCGGCGATGACAATGCGCGCAATTGACGTCGAGCCAGGCGCGGGCTCGGCCGTCGACCGGAGCCGAAGCGTCGCGCCAGTCCGGTGCCTTGGGCGCACTCTTCGGCTACCGGCGCGCCTTCGAGGATATTCAGCGCGGTCCATTGGTCCAACTGGTTCTTCGCACCGCCGGCATAAGGGAAATCGCCGTTCAGATTGCGCGCTTTCGGCCCCAGCGGCACGATCGACCCGTTGAACGCATGGCAGCCCTTGCACTGGTTCTTGTTGGGCACGGAATAGGTGAAGGCGAGCGGCGCACCATCGGCGGCGACCGTGGCGATATCGACCTTGGCGCCGGCGATCTTGAGCGTCGCGTCTGTCTGTTCGTCGTTCCAGAGATAGGCCCAGGCCTGCCAGCCGTCATCCTGCCGCAGCAGCACCCGCGTCTCGATCAGCCGGAGATTTTCATCGCGGCTTCCGGTAGTCTGCAGGAAACGCGAACGTCTTGATGAGGGCGGTGCCGACCGGAAACTCGAAGGCCTCGGTATCGTCGTATCGTGCTGCCTTGCCTTCCGGCACATGCACGAAGCGGAATTTCTGCGCATTGTCGGAAAACAGCGGCGTGTTGAGACGGAAGGGCACCACGCCGGCCGCCGGCTTCTGCGCGCGCAAATCGTCGAAGAAGCCGAATTCGGAGAGCAGTTTCGGTGGTTTTTTGGCGAGAATGGCGGTGTCGGCGAGACGGCGTGGCAGGTTGGATAGTGAGAAGGCGCAGACAGCACGACGAGATGCAGCAGCCGGTAGAAGGTCGTATACTTCGCGCCCCCTCTGTCCTGCCGGACATCTCCCCCACAAGGGGGGAGATTGATCGCTTCGCCGTCGCGCTCTCTTTGCAGTCGAGAAGGTTGGCGAAAGCAGGTGTGAAATCCAATCTCCCCCCTTGTGGGGGAGATGTCCGCAGGACAGAGGGGGCAACATGGCGCGCATTTCGAGCCGGCAAGTCGTTGTGAAAACTATGCTCCGCTGTCCTGCGGCAGCTTCACCGGCGCCGGTTCGGGCAGGCTGCCCTTGTAGCGAAGCGATGTCGGTGTCGGGCCACCAGCCCCAGGGCAGCATCAGCTGCGAGATCATCTTCAGATTGACGAAGCTCGTGCCTTCCGCCTCGTCGACATAGACGCGGTTTTCGGCTGAGGTCCACGAAAAATATTCCGGAATCGTGGTGACGCCGTCCCAGACGATGTCCGGTACCGGCGTGCCCGAAACGTCCGAGATCGTCTTGCCGACCTCGCCATCCGGCGTGGAGCCGCCTTCTCCGTATGTATTGCCATGCACATAAACGCCGCGGGGCACGAACATGTAGTTGTCGTCGTCGTAGTCGTTGGGATAGGCGGCGATCAGGACATGCGCGGTGCCGTTGCCGTCGAGGCGGTTGTCGAAGACGTGGACGTTGCGGTTGGCCATCACCATGATGCCCATGCCCTTCGGCACGATCGCCACCATGTTGCCCTTCGGCGCGAAGTTCGGCGTGTCGTTGTCCACCACCTCATTGTCGAAGACGCGGATGTCGTGGCCGCCCTGCACCGGCAGGTTCGGCAGGTCGAAGACCAGAATGCCGCCGGTGTTGTGGGTGGCGACGTTCTTGTAGACGTCGGCCTTGAATCGAATTCTCGATCTCGATGCCGGCGACGTTGAACTCGGCGCGCGAATTGCGCACGACGATGTTCTCGCTCTGGCCGACATAGATGCCGGCGTCCGACGCGCCTTTCACCGTCACCCCGTCGATCAGCACGTTCTTCGACGACACCGGATAGACGCCATAGGCGCCGTTCTTGGCGTCCGGACCGCCGGTCCATTCGACGCGCAGATTGCGGAAGGTGATCTGGTCCGAACCCTTCGACTTGACGCCGTCGCCCTTCGAATCCTCGACCGCGAAATCCTCGAGCACGACGCGGTCGGAGGTGACCAGCAGCCCCTCGCCGGAGCCGGTCTGGCCCTTGAAGGAGAGGACGGTCGCATCCTGTCCGGCGCCCTTGACCACCACGTCGTCGACGTCGAGCGACAGGCCTTCGGAGAGTTCGAAGCGGCCGGCGCCGATGGACACCGTGTCGCCCGGCTGCGCCATGATCAGCGCCTCGACCAGCCGTTCCTCCGCGCCCTCGCCGGCAGCCACCGCGATTTCCGCCGCGTGGAGCGCGCCAGCCGAAACGCCCGCCAGAAACACTGAAACAGCAGCGCGCAAGACGAACGGACGCATCGAAATTCCTCCCTGGAATTGCTTGACGATGCGCGCGCGTTCGAGCAAAGTCAAGAAAAATGAAACAGTTTCACTTTTCAGCCGGAAACAGGTCCGGGCGGGACCGCGTCGTGCCCCGCCAGAAGCGCGCGCTTGCGCACCCGCGAGACGCTGCTGGCGGCGGTGGAGGAACGATCGTTGCCGCCGAAGGAACCGACGCCGTCACCACCACCCGGCATCGCCGCGGCAACCGGCGTATCGGTCGGCACCATCTACCGCTATTTCGACGATCGCGACGCGCTGCTGCTCGCCGCCTACGACGCCACCGTGACCCGCATCGTCGCGGCCTGCGGAGCCGCGCTGGCCGACCTCGATCCGCGCCTTCCCGTCGCCGACGCGGCCCGGGACGCTGCTCGCAGCTTTATCTCGACACCGCCGATTCCATCCCCGCGCATTCGGGCCTGCTTGCCGCGATGCGGGCGATTCGCCCGGTCGCGGCCGACCAGGGCGGCAACAACGAGGTGACAATCGTCGGCGACCTGCTTGCGCCCTTCCTGCAGAAATTCGCGGGCGGCGCCGCGATCGACCCCGCCCGCCTGCATTTCATCAGCGTGCTCCTGGGTACGCTCGTCGACCTCTATCTCGTCACGCCAGGACCCGGACGAACGCGCGCGGCTTCGCCAGGAGATCGAGGCCCACATGCTTCTGGCGCTCGACCGCGCGCTCAGCCGATAGAGCTGTTTCCGCTGTTCTTCGAATCGCGAAAAACGCTCTATCTCTTTGTTTCCAAGCAATTCCGGACGGAAAACCGCTTCACACTTTTCCTGCTCAAGCCCGCGCCTTCTGCGGCTCCGGCGGCATCCTGATCATCTCGACGAGGCTCGCCTGATCGGCGTCGCCATAGCCCGACGCGACGGCCCGTTTCATGAGCTGAAACATCGGCGCGATCAGTTCAGGCTGACGCCCTGCGCTCTCGCTCGCCTCGATGAAATTGTCGAACGCCGCCGCCTGCATGTCGAGGCTGGAGACGACGTCGCTGGTGTAGTCGCGCTGTCGATCCGCCGCGCCATGTCCGGCAACCATCCCATCGACCGCGCCGAGCCAGCCGGTCAGCATCGGCAGGAATTCCTCCGCCGGCACCTTTCCGAGCCGGCCAGGGCGAAGGCATGCGTGGCGCCCGAAACAGCCCGTACATGGCGGTAAGCAGCGCGATATCGTGGAGCGGCGCCAACCCGGCATCGTCGCCGAGATATTTGGCGCTTGCCCAGCGCGGCGAGTGCTGTTTCATGCGCCGCGAACGCCTTTTTCGCGCCGCTGTAGAGGATCAGCGCCTCCGGCTGCCCGATCATCGGCGGGACTGCCATGATGCCGCCATCGAGATAGTCGGCGCCGTGCCTGGCCGCCCATGCCGCCATCTTGCGGGCCTGCGCCTGGCGTGCCGTTGGCGAGGTTCACCAGCGTTCGCCCGGAAAGCGCCTGCTCGCCGGACCGAGTGCTTCGTAGACCGTGTCGTAGACGAGCAGGCAAGTAACGACCAGCCTGCTCGCCTCGACGGCCTCCTTGATGCCTTCGCGGCCGCCACCGCGCCTTTTGCCACCAGCGCTTCGGCCTTGGCCGGAGAACGGTTCCAGACAGTCACTTTAAGGCCGCGTCTTCAGGAAGGCTTCCGCCAGTGCGAAGCCCATGGCGCCGAGGCCGATAACGGATACATCAGTCATTGTAGTCCTCCTTTCCAGTTTCGGGTATGCAGTCTCCCACCCCTCCCCTCCCCGTGGGGGAGCTTGCGGCAGCGCTTCTTCCGCCGACCTCCGACGTTTGAGCGAGATGACAGTGACTAGTCCCCTCCCCCTGCAAGGAGGGGAGAGGTGGGGGCTTAGGTCGCGAAGGGTCGCCGCCGACGGGAGTCGAAACCCATCCTCACTCCATCGCCGGCACGAGATCCTGGCCGAGGCCGCCGTCGACGGTGAACCGCTCGCCGGTGGTGAAGGTCGCGTCGAAGCCGAGGAACAGCACGGCGCGCGCCACCTCCTCCGGCGTGCCGTGGCGCTTCATCGGCGTGACTTCGTCGCCGATCTTCATGAAGGCCGCGCGCTCCTCGGCCGAGGCGCCGGCGACGCCCATGGTCGGCGTGTCGATGAAGCCGGGGCTGACCACATTCACCCTGATGCCGCGCGGCAAAAGCTCGGCCGCCAGCACCTTGGCGAAGGAGCGAAGTGCGGCCTTCGAGCCGGAATAGACCGCCATGCCGCCGGTGCCGGATTCATCGGCGATCGACGAGGTGAAGACGATCGAGCCGCCGTTCCTGATCAGCGGCACCAGCCGCTGCGCGGTGAAGAAGGCGCCCTTGGTGTTGACGTTGAACTGGCGGTCGAAGGACGCCTCGGTGACCTTGTCGAAGGGTTCCAGCTCCGAAACGCCGGCGTTGATGTGGAGGAAATCGATCTCGCCGAGCTTCTGGCCGACTTCGGCGCCGAGCATGGCGATGTCGGCCATGTCGGCGATGTCGGAGCGGACGACATGGACGCTGCCGTTGAGCTTCCGCCTGGCCTCGGCGAGGTTCTTCTCGTTGCGGCCGGTGACCAGCACCTCGGCGCCGCCGGCGATCAGCGCCTGCGCCACCGCCAACCCCATTCCATGCGTACCGCCGACAACAACGGCCTTCTTGCCCTGAAATTTGCTCATGATTCTTCCCTTCCCGGCGCGACGGCGCCGTGATCTTTTCGCTTTGAAACTTGCGGGAACGCCGCGGTTTGGTCCGCCGGTATAGCCCGACGCTTCGGCGTCCTTGCCCAAAGTTAGGCAGGCACTTTCGATTGCTCAAGTACAGACAAAAAAGTAAGGTACCCACCAAATCCTCAGAAATGGAGAGTTCCATGGCAAAAAAACAAAAAAATCAGCCGGACAGTTGCGGGCTTGGCCCGGCTCTCGCCGTGATCGGCGGCAAATGGAAGGCGCTGCTGCTCTGGCAGATCCATCAGGCGCAGCCGTGCCGCTTCGGCGAACTGAAGCGGCTGCAGCCCGAGATCAGCGAAAAGATGCTGATCCAGCACCTGCGCGAGATGGAAGCCGACGGGGTGATCCACCGCGAAGTCTTCCACCAGGTGCCGCCGCGCGTCGAATATTCGGTCACCCCGGAAGGCGCCGAACTCGATCACGCGCTCGCCCCGCTGGCGGAATGGGGCAAGAAACACCAGGAAAGGACCGAGGGCGCGAAGGCCGCAGCGACGACGGAGCCGCAGCGAAAGGCCCCGCACAAGCGGGAAAACGTGTCAACGCCACGCGCGACGGCGCTTTAGCGCCGAAAATGCCGACCAAGCCGCGCCCGGCCGACGCATTTGTCGAGACTTATCAGTGGGTTGCGGCCTCCGTACCGGCGGGTTCGGCGGCTTATCAACACTCGAAGGTGTGCGCGCCCTTCAAAAGCGGCAATTTGGCCAGGAATTGCGGAGTTGTCCGGGTTTGACGGCAGAGGCGTGTGCACGCCGTCGAGCGGCAAAGTCATCAGGAATTTAGTTGAGCCATTTATCCCCGTACTCTGGACCGGGCGTATCCTGTCATCATGGCAACGAAACCGTGGTGACAAATGGACGGGAAACAAGAACCGGAAATATCGAGGCTGCGATTTTCAACCGCGAACCTCCTGCTCGACCTCAACCTTCTCAATCTAAGCCTGCATTTCAAGGCGGGGTTCAGGGCGGACCAGCCGCGGGTTCCGGCTGGAAGTCCCGACGGCGGGCAATGGACAGACGGTGACTCACGTCTCTTGCTCGTAAGGCCGCCGCGGTCCGCGAGGAACGGGTCAAGCTCGGATCAATGGCAATTGGCATACCGCGACCCCGGCCCAGGAGGCGCGGCTGTCAGTAAGTTTGGGGCAGATGCAGGCTGCCCTGCGAGCGGTTCGAAAAGTAGATCGGAAGTGGAAGTCGACACCGCAAGCTTATGCGACGATAGAAGGCTATATCAGAGCTAATGAAGCCACGGCGCTCGAAGCGCAGTTTCGGATCTTCGAGCTGCGCGGAACGGCAGTGGGACCCGGAACATATGCGAGAAGGTGGATGCCAGCGCCACCAACCAACCGCCGTTTAACCCGCCCTGAACAAGAAGAAATCAATCGCCTTGGCCGCAAGTTTGGCTGTCACAGATGCGGTACTATCGATCCCGGAATTCCAAGCGGAAATTTCGTGGGTGACCACCAGATGCCTAAAAGACTTGGAACACCGACGCGAATCTACCCACACTGCTTTTTATGCAGCCTATCTCAAGGTGGACTGGTTCGGCATGGGAGATACTGAAATGGCAGTCGAAACCTTAACTGTCGCGCCGGAATATTTGAGTATTTACATTGCGGGAAAGCGAAAATTGTCACCGTCTATAGACCTCGACTATGGAGGGATCGCAGCCAATGAAGATTGCATAACCGTACCATGCCTTTATTGGAATGAAGGCGACACAACGGTCACCGTAGCTAAATTTGCGGAACTGCCTCCGCAATCCACACCTAGCTATGACGGCATGCTCAATACTCCTGAAAAAATGCTGATGATTTCTGAGGCGAATGCCGACATTAAGGACGTGCCTGTCTCTTCTGTTCGCACACGTATCCGTATCTGGATCGACCATCCGACACAGCCCGAAAATATCATCATCGCTTGGGGCTAACGAAATTTTGCTATTTGACGCCAATCATCCAGAGCTGACGTCGATCCGGGCGGACGGTCTGAATACCCGCATCCGCATCCGGACGAACCACGCCAGCGAGCCAGACCATATCGTTGGTCGTGATCGGCGAATAGCCAAACAAAAACGCCGCCGGACCTTCGTCCAGCGGCGCTTCCAACTCAACCCAAATCGGGCAGGGCTAAAACTACCCCTGCGGCTGCGGTTCCAGGCCGCCTTCGGGCTCGCCGCCCAGCTTCTTGCGCCTGCCGCTGGCCGGCCTTCGGTTCGACCGAGCCGCGGCTGGACGGCTTGACCGGCTCTGGCATTTTCAACGTTCCGGCATGGATTCCCGACACGCTCCGCTCGCTCCTCGCTCACGCGGCCGGGAATGACGGATTTCGTGGAGTGCTTCTGCAAGTCTCCAACGACGGCGATTGGACGACGGCAGTTCAAACAAAAAACGCCGCCGGACTTTCGTCCAGCGGCGTTTCAATTCAAACCCTGAGCGGGCGGGCTAAAACTACCCCTGCGGCTGCGGCTCCAGGCCGCCTTCGGGCTCGCCGCCCGGCTTCTTGCGGCCGCTGCCGCGTGGCGCCGGCCTTCGGCACCGCGGAGCCTCTGCTGGGCGGCGTGTCGTCGCCGAGATCGCGCGCGGGCTTCTGGCCGGCGATGAGCTGCTTGATCTCCTCGCCGGACAGCGTCTCGTATTCGAGCAGGCCTTCGGCAATCGCCATCCACTCCTTCTTGTTCTTGGTCAGGATGCGCTTGGCGCTCGAGTAGGCCTCGTCGATCAGCCGGCGCACCTCGGCGTCGATGATCTGCGCGGTCTCTTCCGAGACGTTCTGCGTGCGCGCCACCGAATGGCCGAGGAACACCTCTTCCTGGTTGTCGCCATAGGCGACGTGGCCGAGCTTGTCGGAGAAGCCCCAGCGCGTGACCATGGCGCGGGCCAGCTTGGTCGCCTGCTCGATGTCGGACGAGGCGCCCGGAGGTGATGTTCTCCTTGCCGAACTTGAACTCCTCGGCGACGCGGCCGCCCATCATGATCGCCAGCCGCGAGATCATGTATTTGTAGCTCATCGAATAGCGGTCGCCTTCCGGCAACTGCATGACCATGCCGAGCGCGCGGCCGCGCGGGATGATGGTCGCCTTGTGCAGCGGATCGGCCGACGGCACGTTGAGCGCCATGATCGCATGGCCGGCCTCGTGGTAGGCGGTCTGCTCCTTCTCGTCCTGGGTCATGGCGGTCGAGCGGCGCTCGGCGCCCATCATGACCTTGTCCTTGGCGTCCTCGAACTCGGCCATGGTGACGAGGCGCTTGTTGCGCCGCGCCGCCATCAGGGCCGCCTCGTTGACGAGGTTGGCAAGATCGGCGCCGGAGAAGCCGGGCGTGCCGCGCGCCAGCACCTTGAGGTCGACATTGGGCGCCAGCGGCACGTTGCGCACATGCACCTTGAGGATCTTCTCGCGGCCGGTGATGTCGGGGTTCGGCACCACCACCTGGCGGTCGAAGCGGCCGGGACGCAGCAGCGCGGGGTCGAGCACGTCGGGCCGGTTGGTGGCGGCGATCAGGATGATGCCTTCGTTGGCCTCGAAGCCGTCCATCTCGACCAGCAGCTGGTTCAGCGTCTGCTCGCGCTCGTCATTGCCGCCGCCGAGGCCGGCGCCGCGATGGCGGCCGACCGCGTCGATTTCGTCGATGAAGATGATGCAGGGCGCGTTCTTCTTGGCCTGGTCGAACATGTCGCGGACACGGGATGCGCCGACGCCGACGAACATCTCGACGAAGTCGGAGCCCGAAATGGTGAAGAACGGCACGTTGGCTTCACCCGCCACCGAGCGGGCGAGCAGCGTCTTGCCGGTTCCGGGAGGGCCGACCAGCAGCACGCCGCGCGGGATCTTGCCGCCGAGGCGCTGGAACTTCTGCGGATCGCGCAGGAACTCGACGATCTCCTCGAGGTCTTCCTTGGCCTCGTCGACGCCGGCGACGTCCTGGAAGGTGACGCGGCCATGCGCCTCGGTCAGAAGCTTGGCCTTCGACTTGCCGAAGCCCATGGCGCGGCCGGAGCCGGACTGCATCTGGCGCATGAAGAATATCCAGACGCCGAGGATCAGGATCATCGGCAGCCAGGACAAGAGGATGCCGAAGATCGAGCTGGAGCCGTCATTCTCGGGCCGCGCATTGATCGTCACGCCCTTGTCTTCCAGCCGCTGCACCAGCGTTGCATCGCCCGGCGAATAGGTCTGGAAGCCGCCGGCATTGTCGATATAGGTGCCGGTAATGCGGTCGCCGGCGATGGTCACCGCCTTGACGCGGCCGCCGGACAGCTCCTGCAGGAACGTGGAATAGGCGATGTCGCGCGTCGCGCCGCGCTGCTGCGGGGCCTGAAAAAGATTGAAGAGTGCGATCAGGAGTACGGCGATGATCGCCCAGAGCGCGAGGTTGCGATAGTTCGGATTCATCAAGTGTCCCGTGGGCGTCCCGGCATTCGGGACCCGTCCGTGTGAGGTGTCATTCGTAACATAGGGAGGACGCCCGTCATTGCCAAGCACAACCCCGTGTCTCGGTTAAAGCTTATCCTTCATTGTTCCTTCATTGTGGCCCACGAATGGCAGGCCGGGAACGGCTTCGCAACCCAGCAATTCGGCCAAGGCGCGGGCGGGCGCGAGATCGAATGACGGCAGGAAGCGGGCCCAGGGCGCCGCCACCGGCGTTGCATGGACGCCCGCCGCGCGCGCGCGTTCGCCGGCTGCCGGTCCGATGCATTCTCCCTCCGCCCACAACGCCGGCTCGGCGGCGAGTGCAGCGCGGACAAGGCTTTGCGGCACGCCGGCGTCGAAGTGCACGCAGATTCCGCGCGTTCTGCGCCCCATGCGGCGCGACTGTCATGGGGGATGTGGTGGCGGCGATGCGGAAACGAAACCGCCCGTCCCAGACCATGCCGTCGGCAACCGGCATGGCCGGCGGCAGCCCGCGCGCTTCACGCCGCAGATAGATCCCACCCTTCCGCGCGTCGACGACGCTCCGCGACAATGTGGCGCGAAGCGTTCCGCCACTGAGCCGTCGAAACAATCCGGCCGTCCGCTCCTCGTCGGGCAGTTGTTCGAACCCGCCCGAGGCCGCGAGCAGGATGCGCAGCGCGTAGACCGCAGCTTCGGCGTCGGCGCTTTCGTCGAATTTGCGGTCGAGGCGGAGCAGTCCCGGCGCGGCAAGCGTCGCCGTCTCGCGAAGAATAACAGCTGCCCTTTTGCCGAGATCGATGCGGCGGCGCTGCGCCACCTCGATGCCGGGCAGCAGGTCGCCTCGTTCGGCACCGGAACGCAGCCCGGCCCGCACCCTCGGCCGCTCGTATTTGATGTTGACGTTGGTGGGATCGTCGGCCCAGCCGACTTCGTTTTGCCGCAGGAAATCGCGCAGCCTTTCGCGCCGCAATCCGAGCAGGGGCCGCGCGATCCAGGTTCTGCCCTCGAACAGCGTCGCAGGCGCCATGCCGGCCAGGCCGCGCCCCTCGCCGCGCAGCTTGCGCATCGCCACCGTCTCGATCTGGTCGTCGAGCGTATGGCCGGTGAGCACGATGTCCGCCCCGGCGGAACCTGCCGCCTCGGCCAGCAGGCGATAGCGCGTAGCGCGCGCTGCGGCGGCAACGCCGCTTGCCGGCTTGTCGCCCTCCCAGCGCGTGATGCCGTGCTTGATGTGGAGGCGGGCGCACAGGGCGGCCACATCGCGCGCCTCGGCCCCGGACCTCCGGCCGCAGCCGGTGATCGACGGTCACCGCGATGATTTCGGTCTCGTGACAAGCCGCTTCCAGCCAGGCCTTTGCCAGGAGAGAGGAGCGCAACAGAATCGCTTCCGCCGGAGACGGCGATAACAAGCGTGCGCCTGCCGGTCAGGTCGAGGTTTTGGAACGGATGGAGTAGGTCTGGTTCGGTCCGGAAGAGCGTATCGATTCCGGCGGTCGCGGCTTTTTTGCTGGCGTCAGCACGCCGCAAGCGCCTGCTCCTGCTTGACACGCCCCTTGAGCGCGGCCGAGCTTTCGGGATAACGCTTGCCGACTTCGCCGAAGGTCGCGCAGGCGACGTCGCGCTGGTTCAGCCCGACCAGCGACACACCGAGCTTCAAAAGCATCTCAGGCGCTTTCTTGGATTTCGGATAGTCCTTGTTGGCGGCAAGGAAAACTTCTGCCGCGTCGCGGTATTTCTTCTGTCCAAGCAGCGCCTCGCCCAGCCAGAAATGCGCGTCGGGCGCCTTCGCATCGCCGGGGAAACGCGCGATATGGTCCCGGAACCCCGCTTCGGCAGTGCTGTAATCGCCCGACAGGATGAACTGATAGGAATTTCGGTAGAGCTCCTCCGGGTCGTCGGTCGACGGCAGCGCCGCCACCGTGGTGCCGTCACCGCCCGCCGGCGGATCGACCGGGACGCCTGCGGCCTGCCCGTCGGACGGCGCCGTTCCGCCGATCGTAGCCTGGTCGCCGACGCTACCGCCGACGACGTTGCCGCTCTGGTCGAAGGTGATGGTGCCGAACGTCTTCTCGCCGCCGCCAAGCGCCGGGTCCCGGCTGTCGGTCGGCACGGCGGCTGCATCGTTGCCGGGCTGCGGTGCTGCCGGTGCCGTGGCCGTCGCGCCGGCACCGGCGGTGCCGGCGTCCGGACTTTCCGTGCGGGGCGCCTCGGCCGTCGAGCGTTTGGGCTTGCCGTCGCCGGCGTCGGAGCGCTTGCCCTCGATCTCCTGGAAGCGGAACTCGTTGTCTTCCTGCATCTTCCGCATCTGCTCCTGCATTTGCAGAATCTGGAAGTTCAGTTCCTCTATCGTACCGGAGAGCTGGCGGACCTGTTCCTCCAACGCGGTGACGCGCGGATCGCCTGCCTGCGCATACTGCACCCTTTCGCCCGCCGGCGCCCTTTCGCGCTGAAAGACTTTCGGCAGCGGCACGAAGACACCCGGCAACTGGATACCAGGTTTCTGCGGCGCGACGTCATTGGCGGACGCGGCCGCATAAAGAAGCGGCAAAGCGACGATGCCACCCATTATCGATCGAAATTTCATCAGTTTCCTGTCCTGGAAAAGAATAGCCCAACGGCCGCGCAAAACGCGGCTTCTCGGCTTTTATCAGGGCCGGAGACTTCGGCCAAATTTTGTTTACCAATGCCGATAACGAAAAAGGCGGCCGAAACGGCCGCCTTCGACTATGCCTGTGGCTGAAAAGCCTCAGCTTCCGGCCGCACCGCCGAGCACCGTGACGGCGCGGCGGTTCTGGCTCCAGCACGAAATGTCGTCGCAAACGGCCACCGGACGCTCCTTACCGTAGGAGATCGTCTTCAGGCGATTGCCGGCAACGCCGCGGGAGATCAGGAAATCGCGGGTGGCTGCGGCGCGGCGGGCGCCCAGCGCAAGGTTGTATTCGCGCGTGCCGCGCTCGTCGGCATGGCCTTCGATGGTGATGCGGTAGTTGCGGTACTGGTTCAGCCACTGCGCCTGCTTGGAAAGCGTCCCCTGGGCGTCGGCGCGGATCGACGAGGAGTCCGTGTCGAAGAAGATGCGGTCGCCGACATTGACGGTGAAGTCCTGGGCCGAACCCGGCGTCGCCGCACCAGCGCCGAGGCCGAGATCGGCAGCGCTGTTCGGCGTCTTCTTCGACGCGCAGCCTGCGATCGCCAGCGTCGCGACCAGCGCGATCACGAGCGGATTGGTTGTGAGTTTAGCGATGCGGCGCATACCCGCCCTCTCCTTGAATTCGAGTGATTTCGTTGATCAACCAGTAACCACGTTGCAGTTAACCGGCGCTCAAGAAACACGGTTAATATTCCGTTGCCGCCCAATATCCGGCCTACCGAAGCCCCCGGTTCTGGTTGGCGCGGACCCTAGGCTGAAATGAGGCCGAAACGCGGCGTGGATGTGAAAAAGGGGCCATTCCGGCCCCTTTTTGGACTGTTTTCGCAAACGCAAGAAACAGCCGGCAGCAGAACCCTGCTCAAGGTCTACTCAAGCAGCGGCGACCAGGCCGGGTCGGAGGCGAAGTTGGCGGTCGGGATCGCTTGTTCGTTGCGGCCGGTGAGATCGATCGAATAAAGCCTGGGGCCGCCGGAGCCGGCCGCCTCGCGGAAGAACATCAGCACACGCCCGTTCGGCGCCCAGGTCGGACCTTCCTGCGCGAAGCCGGTCGACAGGATGCGCTCGCCCGAACCGTCGGTCTTCATGACGCCGATCTGGAATTCGCCGCCGGATTGCTTGGTGAAGGCGATCAGGTCGCCGCGCGGCGACCAGACCGGCGTCGAATAGGTGCCGTCGCCAAACGAGATGCGGTTTTGTCCGGAGCCGTCGGCGCCCATCACGTAAATTTGCGCGCGGCCGCCGCGGTCGGAGGTGAAGACGATCTGGCTACCATCCGGAGAATAGGACGGCGATGTGTCGATCGAGTTCGAGTTGGTCAGCCGCGTCGTCGTGCGGCTCCTCAGGTCCATGGCGAAGATGTTGGAATTGCCGTCGTCGCGCAGCAGGCTCATGATCACGCGCTGGCCGTCCGGCGAAAAGCGTGGCGCAAAGGTCATGCCAGGAAAATTGCCGACCAGCTCGCGCTGGCCGGTCTCGATCTGCAGCAGATAAACCTGCGGCTGGCCGCTTTCATAGGACATGTAGGTGATTTCCTGACGGCTCGGCGAAAAGCGCGGCGTCAGCACGATCGAAGAGCCGTCGGACAAATAGCGCTGTTCGGCGCCGTCCTGGTCCATGATCGCCAGCCGCTTCCTGCGCTTCGCCTTCGAACCGGACTCATCGACGAACACGATGCGGGTATCGAAATACCCCTTCTCGCCGGTCAGCCGCTCATAGATGGCATCGGCGATGATGTGGGCTACCCGGCGCCAGTTCTGCTTGTTGGCGAAGAACTGCTCGCCGCTGAGCTGCTGTCCGGCAAAAGTGTCCCAGAGGCGGAACTCGGCGCGCAACCGGCCGTCGGCTTCCTGAGTCACGCGGCCGGTCACGAGCGCCTGCGCGTTGATCACCTTCCAGTCCTCGAAGCGCGGCGCGACATCCGGATTGGAGATTTTTTCGATGAAGGCGCCCTTGTCGATCGGCGCGAACAGGCCGGAGCGTTTCAGGTCGGCGGCGACGACGCCGGCGATCTCCGCCCCCATCGTGTCGCCCGAGAGGAAATCGGTGATGGCGATCGGCAAGGGCTCGATGTTGCCCTTGTTGACGTCGATTTCCACCAGCGCACGCGCCGGAAGGGTTACCGCCGCACTCATGCCGGCGGCCACCGCGCCAATCAGCAGGATCGTCTTCAGGAATCTCATCATTCGGTTCAGCCTCTTCAGTACCCGTCGTGCGAGGTTCCTCAGAACATCTCGCTCGGATCGAAATTGACAATCACGTCGGCCCAGGCGTCGTATTTGTCCGTGGGAAGATTGTAGGGTGCGCAGCGCGCCACGGCGCGGCGGGCGGCTTCAGCCGCAGCCCGTTCGACACCGCTCGAACCGCCACCCGAAATGATCTCCGGACTGCCTTCGAGCGCTCCCGACGGGTCGAGCTTGAACTGCACGGAGACCTTGAGATTTTCAGCATCGGTGGCACCGGCCGGAATGTTCCAGCAACGCTGAACCTGGTTACGCAGCGAATCTTCCTCGCTCTGCGAAAGCTTCGAGGAATTGCTCTGCTTCTCGCTGCCGAGCGCCGCCTGCTCGGTCGATCGCTTCGCACCGCCGCCGGACGCCTTTTCCTTGTTGAGGAGTGCGGCCACCTCGTCGGCGTTGAATTCCTTCTCGTCGGATTTCGGCCGGCTCGCCTGCTCCGTCGGCTTCTCCGCATCCTTGCGGTCGGGCGTCTTGGCGGTCTCGGCTTTCGGCGGCTGCGGCCGCGCTTCGGGTGACGGCGCGTTTACCGGCAGCTTGACGGCTTCCGCTTCGGCATTTTCGGCGACGATCGTTTCCGCGACCGGATCCGGCTTCACGTCCTGCTTCGGTTGCGGCTGCGGCGTCACCTCGGTGGCCGGCACCGGCGCCGGCTTCGGTTCCGGCTGCTTCACCGGCTCGGGCTTCGGCTGTTCGACGGGTTTCGGCGTCGGTTCGGGCGAGGGCTTCGGCACCGCGGCCGTCTTCACTTCCTTCGGCGTCGGCTCGGGTGTCGCCGGCTTGTCGGTATCGACCTTGTTCTCGCCGATCTTCGTGGCGTCGGGTACGGGATCCGGCTTCTTCGTCGGCGTCGGCGCCGGCTTCTCGCTCAGCGTGGCTTTTTTGTCGCCCTGCTGAAGCTGGGTGACCGAGACGATTTCCACGGGCAGCGCCTCGACATCGGACACGTCGAATGCTTTCGGCGCGGACAGCGAAAACAGTCCGAAGCCGAGCACCGTCGCATGCAGAATGACCGATGTGGTGAGGCCGGTCTTCATTCTCTACTGGTTTTCCTGTTCCTGCAGCGTCACCAGGCCGATCCTGGTGTATCCGGCAGACTGGATGCGGGCCATCACCCGCATCACGGTGCCGTAATCGGCGGTCTTGTCGCCGCGCACATAGATGCGCTCCTCGTAACCGGCCTTGGCGATGGCGCCGAGTTTCGCGACGAGTTCGTCGAGCGGTATCTCGGTCTCCTGGAGATGGATCTGGCCGGTCTGGTTGATCGAGATGGTGATTGGCTGCGTCTCCGAGTTGAGCGCCTTGGCCTGCGTTTCCGGCAGATCGATCGGCACGCCGACGGTGAGCAGCGGCGCCGCCACCATGAAGATGATCAGAAGCACCAGCATGACGTCGACGAACGGCGTCACGTTGATCTCCGACATCAGGCGGTGATGGCGGCCACGGCGCCTGTGGCCGCGGGAACCGCGTCCGCCCGTCTGTCCGGCTGACATTCCCATGGGATCCCTACCTCACGCCTTCGGGGCAACTTTTTCATCGATTTGGCGCGAGAGTATGGCGGAGAACTCGTCCGAGAACCCTTCCATGCGCATCGCGAGCTTGCCCGCGTCCGATGACAGTTTGTTGTAAGCGATGACGGCGGGGATGGCGGCAAGCAGGCCGATCGCGGTCGCAAGCAGCGCTTCCGCGATGCCCGGGGCGACGACGGCGAGGTTGGTCGATTTCGAGCCGGCGATCGCCTGGAACGAGGTCATGATCCCGACCACCGTGCCGAACAGGCCGATGAAGGGCGCCGCCGAGCCGATCGTGGCCAGAAAGCCGAGCTTGCCTTCGAGCCGCTCCATCTCGCGGGTCAGCGCCAGGTCCATTGCCTTGTCGATGCGGGTCTGCAGCGCCAGCGGCGACTTCGCGCCCTTCTCGAAGCTCTTCTTCCATTCGCGCATCGCGGCGACGAAGATGGCGCCCATGCCGGTCGTCTTGCGGTCGGAAAGCGTGCGGTAGAGTTCTTCCAGCGATTGTCCCGACCAGAACACCTGCTCGAAACGGTTGAGCGCCAGCCGCATGCGGCTGTAGGCGATCAGCTTGTCGACGATGATCGCCCAGGTCCAGATCGACGCGGCGAGCAGACCGAGCATCACCAGCTTGACCACCCAGCCTGCCTGCCAGAACAGGGCCCAGACCGACAGTTGTACGCCCGGCTCGGCGAGTGCGATGTTTTCCATGTGAAACCGTCCTTAAAGATACCGGGCATTGGCTCGCGGCCGCCCCATGCGCATCATCCCGAAAATGGTCCGTTCGCGCGAAGCTTCCGGAATTGCCCCAAAATGCGCCGTGGCGGGCCTTTTCGGGGCGAAATTTGGTGAAAGGAAGGCGTGCGGAATCCAGCCGCCTTTCACCAATTTCTTCATGGACCGTTAAGGTTAAGGATCGGTTAGGAGCGCCTAGCCACCATTGGGCATGAAGGCGGCGACCCATTCCTTCGGGAAACGCCGCGGCCGGCCGTTTTCGCCGACGATCGCTGCCTCGACCTTGGCCTCGACGAGTATCTCCTCGCCACGCTTCAATTGCTGCGCCATGAAGATGCGCGCGCCGGAAATCGCCTCGGTGCGCGTGTCGATGGTCAGGATGTCGTCGATGCGCGCCGGGCCGCGGAAATCGATCTCCATGCGTTTGACCACCCAGACGATTTTTTCGCCGTGCTTGCCGTTTGCCAATTCCGTGTGATGGATGCCGGCGAGGCGCAAGAAATCCGAACGGCCGCGCTCGAAGAATTCGAGGTAGCGCGCATGGTAGACGACGCCGGAAAAATCGGTGTCGGCGAAATAGACCCGCGCCATGATGCGGTGGCCGAACGATGTCAGGGCCCCGGAGAGGCCTGCGACCAGCAAGTCCTGTTCACCATGATCCGCCATCGGGCTTTCCTTTTTCCGGCCGAACTGACAGGGAAATCCGGCAACAGGCCGAACCCGATGGCATTATTGGCGGCAACGATCAAGAACTGTCTTCTGGCGCTGGCGGTGCTCGCCTGGCTGGCGGCGCCCACGGCCGCGGCCGCCTTCTCGATGAAACGCGGCATCAACCTCGACATCTGGGTCACCTGGCCCGACGAGGAACGGTGGAACGACAAGGCGGCGATCCTGCCCTTCCCGGAGTGGCGCAAGAGCCTGAAGGAAAGCGATCTCGCCGCGCTGAAGGACGCTGGCTTCGACTTCGTCCGTATCCCGGTCGATCCCTCGCCATTCCTCTCCGACAAGACCGCCGGCTTCCGCGACAGGCTTTACGCCTCGGTTCTGGAATCGGTGCGGCTGGTCAACCAAGCCGGGCTGAAGGCGGTCCTCGACATGCATCTCTTCCCCGCCGGCGGCAACCGTTCGATCGGCATGGGCGAGGTCATGGACGACCCGGAAATGTTCGATCGCTATGTCGAATTCGTCCGCACCATGGCGCGGATGCTGTCGAAGGAGGATCCGTCGCTGGTTGCGTTCGAACCGATGAACGAGCCGGTGCTCGACTGCGACGAAGACGGCACCAATTTGTGGCCGGAGCGCCAGAAGCGCCTATACGCGGCGGCGCGTTCGTCGGCGACACGCCTGACCCTGGTGCTGACCGGCGCCTGCCTGTCCGGCGCCGAAGCGCTGGCGAAGATCGACCCGCAGGATTATCCGGACGACAACCTCGTCTGGACCTTCCATTCCTACTGGCCGTTCCTGCTCACCCACCAGGGCGCCAACTGGGCCGGCGACTTCATCCAGTACGTTACCGGCCTGCCCTATCCGCCGCATGCGGTACCGCGCGCCGAACTGGACGCCGCGCTCGAAGCGATCCGCCAAAAGATCAGGAGCGAGGCGCCGTGGACGCGCCGCGATGGCATGCTCGCCTATCTCGACGAGCAGATCGCCACCATGGATACGGAAGAAAAGCTCGACGCGCTGGTGGACGGACAGTTCAGCATCGTCGAGGCTTGGGCGAAGGAGCACGGCATCGCGCCCGAAAACATCCTGCTCGGCGAGTTCGGCATGATCCGCCAGGAATACGACAACCCGTTCAACATGCCGGCCGCCTCGCGCGCCGCCTATGTGAAGGACATGATCGGCCGCGCCGAACGCCGTGGCTACGCTTGGTCGGTCTGGTCCTATGGCGGCGCCTTCGGCATCGTCGAGGAGTTCGACGGCAGGGAGGCCGAGCCGGATGTGATGGAGATGATCAGGGGGCTGGAGTAGAGGTAGGTTGGCTACCCGCTCGTTCGCCTATTGATTGTAGGATTATTTTCCTGCACACTTCGCTTCTTTCCGTGGGGGCATATGCAGGAACCTTCGAGAGACCAATCCAGGATCAAGGAAATCCGATCGACGCTGGCGAGCCTTGACGTCGATGTAAAACTTCTCCGCCTTGACATGAAAGCCGGGTTCAATCCCAACCAGCCGCGCGTGCCCGCGGGCAATTCAGACGGCGGGCAATGGATTGACTTGGGTTCGACCCAAGGAAGCGCGCGCCAGCGACCGACATCATCCCCAGCCCTCGATGACGCGCGTATATCCACGCAGTTCGGCCGTGGAAATTCGATCTCGAGTCCGGAGAGCAGGCATACAGTCACCTTGTCCAACGGCAAGAAATTCGTGTTCGAGACGGAAGGGCCGAGACAAACCGTCTTCGACGGCAAGGGCAACCGATCAGCAAGGCAATCTGGACGTCCACCGGGCCGGAAAGCCTGCCCGTCATTCAGCAAGCCAACCTGTCCGCGCGCCAGGCCGTTGAAGCCTTCGACGCCGCGCGCCGGCTATACAATCGGCTTGCGACTGGCAACTCCCCGGAACAACGCGCCTGCCTCGCCTTCACGGCGAAAGAGTTCAAGCCTAACTCGATATTGCCGATCGTCAATTTCGTCGGAATGCTCTCCCGCGCCGACACGGCCACCGTTTGCAGCAGATTGGACACGGTGCAGCGCCTCGCAGATGAAGCCACCGTCGAAGCAAGAGCGGCGGGAACTTACTCAAGCGCGGCAATCTTCGGCACTGCCGTTCACACACGGCTGCATAAGAAAATAACTGCTCTGCAAGATCCGGATCTCGAATCCGAATATTCGTTGATAAAAAAGGTTGAGGAGGCACCTTTGAGCTTCAACGCCGTTCGCGTCGACGTTCTGGAGGACCGGGATACCGGCCCAATCTGCGTTTACAATCTCAAGACCGGTCGCCGTGGCCTGAGCGCGGCACGAACCGCGGAGTTTGCCGTCAGACTCTGGGATCGCGGTCGCCCATCATCGTCATCGAGATAAGGCCCTTCGAATGAGCGCGAACGCCTTGATCAAAAAGCACCTGATGCCGTTGTTGTCCGGACATAGTGATATCGAGGTCGTCGGGCGCTGGATCATGATGAAGCCGATCCGCCACGTGTTGCGCGGCATTCTGATTCTCAGCCGGGACCACGACAGCTATTTCGCGCCCAAGTGGGCTATGACTCACTTCTGCGAGCCAATTGGCATTTTCCCTCTGAATTGGGGCAACCGAATTTTTCGCGACAGCCCTGGCCTGTGGGAATGGAACGATCCGGAGATGCCGGCTCGCTTTGTAGATAAGATCGAGTGCGATATCCTGCCGCTCTTGCGCGGCATCGAAACGCTTGACGACATGGTCGCCTATCTCCGTACCAAGCCCTTCCGACATCGGAATTTCGAGAGCGACGAACTGCGAGGCCTGTCGCTGCATACGGCGCGGGGCGACCTCGCGACAGCCCCACGAAACCTCGACGATCTGCGCCATGGCCGCTCGGTCTGGTGTATGCTGGGCTTCGCCGAGAAAGAGGTCGCCTCCGTCGTCGATACGCTCGGCCCGCTGCTCGACGCAGACGACCGGGCCGGCATGGCGCGGCAGCTCGCCGAGTGGGAGGCGATGCGCATCGCCCAACTGCCGAAAGGCATGGTGAAAATCTGGGAACCGACGCCGTTTCCGGTTGAAGCGCCAGCACGATAGGCCAGTCTTTCTCCAAGCCAGTTGAGACAGCTACGCGCCACGCCAGACGATGTGTTCCGTTCCCGCCGGCAAGACCCACAGCCGTTGCCGCAGGAATGCCGGAAGCAGCCCGATCCTCGACAGATTGTCCTCTTCCGCCGCGAGCCAGCGAAATTCCATCTCGTATGTGCCTTCGCTGAGCGCATGGACGGTTTTGTCCCGCACCCGCGAAAACCCTGCCGGCAGGCTCATTTCGTGGATGAGCAGCAACTGGTGATAGTCACTCCCGCGATAGGCGAAGAAGTTTTCCACCACGAAGACCAGCCGACCTACCTCGACGTCGAGGGCCATCTCCTCGGACATCTCGCGAGCAAGCGTGGACGCCGAGTCTTCGCCGAATTCAACGTGTCCTCCCGGCAGCGTCCAGAAGGTCTCGTGCGTGGCGGAATGCAGCAGGACATGTCCGTCTTCCACGGCTGCTCCCGCGACGCGATAGCTGAAGCGATCCCTTCCGGCGTCGAAGGCGATCATGCGCCTTTGCGCCATCGGCTTATTCTTCTTCCTGAAACAGGCTGATCTGCGTGACGGCGAGGTCGCGCGGCACCTCCAGCCCGAGATGTTTCCAGGCATTGGCGGTGAGCACCCGGCCGCGCGGCGTGCGCTGGATGAAACCCTGCTGGATCAGATAGGGCTCGATGATATCCTCGATCGCGTCGCGCGGCTCGGAAAGACCCGCGGCGATCGTCTCGATGCCGACTGGTCCGCCGCCGAAATTCATCGCGATCATCGACAGATAGCGCCGGTCGAGCGAATCGAGCCCCAGCGCATCGACCTCCAGCCGCGACAGCGCCTCGTCGGCGATCTGGCGGTTGACATGCCCGTCGCCGGCGACGCTGGCGAAATCGCGCACCCGCCGCAGCAGGCGACCGGCGATGCGCGGCGTGCCACGGGCGCGCCTGGCGATTTCCAGCGCACCGTCGTCGCCGAGCGGCATGCCGAGGATGCGGGCGCCGCGCCGCACGATCTGCTCCAGTTCATCGACCGAGTAGAAGTTGAGCCTGACCGGAATGCCGAAACGGTCGCGCAGCGGATTGGTCAATAGGCCGAGCCGCGTTGTCGCGGCCACCAGGGTGAATTTGGCGAGGTCGATCTTGACCGAGCGCGCGGCCGGGCCTTCGCCGATGATCAGGTCGAGCTGGTAGTCCTCCATTGCCGGATAGAGGATTTCCTCGACGGCGGGGTTGAGCCGATGGATCTCGTCGATGAAGAGGACATCGCGGTCCTCGAGGTTGGTCAGCAGTGCGGCAAGGTCGCCAGCCTTGGCGATGACCGGTCCGGAGGTAGAGCGGAAATTGACGCCGAGTTCGCGCGCCATGATCTGCGCCAGCGTCGTCTTGCCCAGCCCGGGCGGCCCGACGAAAAGGACATGGTCCAGCGCCTCGCCACGGCCTTTCGCCGCTTCAACAAAAACTTTCAGGTTGGCGCGCGCCGCCGCCTGACCGACGAACTCGTCGAGCGTCTGCGGGCGCAGCGTCTGGTCGACGTCCTCGCCGCGCTTGTCGGGGGAGATGAGGCGGGGGGAGAGATTCACGCTGGGCGTCCCGAAACTTGTTTCCAAACAAACGTGCCGAACATCCGCAACAGGACGGCGGCGATGGCTGCGGGCACGCCGTAGAATATTCCAAACAAGACGCCAGCCACTCCGCCTAAAATCACCAGCGGCACAACCGGCGCAAAAAATGCGATCAGCGCGGTCTCGTAAAGCGGAATAGTGCCACTCCGCCCGACACGAAATGCAACAACTAGGCCCGCGACAACGGCGATCGGTCCACCCAGCACATACGACACACCGAGCACGTGAACAAACATGTCTGCAAACATTGCGAGGGTATAGTCATCTCTCGATGAACCGACCTCCAATGCAGCAAGGCAAAGGGCTGCGATGCCAGGGCCGAAAACACAGGCCACGAGGAATGTGGCAATCGCGCGGGTCGGATAGCTGATCCAGGATATTTGCTTCGGTGCCTCGGCGGTCATCGTCATCCAGCCGTGCCAAACAATTGCGACAGCGTTTGGTCGACGTCCTCGCCACGCTTGTCCGGTGAGATGAGGCGGGGGGAGAGGTTCATCGCCGCCGCACCAGGAGCCGGCACGCCAGCCAACAGCAGTGTCGCGATGGCCCTCCTTGGGTAAGTCGGGGCAACCGCCGTTTCGGTTTCTGGATGAGCTGCTTGTCTCATGCGAGGAGTTCCATGGCCGGAATTCGGGCCGCGGCCTTCTGGTCGAAGGTCACGGTGGAGGCGCACCCGGCACGTCTCGCCGAATAGGAAATCAGATGATCCGCCAGATCGCCTTCCCCGGCCTCTGCGACGATCCTGGAAAGCGAAACTTCGTCCTCGAACGAAATCTCCGCGGTTTCAAGGAGCGTCGCCACCAGAGAGCGAGCTTCGGCTCTGCTGTATTGGTAGCGCCGGCGCAATGCCCAGAGAAACTCGGCAAGGACAATCAAGCTGACAAATGCAGGGTCGTCGGCAGTCCTGCTGTTGAAGAACGCGGACGCTCTCGTGAACTGTGCTTCGTCATCGCGGAGAACGAAACGAAGCAGAACGTTGGTGTCGACCGCTATCATCCCTTCTTGCCGTAGCGTTCGTTCCATTCACGAACAATTCGTTCGTCGTCCTCTGCAATAGCCTGACCGATGGCCTCGTCGAAATCCTCAAGCGTCGCGCCAGCTCCTGCCGGTGGCTTGCCGAGGATTCCAGCGAGATCGGCAATTCGCTTGTTCTTCGGCAATGCGACGACCTCGCCATTCCGAACGCTGACGTAGAATTTCGTCCCAGGGGTGAGCGCGAGCTCATCCCGAACATCCTTTGGAATGGTCAACTGCCCCTTCGACGTCATCGTAGTGTAAGCGCCCATGACCTACTCCATGAAAATTCTTACCATCTAAAGATAGTAAGAATTTTGCTCGAGAGCAACACTCACCGCGCCAGCTCCTTCAGGCCCAACCGGATCAGCCTTGCCGAATCCGCGCCTTCTCCGGCCGCCTTCATCGCCGCCGCCACGGCATTGGCCGCGATGTCGCGCGAATAGCCGAGATTGGTGAGCGCGGAGACAGCGTCGGCCACCGGCGCCGGCGCGACGCCCTCGCCGAGTTCCTGCTTCAATCCGATGGTGCCGCTTGCCGAACCGGCAAACGCCGGCGCCTTGTTCTTCAGTTCGGTGACGATGCGCTCGGCGACCTTTCTGCCGACGCCCGGCGCTCTGGACACCATGGCGATGTCGCGCAGCGCGATCGCGTTGGCGAGGTCGGGCGGCGACAGCGTCGACAGCACCGCCAGCGCCACCTTGGCGCCGACGCCCTGCACATTGTTCTGCAGCAGCCGGAACCATTCGCGCTCGAGTGCCGTCTGGAAGCCGTAGAGCCGTATCATGTCTTCGCGCACATACGTCTCGATGAACAGCGTCACCGCCTCGCCAGGGCCCGGAAGGTTAGCCAGCGTCCGGGTCGAACAATAGGCAACATAACCGACGCCATGCACGTCGACGATGCAGTGATCCTCGTCGATCTCGTCCAGCGTGCCCTTGAGCTTGCCGATCATACCCTGTCCCCCGAAACCGTCAGCCCGCCAGCGCCGTCAACCGGTAGGCCACGCTCTGCCGGTGATGCGCATGGCAGATGGCGATGGCCAGCGCGTCGGCAGCGTCGTCGCTGTCGAAGAGAGCCTTCGGCATCAGCACCTTCACCATCATGTGGATCTGCTTCTTCTCGCCATGGCCGACGCCGATCACCGCCTTCTTGACCGCGTTCGGTGCGTATTCGGCGACCCTCAGCCCGGCGCGCGCCGGCACCAGCATGGCGATGCCGCGCGCCTGCCCGAGTTTCAGCGTCGCCGACGCGTCCTTGTTGACGAAGGTCTGCTCGACCGCCGCTTCATGCGGCACATGCAGGTGAAGGATGTCGGCGAGCCCGTCATGCAACTGGCAGAGGCGGGACGCGAGTTCGGCCTTGTCGTTCGACTTCACGGTTCCGGAAGCAATGAAGCGCAGCGAATTGCCTAGGCTCTCGACGATGCCCCAGCCGGTCCGCCTCAGCCCCGGATCGATGCCGATGATGCGAATCGCGTCCCTCATTTGCCCACTCTATCGCCGCTGGCCGTTGATGCCAGCGAATTGTGAACAAAACAGAAACAGGAAGGAGGCGTCAGCCGCGCGCGAACGCCGTGTTGAGCAGCGATATCTGGTCGGAAACGGGGTTGCCTGCGCGAAACGGAGCAGTGGGCGCATTGCTGTTGCTGCCGTAGATCTGATCGTCCATGCGCCGGACGACACCTTGCAGGCTCAGCGACCGGAGCACGAGGTCGCGGAAGGCCTCGGGCAACTCGCTCCAGCCGGTGCCGCTTTCCTGGGCGGAACTGGTGTCCAGCCGCACCTTGGCCTTTTCGGCGGCGACCTGGTCGCGGGTCATTTCGCCCGAATTTGCCGCGCGCTGCAAAAGCAGCCAGGAGGCCACCTGCATCAGCCTGGTGGTCAGCCGCATCGATTCGGCGGCGTAAAGCGTTGCAGCCGGACGCGACAGCTTCTTTGCCTCGACACGGCCCTGGCCATCCAGATACTCGGCGGCCTGTTCGACGAGCCGCATGCCCTCGTTGTAGAGCGGCTTGAAGGATGGCGAGAAAACCCGGCGCTCGGCCAGCTTGATGGTTTTCGCGGTTCCTTTTTCAGGCTCACTCATCTCAAAAACGCCCCTGCACTTCCCTTGCCCGCGGAACTTCCCGCTCTCTTCGTGCGGTGAACCTTTTCGGGCTCGCCAAGTCTAGAACGGCAAGGATAAGAAAATGCTCCGCCGCGCCGCTCAAGGCAAGCGCATGTTTAACAGAAGGTTAACGGTGGAACTGCGGCGCGGGCATCCGCAGTACACGGGATGAGGCGCGGACAAAAAAAGAGCCGCGGAAAGGCGGCTCTCAGGAGTTTAACAGGGAGGCGTCAAACGGAGTGGTCCAACCACTCGGTAAGAATCCAGATCACTGGATGGCCACAGTAAACACCTGTAAAGCTTAACAGACTCTTAATGGCTCGAATATTTTTTAGTTCAAGCTCGAATCGACTGTCCAAAAAAGGCACAGGTATCACAGCCGCAAATCGCCGGCAGAGTTCAGCGCGATGCCGTGCCCTTGGCTGCCACACCTTGCACGATGTGCTCCGTTCCCTGCATCCTGATCACCGGCAATGCGATCCATGCAAACAGGAGTATCGCCAGGAAGAACCCGATCGAGGAGATCGCGGTTACCGGCTCCACCGCCGCATTGCCTCCGAGCAGGAAGAAAAGCGAAATCATAAGAGCGATCCCGCTCACGGCTGTCAGCCAGAAATGGACAGGCGCCAGCCGCGAGGCGTTCGCCACCGCAAACAGATGATAGAAAAAGGCGAATACCGCCGACATCAGCCAGCCTGCCACCATCGCGTGCGCATGCACTGGCATCTGGGTGTGGTCGTGGCTGATCGCCATCGATAGTCCGAGCGTCATCCCGCAGATTGCGTAGATGATCGCAAGAATGAAAAAGTTGCGTGCTACCCCTTGCATGACTCCCCCTCCAAAGAACAATTCCCGCCGATGCACCCGCTCGGCGCTCTATCCGTACATAACATGCAGGCGATTCGGCATACATAGCGAAATATGTCGCCGCCTCGGGAACTCACAAGGTCTTCGCCATCTCCCGCAACCGGAACTTCTGGATCTTGCCGGTCGAAGTCTTCGGAATCTCCGAAAAGATCACTGCCTTCGGCACCTTGAAGCGGGCGAGCAGCGTCCGGCAGTGATCGAGGATTTCGGCCTCGGTCGCCGTTTTGCCCGGCTTGAACTCCACATAAGCGACCGGCACCTCGCCCCACTTGTCGTCGGCCCTGGCGACCACGCCGCAGGACGCCACCGCTGGGTGCTTGTAAAGCGCATCCTCGACCTCGATCGACGAGATATTCTCGCCGCCCGATATGATGATGTCCTTGGAGCGGTCCTTGAGCTGGATGTAGCCGTCCGGGTGCATCACACCGAGATCGCCTGAATGAAACCAGCCGCCCGCGAAGGCTTCGTCGGTCGCCTTGCGGTTTTTCAGATAGCCCTTCATGACGATGTTGCCGCGGAACATCACCTCGCCGATCGTCTCGCCGTCGGCCGGCGTTTTCTCCATGGTGGCGGGGTCCATCACCGTCAAATCCTCGAGCGAGGCGTATCGCACGCCCTGCCGCGCCTTCTTCGCCGTGCGCGGGCCCTTTTCGAGGCCGTCCCAATCGGTATGCCATTCGTTGACGACGGCCGGACCGTAGGTCTCGGTGAGGCCGTAGAGATGATTGACCGCAAAACCCGCATCGGCCATGCCGGAAAGCACGGCTTCCGGCGGCGGTGCGGCCGCAGTGTTGAAGGTCACGAGCTGGGGAAACTCGCGCTTGTCCTCGTCCTTCGCGTTGATCAGCGTCGACATCACGATCGGCGCGCCGCAGAGATGCGTCACGCCATGGTCGGCGATCGCGTCGTACATCGCCTTCGGCCGCACCCAGCGCAGGCAGACATGGGTTCCGGCCTGAACAGCGAGCGTCCACGGAAAACACCAGCCGTTGCAGTGGAACATCGGCAGCGTCCACAGATAGACGGCGTGCTTGCCCATGCCGGCGTGGATCGTGTTGGTATAGGCCATCAGAGCCGCGCCGCGGTGATGATAGACGACACCCTTCGGATTGCCGGTCGTGCCGGAGGTGTAATTCAGCGAGATCGCGTCCCATTCGTCGTCGGGCATCGACCACTGGAAACCGGCATTGCCGCTGGCGATGAAGTCTTCATAGTCGATGAAGCCGATCCGCTCGCCTTTCTGATAGGGAGCGTCGTCGGCATATTCCGGATCGTCGAAGTCGATCACCAGCGGCGTCACCCTGGCCAGCGCGAGCGCCTCCTTCATCACCCTGGAAAATTCGCGGTCGACGATCAAAAGCTTCGTCTCGGCATGGTCGAGCTGGAATGCGATGACCGCCGCGTCGAGCCTGGTGTTCAGCGAATGCAGCACCGCTTTCACCATCGGCACGCCGAAGTGCGCTTCCAGCATCGGCGGCGTGTTGGAAAGCATCACCGTCACCGTGTCGCCCTTGCCGATGCCTTTGGCGGCAAGCGCCGAGGCAAGCTTGAGCGACCGCTGCCAGAACGTGCGGTAGGTGACGCGCTGGCGACCATGGATTATGGCGACATGATCCGGGAAGGTCTTTGCCGCCCTTTCCAGGAAAGACAGCGGCGTCAGCGGCTGGTGGTTGGCAATGTTCCGGTCAAGACCGCTGTCGTAAATGCTTGGCAAGTTCTCCCCCTCATATGTGAAGGGGAGACTTTAAACCGGCACTCGGCCACATTGAAGCAATTCTATTCCATGACGGCGAAGCCATCGACCCGACGCCCGGCCGCCGGCCGTCAGGACGGCCTTAGCGCGGCGCCGCCGATCGGACGCGACGCCGAAGCCGGCCTGGCCTTGGTACCGCCCCAGCCGATCTTCGGCAGCCATTCGAGGTAGTAGGCAAGACCGAACTGCAAGGCGATGCCGGTCGAGATCAGGATCGCATCGTAGAGGATGCCGCCCGGGCTCACCGTCTTCATCACCTGCGCCACCATCGCCAGGATGGTGCCGGCGATGAACACCGGCAGGGAATGTTTGCCGAGAACCGCCAGGGGATGGCCGGGACGGGTCTGTGCCAGGTTCGAGAGCCACGGGATCGTCACGATCAGATAGGCGATCGCCAGGATGTGCATCAGCCGCGACAGCGACAGGAACGTCTTGTCGAAACCGGTCAGCACGGTCGGCAATCCCGAGGCAGTCTCGATGCCCCACAGCGGCCATTTGACCCAGAAGAGCGCGCCGGCGAGGTAGAACACCGCGGCGCCCGCCATCCACCAGTTGAAGCGGATCTCGCCGCCGCGCTTCACATGCATCATGCCGGCGATGCCGATCACGAACAGGAGTTGCCACGAAAGCGGGTTGAGGAACCAGAACCCGTCGCCGGGAAAATTCGTCGGCGCGATCTGGTAGATGCCGGCAACCAGCCAGACGAGGCCGGAGGCCAGCAGCATCAGGCGCAGGCTGACGGAGCCGATCAGCAGGAACACAGGCATCATCAACAGGACGACCGCGTACATCGACAGGATGTTGTTGTAGCCGACCTGGTGGCCGAGTGTCGCGATGCCGACCAGCGCCTCCGGCGTATCGTTGATGATCAATTCGATATTGATCAGCTTCAGCAGATCCGGCCGCGAGAAATAAAGTGCCGCGGCGGAAAAGATGCCCAGCGTCGCCACCGTGGTCATGATGTGAGTGGTGTAGAGCACGCCGGCACGCCGCCACGCCTTGAGCGTGATCAGCAAGCGGTTTCCCGGTCGAAATTTCAGCCCGTAGGCCAAACCGATCGCGACACCCGAGATCAGCACGAAGGCTTCGGCCGAATCGGAGAAGCCGAAATTCTTGTGCGTGAAGTGCTCGAAGATCGTCCCCGGCACGTGGTTGACGAAGATCGTCAGCAGCGCGAGCGCGCGGAAAACGTCGATGCGGGTGTCCCGCTGGGAGGGTGCGTTGCCTGTCATGTTGGTTCTTGAATTCGTTGAACAAAATGCCGGCTCTCTCAGGAGCATCGGCGGCGGCAGGAATCGGTTCCCCCGGCGAATCCGTTCCGACCTATAACGCGCTAGCCCCAAGAAAAGATGACAAGCCGGCGACAGGAGCCGTCACAAATTAATTCAGGACTAAAACATTTGCGCGGTGCCGTCCCATACCAGCTTGAGTGCGACGACGGCGACAGTCGCATAGGTGAAGGGATAAAAAACCTCCGGCCGCATCCGCCGCACCAGCCAGGCGCCGGCAAGCGTGGCGAGCGGCGCGAACGGCATCAGCGCCACGGAAGCCATGAGGTTGGTCGCGTCGAACTGGCCGAGCGCGAAATAAGGAAAAAGCTTCACCGCGTTGGTGACGGCGAAAAAAACAGTGCCGGTGCCGGTCACGACTTTCGGATCGAGCCTGAGCGGCAGTGTGTAGACCTGGAAAGGCGGGCCGCCGACATGGGCGATGAAGCTCGTGAAGCCGGCGACGGTGCCCCAGAACGCCGCGGCGACACCATTTTGACGCGAAGCATGGTCGGCGCCGTGGCGGTAGCGAAGATAGAGCCAGCGGCCGACGAAGACAATGGCGACCGCGCCGACCATGAAGCGCACCATGTCGGCCGTCACCACCGCCGCCATCAGCCAGCCGGCGCCGATCCCGACCATCGCGCCGGGCAGCATCTGCACCAGTATCCGGCGGTCGAAAATGCCGCGCCAGGTCCACAGCGACACGATGTCCATCAGCACCAGGATCGGCAGCAGGATCGCCGCAGCCTGCACCGGCGACATCGTCAGCGCCATCAGCGGAACGCCGACAAATCCTACCGCGCCGCCGAAACCGCCCTTCGACAAGCCGACCAGCAGCACGGCGGGAATTGCCACCGCATAGAACATCGGATCGGAAAGCAAGGCATTCATGAAGGGCACCTTTCGGATTCCCGCTTAGCCGGATTGGCCACGTATTGCGAGGGCGGCATGAAGCTGGACCATCTGTTCAACGACCCTGCATTGCTCTATTCGCATCCTGTCGACGCCGCCCGTACGGGCGGCGCACTTTGGAACAGGCCATGGCTGAAACATCTCCGCCCAACCGCTGCCGCGTCGTGCTGATCGCCCCTCAGGGCCAATCGGACGACGACCTGGAGCGCAAACTTCGCCAGGCGCTCGAAGGCGGCGACGTCGCCTCACTTATCCTCCCATGCTACGGCCTGCATGAATCTGCGTTCCAGGCGCTCGCCGAACGCCTCGTCCCCATCGCGCAGGAAGCCGGCGTCGCCGTGGTGATCGCCGGCGACACGCGGATCGCCGCTCGTGTCAAGGCCGATGGCGTGCACATGGAATCAGGGAAGCAAGCGCTTGCCGACGCGATCGACCGGCTGCAGGACAAGATGATGGTCGGCGCCGGTGGCATAAAGACCCGCGACGAAGCTCTGGACCTCGGCGAGGCCCGCCCGGACTATATTTTCTTCGGCCGCTTCGGCTACGACAACACGCCCGAGCCGCATCCGCGCAACCTCAACCTCGCCGGATGGTGGGCCGAGATGATCGAAATCCCGTGCATCGTGCTGGCTGGTTCCCATATCGATTCCGTCGAGGCGGCGGCCGCGACCGGCGCCGAGTTCGTGGCGCTGTCGGCCGCAGTGTTTGGCGATGACGCCGATCCGCGCGAGCAGGTCGCCCGCGCCAATTCGCTGCTTGACCAAAAAGCGCCGCGTTTCGAGGATTAGAAGCTTCTCGTGTCGCGAAAACCGGTTCCTTTCTTTTGCATTCTCGCCATTCTAGCCACCGCAGCCATCCCGGCGACGGCGGCCGATGGCGGCCGCCCCAGTGCGGCCACCACCGAAAAACCCAGCTCGGCAACCACCAATGTCGATCCGATGCGTTTTGGCGCCAAGCCGCCGGATGAGGCCTATGGCGCGTTCCAGCGCGGCCTCTACAAGACCGCCCTCAACCTTGCCTTGCCACGCGCCAAGGCTGGCGAAGCGCCGGCGCAGACGCTGGTCGCCGAGATCCTTTCGCGCGGCCTGGGCGTGAAGCGCGACGAAGCCGAGGCCGCGAAGTGGTATCAACTCGCCGCCGAGCAGGGCATTCCGGAAGCGCAGTTCCAGTATGCGCTTATGCTGATCGATGGCCGTTTCGTTGAGAAGGACAAGAAGCAGGCCTTCGCGCTGATGCAGGCGGCGGCCGAGGCCGGCAATGCGCTTGCCCAGTTCAACTACGCGCAATTGCTGACCCAGCGCGAGCCGGGCCCGCGCGGCATCGAGCAGGCGCTGCCTTATTATGAGAAGGCCGCCAACGCCGAGCTCCCGGATGCGCAATATGCGATGTCGCAGATCCTTGCCAACGGCGTCGGGGGCAAGAAACCCGACGACGCCGAGGCACGCAAATGGCTTGTTCGCGCCGCCCGCCAGAACTTCGATACCGCGCAGCTCGATCTGGGCAGTTGGCTGATCTCGGGACGCGGCGGCGAGCGCGATGTCAAGTCCGGCTTCGCGTGGCTCAAGCGCGCTGCCGAGGGCGGCAACGTTGCCGCCCAAAACCGCGTAGCCAAGCTCTATATGCAAGGCATCGGCACCGATCCCGATACGATTTTCGCCGCCGCCTGGTACATCCTCGCCCGCCGCGCCGGCCTGTTCGACCCGGTCATGGACGATTTCATGAACGGCCTGACCCCCGAAGAGCTGAAGACCGCGCTCGGCCGCGCCAATCGGCTGCGCTGAACAGTAATGTCTCGTTGAATTCAGGCTGACGGAGCGAAAGAAACACGGAAACAACGCCGTGTTTGCATCCGGCTAATCAGCGGCTGCTTCGGCTTCACGCGGCACGTTCGCGGCGGCTCCGGCAGCGCTCAATCGCTCCGCCGCAAGCTCGATGAATGCTTTGACCGCAGGCGAAAGGTGCCGGCTGCTCGGATAGACGGCATAGAGGCCGCCTGCCGGCGTCGTGTAGTTGTCGAGAACGCGGCGGAGCCGCCCGTCTGCGATGGACGCCTCGGCCATCCTGTCGGGCAGCTGGGCGATGCCGTAGCCGGCAATCGCAGCGGCAATCACCGCCTGCATTTCATTGGCGGCGAAGCGTCCGGACACCATGACGCTTTCCTCGCCATGCGGCCCCTCCAGAACCCAGTGTGCATTGGCCGTCGACGGGCCTGCGATGACGCAATGGTGGAAAGCAAGGTCCGCCGGCGCCTCCGGCACGCCACGGCGCGCCAGATAATCCGGGCTGGCGCACAGGATACGATGCGTCGAACCGAACTTGCGGGCGATAAGCGTCGAGTCCGGGAGGATGCCGGTGCGGAAGGCGAGATCGATGCCGTCCTCGACGAGATTGAGCCTGTCGTCGGTAAGGCGCAGTTCGACCGCGGTTTTCGGATACATCGCAAGGAAGCCGGACACCGTGCCGGAGAGGAAGCTGCCGAAGCCGACGGGCGCCGATATCCGGATCGTGCCCGATGGCTCCGCTCGCGCTTCCGCAAGGCGCAGGTTCGCATCCTGGATCGTCCGCAGCGCCTGGCTGCTCCGATCGTAGTAGAGACGTCCCGCATCCGTCACGCTGAGGCTGCGCGTCGTGCGCTGGAGGAGACGGATGCCCACCTCGCGCTCGAGCACGGCAATGCGGCGGCTGACCGTGGTCTTGGGCATGCCAAGCAGCCGCGCGGCTGCGGTGAAGCTGCCGGCCTCGACGACGCGGGCAAACACCAGGATATCGTTGAGATCGAGCATTGTGCCACCCTTGGGACGATGTTTCCCAATTGTAGGCTGTTATGGATCAATGTGACAGACCCTAACTTTGCTCCATCGGAAACGAAAAGGAGCAGACACATGAGCAACAAACGAAGCGTTCTGGTAACCGGCGCCACCGGCCAGCAGGGAGGCGCGGTAGCGCACGCACTCCTCTCGAGAGAACATCGCGTCAAGGCACTGACCCGCAAGCCGGATAGCGATGCGGCACGGCGGCTGGCATCGGCCGGTGCCGAGATCGTCGTGGGCGATCTTGGCGATGCGGCGTCCATCGCGAAGGCCGCAAACAGTGTCGACACCATGTACCTGATGGGCAACGGCTACGAGGCCGGGGTGGAGGAGGAGATCCGCCAGGGCATCATTGCCGCCGATGCGGCGAAGGCGGCCGGCGTCGGGCATCTGATCTATTCGTCAGTCGCCGACGCCGACAAGAAGACAGGCATCCCGCATTTCGAAAGCAAATATCTCGTCGAAAAACATGTGGCCGAACTCGGCATTCCCTATACGATCAGCGCGCCAGTCGCCTTCATGGAGAATTTCGTCGCGCCGTGGTCGATCGGCGGGCTTAGCCAGGGCACGCATGCCTTCGCGATGCCGCCCAAGCGTGTTCTCCAGCTGGTCGCCTTGGCGGACATCGGAGCCTTCGTCGCCGCCCTGGTCGAGCGGCGCGAGCAGGCGTTCGGCAAGCGTTTCGATTTCGCCGGCGACGAATTGTCCGGCGAGGAGCAGGCGAAAATCCTGTCGCAGGCGATCGGCCGCCCGATCAGCTATCAGGAAATCCCGATCGCCGTTGCCCGCCAGCAAAGCGAGGATACAGCACTCATGTTCGAATGGTTCGATAAGGTCGGCTACGACGCCGATATCGCCGCCTTGCGCAAGGATTTCCCGGAAGTCCGCTGGCACAGTTTCGTCGACTGGGCGCGTGCGTTCGACTGGAGCGTTCTCGACCGGACGTCTTCCGCCGCCTGAGTTCGCGAGAACGTCATCGGCCGACGCATGAAGGGGAGCGGATGGACCGGAGAGCCGGCGTCCGCTTCGCGCCCTCCTCGACCGCTTACGCCACATCTCTTGCCTCTCGGGGCATTTTGTGTTCATGGAGGCGCCGAAACCGCCGTCGGCGGCGGGCAAACCTCTTCCGGAATAGCGCAAAATGGCCAAGATCAACGGCAACGAAATCCGTCCCGGCAACGTCATCGAGCATGATGGCGGCCTCTGGGTGGCGGTCAGGACCAACGCGGTGAAGCCCGGCAAGGGCGGCGCCTACAACCAGGTCGAACTGAAGAACCTCATCAACGGCACCAAGCTCAACGAGCGTTTTCGCTCGGCCGAAACGGTCGAGAAGGTGCGCCTGGAGCAGAAGGATTTCTCCTTCCTCTACGCGCAGGACGAGTTGCTGGTGTTCATGGATACGGAAAGCTACGAGCAGCTCGAGCTGAACAAGGAGTTCGTCGGCGAGCGCGCCGCCTTCCTGCAGGACGGCATGATGGTCACCGTCGAACTCTACGAAGACCGCCCGATCGGCATCTCGCTGCCCGACACCGTGACGCTGACGATCACCGAAGCGGACCCGGTGGTGAAGGGTCAGACCGCCGCCTCGTCCTACAAGCCGGCCATGCTGGAAAACGGCATCCGCGTGCTTGTGCCGCCCTTCATCTCGTCCGGCGAACGCATCGTCGTCGACACCAACGAGATCACCTACGTCCGCCGCGCGGACTGATTCCGCGCGCGGGCTGGAGACAATAGAGCATGGCGCGTTCGGCGATCATCAATGTCATGGTTCAGACCGCCATGAAGGCCGGCCGTTCGCTCGCCCGCGATTTCGGCGAGGTGCAGAACCTGCAGGTCTCGCTGAAGGGCCCCGGCGACTATGTGAGCCAGGCCGACCGCAAGGCCGAAGAGATCATCCACACCGAACTGGCCCGCGCCCGCCCCGGCTACGCCTTCCTGATGGAGGAGCGCGGCGCGGTCGAGGGCGAGGACGCCCAGCACCGCTGGATCGTCGATCCGCTCGACGGGACTACCAACTTCCTGCATGGCTTGCCGATCTTCTCGATCTCGATCGCGCTCGAGCGCCAGGGGCAGCTTGTCGCCGGCGTCATCTACAATCCGGCGATGGACGAGCTCTACACCGCCGAACGCGGCGGCGGCGCCTTCCTCAACGATCGCCGCCTGCGCGTCGCCGGACGCAGCAAGCTCACCGACACGGTGGTCGGCACCGGCATTCCCCATCTTGGCCGCGGCCACCACGGCAACTACCTGATCGAACTGCGCAATGTGATGGGCGAGACCGCCGGCGTCCGCCGCATGGGCTCGGCCGCGCTCGATCTTGCCTATGTCGCGGCTGGCCGTCTCGACGGCTTCTGGGAAGATTCTCTGTCGCCCTGGGACATGGCGGCCGGCATCCTGATGATCCGCGAGGCCGGCGGCTTCGTCAGCGACAAGTCGGGCGGCCAGGACATGCTGGACAGCGGCACCATCGTGGCGGGCAACGAGGCGATCCACCGCGCGCTGCTGAAGACCTTGAAGAAGCCGCTGCCGGCGAGATGACTGCTGCGGCGCCAAGCCGCATGGTTTGGATGCGGGCCGTCAATAACTTGTCACAAGGCGGTGCCAAGAAAAGAAGCATGTCAGGGGAACCAAGCCCGCAATCGCCAGCGCCGTTCATCGGCCGCTTCGCCCATTCGCGCGCGGAACTCGTCGCCGACGGCATCGTGCATACGGTGGGCATCGTCCTGGCGATCGCCGCCGGCTCGGCCCTGCTTGCGGTATCAGCCTTCCACACCGCGCCCGGCGAATACGCGGCGGCGGTCTTCTATGTGGTTTCGCTGCTGACTGTTTTCTCGGTTTCCTGTGCCTATAATCTATGGCCCGTTTCGCCTGCGAAATGGATTCTGCGCCGTTTCGACCACGCCGCGATCTACCTTTTGATCGCCGGAACCTACACGCCCTTTCTGGCGCAGCTCGAAGACACGGCGACCGCCCGCACCATGCTCGCCGTCGTCTGGGGTGCGGCCGCGATAGGCATCGCGGTGAAGCTGTTTCTGCCCGGCCGGTTCGACCGGCTGGCAGTCATCTTCTATCTGGCGATCGGCTGGAGCGGCGCCGCGATTGCCGGCACATTGCTGGAAACCCTGCCGACGGCCACCTTGTGGCTCATGGTCGCCGGCGGCATCGTCTATTCCTGCGGCGTCATCTTCTTCATATGGCGCAGTCTGCGGTTCCAGTCTGCAGTCTGGCACGGCTTCGTCGTCACCGCAGCCTGCCTGCATCTGGCCGCCGTCATCGATTGCCTGGTGATCGACCGGCTCTGAGTGCCTGACCCATATTTCGTCATCCCGGCTGGAGCGTAGAGCGCAACGCAGTGGCGCGTAGAGCCGGGATCTGCCGCAGGCAGGGCCGCCTGTCGCTCATCCTGCTGCCGGCTCATAGCCGTATGCTTCGCCCTTACGCACCACGCGACCGATGCCCGGCCAGCCAAGGTGCGCGCCGGCGATCCACGTTCCCGCCTCGGCCGCGTCATGGAAAACCTTTAGGCGGGTTGCGCGTGCGGTCGGCTGATCGTCGTCATAGCCCCAACTGAACGCGGGATTGTCGAACTGGAAGGCTGGCACATGTACGATGTCTCCGAAGAACAGGAAACGGTCCTCGTCCGTGTCAAACGCGTAGCCGGTATGACCGGCAGCATGACCGGGCAGGGCAACCGCCCTCAACCGCTCAGCCACTTGGTCGCCATTCCGGACGGGCTTCAGCAGGGGCCGGAACCGCGCAAGGTGCGCCTCAGCGAAAAAGCTCTCCACAGCCGCCTCGGGAATCACGATCGCCTTCAAGTTCGGAAAGAGCACTCGGCCGTCGGGGGTCAAAAGCCCGTGCACATGATCCTGATGGGTGTGGGTGAGCGCCAATAGCGTGATCGACGCCGGGTCGATCCTGGCTTCCGCCATGGTCTGCTCGAGACGCCCTACTGTGAGGGCCCAGCCCCCTCCTCCGCTGTCGATCAGAACGCCGTCAACGCCTGGACCTGCGAGGGCGAAGCAATTGACAGATAGGCGAAGCGTCCCTGCCTGCGCAGCTTGCGGCACCGGGTCATTCTGCGGATCCCGCAAAAGGTGCGCCGGCATCTCGATATAGCCGTCCGAGAGAGACCAGACGCGCCATCTTCCCGCCGTGCCGCTGAGGACGTTGTGGCTGTGGGATGTCACGATCATAAGAGCCTGACCCGAGAATGAGTTAGTTGGACGAAGTTGAGAATGGGATGACCTGGACCCTCTTATGACCGTGGTCAAGCGCGCTAGATGAACTTTTCCGTCCCATGTCTTTGCCACAGGTTTGGTTGTCGTTGATGGGCAGCACGGGGACGGGATGGGCCTTGAGACGACGGTTGATCACAACCGGGTCTGCGCCTTCCAGGCGATCTCACGTACGGCTTTCGGCAACCCCTCGAGTCGGACGCGAATGGGCTCCGTCACCCGGGCCGGATAGCGGTAGGCCCAGGCGCCCTCGACCAGGACGCGGCGGGCACGGCGGTTACCGGCCAGCGTCAGGCCGCCGCGCTTCACCGTGTCGCCGGTGGAGTGCTCCGAGGGCACCAGACCGAGAAAGGCCATCAGCTGGCGCGGGCTGTCGAAGCGGCGGACATCGCCAACTTCGCTGACAAAGGTGACGGCGACGATGAAGGAGACCCCACGCAGTGCCTGGTAGGCCGCCACCACCGGCGCCATCGACCAGCTCGGCACCAGCTCGGCCAACTGCGCGTCCAGCCGCTCCAGCCGGTCCTGCGCATCGGTGATGACGTCGACCTGGTCCTGGAACACGATCTGCTGGGCCGGATGGTCGAACTTCTGCGCCACCAGCCAACGGGCATGTGCCCGGCTCCAGTTCTTGTGGCCAGTAAACACACGACCATGGCGCAGCAGGAAGGAGAGCAGCTGCTGGCGCTTCTTGCGCAGATCCTCGCTCGCCGCGGCCCGCACCCGCACCATGTCGCGCACCGCCTCATGCACCGCGTCGGGAACCCAGATGCCGGTCAGCTCGCCGGCCCGCAAAAGCCGCGCCAGGGAGACCGCATCGCGCCGGTTGGTCTTGACGCGCTCGCCCGGCCGCTTGGGGATCAGCGAGGGTGCTACGACATCGCAGCGGTGCCCGAGTGCTGTGATCTGGCGATACAGCCCATAGCCGGTCGGGCCGGCTTCGTAGCAGAAGTGCAAACAAGTATGCTTCTTCTCCAGCTTGCGCACGAACCGTTCCACCGCCGCCGGCGTCGCCTCGATCTCGCCGAAATAGCGGACCTCTCCATTCCGTCCGCCTTCGGCAATCGCAATCGCATACTTGGCTTTCGACACATCGACACCGACGTAAAAAACATTATCCTGCTTCATGGCCCGTCCTTACTTCGCTTGGGGCTCGGCTCGGCACTCCCGAGCAACCCCCGTTTGCTTAACAGCTGCAAAGACTAAGGGCGGGCCGCTCCTCAGACCACGGTCATAACGTCTAGCACTACTCTGGCAGATTTTTAGTTCTGGGAGCGTTTTGAGGATTCCCAAGAGCGATTTTGCGTGATTCATGGGTGGTCGGCTTTTTTGGAGGGGCCGGCCATGGATGGGAACTGGCAAGCTGATCTGGAGCGCTGGCTTGAGCCGTTTGTCGCGGCGCTGGGGCACAAGACGCGGGCGCGGATGTGTCCGCTCTATGTCGCGGGTCTGATTGGTCCAGGGACCGCAAGAGCGTCCAGCCGATGGCGGCGCGGCTGGCGACGGTCGGCTACGACCAGCTGCATCATTTCGTCGCTGCCGGCGTCTGGGACAGCGCGCCGCTGGAGGCGGCCTGCTGAAGGAGGCAGATCGCCTGGTCGGCGGTGAGGACGCGGCTTGCTGGTCATCGACGACACGGCGTTGCCGAAGAAGGGACGTCACTCGGTTGGCGTCGCGCCACAATATGCCTCGTCGCTCGGCAAGACGGCCAATTGTCAGTCGCTGGTCTCGGTGACGCTTGGCGTCGCGCGAAGTGCCGGTGATGGTGGGCCTGCGGCTCTTCCTGCCCGAGAGCTGGACGGATGATCCAGAGCGCATGGCGCGGGCGCGTGTGCCGAAGGATCGACAGACCGCTCTGACAAAGCCGGAGATCGCGATCGAGGAGATCGACCGCGTCATCGCCTCCGGTGCGCGTTTTGGCTGCGTGCTTGCCGATTCAGGGTACGGCTCCAGCGGGCCTTTCCGTCAGGCTTTGAGCGAGCGCGGTCTGCTGTGGGCGGTGGGTCTGTCGCGACGCCAGAACGTCTATCCCGCCGACGTTGCCCTGATCTTCCCCGTCGCGAAGACCGGAAAGCCCCGCAAATACCACATCCCTGATCAGCCCCCGGTCTCTGCCGAAGCGTTGTTGGCCGAAGGGAAATGGCAAAAGGTCAGCTGGCGGCGGGGCACCAAAGGTCGGCTGACCTGTCTCTTCGCGGCCCGCCGTGTCCGCGTTGCGGATGGCCATAAGCACCGGATGCTCGATAATCGCATGCAATGCATGCCTGGCGACGAGGTCTGGCTCGTCGGCGAGCGGCGGTCGACCGGGGAGCAAAAATACTATGTGTCGAACCTGCCGGCCGATGCCACCATCAAGACGCTCGCCGCCACGATCAAGGCCAGGTGGGTCTGTGAACAGGCCCACCAGCAGCTCAAGGAGGAGCTTGGGCTCGACCACTTCGAAGGCAGATCCTGGACGGGATTACATCGACACGCGTTGATGACGATGATCGCCTACGCCTTCCTCCAATCCCGCCGCCTCAAAGCAGCGGGACGGAAAAAAAAGAATCTCGGGACCGCCACCGCAACCAAGCATGCCGGCCATCAGGCAAGCCATCCTCGACCTCTTCGCACGGCCGCCACCCCGGCGATGCCCTCACTGTGACAGGCTCCTTGCAGATACCGTCGAGCCTAAAGTGCCAAAGTAGTGCTAACCGCTCGGGCGCATTATGGCGTCCGTGGTACGAAGATTGCAAACCGCATCAGTGATGCGCAATGGTACTGATCCAGATGCCGACGTCTCGCAAAGGACTTCGAAGCCAAAAATCCAAACGGCCGCAGCCTGGATCTTCTTTGCCTCGTCAGGCTCCTTGCTCGAAAACTCGCATCTCATTCTTATGAGTCAGGCTCCAAGAGATTTTAAGCCCGCCGGCACGCTTTCCAGGCTCAAAGGTCGAAGGCGCTCCTTCCAATTTCGTCATAATTCCGTTTAGACTCACCGACAACTTGGCGGCGGACCAAATCAGGGCGCGAGCGGATGGCATTCTTCAGGAATTTCGGGTCGGACGTTTTGGCGGCGAACTCGGACTATGACCCCCACAAACTGTCGAGCCCGCAGATCTTTCTGCTTTCCATGCTGGTCTTTCTGGCGATCGTCGGCTTCATCGCGGCCATCCTCTACCGGCAGATCTCGTCGGCCTTCGTCACCAATCCCGGCCTGAATGGCCTGATCATCGGTGTCCTGGCGGTCGGTATCCTGCTCGCCTTCGCCCAGGTCTTGCGGCTGTTTCGAGAGGTCCGCTGGGTCAATTCGTTCCGCGCCGGCTCCGAAGAAACGGAACCCGTGCTGCTGGCGCCGATGAAGGCGCTACTCAGCCGCTCCTCCTCAACCATGGCGCTTTCGACGCTTTCGATGCGGACGATCCTCGATTCCATTGCCGCCCGCCTCGATGAAAGCCGCGACGTCTCGCGTTATCTGGTCGGCCTTCTGGTCTTTCTCGGCCTGCTCGGCACGTTCTGGGGCCTGCTCGGCACCATCGGATCGATCGGCGAGACGATCCGCTCGCTCGATCCGGGCTCGGGCGATGCCAACGATGTTCTGGAATCGCTGAAATCCGGCCTGTCGGCGCCACTGGCAGGCATGGGCACGGCCTTCTCGTCCTCGCTGTTCGGCCTTTCCGGTTCGCTGGTGCTCGGCTTCCTCGACCTGCAAGCCGGGCGCGCCCAGACGCGTTTCTACACCGAGTTGGAAAACTGGCTGTCGTCGGTCACCGACCTTTCCTCCGATCTTCCGGTCGTCGACGCCGCCAGGGCGGGCACCGCCGACGAGATCCGCCTTTTGTCCGAACGGCTCCGCGGCCTCCAGGAGAACGGCGGTTCCAACCAGCGTGTCGCCAACGCGATGGCCAATCTCGCCGACGGCATTTCAGGCCTCGTCAAGAACATGCGCAGCGAACAGCAGATGATGCGCGACTGGGTCGAGGCGCAGTCGGACGAACAGAAGGCGATGCGCGCGACGCTCGAAAAGATCGCCGGCGCCTTGAAGAACAGGGAGCCGAACTGACATGGCTCTCGCCCGCGGACGGCGAAGCGATCGCCGCATCGACTATTGGCCCGGCTTCGTCGATGCGCTGTCGACGCTGCTTCTGGCGATCATGTTCCTGCTCTCGGTCTTCGTGCTGGCGCAGTTCCTGCTCTCCCGCGAAATCAGCGGCAAGGACGAGGTGCTGAACCGCCTCAATTCGCAGATCAACGAGCTTACGCAACTGCTGTCGCTGGAGCGTTCCAACAGCCAGGACATGGAGGATTCGCTCGCCAACCTGCAGGCATCGCTGTCGGCGGCCGTCAGCGAAAAGACGCGCCTCGAGCAACTCCTCTCGCGGGGCGCCGGCGCCGACCAGCAAGCCAACGCGCGCATCGGCACGCTGACCGGCGAACTCGACCAGCAGCGGCAATTGAGCCAGCGCGCAATGTCGCAGGTCGAACTGCTCAACCAGCAGATCTCCGCGCTCCGCAAGCAGATCGGCGCGCTGGAGCAAGCGCTCGACGTGTCCGAACTGCGCGACCGCGAGTCCAACACCAAGATCGCCGACCTAGGCCGCCGTCTCAATGTCGCACTGGCGCAGCGCGTGCAGGAATTGAATCGCTACCGTTCCGATTTCTTCGGGCGGCTGCGCGAAATCCTGTCCGACCGCGAGAACATCCGCATCGTCGGCGACCGTTTCGTCTTCCAGTCGGAAGTTCTGTTTCCGGTCGGCTCCGAGGTCATCAATGCCGCCGGGCAGGAAGAGATGAAAAAGCTCGCCGGCGCCATCATCGAGTTGCAGAAGGAAATTCCGCCGGAGATCAGCTGGGTGCTGCGCGTCGACGGCCACACCGACAATGTTCCCCTGTCCGGCACCGGCCGCTACCGCGACAACTGGGAACTTTCCTCGGCGCGCGCCACTTCGGTGGTCAAGTTCCTGATCGCCAACGGCGTCCCGGCCAACCACCTCGTCGCCGCAGGGTTCGGCGAATTCCAGCCGCTCGATGCCGCCGACACACCGGAAGCGCGCGACAAGAACCGCCGCATCGAGCTGAAGCTGACCGAGCGCTGATCGTCGCCGGCGACGCGCGCTGGTCTCTAGCTTGGCGCTTGCGACGGCTGGAAACTTGGTGTCCCCTCCGGCCTTCATGATTCCCGGAGCCTTCCATGTCCTTTGCAAAGCTTGACGAACATCTGCGCAAGATCGAGGCGCTGGAACATGCGTTGGCCATCCTCGGCGCCGACGAGGCGACGCACATGGCGGTGGGCGGCGGCGAGAAGCGCGCCGAGGCGATGTCGACGCTCGCCGGCATCCACCACCGGCAGGCGACCGCGCCGGAAATCGCCGACTGGATCGCCGCGGCGGAAAAGGAGACGCTGAATGAGGAGCAGCAGGCCGCGCTCCGCGAATTGCAGCGCGCCTACATCAACCTCACCTGCCTGCCGTCAGAGTTCGTCGAGCGCCAGACAAAGGCCCGCATGCGCTCCGAGCAGTTGTGGCGCGACCTGCGCGCCAAGAACGACTGGGCGGGTTTCCTGCCGGCGCTCGAAGGCGTTGTCGCGCTGGTTCGCGAGGAAGCCGACTTGCGTGCGGGCGTGCTCGGCCTCGACCCTTACGATGCGCTGATGGAGCAATACGATCCGGGCCACCGCGCCGCCGATATCGCGCCGGTGTTCGACGAGTTGAAGGCTTTTCTGAAGGACTTCGTTCCGGAAGCGCTGGCGGTGCAGGAAGAGCGTACCGCGAAAATACCGCGGCCGCTGGCTGGTCCCTATGCGATCGACAAGCAGCGCGAGCTCGGTCTTGCCATGATGGGCGCCATCGGCTTCGACTTCACCCATGGCAGCCTGTCGGTGTCGCATCATCCTTTCTGCGGTGGCGTACCGACCGACGTGCGCATCACCACGCGCTACAAGACCACCGATTTCCTCTCGGCGCTGATGGGCGTTCTGCATGAAACGGGACACGCGCTCTACGAGCAGAACCTGCCCAAAGAGTGGTCGCACTGGCCGCTCGGCAAGGCACGCGGCATGGCCATGCACGAAAGCCAGAGCCTGTTCGTCGAAAAGCAGATCGGCCGCAATCCCGCCTTCTGGCAGTGGGCGCTGCCGCATGTCGAAAAGCATCTCGGCGAAGCCTGGTCGATGGACGATATCCTGCCCCACGTCCACCGCGTCGAGCGGGGTCTCATTCGCGTCGACGCCGACGAGGTCACCTATCCGCTGCACGTGATCCTGCGGTTCGAGCTGGAGCGCGAGCTTGTCGGCGGCAAGCTCGCCGCCGCCGATCTGCCCGAGGCTTGGGACGCCAAGATGCGCGACTATCTCGGCCTGTCGACCATCGACAACCCGGCCGATGGCCCGATGCAGGATGTGCATTGGCCGAGCGCAACTTTCGGCTATTTCCCCTCCTATACGCTCGGCGCCATGATGGCGGCCCAGCAATGGGCGGCGCTGAAGAAAGAGCACCCGTCAGCCGACAGCGACCTGGTGGCTGGCAGGTTCGAAGCGATCGCCGACTGGCGGCGGCAAAAGATCTGGTCGCAGGCCTCGCGCTGGTCGACGCCGGAACTACTCGAACGCGCCACCGGCGAGAAGCTCAACGCCGCACACTTCACCGCGCATCTGAAGGAGCGCTATGGGGCGTAACTGAAGGGTGCTTGGAGGAGGGCACGCGGCCTTTTCCATTCTTGTACCCCCACCCCTAACCCTGCACACAAGGGGGAGGGAGACTTTGCGGCAGCGCATCCAGCGCCAGCCTTCGACGATTTTCCGAAACGGCGCTCATGCGGTCCCCCTCCCCCTTGTGGGGAGGGGTTAGGGGGGTAACCCACGGCAACACGCCCGCCATTCAGGCAAGAGTCCGGTTGAGGAACGTCGCGTAGCAGTTGCTTCGACTGCCTGCAATCAAAGCCCGGCCCAGAGCGCCAGCAAGGCAAGCGCGGCCGGCAGCGCCTGCACGAACAGGATCCTTCTGCTGACGGTCGCTGCGCCGAACGCGCCGGCAACGATGACGCAGAGCAGGAAGAACACCTTTGCGGCAAAGCCGGCATCGCCGAGATAGAGGCCCCAGACCAGCCCGGCGACGAGGAAGCCGTTGTAGAGCCCCTGGTTGGCCGCCAGCGCCTTCGATTGCGCGGCGAACTCCGCCGTGGTGCCGAACGTCTTGCGGCCGAGCGGTTGGTCCCAGGCGACCATTTCCAGATACATGAAATAGAGGTGGAGCAGCGCCACCATCCCGATCAGGATATTCGCCAGCATTTTGTCCCCCCCGACCGCGACGCTCATTCTGAGCATTTATCTCTGCGGTCTGGCAAGCCAGATATGGATCTACTCCGCCGCGCCCTGAAAGGCGCTGGCGCCGGTCTCGAACTGCAGCTTGGCCAGCCTCGCATAGGTGCCGCCCTTCTTGACCAGGCTGCGATGCGTGCCTTCCTCGACGATGCGGCCGTCCTCGATGACGAGGATGCGGTCGGCCTTGAGCACGGTCGCCAGCCTGTGCGCGATGACCAGCGTGGTGCGGCCCTGCATCAGGTGCTCGAGCGCGGTCTGCACCAGGGTCTCGCTTTCGGCATCGAGCGCCGAGGTCGCCTCGTCGAGCAGAAGTATGGGCGCATCGCGCAGGATGGCGCGGGCGATCGCGATGCGCTGGCGCTGGCCGCCGGAAAGCGTGACGCCCTTTTCACCGACCTGCGTGTCGTAACCCTTTTCGAGCCTCAGGATGAACTCGTCGGCGAGTGCCGCTCTGGCCGCCGCCTCGATGTCGGCGCCGGAAGCTCCCGGCCGGCCGAAGGCGATATTGTCGGCTGCCGTCGCCGCGAAGATGGTGACTTCTTGCGGCACGATCGCGATGCGTCCGCGCACAGTATCCGGATCGGCCTCGCGCACGTCGACCCCATCGACGAGGATCGCACCCGCATCGGGATCGTAGAAACGCAGGATCAGCGAGAAGACGGTGCTTTTGCCCGCACCCGACGGCCCGACGATGGCGACGGTTTCGCCGGGTTTGACCGCGAAGGACAGCCCATGCACGGCGGAGCGGTCTGGCCGCACCGGATAGGAGAACGACACGTCGCGGAATTCGACCGCGCCTTTGGTCATAGCCGGCAGCGGCTTCGGGTGCGCGGGCGAAACAATCGCCGGCTGTTCGGCCAGAAGTTCGGTCAGCCGCTCGGCCGCACCCGCCGCCTGCGAAAGCTCGCCCCACACCTCCGACAGCGCACCGAGCGCCCCCGCCGCGAACACCGAATAGAGCAGGAACTGGCCAAGTGTTCCCGGTGACATCGCGCCGGACAAGACGTCGCGCGAGCCGAACCACAGCACGGCGACCACCGATGCAAAGATTGTGAATATCGCGAAGAAAGTGAGGAAAGAGCGCGCGAACACCGAGTCCCGCGCCGCCTGGAAGGCGGTTTCCACCGCGCCGCCGAACTTGTCCGTCACCAGTTTCTCGTTGGTGAAGGCCTGCAAGGTGCGCACCGAGCCGATCTGCTCGCTGGCATAGGCGGCCGCGTCGGCCAGCGTGTCCTGCGCCATTCGTGATTTGCGGCGCACCGAGCGGCCGAAAGCCACCAGCGGCAGCACGATCACCGGGATCGCTGCGATGACGAGGCCGGAGAGTTTCGGGCTGGTCACCACCATCATGGCGACGGCGCCAAGGCCGAGGATGACATTGCGCAGCGCCACTGAGGCGGTGGCGCCCACCGCCGACTTGATCTGCGTGGCATCGGCGGTCAGCCGCGAGACGATCTCGCCGGATTGCGCATGGTCGAAGAAGGCCGGCGACAGCCGTGTCACATGGGAAAAGACGTCGCGGCGCAGATCCGACACCACCCGCTCGCCGAGCGTGATGACGAAATAGTAGCGCCCGGCCGAGGCCAGCGCGAGCACGGCGGCGATCACCACCAGCATCGAGAAATAATTGGCGATGAAGGTGGAATCCGACGTCGAGAAGCCGTGGTCGATCATCCGCCGCACGGCGAGCGGCAAAGTCAGCGTCGTCGCCGCGGCCAGCACCAGGAAGGCCACCGCCCAGGCCACCATCGAGCGGTAGCGCAGCACATAGGGCGCCAGCCGCTGCAGCGGCCTCAGCGAGCGCCGCCGGTCGTCGTCAGCCTTAGCGTCTGCCATCCCCGGTTTCCTCGGGCCTGCCGCTTGCGCGAAATGCGGCGGCGGCCTTGTGATTCAATTGCGGCTGATGTATAGGCCCAGCCGACCGATTTTGAAGCCGTACCTTCCTCAAGGCGCGGCTTCAAGTTTTAGAGAGTGGGTGACATCGCCGCAGGCGGGTCTCGCCCGAGAGCTTCAGGACAAGACCGATGAAAGCCGACATCCATCCGAACTACCACACCATCAAGGTCGTCATGACCGATGGCACCGAATATGTGACGCGTTCCACCTATGGCAAGGAAGGCGACACGCTGAACCTCGACATCGACCCGAACACGCACCCGGCCTGGACCGGCGGCCAGCAGACCCTGCTCGACCGCGGCGGCCGGCTGTCGAAGTTCAAGAAGCGCTACGAAGGCCTCGGCATCTAAGCCGGACTGCCTTCACGATTTCGAAAAACCCGCCCTTCGAGGCGGGTTTTTTGTTGGTGGTCGAGTCCCGCCGGACCTCTTGCCTATCTACGCCTGCCGCCGCGCCCGCTCGATTGCGTGCTCGATCAGCCGGCCGACGAGGTCGGAACAGGCGATGCCGCTGGCCGCGAGCGTCTTCGGGTACATGCTGATATTGGTGAAGCCCGGGATCGTGTTGACCTCGTTGACCAGCGCGGTTCCGTCGGCGCGCAGGAAAAAATCGACCCGCGCCATGCTCTCGCAGCCGAGCGCCAGAAACGCCCGGCGGGCCATGTCCTGCAGCCGCCGCGTCGTGGCATCGGGAAGATCGGCCGGAACGCTGAGCGCCGCTCCCTCCGCATCGATGTATTTGGCCTCGTAGGTATAGAAGCCGTGGCTGGCGGCGGGCATGATCTCGCCCGCCACGGAGACGGTCAGAGTGCCGTCGAGGTTTTCGAGCACGCCGAACTCGATCTCGCGGCCGGCGACGAATTCTTCCACGAGTACCTTGCGGTCGTGGCGCAGGGCTTCGGCCAACGCCGCCTGGAATTCTTCGGCGGTCGCCGCCTTGCTCACGCCGACGGATGATCCCTGCCGCGCCGGCTTTACGAACACCGGTGAGCCTAGCTGCTGAGCAACGGCTTTGAACGACACGGCCTCGCCGGCCCGTACCGTCACCGACGCCGCAACCGGCAGTCCCGCCTCCTTCAGCAGCCGCTTGGCAATGTCCTTGTCCATCGCGGTTGCCGAACCGAGCACGCCGCTTCCGACAAACGGCACCTCGGCCACCTCCGCCAGCCCCTGCACGGAGCCGTCTTCCCCGAACGGGCCATGCAGCACCGGGAACACCACGTCGATGCGCTGCAATTCATGCGGCGCTCCACTTTCGGGAACGGCAAGCAGACGTCCGTTGCCGCCGGGCAAAAGGCTGATTTCGGTTCCGCTGTCCGGGACGGCGCCCGGCAACGAACCGTCGTCGCCGGTCTCGACCAGGAACCAGCGTCCATCGCGGCTTATCCCGATCGGCACCACGTCATATGCCGAGGCATCGATCGCCTTGACGACGTTGCTCGCGGAAAGGATGGAAACCTCGTGCTCGGCGGACCGTCCGCCGAACAGAACTGCAATGCGTAGTCTGGTTGTCATGGATGTTCCCCGCTCGCTTTGAAGTGCCGCTCCCGTCGAACGACAACGCGAGCCCGGACCCCGATTGAGCAGGAAATCGTTCTTATGTGTGGCGGACGGGTCCTATCGGGCCGGCATCGGCGGTGGCTCCACACTTTCCGTCGCGATTTTCGACCGGACAGGTGCGGCGCCTCGCATTCGCGGCCGGTACCCCTATATCCGTCGCCAGGAGGTTCGTTATGAAAGATCCCTATTCCGGAATGGCGATGGGCATGGCGGTCGGCATCGGGGTCGGTGCTGTCGCAGGCGCCGCCATGGACAATGTCGCCATAGGTGTTGCGATCGGCATCGCCGTCGGCGCCGGGCTCGGCGGCGCATTCCATGCCTGGCGCGACCGCTGATCAGTCTTTCTTACGGTCCGCGTGGCCGAGATCGCGCGTCGGATCGATCACGTCGCGCACCAACTGCTTCAACCTGGCCGCCTCGGGAAAGCCGCCGTCGCGCTTGCGTTCCCAGATCAACTGATCGTTGCAGGTGATGGTGAAGATGCCGCCGGTGCCGGGCACCAGCGTCACTTCGCCGAGTTCGGGGCCGAAGGTGGAGAGCAGTTCCTGCGCCATCCAGCCGGCGCGCAGGAGCCACATGCACTGCGTGCAGTAAGTTATGCGAATTTTCGGCAGGCTGGCAGCGTCGCTCATGCCGCGCTGAGCTTTGCCAGCGTTTCGTCGTCGACCTCGAAATTGGCGTAGACGTTCTGCACGTCGTCGTCGTCTTCCAGCGTCGCGACCAGCTTCATCAGCGACTGCGCGCGCTCCTCGTCGACCGGCACATTGTTCTGCGGCCGCCAGATCACCTTCACCGATTCCGCCTCGCCGAGCGAGGCTTCCAGCGCCTTCGACACGTCGCCGATGTTCTCGAAGGCGCAGGTGATGGTGTGGCCGTCCTCGTCCGACTCCACGTCGTCGGCGCCGGCTTCGATCGCCGCCTCCATCACCTTGTCGGCGCTGCCGGCCTTCGGCCGGATAGAGGATTTCGCCGACGCGGTCCCACATGAACGACACGGAGCCCGTTTCACCCATCGCTCCGCCGGCCTTGGTGAAGGCGGCGCGCACGTTGGAGGCCGAGCGGTTGCGGTTGTCGGTCAGCGCCTCGACGATGACGGCCACGCCACCGGGGCCATAACCTTCATAGCGCACTTCCTCGTAGTTCTCCGCATCGCCGCCGGTAGCCTTGTTGATGGCGCGCTGGATGTTGTCCTTCGGCATCGATTCCGCCTTGGCGTTTTGAACGGCGAGCCTGAGGCGCGGGTTCATCGCCGGGTCGGGCAGGCCCTGCTTGGCGGCAACGGTGATTTCGCGGGCGAGCTTGGAGAACATCTTCGAGCGGACGGCATCCTGCCGTCCCTTGCGGTGCATGATGTTCTTGAACTGTGAATGGCCGGCCATGGCGCCCCTGTGACGTAAAATCGGGATGTGTGGGATGGCGCGCTATATAGATAAATCGCCGGCAAACGTCCAGATGGCAACGCCCTCGCGAAAGCGGGCATCCACTTCGCGAGGCGTCGCCGATATTTTCGCAGGGGCCGATCAGTCGTCGCCGTCGCCGGGTGTCAGGCTGATACGCGTGCTCGCAGCCCTTTCGATCGCTTCGCGCGAATAGAGCAGCGGCACGTAGTCGCCGGTGAGCCAGTAGGGCGCCAGGTCCCTGTAGTGGGGGCTGAACGGGTCGCCGGACTGTCCGGGCGTGTTGATCGTCCGGCTGTTGTCCCACTCGCCGACGTCCAGCACCATGCGGAAGGATGCACCCGACCTCAGCGTGAAATCGGGATAATAGCTTGCCGCGTGGGGCGTGGTGGAAGAACCCGACATCGCCCACGGACCGACGGTCAGCTGCTCCTGCATTGGCTTCGAAACCATCGGCGCCAGGTCGTGCCGGAAAACGGCGCGATGCAGGTCGCCCCAGCGCCAGTTGGCGACCTCGTTGCCGAGCAGTTCCTTGAGCTCCGCGATCGCGGACGCAAGGCTCTCGGCGACGATCCTGTTCCTGGTATTCTCCGCGTCGTCACCCAGTCTCTTGTCGGGCGACGACAGGAGGTCGACGGCTTCGCTGGCGCTCCCCTTACCCATATAGTAGCGGGCCGCTTCCGGAACGGTGTGGGCGATGACGGTCTTCGCGAGATGCCTGTCGATCCACATTTCGTAGATCGCGGCGGCGGCGCTGTCGATGTCGGCTGATCCATTCCAGCCGTTCAGCAATTCCACCGCCTTGCGCAGCTCCGGATCGGCGTCGTCCGGCAGAGGCAGCGCCTTGACTAGCCCGAGCGCCCGCATGGCGAGCTTGTTCATGTCGTCGTTCTGGAGTTTCATCGAATTGACGAGCGTTACCTTGTCGTTTTCGCTCAGCACTTCGGCAATGCGCTCATACCGGGAGGGATCGGCCCATTCGAAACCGACTTTGCGCTCCTTCACCGGATAGTCCGCCGGAAGGTTCATTTCATTGGCGGTGGCGAACCAGCCCTTTTCCGGATTGTAGGCGCTGGGCAGGTCGTCCCGCTTCAGGAAACCCCATTCATAGCGGCCGTCGCCCGGAACCGGCAGCAATCCGTCCCAGTTCTTGCGGGCCGGCGTCATCGCCGCGGCCACCCAGCCGATATTGCCCTCCGTATCGGCATAGACCTGATTTTCGGAAGGGGCCGAGAACCTGTCCATCGCCGACATGAAGCCGTCCCAGTTCTTCGCCGTCATGTAGTCGGACGAGCCGAAATAGGCGGAGGTACCGGGCTCGGTCCAAACCGTACGCAAAGCGAATGCGCGGCCGGCCTTCTCGTCCACGGCCAGGATCGGGCCATGCCTGGTGAATTTCATGGTTATTATCCGGGGCTCACCATCCTTGACCGGCACCGTGTCCTCGACGACCCCGAAATCTTCCCAGCCATCGCCGTATTTGTACTGGTTGGGGTTTTCGGGATTGAGTTCGTAGACGTAGAGATCTTCCTGATCGACGGAGAAAATCGTCAGGCCGAAGGCGATCGTGCCGTTATGTCCGATCGAAATACCCGGCAGCGCAGGTTCGCCAGCGCCGATCACCGACATGCCCGGGCTGTTCAGGTGAACGATATAGCGCAGCGACGGGGCGCTATGATTGCGATGAGGATCGTTGGCCAGTATGGGGCGGCCCGTCGCCGTGCGTGAGGGGCCGACCACCCAGTTGTTCGAGCCGATGTTGTCCGTACTCCATTCCGCCTGATCGAGGAACGGCCACGGATCGTAGACTTCGGCGCGTTTTTCCGGCGCTTCGAATTTCAGCGGCTGGGTGGCGAGATCGTAATCCTTGAGGACGTCGGCCGGGATCACGCAAGGGTCCAGGCCGTCCGGGACCTGCGGCTGCCAATCCGGTTCGAGTTTGCTGCGCAACCGGTCGGCCTCGACTCCCGCCTTGCAGGTGACAAGCGCCCTTTTCACCTCCGAAGCCGCGTTTCGCGTCAGCCCATGGCTCCTAATGCGAACGACGTCTTCCGGTTCCCACAGGGCCGGCTTGGAGTTGCTCAGCGAGAATTCGATCGGCGTCGGCTTGGTTCCGGCCAGAACCTCGTTCACATAGGCATTGACGCCGGCGACGAAGGCCTCGGCGAAACCCTTCGCGTTGGGACCGTAAGCCGCCCATTCCTTGTCGATGTCGCCGCGGTAAAGGAAAAGCCGCGCCGCGCGGTCCCGATCGGCAAAAGCCTCGCCGAAACTTTCGGAGAGAAGCCCGAGCCCCTTCTTGCGCCACAGGTCGATCTGCCACAGGCGATCGCGTGCTGCGTTGTAGCCCTGGAGGAACAGCGCATCCCGATCGCTTTTCGCGTAGATATGGGCAATTCCCCAATGATCCACGATGATCTCGGCGGGTTCCTTCAGCCCCGAGACTTCGGAAGATTGCGCGCGTACCGCGCTCGAAAAATCAGCAAGGGCCGGATTGGCCAGTCCAGTTATCAGACCCAGCGCCACAAGCGCGGTTGCAACGACATCAAGAGAGCGCACGGTTTCCTCCCGGTCTCCCCCCGAGATTCCGGGTTATCCGACGATCCCGGACGTTTCAACACGAATGCGGATGTGGGCCTACAAGCTTGGAATTCTGGCCCACCTCGGATCGCACTACGAGCCGCCGGCGCGAAATCCTCGCGAAAACGTGACTACGCGGTTTCTAGCGTTCGCGGCCATACTTGCCGAAGCCTTGGCCCCTGCTGCCGGACCGACATGCCGCTTCCCTCGCCGGAGACTGCCATGCAAGCCATCCGCACTCTGTTTGCCGCCCTCGCCCTGCTGCTCGTCCAGGTCGCTACGGCCCTTGCTCAGAACGAGCCCATGCCAAGCCGCTGCCTGGCGATCGCCGAGGCGCTGCCGCACGTCACCTACGCAAATTTCACCCCGGTCCAGGCGCAGCCCGAAGGCGAGGTCAAACTCACCTATGCCGGCCACTCGACCTACATCGTCGAGACGCCGGCGGGCGTCCGCATCGCCACGGATTTCAGCGGCGTCCATGGCGGCGATCCGCTGCCGCGCGTCGTCACCATGAACAAGGCGCATTCGACCCACCACACGATGAACCCCGACCCCGGCATCGAATATGTGCTGCGCGGCTGGAACCCGGAAGGCGGACCGGCCAAACATGCGCTCGTCGTCGACGACGTCTATATCCGCAACGTGCCGACCGACATCCGCGACTGGGGCGGCAATCTCGAGCGCGACGGCAATTCGATCTTCATATTCGAGGTCGCGGGCCTGTGCATAGGCCATCTCGGCCACCTGCACACCAAACTCAGCGACGCCCAGTTCGGCTCGATCGGCCGCCTCGATGTGCTGATGGTGCCTATCGACGGCGGTATGACGCTGTCATTGCCCACGATGTCTGAAATCGCCACCCGGCTGCAGTCCTCGATCGTACTGCCCATGCATCGCCATTCGACGCCGATCGGCGAATTCACCGGCATGATGGGCGACGACTTCGCCGTCGAGTTCCGCAACAGCCGCACGCTGACGGTTTCGCTGAAAAGCCTGCCCGGCCGTCCGACGATCATCGTGCTCGAGGGTGTGTGAAGCGGCCACCCTCCCCACAAGGGAGAGAGAACTACTCACCCGAGGTCGGCTTTCAATTTGTCCAGCACGCTTACGGCGTGGGTCGCGTATTCGCTGATCCAGCGGTCGTGGATCTCTTTGATCGGCATCGAATTCAGGTGGTTCCAGCGCTCCCGGCCCTCGCGGCGCACGATGATCAGGTCGGCCTCCTCCAGCACCTTCAGATGCATCATCACGGTGCAGCGGTCCATCTCGGGGAAAGCCTCGACGAGCATGCCGGTCGTGTGCGGCTCATCCTTCAGATGATCGAGCATCTGGCGCCGCCGGGGGTGGGCGAGAGCCTTGAAAACATTGTCGTCTTTTGTGTCGCTTGACATGTTATATTTTTATAACATATGGTACCGTCATGCAAGCGAAAGGATCGGCCATGAAACCGGAATTCAGAGTTTCCGCACGCATTTCGAAGCCGGTGGGCGAGGTTTTCGACGCCGTCGTCAACCCGAAGAAGCTCTCCGGTTATTTCACCACTATCCGCGGCGCCAGCGCGCCGCTGATCCCTGGAACCACGGTGACGTGGTGGGGCGAAGTCCCCGTCGAGGTCGACGAGGTCGAAGCCGACAAGCGCATCGTGCTGCGCTGGGACGGCGCCGGCACGGACGCTTCTTACAAGACCCGCATCGACATGAATTTCGCGCCGCTCGAAGACGGCGCCACGCTGGTCACCATCGCCGAGACCGGCTGGCGCGAGGATGCCAGGGCCGTGCGCCGGTCCTACGACAACTGCGAGGGCTGGACGCAGATGCTCTGCTCCATGAAGGCGTACCTGGAATACGGCATCAACCTGCGCGAGGGCTATTACCGCAGCGAGTTGAAGGGCGAGCCCGCCCGCGCAGACAACATCTGAGCATCGGTTTCCGGAATGGAGGACGACATGACTGCGACAATCAGGGGCGGCATCAACATCGCCATGAAAATTCCCTCCCATCAATACGAGGCGACGGTTCGCTTCTACCGTGATGTGGTCGGATTGAAGCCCTTCACAGCCAAGGCCCCCGCCGTCGGTTTCGAACTGGGGCCGAACCGGCTGTGGCTCGACGAAGACCCGACGATGAGCCAGGCCGAGATCTGGCTGGAACTCTTTACCGACGATTTTCCCGGCGCGGCCGACCACTTCGCCAGGGCGAATGTCGTCCGCTGCGATGCGATCGAGCCACTCGGCGACGGTTTCCGCGGCGGCTGGATCATGAACCCGGCCAACATCGTGCACATGGTGCGCGAGCCCGACGCCTGGTGATGTCCGGCGTCGCAGCCGCGAGAGCAGATCAGGAGGAAGAGATGGAAATCAAGGAGATGCCTATCGCCGTCGCTGGAATGCTGATCCGCCGGCCGGTTGCCGAAGTCTACGAAGCCTTCATTGACCCGGCGATCACCTCGAAGTTCTGGTTCACCCATGGCAGCGGCCGGCTGGATGGCGGCAGCGAGGTCCGCTGGGAGTGGCGGATGTACGATGTGTCGACCACGGTGAGGGTCAAGGAACTCGCCAGGGACGAGGAGATCGTCATGGAGTGGAGCGACCCGCCAACCACCGTCGTCTGGACGTTCATCCCGATGCCGGACGGCGCGACCTTCGTCGACATCCGCAATTACGGTTTTTCCGGCGACCCCGACCAGCGGGTGAGAGAAGCCATCGACTCGACCGGCGGCTTCTCGCTCGTCCTTGCCGGTGCCAAGGCCTGGCTGGAACAAGGCATCACGCTCGGCCTGATCGGCGACCGCCACCCCAAGGGCGTCGGGTCGTCCTAGATGTCCAGGGAGGTAATTTCGATACAGGTCAGCTTCCGCGGCATTTTCCTGACCTCAGACCAACCAGCGGCAACCGCCGATTTCTATCGGGAGGTCGCCGGGCAGCCGCTCGAAGCGGTCGGCGACGAAGGACAGTACATCCACTGGCGCCTCGACCGCGACGGCATGCAACTGGCGATCCACGATGCTGCGGCCTTCGCATCCTACACGCATCCGCCGCTTGCCGGCTCGAACCTGACCCATCTTTATTTCAAGATCGACGACCGCGACGCATTTCTCGCCCGTCTGACCGGACTCGGCGTCGAGCCATCGTCGGTCGACGACGTGGTGGTGACTGTCATGACCCGGACGGCCGCAAGGTCATGTTCGGTACTGCGTAAAACCGCTAAGCCGCACCCGCGATGCGGACGCGACTCATTCGTGCGTCAATGGTCGCTTGTCCTGCCGGCCTGCGCTCTGCGCTTCCGTGCCAGCATGTTGAGCCCTTCGACCAGCGCCGAGAAACCCATGGCCGCATAGATGTAGCCCTTGGGCACATGAAAGCCCATGCCGTCAGCGATCAACGTCATGCCGATCATCAAAAGGAAGCCGAGCGCCAGCATCACGATGGTCGGGTTCTTGGCGATGAAATTGGCAAGCGGTGTCGCCGCCAGCATCATCACCGACACGGCGACGATGACGGCAATGTACATGATGGCGATCTCGTCGGTCATGCCGACGGCGGTGATGATGGAATCGATCGAGAAAACCAGGTCGAGCAGCAAGATCTGGAAAATCGCCGCGCCCATCGTCATCGACACCGTCTCGCCGACCATGGTGTCTTTGTGGTCTTCGGGATCGACCGTGTGATGGATTTCCTTGGTCGCCTTCCACACCAGGAACAGGCCGCCGGCGATGAGGATGAGGTCGCGCCACGAGAAGCCGTGGCCGAGAGCGGTGAACAGCGGTTCAGTCAATTGCACGATGAACGAGATCGTCGCCAGCAGCACCAGCCGCATGACCAACGCCGCGCTGATGCCCAGCCGCCGCGCTCGTGCCTGCTGTTCCTGGGGCAGCTTGTTGGTAAGGATCGAGATGAAGATCAGATTGTCGATGCCGAGCACGACCTCCAGCACGATCAGCGTCAGCAACGCCACCCATGCCGTCGGATCGTTGACGAAGGCAAAATACGGCGCCAGGAATTCAAGCATGGTGCGGTCGTCCCCTCGAAAATTTCTCTAACAAGTGCTGACAGGTTTTCGTCGGCAAGTAGGCGTAGCGCCGCCTCACGTCAACGTCATGACCAGAACGACGGCATCGTTTCTTCCAGCCGCGGTCCCAGCCGCAGCGGCGCAACCCGTTCGGCGAGACCGCTCCGGTCGGAAATATCGACGCCCACGCCGCAGATTGTCGCGGGCCCGGATGCCGCCTCGAAACGCCCCTTGGGCACCTTCGACATGAAACGGTTGAGCGGCTCCTCCTTGTCCATGCCGAGCGAGGAGTTGTAATCGCCGCACATGCCGGCATCGGTGATGTAGGCGGTGCCGCCGTTGAGTATCTGGTGGTCTGCCGTCGGCTGATGGGTGTGGGTGCCGACGACGAGGCTGGCGCGCCCGTCGACGAAATGCGCGAAGCACATCTTTTCGGAAGTTGCCTCGGCGTGGAAATCGATCACCACCGCATCGGCCTGTTCGCCAAGCGGGCACGCCGCCAGTTCGCGCTCGCCGGCCTGGAACGGATCGTCGAGTTCGGGATGCATGAACACCCGGCCCATGATGTTGGAAACCAGCACGCGCGCGCCGTTCTTGGCCATGAAAACGCCCGAACCGCGCCCCGGCGTTCCTTTCGGAAAATTGGCCGGCCGCAGAAACCGCTCCTCGCGTGGCGCGAAGACCAGGGCCTCACGTTGGTCCCAGACATGGTTGCCGGTGGTGACGACATCGGCGCCGGCATCGAGCGTGGCGCGGAAAATTTCCTCGGTGATGCCGAAGCCACCGGCCGCGTTCTCGCCGTTGACGATAACGAAATCGAGTTTGAAATCGGAAATCAGGCCGGGCAGTTTTTCCCACACGGCCGTGCGACCGGTCCTGCCAACCATGTCACCCAGGAAAAGAAGTCTCATGCAGCGCTGCGCGTCCCCAGCGCACGGGACACGGTGTCCGGCTCTTTTGCAATAACCTTCAGGTAAGCCTGCGCCGCCTGGTCCGGTTCGGTACGGCCCTGCTCCCAGTCGCGCAGCGTGCCGAGCGGAATCAGATAACGTTCAGCAAATTCCTCCTGCGTCATGCCGAGAGCACGTCGAATGGTCTTGACGCGCGGTACAAGCTTGGCAGTCGCAAGCCGTTCTTCGGACGCAGGCTGTGCATCGGGATCGGCAAGCGCCCGAGCGATGACCTCCTCGTTGGTCATTTGCCGAAGCTCGCGCAACCTGCGCTCCCTATCCTTGTCGCTTTCGGTCATATGCTCTCTGCTCCGCTCGCGTTGCACGCCGCGCTGAAATCAGGCGAACGGTGTCCTCGCGCTCCGTTTAGACGACATAATATATGGTCCCGTTCGACATCCCTATCGAAACGAACCGCTCTTCACGATCGTTCATCGAACGATCGACGAACTGAAGCGCGGATACGTCCTGGAATGACCGAACCGCCTCTTCAAATGCAACCTTATGCTTCGCGACGTTACTCGCCGCCTTGGCTTCGTCCCATTCGAATTCCAACGCCCGCCCCTACTGAATTCCAGTAGTTTGCACCCTTCGGCCTCGGGAGTCAATTCGCGCCGAACCGTCTTAGCCCGCTTTCGGTGATGATTTCCGGAAGCACCACGTCGTGGTCCTCGTCGGGCACCTCCGGCACCTCCTGGCAGTTGAAGGCGACGCCGATCAGACGCGGCGCATGATCGTTGTCGGTCAGCCTGGCGATTGCCCGGTCGTAGTGGCCGGCACCATAGCCGATGCGGTGGCCGCGCCGGTCGAAGGCGGCGAGCGGGATCAGCATGATAGACGGGTCGAGCACCGGCGCTTCCTCGCCGGGGCCGGCGGTACCGAAGCCCGTGTCGACAAGTGCAGCGCCCCGCACCAGCTCGCGGAACACGATCGTCGTCTTGTCGAGGACCGCGGGCAGGCAGAGCCGGGCGCCCTTCTCGCGCAAGGCAAACATCAGCGGCCGCACATCGACTTCCGATCGTATCGGCCAGAACCCAGAGACGATCGTGCCGGGCACGAAGTCGACATCTTCCTCCGCGGTTTCCGCCATTTCGAGCGACGCCTCGACCCGCCAGAACGGATCGAGCGCATCGCGGCGCGCCAGCGCTTCCTTGCGCAACTGTCGTTTGACGGTTCTGCGGTCGGTCATCGCGCTGTTATGAAGCGCCGCCGCCGAAAAGACCAGATTTGGCTGCGGCGTTTCTCGTGCGCGGAAACGACTTGCGCCAAAGCTTTACTGGAGGATGAAGCGCGATCCATGACAACCGGTGAAGAAGTCGATCCCGGGAACCTACAAAGTAGGTGGGCGCCGTATGAGAAAACCCACGGGTCTTCCCAGGGACAGCTCCCTTAAGGATCGATAAGGCCCCGGGGAATATGTCTCTCCTGCCGCGAAGCACAGACCGCAGGCCGAATATAGAGCGGGCAGGCGACGCTGCGCCAGTGGGCACCGTCCCACAGCAGCGCCTGCGAGGGATATTTCGTGGGCTTGCCCTTGCCACCACCCCACCCTACTGTCCGCCCGACACGAACTGGAGTTTCTTGATGCGTTTTGAAGGAACGGCGGCCTATGTCGCCGACAAGGATCTGATGGTGGCGGTCAACGCGGCGATCGCGCTGGAGCGGCCGCTGCTGGTCAAGGGCGAACCCGGCACCGGCAAGACCGAGCTGGCCCGCCAGGTCGCCGCGGCGCTCGGCCTCGACCTGCTCGAATGGAACGTCAAGTCGACCACCAAGGCGCAGCAGGGTCTCTACGAATACGACGCGGTCTCGCGACTGCGCGACAGCCAGCTCGGCGACGAGCGTTTCAACGACATCAGAAACTACATCAAGCGCGGCAAACTCTGGGACGCCTTCGCCGCCGGCAGGAAGGTCGTGCTGCTCATCGACGAGATCGACAAGGCCGACATCGAGTTTCCCAACGACCTGCTGCAGGAACTCGACCGCATGGAGTTCTTCGTCTACGAAACCGGCGAGACGATCCGCGCCGTGCACCGGCCGATCGTCATCATCACCTCCAACAACGAGAAGGAACTGCCAGACGCCTTCCTGCGCCGCTGTTTCTTCCACTACATCCGCTTTCCCGATGTCGACACGCTGCACCGCATCGTCGATGTCCACTATCCCGGCATCAAGCAGAACCTGGTGCGCGCGGCCCTCACCCAGTTCTACGAGATCCGCGACGTGCCCGGCCTGAAGAAGAAACCCTCGACCTCCGAGGCGCTCGACTGGATCCGCCTGCTTGTCGCCGACGACATCGCGCCGGAGGATTTGCGCGCCGATCCCGAAGAACGCGCTGCCCAAGCTGCATGGCGCCCTGCTGAAGAACGAGCAGGACGTGCATCTGTTCGAGCGCCTCGCCTTCATGGCGCGCAGGCAGGGGTAGCGCTTTTCCCGTTCTGGACCGTTGGCGGCGAGGCATCGTTGCGGCATGGATCCTCGGGTCAATGGCAACGGTAGAGAGCAACCGCTAATGTCCGAAGTCACCATCCGTCGCTTCGCGTCAAGCGACCGCGAGCGCTGGGATGCGCTCTGGCAGGACTACAATAAGTTCTACAAGCGAAGCATCGAGCATCGAGTTACGGAAAGGCTCTGGTCACGGCTTATCGCCGGCAGCGGCGAACCCTTTGGACTCGCGGCGGACATGAACGGAAATGTCGTCGGCCTCGCTCACTACTTCTTTGTGTTCTCCACCTCCGATTGGACCCCGCGCTGTTACATGCAGGATTTGTTCGTCGATCCGAACATCCGTGGTCGCGGCACCGGAAGAGCACTTATCGAGGCGGTCTACGCCGAGGCAGACAGGCACGAGGCGGCCCAGACCTGGTGGCTGACGCAGGATTTCAACGAGGCCGCCCGCAAACTGTACGACAAGGTCGCCAGGCCGACGCCATTCATGAAATATCAGCGATAGGACCGACTATGCCTGAACTCACCGTCCGCCCACTCGAACAATCTGACCACGCCGAATGGCGTCGCCTCTGGACCGCCTACCTTACTTTCTACGAAGCGACCGTTCCGGAGGAGGTTTACGAAACCACGTGGAAGCGCCTCTTCACCGAGGGTGAATTCGAGCCGAAAGGCTTTCTGGCGCTGCGCGACGGCAAGCCGGTCGGCCTCGTGCATTTCCTCTACCACCGCACCTGCTGGTCGCTGGTCAACAATTGCTACCTGCAGGATCTCTTCACCGACCCGGACGCACGTGGCTCCGGCGCGGGTGCAGCCCTCATCGAAGCGGTGCGGAAGGATGCCGGCGAGAAAGGCATCAAAAACGTCTACTGGATGACCCACGAAACCAACACCACCGCCCGCAAGCTCTACGACCGCGTGGCGCGACGGACAGGCTTCATCGAGTACGACCTGCTATAGGCGGAGGGCACTTCGGCCTGGTTCCCTCTTCACCCGGCGTTTCTCGACAACCAGCCATGCCAGGCTTCCTCGCTGCCGTGGAAGACGTTGAGGTCGATCCGGCCGCTCACCCCATGCGACAGCCCGGAGCCCGAATACTGCCAGAACACCCACTTCCTGCCGGGGTAGACTTTCGCGGGATGCGCCGCCACCGAGCGCAGCCAAAACGGATAGTCCAAAAACTGCCCCCTGAGATTGTCGCGATAGAAGTCCGGTGCGGTGTAGATGATCGGGCGCCGGCCGTAGTGCCTTTCCAGCCTGTCCATGAAGACCTGCATCTTCTCCAGCACCCGTGCGCGCGAGTGACGCTTCCTGCACCGCGACTTGCCGTTCCATTCCACGTCGATGACCGGAGGCAACGCGCCTTCCACCCTGGGCACGTTGCGGATGAACCAGTCCGCCTGCTCGCCGGCAGTGCGGCACCAGTAGAAGAAGTGGTAGGCGCCGCGCCGCAAACCGGCCTCACCGGCGGCACGCCAGTTTCGCTTGAACATCGGGTCGAGATGGTCGCCGCCATCGGTCGCCTTGATGTAGACGAAGTTCGCACCCTGGCTGCGCAGCTTCGCCCAATTGATCTCGCCCTGCCAGCGCGAGACGTCGACGCCATGGACCGCAAGCTGCTTCGGCGAGGCCCTGCCAAAATTGATCGGCTTGGCGTCGCGGAAGCGGCGGCTGTAAATCTCCCCTCTTGCAAACGGCGTACGCATCGAGGGCTTCGGCACCGCCGCCAGCGCGATCGGTTTTTGGGACGGTTCGGGAGCCTCGTCCGGTTCGGGCGCGACAGCGGCTGACGGTACCGGTCCCAGAGCGACCTCCGGCTCCGGTGCTGCGGCGATCATCGAATGCTGCGGCAACGTTTCTTCAGGAGTGGTTTCGCCAACCGCCACCGGCGGCACAGGCGCATCCGGCCTGCCGATGGAGCTTGTCTTCTCCTGCGACGGCCCGCTCGCAACGAGTGCATCGACCGAGCTCGATGTGCAGCCGGCCAGAGCCAGGCAGGCGAGGAGGAAACCGAAGACACCTGGAGAACGCATGAACACCCGTACGCAAAACCACCGGTGGCAAGGAACGCGCCGCCGGAAACCCACCAGCGTCAATTGCTAACGAGGAATTACCAAGAAAGACTGAATCTTATCGTTTACCATGAAGTGCCGACGAACCGTTGAGCCGAAAGCGCGCTAGGGTTGAGAAGCGGCATGCTGATTACTCGACGGATGCGCTGCGATCGCGCGGGCGGCACGCCGGCTTTATCGGGCGCGATCTGATGTGGCGCCGGCCTGCGTGGCGAAAGCGACCGCCTCCGCCATCTGGTCCGGTGGGAAAACCCGCAGTTCCACGCTGGGGAGCCAGCCGGCGATCGTCGTCGCAAGCGACTTCAGGAAACCCTCGTCAGCGACCAGGGCCAGCTTCGGGAAGCGATTCCACTTCCCGAGATATTGCAGTTCCGACTTCAGGTCCTCCAGCATCGCGCCCGGCGTAATGCTCTCCAGCCGCGTCACGTCGGTGACGACGCCGATCTTCTCATGAAGCACCAGCTTCGCATCGATCTCATGCACGATTGACCGGATGTCCTCTCGCGTCAGTCTGGCCGGCGCGATGTAGAAGACGACATGATCTGGAACGCTCTGCGGCATTTTGGCCTCCTTCGTCAGTGATGCCGGGTCAACGCGACAACAGGGCGCTGGTTGCAAAGCTGACTAAATGCCCTCAATGAGGATATTTCACCTGCCGGTTTGCGATGCCATCTCCACAGAGTTTGGCCACACCGCGGCCGACGTAGATGCCGGTTGGAAGCGGGATACTGTCCGGGCTTGAAAGGAGTTATCCTTCAATCATGGTCACTCGGAACGACGACACGGGAATGGACGCATCGGATCTGCCGCTCATGCTGGAGTTCAGCAACAACTTTCGCGCCAACTTCAAACAGCTGGCGATCTGAGCCATGTTCATCCCCTTCTTCCTCGAGCTGAAAGCCGCGCGCGTTCCCGTCTCGCTGCGGGAATACCTGACCCTGCTGGAAGGGCTGGATGCCGATCTCGTCACTTATGACGTCGAAGGCTTTTATTACCTGGCGCGCGCGGCACTGGTGAAGGACGAGCGCCATATCGACCGCTTCGACCAGGTCTTTGCCCACGTGTTCAAGGGCGTCGAGGCCCTTTCGGGAGAGAGTGCGGTCGACGTCGCCAACATCCCGGAGGAATGGCTGCGGCGGCTTGCCGAAAAGCACCTGAGCGACGAGGAGAAGAAGCTGGTCGAGGCGCTCGGCGGCTTCGAAAAGCTGATGGAGACGCTGAAGAAGCGGCTGGAGGAGCAGAAAGGCCGCCACCAGGGCGGCTCGAAATGGATCGGCACCGGCGGCACCTCGCCCTTCGGCGCCTACGGCTACAATCCGGAAGGTGTGCGGATCGGCCAGCATGAAAGCCGCCACCGCCGCGCGGTAAAGGTCTGGGACAAGCGCGAGTTCAGAAATTTCGACGATAGCGTCGAGCTTGGCACCCGCAACATCAAGGTGGCGCTGAAACGGCTGCGCCGCTGGGTGCGCGAGGGCGCCGAGGAGGAGTTCGACCTGCCCGGCACCATCCATGCCACCGCCGAGCACGGCTATCTCGACGTGCAGACGCGGCCCGAGCGCCGCAACGCGGTGAAGCTGCTGATGTTCTTCGATGTCGGCGGCTCGATGGACGATCACATCAAGGTGGTCGAGGAGCTGTTTTCGGCCGCGCGCACCGAATTCCGCCAGCTCGAATATTTCTACTTCCACAACTGCCTCTACGAGGGCGTATGGAAGGACAACCGCCGCCGCCATTCCGAGACGATGGCGACACTTCGACGTGCTCCACAAATACGGCCACGACTACAAGGTGATCTTCGTCGGCGACGCCTCGATGAGCCCCTATGAGATCGCGTATGCCGGCGGTTCGGTCGAACACTGGAATCCCGAGCCCGGCGCCGTCTGGCTCGCCCGCGTGCTCCAGCAATGGCCGAATGCGGTCTGGATCAACCCGACCAACGAGAAGCACTGGGGCTACACCCATTCGATCGGCATGATCCGCGATATCTTCGGCAACCGCATGTACCCGCTGACGCTGGCCGGGCTGGAGACGGCGACGAAGGAGCTTTCAAGGAAGCATTGACGTGCGTCCTTCGAGGCTCGCCCCAGGAAGCTGAGCGCCAAACTCTCCCATGCCCGTGCGGGCTCGCACCTCAGGATGAGGGAGGCTCGCTCAACACCGCTATTCGGAAACGAAGGCGCGCTGCTTGGCGAACACATAAAAGCTGCCGAAACCGCGGAAACTGGCGGTTTGGCGCTGCGGTCCTCATCCTGAGGTGCGAGCCCTCGAAAGCGATGCAAAGTTAGGTGCAACTTTTCGCGGGCGAGCCTCGAAGGACGCACCTTATGCTAGGCGTACACGTAACAAGTGCCTATGTTGGAGCGAATACAAGCTGCCAACAAAAGCTGCAGGCAGGAGACCGCAATGGACACCCGCACCTATCCCGTCACCCGCACCGACGCCGAATGGCGCGACAGGTTGACGCCTGAGCAATATGCCGTCATGCGCAACCACGGCACCGAGCGTCCGGGAAGCTGCGCGCTGCTTTACGAGAAGCGCGCCGGCACCTTCGAATGCGCCGGCTGCGACCAGCCGCTGTTCGAGTCCAAGCTGAAGTTCGAGAGCGGCACCGGCTGGCCGAGCTTCAACGACCCGGTGCCGGGTTCCGTGGAGACCACGGTCGACCGCAGCTACGGCATGACCCGCACCGAGGTTCACTGCGCCCGCTGCGGCAGCCATCTCGGCCATGTCTTCGAGGACGGCCCACCGCCCACCGGCCTGCGCTACTGCATCAACGGCGTCGCGCTGAATTTCAAGCCGGCCTAGCGCAATTTCAGGAAAAGTGTGAAGCGGTTTTCCGTTCGGAATTGCGTGAAAACAAAGAGATAGCGTTTCGCGATTCGAAGAAACGCGGAAACGCTCTGAGCGGCAATCGTAAATCGGCATCTGGCTCTTCCGCTTGGCGGCGAATCCGCTACGTCGGGCGCGGGAGCTTTTGACCGGGAGAGAAGAACCGGATGACCAATTATATGTGCCTGCAATGCGGCGTGCAGTTCGCCGAAAGCGAAATGCCGCCAGACCATTGTCCGATCTGCACCGACGAGCGCCAGTATGTTCGCTGGGAGGGCCAGGCATGGACGACCAGCCAGGAACTGGCGAAAACCCACAAGCTCGCGATCCGCGACGATACCGGCGTTCTCGCCTTCGGCGTCGAGCCGCGCTTCGCCATTGGCCAGCGCGCCTTGCTCGCCCAGACGCCCCACGGCAATGTGCTATGGGATTGCGTCAGCCTGGTCAGCGACGAGGCCGTCGCCGAAATCAGGCGCCGGGGTGGCCTGCAAGCGATCGCCATCTCGCACTGCCATTATTATTCGGTGATGGTCGAGTGGAGCGAGGCGTTTGGCGGCGTGCCGATCCATATCCATGCCGACGACCGACGATGGGTCATGCGGCCGGATCCCTCAGTCAATTTCTGGGAAGGCGAGACGCTGGCGATCAACCCGTCGCTCACCCTTGTCCGCTGCGGCGGCCATTTCACCGGCGGTCAGGTGCTGCACTGGAAGCGCGAGGGCGGCAACGCCATCCTGGCCGGAGACATTCTTCAGGTGGTGCCGACCCGCCGCCATGTCAGCTTCATGTACAGCTATCCCAACCACATCCCGCTCAATGCGAAGACCGTGCGGAAGATCGCCGCCGCGGTCGAACCGTTCGACTACGACGACATCTATGGCGCCTGGTGGAACACCAACATCGTCGGCAGCGCGAAAGAAGCGATGAAGGTTTCGGTCGACCGCTATCTCGCGGCCATCGCCTGAGGCGAGCCGTCCGGATCAGATCACCGTTGCCAGCATCAGCCAGATCGCCGCAACGATCTGCGCCAGCGATGCAAGCGGACCCGGCTGCGCAGCAGCCGTGCGCCAGACGCTCAGGAAAAGGAACAAATTGTAGGGAAGCGGCACGAAATGCACCGCCAAGGCGAGGGCGAGCGGCATTTTCATGCCGAGCAGCACCAACGCCGCCGCCGAAGTGGCAAGGTTGATGCCGGTGGCGACGATCACCATGTCGCGCCAGAACAGTCTGTCGAGCGGCACCAGGCCGCGCCAGCGTGCCAGGAAAAATCCTGGTCTCGCTTCGGCTGCCTTGAGCTCGCTCACGGTCTTGCTGCTCCTTCGGCGTCATCGGCGGCTGCGTCCCGGCAGCCGCCCGGCCGTTCTACTCCATGCCGAGCGCGGCCTTGTAAAGGTCGAGGATCGCTTCCTCTTCCTGGCGCTCCGCCTGGTCCTTTTTCCTGAGGCGGATGATCGTGCGCACCGCCTTGGTGTCGAAGCCAGTGCCTTTCATCTCGGCGAAGACTTCCTTGATGTCCTCGGCGATCGTCTTCTTTTCTTCTTCCAGCCTTTCGACACGCTCGATGAAGGCGCGCAACTGGCCGGCGGCAACGGTCTGGCTGGTTTCGGTAATGTCGTCGGCCATGGGTATCTCCGGGAAAATTGGGCCGCGACTCGGCGCGGCGAAGGCGTCGGCGGTTCGATGCCTCAGCGGCGGGATCGGGTCAAGCTGAATCCCCACCGGTCCCGCTCAATGATCCTTCGGCCGCCGCGCCTCGAATTCCGCCCGCTTCGCATCGGAAGCGTCGGTCTGGTGCAGCGCCTGCCATTCCGGATAGGGCATGCCGTAGATGATCTCGCGCGACTCCTCCTTCGACAAGGCGACGCCGGCATCCTCGGCGGCGTCGCGATACCAGTTGGAGAGGCAGTTGCGGCAGAAGCCGGCAAGGTTCATCAGGTCGATGTTCTGTACATCCGTCCGCTGACGAAGGTGTTCGACCAGCGTGCGGAACGCCGCAGCCTCGAAATCCCGCTTCTGTTCGTCGCTTAGTTCGGTCATGGCAAAAAATCCTTCACACCGGCCCAGTACGCGAGCCGAATTGTTTGACCTCGTGTATATCGGGGCGTCGGTTGATCGCGTCAACGATCGGCGCCAGCCGTTCCGCCCATTCGCCCGCACCTTTTTCGTCGCCGATCAGGTCCTGGCGTATCTCGATCAGGGCATGCGCGAAACCGTTGACGATGGCGTGGCGGAACATCGTGTCGCCACGCAGCGCCCCGTCATAAGGCTCGTTGTCGCCGACGATTAGGCTCTTGTCGGCCGCCAGCATTTCGATCAGCGGCCACGCCGCGCGGTGGTCCATGTCCCACAGCACGCCGGCATGCCAGGGCCTGACATAGCCCTGCATCACCGGCGTGAACGAATGCACGGAGAAGATGAAAGGCGCGCTGCGCGATTCGTGGGCGACGGATGCCACCAGCGCGGCGACGGCGTCGTGATAGGGTCGGTAGAAGCGATCCAGCCGGCGCTCGCGCTCCTCCGCGGCAATCGGATAATTCCCGGGTACAACGGTGCCGTCATAGAGCTGGCGAATCAGCGTCGGATCGTCCTCGCCGCGATTGGGATCGATCAAAAGCCGCGAGAACCGCGCCATCACTGCCGGCGCGCCCAGCAGTTCCGCAAGCCGGCGGGTCACCAATTCGACGCCGATATCGTATGCGATGTGGCGGCCGAACTCCTCGGCGGGCAGGCCGAGATCGCCGTATTCCTCGGGCAGTTCGCGATGCGCGTGGTCCGCGACCAGCACGATGCCTTGCTTCCGGTCGCCTTCGATGATGTCGAACGGAGCAAAAACTGCGGAACGGGTCATGAGTTTCGGCGGTCGGTTGCGGCGGCGGGCGAAGTTTCCGTCATTCCACGAAGCGCTGTGCTGTGCAACGCCGTTGTTTGGTCATTGTTTTCCGTGAAATGGAATCGGGCACCTGAACCCGGGCGCTTTTGGCGCACTAATCGATTAGGATTGGAGCCGCGACCGCGTTGACATGCGCCCGTACTTTGCCGAAAAGGGGCGTCAAAGATGCTGATTTCATGGACAAGGGGCTTGAAGATGGAATTCGCCAGGAGGCAGCGCATTCACCCTGCGGTGACCGCCCTCCTTGCCGTTCTCGGACTTCCCTTTCTGGCCGCCCTCTCGGCTACGCCGGCGCTTGCCGACTTCCGTGTCTGCAACGCGACGCAGAACCTTGTCGGCGTGGCCATAGGCTACCGCACGAAGGCAGGCTGGGTCACCGAAGGCTGGTGGCATGTCGACGGCTCGACCTGCAAGACGCTGATCGAGGGCCAGCTGTCATCACGCTATTATTATCTTTATGCAGAAGATGCCGAGCGCGGCGGACGCTGGGATGGTCCGGTCAACATGTGCGTAGCGGAAAAAGAATTCAAAGTCTCCGGCGTCAACGATTGTCTCGCCCGTGGGTTCCAGCGCGCCGGCTTTCAGGAATACGACACGGGCGAGCAGGCAAGCTGGATGGTCCAACTGACTGACGAGCCCGCAACGGACGGCACTGCCGCCGTCACGGGAACCAACGGTCAATGAGACGCAGCCGCAAGGTAAAAATACTCGCCACGCTCGGTCCGGCCTCCTCGGATGAGGCGATGATCCGCAAGCTTTTCGAAGCCGGCGCCGATGTCTTCCGCATCAACATGAGCCACACCGACCATCCGGCGATGGAAGCGCTGGTCGGGCGCATTCGTGCCGTCGAGGACGCGGTAGGCCGCCCGATCGGCATTCTCGCGGATTTGCAGGGACCAAAATTGCGCGTCGGCAAATTCGCCAAGGGCAGCGAAGAACTGACCGTCGGCCAGAGTTTCACGCTCGACGACAACGAGGAGCCGGGCAATGCCGCCCGGGTTTACCTGCCGCATCCCGAAATCCTCCAATCGGTCCAGCCGGGCCACCGCCTGCTCATCGACGACGGCAAGCTCCAGTTGCGCGCCGATGCTGCCGACGGCAAGTCGATCGCCTGCACGGTGGTTTCAGGCACGAAGATTTCCGACCGCAAGGGCGTCAGCCTGCCGGATACCGACCTTCCGGTCGGCGCGCTGACCGAAAAGGACCGCCGCGATCTCGACGCGGTTCTCGCGACCGGGGTCGACTGGATCGGGCTCTCCTTCATCCAGCGGCCGGAAGACCTGGCCGAGGTGCGCAAGATCGCCCGCGGACGCGCGGCACTCATGTCGAAGATCGAGAAGCCGCAGGCCGTTACCCGGCTGGCAGAAATCATCGAGCTCTCCGACGCGCTGATGGTGGCGCGCGGCGATCTCGGCGTCGAGATGCCGCTGGAGGCCGTTCCGGGCATCCAGAAACAGATCACCCGCGCCGCCCGCCGTGCCGGCAAGCCGGTGGTCGTCGCCACCCAGATGCTGGAATCGATGATCACCGCCCCGGTACCGACCCGTGCCGAAGTTTCGGACGTCGCCACGGCCGTCTTCGAGGGCGCCGACGCCATCATGCTGTCGGCCGAATCCGCGGCCGGCGCCTATCCGGTCGAAGCGGTGGCGACGATGGACCGCATCGCCCAGCGCGTCGAGCAGGACCCGACCTATGCCGGCATCATCAATGCCCAGCGCTCCGAGCCTGAGGCGACCGGCGCCGATGCGATTTCGCTCGCCGCACGCCAGATCGCCGAGACGCTGAAGCTGCAGGCGATCGTCACTTACACGGCGTCGGGAACCACCGGCCTGCGCGCCGCCCGCGAGCGGCCGCAAGTGCCGGTCATCGCGCTGTCGCCGGTGCTGCAGACCGCACGCCGGCTCTCGCTGCTGTGGGGCACCCATTGCGTGGTGACCCCGGACGCCGCCGATCTCGACGACATGGTCGACCGCGCCTGCCAGATCACCTTCGCCGAAGGGTTCGGCAAGGTCGGCGACCGCATCATCATCACTGCCGGCGTGCCGCTCCGGACCCCAGGCTCCACCAACATGCTGCGCATCGCCTATATCGGCTCGGACGGCCTCGGCGGGATCTGACCGCCGGCGCTACTGCGGCGCGAGTTCGGCCGTCGGCGCTTTCTCGTCCACGCAGACGCCGGCGCCATGCGCATCGTCGGCGATCCGCGCCTCGACCGCGCGTGCCAGGCCGGCAAGGTCGCGCTCCTTGCCCGCAACTTTCTCGATCGCCGCGACCACCAGGTCGCGCGCGATCCAGTCGGGCTTGTGGCCAAGGTTCCTGACCCACACCAGTTCGGCGCCGGGAATGTCGCGCGCCAGTCCGGTCGAATGGATCTCCTCGTAGACCACGGCGTCGCGGTCGCCGGAAATCACCACGGTCGGCGCCTTGATCTCGCGGTAGCGCTTCGCCGTTTCGAGCACGTGGCCATAGAGCCCGGCGACGTCGATGGCGTTGGAGCGGAAGGCGCGCGGCCTCAGCACCAATGGGATCGAGGCGTCGTCAGAGTAGGCTTCCGGCACCGCGTTCGGGGCAAAGACGCAAGTCGTCGCGGCGCCCATGCGCAATATGCCGGCCGGATAGGTGATCGCCTCCGAGAACAGCCGCCCGATCACCGGCATCGCCGCCAGGCTGTAATACCAGGAGGTCGCGCCGCCCGGCCACGGATGGCTCGCCGCCGACAGGAAGACCAGCCCGCGCGTCCTCGAAGCCTGTTCCAGCCCGAAGGTCGCGGTCACCGCGCCGCCGAACGAATGGCCGACGATGATCGCATCCTCGATGCCGACGTGATCCATCAGCGCCGCGATCGTCGCGGCCTGCTGTGAGGATTTTCGTTGCGGCTGCCGCGTTCCGACCAGCCATGACCCGGTCGGTCGAAGAACAGCATTTCCGCCCGCCCTTCGAGCAGCGGCCTCAGCGGCAGCATCTGGTCCTTCAGGTTGGCGCTGGCGCCGTGGATGAAGACCAGCGGCGGCAGGTCGGGGTTAGGTCCGGCCGGCACGTGCACGTAATGGATGCGGGCTCCGTTCACCGTCGCGAAGCTTCCGGCCGGCGGATTGCGCCGCTCGATCAGCCACGAGCCGACCCGGGTGACACCGGCGAGCACAAGGAAAAAAGCGAGCAGGAAGGCGAGCGCGGCGGTGATCAAATTCATCGGTCAGGGCAAATGTCTTCGAGAAAAGGAATTCAAGCAACGAAAACGCGACCGAATGAGTTTCCGGTCAGATGCCCTCGCCGGCCAGTTCTTCGGAAAGCTCGGAAACCTCGTTCTGCGCGCTGCGCATCATCGGATAGATTTCGAGCACGCGCTGATAGGCATCCAGCGCCAGCTGCTTGCGATCGGTGTTCTTCATGATCTGGGCCATGCCGGACAGCGCGCCGAAATGGCGCGGCTCCAGTTCAAGCGTCCGCTCGATGTCGGCCATCGACTTCCCGTAGTTCTGCATCATGTAGTGCACGGTGGCGCGGCGGTTCCAGCCCTCCGCAAAGGTTGGCGACAGCACGATGACCTGGTCGAGGAAATCCAGCGCCACGTCGTATTTCTTGGCCTCGACCGCCTCGGTCGCCCATTGCATCATCAGGTCGACGGAGGCGCTGCCCGATTTGAACCATTCCCGCCAGATTTGGCCGGCGATCCGTTCCGCGGCCTTCTCGTTGCGCTCGCGCTTCAGCTCGCCGAACAGCTCGTCGAGACGGCTGCCGACCTTTTCCTCCGGCTGCGGCCTGGTTTCACGGGCAAGGGGATCCTCGGCTAATGCCGGAAACGCGGCGCCGATGGTCAGGGCAAGTGCAAATGCAAAAACGCTCCGCATGCGCGGGAATCTATCCCCGCATGGCGGAACGTCAAACTGAATTTCGCGTGAGGGCGAACGAACGCTCTATTAGCCCTGGCGGGCCTTGTAGCGCGGAGCAGTCTTGTTGATGATGTAGATGCGCCCCTTGCGGCGAACCAGCTGGTTGTCGCGGTGGCGGCCCTTGAGGGCCTTGAGCGAGTTCTTGATCTTCATTGGTCTTGCCCGTCGAATGGGCCCTCGTCCGGGCCGAACTGAAAGGCGCGCCCGAAGACGCGCCGAATTTGTGAGAGGCTCATAAACGAGGAGTCTTGTCCGTGTCAACCGGCTGATCCAGATTGCCGGTCCTCGCGTCCAGCACTTCCGTTTGGTAGTTTTCGGTCGGATGGTGGTCCTATGCCGGGTTTTTCAACCAGGCTCGACCGGGCCGGTAGCGTCTACGTTGGCAGTCCACCAAACGGATTCTGAAATTTTACACCCAACGGACGGAAATCTTTTTCATTTTCCGTGAGCACGATCAAATCATGCCGGCGGCCCGTGGCGGCGATAGCGATGTCTTCAAAGCCAGGTGAGATGCCTACCGCCCGTGCGATTGTCATGAGTTGCCCCGCAACGATTGCCGTTTCGAGGTCGAGCGGTAAAATGCGGCTTCCGTAGTAATGACGGATTTCTCTCCACCATTCAGCGAGTGCGTCTGACTTTTTGGTGGCGCCGGTCCGCTTGGCGTTCGCGATCCCGTCCTCGACCTCGGCTGCGGTGATTACCGATAGCCACAGATCAGGCGACCGCTCCACGATCCAGGCGGCCAATGCGTCATCGGCGGGTGTCCTGCGCTTCGAAGGCGCAAGCAGGCTCACCACGTTGGTATCCAGCAGATACAATGTCAGAACGGCGGATCATCGAGGGCACGCGCAGGCTTGCGGCTTCGCGCGGGCAGATCGCCGTCCTCAAAGGTGAATTCGTCAGCAACCAACCCAATGATGGCACCCTCGAAAGGCGTTCATAGTCCGAGTAGCTGATGACGACGGCTTCCCGTTTTCCGTGACGGGTAACGACCGTCGGTTCCCCTGCAACGGCTTCGTCGACAACGTGCGAGAAGGTGGCTTTCGCCTCTTTGAGCTGGATCTCTTTCATCGTTGGAACTCCGGTGACTAAAGTGGTCATATAGTCGATCGAGCCGGCCTCAGCAAGGCTTTGAGGGAGGATTCTATATGCGTTCCTGACCCGGCAGGAAGCCTCATATTCGAAGACGGCACGTAAAATTAAACGCGCGGCTTCAGCCGGGTGAAATGGCCCATCTTGCGGCCGGCCCGCGCCTCGGCCTTGCCGTAGAGGTGGAGCACCAGATCGGGCTCCGCGAGCAACGCTTCGACGCGCCTGACGTCGTTGCCGACCAAATTCTCCATCACGCAATCCGAGTGCCGTCGCGGTCGTCGCCGAGCGGCAGACCGGCGACGGCGCGGATATGCTGCTCGAACTGCGAAATGCCGCACGCCGCCTCGGTCCAGTGGCCGGAATTGTGAACCCGCGGCGCGATCTCGTTGACCAGCAGGCTGCCGTCCTTGAGCGCGAAGAACTCGACGCCGATGACCCCGACATAATCGAGCGCCTCCAGGATCGCGAAGGCGGCGTCGCGGGCCGCTTTGGCCGTCGCCGCGGATACGTTCGCCGGCACGGTGGAGGTATGGAGGATACCGGCGCGATGGATGTTTTCCGCCGGATCGTAGGCGGCAAGAGACCCGTCCCGCCCGCGCGCCGCGATCACCGAAATCTCGCGTTCGAAGGTGACGAACGCTTCCAGGATCAGCGGCACGCTGCCCATCGCGGCAAAGGTGCCGGAGATATCGTCGCCGCCGACATTGCGGAAGATGCGCTGTCCCTTGCCGTCATAGCCCATGCGGCGGGTCTTCAGGATCCCGGCGCCGGAAAATTCCTTCAGCGCATCCGCGAGTTGCCGGTCGTTGTCCACAGGACGATATTCCGCTGTGGATATCCCGATGCCGTTGAGGAACGATTTTTCCGTCACCCGGTCCTGGCTGACCTCGAGCGCCTTTGCTGGCGGGAAAACCGGCACGTCGGCGGCCAGCGCATTGGCCGAACTCACCGGTACGTTCTCGAACTCGTAGGTGATCACGTCACTGTCGCGGACAAGTTCGGCCAGCCCGTAGGCGTCGTCATAGGCGGCGACGATCTGCCTGTTCGCAACCTGCGCGGCCGGGCAATCGCCTTGCGGTTCGAGCACGGCCGTCCGGTAGCCCAGCCTTGCCGCCGCAATCGCCAGCATGCGGCCAAGCTGGCCGCCGCCGATGATGCCGATTGTCGAGCCGGCCGGCAGTGCCCCGCTCATGCCGGATCCGACGGCTTTTCGGCGACTTTCGCCGTCTGCTCGGCGCGCCAGGCCTCGAGCCGGCCGGCCAGCGCCTCGTCGCCGAGCGCCAGCACGGCCGCGGCCAGCAATGCGGCGTTGATGGCGCCGGGCTTGCCGATCGCCAGCGTGCCGACCGGGATGCCGCCCGGCATCTGCACGATCGACAAAAGCAAATCCTGGCCGGACAGCGCCTTCGATTCGACCGGCACGCCGAACACCGGCAGCACCGTCATCGACGCCGTCATGCCAGGCAGGTGCGCCGCACCGCCGGCGCCGGCGATGATTACCTTGAACCCTTCCGCCTTTGCGCCCCTGGCGAACTCATAGAGGCGCTCGGGCGTGCGGTGCGCGGAGATGATGCGGCTGTCGTGGGAAACCCCGAGCGCGGCCAGCGTGTCGGCGGCGTTTTTCATCGTCGCCCAGTCGGACTGGCTGCCCATGATGATCGCCACGTCGGCACGTTTGTCTGCCACGGCATTCTCCCCGGCACGAAGGAAGTGGCCGATTAGCCCAGTTCGGCTTTTGCCGCAAGGATCGCGGCATATCCGCAAGCTTTAGCGCGACCGAGCGCGCCGCCCAGTGCGTGCAAGAATTCGTCAGGCTGAGTCGTATGGCTTGGTTTTCGAGAACCGGAGCGCAGCGAACATTCAGGTCCGTGAGCACCGGAAGCGGAGAAAATCGCGTCAGGCGGCCAGCCTGGCGGATTATCGCATGCACTTACGCAATAATATCCGGGATGATCCTGTCTTCCAGGTTCTTCAGCCGGTCTTTGATCGCCAGCTTCTTCTTTTTCATGCGCTGGATCTGCAGCGGATCGCAGCCGGTGGCGATCATTGCGTTGATCGCAGCGTCGAAATCGGCATGCTCTTGTTTCAACCGTGCAAACTCGAGACGAACCTCGGCCTTTTCTTGATCCGACATATGTACCGTCTGTTGAGTCTCCGGCGCCCAAAATTGCGCCATTCCGGGCGGGTCCGGAAGCACTTGATTCCGGCGGGGCGCTAATAGCACATTTCAGGGCGACAGGAAATGCTACTACATCGAATTCGACTCCTGAACGATGTGGTGGCAAACTGTCATCGTACCGTCACGCTGCGTGCCAGCGGTGGACGCGCTTCCGTGACGGTTCCCTCGAGGAAACCATGAAAGGGAGAACCAATCATGTCTCTTGCCACCCATCTTGAAGAGCTTCAGCGGAAACACGGTGATATCGAGCGGGAAATCGACGAAGCATTGCTGCATCCGTCGGTCGACGATCTCGAAATCGTGAAGCTGAAGCGTCGCAAGCTGGCAATCAAGGACGAGATGGAAAAACTGAGGGCTAAACCCACGACCCACTGAATCAGGCGATCATAAGTCGCGCCACCCGGCGCGAAACTGCCGACGACGGCACAGAGTGCCGCCGGTGTAGAAGGTGTGATTCTTTTGAAATTCGACGTAATAGGAGCCTGCTGCCGGTTGCAGCAGGCGTCGCAGTTCAATTTTCCCAGAACTGATCCAGCCAGATATTGAGATGCATGAAGCCCGCCGTGCTCACGGCGTAGAAGCGCTTGGTGCCCTCGGCTCGCGCGTTGACCAGCCCGGCGTCGAGCAGCACCTTGAGATGCTGCGAAACCGCCGGGCGCGACACCGTCAAACCGGCCGCCAGCTGGTTCACTGTCTTCGGCCCGCGTCTCAGCTCTTCCAGAAGATGGCGGCGGTTGGCGTCTGCAATGGCGACAAAGGCATCGGCAGGGCTCATCCCACCTTTGTGATGCAAAGCCTGGCGAATCTCAACTGCCTTGTTCGGCCTCGCCGCGCGGGTCGAGCCTGCAGCGATTCTGGCGTCACCGCGCGTTCGGCCGGCAGCGACTTGAAGGCCTCGCGGTCCTCGACCGGCACCGGAGCGCGCTTGCTGACACGCACCACCGTATAGACGGCGAGCGCAGCATGCGCGAAGGCGGTGGCGAGAAACAGGCTTTCCGGCCGCAAGCTCCCCATCAGCAGCGCGCCGAGCACCGGCCCGATCATCGTCCCGAAGCCGTAAAGCAGCAAAAGCCCGCCGGAGACCTTGACGAAATCTTCCGGCGTTGCGTGGTCGTTGGCATGCGCCACCGCCAGCGAATAGAGCGTGTAGGCGAGCGCGCCGTAGGCGGCCGTCATCGCGATGACGAAAGCCGCCGTTCGCGGCTCGGCGAAAAAGATCAGCAGCGCGAACAGCGCCGAACCCAGCGAAGCGCCGGCCAGCACGTAGCGGCGGTCGGTCTTGTCGGAGATGCGGCCGACCGGCATCTGCATCGCCGCGCCCGCCACCACGACAAGGCTCATCATCAGCGCGATTTCGGCCGTCGAGATGGCGATGCGCGCGCCGTAGACGGCGCCCAGCGTTCCCCAGGCGCCGTTGGCGACGCCGATCAGCAGGCAGCCGACGAACGATACCGGCGAGTTGGCGTAAAGGCCCTTGAGGTCGAGCGACACGTCCTGCAGCGGCTTCGGCGTCGCCGCGGAGGAGACCGCCGTCGGAATCAGCGAACAGCAGAAGAAGATGCCCGCCACCATGAACAGCGACGCCTGCTTCACGTCGCCGGCCGCCACGATCATCTGGCCGGCCATGATCGATGCGTAGGTCACCATCATGTAGAGCCCGAACACGGTGCCGCGGTTCTCGTTGGTCGCCCGTTCGTTCAGCCAGCTCTCGATCACCATGAAGGCGCCGGCCATGGTAAAGCCGGTGCCGGCGCGCAGCACGATCCATGCCGGCGCGTTGATCATCAGCCCGGTCAACAGCGCGATGATCGCGCCGGTCGCCGCGAACGCGCCGAACGCCCGCACATGGCCGACCTTGCGCACCAGTCTCGGCGCGAAGAAGCAGCCGGCGACGAAGCCGCCCGCCCAGGCGGTGCCGAGCAGGCCGAGCGAGGCCGTCGAGAACCCTTCCTCCTGGCCGCGCAGCGGCAGGAGCAGGCCGTGCAGGCCGGATGCCGCCAGCAGGAACGCGGTGCCGCGAAGCAGCGAGAGGATCGGTCTGTAGGTTGCGAACATGCTGCTATCCGGCAAGAAGTGTGATGGATGAAGACGCCTTGGAGATAAGCCTTTTCGGGCTTTTTGGTGGTGTCGAAACGACATTGATACCCCCGAGGCTCGAGATTCAGATCAGGCCGGCCTCATCTGAATCTCCCTAGCTTCGGCGAAACAGCGCTTCCGCGGCCTCTTTGGTGCTGCCTTTGGATTTGAGCTCTGCCTCGAGACGCTCGATCTCGGCGCGCAACTGCACGATGCGCTCCTCCAGTTCGCCGACCGACAGCAAGCGAAAGATCCTGTCCGATCTCATGCACCCGCTTTGGTTTTTTCGGTTCGTCGTCGAAGATGGCCATTCGGAACGCTCCCGTTTGCATGATTTGCCGGAAGAATACATACGAGGGTACGGTTGACGCAAATGCCGGGGGCTCGATTTTGTAATCCGGAGAAGGAACCAAGATGTCAGACCTTTCGAACATCCCGGCAAAAATGACCGCAGTGGCAATCTCCGACACCGGGTGGTCCGCTCGTGCTGAAGCCGGAGAAGCGCGACGTCCCCGTGCCGGGCCCCGGCGAAATCCTGATTCGCGTCCGCGCGGCCGGCGTCAACCGGCCGGATATCCTGCAGCGCAAGGGCACCTATCCGCCGCCGGCCGGCGCTTCCGACCTGCCTGGCCTCGAAGTGGCGGGAGAGGTTGCCGCCGCGGGCGAAGGCGCAAAGCGCTGGCGTGTCGGCGACCGGGTCTGCGCGCTGACGCCCGGCGGCGGCTACGCCGAATATTGCCTCGTCCACGAAAGCAATGCGCTGCCGGTGCCGCCCGGTTTCACCTTCACCGAAGCTGCGGCGCTACCTGAAACCTTCTTCACCGTCTGGCACAATGTTTTCGAGCGCGGCGCCTTGAAGAAGGGCGAGACGCTGCTTGTCCACGGCGGCTCGTCCGGCATCGGCACCACGGCGATCCAGCTTGCCTCCGCCTTCGGCGCTTATGTGATCACCACCGCCGGCTCCGACGACAAATGCGCCGCCTGCCTGAAGCTCGGCGCCGACCGTGCGATCAACTACCATCACGAGGATTTCGTCGAAATCGTCAAGGAAGCAACCGACGGCCGCGGCGCCGATGTCATCCTCGACATGGTCGCCGGCGACTATGTCGGGCGCAACTACCAGGCCGCCGCGGTCGACGGCCGCATCGTGCAGATCGCCACCCAGTCCGGCCCTGTAGCCAGCGCCGATTTCTCCAAGCTGATGGTCAAGCGCCTGACCCATACCGGCTCGACGCTCAGGCCGCGAACGGCCGAGTTCAAGGCCGGCATTGCGGCGGCGCTCGAGTCACAGGTCTGGCCGCTGCTTGCCAGCCGCCGCGTCGCGCCGGTCATGGACATGATCTATCCGCTGCGCGAGGCCTGGCGGGCGCATGAACGCATGGAGGAGGGTCACCATATCGGCAAGATCGTGCTCGACGTGGCTTAGATTCTTCCCGTGTTTGTGCATTGCACAAAATGCATCCCGGCCATGCAAAAGCATCCATTCAAGTTCCCTGACGTCATGACCATATCTGCGTCATCGAACATGAATGGAGGGACAGATGAACCTGGTCCGCACTTTGAAGAACTGGCGCCGTTACAATGAAACGGTGCGCGAATTGAACCGTCTCAACAGCTGTCAGCTGAGCGATCTCGGCATCTCCCGTTCGGAGATCGAACAGGTCGCCCGCTCGGCCATCTAAAAAGCTCGAGCCCCGAAAGGGACCCCGCTCGAGAACAGCACCACGGCCGGATGGCGATCCATCCGGCCACCTGAGCAGAGCCGCGTAAGCGGATTTCATCTCCGCCGCTGGCTCCAGACCCGCTGGACCTGAACGGTCTGGCGGGTTTTTGTTTGCCTGTTTGCCGCATTTCTCCTTCCGTCAGGCAAGAACCTTGCCGAGGAAACCGTGCACGGTGTCGTTGAATTTTTCCGGCCTTTGCAGCGGTGCGAAATGGCTGACGCCGGGCAGGATGATCAACTCCGCTCCGGGGATGCTCCTCGCAAGATACTCGGCATGTTCGGGTTTGATGAACTCGTCATGCTCGCTCTGCACGATCGCGACGGGCACACGGATATCGGCCAGGTCCTTCGCGGAATAATTCGGCTCCGTCTTCATCATCTGGCCTACCGCATCGGCAAATGCCTGGAATTGATCGGGCGTGGCGGACAACTCCGCGTAATCCCTGGCGTGCCGGTTGAAACATCGGTCGATGATCTGGGTGGGCTGGAATTCTTTTGTACCGCTGGGGTCCATGTTGCAGCCGAAGAAGAACACGCCCGCAATCCGCGCCGGAGCCTTCATCGCAAGGATCAGGGCGATGCAGGCGCCGTCGCTCCAGCCGACGACGGCGGCTTTTTCGAGCTGCAACACATCCATCACGGCCAGCACGTCGGAAGCCATCAACTCATAGGTAAAGGGCCGTAAATCGCGCGTGCTGCGGCCGTGGCCGCGGCTGTCGATGAGCACGGCGCGATGGCCGGAGGCGACCAGCATCGGAACCTGATGACCCCAATTGCCGCTATGGCCGAGGCCGCCATGCAACAGGATCACGGGAGAGCCGGACCCGTATGTCGCATACCGGATACTGGCGCCGTCGTTTTCCACCGTGCCTTCATCGCTTGCGGCCGGGAGGGGCGGGGCGCCATGCGCTGCAAAATTCTCGAGGTCGTCGTCGTGCAATTCCATGTCGATGTGTCTCGCAAGATATGCATGAATGCTTCAGAGGCCCACCCGTGGTGGGTTTGTTTGCCATGGCGCCGCCGGCAGCGAAACCGTATTTTTATCAACACGCCTTGCGCCACTCGATCAAGGAGTGATGCGCCGCCCAACAGGCGTGGACAAATTCCCACCTTTCCCACCATCATCGAAGATTCTTTCTCAGCGATTTCAATCGCTTGCACGATTGTTGCAAGATACTTCTATTCACACCCTTTGCCGCCTCCCGCATAATCCATGTCATCGCCCTCATGGGAACCGGGTCTAGAACCGGGGATTCGGGAGGGCGGCGGTGTCCGGGCCGGCCGCGCAACGGTAGCGCGATTTAGCGAGGCGATCGCCAAGACCTGGGCCTCGGGGACGGTCAGGCTGGTAGGCGCAAAGAAATGCCGAGCCCAGCCCACCCAGCCGAAGGCGAAAACACCGGCGGGGGCGCTGGGAAGGCGCCATAAAAATAACTTACGAGGTGCCGACCCGGCGCCCCGCTTCCCACCTACCTCAACGGCCAGACGGACAAAAATCCGGGCGTGGCAACGGAGAACTTGTGCCGCGAGGTAGACGATTGGGTGAGGCGGCGACGCGACTAATCTCCCCACCTGTGGGGGAGATGGCCGGCAGGCCAGAGGGGGCGCGAAGGAACACGAACGATAGAGGCCTAGAGTAGGTGCAGACTGAAAGGCAGGGCTGGCGGCGACACAGGCGCTCCCTCTCCCCGTCGAGACGGCGAGAGGGTAAGGGTGAGGGGCAATCCCGTGCCCGAAGCAACAGCCTCAATTCACCGCTTCGATATTGCCGAGCTTCAGGAACAGCGTCTCGCCTGACGAATCGTCGACGCCGTCATTGTCGGTGACGACGAAGGCATTGCCGTCCTTGTCGATGGTGAAACCCTCGACCTTGTCGAGGACGTAGCCGTTGGTCGCCGACTTCAGGTCCGGCAGGAGGTCGCGCACCAGCGTCTTCTCGACGACCGGCAGGTCGCCGCCGAGCTTGGCCGGCTTGAAGCCTTCGAGCGCCACCGAATAGATGCGCTTCATCTTGGCGAGGTCGCCGGCAAGATTGTCGCGCTCGATGACGAAGAGCTTGCCATTGTGGGCAGTGATTTCCGACAGCCCGACCCAGCCTCCCTCGGAAGGCGCCTCCAGCGGGTAACGCACCGCCGACCATTCCTTGGCTTTCGGCTTGTAGGCGACGAGCTTGACCTGGCCCTTGGCGTCGTCCGCCCATTCGCGCTGAACGGCCATGACCAGCGTCAGGTCGTCGCCTTCGCCGACGGTGGTGATGCCTTCCAGGCCGAAGCGGGTCTGGTTGGCGAGCAATTCCATCGGGAAGCCGATCTCCTGCTTGATCTCGCCCTTGTCGTTGACGTGCAGTATAGCATGCGGAACAAGCTTTGCCGGATCGCCCTCATTGGCCAGCCAGAAGCCGCCTTCGCCGTCGGCGACAAGCGCCTTCGATGTCGATCTTCTGTGCCGGATTGCCGTCGCGGGTGACGATGGTCTTGCCGGTGATCAGCGCCGGGCGTCTGCGTCGCGTCGATCGCGAAGATTGCCGGCGCGTTGGTATAGACCGAATCCGAGGCCGCGAAGAGCTTGCCGGCAGCATCGCCTGCCGCGAGTGCCGAAAGCGCGCCCCAGCCGAGCGGCACGCCTTCGTCGGTCAGGTTGGCGGTGATCGTCGGATAGGCGGCGGGACCCTCGGCGCGCTCGAAGATCATCACATGCGAACGGGCGAGCCCGTCCTCGACCAGATCGGTTTCGTTGGCGGTGACCAGAAGGTTGCGCGACGGAATGGTGACCAGCCCTTCCGGACCGACGCCGGACGGCAGCAGTTGCAGGAACTGCGGTTCCGCGCCGGTGTCCTTGTAGACGCCGACGACAGAGCCGCGCTCGGAAGCCACGAAGATCAACTTGTCTTCGCCGAAGGTCCCGGTTTCGATGCCTTCCGGCTCGATGCCCTTCTTGTTGCGCTCTTCCGGATAATGGCCGGCGTTGGCGACGACATATTCGAAGGAAGGCCCGGAACTCGTAGACCACTTCGCCCGTCTTCTTGAATATCGTGAAGCCGCGCGAGCCGCCCTTGTAGTCGCCCTCATTGGCGACGACGAGGCGATCGTTGTCGAGCCATTTCACCGCGTCCGGCTCACGCAGCACGTTCTCCTGTTTGCCGGTGAACTTGAAGGCGCCGTCCTTCTTGGTGTCGATGTTTTCGAGCGTGACCGCACCGGCGGAGAAATGCGCCATCACCTTGGCGGTCGCTGCGTCGACGATGGCGATGTGGTTGTTCTCCTGCAACGTCACCGCAATCTCGCCGGCCTCGTTGAAGGCGACGAATTCAGGCTCGGCATCTTCCGGGGCGATCTCGGACAGGCCCGTCAGTTCGACGGTCTTGATGGTGGCGCAGTCCGGCACGCCGGCGGCAAGCGACACGATCTTCAGATTGCCGGAAGGCATTTGCGGGATCTTGCCGTCGTCGACTTCCTCGTCGCGCTCGTTTTCGATGGCGACCGCCAGGAACTTTCCGTCCTTGCTGAGCGCCACCGAATCCGGCTGGCCGCCGAGGTCGCAGGACGCCTCGATCGCCTTGGAGGCGAGGTCGATCACGGTCAGGTTGCCGGACGGCTCGGCCTTGCTCTTCGATGTATTGATGCCGGCCAGCACCTTGCCGCCGGAAACGGTGACCGAGGTCGGCTCGCCGTCGATCTTGACGATGCCGCCGGCCTTCGGCGCCCTGGCGTCGGTGATGTCGATGAAGCCGACGGCGCCGAGCGGGCTGTCGGAATAGACCAGCGTGTTGCCGTCTTCCGACGCGGCGATGATCTCGGACGACGTGACGGTCTTCTTATCCGCGTCGGCGGGCAGATTGTCGGCGACCGCGAAGCTGGCGACGCGGTTGAACATCATGTCGGCATGGGCCGGCAGCGCGACGGACGCGGTCAACACCGCGGTCAGCGCAAGAAGGCGCGAATTAAGCATGGAAGAACCTCTCCTCAAAAGTGGGGCGGTTCTGCTTTGCGGCGTCGAGATTTCAGGCCGATGACGGATGCGCGACAGTTTCGTGACAGCGAAAACTTTCCAGGGGACCAAAGAATTCTTGCTCCTGAGGGCGAACATCGCTATATACGCCTCGAATTCCCAATTTCGGTGGTTCTATCCACCGCCCGCGCAAGGGACGCGGGCGAACGAGAGGATTTTATCTGATGGCCAATACGCTGCTGATGCCCAAGGCGACCGCCGTCTGGCTGGTCGACAACACCGCGCTGACTTTCGAGCAGATCGCGCAGTTCTGCACGCTTCATCCGCTCGAGGTGAAGGCGATCGCCGACGGCGAATCCGCGCAAGGCATCAAGGGCATGGATCCCGTCATCACCGGCCAGTTGACGCGCGAGGAGATCGCCCGGGCGGAGAAGGACCCTAACCACCGGCTGAAGCTTTCCGACCCCAAGGTTCGCGTGCCGGAATCCAAGCGGAAGGGTCCGCGCTACACGCCGCTGTCGAAGCGTCAGGATCGCCCCAACGCCATTCTCTGGCTGGTGCGCAACCATCCGGAACTGAAGGACGCGCAGATTTCCCGCCTCGTCGGCACCACCAAGTCGACCATCGAGCAGATCCGCGAGCGCAAGCACTGGAATTCGGCCAATCTGGCGCCGATGGATCCGGTGACGCTCGGCCTTTGCTCGCAGATCGATCTCGACCTCGAAGTGCAGCGCGCCTCGCGCGGCCGCGAGCCTGCTGCTCCGGTCGGCGACACCTTGCTGCCGGCATCGCTGACCGAGCGGCTGCCCGCCGAGACCGAGAAGCCGCGCGACGAGGACAAGGAACTCGACGCCAACGCCGTTTTCGCGAAACTGTCTTCGCTGAAGTCGAAGGACCCGGAACCGGACGACGAATAGTCCCGGATATTTTCGCAGAAAAGCCCGCTAAGTCAGCGGGCTTTTTTGTGAGCTGCCGGAGGAAGTTTCGCCTCTGCGAATGATGCCGGTTCGCAAACAAACTTAACCGGCATTCCGCTACTTCAGAAGTTCGCGCAAGACCATCTGCTTATAGGCCTCGACCAGCCCGTCTCCCTCTTCCCGTCCGACCGAAATGGCGAGCCGCATCGCCGCCTCGCCGAGCGACATCGCGAGGAACGCTGTGCGGTCTATTTCAGCCGGATCGGCTTCCGGCCGCACCCGTTTCAGTGCGCGAGCCAGAATTTCGCCGTTTATGCGGCCGTAGACGATGTCGATGTCGCGCAACTGCTTGTCGGCCTGCGTACCCGACCAGATGTCGCGCATCACCGGCTCGGCAAGAAACAGTTGATAGTAGGTGTCGATCAGCCCGCCGAAGGCTTTGCGAAAACCTTCCGCGTTCGAGACGCCTGCAAGCTCGGTCTCGATGCACTCCCGCCCCAGCATATTGTAGCGGTCGGCAAGAGTGCGGATGATCGAACCCTTGTCCGGAAAATACTGGTAGAGCGAGCCGATCGACACGCCTGCCCGTTCCGCCACCTCCCCCATGCGCATGGCGTCGCTGCCTTGCTCGGCGATTACCTCGGAAGCGGCGCGGAGCATACGCTCGACGCGCTCGCGGCTGCGTTTCTGGCTGGGAGCCCGACGCAGCGCGACCAGATCGGTCTCGGCAGCACGTGTGGTGATTACCTCTCTCTCTTCCATCGTCATTTCCCGAACGTCCGATTCTCGCTTGACAACAATAATATGAGGATTTATCACATTTGTAAATATGAGGATTACTCGTATTTTGAAAGGCCGGTGTGCCGACCTATGGAGGAACTGATATGAGCGAACGTATCTTCACCACGCTGATCGTGGTTTCAGCGCTCGGCACCGGCCTCGTCGGTGGCGTGTTCTTCGCCTTCTCCAACTTCGTCATGGCAGGACTGGCGCGCGTTCCCGCCCCCGGCGGCATCGCCGCGATGAACGCGATCAACGTCACCGTCATCAACCCGCTGTTCATGACGGCGCTCTTCGGGACAGGTCTGCTTTGCCTGGTTGTCGGAACCTATGCGTTGTTCAACTGGCGCATGGATGGCGCGCTGCTCTCCTTGTCGGCGCCATCCTCTATTTCGTCGGCAATGTCGTGGTGACGATGGTATTCAACGTGCCCCTCAACGACGCTCTGGCCGCCGTCGACCCCGCCAGCGCCGAAGGTGCCGCGGTATGGACCCGCTACCTTTCGGAATGGGTGATGTGGAACACGGTGCGGACGGTCACCGCCATCGCGGCCTCGGCAGCCTTTATCGTGGCGCTGCGCTAAATTTAGAAGTCCTCATGTCGGACAGCCGGAGATCGCTGCGACGCGCTCGGTCTACGCGCCTTAAGGGATCATCTTGTTCTCGCGCCGCCTCCCGGGAGGAACTATCGCTTTACTTGCAAGCAATGATTCCCGCTTTTCATTATTGAAAAGTACCTTGCGAAAATTGCGGTAGCGGATGCGCCGCTGCCGCGCGATGATCGGGTTGAATCCAGGCGTCGGCAAGTTGCCCGGCCGCCTTTAGCCCCGATATCAGGTCATCGTTGGAGCCTCGCATGTCGACCGAGATCACACTCTGGAACGGTAGAACCGTGCCCCGCGTAGGCATGGGCTGCTGGGCGATCGGCGGCCCACTGTTTGCCGGCGACGTCCCGTTGAGCTATGGCGAAGTCGACGATAACGCCTCGCGCGCGGGCATCGCTGCCGCGCTCGAATTCGGCATCAGGTTTTTCGACACCTCGCCAAATTACGGCGCCGGCCACTCCGAGGAGATTCTGGGCGGAGCGCTCGGCGGCCGTGACGATGTGATCATCGCAACGAAAGTAGGCTATTCCGGCGACCCAAAAACTCGTCAGTCGCTTCCAGAAGATGCCACTCCGGCAGCGATCCGGCGTTCCGTCAATTCCTCGCGCCGCCGCCTGCGACGCGATCGGCTCGACCTATTGCAGCTTCACATCAACGGCTATCCGGCCGAGAGCGCAAAAGAGGTTTTCGACACGATGGACGGGTTGAGGGACGAAGGCGTGATCGATGCCTACGGCTGGAGCACAGACAATCCCCAAAGCGCCGCAGGCTATGCGGACCGTGAGGGTTTCGTTTCCGTCCAGCACGACTTCAACGTTCTGACCCCGTCGAAGAACATGCTGGCGATGGCCCGGCAAAAGGGCTTGCTTTCGCTCAACCGCCTGCCGCTCGCGATGGGATTGCTCACCGGCAAATACCGTGTCGGCGCGGGAACCGGAAAGAACGACGTGCGTGCCTCGGGCGTTGAATGGCTGACCTATTTCAGGGACGGCGAGCCCGCGCCCGAATTCGCCGCGCGCCTCGCTTCCATCCGCGAGTTGTTGCAGTCGGGAGGCCGCAGCCTCGCCCAGGGTGCGTTAGGCTGGATCCTGGCGCGGGGCGCCAACACGCTGCCACTTCCCGGCTTCAAGACCGCGGCACAGGTGCGGGACAATTTTGGCGCCGTCGAGAAGGGTCCATTGCCGGCGTCGACGATGGCCGAGATCGACCGTCTTCTCGGCTACTGACCAGCGGAATTCAGAAGAAAGAACGTCAGGAAGCGGACGATGCCGGGAACGCCCGGGCGGTCGTCGGCCCCATGTTCTCGTTCATTTCGGCGCGCCGGTAGAAATCGGCGAGCTGCTTGCCGCGCTCTGGCTTGAAATTGCGTCCAGCGGACACGACGGATGCGATGCGGTCGATCCGGAACGCGCGAAAATCGTCGCGCAACTCGCACCAGGCGATCAGCGTCCAGACCTTACCCCAGAACCACAGGCCGAGCGGGCGCGCATCGCGCATGTGTGCCGCGTCCGGCTTCGTCGTGGTAATCCAGCGTCAGAACGCAACGCTTCTCGATGGCGCGCTCGATCGTATCGATCGCCTCGCGGTCGGCGTTGCTGACCACGTACATAGGCGCGTGTATTTCGGTGCGGGCGATGCGATCCTTTTCGGAATCCGGCAGCACGGCGCCGATCTTGACCAGCGCCTCGTCGGCGGCACGCGCCATCGCCGCGCCGCCGAAGGCGCGCACCATGCGGGCTCCGGCAACCAGCGCCACTATTTCATCGCGCGTGAACATCAGCGGCGGAAGGTCGAAACCCTCCCTCATCATGTAGCCGACGCCGGCCTCGCCATCGATCGGCACACCGGTCGATTGCAGGTCGGCAATGTCGCGATAGATGGTGCGTTCGGAAACCTCGAGCCATGCGCCGAGTTTCTGCGCGGTGACGAGACGCCCGCCGCGCAAATGCTGGACGATTTGAAACAGTCTGTCGGCGCGCCTCATCGATCGGGTTTCCAGCTCTTCGGGCAATGACAGCCAGTGCCGTCACTGCCTTCATACTATGACAAGCCTCCTGACACCATTCTGTCAGGAGAATGTCATGAGCGGTCAGCATGTTCCCTGGCGAAGATCGCGCCCATCTCGGCGAGTTGTTCTTTCTGTTCGGGATAGAGCAATTCAAGAAAGGTCTTGGCGAAGGTGCCGGGCGCCGAGCCTGGCGCGGTGACGATACACCCGCCGGCGACGGCATGCTGCACGTCCTGGTAAAGCTCCGACCCGGCGTAGCCGGGGACGTGATCGAGGATCCAGTCACGGCCGTTGCTGGTGTGCTTCCGGCCTTCGAGCAGGCCCGCGCGGGCAAGCGCCAGCGTTCCGGCGCAGATGCCGCCGACGACACCGCCTTTGTCCGATACGGATTTGAGCAACGCCGATACATCCGGAGGATTTTTTGCCGCCCATTCGTCCGAGCCGATCACAGCGACAGCATCGAGATCGCCGTTAATTGCTGAACCTATTGAGCGATCAGGCATCAGCGTGAAACCGCTGATACCTTGGACCGGCTTGGCGTCCGGCGTCAGCGACACCGCCCTGGTGGTGAACCAGTCCGTAGCCGCTGCCGCCAGAAAGCCGTATTCCCAATCCGCGAAACCCGGAATGAACACAAAGCCGATGGTTTTCGTCGCCGACATGCCGAACTCCCGATCCCCGCTGTCACCCACCCGCGATGCTTCTATCGCAGGTGGGCCTCGGCGATGTCTAGCTGCCTCGACGGGCGCGGCGCTCGGGATAGTTGTCCGGCCAGCCGATGTCCTTGCGGATGCTGGCCGGGAGATCGTTGAGCAGTCGCTCGGTCCTGATTTCGTCGCGCATGGCGCGGAACGATGCTGCATACCGTCCGACTGCCCTGAAGATTGCGGGGGTGATGTTGTCCATGACAGTGGCTCCTTTGTTTGACGAAGCCACTATCGCACACCCCTCCTGACAGCAGTCTGTCAGGAGCATTCAGGATCAGCGTTCTAATTTCGTTCACGCTACGAAAACCGCCTCGGAAAGCCTCAAATCTGTCCCGTTGGATGGCGGCTTTTTTCTCCGCCGGAAAATCTCACCGAAAGACGCGTCACACCCCGATACCGCGGCTGTTCAACACCGCGGTGATTTCGTCCAGGATCGCCGGGTCGTCGATGGTGGCAGGCATTGCATAGGCTTGCTTGTCGGCGATCTTCTGCATGGTGGCGCGCAGGATCTTGCCCGAGCGCGTCTTCGGCAGGCGCTTGATGGTGACGACGGTCTTCAGCGCCGCCACCGCGCCGATACGGTCGCGGACAAGCTGGACGATTTCACGCTCGACCTCGCCGGTGTCCCGGTTCACGCCGGAATTCAGCACGACGAAGGCGCACGGAACCTGACCCTTCATGGCGTCGGCGATGCCGACCACCGCGCATTCTGCGACATTGGGGTGCTCCGCGACCACTTCTTCCATGCCGCCGGTCGACAGGCGATGCCCGGCGACGTTGATGATGTCGTCGGTGCGCGCCATGATGAACAGGTAGTCGTCGTTGCCGATGTAGCCGGCATCCGCCGTCTTGTAGTAGCCCGGAAACTCGGCGAGGTAGGCCTGCCGGAAGCGCTCGTCGGCGTTCCACAGCGTCGGCAGGCAGCCGGGCGGCAGCGGCAGCTTCACCACCACATTGCCGAGCGTGCCTTTTTCGACCGGATGGCCGGCGTCGTCGAGTATCTGGATGTCGTAACCCGGCATCGGCACCCCCGGCGAGCCATGCTTGACCGGCAGCATGCCGAGGCCGACCGGGTTCTGCGATATCGGCGAGCCGGTTTCGGTCTGCCACCAATGGTCGATGACCGGCACCTTCAGCCTGCCTTCCGCCCATTCGAGCGTCGGCGGGTCGGCGCGTTCGCCGGCGAGAAAGAGCGTGCGGAACTTCGACAGGTCGTATTTCGGCACAGATGCGCCCTGCGGATCCTGCCCCTTGATGGCGCGAAAGGCGGTCGGCGCGGTAAACAGCGCGACAACGCCATGCTCTGAAATCACCCGCCAGAACGTGCCGGCGTCCGGCGTGCCGACCGGCTTGCCTTCGAACAGGACCGTGGTGCAGCCGTGCAGCAGCGGCGCGTAAACGATGTAGGAATGGCCGACCACCCAGCCGACGTCGGACGCCGCCCAGAACACCTCGCCCGGCTTGACGCCAAACTCGTTCCACATCGACCATTTCAGCGCCACCATGTGACCGCCATTGTCGCGCACCACGCCCTTCGGCTGGCCGGTGGTGCCCGAGGTGTAGAGGACGTAGAGCGGATCGGTGGCGAGCATCGGCAGGCAGTCGACATTGGCGCCGGCCGCCCGCTCGCGCGCCGTCTGGTCGGCATAATCGAGGTCGCGGCCTTCCGTCAGTTCGCAGGTCTGCTGCGGCCGCTGCAGGATGATGCAGCGTTCCGGCTTGTGGCGGGCGATCTCGATGGCACCGTCGAGCAGAGGCTTGTAGGCGACGATGCGGCCGGGTTCGAGCCCGCAGGAGGCCGAGACGATCAGCTTCGGCTGCGCGTCGTCGATACGGGTGGCGAGTTCGCGCGCCGCGAAACCGCCGAACACCACCGAATGGATCGCGCCGAGCCTTGCGCAGGCAAGCATGGCGAATACCGCCTCCGGCACCATCGGCATGTAGATGATGACCCGGTCGCCCTTGCGCACGCCCTGGTTCTTCAGCACCGAGGCCAGCGCCACTACCTCGCGTTTCAGTTCGGCATAGGTGAATTTCGCGATCGTGCCGGTGATGGCGCTATCGTGAACGAGCGCGAGCTGATCGGCGCGGCCATCGAGCACATGCCGGTCGACCGCATTGTAGCAGGTGTTGCACTCGGCCCCGACGAACCAGCGGCCATAGACGCCCGCCTCGGGATCGAAAACCTTGTCCCAGGGCTTGAACCAGTCGATCTCGCCGGCGGCCTCCGCCCAGAACCGTTCCGGGTCCCGCTTCCAGCCTTCATAGACTTCGTGATAGCGCGACCCCATGATTTCCTCCCGAATTCCACCGGCGCATCGGGCCCGAAAATCTGAACCGATTTTCGGAGAGCACGATCCGCGGATTTAAACCGCACGGCGTCCTTATGCACGTCTGAAAGACGCGCAGCCTGCAGTATGAATTGCCATCCCCCGCCGCGCCTGTCTATTAGCAGCAAGGACAAGCAGGGAGCGGGAGCAGGCGATGGGCAAGATATTGGCGTTGCTGCTGCTCGCCGCGATGATCGTCCACCTGATCAAGCCGCTGAATCTGCCGGGCCTGAGGAAACGCGGCGACTTCTGGAAGATCGCGGTGATGGCGCTCGCGGTGATGATGCTGGCGACGCTGATCAGGCCCTGAGGTTCCGTACCGGACTGTGCAACGCCGGCCCGGGATCATGCTCCAGCACCAGATCGAGCAGGTGTTCCGCCCAGGCCCGGTAACCCATTTCGGAAGCATGGAAGCCGTCGGTCGAGAACCCGGCTTGCGGGTCGGTGATCGGCAGCCGCGGCGCCGGCACGGCGCCACGCTCATGGCACAGTCTTTCGCCCATGCTGTTCATCGCACCGGCCCGGATTTCCAGGATCTTGCCGAGCAGCGGCGGCATCGCGGGCGCGCGGGTGAATTCCAGCACCGGCGACCAGACGACACGAGCTTCCGGCCATTTTGCGCGGAGCGCGTAGAGCAGGCCGCCGAAATCCTTCTTGAAACGCGGCACCGAGTGGAAGTTCTTGGTGTCGTTGGTGCCGATGGCGAGCACGATATGCGTCCAGCGGTCGGCCGACAGGTTGGGCAGCACATGATCGCGAATCTGGCCTGATGTGGCGGAGTTGAAACCCGCCGCCCGCCACATGACGGCGCGGCCGGTGCGTTCGGAGATCAGCCCGGCAAGCTGCGCGGCCAGCCCGTCCTCGGAGCGGCCGATGCCCACCGACGCTGCCGAAGAATCGCCGAGCACCAGCAGCGAGAGCGCCGGCTCTCCGCCGTCGATCCGATGCAGCACCGGCCCTTGCGCCGGCAGCATGCGGCTCGTGCGCCTACGCACGCCAAGTCCTTGCCAGACATAGATCGGGAAGGCGAACCAGGTGAGAAGAGGCAGAAGACGCGACATAGGGATGGTTATAGCCGCGCCGGCGGAAAGAGGAAGAGCGCCGGCCTTCAGGAGGGGAGTTGGAAACTACTCGCGAAGTTCGTCGGGCCATCGCTGCGCTCCGTGCAGCACTCTCAGCACCAATATGGCTTCGCCGACAACACGATAGCCGACGATAAAAGGAGTCCGGTTTACGATCAGTTCGCGAGTTCCCTCGACCCGCCCAAGCCGCCCGGAATGCGGATAGGCAACCAGCCGTTCGACCCCGGTTTTCTATTTCATCCCAGATGGCGAGCGCCGCTTTCGGATTGTCGCTCGCGATGTAATCAACGATTTGCCCGAGATCCGCGCGGTAAGTGGCGGATCTGCTCAACCGCATTGGTTACGAACGCCGTTCGGCAATCAGTCGGCTCAATTCTGCACGTTTGCGCTTGGTGATTTCTTTCCACTCGGATTCAGCGATCAGTGGATTTGTTCCGGCCTCGATCCCCGTCAAAGCCTCATCTATCTTCGCCCGAAACCATCGATCATGGGCGGCGGCGTTGTTGCCCAGATCAAACGGAAGCGCTCCCTCGTTGGCGGTTCTGGTCAGCATGATGCGCACCGCGTCGGACACGGTCAGTCCCATGTCTTCGAGAACCGCCGCCGCGCGTTCCTTCACGGCAGGATCGATTCGCGTTTGGACCAGTGCGTTTGCAGCCATCGCCAACTCCTTCTTCGATCGCCGAACGATGCGCGGTAGCTTCCCCGTCCGACGACCCATGTGAAAACGCTGAGCTATCACCCGGCGCGGGACGCTTCGAAAATGCTGTCGATCGCCGAAGCCAGCGAACCGTTGAACTGCTCGTCGCTCTGGCCCGCCGACAGACCTTCGGTCAATGCGCGGGAAAAACTGGCGATCATGCCGGCATTCTGGCTCAGCTTCTTATTCGCCTCGTCACGGGAATAGCCGCCGGACAGCGCGACCACCCGCATGACACGCGGATCGTCGATCAGCGGCTTGTAGAGGTTGGCTTTCGTCGGCAGCGTCAGCTTCAGCATGATCTGCTTGCCGGCCGGCACATCGTCGAGATGCTTGCGGATTTCCGAAAGGAGAATGTCCTCTGCTTCCGCCTTGTCCGGGATCGAAATCGTGACCTCCGGCTCGATGATCGGGACGAGGCCGTGCGCCAGGATCTGCTTGCCTACTTCGAACTGCTGGTCGACGACTGCCGCAATGCCTTTCGGATTCGCCGCGTCTATCACCGAGCGCATCTTCGTGCCGAATATTCCCTTCGCGACGGCGCGCTTCAGAAGCGCGTCGAGATCCGGCATGGGCTTCATCAGCTTGACGCCGTCTTTCGCTTCCGCCAGCCCCTTGTCGACCTTCAGGAACGGCACAACGTGGCGCTTCTCCCATAGATATTGCGCAGTCGGCGTTCCGTCGATGTCGCGGTCCATGGTCTGTTCGAACAGGATCGCGCCCATTACCTTGTCGCCGGTGAACGCGGGCGATTTGATGATCCGCGCGCGCATCTTGTGAACGAGGTCGAACATTTCCGCATCATTCGACCAAGCGCCTTCGTCGATGCCGTACAGCTTGAGCGCTTTCGGCGTGGAGCCGCCGGACTGATCGAGCGCTGCAATGAAGCCGTCCTTCTTTGCGGCTTGCGCGGCCATTTCCTGGTTCATCTCACCACTCATCTATCGCCTCCTGATTGACTGACCGGGCGCTTAACAGAAGACTTTTGACAACGGAATGGCGGCCAAAAGCCTGAATCGATTGAAAGACAATCAATTGCTGTGAGGAAGTGTTTCACCGGTGGCCGGCGGACGCAAGACGGTCGTGTTCCTACGCCTTCAGCACCTCAACGCCGGGCAGCGGTTTGCCTTCCATCCACTCGAGGAAGGCGCCGCCGGCGGTCGAGACATAGGTGAAATCGTCGGCGACATCGGCATGGTTGAGCGCCGCGACCGTGTCGCCTCCGCCCGCCACCGAGACGAGTTTGCCGTCCCTGGTCCGCCGCGCCGCATGCTTCGCCGCAGCCACCGTCGCCCGGTCGAAGGGCTCGATCTCGAAGGCGCCGAGCGGTCCGTTCCAGACCAGCGTCGCGGCACGGTCGATCCACTGGTTGACCGTCTCGACGGTCCTGGGACCGACATCGAGGATCATGCCGTCGTCCGGCACCGCCTCGATGCTCGCCGTCTGGCTGTTGGCGCCGGCCTTGAATTCCCAGGCCACCACGCCGTCGGCCGGCAGGATGATGGCGCAACCGGCGGTCGCCGCCTCGATCATGATCTGCTTGGCGGTGTCGGCAAGGTCGTGTTCGGCAAGCGACTTGCCGACATTGGTGCCCCGTGCGGCGAGGAACGTATTGGCCATGCCGCCGCCGATCACCAGCGCGTCGACCTTTTTCACCAAATTCATCAAGAGGTCGATCTTGGTGGAAACCTTGGCGCCGCCAACGATGGCGACGACAGGCTTGGCCGGGTTTCCGAGGCCCTTTTCCAGCGCCTCCAGCTCGGCCTGCATCGTGCGGCCGGCGAAAGCCGGCAGATTGTGCGCCAGGCCTTCGGTCGAAGCGTGGGCGCGATGCGCGGCGGAAAACGCGTCGTTGACGAAGATGTCGCCGTTCTTTGCCAGCGCTTCCGTGAAGGCCTTGTCGTTCTTTTCTTCGCCCTTGTGGAAGCGGGTGTTTTCGAAAAGCACGATGTCGCCGTCTTTCATGGCCGCCACGGCCCTGGCTGCTTCCTCGCCGATACAGTCGGCAGCGAAACCCACCTTGCGCCCGAGCACTTCGCCGGTTACCTCGGCGATCGGCTTCAACGACAGTGCCGGATCGGGGCCGTCCTTCGGGCGGCCGAAATGCGCCAGCAGGATGACCTTGGCGCCTTTGTCGGAAAGCTCGGTGATCGTCGATCCGACGCGCTCGATGCGGGTCGCGTCGGTCACCTTGCCGTCCGCCACCGGCACATTGAGGTCGACCCTGACCAGCACCCGCTTGCCCTTGATGTCGCCAATCGTATCGAGCGTCTTGAAACCGGCCACGGCAAAATCCTCCTTAGAGCACGTCCAGGAAAGTGGATCCGTCCGGACGCGCGACAAAAACAATGACCCAGGACAGGATGACATCCGAAGACAAGTCATTCCGCTCTGGCGAAACCGCCGGACCATATCGCGCGACAGCGAGGATGCAAGGCGGGCTTTCGGTCACAGGCTTGCGTCAAACCAGCGCTGTTCAGGGATTGGCGGCCGTATCCTCCGGCGTTTTTTCCGCCGCCAGGTCGGGTTCGCGACCGCCGCGCGCCCTGAGCCGTGTCCACATCATGCGCAGACGGTCGGCAATCTCGCCGATGCTCAGGAACACCGGGACCTTGGGCTGGGTCGTCGTCGGCTCGACCGACAGTCCGATCGACACGATGCGTCCTTTCTCGTCGACGTCCCGCACGATCAGCTCGATCGGCCCGAGCGGCACCCGGTCGGCATATTCAGGATGACCACCGACCCGCTCGCCGACCAGCGCCCCGATCGACAGCTTGCGTTCCGCTTCGCTCAATTCCGCGCCGTAGGCCGCTTCGAGGTCGGTTGCCGGACGCGACGGATCGACCGCGAAGGCGCCGAAGAAATCCTCGTCCTCGGGGCTGACTTCGGCACGGCTCGCGAACAGGCGGTCGAGCAGGCGCGGATAACGGTCGGGCACGAAGATGTAGACATGGTCGCCCGCCACCAGGCGTCCCATGTCCTGGAACCGCATCGAGCGGCCCTCGCGCACGACGAGGGATGGCCGTGCCCAGCGCGGGATGCGCTGTCCGCGGGCCACCGGGCTGCCGGGCACGACGGTGTAGGCCAGCAATTCATGATGCGCGGAACCCGGCAGTTCGAGCTCGACCTTGTCGAGCGGCCCGAGCCTGGCCGGCACGATCAATCCCAGCCGCCGCGCCAGCGGACCAACCGTCCAGCCCTGGATGACCAGCGACACCAGCACGACGATGAAGGCGATGTTGAAGATAAGCCGGCCGTTCTCGAGGCCGCCGATCAACGGGGTCAGCGCCAGAAGGATCGATACCGCGCCGCGCAGGCCGACCCAGGAGATGAAAGCCGTCTCGGCGCGCTGAAAGCGGAACGGAAGCAGGCAGAGCGACACTGCCAGCGGCCGTGCGACGAAGATCAGGAATAGGCCGAGCAGGATCGCCGGCAGCAGGATTGCCGGAAACTGCGACGGCGTCGCGAACAGGCCGAGCACCAGGAACATGATGATCTGCGCCAGCCATGACATGCCGTCCTGGAAACGCTTCAATGTGTTGGTGGCGCGGATCTGCGAATTGCCGGCGACAAGCCCGGCGAGGTAGACGGCGAGGAAACCGGAACCCCCGATCGTGCCGGCGCCGGCGAAAAGCAGCAGCGACAGCGTCAGTACGAAGATCGGCAGCAGCCCGCTGTCGAGATTGAGGCGGTCGACCAGACGGACGATCGCCATGCCGCCGAGCACGCCTGCGATCGCGCCGAGCCCCATGTGCTCAATAAAGCCGACGACGAGGTCGAAGAGCAGCACCTGCGCTTCCGGATCGGCGCCGAGCGAAATCACCTCGACCAGCGTGATGGTCAGGAAGATGGCAATCGGATCGTTGGCGCCGGATTCGATTTCGAGCGTCGAACGGACCCGGTCGCGCAGCGAAAGGTTGCCGGCACGCAGCAGGAAGAACACCGCCGCCGCATCAGTGGAGGCGACGGCGCCGCCGAGCAGGAAGGATTCCAACCAGGTGAGCTTGGTCATGTAGAAGGCCGCAGCACCGAAGATCAGCGTGGTCAGCGCGACGCCGATCGTCGCCAGCGAAACTGCCGGCAGCGCCGCTTGCCGGAGCGCGCTGAGCGGCGTGCCGAAGCCAGAGTCGAAAAGGATGATCGCCAGCGCCAGTGAGCCGGCGAAATAGGCAAGCCGCGCATTGTCGAACGGGATACCGAGCCCGTCGACGCCGGTGACCAGGCCGATACCGAGGAAGAGCAGCAGCAGCGGCGCGCCGAAGCGGAAGGCGATAAGGCTCGAAAACGCCGCGGCCAGCACCAGCGCCGTCGCCACAAGCGTCACGAGATATATCGTCTGGTCCATGCCGGCCTGTCCCCCGAAGCAGGTCTCCTGCGTCGCCGCAGAGTGCGGCGAAGAAAAGGCCGCAAGCAAGCGATTGATAGGATTATGGTTCTCCGGCCATTTTATTGAAGAGCTTGAACGAAAAACGCCCGGCAGAGCCGGGCGTTTTGAAGCCGATGCGGGCGCCTGAAATCAGGCGATGGTCTTGCCGAAGGCGACCGAAGTATCGGCCATGCGGTTCGAGAAGCCCCACTCGTTGTCGTACCACGACAGCACCGAGACGAAGTTGCCGTCCATGACCTTGGTCTGGTCGAGCGCCACCGTCGAGGAATGCGGATCGTGATTGAAGTCGATCGAAACGTTCGGATGCGTCGTGAAGGACATGACGCCCTTGAGCTTGCCCTTCGAGGCGGCGATCACCGCGTCGTTGATCTCCTGCGCGGTCGTCGCCCGCTTGGCGACAAACTTGAAGTCGACCAGCGACACATTCGGCGTCGGCACGCGGATCGAGATGCCGTCGAGCCTGCCCTTGAGTTCGGGCAGCACCAGGCCGATCGCCTTGGCGGCACCGGTCGAAGTCGGGATCTGCGAGAGCGCGGCGGCACGGGCGCGGTAGAGATCCTTGTGCATGGTGTCGAGCGTCGGCTGGTCGCCGGTGTAGGAATGGATGGTCGTCATCATCCCCTTCTCGATGCCGACCGTCTCATGCATCACCGCGGCGAGCGGCGCCAGGCAGTTGGTCGTGCAGGAGGCGTTGGAGATGACGACGTGGTCCTTGGTAATCTTGTCGTGGTTGATGCCGTAGACCACCGTGAGGTCGGCGCCGTCGGCCGGAGCCGAAACGAGGACGCGCTTGGCGCCGGCCGAAAGATGCGCCGAAGCCTTGTCCTTCGAGGTGAAGATGCCGGTGCATTCGAGCGCGATGTCGACGCCGAGTTCCTTCCAGGGCAGCTGCGAGGGATCCTTGACGGCACAGACCTTGAACTTTTCGCTGCCGATGCTGATCGTGTCGCCGTCGACAGCCACTTCGTGCGGGAAACGGCCGTGCACGCTGTCGAAGCGCAGCAGGTGCGCGTTGGTCTCGACCGGGCCGAGATCGTTGACCGCGACGACGTCGATGTCCTTGCGGCCGGATTCATAGATCGCGCGCAAGATGTTGCGGCCGATGCGGCCAAATCCGTTGATGGCAACTCTGACTGTCATGTGTCCGTTCTCCTTGAAGGCAAGAAAAGCGCGTTCGCCGCGCAAGGCTGAAAACATGTCGGCTCGAGGGCCCGTATAGGGACCAAGCCATCAAAACCGGGGCAGCGCTTCATAGCGGCGGCGGGCACAAGAATCCAGCCGTCGCGGCGACATTCGAGGCCGTTGCCGCGACGGCAGCGCACCAAATCGTTTTAACGGGGCGACCGGCGCGAAACTGCGTCCAAATGCCTCGCGCGTTCCGGCATTTTGTCGCGCCTATTTATGCAACCGCGCTTCCGCAGCCTTCGCCGCCGCATCAGCGGTAATGCCGAAATGCGGGTAGAGTTGCTCGATCGTGCCCGAGGCGCCAAACCCATCCATGCCGATGAAGATGCCGTCCACTCCGATGAAATGATCCCAACCCTGTCGGATCCCGGCCTCGATGGCGACTTTGACCGGCGCGTCGCCGATCGTCTCATTGCGAGAGTCGGCGCTCTGCTTGTCGAACAGCTCGAAGCAGGGAACCGAGACGACGCGGGTCGGATGACCGTGCGCCTGCAGCTTGTCGCGGGCGGCGAGCGCGATCTCCACTTCCGATCCCGATGCGAAGATCGTCACCGCCGCCTCGCCATCGGCGGCAGCGAGTTCATACGCTCCCTTGGCGGACAGGTTTTCAGCGACGAATTCGGTGCGCACGGCGGACAGGTTCTGACGGGTCAGCGCGAGCGTCGACGGCGTTTTCGTCGACTCCAGCGCCAGTTGCCAGCATTCGGCCGCTTCGGTGGCATCGGCCGGACGGAACACATTGTGGTTGGGAATGGCGCGAAGCGCGGCCAGATGCTCGACCGGCTGGTGGGTCGGGCCATCCTCGCCGAGACCGATGGAATCGTGGGTCATCACGAAGATCGAACGGATGCCCATCAGCGAGGCAAGCCGCATCGACGGCCGGGCATAGTCGGAAAAGCAGAGGAAGGTGCCGCCGTAAGGCACCACGCCGCCGTGCAGCGTCAGACCGTTGATCGCGGCCGCCATGCCGTGCTCGCGGATACCGTAGTGAATGTAGCGTTCGCCGTAATTGCCGGCGGTTATATTCCTGGTCTGGCTGGTCTTGGTATTGTTTGACCCGGTCAGGTCGGCCGAACCGCCGATGGTTTCCGGCACCAAGCCGTTGATGACCTCCAGCGCCATTTCGCTCGATTTGCGGGTAGCGACCTTCGGCTTGTCGGCGGCGAGCTTCTTCTTGTAGTCGGCGATCGTGGCATCGAGGCCCTTCGGCAGCTCGCCGCGCATGCGGCGCTCGAACTCGGCGCGCAGCCCGGCGTCCGCCTTGGCGAGACGGCCTTCCCAAGTCTCGCGCGCCTTGACGCCAGCCCTTCCGGCCTCGCGCCAGCTATTCAGGATATCGGCCGGCACCTCGAACGGCGGAGAATCCCAGCCGAAAAATTTGCGGGCGCCGGCGATTTCCTCGGCGCCGAGCGGTGAACCATGTGCTTTCGCGGTGCCTGCCTTGGTCGGCGCCCCGAAGCCGATGGTCGTCTTGCAGGCGATCATCGTCGGTCGATCGGATTTGCGCGCCGCCTCGATCGCCGCGGCAATGGCCTCCGGGTCGTGCCCGTCGATATGGCTGGCGTTCCAGCCCGACGCCTTGAAGCGCGCGACCTGATCGGTGGAATCGGCCAGCGACACCGGCCCGTCGATGGAAATGTTGTTGTTGTCCCAGAAAACGATCAGCTTGTTGAGCCTCAGATGTCCGGCCAGTGCGATGGCCTCCTGGCTGACGCCTTCCATCAGGCAGCCGTCGCCGGCGAGCACATAGGTGTAATGGTCGACCAGGTCGTCGCCGAAGGCGGCATTCATGATGCGCTCGCCGAGTGCGAAGCCAACGGAATTGGCGAGGCCCTGTCCCAGCGGACCGGTCGTCGTCTCGATGCCGGCGGCATGGCCGTATTCCGGGTGCCCGGCCGTGCGCGAGCCTACCTGGCGGAAATGCTTGATCTGGTCGAGCGTGATGTCTTCGTATCCGGTCAGATAGAGCAGCGAGTAGAGCAGCATCGAGCCGTGGCCGGCCGAAAGGATGAAACGGTCGCGATCGGCCCAATGTGGGTTCTTCGGATCGTATTTCAGGAAGCGCGTGAACAGCACGGTGGCGATGTCGGCCGCGCCCATCGGCAGGCCGGGGTGACCGGAATTTGCCTTTTCGACGGCGTCCATGGAAAGGAAGCGGATCGCATTGGCCATCCGGTCATGCTGGTCGCGTGTGGTCATGATTTCTCGCTTGTGGATCGGGTTTGGGGGCGGGCGAGCCCTTGGAAAAGCTGGGCGACACATAGCAGTTGGGCTCGCTCTGTCAATCAATCCGCGGGCAATCCGCCACGCGGATTGTTCCGTCAAACCGTCGCGAGCAGCGCCCATATTTCCGATAGCGGGGGAAAGCTGGAAACCCATCATTGACGGGCGTTTAACCCGCTGCATAATGTTTCCCGGATAACGCTTTAAGAACGCGAGCGATTCGGGAGCGGCGGGCTTGGAACTGGAGCCATGACCGGGGAAACAACACTCAGAGAGGTCATTGTCCGCCTCGGCAAAGCAATCGACACGCTGGAAAATGCAGTCGCCGCGCGGCAGGAGCACGAACAGGATTACTCCGAAGCGGAAGCCGAAGTACAGCGCATGAACGCCGATCGCGCGCGCCTCGCCCAAGAACTCGACAACTCCGAAGCCCGCGCCGAAAGGCTGGAGGAAGCCAACAAGGAAGTGTCTCGCCGGCTGGTCACCGCCATGGAAACGATTCGGGCGGTTCTCGACAGATAGGAAGTTTTGCGATGGCGCAGGTCACTGTTACGATCGACGGCAAGGCCTACCGCATGGCGTGCGACGAAGGCCAGGAAGAGCATCTGATGGATCTCGGCCAGCGTTTCGACCGCTACGTCTCCCATCTCAAGGCCTCTTTCGGAGAGATCGGCGACCAGCGCCTGACGGTGATGGCAGGCATCATGATCTTGGACGAACTGTCGGAGCTGCAAAAGCGCATCAAAGGCATGGAGAGCGAGGTCAATACCTTGCGCAAGACCCGTGACGAGGCGTTGAGCAAGGCCGACAAGAACGATGCTGCATTGACCGGTGCGCTAAGCAGCCTCGCCGAACGGATGGAAAACCTGGCCGGAAAACTGGCCGTTGCAAAGCCGCAGTAGCTAACCGGCGTTTTAAACCGGCAGTTCCAGCCGCGGCAAATGTGCGGCACGGGATTGATCCCGATTGGACGCTGTCGCGAGCGTCACCTCGCGTTCAAAAGCCTTGAAACAGCATGTCCAATGCCGAGACGATCTGGTCGTGATGGCGACCTAGATTGCCCTTGACCTCACCCAGTTCCGAAGCCGCGACGGCGGAGATAAATTGAGTGACCATCACATACTTCTGTTTGTTAATTTCGAACATCGGATTGAGCCGTCGCGCGGGAAAAGGCGCAACGTGAGGCCTCAGGATGGGGACCACGACACGAGTATTGAGAGCGGCTACGAGATCTGCCTGAACATCCAGAAAGTAATCGTCGCCTTCGGATGCTCGATACAAATCGTATCGAGCCATTAAAATAGCCGATATTTGCCGAGGGGCAGACCGTTCTCCTCGACGTATCGGTTCGAGCTTTCGAGCGCTTCCTTGTTTTCTTCCAGCCAACGTTTGGTTTTCTCGTCCGCCACAGCCTTTGCGATACCTTCTTCGGCGGCGCGGGAAATGTTCACCTCAAGTTCTTTTGCTTCGGCGATCAGATTGGTGTCGACCGATATGTTCGTTGGCTTGCGTTGAGGTTGGGCTGAGGTTCGCGGCATGGCTCACTCCTTGTATGCACATATCTTATGCGCATAATTCTTTATGGGCAATATGCGTTACCCTCCCTCGATCTCTTCCCTTAGCATCTCCAGTTCCAGCCATTCCTCTTCCATGGCCGCCAGCGTCTCGCGTTCCTTGTCGAGCGCGGCGATGGTCTTCTGGAACCCCTTTGGGTCGCGTTCGTAGAATGCCGGATCGGCGATGTTGTTCTCCAGCCTGGCGATGGATGCCGACACTGCCGCCATCCGGGTCGGTAACTGTTCGAGCGCGAATTTCTGCTTGAAGGAGAGTTTTTTCGCGACGCCTTTCGACGTCTCGGGCTTCTGAACCGCCGTGCCTTCCGAGGCAGCGACCCGTGCGCGGGCAGCCTTGCGGTCGTCGAGCCTGGTTCCGCCGCGCTGCGCCAGCATGTCGGAATAGCCGCCGGCATATTCGACCCAGCGTCCGCCGCCATCCGGCGCGATCGTCGAGGTCACTGTGCGGTCGAGAAAATCGCGGTCGTGGCTGACCAGGATCACCGTGCCCGCAAACCCCGCGACGAGTTCCTGCAGAAGCTCCAGCGTCTCCATGTCGAGGTCATTGGTCGGCTCGTCGAGCACCAGAAGATTGGCCGGCCGTGCCAGCACGCGGGCGAGGATCAGCCGCGCCCGCTCGCCGCCCGATAGTTCACGCACCGGGGTGCGCGCCAGTTCCGGCTTGAACAGGAAATCCTTCATCCAGGAAACGACATGGCGCTCCTCGCCGTTGACGACCACCGTCTCGCCTCGCCCGTCGGTCAGATAATGCGCCAGCGTTTCCTGCGGATCGACCGCCTCGCGCTTCTGGTCGAGCGTGGCTATCTCGAGATTGGTGCCGAGACGGACCGAGCCGGTGTCGGGAGCGAGTTCGCCGGTCAGCATCTTGAGCAGCGTGGTCTTGCCGGCGCCGTTCGGACCGACCAGACCGATACGGTCGCCGCGCTGGATGCGGGTCGAAAAATCCTTCACCACGACTAGATCGCCAAAGCTCTTCGAGATGTTCTTCGCCTCGAGCACCAGCTTGCCGGATTCGGCGGCCTCGCTCGCCACCATGGTCGCCAGTCCCTCGGCGCCGCGATGGCTACGGAAGCGCTGGCGCATCGACTGCAACTCGCCCAGCCGGCGCATGTTGCGCTTGCGCCGCGCGGTGACGCCGTAGCGCAGCCAATGCTCCTCGCGCACGATCTGCCGGCCGAGCTTGTGCTGCTCGCGTTCCTCCTCTTCGAGGATCACGTCCCGCCACTCCTCGAAATGGCCGAAGCCCTTGTCGAGGCGCTTGGTCTGGCCGCGGTCGAGCCAAACGGTGTTGCGCGATACCCGCTCCAGGAAACGCCGGTCGTGCGAAATGACGATAATCGCCGAGGAGGAGCGGATAAGCTCTTCTTCCAGCCATTCAATGACCTGCAGGTCGAGATGGTTGGTCGGCTCGTCGAGCAGCAGGATGTCGGGTTCCGGCGCCATCACCTTGGCAAGCGCGGCGCGGCGGGCCTCGCCGCCGGAAAGATCATCGGGCTTTTCCTCGCCGGTGAGGCCGAGATGATCGAGCAGGTAGGTGACGCGGTGCGGGTCGTCGGCCGGGCCAAGGCCAGCCTCGACATAAGCGCGCACAGTGGCGAAGCCTTCAATGTCGGGCGCCTGCGGCAAGTAGCGGACCGTGGCGGAAGGCTGGCGGAAGACCTCGCCGTCCTGCGGCTCGACCATGCCGGCGGCGATCTTGAGCAGCGTCGACTTGCCTGAACCGTTGCGGCCGACCAGCGCGATCTTGTCGCCGGTCGAGGCCGAAAGCGTGGCGCCATCGAGCAGCGGCGTGCCGCCGAAGGTTAGCCTGATGTCGTCGAGCCGAAGAAGTGGTGGCGCCATGATCGTCTAGAATTCCGAACCGGGGAAAGGATGGGCGATCAGCATCGCGCGTCCACTGCCGAGCTCGGCGCCAAGCTTGCCCTTTACCTCGTTGGAGATGGTGAGCGAGGAGCCGAACGCCACCTCGACCGCGCTGAGCGGCCATTTCACGCCGGTGAGGGTGAGGCCGGACAGAGCCGAGAAGCCGATCACCGAGAACAGCACGCCGTTCGCATAGTCGAAGCTGGATTTGCCTGGCAAAAGTGGATGCCCCTCCTGGGCGCCGTCGCTCAGCATCACCGGCATCCCGCCTTCGGCGAGGCGCATCGCCACCGCAAGATGCAGGAAGGCATGATCGGCGCGCGCGCCCCCGAAAGCGCCGGCCAGCACCAGCGACGTCGCGCCGCGCACAAGCGCCATGTCGATCGCCAGTTCGCCGTCGGTCTTGTCCTTCTCCGCCGGAAACATCTCGCGCGGCAGGTCGGAGTAAGCGTCCTCCAGGCCTATTGGCACCGAATCGAAGTCGCCGACCCACAATTCCGGGACGACGCCGAGGATTGCGGCATGGCGAATACCGCCGTCGGCGGCGATTACGCGACTTCCGGCGATCTGCATGTCGAGGCGCGGCGTGCGGACGAGATTTCCGCCGAGCAGGATGATGAAACGGCTCATGGCGAGGCCCTTATCACGCAAGCCATCGAAAACGGAAGGCTGCCTTGCGCAACATTCGCTTGCCCGCCGCGAATGCCCGCTCTATGTGTCGAAACGCTCTAACGGGGTGCCGGACGCTGCAAGGCGGGCCGGCTGAGAGGCAAACGGGGAAACCCGGCCAACCCGCTGAACCTGATCCGGTTTGCACCGGCGGAGGGATTAGACGCTTTGAACCGGCGCCTCAATTCCCTTGAACCAAAGAGAGGAGGCGCGTCATGCGCAGCACGATTTCATGTCTTCTGGGTGCGGTCGCACTCGCATTCGCCCTGCCGGCGACGGCGGCGGAAAAACTGACCGTCTACACTTATGAGAGCTTCACGGCGGAGTGGGGCCCCGGCCCGCAGGTCGAAAAGGTTTTCGAAGCGGAGTGCGCCTGCGACGTCGAGTTCGTCTCGGTCGCCGACGGGGTCGCGCTGCTCAACCGGGTCAGGCTGGAGGGTGCGGCGACCAAGGCCGATGTGGTGCTTGGCCTCGACACCAATCTGACGGCGGAGGCAAAGGCCACCGGCCTGTTCGCGCCGCATGGCATCAGCGCCGAAAACCTGGCCGTGCCGGATGGCTGGAGCGACGATATTTTTCTCCCTTATGACTATGGCTATTTCGCCATTGTCTACGACACCGAGAAGCTGAAGACGCCGCCGGCGAACCTGAAGGAACTGGTCGAAGGCGATCCCGAGCAGAAAATCGCCATCCAGGACCCGCGCACCTCGACCCCCGGCCTCGGCCTGCTGCTCTGGGTCAGGGCGGTCTACGGCGACAAGGCGCCGGAAGCCTGGGCCAAGCTCAAGGGCCGGGTGCTTACGGTGACCCCGGGCTGGAGCGAATCCTACGGGCTCTTCACCAAGGGCGAAGCGCCGATGGTGCTCTCCTACACCACCTCGCCCGCCTTTCACATGATCGCCGAGAACACCGAGCGCTACCAGGCCGCTTCCTTTTCGGAAGGCCATTACCTGCAGACGGAAGTCGCCGGCGTAACGACCACCGGCGCGAAGAACCCGCTGGCCGAGAAGTTCATGGCCTTCATGCTGAGCCCGGCTTTCCAGGACGTGATTCCGGAAACCAACTGGATGTTCCCGGCGGCAAGAACATCGAAACCGCTCAATCCGGCCTTCGACAAGCTGGTGAAGCCGGCTAAGACTTTGCTCTTCAGCCCCGAAGAGGTTGCGGCGAACCGCAAGGCCTGGGTCGATGAATGGCTTTCGGTGATGAGCAAATGATGCAAGCGGGGCACGCGATCGACCGGCGCAAGACGGCCGGCGTCGTTGCCCTCTCAGCAATCGCCATCCTGCTTGGCGGCGCCTTGGCCGGCCTGCTCACAGAGGCCGCGAGCAACTGGTCCGGCGCTGTTGCCGCCTTCGACGGCTATATGGCGCGCGTCGTGCGCTTCACGCTGTGGCAGGCGGTCCTGTCGACGGTGCTGTCCGTGGCGCCGGCGATTGCCGTGGCGCGGGCGCTGTCTCGGCACCCGGATTTTCCGGGACGCCGCCTGATCCTGCGGCTGTTCGTCGTTCCGCTTGCCCTGCCAGCGATCGTCGCCGCGCTTGGCATCCTCTCGCTGTACGGCCGCGCGGGATATTTCGCGGATTTCTTCTCGGCGCTCTCGGGCAAGACGTGGCCGGGCGCGTATGGCCTGTCGGGCATCCTCGCCGCCCACGTCTTCTTCAACCTGCCGCTGGCGACGCGCCTTTTTGTCGAGGCGCTCGACACCGTGCCCGCCGACCAGTGGCGGCTGGCGAGCCAGCTGGGCATGCGCGCATTCCCATCCTTCCGCTTCGTCGAATGGCCGGTGATGCGGGCAGCGTTGCCGGGCGTCGCCGGTCTCGTTTTCATGCTCTGCATCACGTCATTCACCATCATTTTGACGCTCGGCGGCGGCCCCGGCGCCACGACGCTGGAAGTCGCGATCTATCAGGCGCTGCGGTTCGACTTCGACCCGGCGCGCGCGGTCGCGCTGACCGCGCTCCAGATCGTTCTCACGGCGGTCATCGTCATGGCGCTGGCGAAGATCGGCGCTAACCTCACCGGCGACGCCAACCTTTCGGTCGTCTCCCGCCGAACCCGTGATGCGACCCCAATCGAGACGCTGCTTAACAGCCTTGTGATCGCGCTGGCCCTGCTTTTCGTCGCCGGCCCGATGCTGGCGACTGTTCTCGCCGGTCTCGAAGCCGAGCTTGGCCGCCTTGCCGGAGAAAGCGCGGTATTGAGGGCGGCGGTTACCAGCCTCGTTCTGGCAACGCTCTCGGCGCTGCTCTCTGTGTTGCTTTCGCTGTTGCTGGTGATGGCGCGCCGGGTCCTCCAGCTGCAAAGGCGAGCCGGTCCGCGATCGCTGCTCGAGCGGCTGACCGATACCGGCGCAGGCTTCGTGCTGGTGGTGCCGCCGATCGTCATCGGCGCCGGCTGGTTCATCCTGCTGCGCCACACCGGCAATGTCTTCCTGCTCGCACCTGTCATGGTGGTCACCGTCAACGCGGTGATGGCGATGCCGTTTGCCATCCGCGCCGTTCGCCCGGCCTACGATGCAGCCAGCGAGCGGCACGAAAGGCTCTGCGCGCTGCTCGGCATCGGTGGGCGCGCACGCTTCCGCCTGATCGACTGGCCGGTGCTGCGCCGGCCGATCTTCACTGGCTTTGCCTTCGCGATGGCGCTGTCGCTCGGCGATCTCGGGGTTATCGCCCTGTTCGGCAGCGACACCGTGCAGACATTGCCCTATCTGCTGCTCGCGCGCATGGGCAGCTACCGCACCGAGGACGCAGCCGGGCTGGCGCTGCTGCTCGGGTTCCTCTGCCTTGCCTTGATGACGCTCGCCGACCGGCTGGGAAAACGCGAAGATGGCTGAAACGAGAGGCGGCCATCCGGCCGGCGCGGCAATAGAACTCGACCGGGTAATCTTCAGCTACGGCGAAGCCTCAATGGCATTCGACCTTGCCCTCGAGGCCGGTTCCATCGCCGCGATCATGGGGCCGAGCGGTTCGGGAAAATCGACGCTTCTCAACCTCGTGGCCGGCTTCGAAACGCCAGAAACCGGCCGTGTCCTGATCGGCGGCGTCGACGTGACTCATGTGCCGCCCGCCGCGCGCCCACTCTCGATGGTGTTCCAGGAAAACAACCTTTTCGCCCATCTCGACGTTGCCGCCAATGTCGGACTGGGTCGCTCGCCGGCGCTGCAGCTCACCGCTGGCGACCGTGCCGCCATATCCGAAGCACTGGTTCGAGTCGGGCTTGGCGGCAAGGAACATCGCCTGCCACGCGAACTGTCGGGCGGCGAGCGCCAGCGTGTTGCCCTTGCCCGCGTGCTCGTCCGCGACCGGCCGATGCTGTTGCTGGACGAACCGTTCGCTTCGCTCGGTCCCGCCTTGCGGGAAGATATGCTCGGTCTCCTGGCCGATCTGCATGCCGAGCGCGGAATGACCGTCCTGTTCGTCACACATCAGCCCGAAGATGCTCGTCGGATCGCCAGGACGATCGTGTTTCTCGAGGACGGAAAGGTCGCCGCAACCGGCGAAACGGCTAAATTTTTCGGAAGACATGGTCCTGAGGCATTCCGGCGTTATACTGGTGGTGTTGCCGGATCGCTGCAATCGCAGGGAATCGCCCGGAAGCGGACATAATTTACCGCCAAACCGCGAGAAGCTGACCGTTCGCGTTCTTGTTTTGCGGCGGAGACTATGTCTAGGTCCCGCACAAATTGGTCCGGCCCGAGGCCTCGCCCGATCCGAAAGGAAGTAGTTCTGCCGACCTGCCTGACGATACCTGCAGACATGCTGACGCCGGCATCGGCTCCGCGCGCGCCTTGGCGCGCTGCGCTTTCCGTGGCGCTGCTGTCGCTGGTCGCGGGTTGCCAGATGTTGAGCGGCCCCATCAACGAACAGGCGTTCCGGCCGTCCGACAATCCGGTCATCGTCGACACCGTCGCCCGCAACGATAAATTCGCCCAGCTCGCCAAAGCGCAGCACCCGCGCATCCTGGCGACTTACGGCGGCGAATATTCCGACCCGAAGCTCGAGCGCATGGTCGCCAAGGTGGTCGGCACGCTGACTTTCGACGTCGACAATCCGTCGGCTCAAACCTACCGCATCACCATCCTGAATTCGCCGAACGTCAATGCCTTCGCGCTTCCTGGCGGTTACCTGTATGTGACGCGCGGGCTTCTGGCCCTCGCCAACGATTCTGCCGAACTCGCCGCGGTGATCGCGCACGAGATGGGGCACGTCACCGCCAACCACGGCATCCAGCGCCAGCAGAAGGAAGCCGAGGAGGTCCTGGCGACCAAGGTCGTCACCGATGTGCTCGGCGACAACCAAGTGGCCAAGGCCGCGCTTATCCGTGGCAAGCTCCGGCTTGCGCAGTTCTCGCGCAATCAGGAGCTCGAGGCCGACGCCATCGGCATCCGTTCGATCGGCCGCGCCGGTTACGATCCGTTCGCCGCCAGCCGCTTCCTGCAATCGATGGCTGCCTACAGCGAGTTCCGCACGGTAACCGGCGCGCAGGATGCGAGCCTCGACTTCCTCGCCAGCCATCCCAACGCGCCGCAGCGCATCGAGCTTGCGCAACGCCATGCGCGCGGCTTCGGCACGCCGGGCACCGGCACGCTCGACCGCGATTCCTTCCTCGCCGGCGTCGACGGCCTTTTGTTCGGCGATACGCCGGAAGAGGGCTATGTCCGCGGCAACACCTTCCAGCATCCTGGCCTCGGCATCGCCTTCTCGGTGCCGACCGGGTTCGCCATCGACAATTCGGCCGCCGAAGTCACCGCGACCGGGCCTGGCGACATGGCGATCCGTTTCGATGGCGTTTCGGTCGAAAAGAGCGTCCCGCTGACCGACTACGTTCGCAGCGGCTGGGTTACCGGGCTGGAAGACGCAACCGTCCAGGCCACCAACATCAATGGAAACGACGCCGCAACGGCGCGGGCCAGCGCCGATGGCTGGCAGTTCGACATCACCGTCATCCGTTCCGGCGACCGGGTCTACCGGCTGCTGACCGCGGCTCCCATGTCCAGCACCTCGCTGGACAGCGTCGCCCGCTCCGTCGGCGGCAGCTTCCGTTCGCTGTCGGCAGCCGAGAAGGCGGCGCTCAAGCCGCTGCGCATCCGCGTCGTCACGGTGAAGCCTGGTCAGACTGTCGGTTCGCTCTCCGCCTCGATGGTGGGCGTCGATCGCAAGCTCGACCTGTTCCGGGTTCTCAACGCGCTGCCGCCCGGCGGTGGTGTCTCGGCCGGCGACAAGGTGAAGATCATCACCGATCGCTAAGATCCTTCGGGCTGGGATCGTGCCGAGCAGGCTTGGGCGCGCGTTGGCTCCCACTTGGTCGCTCAGCCAACGACGCGTCGCAGGAATTTTGCCGTGCGGGCGAGCACTACCGGTCTCGACGAAGCCACAAGCTTCCATGACAGGACCGCTCTCGCCATTCTGACTCGGCAACACTCCGACCGAGAGGAACCAGGCCGCCGAAAACGCGCGCCGGCGCAACGACGCATTCATCCTGAGGCTTGCCGCAACCCCCGCCGCGGCAAGCGTCAATCTCGAATCACTGCTCACCGGATGTCTAGCGCTGTCCACGCATAGCGAAGCCAGCCGCCCCTCGAGGTGACCGGGATCGCGCAGCCCGACATTTCCGAGCAGCTTCAGCCCGGCTCGCGCCGCCTGGCGCGACAGCGCCTCGAAGCGATGGAAATCATGCCGCATGCGCCAGCGTGCCCGCTCGGCGAGCCTGTCCTCGAATTGCGAATGGTTTGCGCCGTGCTGCCGGTAGGCCCCGAGGCACTGGTCGATAGACGTCACCTCCCCGTAAAGGGGCGCAACGGTCACCAGGTAGCCGTCGGCGCCCTGCCGGAATTCATCCTCGGGAATAGGCAGTATGGTCTCAAGCACCGAGCGGTCGAAGGCGAGGCCGCTGGTGACGGTCGTCTGGTATCGCCCGCTGCGCAACAGCTTGGGCACCACGTTTCCGTCGTCGAAAGGCAGTTCCGGCGGCGGGAATATGTCCTTGATCTGACGGTTTTCGTCGACGATGTGCAGCCTGAACTGCGCCTGCCCGGTATCGGCATTCCAGGCTTCCATCACCTCAGACACAGCGTTCGGATAAAGATAGTCGTCAGCGTCGAGGAAAAAGATCACCTGCCCCGAGCAGGCGGCAAAGCCGGTGTTGAACGCCGCCGCATGGCCGCCGTTGCGGGCCTTGAGGCACGGCCTGATCCGCGAACCGTACGACTTGATGATTTCGCGAGAGCCATCCGTCGAGGCATCGTCGACGACTACCACCTCGACGTCCTCGTAGTCCTGGCTCAGGGCGCTGTCGATGCAGCGATCGAGGAAGCGCGCATAATTGTAGTTCGCAATGACGATCGACACCGGAACGCGTCCAATCGGGTGATGCATCGGCTGAACCTCGCAATCTGCCTTTTCGGAAGCGCGCCACTCTCGCATCGAAATTGGACAGAACATGGCGACCACCGGGCGAACAGCCATTTTGCGCCGCTGGACGTTCAGTTTTTGTGACGGATTGTGTTTACGCCGCCTGTTCGAAGGCCGGATTGACCTTCACCAGCGCGGATTTGAGTTTTTCCATCGCCCGAGTTTCGATCTGCCGCACCCGTTCCTTGGAGATCCCGAGTTTTTCGCCGAGCGATTCCAGCGTGGCGCCGTCATCCTGCAGCCGCCGCTCCTGGATAATCTTCAGTTCGCGCGCATTGAGCACGCCGAGCGCGTCGTAGAGCCATTCCGACCGCCGTTCGATATCGATGACGTCTTCGGCGATTTCGTCGGGCAGCGGATCGTCCGATATCAGGAAATCCATGCGGTTGGCTGCCCCGGAATCATCGGCGACCGGCGTGTTGAGGGAAGTGTCGGGACCGGAAAGCCGTGAATCCATCATCGCCACATCCGCCTCGGAAACTCCAAGCGCGGACGAGATCTCCCGGTAGATCGCGCCGTCCGGAAGCGGCTCGGTATTTTGCGCGAGCCTGGCGCGCAACCGGCGCAGGTTGAAGAACAGCGCCTTCTGCGCCGAACTGGTGCCGCCACGCACGATCGACCAGTTGCGCAGGATGTAATCCTGCATCGAGGCGCGGATCCACCACGTGGCATAGGTCGAAAAGCGTACGTCGCGGTCCGGCTCGAAACGCGCGGCGGCTTCCAGCAACCCGACATGGCCTTCCTGGATAAGGTCGCCTGTCGAGAGGCCGAAATAGCGAAATTTCGATGCCATGGAGATGACAAGCCGCATATGCGCCGTGGTAATCTGGTGCAGTGCCTGCTGGTCGCCGTGCTCCTTCCAGCGGACTGCAAGATTGTGTTCTTCCTCACGTCCCAGATAAGGCGCCTTCATCGCGGCCCGGATAAGGCTTCTTTTCGCCAATTCTTCCATCGCCAAGCGCTCCAATGCCCTGGGACGTCGCAATCCAGTTCAATGTTTGATCCCTGTCCGGACCACGCGGTTTGAAAGGCGAATTCCGATGCACTTAAAAATCTGCAGGCATCCGCCGGATGTGTTGGAAACGCCGGGCGGCGAAGAACGTTCCATAGGGCAAATTGGCGGCTACGCTTCCGGAGACGATTGACCCGGATTGCAATCGACTATCCGCATCCCGAGCAGGATTGTACGAATTATAAGATAATATCATTATGAAGATGCATGCATGGGCACCGCATGCAGAGAGTGGGGGGAAGTGATAGAACTATTGATTGTTGCATGCGTCCTTGCGGGCGAATGCAAGGAGACACGTTTGACCTATGACGCGCGCGACGTCTCCCTGTTGACATGCATGGTATTCAGCCAGACCGAGATCGCGCGCTGGCAGGGCGAGCATCCTGCCTGGAAAGTTAAGCGGTGGTCTTGCGGCCTGCCGCGGCAACACGGGCAGGCTATCTAGACTGCAGCGCCGTGCGTCCTCCTGGACGCGCAAGGGATGCTGTACCACTTTGAATCGACGCATGGTCCTTCCGAAACCGCGTGGGTTCATGTGGTAGGTATATCTTGGCCGTAGGCCGCCGATCGGGGATATCTGGCTCCTTTCGGCGTGCTTGCTTATTGGTTGTCACACCGTCCGAAGGACCGGCTGGCGCTTTATTCCGCCGCCGGCTACTCGCACCCGGCGGTTCCCGGATCGCGTCCATCCGGCTCCGGTGCGGGCCGCCGGCTTCTCAGATCCCGCCCAGATAGGAGCCCAGACGATCCAGGCATTCGCTCCAGCCTTCCTCGTGCGAATCCCGGCTTTCGACGGTGCCGTAGACGCCTTGGCTGAAGGTCAGCCTGGTCTTGCCGTCCAGATCCTCGAAAATGACGCTGGTCAGCATTTCCGAACCTATCCCATCCTCTTCCTGCCAAGCAAAGGTGAAGACGAGCCGCTCGGGCTCGACGAGTTCGCGATAGGTTCCCTCTGCCCAGTAATCCTGGCCCTCGGGAGAGCGGAAACAGGTGCGCCATTTGCCGCCTGGGCGAAAATCCGTCTTTGCCGATTGCATGGCGAAATCCTTCGGACCCCACCAGCGCATCAGATGCTCGGGTGTCGACCACGCCTTGTAGACGAGACTGCGCGGCGCATCGAAGATACGGGTTATCGAAAGGTCGAGCTTCTCGGCTATCGCCGCTTCAGTTGCTAGAGCCATCTGGTTTCTCCCTGGTTTGCAATGTGCGCAGATAATTGTCGAGGCGGTCGAAGCTCTGGTCCCAGAACTTGCGGTAGTTCTCGACCCAGCCGGCCACATCGCGAAGCGGCGCCGCTTCCAGGCGGCAGGGCCGCCACTGGGCGTTGCGGCCGCGCGCGATCAGACCCGCGCGCTCCAGCACCTTGAGATGCTTGGAGACCGCCGGGAGGCTCATGTCGAAGGGCTCGGCGAGTTCGAGCACCGTCGTCTCGCCCAACGCCAGCCGGGCAAGGATCGCCCGCCGGGTCGGGTCGGCAAGTGCCGAAAAAGTGGTGCTGAGGTTATCGGTTGACATCGATGATTTACCATCAGGTTAATTACCTTATGGGTTAAATACATTCGGCAACCACGCCTGTCAAGCGATCTCGGGAAAACCACGCGTCGGCTGTCGCGAGCTCGCGGAAAATCGATAAACCCGCCGATGCTTCAGCTTGTCATGATCGCCGTTGCAAATCTCCAGGGCCGAAATCGTTCTGCATATATGGCGAGTTCCTCCGGCACCGCAGGAACTCGTCTTCGCCACTGCGATTTCGGTCAACAAAAAACCCGGCCTCGCAGCCGGGTTCGTTCGTTTTGCGAGAAAATAGCGCTTACGCAGCCTCTTCCTGTTCGGCTTCCTCGTTGTCGGCCTTGGCGCCGCGCTTCGGACCCTTGTTCAGGTTCACCTCGATGAGGCGGACCGCTTCGGTCTCGGACATTTTGTTGACGGCGGCGATCTCGCGCGCCATGCGGTCGAGCGCTGCTTCATAGAGCTGGCGCTCGGAATAGGACTGCTCCGGCTGGTTCTCGGCGCGATAGAGATCGCGCACTACTTCGGAGATCGAGATCAGGTCGCCCGAATTGATCTTCGCATCGTATTCCTGGGCGCGGCGCGACCACATGGTGCGCTTGACGCGGGCGCGGCCCTGCACGACCTTCAGTGCACGATCGACATAATCGGTCTCGGAAAGCTTGCGCATGCCGATCGAGGTCGCCTTGGCCACCGGCACCTTCAGGCGCATCTTGTCTTTCTGGAAATCGATCACGAACAGCTCAAGCTTGTGCCCAGCAACTTCCTGCTCGTCGATCGATACGATCTGGCCGACGCCATGCGCCGGGTAGACGATGTATTCGCCGGTCTTGAAACCGTGACGCGTTGCTGCGGACTTCTTCTGCTGCTGGATTGCCATACGCCCTGAACTCCTGTTTTGGCGCCGGCGGGCATCGCCGGAAACCTGATGGGGCCGTGGAATGGTCGGCCAATGGTGCCGCCTGAGCACACGAAAACCCTCCGGATAGACAGGGCTGGGCAAGGGCACAGAATGTGCTCTGCCCAGGCCAAGTTGCCTTGGTCCGGATACTGGCCCTCACCTTTCAATGATTAACGCTTCTGCGCCATAGATCGACGTTGTGTCACCGGCATGTTGCTGAGTGTTACCACAAAAACGTGAAAGAATCAACAATTTGCTGCATGCGCGAAGTTGCCGCGCGCCAGCAGAGCCAAGCGCTGGACAACGAAATGCCGTTTGCGGCGGACCGGAAACATGCCCGGCCCGCGAAAATCAGTCACCTTCGCCGGGTTCGGCGGAAAAGTATTTCTCGAACTTCCCTTCGACGCCGTCGAATTCCTTGGCGTCCGCCGGCGGCTCTTTCTTGGCGGTTATGTTCGGCCATTTGTCGGCATATTCGGTGTTGACCTGCAGCCATTTGTCGAGCCCAGGCTCGGTGTCGGGCTTGATTGCGTCGGCCGGGCATTCCGGCTCGCACACGCCGCAGTCTATGCACTCGTCGGGATGAATGACGAGCATGTTTTCACCTTCGTAGAAACAGTCGACCGGACAGACCTCGATGCAGTCCATGTACTTGCACTTGATACAATTGTCGGTCACGACATAGGTCATGTAAGGCTCCTGGCCCCCTCTCGGTCGTTCGATGCTCCCGCCGGTGAGGTAGCTCCTTTGACCTTCCGTGGCAAGGGCGCCGATGGGCGCACCAGCCAGCCGTGCTGGAACAGTTTTTCGCTACTTTTGGGCCAATCCGCATCAGGAGTTGCAACGGTCAGTCCTCGTCGCGCAGCCGGTCGGTCGCCCGCCTTTCCTTCTTGGTTGGCCGCCCCGAGCCAGCATCGCGCAGCGGCGCCATTTCTTCGGGCAGGCTCCTGTCGCGCGGCGCCGGCTTCGGCGACATGTCCTCGTAGAGAGTGCGCGCTTCCTCCGCCGGCCCACGCCGCGAGCCGCAATCGACGACACGATAGACCAGCACCCGCCGATCCAGCGTGATCGTCAGCACATCGCCCGGCTTGACCTGATGCGCGGCCTGCTCGGCCTTGTCGCGGTTGACCCGCACCCGACCGGACTGCGCAAGCTTTGCCGCCAGCGACCGCGACTTCACCACCCGCGCAAAGAACAACCATTTGTCGATGCGCTGGCGGCTGTCTGAAACCATCCGGGATCGCGGCTATTTTTTCAGCTGGTCGCGCAACGCGGCGAGCTTGGCGAACGGCGAGTCCGGATCGACGCGTACCGGGCGCTCTTCACGCGGCTTCTGCTGGAACTGCGGCTTGCCCTGGAAACCGCCCTTCTGGCCGGGTTTGCCGCCGTCGCGGCGGTCCTGGCGAAAACCCTGACCGTCCAGTTTGCCGGGTTTTCCCTGGAACTTGCGTTCGAAGCGCTCCTTGCCGCCGTCACGCCTGCCTTTGCCGTCGCCGCGCGCTTCCGCGTCGCCGCTCGCGGCCGGCGCCGTGCTCTGATGGCGTCCACGCGGCCCGCCGCGATCGCGATGGTTGCCGCTGCCGTCCTTCGAACCGCGCCAACCGCCAGAGCAGGATCGGCTTGGGCTCTTCGGCCGGCGCAGCGTCGGTATCCGCCGCCGCCGGTGCTTCTGGCGATTGCCCGCTTGCGGCGATCTCGTCGGCACTTTCCGGGCCAGCCACCGCCGGCGCGAGTTCGGCGGTTTCGGTGTCCACCTGCGGTGCCCAGGTCGACGCTTCCTGCGGAGCAGCAGCCGCGGGGGCTTCGGCTTCGGCGGCAGGTGCCGACGCCTCCGCCGCTGGTGCTTCCTCCGTCGCAGGTGCAATCGCCTCGACCGCGGGCATCTCCCCGCCCGCGTCAGTGTCCGCCGCGGAAGACTCCGCGCCGCCGTCGGAAACCGCTGCAGCCTCCGGATCCACCGCGTCCTGTGTTTCCGCCTCGCCGGCATCCGTCTTCACTGTATCGGCTTCAGCCGCACTCGCCTGCTCGACAACATCTGCCGCAACTTCCGACGCCGCTTCCGCGGTCGGCTCCGCTGCTGCTCTTGCAGCTTCGGCGGCTGCAGCTTTCGCCTCGCGCTCTGCCGCAGCCTTCTCGGCCGCATCCCGCGCCGCTTCATCGAATGCAGTCAGCTTCGCCTTCACCTCGGCACCCGGTTTCGGCTCGGCGCGATAGCCGAGCCCCTTCAGGATTTCTTCGATGTCGTCAGCGGTGGCGCCGAGGATCGACATCATCGCGGGTGTCACCAGGAACGCGCTGCCGTCATAGGCGCCGTCCGGACGCGGCCCGGTTCCGGCGCGCCAGGAAAGCGCCGGGCGGATCAGGTCGGCGAGCCGCTCGAGTATGTCGACGCGCACCGCGCGGCGGCCCAAGTTGCGGTAGCCCGCGAGCTTGTAGAAGGCGCGGTCGAAGGCCGGATCGATCACCACCGACGTGCGGCCGGAGGCCAGCGCATGCACCACGTCGCCGAAACCGGGCTTGTCCTTGCCGTCGTTCTTCAGTGCCCACAGCAGCGTCACCAGTCCGGCCGGGCCGGGCTTCAGCAGCGCCGGCACGAAGATGTGGTAGGCGCCGAAACGCACGCCGAGGCGGCGAAGCGCGCCGCGGCCGTCCTGGTCGAGCGACTTCACCTCGTCGGCGATGTCGCGGCGGTTGAGCAGCCCGAAATTCTCGACAAGCTGGAATGCGATACCGCGCCCGATGCCGGTCAGTTGGTCGGCGTTCTTCAGCTCGATCAGCGGCTTCAGCAGGCTCTCCACCTGGAAGTTGACGAAGCGTTCTGCCCGGGCGGCGACCTTGTCGCGTGCCGGTCCGGTGAGTTGTTCGTCGGCCAGCAGGATGACGCGCGGCTTCAATGCGTCCTCGCCGGAGGTCAGCGTGGCGATCGGCGCTCCGATCCAGCGCAGCACGCCGTCGGAGCCGAGCGCGATGTCGTTGTTTCCCGATGCCGCAAACCGTTCGGCCCGCGCTTCGAACTCCAGCGCAAGCGCCTTTTGCGCCGCGGCCCTCACCGCCTTGGCATCCTCGCCTTCGGCGGTCTGGTCCGCGGTGAAGCGGAACCCTTGCAGTTCGCCCACATGATGGCCCTCGACGAGGACCGCACCGGCGGGGCTGATTTCGGCTTCAGGCATTGTATTCTCTCTCAGGCGCTTCATGAGCACGGAAGTCCTGCGGTCTACGAAGCGTTTCGTCAACCGCTCATGCAGGGCATCCGACAGTCTGTCCTCGATCTCGCGCGTTTTTTCCTGCCAATGTGCCGGATCGGCCAGCCAGCCGGGCCGGTTGGAAACGAAGGTCCATGTGCGGATTTGCGCGATGCGGTGCGAAAGCGTGTCGATGTCGCCGTCCGTCGAATCCGCGCGCCGCACCTGCTCGGCCATGTAGGTCTCGTCGACATGGCCGCGCTCCGCGAGATCGAGATACATCGATGCGATCAGATCGGAATGCTGCGCCGGCGCGATCCGCCGGTAGTCGGGAAGCGCGCACGCTTCCCATAATAGCGCTACCCGCTCGCGGCTGCTCGCCAGCTTGCGGATTTCCGGATCGCGCGCCAGCTGGTCGAGCGCCTGGGCGTCGACGGCCGGCAGCGCGCGCGTCAGCCCGTCGACAGGAGCCGGCGTCTCGATCGAACGCTTCAACGCATCGAGGCTTGCATAGTCGAACCCGGCCGTTCGCCATTGCAGCACTTTTACCGGATCGAACTCATGCGCCTCGATCCTGTGCACCAGTTCGTCATCGAGCGGATCGACCTGGCCGGTCACTCCGAACGTGCCGTCGCGCAGATGTCGCCCGGCCCGTCCCGCCACCTGGCCGATCTCCGCCGCGGAGAGATCGCGATACTGGAAACCGTCGAACTTGCGGTTCTGGGCGAAGGCGACATGATCGACATCGAGATTGAGGCCCATGCCGATCGCGTCAGTGGCGACCAGATAGTCGACATCGCCGTTCTGGTAGATCTCGACCTGCGCATTGCGCGTGCGCGGGCTGAGCGCGCCGAGCACGACTGCCGCGCCGCCGCGCTGGCGGCGGATCAGTTCGGCGATCCCGTAGACCTCGTCGGCCGAGAAAGCGACGATCGCCGAACGTCGCGGCAGCCGGGTCAGCTTTTTCTGGCCTGCATAGGCGAGATGCGAAAGCCGCGGCCGGGTGACGACGGAGATGCCCCTGAGCAACCGCTCCAGGATGCCCCGCATCGTCGCCGCGCCAAGCAGCAGCGTCTCGTCGCGGCCCCTCAGATGCAGGATACGGTCGGTGAAGACGTGGCCGCGTTCGAGATCGCCGGCAAGCTGCACCTCGTCGATCGCCACGAAGGCAGCATTCGTCTCGCGCGGCAGCGCTTCGACCGTGCAGACCGAGTAGCGCGCCCCGGCCGGCAGGATTTTCTCCTCGCCGGTAATCAGCGCGACGTTCTGCGCGCCGACCTTGTCGACGACACGGCCATAGACCTCGCGCGCCAGCAGCCGGAGCGGCAGGCCGATCAGGCCGCTGCCGTGCGCCACCATGCGCTCGATGGCGAGATGTGTCTTGCCGGTGTTGGTCGGCCCCAGCACGGCGGTGACGTCGCGTCCGGAAAATACGAGTTGATCGCTCTGTTTCGGCTGCAAATTCATCGAGGAGGCAGATCGCTTTCCTGGTCGGGCCCGCCATGCTGCGGGATGGAAGCGGCATCGTAAGGCGGGCGCCGCCGCGACACATATAAGATTTGGATAGCGAAACGAAAGCGGAAATGTTGTCGAATTAACGGTTGGAACGAGTTCTGGAACGAATTGGCGACGAATCACTGACTCGCACTGATTCAGGTTTTGTTCACCGCGACATGTAGAGCTGGAGCATCGGTCCGGCACCACATGCTGAATTACGTTTTGCGGCGCAGAACGATTTCGTCGATCTTCGTTAACTTTCGTTTCGCAAAAGGAAACTGGGGCGCCCGGACATGGTTAATATTTCCTTAATGCCCGGATTTCATTGGAGAGTTTGTCTCGGAATCGCCTCTCAACATGCCGGTCGGCGCCACTTTCGTTAACACCTCGCTCAAACCCGGAACGAATCGGCGACGAATCAGCGATGGAGCCGTTTTCCCGTTCCGTTCACCGCAACATGTTGTGTGCCAAGGCGCCCCTCAACCGAGAAAGTGAGCCGGCGCTCCTCCATAAGGCACCTCACTCCGCCGGCCGGTTAATCTTTTCGTCCTGTTCCGGCACACAAGTATATCGGGCATGGAAAGCCGGCAGGCTCCGTTAGCTGGAAAAAATCCTGTGATTTCCGATCGCTGCTTGTTCGGCGACCACCCGCTACGATTGTAATCGGAGCGGTTTCGTGGCCTCATCCCGGCGCGTTGGTATGAGGAGGGAATCATGACCAAACGTTTTCTCGCGGAATTTCTGGGTACGTTCTGGCTTGTCTTCGGCGGATGCGGCAGCGCGGTTCTGGCCGCTGCTTTCCCCGATGTCGGCATCGGGTTGCTTGGCGTTTCTTTTGCGTTTGGTTTGACGGTTCTCACAATGGCCTATGCCGTCGGCGGCATTTCCGGCGGTCATTTCAACCCGGCGGTCTCGGTCGGCCTGTTCACCGCGGGCCGTTTCTCGGCGGGCGAACTCCTGCCTTATATCGTGGCCCAGGTGCTGGGTGCGATTGTGGCTTCGGCGGTGCTTTACCTTGTCGTCAGCGGCAAGGCGGATTTCACTTCGATCGGCGGTTTTGCCACCAACGGTTACGGCGACGCATCGCCCGGCAAATATTCGTTGAGCTCGGCACTGGTGATCGAGGTGGTTCTCACCTTCATGTTCCTGATGATCATCCTCGGCGCCACCACCGGCCGCGTGCCGGCTGGTTTTGCGCCGATCGCCATCGGCCTCGGGCTGACGCTTATCCACCTGATCTCGATCCCGGTCACCAACACCTCGGTCAACCCCGCGCGTTCGACCGGTCCGGCGCTGTTCGTCGGCGGCGTTGCGCTGCAGCAGCTCTGGCTGTTCTGGGTGGCTCCGATCGTTGGCGCGGCGATCGCCGGCGTCGCTCACAAATCGCTTTTCGGCGACGATTGAACCGAGCTTCGGCCGCAATGAGAACGGCGCCATATAGGCGCCGTTCTTGTTTGGCTTTGGGCGGTATCTTTTCGCTACACGAAGAACTGGCCACCATTCGCCGAGATCGTCGAGCCGGTGATGAAGCCCGCCTCCTCGGAGGCGAGGAACACCACGCAACGCGCGATCTCGTCGGCCTCGCCCAGGCGCCCGACCGGGATTTGCGCGATGATCGATTCGCGCACCTTCTCCGGCACCGCCATCACCATGTCGGTGGCGATGTAGCCCGGACAGACCGCATTGACGGTGATGCCGGCGCGCGCACCTTCCTGTGCCAGCGCCTTGGTGAAACCGAGATCGCCGGCCTTCGAGGCCGAATAGTTGGCCTGTGCGAACTGGCCCTTCTGGCCATTGATCGAACTGATTGTGATGACGCGGCCGAACTTGCGCTCGCGCATGCCGTTCCATAGCGGATGCGTCATGTTGAAGACGCCGGAGAGGTTGGTGTCGATGACCTCCTTCCATTGCTGCGGCGTCATCTTGTGGAATGGCGCGTCGCGCGTGATGCCGGCGTTATTGACCAGAACGTCGATGGGGCCGATGTCAGCCTCGACTTGTCTGATGCCCTCGACGCAGGCGTCGTATTCGGCGACCGACCATTTGTAGACGGGGATACCTGTCTCGGCCTTGAATTTCTGCGCCGCCTCGTCGTTACCGGCATAGTTTGCCGCAACGTTGTATCCGGCCTTTTTCAGTGCGATCGATATCGCGGCGCCGATGCCGCGCGATCCGCCCGTGACGAGTGCGGTTCTGGTCATTTGTCCTCCCTTTTGTCGGAGGAGCGAATAGCGAGTAGCGAGTAGGGATTTTGATGTCCCGTCGCGCCGACGCCATTCTTCCCTATTCGCTACTCCGTATTCGCTTTTCGCTCAGTTCATCGCTTCTACGCACATCGCGACGCCCATGCCGCCGCCGATGCAGAGCGTGGCGAGGCCCTTTTTGGCGCCGCGACGGCGCATCTCGTAGACCAACGTGTTGAAGATCCGGGTGCCGGAAGCGCCGATCGGATGGCCGATAGCGATCGCGCCGCCGTTGACATTGACGATGTCCGGGTTCCAGCCCATGTCCTTGTTGACCGCGCAGGCCTGAGCGGCGAAAGCCTCGTTGGCCTCGACGAGATCGAGATCGCCCGCCGACCAGCCGGCCTTCTCCAGCGCCTTGCGCGAGGCGGGGATAGGCCCCGTTCCCATGATGGCCGGATCGACGCCCGCGGTCGCCCACGAAGCGATGCGGACGAGCGGCTTCAGCCCGCGGCGGACGGCCTCCGCCTCGGTCATCAGCACGACCGCGGCCGCCCCGTCATTGAGGCCGGATGCATTGGCGGCGGTCACTGTGCCGTCCTTTTCGAAGGCGGGCCGGAGCTTCTGCATCGCGTCGAGCGTCGCGCCGTGACGGATATATTCGTCCTGGTCGACGACAGTATCGCCCTTGCGGCCCTTGATCGTCACGGGCACGATCTCGTCCTTGAACTTGCCGGCCTTCTGCGCCGCCTCGGCCTTGTTCTGCGAACCGACCGCGAATTCGTCCTGGGCGTCGCGGGTGATCTGGAACTGGCGCGCGACATTCTCCGCGGTGTTGCCCATGTGATAGCCGTTGAAGGCGTCCCACAGCCCGTCGCGGATCATCGTGTCGATCATGGCGTAGTCGCCCATCTTCACGCCGGCGCGCAGATGCGCGCAATGCGGCGACAGCGACATCAATTCCTGGCCGCCCGCAACGATGATTTTTGCGTCGCCGGTGGCGATCTGCTGCATGCCGATGGCGATCGTCCTGAGCCCCGAACCGCAAACCTGGTTGAGACCCCACGCCGTCGCCTCCTTGGGCACGCCGGCCTTGATAGCAGCCTGCCGCGCCGGGTTCTGGCCCTGCCCTGCCGTCAGCACCTGGCCGAGGATCACCTCGTCCACTTCGCCCGCTTCGACCCCCGCCCGCGAAAGCGCCTCCTTGATGACGATGGCGCCCAGTTCATGCGCCGGCGTGTTGGCAAAGGAGGCGTTGAAGGCGCCGACCGGCGTGCGCGCAGCACTTGCGACTACGATTGATTCGGAAGCGGGCATTTTCGTCTCCAGACTTCTTAAGGGAAGATTGTAGTTGGCTCGTCCCGACTTTTCTTGCCCTTTCCGGAAGCCGAGTCAAACCGGAAAAACGGCAGAGCCGACACCGCGGCCGTGCATTTCCCGCCCATGCTGCGGGAATGCTGCGCAGCAATTTTTGCCCGCTAATGAGGCGGTTGTAATCCCGCACTGCACAAAACACTTTCAAAAGCGATGCGTTTGCGCATATCCTTGCTCAGGCACAACCGTTGCCGGCTGCTTATCTCGGCCGGCCTGATTGGGAGGGTTCTGATGCCCGCAAAAGACGATCCGGTGGTCATCAAGAAATACGCCAACCGACGCCTCTACAATACGGGCACCAGCACCTATGTGACGCTCGAAGACCTGGCCGAGATGGTGAAGCGCGGCGAGGACTTCACCGTTCAGGACGCCAAGACCGGTGATGACATAACCCATCCCGTGCTTACCCAGATCATCTTCGAGCTGGAGAACAAGGACGGGCAGAACATGCTGCCGGTTCCGTTCCTGCGCCAGTTGATCTCCTTCTACGGCGACCAGATGCAGATGGTGGTGCCGAGCTTCCTCGAGCAATCGATGATAGCCTTCGCCAAGGAGCAGGAACGATTCCGCGAGCAGATGAAGTCGGCGATGGGCAAGTCGCCGATGGACATGATGAAGATCACCACGCCCATCAAGGCGATCGAGGAACAGACGCGCCGCAACATCGAGATGTTCCAGAACGCGATGCGGCTGTTTACGCCGTTTCCGCCGAATTCCGGCGCCGCCGCCCCAGCACCCGCCGCCGAACCAGCAAAGAAGGAACCGGCCGAAAAGTCCGACGACCTTCAGGAGTTGAAGGACCAGATCGCGGCGATGCAGCGCAAGATCGAATCGATGGGGTGAAGTCTGGCGGGTGCGTCCTTCGAGGCTCGCCCTCGAAGGACGCACCAGCTCTTCCATGCCGGCGCGGCCCATCAGCTCTTTCGCGCAAACATCTTCGCCGCCGCCACCGATAGTGGCGGCCCCTTTCATGATTTAGGTTCGCCGGCCGAACCAAATCCCAGCGGAGAAATCCATGACGAAATTGACCCTCGCGGCAGCGAACACGATCATCGAGCACGCTTTTGCCAAGGCGATGGAACTCAATTTGAAACCGCTGGGCGTCTCCGTGCTTGATGCCGGCGGCCACCTGGTCGCATTCCAGAGGCAGGACGGCGCCTCGTTCCTGAGTCACGAAATTGCGTCAGGAAAGGCGTTCGGCGCGCTGGCCGTCGGCATGGGCTCGCGCCGCCTGGAGGCGTTCGCCAAGGAGCGCCCGCATCTCTTCACCGGCCTTTCCGGTGTCTCCGGCGGCCGCGTCGTGCCGGTCGCCGGCGGTGTGCTGGTTCGCGACGCGGATGGCGGGATCATCGGCGCCGTCGGCATTTCCGGCGATACGTCCGACAATGACGAAGCGGCGGCGATCGCCGGCATCGAGGCCGCCGGCTTTCAGGCCGACGGCGGTTGAATGTCGATCTAGCCCAGATTAAGGTCCCGCCCCGCTGATCGCAGCGACACCGAAAAGCCGGCCAGCACGTCAACCAGCGCAATCACCATCAGCGTGAAGAAATCCGAATGCGCGGCAGTGGTGACCAGCAGGAACTCGACCAGGAAGGCAACGAAGACGAAGGTCGACAACAGGTGATCGACGATCGAAGCGTTCGTCGTGCGCGTCGACTTGACGATTTCGACGAACAGCAGGAGCAGCGCCACCACGATCAGCAGGTCGCCGGCGGTCAGCGAAAATATGCCGCCGGACATCATGGTCAGCGAAAGGATTTCCGTCGCCCAGATGTCGCTGCCCGCATCCTGCCCGAACGATCCGGCCAGGCCGAGATTGTAGAGGATAAAGGGCACGATAAGCAGCGGAATGCCAGCGAGCATTGGAATACCTCCGGTTCTAGCTCACCGCCTCTAGAGGCCGCGGTGCGCGACGCGTCAAGTCTTTCCAGCCGGATCGCGGACCAAACGAAAAAGACCGGCGCGAGGCCGGTCTTTTCTACTGACGATGGAACGAAGGCTACGAACTCAGCTCTTCGGCTCCAGAACCTGACGGCCGCGATACATGCCGGTCTTCAGGTCGACATGGTGCGGGCGGCGCAGTTCGCCGGAATTCTTGTCCTCGACATAGGTCGGGGCCTTCAGCGCATCGGCCGAACGGCGCATGCCGCGCTTCGAAGGCGAAGTTTTTCTTTTTGGAACAGCCATTGAATTTACTCACTCATCGGTCAAAAGCCCCATATTCCCTCGCGAAAGGGCCATATGTTCGGGCCGGAATCCTGAAAGTCGGCGTGCCTATACACAAGTAGCGCCGCTTTGACCAGCGGCAGGGGCGATATTTTTTGCGGCAGCACGGAAGAAGAAGAGCACGCTGGCCGGCGCTCCATCGGCCAGCCAAGCCGCACAAGACCGGCGGTGGCTGTCTTGCCCGTCACTTTTCGCGTGGCAGATCGGGTCCCGGGTCGCCACCTGCCGCGGCCACCTGCAACCTTCCGAGATAATAAGTCCAACCCTTCTCGTGGCTGGCGCATTCCTTGGCATCGGGCAGGCCGCTGTGAGTCATGCGCAACAATGTGCCGCCCTCCCTGTCGAGCAGATCGATTTCGATCAGGCCCGATCCGGGCGGCACATTTTCGTTCCCTTCCCAGCCGAAACTGTAGGCGAGGCGGTGGACCGGGATGACCTCCGTGAAATGGCCGCGGGCAATATCCTTCCCGTTCATGTTGAGGAGGTAAACGCCGCCGGGATGCGGCTCCAGATCCGCCTCCGTGCCCATCCAGCGCACGATCTTTTCCGGATCTGTAAGGAAAGCGAAGACAGTCGCGGGCGGAGCCGCGATCTGGACCTCACGTTGAACCAGCAGCGGTTCAGCCATCGACGATCTCCTTCGGCAAGCGGCACAATGTTCACAACCCCGGCAAGGTAATCGGCTACCCCTCTTCGCGCAAGGAACCTGCCCTTTGCGTTCAATTGTCGATTGCCGGCGCAGCCATGGCTGCATGATCGCTCGCATGGCATGATCGCTCCCATGCAATTCCCCTCCGTACTTGCCTGGCTGGTCGACGAGGCCAGCGCCGTGCCCGGCGCCGACCGCTTCCTGACGGAGCTGGGCACGCAACTGGTTGCCGATGGCCTGCCGCTCGCCGGCGCCGCGCTAACCCAGGCCGCGCCGCATCCGATCATTGCGCGGCGGACATGGTTGTGGCGGGCGGACACCGGAGCGGTCATCGAGGCCTTGGGGTTCGGGTCCCTGGGCGCGGCTAGCAGTGAGCGTACCAGTGTCGGTCTTGATTGGCTCACAAAGCTTGGCACGGGGTTGGTGCGGGAAGATGTCGCCGGACCGTCGGGCGCCTCGGACGGTCCGGTGCTGGGCTGGGCCTTGTCACGGCCCCTCACCGACGCCGAATCCGAGCTGTTGAACCAGGTGGCGCGTTTTGCCGCGACTCCGCTTGCCGTCCTTGCCGCGCGGTCGACGCTTGCCGCGCTGCTCGAAACCTACCTCGGACGACGCAGCGCGAGGCAGGTGCTGGCTGGCCGGCTGCGGCGCGAGACGGGCGAGACCATCCGAGCGGTTCTGCTCTACGCCGACATGCGCGGTTTTACCGAACTGTCCGAGGCGACGGCGCCGAGGGCGGTGGTTGCAGCGCTCGACGCGTGGTTCGACCGCATCGCCGGTGCCGTTCACGCATTCGACGGCGAGGTGCTGAAATTTATCGGCGACGGCATTCTGGCGATCTTTCCGGTTGGCGAACGCCCTCCTTCCGCAGCCTGCGATGCCGCGCTGCGAGCGGTCGCCGCGGCACGCGCTGGCATGGCCCACCTTGACCGGGAACGCGTCGGGCAAGGGCTTCCGCCCCTGCCGTTCGGCATGGCACTCCATCTCGGCGAGATGTTGTGGGGCAACATAGGCACCGCCGACCGGCTGGATTTCACTGCGATCGGGCCGGCCGTGAACCTGGTCAGCCGGCTCGAAGGGCTGTGCCGGCCCCTGGGCCGCGACGTGCTGGCCTCGGGCGCGTTCGCGGCGGAAACGACGACGGCGATGGTCCCGCTGGGCGAGCATAAGTTGCGCGGCATCGCTGTTCCCTGTGCGGTTTTCGCGCAGCCGGAATGATCGGAACCGCACCGGCGGATGGAAACCTGGCCGCGGGATGCCAGTCAGTCGACGCAGCCGACATAGCCGCCCGCCCGCGCTGCCCGCCTCTCAATGACCGAGGCGAGCCTTCTCAGCCCCGGGCCGGGCTTCGCTGGATTGCGATCGATAGGGTTGGGCAGCGAGACGGCGAGCAGCGCCGCCTGCCGCCGTGACAGGTCTTTCGCCGAACGCTTGAAATGATATTGCGCGGCAGCCTCGGCGCCGTAGATGCCCGGGCCCCATTCGGCGATGTTGAGATAGATTTCCATGATGCGGCGCTTCGACAGCATCAGGTCGAAATAGACCGCCAGCGGCAGTTCCACGACCTTCCGCAACGTGCCCAGCGGGCGGTGCCATAAAAAGAGGTTTTTCACCGTTTGCATGGTGATTGTGGACGCCCCGCGGGTCGCCTCGCCGGCCATGGCGTCGTCGATCACCAGGTTGAGTTCCGCCCAGTCGATGCCGCGATGCGCGCAGAACTGTCCGTCCTCCGACATGATGACCGAATGCACCAGCACCGGCGACATCTCGTCGATCGAGACCCACTGACGATCATAGCCCTGGAAGGTCACGAGATCCTTCAGCATCAGTGTCGAGACGGGATGCACGAACGGGGGCAGATAGAGGATGGTGAGGGTGGCCGGCAGCAGCGCCAGCGCGACGAGCACCAGAAAGACACGCCGCATCCACCCGCGCGAGCCGGCGCCGATCCGAATCCTGCGCGACGATCCCTTGCGTTTCGCCGGCATCCCCAGCCTTTCCGGTTCTGGATCAACTGTTGGCCCGGTCAAGCCCGATATCCCCGAGTTCATCCCTCCCGCATAACGGGGTGCCGTTCCGAGCGCAATGTCTTACAGGTTTAATGACGCCGCGGCGGCCGTTCTGCATGTATTCCGGTCGTACGATCTGCAGCCATACTGGCGATAGGCAGGTTGCATCGCAAGGGGACGCCGGCTTGACCTCGCCGGATTTTCCCTTCAACGCTCCGCCCATGGACGATACCGTCGATTTGTCATTCGAGACTGCGCTGGAAACGCGCGCCAATGCCGTCGAAAGGTCGCTTCGCGGCCTGCTCGACAGCCGCATCCTGCCCGGCGAAATCGCCCGGCCGGAGCGTCTGCTCGCCGCCATGCGCCACGGCGTGCTGAACGGCGGCAAGCGGCTGCGGCCGTTTCTCGTCATGGAAACCGCAGCACTTTTCGGCTCCGATGGCGATGCCGCGCTGCGGGTCGCCGCTGCGCTCGAATGCGTCCACTGCTATTCGCTGATCCATGACGATCTGCCGTCGATGGACAATGACGATCTCAGGCGCGGCCAGCCGACTGTCCACCGGGCGTTCGACGAGGCGACCGCTATCCTGGCCGGCGACAGCCTGCTCACTTACGCCTTCGATATCATCGCCGACCCGGCGACCGAGCTATCGGCGGCGGCGAAGGCCGAACTCGTGCTGGGACTCGCCCGCGCGGCCGGGCTCGGCGGCATGGCAGGCGGCCAGGCGCTCGACCTCGAAGCCGAACGCCGAAAACCCGGAGAAGCCGGCATCATCACCTTGCAGGCGATGAAGACCGGCGCGCTAATCCGCTTCGCTTGCGAGGCGGGCGCCATCATCGCCGACGCCGCTCCCGCAGACCGTGAAAGGCTTGCCGAATTCGGCTCCGCCATCGGCCTTGCCTTCCAGCTCGCCGACGACCTGCTCGACCTCACCTCTGACGCCGAAACCATGGGCAAGGCGACCGGCAAGGATGCCGCCGCCGGCAAGGCGACGCTCGCGGCGCTGCATGGCGGCAACTGGGCGCGACAGCAGCTTGTCGGCCTCGTCGAACAGGCGCAATCGCTGCTCGATCCCTTCGGCGAGCGTGCGGATCTGCTGAAAGCTACGGCTGTCTTCATCGCGGAACGCCGTAGCTAAGGTATGATCCCGAAAAGTGGAACCCGGTCTTCGGAAAGGGGTCAGCTCAAACAAAGAACTAAAGCGGGAGCGCGATTCGCCATCCTACTCTGGAACACCACACACCGTTTCTTAATGTAAATAAGGCGTAATCCCGATCGCTAAAAAGCGGGGCAAAGAGGCCGTGTCGAATCCGTCCGACGTGGTTTTCTGGGTGATCGGGGGTTCGCGTGCCACAGTACATGTCATTCATCCGGTCGATCCGGATCCGGTATCTCTCCGGTCTGCTGGTGATCGCCGTCGCCGCGGCTGCCATCATGTTGGCCATGAACAACGTCAACACATATCGCCGCCAGCTCGACACGACCGCTGCCGACACCCTCGGGCTGCTCCGCGATCTGCGCAACGCCACCAACTTCGCCGAACAGACCACCACTGCCTGGCGGGAGGATACCCGCGAGGAATTGACGGCGGCGGCGCGCGACCACGCCGACCGCCTGTCCGCGGATGTGGAGAAACTGGCTCGCGCCTATGCCGACCTGAAGCCAAGGCTGGAGCCCGTCAACGCCGACGAAATCAATTCCGCCTCCATCAACGGCGATCTCTTCTGGTCGTCACGCGATATCGTCCGCAACCTCGGCGTCCTCGCCAAGGCGCGCAAGATGGATGAATGGAGCTATCGCGAGATCAGAAACCAGTACGATTTCTTCGCGCAGCCGCTGCTGGTGCGTGCCCGCACCGCGCTGGAAAACGAACGGCGTGCAGCCGACGCGACCGGCGACCGTTTGCTGTTGGGAGCCGGCGGCCTGATGATGCTCGTGCTGGCGATTGTTGCCTTCTGGATATTCCGGCCGATGGAAAAGGCGATCCGCCGCGCTTTCGACGCTTCCGAGATATCGCTGAAGCAGGCGGAGGCGGCAGACCGCGCCAAGTCCGAGTTTCTCGCCAATATGAGCCACGAGATCCGCACGCCGATGAACGGCGTGCTCGGCATGGCCGAGCTTCTGTCCAAGACCGACCTTACCGCGCGCCAGAAGACGTTCACCGACGTCATCGTGAAATCCGGCAACGCTCTGCTCACCATCATCAACGACATCCTAGATTTTTCGAAGATCAATGCCGGCCAGCTGACGCTCGATCCGGCGCCTTTCCGCCTAGCCGAGGCGGTGGAGGATGTCGCGACCCTGGTTTCGGCCCGCGTCGCCGAGAAGAACCTTGAACTCATCGTCCGCGTCGACCCGCGCCTGCCGGAATATCTGGTCGGCGATGTCGGCCGCTTCCGGCAGATCATCACCAACCTGCTCGGCAACGCCGTGAAATTCACCGAACGCGGCCACGTGCTGATCGATGTCGCCGGCGAGGTGAAGGACCAGACCGCGCATCTCCATGTCCGCGTCGAGGATACCGGCATCGGCATTCCCGCCGAGAAGCTGCAGAACGTGTTCGAGAAGTTCGCCCAGGTCGACGGCAGCTCGACCCGCCGCCACGAAGGCACCGGCCTCGGTCTCGCCATCGGCGCCCGCCTCATCGACATGATGGGCGGCAATATCGGGGTCGAATCCGAACTGGGCCGCGGTTCCGTCTTCTGGTTCACGGCGCCTCTCCCCGTCCATTCCTCCGAGGCCCCGGCGACGCCGGTTCCGGTCGATGTCACCGGCGCCCGCGTGCTCGTCATCGACGACAACCCCGTCAATCGCGACATCCTGCTCGAGCAGTTGAAAAGCTGGGGCTTCGACTGCGCCGCCGCCGAAAGCGGCGCCGTCGGCCTGGCTTTCCTCGACCGCGCCGCCCAGCTCGGCGCCTCGGTCGATTGCGTCATCCTCGACTACCAGATGCCCGGCATGAACGGCGCCGACGTCGCCAAGGCGATGTGCTCGGACCAGCGCATCACTCACATCCCGGTTATCCTGCTGACGTCCGTGGACCAGATCGATTTCGGCCGCATGGTGATCGACTACGGCATCGCCGCGCATCTCACCAAGCCGGCGCGTTCGGCCGTGCTTCTCGGCACGGTGATCGCCGTCATCCAGAAGGCTCGCGCCGCGGCCTTGCGGGCCGAATTCATCCGCGAGCCACAGGTTCTGGCAGCACGGCGGCAGCCGGAAGCGCGTCCGGTGCAGCTTGCCGCGGTTGTCGAACGCGAACCCGCCGCCAACGCCCCGCTCGACATTCTGATCGCCGAGGACAATGAGGTGAACCAGCTCGTTTTCGGCCAGATTCTCAATGGGCTCAACCTTTCCTATCGGATCGCCGCCAATGGCCGCACCGCTGTCGAGATGCACCGCTCGCTGAAGCCGCGGCTGATCCTCATGGACGTGTCGATGCCCGAGATGAACGGTTACGAGGCGACCCGCGCCATTCGTAATGCCGAGCGCACCGCCGGCGGCCACACTCCCATCATCGGCGTCACCGCCCATGCACTGAAGGGCGATCGTGAGAAATGCATCGATTCCGGCATGGACGATTATCTGTCGAAGCCGATCTCGCCGGATCGTCTCAGCGCCAAGATCGGTAGCTGGCTGAGCGAAACGGCTCTGCCTGGAAAGGAACTCGCCAAGACCGCGTGACGGGCGCTCGACGCGCGTCACTCAGCTTGAATCGCGCTACCTGTTGCGCAAGACGATGCAGGCGCCGCCGATGCTGCGTAGCTTCTGGCAGATCACATCCGCCTCCTTGCGCGAATCGGCGCCGATCCTCACGGCATAGATGCCGCGCCGCCCCCGCGGCGTTCGTACCCGGCTCACCACCGGCTCATAGCTTGAGAGCAGCGCCGCAAACCTTCCTTTCGCCCGCTGCCATTGCCGGACAGCCGCCGCGCGGCGGAAGTTGCCGGCCACCTGGATGCCCCACGGCTTCACGTTGATGCGCGCCATCGGAACGGTCGCCGCCATGATCACCGGCAGATTGCGGCAGGCCTTGCGGAAATCCAGCTTGGCATCGAGCGGATGCACGGTCCCCTGATAGCTGGCGGTCGAGAAATTGTCGGCCGGCTCGCCCATGATGTCGAGCACGTAGTCCTCCGTCTCCAGCGGGAGGAAGCCGCCGGACGACAGCCAGCGCGACACCCGGTTTTCGCCGGCATTGTAGGCGGCGGCCGCCAGGCCCAGATTGCCGAAGCCGCGCTTCAGCTCTCCGAGATATTTCGCCGAGGCGGGCAGCGCCTGCTCGACGTCGAAGGGGTCGCCCAGCCCGCGCAGCTTCGCGGTCCCCGGCATGAACTGCGCGATGCCTTCCGCACCCACCGGGCTTTCCGCATTGGGATCGAAGCGGCTTTCCTTCCAGATCAGTCGGGCGAAGAAATCGCGCGGCAATTCATGCACGTCCGCCTGCGTCTCGATAAGATGGCAGATGCGCCCGATGGTGACCGGCCGGGGCCCCTTTCCCGGCGGATCGGCCAGCGCCGTGCCGCTGCACAGGAGCCCGCAAAGCAGCAGCGCCGCCCTCCGGAGCTTCCGCACGGGCTACTCCGCTGCTTGCTTGCCGCGCCCGTATCGTTCCTCGATATAGGCGGCGACCATCTTCTGGAATTCTTCCGCAATGTCCGGGCCGCGCAGGGTCGCCGCCTTCTTGCCGTCGATGAACACCGGCGCCGTCGGCGTCTCGCCTGTGCCCGGCAGCGAGATGCCGATGTCGGCATGCTTCGATTCACCCGGTCCGTTGACGATGCAACCCATCACCGCGACCTTCAGTTCCTCGACGCCGGGATACTGCTCGCGCCAGACAGGCATGTTCTTGCGGATGTCGTTCTGGATGTCCTGCGCCAGTTCCTGGAACACCGTCGAAGTGGTTCGCCCGCAGCCGGGGCATGCCGCCACGATCGGTACGAACTGACGAAACCCCATCGTCTGCAGAAGCTCCTGCGCCACCTGTACCTCGCGGGTGCGGTCGCCGTTCGGTTCCGGCGTCAGCGAGACGCGGATCGTGTCGCCGATGCCTTGCTGCAGAAGTATTCCCATGGCCGCGGACGACGCGACGATGCCCTTCGAGCCCATGCCGGCTTCGGTAAGCCCGAGATGCAGGGCGTGGTCCGAACGCCTGGCGAGTTCCGCATAGACGGCGATCAGATCCTGCACCTGGCTTACCTTGGCCGACAGGATGATCTTTTCGCGCGGCAGCCCGATTTCCTCGGCGGCATGCGCCGAAAGCAGCGCCGACTGCACGATCGCCTCGCGCATCACCTGGTTGGCGGTCAGCGGCGAACCTTTTTTCTGGTTCTCGTCCATCAGCCGGGTGAGAAGTTCCTGGTCGAGCGAACCCCAGTTGACGCCGATGCGGACAGGCTTGTTGTAGCGGATCGCCATTTCGACGATCGCGCCGAACTGCTTGTCCTTCTTTTCCTTGAAGCCGACATTGCCGGGATTGATGCGGTATTTCGCCAGCGCCTCGGCGCATTCTGGATGGTCGGCCAGAAGCCGGTGGCCGATATAGTGAAAATCGCCGACCAGCGGCACGTTGATGCCGAGCCGGTCGAGCCGCTCGCGGATGCCGGCGACGGCGGCCGCGCTCTCATCGCGGTCGACGGTGATGCGCACGATCTCGGAGCCTGCCTTGGCGAGGGCAGCCACCTGCGCCACCGTCTGGTCGACATCGGCGGTATCGGTGTTGGTCATCGACTGCACGACGACCGGATGGCCGCCGCCCACCATCACGCCGCCGACATCGACGCCCACCGAGTGACGGCGGTCGAAGGGAGAAGAAAAATATCCGGTCATTGCCGGGTGCCTTTCTGGCCGAAGGATCCAGCCATCAGGTGGCGGAGGAGGAAGGCGATGTCAAGGCGGTGAAGCGCCGCCTGTGCGTCGCAGCCTTCAAGCCGCCAGGTGCCGGAACGTCGCCACCACCTCGTCATACACGGCACGCTTGAACGGCACGATCAGTTGCGGCAGTTCGGCCATCGGCTTCCAGGCCCAGCGGTCGAACTCGGGCTCGTGGCCGCCCGGCGGGGGGTTGATGGCAATCTCGCGCTCGTCGCCTTCGAAGCGGAAAGCAAACCATTTCTGCGTCTGGCCGCGATATTTGCCCTTGAGCGCGATCCCGACCAGATGCGGCGGCAATTCGTAATTGATCCAGCTCGGCGCCTCGGCAAGCAGCGAGACCGAACGCATCCCCGTTTCTTCGTAAAGTTCGCGGATCGCCGCCGGCAGGGCTTCCTCGCCCTTGTCGATGCCGCCTTGCGGCATCTGCCAGAGCTGGTCGGCGCGCTCCATCTCGCCATTTTCGACGACGATGCGATGACCGGCCCAGACCAGTCCGTCGCGATTGAGCACCATGATCCCCACGCAAGGGCGATAGGGCAGTGTTTCCGGGTCGACGCGCTTTTTCTTTGCCATGACATCCGGTTAACCGCGCTCGGGGTCGCTTGCAACCGCCGAAACGGGAACGATTTCGATGCCGCGCTTCTTCGCCTCTTCGACCCAGGACGCGACGGCGTCGACGGTAACGTCGAAGGCCGACCCCGTGCCGATCGCGAAACCCCTGGCGCGTGCCGTGCGCTCCAGTTCGTCAAGCTTCTTCAGGATATCGCCGCGCTCGCGCACGACATCGATCGCGGTATCGCCCTCGGCGAAGGGAACGCCGCTTTTCAGCGCTTCGCCGGAAGCAACGCTGCGCGCAAGCGAGCCGTCGTCGAGATACATCAGGCCGCGTTTTCCGAGTTCGGCCATCATCGAGCCCATCGCGGCGGCGTCGGCCGCGAAGCGCGCGCCCATGTAGTTCATCACGCCGGTGTAGTTGGTGGTGCGCGATAACGTCCAGTGAAGGTTTTTCAAATTCTCTTCCGGGCTCGCCTCGACGATCAGCGTGCTGCGGCCCGGATTGACGTTCGGATAGTCGAATGGCTCGAGCGGCACCTGGATCATGATTTCATGGCCCTCGCGCCGCGCCGCCTGCATCCACCGGTCGATGCTGTTGCCTTGCGACGCGAAAGCCAACGTCACTTCCGGCGGCAGCTTCTCGATCGCCTCCTGCGTGCCGGTTTGCGAAACCGCCAGCCCGCCGATGACGATCGCGACCCGTGCACCGCGCGCCCCGGACCAGGGTCTTGCATAGACATCGAACGGCCGCCGTCCGTCCGCGCCGCGGATCGGCAAAGGTCCGGTCTCCGACTTTTTGATCAGCGCCTTGTCCGGAAGATGCGCGACGCGCAAATTCTGCCCGATCGCCGACGGATCGCGGATAACCACGACACCGCTGCCCGAGCCCTGGTCGTCCGGATTGACGCGGATGATCGAAGGTCCGGGTTGGCCGTTTGCTGACGCCGGATCCTGGGCCGTCGGTTCGATCTTCGCCGGTTCGGGATTGGCCGCGGTTTCGGGCGTCGAGACCGCAGTCATAGCGGGCGCATGAAACGGCCTCTCGCGAAACGCGATTGCGCTCGATGCGGCGATGAGCAGAAGCGCCGTGATGCCGGTTCCGAACGAACGGCCGCTTATCGTGAAGCGGCGTCCGGGCTTCGGCTTTCGGCCCAGTCCGAGTGGCTGTTCGATTTCCTTGATTGCTGGCGACAAGCCCGCTTCCCCTGCCGGCGGATGCTCTGGCAAAAACTGCCGGAATCGCCCGGATTCCGGCAGTCCTGATTTGCCTACGCCACAGCCGAACCCCCGTTTGCCCGGCTGCGAAAACGCTTACTGCGCTGGTTCAGCACGGCCTTCTGCGGATTTGGCGGGAACGCCGGATCGGTCTTGGTGCCGCGCAACAGATCCAGCGCATAATTGAGCTGGATGTCGTCCTTCGGCTCCGGCGGCACATAGGCTGCCGAACCCGAACCGTTGTCGCCCTCGTCGGCGCCCTTGATGTGGCCCTTCAGATCCGACTCGCCGCGGGTAAGGTCGCGATCCTTCAAATCCTCCGGCAGCGGCTGCTCGATCTTGATGTCGGGCGTGATGCCCTTGCCCTGGATCGACTTGCCGGCACGGCGTGTAATAGAGCGCCGTCGTCAGCCTCAATGCGCCATTCTCGGCGAGCGGGATGATCGTCTGCACCGATCCCTTGCCGAAGGACTGCGTGCCGACAACCGTCGCGCGGCGGTGATCCTGCAATGCGCCGGCAACGATTTCCGAGGCACTGGCCGAACCGCCGTTGACCAGAACGATCAGCGGCTTGCCGTCGATCAGGTCGCCGGAGCGCGAATCGAAGCGCGAGATGTCCTTGGGGTCGCGGCCGCGGGTCGAAACGATCTCACCGCGATCGAGGAAGATATCGGAAACGCTGACCGCCTGGTCGAGCAGGCCGCCAGGGTTGAGCCGGAGATCGAGCACATAACCTTTCAGCTTGCCTTCGGGGACCTTGGACTTGATGTCGTCGATCGCCGCCTGCAGGTCGTCGAAGGTCTTCTCGGTGAACGAGGTGATCTTCATGTAGCCGACATCGTTCTCGACGCGGTGCTTCACCGCCTTCACCTTGATGACGTCGCGGACGATCGTCAGCTTCAGCGGCTTGTCGGCGCCTTCGCGGATGATGGTGAGTTCGATCGGCGTGTTGACCAGGCCGCGCATCTTTTCGACAGCGTCGTTCAGGGTCAGGCCGCGCACTTCCTCGCCATCGATCTCTGCGATGAAGTCCCCGGCGCGAACACCGGCGCGCGCCGCCGGCGTATCGTCGATCGGCGTGATCACCTTGACCAGCTCGTTTTCCATGGTGACTTCGATGCCGAGACCGCCGAACTCACCCTTGGTCTGGACCCGCATGTCCTTGGCGGCTTCCGGATTGAGGTAGGAAGAATGCGGATCGAGCGAGGTCAGCATGCCGTTGATGGCGTTCTCGACCAGGGACTTTTCGTCCGGCGGCGTCACATATTGACCGCGCACACGCTCGAAAATATCGCCGAAAATCGCCAGCTGACGGTAGGTTTCCGAACCCGCCGCGTTTGCCGACGAGCTTGGCGCACCATAGACCAGGCTCATCGCGGATGCGCCCATCAGCGCACCGGCAAACAGAAGCGACAATTTACGTATCATTTCCTGTCCTTCCAGAAAAACGCACTGCCCACCATGGGGCAGGATCGACGGGTTTTCCGTCTTTTCGAAACTCAACATAGAGTTCCGGGCCGGTATTTCCAATCCCATTCGCCGAGGCGTTCGCCACCCTGGCTTCTCCCATCGCGCCGATCGGTTCACCCGCTAGCACGGATTGGCCGGTCGCCACACTGATTCGACCCATTCCAGCCAATACGACATGATAGCCGTCGCCGGCGTTCAGGATCAAGAGTTGCCCGTAAGACCTGAACGGCCCCGCATAGAGTACGCTTCCGTCGGCAGGCGCGGTGACGATGGCTCCCGATTGTGTCGCAACCATGTCGCCAAGCATCACACCGCCGTTACTGTCGTCGTGTCCGAAACGCCGTGCAATGCGGCCTGCCGCGGGCAATGCCAGCTTGCCTTGCATGCGCGAAAACGGAGCCGTTTGGACCAGCCTGTTGCTCTCCGGCACCGGCATCGCCGAAAGCGCGGCTTCCCGCTTCTTGCGCTCTTCCTCGGCACGGCGCGCCTTCTCTTCGGCCGACCGGGCGCCGACAATATCCTTTTCCAGCGAAGCGATGAGATCCTTCAGGCTGCCCGCCTTGGCCGCGAGTTCTTCCGATTTCTGCTTTTCGCTGGCTAGCGCGCTCTCGGATTCCCCTTGCAGCCGGTTTTTCTCGGCGAGCAAAAGGTTGAGCCGTTCCTTCTCCGCCACCTGTTCGGCGATCGTGCCCCCGAGCCGCTGCCGCTCCGCCTCGATCGAGGCGGTAACGCGGTTCATTTCCTTGAGATCGGCGAGCAGAATTTCCGTTTCCGAACGCAGTTCGGGCACGACCGCGCCGAGCAGGATCGCGCTGCGCACCGACGACAGCGCGTCTTCCGGCTTCACCAGCAGCGCCGGTGGCGGGTTGAGGCCCATGCGCTGGAGGGCGCCAAGCACCTCGGCAAGCACGCCGCGGCGGGCACTGAGCGACTCCCGGATGCCCTTCTGCTGATCCTTCAGGCCTTCGAGGCGATCGGTGATGTCTTCGATGTCCTGGCCGAGTTTCTTCTCGGTCATGGCCGCCTGGATAAGTGCGCCGGTGATCGGTCGCGTGGTCCTTCTTCACGGCAGCTATCTCGGCGGCGAGTTTTTCCAGCTTTTCGGAAGAAAGCGCCATCTCGCGCGAGATGCGGTCGTATTCGGCACGGCTTTCAGCTTGCTTTGCCTCGATTGCAGCCGAATCCGCTTTCTGGGCGGCAGCCGCCGGCACCATCGCAGAGGCCAGTGCCAGAGCACATAGCCATGCAAAGCCGTTTGCCGCTCGAAGATGCCGGTCATGGATATCTTCGTTTCTGGATGCCAGAGCCTACGGAGCAGATCGTTAACGGACCGTCAACCATGCGCTTCCGACGCGCGATACCGCGCGGCCAGTCGGCTCAAACGGGCGCGATGTTCAGGCTCGATGATAGGGATGGCCGGAAAGGATCGTCGCCGCCCGGTAGAGCTGTTCCGCCAGCATGATGCGGACCAGTTGATGCGGCCAGGTAAGCGCGCCGAACGACAGGACAAGGGTCGCGACTTGATGCAGTGCCGGATCGTGGCCATCCGGGCCGCCTATGGCGATGGCAAGATTGCGTTGGCCGCTGTCGCGGAACCCGCCGATCTTTTCGGCGAAAGCTTCCGACGAAATGTTCTTGCCGCGTTCGTCGAGCAGGACGAGCACCGCGCCGGGGGCCAGTTGCGACTGAAGTTTTTGCGCTTCCTCGCGCCGCCGCTCCGATGCGCCCTGTGCGCGGCTTTCCGGAAATTCGCCCACGCCCGAGAATTCCAGGCCGATCGCGGGGCCGCTTTTGGCGAACCGGTCGAAATAGCGGTCCGCCAACTCCTTCTCGGGGCCAGCCTTCATCCGGCCCACGGCATGTACCGCAATCTTCATCCTGTCAGTAACGGTTCAGTGAACCGTCTCTTCCTCGAGGTCGGGGGCCTGCCACATCTTTTCGATGTTGTAGAATTCCCGAACTTCCGGACGGAAGACATGGACGATGATATCGCCCGCATCGACCAGGACCCAGTCCGCAGCGGCCAGACCCTCGACGCGGGCGGTGCCGAAACCGGCATCCTTCAGCGTCTTGATGAGTTGGTCGGCCACCGCCGCGACATGACGGTGCGATCGGCCTGAGGCAACAACCATATAGTCGCCGAGGCTCGATTTACCCTGGATGTCGATGGAGACGATGTTTTCGGCCTTGGAGTCTTCCAGACTGGCAAGGACTGTCTTGATGGACCGGGACAATTCGTCGTTTCGGCTTACCCCGGCCGGCGAAGGCATGATGGATGCCTTCCTCTGGATTGCTGTTCGCAGTGTCTTTCCTTTCGAAACAGGAACAACCAAATCGCCTACCAAATCAGGCGACACTCTTAGATAGGCAGAGAACGGTTACAGTTTCAAGACGCAGCTATCGCCGCGCCCGTGCCAAGAAAGCAATGCGCTCTGGATACTAAAGGTTCCGCCACGGACGACAAAGATCGGAACCCGATGTCGGCGAAGGTGTTATCCGCCCGTCGGCAAACGGAGCCCGTCCATGGAACTTGACCCGCAAAATGCCCTTCTCACCCTTGAAGCCGGGCTCGCCCAACTCAGTACGCTGATCGTCTCGTACTCCTTTTCCGCTATAGGCGCTGTGATCCTGCTGGTAGTCGGCTACATGATCGCCGGCGTTGCCGAACGTTCGATCTTTGCCGGGCTGAAGCGCATACGCGGTTTCGACCTCACGCTCTGCCAATTCTTCTCGAAGATGGCACGCTACGCGATCCTTGTGCTGGTCGTCGTAATGGTGCTCGGCCAGTTCGGTGTGCAGACTGCCTCAGTCATCGCCGCCATCGGCGCCGTCGGGCTGGCGATCGGCTTGGCAATGCAGGGAACCCTGCAGAACATCGCTGCCGGAATCATGCTGCTCGTGCTCCGTCCCTTTCGACTCGGCGAATATGTCGAAATCGGCGGGGTAAAAGGAACGATAGAAGAGATCGGGCTGTTCGCCACAAGCCTTCGGACAGTGGATGGCGTCTATATACTCGCCCCGAATTCGACGCTTTGGAGCCAGCCGGTCTTCAACTACAGCCGCACCGGGGTAAGGCGCAACGACATCACCATCGGGATTGGCTATAACGACGACATAGCCCTTGCTCAGAAGATCCTTCTCGATCTGGCCGCCGCGGATGGCCGTGTCAACAAGGAACCGGCGCCGACGGCTTTCGTCGCGGCGCTCGCCGACAGCGCCGTTAGCGTCACCTTGCGCTACTGGACGTCTGCTTCGGATTTCCTGGCGGCAAAGTTCGATCTCACGCGGCAGGCCAAGGAGGCGTTCGACGCCAACGGCATCTCGATCCCGTTCCCGCAGCAGGAAGTGATCTATCGCGAGATGCCGACTGCCAGGCAGTAATTCGAGCACGATCCCCGAAAAGTAGCAGGCTTCTCGGACAAAGATGATGCTGCCAATCAATCTGGGGTCGAAGCCTCGTCGGAGGGAAACGCCAAATCTGTCGGCAGCGGCGCCTGCGCGGTCATCGGCGAGAAACTGCCGGTCTCCTCCGCCGGAACCGGCTTTGCCCTCGCTACCCGCCAACCGACAAAGCCGGCGTAGGTCGCCGCGATGACGATGGCCACGTACATGAACGACTGCGTGCCATAAACGGCGGTCAGCGCCGTCACGATGCCCGGCACTACGAACCCCGAGAATGACCAGGCGAACAGCAACGAACTCGACAGCGCCACAAGATCGCCCTTGCCGGCGCGATCGCTGGCGTGGGCGCTTGCCAGCGAGTAGATCGATTCGCTGGCGCCGTCCCAGAAGACATAAATGACGACAAGAATGGCCAGCGCCCGGCCATCGAAGCCAATCGCAAGCAGCCCCGCGGCGACGACAAGCACCGAAGCAGCGATCAGGACATAGCGCCGGTCAGTGCGGTCGGAGATCCAGCCGAAAGGTATCTGCAAAAGAAGGGTGCCAAGCGGCATCGCCGAAAGCAGCAGCGCAACGTCCTGCTGGCTGTAGCCTTTGGCCGTCGCGTGGATCGGAGCGAAGCCGGAAATGCTCATCGACAGGCCACCGACCGCGAGCATTCCGGCTACACCAACCGGCGAGATGCGCCAGGCCCTGCGGATCGCCACCGAAGCGGCCTGCGGCGGCGGTGGCTGGCGCAGCCGCGTCATGCCGACGGGAAGGATCGACAGCGCGGTAAAGGCGATACCGATCAGCGACGCCTGGGTGCTGGCGATGTCTACGAAAGCCAGCGTGTAGTAGCCAATCCCCAGGCCGGCGACGTAGGCCACGTAGAAGATCGCCATCACGCGGCCGCGGATGCCGTTGCCGATAACGTCGTTGAGCCAGCTCTGGGCGACCACGAAGATGCCGCATATTGCGAGGCCATAGAGGGTACGCGCGGCGATCCAGAGCAATGGATATGTTCCCGCCCCGACCGCTGCGTTGGAGAGCGCGATCAGCGCCGACAGAACCATGAAGGCGCGGGCATGGCCGACACGCCGAACCAATGGCCCGGTGAGTATGCAGCCGGCGAGGCCGCCCGCCGACAGCCCGGTGACGATCAAGCCGGACCAGGTCGGCGAAAATCCCTCGGCGCCAAGCCGGACGGGTATGTAGGCGAACATGAGTCCATTGCCGACTGCTACCAGCGCCATCGACAGCACGACGCTGGTGATGGCGATGGCCGGCGTCGGCGTTTCGCCGACCGCCGCATCCTTGCGCCCAATGACCGTCGCGTCCGTCATCGTTCCAGACTGCCCGTTGAGCGGAGCGGGCGAAGCGGCAAAAACGACATCTATCGGACGGGCAAGACTGGACCGGCAGTTCGACCGGTCTGGCTCAAGGTTTTGCGCCTGGACCGTTTCGGATGGCGGTGGAAGAGAGCAGGGAACGTGGCCCGTGGATGAAGGTCCAGGCCGGCGCCTTCATGCGCGCCAGTAGCGGCGCGTCGCCTTCGTCGATGCGTGCGTAATCGAATGTCTTGGCCACCACCGACGACAGGAACGAAAGCGTGGAGCCCGGCCGGTCGATCACAGCGATCGGAAAGGTCATGGCGATCTGGCGCCATCGCTGCCAGCGATGGAAGTCCTTCAGATTGTCGGCGCCCATGATCCAGACAAAATCGACGCCGGGATTGCGCTCCTTCACCAGCGCGAGCGTATCGGCGGTGTAGCGGATATGATGGCGGAGTTCGAACGCCGTCACCTTCACGCGCGGGTCATGCATGATCTTCTCCGAGACCCGGATGCGCTCGGCCAGCGGCGCCAGTTCCTTCGCACTCTTCAGCGGGTTGCCTGGCGTGACCATCCACCATAGCTGGTCGAGCCCTAGCCTTCTCAGTGCGATTTCCGCGACCAGCGCATGTCCGGCGTGCGGCGGATTGAACGAACCTCCAAAGAGCCCGACCTGCATGCCTTTTTCGACATGCGGCATCCGGAGATAGCGTGAGGCGATCACTTGCGCCGCCTCCTTGCGGGAAGGGTCGATCCGCGCAGCGGAGCGGGGTGGAGGTGATGAAGAATTCAGTTTCGTCCCCCACCCGGCTCGCTCGGCTCGCCACCCTCCCCATCGAGGGGGAGGGCAAGGCCGGCTCTCACGCCCGCACCTGCCCGCTGCCGCGCACGCGGTACTTGAATGACGTCAACTGCTCGACGCCGACTGGCCCGCGTGCATGCATCTTGCCGGTGGCGATGCCTATTTCCGCGCCCATGCCGAACTCGCCGCCATCGGCGAACTGGGTCGAGGCATTGTGCAGGAGAATAGCGGAATCGATCTCGTTGAAGAATTTTTCGACGGCTTTCGCATCCTCGGCGACGATTGCCTCGGTGTGATGCGAGGAATGGGTTTCGACATGCTCGATCGCATCCGAGACCCCGTCGACAAGCTTCACCGAAATGATTGCGTCGAGATATTCGGCGGTCCAGTCGGCTTCAGTGGCCTTTTTCGCGGCAGGAAAAGCCTTAACGACCGCGGCATCGCCGCGGATTTCGCAGCCTGCCCCGGCCAGCGCCTCCAGCATCGGGACTAGGTGCGTGTCCGCTACCGCCTTGTCCACAAGGAGCGTCTCGGCGGCGCCGCAAATGCCGGTGCGGCGCATCTTGGCGTTCACCGCGATGCTCACCGCCATATCGAGCTTCGCGGAGCGGTCGATGTAGAGATGGCAGATGCCCTCGAGATGCGCGAAGACCGGCACCCGCGCATCGTTCTGCACCCGCTCGACCAGGCTGCGGCCGCCGCGCGGAACGATGACGTCGAGATTGCCGTCGAGCCCCTTCAACATCTCGCCGACCGCGGCGCGGTCGCTCGTCGGCACCAGCTGGATCGCCTCCTCCGGCAATTTTGCCGCCTTCAGCCCTTCGACCAGGCAGGCATGGATCGCGGCGGAAGAATTGGGCGAATCCGAGCCGCCCCTCAGGATCACCGCGTTGCCGGCCTTCAGGCAGAGCGCACCGGCATCGGCGGTCACGTTCGGCCGGCTTTCGTAGATGACGCCGATCACGCCTAGCGGCGTGCGCACCCGCTCGATATGCAGCCCGTTCGGACGGTCCCATTCGGCGATGACCTCGCCGACCGGATCGCGTAGCGCGGCTATGGCGCGGATGCCGTCGGCCATATCGCGGATGCGGGTGGGCGTCAGCTTCAACCGGTCCATCAGCGCCGAGGAGAGTTTTGCCGCCTCGCCATTCTTCATGTCGATCGCGTTGGCGTCGAGAATCTCGTCCTGCCGGCGGGCCAGAGCTTCGGCCATGCCGATCAGCGCGGCGTGCTTGCGCTCCGCCGAAGCAATCGCCAGTGGCCGGGCCGCGGCACGCGCCTTGCGGCCGAGTTCGGCCATCAGCGATGCGATGTCGTGGGATTTTTCCTTCAGCTTCAGCATAGCCTAACCTTCCGCCTGCGCGGGCGCCGCGACTTCCGCCGCATGGCTCATCACCAGATCGTCGCGATGCACCATCGCCGACCGCGCCTCGTAACCTAGAACCGCCGCGATCTCGGTGCTTTTCAGTCCAGCGATCCTTACGGCATCGGCGGCATCGTAGGCAACAAGGCCGCGCGCGATCTCGCGCCCGTCGGGCGACAATACCGCCACCGTGTCGCCGCGCGAGAAGTTGCCGCTGACCAGTTTCACGCCGGCCGGCAGCAGCGATTTGCCGGACAGCAGCGCACCTATTGCACCGGCATCGACTGTCAGCCGGCCAGCCGGCTCAAGCTGACCGGCGATCCAGGTTTTGTAGCCCTTCACCGGCTGGAGGCTCGGCCGGAAGAACGTCGCCCGTTCGCCACGCTCGATCGCCGCGAGCGGATTAAGCCGCGTGCCAGCGGTGATGATCATGGCGGCCCCGGCAGCGGTGGCGATCTTGCCTGCATCGAGCTTCGTGCGCATGCCGCCACGCGACAATTCGGAAGCCGCTGCTCCCGCCATGGCCTCGATCTCGGGTGTGATGCGATCGACCACGGGAATGAACTTTGCCGCCGGATCGGCGGCCGGCGGCGCGGTGTAGAGACCGTCGATGTCGGAAAGCAGCACGAGCAGGTCCGCACCCATCATGGTCGCGACGCGTGCCGCCAGCCGGTCGTTGTCGCCATAACGGATTTCCGACGTGGCGACCGTATCGTTCTCGTTGATGACAGGTACCGCCTTCATCTTGATCAGCGTCGAGATGGTGGCACGCGCATTGAGGTAGCGGCGCCTTTCTTCGGTATCGCCGAGCGTCACCAGGATCTGCCCGGACTTCAGGCCGCGGCGTGCCAGTTCTTCCGACCACGCGCCGGCGAGCGCGATTTGCCCGACCGCGGCAGCCGCCTGGCTCTCTTCCAGCTTGAGCACACGCTTGCCGATGCCGAGAATGGTGCGGCCGAGCGCGATGGCGCCCGAGGAGACCACCAGCACGTCTGCGCCGCCAGCGGCAAGTGAAGCGATATCATCAGCCAGCGAGGCCAGCCATTGGCGCTTCAAACCAGCCGAGCGGTCGACAAGCAGGGCCGAACCGACTTTGACGGTGATGCGGCGGTATTTTTTCAGCGAGAGCGAACCCATCGCGATCAGCTCTTTTCCCAACGCGATTCAGACTTGACCGAAACCGGGCGCTCTTCACGCGACTGCTCGACGATGGCGATCAGAGCCCGCAATACGGCTTCGACGCCTTCGCCCGAAACCGCCGAAAGCAGCATAGGCGCACGGCCGGCAGCGCGCCTCAACGAAGCCACCTTCTTCTTGCGCGTCTCTGCATCGAGCGTGTCGGCCTGGCTGAGCGCGACGATTTCGGGTTTGTCCGACAGCCCCTGGCCATAGGCCACGAGTTCACCCCGGACCGCCTTGTAGGCCTTGCCCGGATCTTCCTCCTGCGCGGAGACGAGATGCAGCAGCACGCGCGTCCGCTCGACGTGACCAAGGAACCGGTCGCCGATGCCGACGCCTTCATGCGCACCTTCGATCAGGCCGGGAATGTCGGCGATGACGAATTCACGCGCATCGACACGGGCGACGCCGAGGTTGGGGTGCAGTGTCGTGAACGGATAGTCGGCGATCTTCGGCTTCGCCGCGGTGACGGCGGCCAAAAATGTCGACTTGCCGGCGTTGGGCAGGCCGACGAGACCGGCATCGGCGATCAGCTTCAGCCTCAGCCAGATCGTCATTTCCTCGCCCGGCAGGCCGGGGTTGGCCCGGCGCGGCGCCTGGTTGGTCGATGTCTTGAAGTGCTGGTTGCCGAAACCGCCATTGCCGCCCGCAGCCAACCGGAAACGTTGGCCCACCTCGGTCAGGTCGCAGATCAGCGTTTCGTTGTCTTCCTCGAATATCTGGGTGCCGGCCGGCACCTTCAAAACGACGTCGGCGCCCTTGGCACCCGTGCGGTTGCGGCCCATGCCGTGCACGCCGGTCTTGGCGCGGAAATGCTGCTGATAGCGATAGTCGATCAGCGTGTTCAGCCCATCGACTGCTTCCACCCAGACATCGCCGCCACGGCCGCCGTCGCCGCCGTCGGGCCCGCCGAACTCGATGAACTTCTCGCGCCGGAACGAGACGCTGCCCGCGCCCCCGTCGCCGGAGCGGATATAGACCTTGACTTGATCGAGAAATTTCATCGGGCGGACAACGAATTAGCTGCTAATGGGAACGGCGACCTGCTCTAGCGCAAACAGGCTGCAAGCGCGAGTGCGGGTTTGCTGGAAACACGGGGAGCCGCAAACCGCCATGAAGCTCGTCTCTTACAACATTCAGTACGGCATCGGCCGCGACGGAAAGTTCGACCTGGAACGCATCGCCGCGAGCGTTGCTGGCGCCGACATCATCGCCCTGCAGGAAGTCACCCGCAATTTCATGCGCAACGGCGGCGCCGATCTGGTTGCCGGCATCACCGCGCTTTTGCCAGATTATTTCTATGTCTTCGGTCCGGCGGTGGATGCCGATCTCGGCGCGCGCGACGCCAGCGGCAGGCCGGCGAACAGCAGGCTGCACTTTGGCAACATGGTGCTGTCGCGCTGGCCGATCATCTCGTCGCGCAATCTTCTCCTGCCGCGCACGCGCCGCCTCAACCGCGGCAATCTCCAGCGCTCCGCCCTGGAGGCCCTGATCACGGCTCCCGACGAAGCGCTGCGCGTCTATTCGGTTCATCTCGACCATGTCAGCCTCGAAGAGCGCATGCTGCAGATCGGCCATCTCAAGGAACGGGTATTCGCCTACCCGATGGAAGGTGGGGCGCTGACCGGCGCGCCTGAATTCGGCTTCCCCGAGCCGCCCTGCCCGGAAGCCTTCGTCCTGATGGGCGACTTCAACATGGTCCAGGGCTCGCCCGAATACGTTTTGATGACCGGCGCGATCGACGAAGCCGAAGGCCGCCAGATCGTCGCGCATCATCCGGTCGACGCGTTTACAGTCGGCGAGCTACTGCCCGACGGGGCCGTCTCCTGGGTCGACGGCAACAAGCCGGAGCGCCTCATCGATTTCGCTTTCCTCCACGCGAGCCTCGCTGGTCGCGTGGTGAAGACCTGGATCGACAGCGATGCGCATGGTTCCGATCATCTTCCCGTCTGGCTGGAAATGAACTGATCCGGCTCGGAAGATCAGTCCCGGCCGGATCTGGTTCATGCCCGCGCCCATGTCCTCAGGCTGACCCACGTCTTGCGGTCGAGGTGATAGCGCTCCACCGGCACCTGGCCCGCCGCGATCGAATTCAGCATGCCCTGACCGGCATACTGGAACCCGCATTTGTGGATGACGCGGCGCGAAGCCGGATTGATCACCCGGCAGGATACGTGCAGCACGTCGATCGCGGTCGCCCGGAAGGCGAGATCGACCAGCGCATGCGCCGCTTCGGTGGCGTAGCCACGTTTCCAATACGGCTCACCGATCCAGTAGCCGAACTCCAGGCCGCGATCGGTACCGTTCAGGCCCGCGCAGCCGATGAAGGCGCCGCTTTCGGCCAGAGTCAGCGCATAGGCGCAGCCGGCGTTCCGCTTCTGCTGCGTCATCGACGAGAAACGCGCGGGCCTCGGCTTCGCCGTAGGGATGCGGCATGCGGGCAAGCATTTCCGCGACGCGGCGGTTGTTGGCGAGTTGCGCCAGTTCCGGGATGTCGTCAACATGCGGCGGTCTCAGCACCAGCCGCTCGGTGACGAGAACCGGGCAATCTATCCTCAGACTCTCGTCTTCCAGCACTTCCTTCTCGGCAACCATGACGTCCTCCAGGCATGAAAAAGGGGAGATGGCGACCCATCTCCCCTGATCCTTTTTCTGGACTGTCCAGACACCGGTCCCGAGATGGGGCGCCGGTGTTATCTCGCGGATACCGGCTACTCCGCTGCTTCCGTAATCGGGTTCACCGATACGTAGGTGCGGCCATTGGCTTTTTTGCGGAACGCGACGGCGCCCTGATCGAGGGCGAAGAGCGTGTGGTCCTTGCCAATGCCCACATTGGTACCGGGATGCCACTTGGTGCCGCGTTGGCGCACGAGGATGTTGCCGGCGATGACCTTCTCGCCGCCGAACTTCTTCACGCCAAGGCGCTTGGATTCGGAATCGCGACCGTTGCGCGACGAACCGCCAGCTTTCTTGTGTGCCATTTCATTGCTCCTTTGCGCCGCAGGGGCGCCTGAAAATCCTTATGAACGCGTTCGCGTTCCGTTTCAAGTCGGTCCGGCGTTACTTCGCCAGCGCTTTTGCCTGCTCCTGCCAATCCTTGATCTGGTCGGCGCTGAACGGCATGTTTTCGTCGATCTTGGCGATATCCGCCTCCGTCAGCCCGGCAAGCTGGGCAAACGTCGTGATGCCCTGCTCGTTGAGTTGTCCCGCGGCAACCGGGCCAATGCCCTTGATTGCCACCAGATCGTCCGGCTCGCCCTTCGGCGCGGTGAACAGCGGCGCTGCGGCAGCAGTTTCGGCGGCCTTGGCTTCTTCTTCGCCGCCTTCGGAGCAGCCTCAGCCTTGGCTTCCTTCTTCTCGGCAGGCTTCGCGGCCGCCTTCTTCGACAGGCTTGGCGCCGCCGGTCAGGATTTCCGAAATCCGGACGGTGGTCTCGTGCTGGCGGTGGCCGCGGGTGCGGCGCGAATTCTGGCGGCGGCGCTTCTTGAACGCGATGACCGTGTTTGCACGGCCCTGCTCGACCACTTCGGCGGTGACGATGCGCCATCGACGAACGGCGCACCGATCGTCACATTGTCACCTTCACCATACGCCAGCACCTCGGCCGATTTCCACGATGTCACCGACATTGCCGGCGATCTTTTCGATCTTCAGGACGTCTTCGGCGGCAACGCGATACTGCTTGCCACCCGTTTTAATGACTGCGAACATTTTTAGCCTTTCGCTGTTCGGTCCGGCCTTTTGGGCCGCTTGGAGGCGGTCCGGCCGTCTTTTTATCAGTCTTCGGGGTTCAAAACGCGACCGGCGCAGAGGGAGTCCGCGCCGGAAGCGGGTCGTGCTTATCCCAAGGCAGCGGCGAAGTCAACGCGACGCGGCGAATTGACTGCGATTGGGCCTTGCGGGCGGGCACCGCAGCCGTTATCTAGTGCGCCGCGCCGGCAACGGCCGACCATGCATCCGGAGAGGTGGCAGAGTGGTCGAATGCACCGCACTCGAAATGCGGCATGGGTGCAAGCCCATCGGGGGTTCGAATCCCTCCCTCTCCGCCATCTCTATGGTCCATTCTGGCCGCTGCCTCGCACGCGAAAGCCGCGCGGCTACGCCGGCTTACCGAAAGGGTGAGCAGGTGGCCTCTTTCCCGCATCATGGCGGCTTCCGATCCAATATGCACTCATCCAGCCTCAGCGCTTGGCTATGCGCCGAGCTGTGGGCCGCGCAGTAGCGCAGGTGGGAGTGCCGTCCTCAGCTGTGCCGGTGATCGTTGTTTCGATGACGCCGCCGCTATGGGTTGCACGATCCAGCAGGTCATCCCCAATGTCGTGGATGTCGATCTTCATCCGGCGGGACCAAGGCGAGGAAGGGTCGCCGGCCAATTGGCCGACACGAACATAAACAAACCGCCGCACCGGACCTTCGCGACGCACCTGATCGCCGAAGAATTTGGGGCCTCGGACCTACGCGGACTGGGAAATCAAATACGAGCGGCTCGCCCTCGCGCGAACATTTGGGATCGAGCGGCAATTCGTCCTTTGCCTGCAGACTGTGGAGCACGCCGATGACCGGCTGCTCGATGACGATCCGCAAATTGATCTCGGTCTGATCTGCCTTGGCCATTCAAGTTGATAGCTCGATGAGGCAATAGTTAAAAGGAGAGACGGCGGCTTTCCACCGACTTGTGCCGTAAGCATGCTGGGAGCGAGTCCGGGGGATCACTCAGCCGAGCGCAGGCTGGGTTCGGCTAAGAGGTAGCGCTACAGCGTAGATGTAGTGCTCATCATCATCGGGCGTAACCCGCCATTCCTGCTTCGCTCTTCGAGCTCCGCAGGATTTGTGCCGACACCTCATTCGAAGCAGGACGCCTTCCGAAGCTTTAGCGAAGGAGGGCCTGTTGCAGCCAGCAGGGCGCAAGGTTACTGATTGGTCAGTCGAAGCAATGGCCAGTCCGACGTGAAGACACTCTCCGACGTTTCTTATGATGTTGACGGCCGACAGGTCTCCGAAGCAGGGGACCAGCGTCGCGCGACGCCTCGGATCCCCGCAAATATCCCGGAAACCGCCGCCGGCGCGATCCTGACCATCGATCTCGGCGCAATCCGCGAGAACTACCGCCGTCTCAAAGCAAAGCTCGGCAAGGTCAAATGCTCGGCCGTGGTGAAAGCCGACGCCTACGGGCTGGGCGCGGCCGACGTCGCGCCCGCGCTCGCCAGGGAAGGCTGCGACACTTTCTTCGTGGCGCATGTCGGCGAAGGCATCGCGTTGCGTGAAGTGCTCGGCCAGGCAACCACGATCTACATCCTCAACGGCTCGCCTCCGGGAGCCGAGGCCGATTGCGTCGCGCATGGCCTTGCGCCTGTTATCAACAGCCTGCAGCAGCTTACGGCGTGGCGGCGCGCTGCCGCCGCGAGCGGCGGCAAACTGCCTGCGGCGCTTCAGGTCGACAGCGGCATGGCGCGGCTCGGCATGGCGCCCGCCGAAGTAGAACTTGTTGCGGCCGATCCCCGCGCGCTCGAGGGCATCTCCGTCGACCTGGTCATGAGCCATCTTGCCTGCGCCGACGAACCGGACAATCCGGCCAACGCGTTGCAACGCCGGAATTTCGAAGCCTTGCGGGCAAAACTCCCGAAAGCAGCGGCGTCCTTCGCCAATTCGTCGGGCATCTTTCTTGGCAACGACTACCACTACGATATGGCGCGACCGGGCGTCGCCCTGTACGGCGTGAATCCGACGCCCGGCCGGCCCAATCCGATGCTGCCTGTCGTCAGGCTGGCAGCGAAGGTTATCCAGACCCGCGAACTGCCGGCCGATACGGGCGTCGGCTACGGCCACACTTTCCGCACGACGGAACCGCTGGCGTTGGCAACTATCTCGGCGGGTTATGCCGATGGCTGGCACAGGAGCGCAGCTGGCGCCGCGTTCTTCAAGGACGTGCGGCTGCCGTTCGCCGGCCGTGTGTCGATGGACAGCATCATCCTCGACATTTCGGCGCTGCCTTCCGGCTCTCTGAAAGCCGGCGATCTCGTCGAACTCATCGGCGAGAACCAGACCGTGGATGATGTGGCGACAATTGCCGGAACCATCGGCTACGAGGTGCTGACCGGTTTGGGGCGCCGCTTTCATCGAAAGTATGTGGGCGGATAATTGCTTGACGTTCAAGGCGGCTCCCTTCCGCTCGCTCGAAATCTCCGTCGCTTCTTTCTGCACGCGCTTCTCCGTTGCCACGCTGCGGAAATCCGCCCTGGCCTCTGAGAGAAAAGCGGGAAGCGGACACCTGGACCGCGCCTCACTCAATATTGAAAATACGGCGCGGTCTTCCGCGTCCGCCGGTGTTTTCACCTTCGGCTGGGTAGGCTGGGCTCGGCATTTTTTTGCGCCTACCAGCCTGACCGTCGCCGAGGCCCGGGTCTTGGCGATCGCCTCGCTAAACCGCGCTACCGTTGCGCGGCCGGCCCGGACACCGCCGCCTCCCGAAGACCCGGTTCCAGACCCGGTTCCCATGAGGGCGGTGACACGGATTATGCGGGAGGCAGCGAAGGGTGTGGACAAAAGAATCTTCGGCCAGATCGCCAAATCATTGAAATCGCTGGAAAGAATCTTCGATGGAGGCAGGAAACGCAGTGGCAGGAAACGGTAGGAAAGACGTGAATCTGTCCACCCCTGCCCGGGCTAACACTCTGCACCGCCTCACGCTTCATCGCCGTCCAGCCATGGATTCCCGGCACGCTCCGCTCGTTCCTCGCTCACGCGGCCGGGAATGCGCGTTTCTTTTAACGCTTCCGCAAATCGCCAACGTCGAGGCTGGGGGACGCACAATGTAGTCGGAGCATCCGGCTGATAGCCAGTGCAACAGCCCCCATGTCATCCGGCCTCACCACCTCGATTTCGCATTGACCGCTGCCGGGCGACGTTGCGTATTGTGAGCGAAGCAGAAGGCGAACGCCCCGGCTGGGGACATATCGGGGCAGGCAAGATGAAAATTCTCATTCTCGGCAGCGGCGTGATCGGCACGACCGCGGCTCATTATCTTGCCGACGCCGGCCACGAGGTGGAAGTGGTGGACCGGCAGAAGGGCCCGGCGCTGGAAACGAGCTTCGCCAATGCCGGCGAAGTGTCGCCCGGCTATTCCTCACCGTGGGCGGGACCCGGCATCCCGGTCAAGGCGATCAAATGGCTTTTGATGACGCATGGCCCGCTGAAGATCCAGCCAGTGCTCGACAGCCATCTGTGGACCTGGATCCTTTCCATGCTGCGCAACTGCACCTCGGCACGCTACGCGGTGAACAAGGCGCGCATGGTGCCGATAGCCGAGTACAGCCGCGACTGCCTGCGCGCTTTGCGGCAATCCACCGGCATCGCCTATGACGAGCGCAGCCAGGGCACGCTGCAGCTTTTCCGCACCCAGAAACAGGTCGACCACACCGGCGGCGACATCGAGGTGTTGAGGAAGTTCGGCGTGCCGTTCGAAGTGCTCGATCCTGCCGGCTGCATCGCGGCTGAGCCGGCGCTCACTCTGGTGCGCGAAAAATTCAAGGGCGGTTTGCGGCTGCCCGGCGACGAGACCGGCGACTGCCAGATGTTCACCACCAGGCTGGCGGAACATGCGGCAGCGCGCGGCGTCACGTTCCGTTTCGGCACGACCATCGAGAAAATCGTCGTCGAAGGCGGCAAGGTGACCGGCGTCGCCACCAGCGCCGGCCTTTTGAGCGCGGACGCCTACGTGGTCGCGCTGGGAAGCTATTCGCCAAAGGTGTTGCGGCCGCTCGGCCTTTCAATACCGGTCTATCCAATCAAGGGTTATTCGATCACGGTGCCGGTCATCGATCCGGCGAACTCGCCGCAGTCGACCATCATGGACGAAAGCTACAAGGTGGCGATCACCCGGCTCGGCGACCGCATCCGCGTCGGCGGCACCGCCGAAATCTCCGGCTACGATCTGCAATTGCGCCAGGCGCGCCGGGACACGCTGGAACATTCCGTCGGCGATCTTTTCCCGAAAGGCGGCGACCTGTCGAAGGCCACCTTCTGGTGCGGGCTGAGGCCGATGACGCCGGATGGCCCGCCGATCATCGGCCCGACAAAATTTCCGAACCTTTACCTCAACACCGGCCACGGCACGCTGGGCTGGACCATGGCCTGCGGCTCGGGAAAGGTGCTGGCAGACATCATCTCCGGCAAGAAGCCGGAGATCGATGTGAGCGAACTGGGATTGAGCCGGTACGCGTAGCCGAGGTTATTTCAGCGAGCGCGGCTTTTCCTCCGACTGATACATCGAGACCGTGTGGCCATCTGGATCGGCGATCTCGGCCGACCAACCGCCGGGGGCATGGCTGACCGGAGTGACGATGGTCGCGCCCTTTTCAGCGAGACCGGAAACGATGTCATCGATGCCGCCATCGGCGATATCGAAGACGACAATCGGCGAATTGCCGGGCCGCGAGTCCTGCCGGAAGAAGATGAGTTCGATATCGTTGGCCGTACGGGCCATCAGCCATACGTGGCCATCGCCGTCATCCTCCATGCGCTGGACGTCGAGGCCGAGAACGTCGCGATAGAACATCTCCGTCCTGGCGACGTCAGACACGTAGTAGCAGATGGCGCCGAGCTTGGACTTGCCGAACATTTTTCACTCCTGATGGTTGGGCGTACGCTTGCCTGTTGCCGCGGCGGCCAGATTTGTGAGCCCGCCGATCGCAAAAAGATGCCCATCGGGATCGTGGCTAGCGAGGATCGCCGGCCGCCGGTGGCGAATGGCGGCCAGAAGCGATTGCCTGATGCGGCCGAATTCTAGCGAGCCGGCAAGGCCGGGCACGCCGGCAATTTCGCCGCCGCCAAAGGCATGCCAGCGCCGGCGAATTTCGGCAAGGCGCTGGCGGAACGCGGTCCCCGAGAGGCGCTGGAGCCAGACGATCTCATGTCTTGTGTGGCCGGTGAGGGCAAGGAGGGCAGTGGTGCGCAGCGATGGCGGCAGGGATGCGACGAAGCGAAGGGGAAAACCCGTCGGCTCGGCCTGCCCGGCATCCCGCTCGGACCAGTGCGCCTCGCGCTGGCGCCTACGTACGGCGGAGCGGGCATCGAAGGCTGCCCGCTTCCTCAGGGCACCTTGCAGCCAGCGGCGGTTGTCGGGGCAAGAGAGATCGTGGCGGCCAGCCTCGACGGCGGCGAGAAGAATGGTCTGCAGCAAATCCTCGGCCTCGTCGGCGCGCCGCGTCATGCGGCGCGCCTGCCGCAGCAGTTCCACATATGGATGCGACAGCAACTCCGGCCCTTTCGCTCAACACGGGACGATAACAAAAAAGTCCTGCCGGCTGAAAGGCGCCGATCCCGACCCATCAACGCGCACTTCACAAGAACAGCGCGCGCTCCTCTTCCACCGCTTTGGCAATGAAGGCTGCGACGGCCTGGATGCGGCGAAGCGGGCGCACGCTCTCGTGGTAAACCAGCCAATAGGCGCGGCGGATCGGCGGGATCGATTGTACGGCGACAAGTTCGGGGATAGCGCGCGCTATAAAGGCATGCAGGATGCCGATACCGGCACCGGAGCGCACCGCCTCGACCTGACCCAGCGCGGACGAGATCGAGAAACCGGCTTGCCAATCCGGACTGAAATCGGTGGCGTAGTCGAGCGACGGGCTGATCGCCAGGTCGGGCACGTAGCCGACCAGCCTGTGGCCGGAAAGTTCCGCCGATGAGTGGGGGAGGCCATGCTTCTCGGCATAGGTGCGAGATGCATAGAGGCCCAGCGCGTAATCGACCAGCTTGGCGGCGACCAGGCGACCCTCGGTCGGCCGTTCTACTGTGATGGCTATGTCCGCCTCCCGCCGCGACAACGAGAAGGAGCGTGGCACAGGCACAAGCTGGATGGAAAGATCCGGATAGATCGCGGTCAGTTCGCCGAGCCGCGGCGCCAGAAAGGCGACGCCGAAACCATCGGGTGCGCCGATCCGCACGGTGCCCGACACATCGTCGCCGTCGCCGGCCAGTTCGGCGCGCGCGGTAAGCATGTCGGCTTCCATCCGCTCGGCGATCTCAAGGAAACGTTCGCCGGCGGGCGTCAGTTCGCTGCCCGTGGTGAGCCGGCGGAAGAGTTTGGTCTTCAGTGCCTGTTCAAGCGCGGCGATCCGGCGTGAAACGGTTGCATGGTTGAGGTCGAGCCGGCGGGCGGCGCCGAGGATCTGGCCGGCGCGGGCAACGGCGAGGAAGATGCGGACGTCATCCCAGTTCATCGGATGACCGTAGCGTCGAGAGAACTGCGCTCTACGTTGCCCCCCTCTGTCCTGCCGGACATCTCCCCCGCAAGGGGGGAGATTGGTAGCTTCAATCTGATCGCCTCCACTTCGACGTTGGAGATTGGCGAAAATCGAAGTGACGGCTGATCTCCCCCCTCGTGGGGGAGATGACCGGCAGGACAGAGGCAGGCGCGAAAGAGTGCCGACATTACGTTATTATGCAGAAAACAGCAGGCTGCGCCACCGGCTATCGATTTGCCGCACAACGGCTCTTTTCCCCTTCGCGTTGCCATTTCCTTGCGGAAGCAGGACAATGCGCCACAGACGAAATGAGACATCAGGGAGAGAGACGATGGTCGAGTACGGTCATTTCATCGGCGGCAAGCGGGTCGCCGGCACCAGCGGGCGCAAGCAGGACGTCATGCAGCCGATGGACGGCACGGTGCGTGGCACTGTCGCTCTGGCCTCGGCCAAGGAACTCGACGAAGCGGTCGCCAACGCCAAGGCCGCACAGCCGGGCTGGGCGGCAACCAATCCGCAGCGCCGGGTGCGTGTGCTGATGAAGTTCCTCGAACTGGTCAACCGCGAATACGACGAGCTTGCGGAAATACTGTCGCGCGAGCACGGCAAGACCATTGCCGACGCCAAGGGCGACATCCAGCGCGGCCTCGAAGTGGTCGAGGTGTGCATCGGCGCGCCGCAGATGATGAAGGGCGAGTTCACCGACGGAGCCGGGCCTGGCATCGACGTCTATTCGATGCGCCAGCCGCTCGGCGTCGTTGCCGGCATCACCCCGTTCAATTTTCCGGCGATGATCCCGTTGTGGAAGATCGCCCCGGCGATCGCCTGCGGCAATTCCTACATCCTGAAGCCGTCGGAACGCGATCCGGGCGTGCCGCTGCGCATCGCCGAATTATTCATCGAGGCAGGGCTGCCGGCCGGTGTGCTCAATGTCGTCAACGGCGACAAGGAAGTGGTTGATGCGATTCTCGACCATCCCGATATCAAGGCCGTAGGCTTCGTCGGCTCGACGCCAATCGCGCAATATATCTATTCCCGCGCCACTGCTGCCGGGAAGCGTGCCCAGTGCTTCGGCGGCGCCAAAAACCACATGATCATCATGCCCGACGCCGACATGGACCAGACCGTCGACGCCCTCATCGGCGCCGGCTACGGCTCGGCCGGCGAGCGCTGCATGGCTATCTCGGTTGCCGTGCCGGTCGGCAAGGAGACGGCCGATCGCCTCGTCGAGCGTCTGATCCCGCGCGTCGAAAGCCTGAAGGTTGGTCCCTCCACGGATTCTTCCGCCGACTTTGGTCCGTTGGTGACCAAGCAGGCGCTGGAGCGCGTCAAGGGTTACGTCGATATCGGTGTCAAGGAAGGCGCCAAGCTGGTCGTCGACGGCCGCGGCTTCACCATGCAGGGCTACGAGAACGGCTATTATATGGGCGGCTGCCTGTTCGACGAGGTGACGGCCGACATGCGCATCTACAAGGAAGAGATCTTCGGGCCGGTGCTTTCCGTGGTGCGTGCCCCGACCTACGAGAATGCCATCCAGCTCGCCAATAACCATGAGATGGGCAATGGCGTTGCCATCTTCACCCGCGACGGAGATGCAGCCCGCGATTTCGCATCCAGAGTCCAGGTCGGCATGGTCGGCGTGAATGTGCCGATCCCGGTGCCGATCGCCTATTACACCTTCGGCGGCTGGAAGGCTTCGGGCTTCGGCGACTTGAACCAGCATGGCCCGGATGCTTTCCGCTTTTACACCAAGACCAAGACAGTCACTTCGCGGTGGCCCTCGGGCATCAAGGATGGCGCGGAATTTGTCATTCCGACAATGAACTGAACATCGGAGCAACGTGCATCTGGCGCAAAAACCCGGGCAAATGCCCGGGTTTTTTGATGCGTACACCACAGACTGTCCACCACATCGCCGCAAGCCGCATGGAACATTTTCCATCCGGTGCGATTGATTTGGATATCGGCGTGCATATGGGGGCTGCGTGCCGGGAAACTGGAAACCTGCTTGGCGCGGTATCCGCACTGCGACTGGGTCGCAGGCGACGCCGTTGCGCGGGCTACAGGAGGCGTATCATGACACGCAAATTCATCACATGCGCAGCTGCTGCCGCGATGTTGCCGCTCCTTTCCAACGCTGGATTTGCCGCCGCCCCTTCCTGCGGCACCCGCGACGAGATCGTCAAGAAGCTCTCCGAAGAATACAAGGAGACCCCGCAATCGGTCGGCCTCGTCAACCAGGATGCGGTGGTCGAAGTTTTTGTCTCCGAGAAAGGCAGCTGGACGATTATCGCCAGCGGCACCGATGGCAAGAGTTGCATATTGTCCTCCGGCGAAGGCTGGGAAACGAATGTGCTCGCGGCACTCCCCGATGCGTGATTGATCCTCAGGGGGCGCTGGCTCCGATTGTTGCGGAGCCTCGCCAGAAGGGCGCCCCGGCTTCCGGCCGGGCCGCCCTTTCCGTCGTCGGCAAAGTGAACGGCGCGGTCGGTTGCCCGCTTGTTTTTCCAGCAGGCCAGCACCACATCAAGAACATAGTGGGAACACAATAGGTTGTTCCCGACATGACAGACCGGAGCAAGAAAGGAGCGACGCGATGAAGACGTCGAGACCGGCCTGGTTCGTTCCGGCGGGGTGAGGTCGCCGCATATGCCTCCTCTGCCGCGACGTGATGGCAAAGGAGGTGCCCGATGGCACTCAGCTTCTTACACAAGTGGATGAAATGCGCGCTCACCGCTGTGCTGGTGGCAGCAGGCATCGCGTCCGCACAGGCGCAGCAGAATTGCGGCCCGCATGGCGATTTGATTGCCCATCTCGGCGACAAGTACCAGGAGCGGCAGCTAGGCTACGGTACGGTCGGCAATTTCGCGATCATGGAGATCTATGCCTCCGCCGCCGGCACGTGGACGGTCATCGTGACCGACATTGCCGGTAAAAGCTGCATCGTCGCGGCCGGCGAAGGGTGGGAAACCACGATCGCCGCCGACTTGCCGGACGCATGAACTTTTTTGCTGCGGTGACGAACGGTTGTCCGGACGCGGCGGCTTCGAAGTCCTGCTATCGCCGCACCGCCGCCTCGGCATTCGAACGCAGCATCCCGATCAGGCGCTCGGCGGCGCGGCCGGCGCCTTCCTCATCGCCGTTCAGAATGGCGCCGATCAATCTGCCGTGATGTTCGGCAGAGCCTGCAAGGCCGGTATCGGCCTGATAGCGGAACCAGAAGCGTCGGCTATGGGTCTGCAAAGGTGCAGCCAACCGGGCCGCGAAGGGATTGTCCGAGGCGAGAGCCAAGGCCTCGTCGAGCGCTTTGTCGGCTTCGAGAAAGGCGACGACATTGCCGGTGACTGCTGCCTTCTGCATCGCCATGCCGGCATCCTTGAACTGCTCGGCGGCACCGCGTGTGACAAAACGGGCGGCGGAGCGCGCCAGAATGACCTCGACGCCCAACCGCGCGTCGAGGACGCGCAGCCAGTCGCCAGCATGAAGAGGTGCGACCGCGACGCCGGCGCGAGGCCGGACTTCGAGCAATCCCTCCCAGGCCAGGCGCTGGATCGCCTCGCGCACGGGTGTACGGCCCAGGCCGATGCGCTCTATCAGCGCCCCTTCCGTCGTGGTGCTTGCGGGTGCCAGGTCGAGCGTCACTATCAGACGCTCCAGCGCGCGATACGCCTTCGCGGCTGCCGGTTCGGACGTTGCCTCCATTTCGCTAGGCAATCTCGGCCTCCAGTTGATATATTTTTGATATATCATGCTTGTTTAGCGATTGACAGCACCGCTTCCGGCGTAATATATCAATGATATATCAGAAGGAGAGGACCATGTGGAGCGGAGTTTTTCCTGCCGTCACGACCAAATTCACCGAAGATGACCGCCTTGACCACGCCGAGATGGAGCGCTGCTTCGCGCTGCAGATAGAGGCAGGCTGCGACGGCATCATCGTCTGCGGCTCGCTCGGCGAGGGGCCGATGCTTTCCCATGACGAAAAGATCGAGGTGCTGAAGACGGCGCAGAAGGTAGCCGGCAAAAGGCCTGTGCTGTTGACTGTCAATGAGCCGGGTACCCGCGAAGCCGCTTCCATTGCCAAACGCGCCGCCAAGGAAGGCGCCAACGGCCTGATGGTGGTGCCGAGCCCGATCTACCACACCAATCCAGAAGAAACCGTCGCGGCGCTTTCCGCCGTCGCCAAGGCCGGCGACCTGCCGGTGATGATCTATTCCAACCGCCTTGCCTACCGGGTCGACGTTACCTGCGACGATATGGAAAAACTCGCCGGGGACGAGCGCTTCGTCGCCATCAAGGAATCGTCCGACGACATCCGCCGCTCGACCGAAATCATCAATCGCTTCGGCGACCGCTTCGACCTCTTCACCGGCGTTGACAATCTGGCGTTCGAGGCGCTGTCGGTCGGCGCGATAGGCTGGGTGGCCGGCCTGGTCACCGCGTTCCCGCGCGAAACGGTGGCGATCTACCAGCTGATGAAGCAGGGCCGCCGCGAGGAAGCGCTCGCGATCTATCGCTGGTTCCGGCCGCTGCTCGACCTCGACGTTTCGACCTACCTGGTGCAGAACATCAAGCTGGCCGAAGTGCATGCCATCGGCACCAACGACCGGGTGCGCATGCCGCGCCAGCCGCTATCGGGAGAGCGTCGGACCGCGGTGGAGAAAATCGTCAAGGACGCGCTTGCGGTGCGGCCGGCTTTGCCGAAGTTTTGAGGAAGACAGCATGCCGCCTCGGGTCCATCTCAAGCGCGCCGAAAGCGATAGAGATTGGGCAGCATACCATCGTATTCGCAAGCGTGTTCTTTGGGAGGATCGCGGGTTGGAGGGCTATGACGAACGGCATCCCGACGACCGGCTTGCCGCCCATCATCCGCTGCTCCTCATGCGCGATGGCGCGCCGGTAGGTACTGCCAGGCTAGACGTTATCAGTCCGAACCTCGGCGTTGTCAGGCTTGTCGCCGTCGAACCGCATTTACAGCGAAGCGGCCTAGGCCGGGTTCTTATGCAGGAAATCGAGAGCTACGCCCGCCGCCTTGGTTTGGACCAGCTTGAAGTCAATGTGGCGAGGGAAGCAGAAGGGTTCTATCAAAGGCTCGGCTGGGTAGTTGTCCCGTCAGACCGGAAAAATCCGCTGATGACAAAGTCCCTCACCCTTGGGGGGACCTCGCAGTGACAACGTCAAACCAAGCGTTGGACATCGCCGTCATCGGCGGCGGCATAGTCGGCATCTGCGTTGCCGCTTTTCTTGCCGAAGCGGGGCGGAAAGTGACGGTGATCGACCGCACCGGCATCTGCGAAGAAACCAGCTCCGGCAATGCGGCAGCACTTGCCTTCTCGGACATCCTGCCGCTGGCCCACAAGGGCATGCTGGCGAATGTGCCGAAATGGCTGGCCGATCCGCTCGGCCCGTTGTCGATCCCGCCCGCCTATCTGCCGAAGCTCGCGCCCTGGCTCTACCGCTTCTGGCGCGCCGGAAGCGCCGACAAATTCGAGGCGAGCCTTGCCGCACAGGCGTCGCTGATGAAGCATGCCAAAGGCGCATGGATGGGGTTGATGGAGCGCTCCCGCACCTTGCCGATGCTGCATGAGGATGGCTCGCTGGAGCTTTATGAGAGCAACGCCGAAATGCAGGCGTCGCTGCCCGGCTGGGCTGCCCGCGAACGTTTCGGTATCGTCTACCGCCATCTTGGCAAGCAAGAACTCGCCGCCTATCAGCCCGGACTGTCCGATCGCTTCACCGCCGGAACCTTCGTGCCGGGCTGGAAGACGGTCAGCGACCCCAAGGATTTCGGCAAGTCCGTGTGGGAATATGCCGAGGGCAAGGGCGCCAGCTTCGTTCGCGGCGATGTCGGCCTGGTTCTGCCGCGCGGCGATAGGATCACAATCCAGCTTCGCCAAGGCGGCACATTGCAGGCGAGGAATCTGGTGATCGCCGCCGGCGCCTGGTCGCATTTTCTTGCGCGGCAGCTCGGCGAGAAAGTTCCGCTGGAGACGGAGCGCGGCTACAACACGACACTGCCGCCCGGCGCCTTCGACATCAAACGCCAGTTGATTTTTTCCGCCCACGGATTTGTCGTCACACCGCTTGCAACCGGCATCCGCATCGGTGGCGCGGTCGAGTTAGGCGGCCTCAGGCGACCGCCGAATTATGCACGGTCGAAGGCGATGCTCGAAAAGGCGAGGCAATTTCTGCCCGGCCTGAAGACCCAAGGCGGCCATGAGTGGATGGGTTATCGCCCGTCGCTGCCCGACTCCTTGCCGGTGATCGGGCGATCGAAAAATCATGCGAATGTTCACTATGCCTTCGGCCATGGTCACCTCGGCCTGACCCAAGCGGCGGCGACCGGAAGCCTGATCCGCGATCTTGTATCAGGTCGGAACCCGGAGATCGAACTTTCGCCTTTTTCCCCGCAACGATTTTAACCCGGAGCATCGGCGCGATGGCGCGGCATTCCTTCCACTGCATAGACGGACATACCTGCGGCAACCCGGTGCGGCTGGTCGCCGGCGGCGGCCCGCTGCTGAACGGCGCGTCGATGATGGAGCGGCGCGCCCATTTCCTCGCCGAATACGACTGGATCCGCACTGGCCTGATGTTCGAACCGCGCGGCCACGACATGATGTCCGGCTCGATCCTCTATCCGCCGACCCGCAACGATTGCGACGTCGCGATCCTGTTCATCGAGACTTCGGGATGCCTGCCTATGTGCGGCCACGGCACCATAGGCACGGTTACGATGGCGGTCGAGAACGGGCTGGTTAAGCCAAAAACGCCGGGTGTATTGCGCCTCGACACACCGGCGGGGCTGGTGATCGCCGAATACAAAAAAGTCGGCGAATATGTTGAAGAGGTGCGCATCACCAACGTGCCCTCTTTCCTCTATGCCGAAGGGCTGGCGGTGGAATGCCCGGTGCTCGGACCGCTGACGGTCGACGTCGCCTATGGTGGCAATTTCTACGCCATCGTCGAGCCGCAGGAGAATTATCGCGACTTGGAAGACCACTCGGCCGGTGACCTGATTGCCTGGAGTCCGGTGCTGCGGCAGCGATTGAACGAGGCCTATTCGTTCGTTCATCCGGAAAATCCGGGGATCGACCGGCTGTCGCACATCCTGTGGACGGGCGCACCAAGACATCCGGAGGCAACCGCCCGCAACGCGGTGTTCTATGGCGACAAGGCGATCGACCGCTCGCCTTGCGGCACGGGAACCTCGGCGCGTATGGCGCAGCTTCACGCCAAGGGCAAGCTCAAGGCCGGCGATGCCTTCGTGCACGAATCGATCATCGGCTCGCTGTTCAAAGGCAAGGTCGAGAGCGAAACCAAGGTGGCAGACAGGAAGGCCATAATCCCCTCGGTCGGCGGCTGGGCGCGCATGACCGGTTACAACACAATCTTCATCGACGATCGCGATCCATTCGCGCACGGATTTGTCGTCAGCTAATCGTTTTAAACGAAAAAGTGATCAGTAAGGGATTGGCGGAGAGAGTATCAAGCACGCAAGAATTCACCGAAGTTGGCAGTCTTGCCGCGGATTTTTTCGAGAGGAAGCGCAAAATCGCACCGATTAGTCAAAGACATTGCGTTGTGCCAGTGCTAGCTTCCGCGTGGTCCAAGAGCGGGAGCCCGGCAAAAACAGTGCATTCGAGAGGGTGCAACCTGTAGGTGTTGCGTAACAAAAATTGACGTTGCATTCCGGGCTCGAAACTTTAGGACTAGGGGAAAGATGAAAAGGAATGCGACCCGCAAAGGGCGACATTCCCGGGGAGCCGCGTTTATATGGAATATTTTGTCCAGCAGCTTATCAATGGGCTGACGCTGGGATCGATCTATGGCCTGATCGCGATCGGCTATACGATGGTCTACGGCATCATCGGCATGATCAACTTCGCCCACGGCGACATCTTCATGGTCGGCGCCTTCGGCGCGCTGATCACCTTCCTCGTCCTTCTCGGCCTCTTCTATTCGGTGCCGGTGGTGGTCGCGCTGCTGATCATGATGATCATCGCGATGCTTTTGACCAGCCTCTACAACTGGACGATCGAGAAAGTCGCCTACCGGCCGCTGCGCGGTTCGTTCAGGCTGGCGCCGCTGATCACCGCCATCGGCATGTCGATCGCGCTATCCAATTTCGTGCAGGTCACGCAGGGACCGCGCAACAAACCGATACCGCCGATGATTTCGATAGTCTACGAGGTGTTCGGCATCTCGATCTCGGCGAAGCAGATCGTCATCGTCATCGTGACCACCCTGTTGCTGGTCATCTTCTGGTACCTGGTCAACAAACCTCGCTCGGCCGGGCGCAGCGCGCCTGCGAGCAGGACCGCAAGATGGCCGCGCTGCTCGGCATCGACGTCGACCGCACCATCTCGATCACCTTCATCATGGGCGCTTCGCTGGCCGCCGTCGCCGGCACGCTCTACCTGATGTACTACGGTGTTGTCGTCTTCTCGGACGGCTTCGTGCCGGGTGTCAAAGCCTTCACCGCTGCGGTGCTCGGTGGCATCGGCTCGATCCCCGGCGCCGTTCTCGGCGGCTTGCTGATCGGCTTCATCGAGAGCATGTGGTCGGCCTATTTTTCGATCGACTACAAGGATGTTGCCGCGTTCTCGATCCTTGCGATCGTACTGATCTTCCTGCCCTCCGGCCTGATGGGCCGCCCGGAAGTCGAAAAGGTTTAAGCCGAATGGCCATCACAACCGCCGCGGCGGACAAAACCGCCAACAATACGTTCAACAACGCCATTCGCGAGGGGTTTTATGCCGGGCTGATCGCGTTCGGCCTGTTTGTGCTGCTGGTCGGGCTGAAGACCGACCAGAACATCCGCAACGAACTTGTCATCGTGCAGCGCTGGGGCTTGCTGGCTATCATGGTCCTGATCGCCGCGGTGGGCCGTTTTGCTTACGTCGCGTACGTCGTGCCTGAAATGCAGCGGAGGAGAGCCGCAAGGGCCGCTGCGGAACCGGTCGCTGTGCCGACGGAAGAATCCTTCATCAAGCGCAACCTGAACGCCATCGGACTCGCCTTCCTGTTCGCCTTTCCGATTATTGTGGTGATGACCAGCGGCCTTCAGGGATCGCTGAAATGGATCGACAATTTCGGCATCCAGATCCTCATCTATGTGATGCTTGCCTGGGGCCTGAACATCGTGGTCGGCCTCGCCGGCCTTCTCGACCTCGGCTACGTCGCCTTCTACGCCGTCGGCGCCTATTGCTACGCGCTGCTTGGCACCGAGTTCGGCTGGTCGTTCTGGATCCTGCTTCCGGCTGCCGGCGCCATGGCCGCCACATGGGGTATTATTCTCGGCTTTCCGGTGCTGAGATTGCGCGGCGACTACCTGGCGATCGTGACGCTTGCCTTCGGCGAGATCATCCGCCTCATCCTCATCAACTGGCGCGAGGTGACCAACGGCGTTTCCGGTATTTCGGGTATCCCGAAGGTAACGTTCTTCGGCCTGATGAGCTTCAACGTTGCCGACGAAAACTACTTCGGCAAGGTGCTCGGTTTGGCGCCGTCCGGCGTCTACTACAAGATTTTCCTCTACTACCTGATCCTGCTGCTCTGCCTGCTGACCGCCTTCGTGACCATGCGGCTGCGGCGGATGCCGGTCGGGCGCGCCTGGGAAGCCTTGCGCGAAGATGAGATCGCCTGCCGCTCGCTCGGCATCAACACCACCAACACCAAGCTGACCGCCTTTGCGATCGGCGCCATGTTCGGCGGCTTCGCCGGCTCCTTCTTCGCCGCGCGGCAAGGCTTCGTCAGCCCCGAATCCTTCATCTTCCTGGAATCGGCGGTCATTCTCGCAATAGTCGTGCTCGGCGGCATGGGCTCGCTGACCGGTATCGCTATTGCCGCTGCCGTAATGATCGGCGGCACCGAGATCCTGCGCGAGATGCAATTCCTCAAGCTTGTGTTCGGGCCGAGCTTCACGCCGGAGCTTTACCGCATGCTGCTGTTCGGCCTCGCCATGGTCGTGGTGATGGTCTGGAAGCCACGCGGCTTCGTCGGCAGTCGCGAGCCCACGGCATTCCTCTTCAAGCGCAAGGCCGTTTCCGGCGCCTTCACCAAGGAAGGACACGGCTGATGGCCGACGCGACAAGCTCCATGAACGACGCCATCCTCAAGGTCGAGCACCTGTCGATGAAGTTTGGCGGCCTTGTCGCCATCGGCGACCTGTCCTTCGAGGCGAAGCGCGGCGATATCACCGCACTGATCGGCCCCAATGGCGCCGGCAAGACGACGGTGTTCAACTGCATCACCGGCTTCTACAAGCCGACGGAAGGGATGATCACGCTGTCCCGGCATGGCGGCGAGCAGTACCTGCTCGAGCGGATGCCGGGCCACCGGATCACAGCCAAGGCGAAGGTCGCGCGGACATTCCAGAACATCCGGCTGTTCTCCGGCATGACGCTGCTGGAGAACCTGCTGGTCGCCCAACACAACAAGCTGATGCTCGCTTCGGGGTTCACGGTGCTTGGACTGCTCGGCATCGGCGGGTACCGGAAGGCCTCCGAGGACGCCGTCGAACTCGCACGGTTCTGGCTGGAGAAGGCCAATCTGGTCGACCGCGCCGACGACCCGGCCGGCGATCTCTCCTATGGCGCCCAGCGGCGCCTGGAGATTGCCCGCGCCATGTGCACCGGGCCGGAGCTTCTGTGCCTCGACGAACCCGCGGCGGGTCTCAACCCGCGCGAATCGGCTGCCCTCAACGACATGCTGAACGACATCAAGGACAATACCGGAACCTCGATCCTGCTGATCGAGCACGACATGTCGGTGGTCATGCAGATTTCCGACCACGTCGTGGTGCTCGAATACGGCCGCAAGATTTCGGACGGCGACCCGATGTCGGTGAAGAGCGACCCGCGGGTCATCGCGGCCTATCTCGGCGTCGAGGACGAGGAGGTCGAGGAGGTCCTGGTCGAGGTCGGCGATGAACAGGTGATCGAGCAGCTCGACGCCGAGCCCGACCGGGCGCATGGCCCGGGTACATCGTCTTCGATGATGGCCGGCTCGATCTCCGATACTATCGGCCATAGCGACGATTATGGCGAGCGCATCACAGTGTCGCGAAACGCCTCGAAGGCGGATCAGGTCGACCGGCGTGCCGCCAGGGCAAGCCTGGCTGCCGAACAACCGATCGCGCCGGAACCACCGCCGAAGGCCCCGAAGGCCGCCGCCAGACCGAAGGCGGCAAAGCCGGCGGCGCCGAAGCCAGCGGCCGAACCGCAGAAGCCGGCGGCGTCCAAGCCGGCAGCCAAATCAGTTTCTGCTGCCAAGCAGCCTGCCCCGGCAAAGAGTGCGGCCGCCGCGAAGCCGGCCACTCCGGCAAAGCCGAAGGCCGATGTGAAACCGGCCGCGGCCAAAAAGACCCCCGTGCTGTCCAATACACTCAAGGCGCCGCGCGGCGGCAAGGCCGACCGGCTGATCCTGATCAAGGGCATCGGGCCGGTGAACGAAAAGAAACTCAACCAGCATGGCATCTTCCACTTCGACCAGATCGCGGCGTGGAAGAAAGCCGACATTGCCGCGGCCGAAGCCTACCTCGCTTTTGACGGGCGAATAGAACGAGAAGACTGGATCGGCCAGGCAAAGGTGTTGGCGAAGCAGGGCGACGCGAAGCCTGCTGCGGCAAAGCGCGGGGGGCGTAAGTGATGGCCGCGAAAGCGCTGCTTCAAGTCGAAGGCGTCGAGACCTACTACGGCAATATCCGTGCGCTGAATGGCGTCAATGTCGCCGTCAACGAAGGCGAGATCGTCGCGCTGATCGGGGCCAACGGCGCCGGCAAATCAACGCTGATGATGACGATCTTCGGCAGTCCCCGGGCGCGTGCCGGCAAGATCACCTTCGCGGGCACCGACATCACCCAGATGCCGACCCACGAGATCGCCCGCATGCGCATCGCACAGTCGCCGGAAGGGCGGCGCATCTTTCCGCGCATGACGGTCAAGGAAAACCTGCAGATGGGGGCGAACCTCGACAATCTGCAGCATTTCGACGAGGACGCCGAGAAGGTCTTTACGTTGTTTCCCCGGCTGAAGGAGCGTATCGCGCAGCGCGGCGGCACCTTGTCGGGCGGCGAGCAGCAAATGCTGTCGATCGCCCGCGCGCTGATGGCACGGCCGAAGCTGCTTCTGCTCGACGAGCCGTCGCTTGGCCTCGCACCGCTGATCGTCAAGCAGATATTCGACGCCATTCGCGAACTGAACCGCACGCAAGGCCTCACCGTCTTCCTGGTCGAGCAGAACGCCTTCGGCGCGCTGAAGCTCGCCAACCGGGGTTATGTGATGGTCAACGGCAATGTGACGATGAGCGGCACCGGCAAGGAGCTGCTCGCCGATCCGGACGTGCGCGCGGCCTACCTCGAAGGCGGCCGTCACTGACAGCGGGAGACAAAAATGTTGCAGGGAATTCTCCACGAGGAGCCCTCTATCTTGCAGTTCTTCTTCGTCACCTGCCTGCTCGGCGGCTGGGCTGCGTGGATGACGGGACGGGCTTGCGCGCAGACCTGGCGTCCTTATCCGGCGCTTGTCCTCTATCTCATCCTGCTCGGCATAGCGGTACGTTTCATCCATCACGCGCTGTTCGAGGGCACCATGTTCACGCTCTACTACTACGTGGTGGACACCATCATCCTGCTTGTCATCGGCACGCTCGGCTATCGCTACACGCGAGCCAACCAGATGGTGACCCAGTATAGTTGGCTCTACGAAAGGGCCTCTCTGCTCACATGGAGGCCGAAGGCCTGAGCACGTCCTTGCCCGCGGCTTGCCCGCATTCACCATTCACGCCGATTTGGGGACAAATCGGCGTGACAAGCGCCGGAAAATCGGCAATCTATCCCGTCTGCGATATGGGTGGGTCGCACGAACGGGTTGTCCAAAGCTCACCCTGTTTAATGGGAGTTTATCAATGAAGAAGTCACTGTTGTCCGCAGTTGCTCTGACCGCGCTCGTCGCGTTCAGCGGCAGCGCCTGGGCGGACGTCATCATCGGCGTCGCCGGCCCGATCACCGGCCCGAACGCCGCCTTCGGAGCCCAGCTCCAGAAGGGCGCCGAGCAGGCCGTAGCCGATATCAATGCCGCCGGCGGCATCAATGGCGAGCAGATCAAGCTCGTCGTCGGTGACGACGTCTCCGATCCGAAGCAGGGTATCTCGGTCGCCAACAAGTTCGTAGCGGACGGCGTCAAGTTCGTCGTCGGCCACTTCAACTCCGGCGTCTCGATCCCGGCCTCGGAAGTTTATGCCGAGAACGGCATCCTCGAGATCACTCCGGCGGCGACCAATCCGAAATTCACCGAGCGCGGCCTCTGGAACACGTTCCGCACCTGCGGCCGCGATGACCAGCAGGGCGGCATCGCCGGTGCCTATCTGGCTTCCAACTTCAAGGACGCCAAGATCGCCGTCGTGCACGACAAGACCACTTACGGTCAGGGTCTTGCCGACGAAACCAAGAAGGCCATGAACGCTGCTGGCGTGACGGAAGCCCTCTATGAAGGCGTCAACGTCGGCGATAAGGACTTCTCGGCGCTCATCGCCAAGATGAAGGAAGCCGGCGTCTCGATCGTCTACTGGGGCGGCCTGCACACCGAAGCCGGCCTGATCATCCGCCAGCTGGCCGACCAGGGCCTGAAGGCGACGCTGGTTTCCGGCGACGGCATCGTGTCCAACGAACTTGCTTCGATCGCCGGCGACGCGGTTGCCGGAACGCTGAACACGTTCGGTCCCGATCCGCGCCTGATCCCGGAGAACAAGGAGCTCGTCGAGAAGTTCCGCGCTCAGGGCTTCGAGCCGGAAGCCTATACGCTCTATTCCTACGCTGCGATGCAGTCGATCGCCGGTGCTGCCGCCGCTGCGGCATCCAACGATCCCCAGACTGTCGCGACGGCCATGAAGGAAAAGGGCCCGTTCAAGACCGCGCTCGGCGACATCTCCTTCGACGAAAAGGGCGACCCCAAGCTTCCGGGCTACGTCATGTACGAATGGAAGAAGGGCGACGACGGCAAGTACACCTACGTCCAGAAGATGTAGGCTTCCTTCTTAGCCGACCAAATCGGAATGCCCGGCGCCTCGCGCCGGGCATTTTTGTTGCGCGCAGGAACTCGATCCGCAATGATGTTTGCACTGCAACATTTTCGGCGCTAAGCAGTTTAACGACCTTTCCGCTTCCCTGCCCAACGGAGCCCGGCCGTGCCCATCACGAAGCTTCTCGTCGCCAACCGTTCAGAGATAGCAATCCGCGTCTTTCGCGCAGCCAACGAGCTCGGCATCAAGACGGTCGCCATCTGGGCGGAAGAAGACAAATATTCGCTGCACCGGTTCAAGGCGGACGAATCCTATCAGGTCGGGCGCGGTCCGCACCTTTCCAGGGATCTCGGCCCGATCGAAAGTTATTTGTCGATCGAAGAAGTGATCCGGGCCGCAAAACTGTCCGGTGCCGATGCGATCCATCCCGGCTACGGACTGTTGTCCGAAAGCCCCGAATTCGCCGAAGCCTGCGCCAAGAACGGCATCACTTTCATCGGTCCATCTCCGGAGACGATGCGGCGGCTCGGCAACAAGGTCGCCGCCCGCAACCTTGCGATCGAGGTGGGCGTTCCCGTGGTGCCGGCGACGGAACCGCTGCCGGACGATCTCGCCGCGGTCAAGAAGATGGCTGCCGGCATCGGCTTTCCGGTCATGCTGAAGGCTTCCTGGGGCGGCGGCGGTCGCGGCATGCGCGCAATCCGTTCCGAAGCCGACCTCGGCCGCGAGGTGACCGAGGCCAAGCGCGAGGCGAAAGCCGCGTTCGGCAAGGACGAGGTCTATCTGGAAAAGCTCGTCGAGCGTGCCCGTCATGTCGAGGTGCAGGTGCTTGGCGACACTCACGGCAATGTCGTGCATCTGTTCGAGCGCGATTGTTCGATCCAGCGCCGCAACCAGAAGGTCGTGGAGCGTGCGCCCGCCCCCTATCTCGACAGCGAGCAGCGGGCCGAGCTGTGTGGCTACGCGCTGAAAATCGCGCGGGCCACCGACTATGTCGGCGCCGGCACCGTCGAATTCCTGATGGATGCCGACACCGGAAAATTCTACTTCATCGAGGTCAATCCTCGCATCCAGGTCGAGCATACCGTCACCGAGCAGGTGACCGGCATCGACATCGTCAAGGCACAGATCCATATCCTCGACGGCGAGGCGATCGGTTCCGCGGCTTCCGGCGTTCCGGCACAGCCCGATATCAAGCTGAACGGCCACGCGCTGCAGTGCCGCATCACCACCGAAGATCCGGAGCAGAACTTCATCCCGGACTATGGCCGCATCACCGCCTATCGCGGCGCCACCGGTTTCGGCATCCGCCTCGACGGCGGCACCGCGTATTCCGGTGCGGTGATCACCCGCTTCTACGACCCGCTTCTGGAAAAGGTGACGGCCTGGGCGCCGACGCCGCAGGAAGCGATCGCCCGCATGCATCGCGCGCTGCGCGAATTCCGCATCCGCGGCGTTGCGACCAACCTCACTTTCCTCGAGGCGATCATCACGCACCCCGCCTTCCGCGACAATTCCTATACGACTAGGTTCATCGACACGACGCCGGAACTGTTCGCCCAGGTGAAGCGGCAGGACCGCGCCACCAAGCTTTTGAACTATCTCGCCGACGTGACCGTCAACGGCCACCCCGAGACCCGCAGCCGCCCCAGGCCGAACGCTGAAGCCGCTGCGCCGGTGGTGCCTTACGTCAACGGCGAGGTGCCGCCCGGCACCAAGCAATTGCTCGACGACCTCGGGCCGAAGAAATTCGCCGGCTGGATGCGCGGGCAGACCCGTGTTTTGGTTACTGACACGACAATGCGAGACGGCCACCAGTCGCTGCTCGCGACCCGCATGCGCACGCACGACATCGCGGCAATAGCCGGCACCTATGCGCGCACGCTGCCGGATCTCTTCTCGCTGGAATGCTGGGGTGGCGCCACGTTCGACGTCGCCATGCGCTTCCTGACCGAGGATCCGTGGGAAAGGCTGGCGCTGGTGCGTAACGGCGCGCCGAACATTCTTTTGCAAATGCTGCTCAGGGGCGCCAACGGCGTCGGCTACACCAACTATCCCGACAACGTCGTCAGGCACTTCGTCAAGCAGGCAGCACTCGGCGGCATCGACCTGTTCCGCGTGTTCGACTGTCTGAACTGGGTCGACAACATGCGTGTCGCCATGGACGCCGTCGTCGAGGAGAGCAAGCTCTGCGAAGCGGCGATCTGCTATACCGGCAACATTCTCGATCCCGACCGCGCCAAATACGACCTGAAGTACTATGTCGGCCTGACCAGAGAGTTGGAAGCCGCCGGCGCGCACATCATCTCGCTCAAGGATATGGCCGGGCTGCTGCGGCCAGGAGCTGCGCAGGTCCTGTTCAAGGCGTTGCGCGAAGCGACCGACCTGCCGATACATTTTCATACGCACGACACGTCGGGCATTGCCGCGGCCTCGGTTCTGGCGGCGGTGGAAAACGGCGTTGACGCCATCGACGCGGCGATGGATTCGCTGTCCGGCAATACGTCGCAGCCATGCCTCGGTTCGATCGTCGAAGCTCTGAAAGGTCACGATCGCGATCCCGGCCTCGACCCCGAATCGATCCGCCGCATCTCCTTCTATTGGGAAGCGGTGCGCAACCAGTATGCGGCGTTCGAGAGCGACCTGAAGGGCCCAGCCTCGGAAGTCTACCTGCACGAGATGCCGGGCGGCCAGTTCACCAACCTCAAGGAGCAAGCGCGCTCGCTCGGTCTGGAAACACGCTGGCACGAAGTGGCGCAGGCCTATCACGACGTCAACCTGATGTTCGGCGACATCGTCAAGGTGACGCCTTCGTCGAAGGTGGTCGGCGACATGGCGCTGATGATGGTGAGCCAGGACCTGAAGGTGGCCGATGTCGAGAACCCGGCAAAGGATATCGCCTTTCCGGAGTCGGTGGTGTCGCTGCTGCGTGGCGATCTCGGCCAATCGCCCGGCGGCTGGCCGAAGGACCTGCAGATAAAGGCGTTGAAGGGCGAGAAGCCGATCACCGTCAGGCCGGGTTCGCTGATCGAGCAAGCCGACCTCGAGGCAAGCCGCAAGGAAATCGAGGCGAAGCTCGAGCGCAAGCTCTCCGAGTTCGAGTTCTCGTCATGGCTGATGTATCCGAAAGTCTTCACCGACTTCGCTGGTGTCCAGGAAACCTATGGTCCGGTCAGCGTGCTGCCGACGCCGGTGTATTTTTACGGCATGAAGCCGCAGGACGAGATATTCGTCGATATCGAGCGCGGCAAGACGCTGGTCATCCGTTGCTTCGCCATCGGCGAGGTCGACGACAAGGGCATGGTGACGGTGTTCTTCGAGCTGAACGGCCAGCCGCGGCGCGTGAAGGTGCCGGACCGCGTGCATGGCGCCTCGGCGGCAAAGGCCCGCCGCAAGGCGGAAGCCGGCAATGAGGGACATGTCGGCGCACCGATGCCGGGTGTCGTTTCGACGCTGGCCGTCTCGGCCGGGCAATCGGTCAAAGCCGGCGATGTACTCCTCTCCATCGAGGCGATGAAGATGGAAACCGCCCTGCATGCCGAGCGCGACGGCAACGTCGCCGAGGTGTTGGTCAAAGCCGGCGACCAGATCGACGCAAAGGACCTTCTGGTGGTGTTCGGGTAATCCGGTTGGCAGCGCGTCTGGCCCAACACTTTCGTTTTCGAAGCGGTTGACTGCAAATTAAATCGATTTAGCTTGCCCCCAACAGAACGACCGCAGGAAGAATGCCAATGAACCCCGCCTTTTCAACCGCCATTCGCGGACGCTGGGCCGTGGCGGCAATGTTTTTCATCAACGGCTTCATCCTCGGCAGTTGGGCGCCGCAGATTCCCGAATTCGCCACGCGGCTTGCCATCAGCGAGTTCGTGCTCGGCCTGCTCATTCTCTGCTTCGGACTTGGCGCTGTGGTTGCCATGGTGATGGCCGGACATCTCATCGCGCGCTACGGCTCGCAACGGACGCTGAGGCTGTTTGCTTGCGTGGCAATCTTCGGCTTGCTGATCGTCGCGCTGGCCCCGAACGTCCCCGTCGCGGCGATGGCGCTTTTCCTGTTCGGCGGGTCGATCGGCGCGATGGATGTTTCGATGAATTCCAACGCCGTCGTGGTGGAACGGAAGCTGGCGCGCGCCGTCATGTCGTCCTCGCACGGCTTCTGGAGCCTGGGCGGCTTCGCCGGCGGCGGCATCGGCGGCATTCTGATCCAGAATTACGGGCATCTTGCCCACGCCGGACTGGTCACACTGATCGCTTTGGCCGGCATCGGCGTGGCGCTCCGGTACGTCGTCGCCGACGATCAGCACGTGGCGCAGGAGCATAAGAAGTTTTCGCTGCCGCGCGACCCCACGATCTACGTCATCGGGTTCATGGCGCTGCTCTGCATGAATTCGGAGGGCGCGGTTCTGGATTGGGCTGCCCTCTATCTGCGCCAGGAACTCGGCACCGACATCGCGACGGCGGGTTTTGCGTTCGCCGCATTTTCCGGCGCGATGGCCGTCATGCGCTTTGCCGGCGACGGTATCCGCAACCGCTACGGCGCAGTCGCCACGTTCCGCATTTCCGCTGTCATCTCGGCCGCCGGCATGCTGGTGGCCGGCCTGGCGCCATGGCCATGGGTTTCCATCGCGGCATTCGCGTTCTGCGGGCTGGGCATCGCCAACATGGTGCCGATCCTGTTCTCGGCGGCAGGCAACCATCCCGGCCTCTCCTCCGGCGCCGGCATGAGCGTTGTAACCACCATGGGTTATTCCGGCATTCTGGTGGCGCCGTCGCTGATCGGCTTCGTCGGCGGCAAGGTCGGCTTCTCGCCCGTCTATGTGGCGGTGGCGCTGTTGCTGATGCTGGTGTGCCTGATGTCGGGCCTGACCCGCACGGCCGACCTCAACCATGACACCGTACAGGATCCGGTGCCGATCTGATCCGGAAAGCTTTACCCCGCCAAAAAACGCGCCGTTTGAGCGGCGCGTTTTCGCAATGGACGCCGGCGTTGGTCAGATCCGTCCCATCAACACCAGAATGAGCAGGATGACCAGGATGACGCCGACGATGCCGGACGGTCCGTAACCCCATCCGCTCGAATAAGGCCAAGCAGGAATAGCGCCCAGCAGAATGAGAATGAGAATGATGATCAGAATGGTACCAAGCGTCATCGAAATTCCCCTTGAAAACCGTTAACCAACACTCCGACAATGCGCAAAGCCCGCGGTAAGTTCCCGCGGGCTTTGCGACTTTGGCGTCCAGTGGTTTTTCAGCCGGCTGTTATTCGGCGGCTTTCGGATAGGCGACCGCCGGTTCCAGCGGCTCGTCCGGGCCAACAACAGGCGCTTCGACTTTCTTGCCGCGGCGGAACAGCCGATTCTTCAACCGTCCGAGCCAGCCGACATGGCCCGCCACGCGTTTGTCGCGGGTGAACACCATCAGCATCGATGGCGTCACGACCAGGGTCAATACGGTGGCAAAGGAGAGGCCGAACACGATCGCCGACGACAGCGCGATCCACCATTGCGTCGACGGCGCGTTGATCGTCGTCTCCTGGTGGAAGATTTCGAGGCCGAGGCCGAAGGCGATCGGCAGCACGCCGAGGATCGCTGAAACGGCAGTCAGCACCACCGGACGGGCACGCTCGCGGCAGGTCTGAAGGACGGCGTCGTACTTGTTCCAGCCCTCCTCGCGCAGGCGGTCGTAGGTGTCGATGAGCACGATGTTATTGTTCACTACAACACCCGCCAGCGCGATGAAGCCGATGCCGGACATGACGATAACGAAGGTCTGTCCGGTGAGGAGCATGCCGAGCAGCGCACCGACGATCGCCATCACCACGCAGGTCAGCACCAGCACGACGCTGGTGAACTTGTTGAACTGCGCCAAAAGCACGATGAAGATCAGGAACATCGCCGCGCCGAAAGCATTCATCAGGAACGAGGCGGCCTCGGCGCTGTCCTCGTTGGAGCCGGCGAGCTTCCACTCGACCCCGGGTTTGGCCATCTCGCCGACGACCTTGCTCGCCTCGGCCTGCACGGTCGCGACCTGGAAGCCGTTGGCGACGTTGGCCTGGATGGTGATGGTGCGCTTGCCGTCGATGCGGTTGAGAATGCCGACGGTCGGCTCCGGCTTGCGGGAGACGAAGTTCGAGAGCGGCACCGAGCCGTCTGCGGTTTCGACGCGCAACTGGTCGAGCGCGGCCAGCGTACGTCGGTCTTCCGGCAGGCGAAGGCGGATGTCGACCGCGTCGTCGACTCCGGCCGGCCGATATTCGGTAAGCTTGAGGCCGGTCGTCACCAACTGTACGACGGTGCCGACCGCCAGCGGGCTGACGCCGTACTGGGCAGCCTTGGCGCGGTCCACCTCGAGCGCCCAGTCGACACCGGGCGGCGGCAGGCCATCCGAGAGGTCGATGACCCCCGGCACCTTGGCGACGGCGGCAGCCACCTGCTTGGCATAGTCGTTCAGCCCTTCCGGATTGATCGCGGAGAGTTGGACCTGGATTGGCTTGCCGGTGGGAGGACCTGCATCCGGCACGCGAACCTCGACGTCGACACCCGGAATGCCGGCCATGGCGACACGCAGATCGTCGAGAATATCGTGCGCAGACTTGCGCTCGCGCCAGTCGATGAACTCGTAGTTGATGACGCCGACGACGTCCTCGGGGATGTCCTGGCCGCCGCGCGTCTTGCCGACGCGTGTGTAGACCGACTTGATGCCCGGCCAGCCGAGGATACGACGCTCAGCTTCACGCGTGGCGATATCCATCTCGTCCAGGGAGAGGTTGCCGCGGGCATGGACGTAGAGCAGGCCGTAGTCCGGCTCGACGGTGGGGAAGAACTCGACGCCATTGCCGTATTTCACATAGGCGTAGAAGCCGCCGCTGAGCAACGCAACCGTCAGCAGGAGCGCCGTGACGGGATAGTGCACGGCTTTCTTCACGACGGCCATGTAGAGACCGTCCCGGCGATCCTCCTCGGTGTGCAGCGGCGCCTTGCCGATGATCGCGCCGATCGACGGCGCGAAGATCAGCGCATAGGCCATCGACGCGGCGAGCGTGACGATCAACGTGATCGGCAGATATTTCATGAAGTCGCCGACGATGCCGGGCCAGAACAGCAGCGGCGAGAAGGCGGCGATGCGGGTGAGCGTCGCCGCGATCACCGGACCGGCCATACGCTTGGCGGCTTCTTCGAACGCCTGGGCTTTCGGCATGCCCTCCGACATGCGGCGCTCGGCATATTCGGTGACGATGATCGCGTCGTCGACCAGCATGCCGACTGCCAGGATCAGCGAGAAGAGCACGATCATGTTGATCGTGTATCCCATCATGGCGAGGGCCAGGATGCCCATCAGGAATGAAGCCGGGATAGCAAGGCCAATCAGCATGGAGGCGCGGCCGGACAGCGCATAGAGGATGACGATGAAGACCAGAATGACCGCGATGATGACGTGGTTCTGCAGGTCGTTCAGCAGCTGGTTGACGAAGGTCGACTTGTCCTGCGTGTACGTCACCTGCAGGTCGGGCAGGGTCTTCTTGTTTTCGGCGACGAACTGGTCCGCGACCTTCTTGGCGCCTTCGATTGTTTCGACGACATTGGCGCCGATGCGCTTCTTGACCTCCAGCACGATAGCCGGCTTGCCGTCCAGACGGGCGATCGTCTCGGCATCCTCGAAGGTCGCACGTACGGTGGCCAGGTCCTGCACACGCACGACCGCGTTAAGCCCGGCGACCACGGGAAGCTTGGCGACATCCTCCGGCGTCTCGATCAGCGCCGGCACCTTGACGGCGTATTTGCCTTCCGAGCCTTCGATCGAACCAGCCGCGACAAGATTGTTCGACGCACCGATTCCCTGGATCAGTTGATCGAGCCGCATGTTGTAGGAGGCGAGTTTCATCGGATCGATGACCGCCTCGACCATGTCGTCACGCGCGCCCTGGATCGGTGCTTCCAGAACGCCGGGCACTTCCTCGACGCGATCCTGAAGTTTTTTGGCGACGGCGGTCAGGGCGCGCTCGGGGATGTCGCCCGAGAGGGTGACGAACACCACCGGGAATTCGGAAAGGTTCACCTCGTTGACGGTCGGCTCCTCGACGCCATCAGGCAGGTCGGGCTTGGCGTCCTGGACCTTGTTGCGCGTTTCGATGAGCGCATCACCCAGATCCACGGAGGGATCGAACTCGACGATGACGTTCGCGCCGCCCTGGTAGGCGTTCGACTTCATCTCCTTGAGGCCCTTGAGGTTTTTGAGCTGCTGCTCGACCGGGCGCAGCAGAAGGCGTTCGGCATCCTCGGGCGAGATGCCCTGATAAATCAGGGAAACGTACATGATCGGGATAGCGACGTCCGGCTCGGCCTCTTTCGGGACCGAGCGGTAGGCGATTGTTCCGGCGATGAGGAAGAACAGCAGCACCGACAGCGTCAGGCGCGCATTGTTGATTGCAAGCTTGACGATGTCCATGGTTACAGCGCCCCGGCTTCCTGGACGAGCTTCTTGATCATCCCCTCGTCGGCGGGCACAGCCTTGACCTCGTCACCCTCGGTAACGAGGTCCTGACCTGCGACGATGATGCTCGCGTCGGCGGGAATGCCGCCCAGCACGAGACCTTGCGGCGTGTCGTCGACGAGATCGATCGGGTAGAAAACGACCTTGGAATCCTTGCCGACCGCGCGGATGCCGAGATCGCCGTCGTTACTGAGCGTGACCACCGAACGCGGCAGCGCTACCGCATCCACGGGCGCTGAACGCAGCGTGATTTCCGCGGTCATGCCGGCCGGCAGCCGCTTGTCCTCATTGGGGACGGCCACCTCGATGCGGAAGGTGCGGGTGTTGGCCGACGCATCGCGGCTGATGTAGCGCAGCGTTCCCTTGACGGTCTCGCCGTTGACGAGCCGGATCTCCGACTCGCTGCCGAGCTTCAGATATTGCAAGTCGCGCTCGCTCACCTCGCCGATCACGAGCAGCGGATCGAGGTTGATCAGCGTCGCGACCTCGCCGCCAGCCATGATGGCGCTGCCGCGCTCGACCGGCACGCGGTCGATGACCCCATTAAACGGCGCATAAATCTCGTTGCGGGCAAGTTCGGCCTTGGCCGTCTCGAGCTGCGCTTTGGCGGCCGCGAGGCCGGCCCGCGCCTGATCGGCTTGCAGCTTGGGCGCATTGCCGCCCTTGACCAGCCGCTCGGCGGCATCGGCTTCGGCCTGACGTTGAACGACCAGGGTCTCGGCCATGGCGACGGCAGCTTCCTTGTCCTCGGCTTCGAGCCGCATGATGAGGTCGCCACGGTTGACATGCTCACCCTGCTTGACCGGCAGTTCCTTGATGATGCCCATGACGCGGATCGCCAACAGGGCGCGCTTCTCGGCTTCGGTGCGGCCGGAAATCCGGATGGCCCGGGCGTGCTGGATCCGCGGCGGCGCCAGCACGGCAACCGTTCTCAACGGCGCCGTCGGCTTCTCGGCGGTTTCCTGTTGCCTCTTCGCATCGGCTTCGGCCGACGCACTGCCTACCGAAGAGAACGTTCCGGTTCCCATCCATGCTGCAAAGCCGACGAGCACAACCAAAGCAGCAAGCTTGTGGAACCTAATCCGTGGCATAATACTTTTCCATGTAGGTCCCGGCAAAACCCGCTGTCGTGCCTCGGGCGCGCCATCGATATGGGTGCGCCCGGCGCCGGTTTCAAATGATATTCCGCTTCACGCGGGCAAGCGGCGGTTCTTATCCTAAAGTTCTGTTGCAAAACAGTCAGAAAATTTCATGGATCGACCAATCCTGACAATTGGTTGTCAGGATTTGAACGGCCTTTTGCATGCATCAAGGACATGGCGCACCGGCCTCTGCCCAGCGCTGAATAGCTTCGAACGTTTCTTCGGCGGAACCAGGCGCCGGCTGGCCGGAAAGGTGCGCCGCTCCGAGAGTGGCGAGAGCTCATCCGAACGACACTTCCTTGTTCAGCGGCAGCTTGCGGATCCGCTTGCCGGTGAGGGCGAATACCGCGTTGGCGAGTGCAGGTGCTGCGGGCGGCGTGCCGATTTCGCCGACGCCGCCCATCTTGTGGTAATTCTCCAGGATCGCCACCTCGAACTGAGGGCACTGGAAGATGCGCATCGCATCGTAGTCGTGGAAGTTCGACTGCTCGACCATTCCGTCGGCGAAAGTGATTTCCTGCCCCATGGCCGCTGAAAGCCCGTAGATTGCTCCGGAAATCATCTGCGCCTCGATGATGCGCGGATCGAGAGCGGTGCCGACATCCGCGGCGATCCATACCTTTTCGAGCCGGATGCCGGACGGCGTGTCGGCAATCTGGATGATTTCCCCGACCCAGCTGCCGAAGGACAGCGTGAAGGCGAATCCCCTGGCTTTGCCGGCGGGCAGCGCCTCGCCCCACTTCGCCATCCCGGCGACCTTTTCGACGACCTTCACGGCGGCAGGGTAGTCTGCCATGAGTTTCTTCCGCAATTCCACGGGGTCGACTTTCCCGGCAAAGGCGATCTCGTCCATGAAGCTTTCGTGGAAGAAGCCGTTGTAGGAATTGCCCACCGAGCGCCAAATACCGACGGGGATCGAAACCGCTGCGGGTATGGCCGTCACCCGGTAATTCGGAATCGTATAGGGCTGGTCGAACGCGCCTTCGACGATCATCTTGTCAGGGCCGATAGGCGATATCGACGGAAACGTGCGGCGAAGCGTGCTCGCGATGATCGAAGGCGATGCGATGCGCATGTCGAGCGCCACCGGCAAGCCGTCGTCGCCGAGGCGGGCCCGGAACTTGCCGACCGCCCGCGGGCGGTAGAAGTCGTGGCGTATGTCCTCCTCGCGGCTCCAGATCACCTTGACCGGACGGCCATCCGCCTCTTTTGCGAGGATCGCCGCATACATCGAATAGTCCATGTCGCCGCGACGGCCGAAGCCGCCACCGAGGAATGTGGTGTGGACATTGACACTGTCCACCTCGACGCCGGCGACATCGGCACAAAGCTGGCGGGTGATGGTCGGAACCTGGTTCGGCGACCAGACGTCCAGCAGGCCATCCTTGAGGCGCGCCGTGGCATTCATCGGCTCCATGCATGCGTGGGCGAGATAGGGAACCTCGTAATCCGCCTCGACGAGCCGTTCGCGGGGTATATCGGCGAAGGCCACATCCGTATCGCCATCGTCGCGCAACGACCACCCGTCAGCCGAAGCAGCTGCATCCTGCAGGGCCTTCGAAATGGCCGCGTCGTCTGCCGGATATTCCGGATCGCCCCACTCCGCCTCGATCGCTTCGGCCGCCTTGAAAGCCGCCCAGGTGTTTTCGGCGATCACGCCGAAGCCGTGGCCATAGGTGGTATCGATCGGCACGATCTTGACGACCCCCGGCATCTTCTCGGCCTTCGACAGATCGGCCTTCAGCGGCTTCGACCAGAAGCGCGGGCTCATCTTCACCGTGCCGTAGAGCATGTCCGGCAGACTGACGTCGACGCCGAAAATCGGCGCACCGGTCACCTTGGCGAGCATGTCGGTGCGCATCTGCGGCTTGCCGAGAAGTTTCCAGTCGGCCTTTTCCTTCAGTTGCAATGCGGCTGGCGGGTCGAGCCTGGCGGCATCCGCCGCTACCTCGCCATAAGTCACGGTTTTTCCTGACGCCTTGTGGACGATCGTCGCATTTTCGGTTGTCAGTTCGCCGGCGGCAACGCCGAGTTTCGCGGCGGCGGCAGCAACCAGCATTTGGCGGGCGGCCGCACCGGCCTGGCGCATCTTGTCGAAGCCGTCACGGATCGAGGCCGAGCCGCCGGTGGCTTGTAGGCCGAGCATCTTGCCGGTGGCACCGAACATCGTCCGCACGGATTCCGCGACAACGCCTTCGTTGTAGAAGGCGAAAGGCCCGCCGTCGGCCAGCATCTCCGAATTGTAATAGGCATAGGAAGCCGGCCCGTGCTCGACCTTGACCATATCGAGGGGAACCTCCAACTCCTCCGCCACCAAGGCGGCGAGCGTCGTCGAAATGCCCTGGCCCATCTCGGCGCGCGGCACGATTGCGGTGATCGAGTTGTCGGATGCGATCTTCACATAAGGATTGAAGGTCGCGTCGCCTTCGGCCAGTTCGCCTTCGAGCGGGTTAGGATAAGGCTTGCGATAATAATAGTAGCCGACAGCGACACCGCCCGCGATGGCGGCTGCACCCACAAGGAATGTGCGGCGGGCGATCTTTCCGATGCTGGCCATGGTCAGATCCCCGAAGTCTTCAGCGCCGCAGCCTTCTTGATGGCCGCGCGGATCCTCGGATAGGTGCCGCAACGGCAAAGATTGCCGCCCATTGCATTGTCGATGTCCGCATCGGTGGGGTTGGGTATTTCGTCGAGAAGTGCGACCGCGCTCATGATCTGGCCGGCCTGGCAGTAGCCGCACTGCGCCACCTGCTCCTCCAGCCAGGCCTGCTGTACCGGGTGCAGCTTGCCGTCCGTGGCGAGCCCCTCGATGGTAAGGATGTCGCCGTCGACCTCGCCCACCGGCAGCGAACAGGACCGCACCGGCACGCCGTCGATATGCACCGCGCAGGCGCCGCAGGCGGCGATGCCGCAACCGAATTTCGGGCCAAGCACTCCGGAAAGATCGCGCAGCGCCCACAAGAGCGGCATGTCGGGGTCGGCGTCGATATCGATGGCGTTGCCGTTGACGGTGAGGCGCATGGGGATACCCTTCGTTGTCGTCCACTGCCCAAAAAATGCAGCGGCCTCGCGAGGTCGCCCGTTCGCCATCTTGACGGATTCTATTGTTTTGTCACCGGCCCTCCGCAAGCCGTTATCGTTTGCGCACCGCTGCCGGTTTCGACCTGTTGGCCAGGAATTCGCGAACGCGGCTGCCCACTCCAAGCGTGCGCTTCGGCACCATGCCTGGCACCAGCATGTCGGAAAGATCGAGCGAAGGTTCCTTGCCGACCTTCTCGTAATGTTCGTCAAGCCAGTCGCCGGCAGCCGATCTGCCGAGATCGCGCAGATATTCGAGGAAGGCCCATTCGGCGTTGACTTTCGACGAGGCCGAAAGATCCTTGAACGCCTCGTCGGCATCGATTCGGTGCATGCGGATGTCGCGATATTCGCCATGCGGGATGCGGCCGGTGGCGATCAGTTCCTTGACGAAGGCGATGGCGCGGAATTCGCGCAGCAGCGCCGCGTTGAACGTGATCTCGTCGATGCGGTTCTGGATCTCGTTGGCGGTTTTCGGCACGCCCTCGCGAATGACCGGGTTTATCTGGACGAGCAGCACATCTTCCGCGGCATTGGCATAGAAGAACGGATAAAGCGCAGGGTTGCCGCCGTAGCCGCCGTCCCAATAGGGCGCGCCATCGATCTCGACGGCCTGGAAGATCAGCGGCAGGCAGGCGGAAGCCATCACCACATCTTCGGTGATCTCCTTTGTCTCGAAGACACGCTGCTGTCCGGTCTCGACATTGGTGGCCGACAGGAAAAGCTTGAGCGACGTGCAGGCGCGCACTCGGTCGAAATCGATCTCGGCGCGAACCACGTCGCGCAGCGGATTGATGTTGAACGGGTTGGCGACGTAGGGCGACAAAAGCCGCGACATCGAATCGAACCAGAGATAGCCCGGCGTATTTTCGACCGACCAGTTGCCCCACAGAATGTCCCAGGGCGAGCGCTGGACTGGGCTGAAACGGCCCGTCAGGCCGACCGCGCGCCAGAAATCGGCGAGTTTCTGCCGCGCTCCGTCGGCGCCGCCGCGCACCCAGCCGTCGGCCAGGGCAACTGCGTTCATCGCGCCGGCGCTGGTGCCGGAGACCGCTGCGAAGTCGAGGCGGCCGTCCTCGAGCAACCGGTCGAGCACACCCCAGGAAAAGGCGCCGTGCGAGCCGCCGCCCTGCAGGGCGACGTTGACCGGCTTTTTTTCAGTGCCTTTGCCGTTGGTCGTCATGGCAGGGACCTCATTGCGCCGTCCAGCCGCCGTCGACAGAGATCGGCGTGCCTGTGATCTGCGCGGCGTTGTCGGAACACAGGAACGCCGCGGTGGCGGCGATCTGCTCGACGGTGGCGAACTCTTTGGTCGGCTGGCGGTCGAGCATGACCTCGCGGATGACGGTGTCGCGGTCCATGTTGTGCGCCTTCATCTGGTCGGGGATCTGCGCCTCGACCAGCGGCGTCAGCACGTAGCCAGGGCAGATGGCGTTGCAGGTGATGCCCTGCCCGGCGACTTCCAGCGCCACCGTCTTGGTGAGCCCGAGGATGCCGTGCTTTGCCGACACGTAGGCCGATTTGAACGGCGATGCGCGCAAGCCATGCGCCGAGGCGATGTTGACGATGCGACCCCACTTTTTCGCCTTCATCACCGGCAACGCAGCGGCCGTCGTGTGGAAAGCCGAGGTGAGGTTGACGGCGATGATGCGGTCCCATTGCTCGACCGGAAACTCGTCGACCGGCGCGACATGCTGGATGCCGGCATTGTTGACCAGAATATCGACGCCGCCGAATTTGTCGGCGACTTTTTTGACCAGGGCCCGGCACTCATCGCCCTTCGACATGTCAGCCTGCACGTAGATCGCCTCGCCCCCGTGCTTCGAAGCCACCTCAGCAGCAATCGCATGATCGGCGTCGGTGTCGGAGAAGGAATTGATGACGAGGTTGCAGCCTTCGGCGGCGAGCGCATGGGCAATCGCCAGGCCGATGCCCGAGGTCGACCCGGTGACGACGGCGGTCTTTTCCCTGATGGTCATTGCGTATCCTTTCGCAGGCTGTCTTTGCGGCAGTAGATATATTGCATTGCAGCAAAATTGCGAATGTGGCGTGACGGTTGTTGCGTCCCCCTCATCCTGAGCTTGTCGAAGGAGAGGGGAGGGATAGACGTGTTCCATCGTCGCCACGCTCGCTTTTGCGCCTGGCCTCTGCTTGAACCCTTCGACAGACTCAGGGGTGGGAAGCGGGGGCGCTGGGTCGGCACCTCGTAAGTAATTTATATGGCGCCTTCCCAGCACCCCGCCGGTGCTTTCACCTTCGGCTGGGTGGGCTGGGCTCGGCGTTTCTTTGCGCCTACCAGCCTGACCGTCGCCGAGGCCCGGGTCTTGGCGATCGCCTCGCTAAGCCGCGCTACCGTTGCGCGGCCGACCCGGACACCGCCGCCCTCCCGAAGCCCCGGTTCCACACCCGGTTCCCCTGAGGGCGATGACACGGATTATGCGGGAGGCGGCAAAGGGTGTGGATGGAAGAATCTTTCGGGGTTCGTGTAAGTGATTGGAATCGTGGGAAAGAATCTTCGGCGATGGCCGAAATCGACGGAAAATGGGCGGATTCTATTCACCTTCTGGCGAAGTGTTCCCGGCCGCGGCGGAGGATAGCGGCACACTCTGCGCCGCCGACTCCCGCGATTGCCGTTCCGGCATGGATCCTCGGGTCAAGCCCGAGGATGACGAAGGGATGGATGTTTCGGCCAATCGCGAACGTTGATGATTTGCCATGAACACTTCCATTTTTCGTCATCCTCGGGCTTGACCCGAGGATCCACGCCGAAACGGCGCGGTCGATTGCCTGCGGTGCAGGATGCCAATGCTCCTAGCGAGCACGGAACCAGGCAGCAGTCAGCGCGACTACTCGACGACCCCGCAGGCGATCCGGTCGCCGGCATCTCCGGTGGGCTGGGTGGTGTAGTCGTCGGGCTGCGCATGCAGCACGACCGCCGAGCCGTCGGCATCCTTCAGCGGGTTCTTGCCGCCTTCGCCCAGAGTGAACCCGTCAGTGAAGAACTCGGCCTTGACCACGCCATCCGCCGCGACATTGACGTTGGGCAGGTCGCCCGCATGCGGTCCACCCTCGGTCATGACGCCATGCTTCATGTCGCCGGTGTAGTGACCGCCGGCCGACTTGAAGCCGTCCGCTGCATCGCATTTGCCTGTCTCGTGAATATGGAACCCGTGCGCGCCGACAGCCACGCCCGCCATCTCGGCGATCACCCAGACCTTTCCGGACGGCGTCGCCTTGAAGGTGACGGTGCCGACCTCCTTGCCGTCCTTGTCCATCATCTTGGCGGTAGCGCCGGCGGTCGCATCCTGGGCCTGAACGGCTAAAGGACAAGCGGCAAAAGCGGCAGCGGCGGCAATGCGGAACAGGTACATCATCTTCTCCCTAAGCGGCGTGTCGATACCCCTGTGGAACGGGCGGCGAAGTGTTTCGTTGCACGCATTTCCGCTTATGGTTGCGCCGGCTTTTCGGCAGTGCCGCATTCAGCCTGCGATTTCTGCTGGCGTCGGAGATTCACTGGCGGGAAGGGAACCGGAGCCGAAAACAAAAAAAACCGGGCTGAACCCGGCTTCTCGAAATTCCATGTAAAGACAGTGGCTTACGCCGCCAGCGCGGCTTCCAGCGTGGTGAGCTGGGCGAGATACTGCTCCGCCTTGGTCTTCGCCTGGTCGTCCCTGGCGTCGGCGACGTCTTCCTTCGCCTCCTGGATGCGGCGGGCAACGTCGTCGCGGTCGATATCGCCGACGGCGACCGCCGATTCCGCGAGCAGGGTGCAGCCTTCCGGAAGGATGTCGGCGAAGCCGCCGAACACGACGTAGCGCTCATCCTGGCCGGCGGCGGTGCGGACCGTGACAACGCCCGGCTTGATCGTGGTCATCACCGGGGCGTGCTTGGCCATCACCGTCATCTCGCCTTCGGCGCCCGGGATGACGACATGCTGGACCTCCTCTGAGACAAGCAGTCGCTCGGGGGAGACGAGTTCGAATTTGAAAGCTTCAGCCATCAGTTTACCCGTTCAATCCACTCTGGCGGCACCCACACCCATTCGAATAGTGAGAAGTGATCCGGAGAGTGCTCGAAATCTTCAATCTGGTAACATCCTCGGGCGGCATGCCCTCACAGAACCAGTCGTCCAGCTTCAGGAGCCGGACCCGTTCGCCATCGGCAAAGACGGGTCCGACAGTCACGTTACGCAGCTTCAGCCGCCAGCCGCTGTGCCTTCTCGACCGCTTCCTCGATGGTGCCGACCATGTAGAAGGCGGCTTCCGGAAGGTGGTCGTATTCGCCGTTGGCCAGGCCCTTGAAGCCCTTGATGGTGTCGGCAAGGTCGACCAGCTTGCCCGGCGAGCCGGTGAACACTTCGGCGACGAAGAACGGCTGCGACAGGAAGCGCTCGATCTTGCGGGCGCGGGCCACGGTCAGCTTGTCCTCTTCCGACAACTCGTCCATGCCCAGGATGGCTATGATGTCCTGCAGCGACTTGTAGCGCTGGAGGATCGACTGCACCTGGCGGGCGACCGCATAGTGCTCTTCGCCGACAACCAGAGGGTCGAGCATGCGCGAGGTCGAATCGAGCGGATCGACGGCCGGGTAGATGCCCTTTTCGGCGATCGAGCGGTTGAGCGTCGTCGTCGCGTCAAGGTGCGCGAACGAGGTCGCCGGCGCCGGATCGGTCAAGTCGTCGGCCGGCACGTAGATGGCCTGCACCGAGGTGATCGAACCCTTGGTCGTGGTGGTGATGCGCTCCTGCAGGGCGCCCATGTCGGTGGCGAGCGTCGGCTGGTAGCCCACCGCGGACGGGATGCGGCCCAAGAGCGCCGACACTTCCGAACCCGCCTGCGTGAAGCGGAAGATGTTGTCGACGAAGAACAGCACGTCCTGGCCCTGGTCGCGGAAATATTCGGCGACGGTGAGGCCGGTCAGTCCGACGCGGGCGCGCGCGCCCGGCGGCTCGTTCATCTGGCCGTAGACGAGTGCTGCCTTCGAGCCCTCGCCGCCGCCCTTCTTGTTGACGCCGGACTCGATGAACTCGTGATAGAGGTCGTTGCCCTCGCGGGTGCGCTCGCCGACGCCGGCGAACACCGAGTAGCCGCCGTGGGCCTTGGCGATGTTGTTGATCAGTTCCTGGATCAGCACGGTCTTGCCGACGCCGGCGCCGCCGAACAGGCCGATCTTGCCGCCCTTGGCGTAGGGCGCCAGCAGGTCGAGCACCTTGATGCCGGTGATCAGGATCTGCGCTTCCGTCGACTGGTCGACATATTCCGGGGCCGGCTGGTGGATGGCGCGGAATTCGGTCGCCTTGACCGGGCCTTCCTCGTCGACCGGCTCGCCGATGACGTTGATGATGCGGCCGAGCATTTCAGGGCCAACAGGCACCGAGATCGGGCCGCCGGTGTCGGTCACCGTCTGGCCGCGGACGAGACCTTCGGTCGAGTCCATGGCGATGGTGCGCACGGTGTTCTCGCCGAGATGCTGCGCGACTTCGAGAACCAGCCGGTTGCCGCGGTTGTCGGTCTCCAGCGCGTTCAGGATCGCCGGCAGGTTGCCTTCGTCGAACTGCACGTCGACGACGGCGCCGATGACCTGGCGGACCTTGCCGGACGCGCCGGCTGCCTTCTTCACCGCTGCCGGAGCCTTGGCTGCCGTTGCCTTTGCAGGCGCTGCCGCCTTGGCCGGAGCCGCCGCTTTCTTTGCCGGGGCGGCCTTTGCCGCCGCCGGAGCCTTCGCGGCCGCCTTTGCAGGCGCTGCCGTTTTCGGGGTCGCTGCTTTCGCCATTTTATCTACCTTTTCGTCCGTTTCGTCATCGCGCGATGCGGGAGCGTCTGCCTCCCGCGCCCGCGCCTAGAGCGCCTCGGCGCCCGAAATAATTTCGATCAATTCCTTGGTGATCTGCGCCTGCCGCTGACGGTTGTAGGTGATCGACAGTTTGTTGATCATCTCGCCGGCATTGCGCGTCGCATTGTCCATGGCGCTCATCTTGGCGCCCATCTCGCCGGCTGCGTTTTCGAGCAGCGCCCGGAAAATCTGCACCGCAATGTTGCGCGGGATGAGATCGCCCAGGATTTCGCCGGGCTCCGGCTCGTATTCGTAAACGGCATTGCCGGCCGATTCCGGCTCCGACGCCTTCACCAGCTCGCCGGCCGGAATGATCTGCAGCGCGGTCGGAACCTGGCTGATCACCGACTTGAATTCCGAATAGAACAGCGTGCAGACGTCGAACTGGCCTTCGTTGAAGAGATCGATCACCTTCCTGGCGATGGCGTCGGCATTGACGAAGCCAAGCGTCTTCACTTCGCGCAGGTCGACGCGGTCGATGATCAGGTTGCCGTAGTCGCGGCGAAGGATGTCAAAACCCTTCTTGCCCACGCTTATGATCTTCACTGTCTTGCCTTCGGCGGTCAACCGGCGGGCATGTTCGCGGGCAAGGCGGGCGATCTGCGAATTGAAGCCGCCGCAAAGGCCGCGCTCGGCGGTGCAGACGACGAGCAGATGCACGTCGTCCTTGCCGGTGCCGGCCATCAGCGCAGGCGCGTCGCTACTGCCGCCATTGCCGACCGCCTGCGCGATGTTGGCAAGCACGGCGCCCATGCGTTCGGAATAGGGACGAGCGGCTTCCGCAGCTTCCTGGGCGCGGCGCAGCTTCGCCGCGGCGACCATCTGCATCGCCTTGGTGATCTTCTGCGTCGCCTTGACCGAGGCGATACGGTTACGAAGGTCTTTTAACGAAGCCATGCCTCAACCCTGATCCGTTCAGCCCACGCCTCAGGCGAAGTTCTTGGCGAAGGCGTCGATCTGCGCCTTGAGGTTGGCGCGCGTCTCGTCCGACAGTTGCTTGTCCTTGCGGATCGCGTCGAGCACGGCCTTGCCTTCCGAGCGCATGTGGGCGAGCAGGCCCTGCTCGAACTTGCCGACCTGGTTGACGGCGAGCTTGTCGAGGTAGCCGTTGACGCCGGCGAAGATCACCGCGACCTGCTCCTCGACCTTCAGCGGCGAGAACTGCGGCTGCTTCAGGAGCTCGGTCAGGCGGGCGCCGCGATTGAGCAGGCGCTGCGTGGCGGCGTCGAGGTCGGAACCGAACTGCGCGAAGGCCGCCATTTCGCGGTACTGCGCGAGCTCGCCCTTGATCGAGCCGGCGACCTGCTTCATCGCCTTGATCTGCGCCGACGAACCGACACGCGACACCGAGAGGCCAACGTTCACCGCCGGGCGGATGCCCTGGAAGAACAAATTGGTCTCAAGGAAGATCTGGCCGTCGGTGATCGAGATCACGTTGGTCGGGATGTAGGCCGACACGTCGTTGGCCTGCGTCTCGATGACCGGCAGCGCGGTGAGCGAACCGTTGCCGTTGTCGTCGTTGAGCTTGGCGGCGCGCTCCAGCAGGCGCGAGTGGAGATAAAAAACGTCGCCCGGATAGGCTTCGCGGCCCGGCGGGCGGCGCAAGAGCAGCGACATCTGGCGATAGGCGACGGCCTGCTTCGAAAGGTCGTCATAGCCGATCAGCGCGTGCTGGCCGTTGTCGCGGAAATATTCGCCCATGGTGCAGGCCGTGAACGGCGCCAGGAACTGCATCGGCGCCGGGTCCGACGCGGTGGCGGCGACGATGATCGAATAGTCGAGCGCGCCGCGCTCTTCCAAGACCTTCACGAACTGTGCGACGGTTGAGCGCTTCTGGCCGACGGCGACGTAGACGCAATAGAGCTTTTCCGAATCCGGGCCGCTCTGGTGAATGGCCTTCTGGTTCAGGATCGTGTCGAGGATGATGGCGGTCTTACCGGTCTGGCGGTCGCCGATGACCAGCTCGCGCTGGCCGCGGCCGACGGGGATGAGCGCGTCGATGGCCTTCAGGCCGGTCGACATCGGCTCATGCACCGACTTGCGCGGGATGATGCCGGGCGCCTTGACGTCGACGCGCATGCGCTTGTCGGCCTTGATCGGACCCTTGCCGTCGATCGGGTTGCCGAGCGCGTCGACGACGCGGCCGAGCAGGCCGGGACCAACCGGCGTATCGACGATGGCGCCGGTGCGCTTGACGGTGTCGCCTTCCTTGATGTCGCGGTCGTTGCCGAAGATGACGACGCCGACGTTGTCGGCTTCGAGGTTGAGCGCCATGCCGCGGATGCCGCCGGGGAACTCGACCATCTCGCCCGCCTGGACGTTGTCGAGGCCATAGACGCGGGCGATACCGTCACCGACGGAAAGCACCTGGCCGACTTCGGAGACTTCAGCCTCCTTGCCGAAATTCTTGATCTGATCTTTCAGGATTGCGGAAATTTCCGCGGCGCGGATATCCATCAGCCGACCTCTTTCAGTGCAAGCTTGAGCGAATTGAGTTTGGTTTTGAGCGACGTGTCGATCTGGCGCGAGCCCATCTTGACGATCAGCCCGCCGAGCAGCGACGGATCGACCGTGACGGCGATCGACACGTCCTTGTTGGCGACGCTCTTCAGCGTGGCCTTCAGTTCGGTTTCCTGGGCCGGAGTAAGCGCATGCGCGGAGGTGACTTCGGCGGCGATCTCGCCACGCTGTTCGGCGGCGATGCGGCGGAAAGCGCGGATCATGCCGGGAACGGCGAACAGGCGACGGTTCTTCGCCACGACGCGCAGGAAATTGCCGACGAGGCCGCCGATCTTCGCCTTGTCGGCGATGGCCGAAATCGCCTTCAACTGATCTTCGGCGGAGAAAACCGGGCTCTTGATAAGGCGGTCCAGGTCGCTGCTTCCATTGAGCAGTTCCTCGAAGCGTTCAAGGTTCCGCTCCACCTCGGCGACCGCGTTCGACTGAGCGGCCAACTCGAAGAGCGAACCTGCATAGCGCTCGGCAACACCGGAGATTGGCGAGTTAGACTGTGCCACGGACCGTCTTTTCTCTCGTCTGACAGGCCCAAGATTTCTGGCGCGAGTACCGGACTCTGGCTAAATCTTTGACCTTGTTGAATTTTCGCGGCTTGAAGGGATTCCGAGCGGCCTCCCCCGGCCAAAAGTCGATTGCCGTCTAGCACAGGCTTTTGGCGACCGCAACAAGCAGGAACGGAAGCTTTTCAGGCAGTTTTGTCGCAGCCGCCCCTCGACCGGCCGCACCTGCCACGGAATCACGGGACGAGGCCGAAAACCGAGACGAGAGGAAGCCCGGCCAGCGCAACTTCGATGATCAGCCAGGCCCAGTTGTAGGGCGTATTGCCGTCGTCCGACAACATCGACACGACGCGGCCGAAGGCGGTGAACAGCCAGGAAAAGCCGAGCGCCATGTAAAGAACAGGCTGCGCCAGCAGGATGCAGCAGAGGCCAAGCCCAAGGTAGAAACCGGACATGGTGGCACGCGCCTCGCCGACGGCTTCGGGATGTTTTTCGGTCGGCTGCAGCCGAAGGAGGCGGAACGAAATTCGCGGCGCGAACAGGAAGATCAGGCCGAGCGCGACCGTAACCACGGCCGATGACCAGGCCAGCCATTCGCCTTGGCTCATCGGCCAGGGAAACGAGAATTCCATGATGCCCCTCAAAATTGCAGTGTCGAAACCGGCGGCATTCTAACGTGCAACCTGCCGCGCGCCAGAGCAGGAACTGGTTCCGCCAGCAAAAATCAACCCAGCGCAAACTCGACGGCCGCTTCCGCGTGGATGCGGGTCGTATCGAAAACCGGGACGTCGAAATCCTCCTGGCCGATCAGCATGGTGATCTCGGTGCAGCCCATGATGACGCTGTCGATGTCGTTGGCTCGCCGCATGTTTGCGACTTCGGCGATATAAGCGGCCTTCGATTCCGCGGTCACCACGCCCTTGCAGAGTTCCTCGTAGATGACGCGGTGGACCATGGCGCGGCCATCGGCATCGGGCACAACCGGCGCCATGCCATGCTTCTCCGCCAGCCGGCCCTTGTAGAAGTCCTGCTCCATGGTGAAGCCGGTAGCCAGCAGCGCCGGCTTTGTCGCGCCCGCGCCCTTCATCACATCCGCCGTTGCGTCAGCGATATGAATGAGCGGTATGCCGACCGCCGCCTGCACCTCGTCGGCCATCCGGTGCATCGTGTTGGTGCAGATGAGCAGCCCGTCGGCGCCGCCATCCTCGAGCTTCCTGGCCGCCGCCGACAGCAGCGCGGCAGCTCCCTGCCAGTCGCCCGCATGCTGGCGCTCGGCGATCTCGGCAAAATCGAACGACCACAACAAGAGCTTCGCAGAATGCAGCCCGCCCAGTCGCTCCCGCACGATCTCATTGAGATGGCGATAATAGATCGCGGTCGATTCCCAGCTCATACCGCCGATCAGGCCGAGGGTTTTCATGAGGGCTGTTCCCTGTTCATGCGGCTTCCTATATTATGACCACATGAGACCACAAGGGAGAGCGGCATGAAAACGATGCAAGTCCGCGAAGCGAAGGCCGGATTGTCCGCCCTCATCGAGGCCGCCGAGAAGGGCGAGCCGACGACCATTACCAAGCATGGCAAGCCAGCAGCCATGGTCGTTCCAATTGATCAGGGGCGGAAGCTTTATCCTGACGACAATGACCGGTTCATCGATTTTCTGCTGACATATCCTGGCGGAATTGAACTCGAACGGAATGAATCGCCGTTGCGAGACTTCGACTTTTGAGCGGCTTCCTGCTTGATACATCGGTTCTTTCGGCGTTTGCACCCGATCGTCCAGCTCTCCCGCCAGCGTTTCGGGATTGGCTGGCGGAGGTCGGAAGAGGGCAGCCGTGGCATATTCCTGTGATTGCGGTTGCGGAAGTCCGGAAGGGCGTTGCCAAATTGAGGCGAGCCGATGGCCAAAGACGGGCCGATCGGCTTGAAGAATGGCTCAGAGGCATTTTGGTCGAGTTTGGCGAACGGGTATTGCCCGTGAGCACGGAAATCGCGCGCAGGACTGGCGTTATGGAAGATACGGCCATTGCCGAAGGTCGGAATTCGGGCCTACCGGACATTTTGATCGCAGCTACCGCAATAGAGCATGGGCTGACTGTCCTGACGACGAACAGCCGACATTTCGAGGTTCTCGGTGTGGCCCACGTGAATCCTTTGGCTGCGCAGCGCGAAGGGTAGGCAGTTTCACAAAAAGCTCTGCGGGTCGATGTCGACGCTGACGCGGACCGAGCCGCGTATTTTCGGGCCGGCCGCCAGCATTTCGCGGATATAGGCCTGCATGTCCGATCGCCGTTCGCCCTGCACCAGCAGCCGGAAGCGATGGCGGCCGCCGATGAGAGCCAGCGGCGCTTCGGCGGGGCCGAGCACGTGGATATCGTCGGCAACAGGCGCCGCGCGGCGCAGACCGCGCGCGTGGCTCTCCGCTTCCGCCCGCGTCAGCGCACTCACGATGATGCCGGCCAGGCGACCGAATGGCGGCAGATGGGAGCGCTCGCGTTCGGCGATCTCTTTCTCGTAAAAGGTGTCGGCATCGCCGGAAACGATCGCCCGCATCACGGGATGGTCCGGCTGGTAGGTCTGCAGCAGGCCGTGGCTTTTCTTGCCGGTGCGCCCGGCGCGGCCGGTAACTTGCGACAGCAGCTGGAAGGTACGTTCAGCGGCGCGCGGATCGCCGTTTGCGAGACCCAGATCGGCGTCGACCACACCGACCAGCGTCATGTTCGGGAAATTGTGGCCCTTGGCCACCAGCTGCGTGCCTATGACGATGTCGGCGTCGCCATTGGCAATAGCCTCCAGTTCCAGCCGCAGCCTTTTGACACCGCCCATGATGTCGGAGGACAAGACGATGGTGCGGGCGTCGGGGAAATGCCCGACCACTTCTTCCGCGATGCGCTCCACACCCGGGCCACACGCCACCAGATGATCGAAGGTGCCGCATTCCGGGCAGGCTTCGGGGCGCTTTTCATTGTGGCCGCAATGATGACAGACAAGCTGGCCGCGAAAGCGATGCTCGACCAGCCAGCTCGAACAGTCCGGGCACTGGAAGCGGTGACCGCAAACCCGGCAGAGCGTCAACGGCGCATAACCGCGGCGGTTGAGAAACAAAAGCGACTGTTCGCTGCGCTCCAGCGTGTTGCGGACATGATCGACCAGCACCGGCGACAGGAAGCCGCCCCGCGCCGGCGGGGCGCGGCGCATGTCGACCGACTTGATGTCGGGCATCGCGGCATCGGCGAAACGCTGCGGCAGCGCGACGCGGCTGTAGCGCCCCTGCAATGCGTTGACCTGGCTCTCGACCGAGGGCGTCGCCGAAGCCAGCACGACGGGGAAGCCGCCGATGTGGCCGCGCACCACGGCCATGTCGCGGGCATGGTAGAAAACGCGGTCCTCCTGCTTGTAGGCAGGGTCGTGCTCCTCGTCGACGACGATGAGACCCAGGCTGTTGAACGGCAGGAACAGCGCCGACCGGGCGCCCGCGACGACACGGACGGTGCCCTCGGCGACCTGCCGCCAGACCTTCTCGCGCATGCGCGGCGGCAAGTCGGAATGCCATTCCGCCGGCCTGGCGCCGAAGCGGTCGTGGAAGCGTTCGAGAAAGGCCTGGGTGAGCGCGATCTCCGGCAGCAGGATCAGCACCTGCTTGCCGCTTTCCAGCGCTGCAGCAACCGCCTCGAAATAGACTTCCGTCTTGCCGGAACCGGTGACGCCGTCGACCAGCGTCACGCTGAATTTGCCGGCCGCCGTCCGTTCGCGCAGCACCGCTGCGGCTGCCTTCTGGTCGTCCGTCAGGTCAGGCGTCGCATAGCCTGGGTCGGGGGGTGCGACCACCGGCCGCGGCGGGATCATCACCGGTTCGAAAACGCCCTGGGCCTTCAATCCGTCGATGACGGTCAGCGACACGCCGGCGGCATGCGCGAGGCCGGAGCGCGTCCAGGCGAGCCCGTCGGACGAAAGCTCCAGAACGCGCGCCCGCGCCGCCGTCATGCGGTCCGGCTCGCTGCCTGTGCGCTGCAACCCTTCCGTCCAGGGTTGCGGATCGAAGGCTTCGGGCGCGCGTAAAAGCATCCGCGCCACCATGCCGGGCGGCGACAGCGTGTAGGAAGAAATCCAGTCGACCAGCCGGCGCATGCCTTCGTCGACCGGCGGACAGTCGAAAACTTTGGAAATCGGCCGGAGCTTCTTCGGGTCGATGGTATCGGTGGCGCCGTCCCAGACGATGCCGGCCACCTCGCGCGGCCCGAGCGGCACCCGCACGATCGATCCCGGCTCAACATGCATGCCGGCGGGCACCGCGTAGCTGTAAGGCCGCTCGGCCGGCATCGGCACAAGCACCGGCACGGACAGCCGCTCGGCTTCCAGCCTGAAGGATCGCGAATCTTGCTTCATCGGGCGTGACCTTGCCCTGAACTTCGTCTAGATCAAAGGCCGAACACGGGGCGGCTTTGCAGCCGCGTGCAAGAATCGCGAAGGAGAGACAGCCATGAAATTTTTCGTCGACACGGCGGACGTGAAGGAAATCAAGGAGCTCAACGATCTCGGACTGCTCGACGGCGTCACTACCAACCCTTCGCTGATTCTCAAATCCGGCGGCCAGATCGCCGAGGTCACCAAACAAATCTGCGACATCGTCGACGGACCGGTTTCGGCGGAAGTGACCGCCACCGAATATTCGGAAATGATGAGGGAAGCCAAGGCGCTGGCCAAGATCGCCGACAACATCTGCATCAAGGTGCCGCTGACGCTGGACGGGCTGAAGGCCTGCAAGGCTATCCGCTCGGAGGGCAGGCAGGTGAACGTGACGCTGTGCTTCTCGGCCAACCAGGCTCTGCTCGCGGCCAAAGCGGGGGCCAGCTTCATTTCGCCGTTCATCGGCCGCATCGACGACATCGGCATCGACGGCATGGAGCTGATTTCGGAGATCCGCACCATCTATGACAATTACGATTTCAAGACCGAGATCCTCGCCGCCTCGATCCGCACCGTGAACCATGTCAAGCAGGCGGCCCTGATCGGCGCCGACGTCGTGACCGTGCCGCCGGCGACGCTGCGGGCTCTGGTCAATCACCCGCTGACGGACAAGGGCCTGGAGGCATTCCTCGCCGACTGGGCCAAGACCGGCCAGAAGATCGGTTGATTCCGATGGCGGCGGACGGCACCGAAGCGATCGCGTCGGAAGCCCTCGCCGCCCTCGATTCGAAGCATCAGGTCGAGCCGTTCTCGGCGCGTGTTCGAGGCTTCGGCAACGACGACGCCTACAAGGTTACCGCGGCGTTGCGCGACTTGCGCATCGCTCGAGGCGAGCAGCCCGCCGGCCGCAAGATCGGTTTCACCAACCGCAACATCTGGGCCGAATATGACGTCGACCGGCCGCTGTGGGGTTACGTTTACGGTACGACGCTCCACGATGTTCATCCCGGAAGCCGCGTAAAAATTTCGCATTTGCCCGAACCGCGCATCGAACCGGAGATCGTGCTTGGCCTCGGCCAAGATGTCGGACCCGGAACGACCCTGACCGAACTGGCGATGTCGGTCGAATGGGTCGCGCATGGCTTCGAGGTGGTGCAGTCCATCTATCCCGGCTGGCGCTTCGCAGTCGCTGACTGCATTGCCGATGGAGGACTTCATGGCGCGTTGTTCGTCGGGCCGAAACACACGGTGTCCAACCATGGCAGCTTGGCGGCGGCTCTGTCCTGCCTGACGGTCGTGCTCTCACGCAATGGCGAGGTAGTGGACAAGGGCATCGGCGCGAACGTGCTCGATGGCCCCATCCAGGCGCTCGGCCATCTGGCGGACGTGCTTGCCGCCGACAGCCTCAATCCGCCGCTTCGCAAAGGTGAGGTGGTGACCACCGGCACGCTGACACGCGCCTTCCCGATCATGCCCGGCGAGCGCTGGTCGACGGCGATCGGCGGTTTCGATCTGCCGGGACTGTCGGTCGACATCTTTTAGGATTTCAGCGCCAGACAAAATCACCAGTCCTCATAGGCCGGGCAGGACGAATCGTCGGTTCTGGTGAGCAGAAATTCCTTGTCGTCCGCACCGGATTCGAGATCGACCGAATCCGATTCGTCGCAACCCCGCGTCATGCGGAGCCGGCCCTCTTCACCCAGGCTGATCAGTACCTTGTCCGGCGGGCGGCGCTTCAGCGCAAAGCCGCCGCCGTCGCATTCGACGCCGCAGGATATCTGTCCCTCAAACGGGACGCATTCACCGATCGACGTAAGCGTCTCGCCCTGGCCGCGCAAGCGCGCGAGCACCGCGAAATAGTAGTTGCGCTGGCCTTGCGGCGCGTAGTCGTCCGGATCGTGCCGGTAGTAGGCGAGGCGGAACTGGATCTCGGCCACCTTCTGCTTCGGATGAGCGTTGAGGTGAGCGGCATCATACCGGCGCGCGTAGCAGACGCGGCGCCCGACCTCGGGCGGCAGGAGGTTGGCCAGTTCGCCTTCGGCGCCTGGTTCCACCGGCTGCGCTATCGCCGGAACGGCCGGCACCGCACAAGCAAGCCCCACGACGGCAAACCCGATCGCGAACGCATATCGAGAAAATCTGTGCATCTCACCCTCCACGCGACCCCGCAGCAGATTACCGTACGCTACGGGGCTACGCAAAGCGGTAGAACTCCGGCGCAAAACATCCGCGGAGTTCAGTAAAACTCGACAAAAGTTTTCATAAAACTTGGCTGTGGAATTTGAAACTGCGTGAACCACAGCACCGACCAGCACTATCCGTCCCGATTGCCTCTGTATTATTAGGCGGCTGCGGGAGGGCTCCTTGCTTGAGGGACAACAATGCAATCGAACTTCGCCGCTGCCCGTGCGCTGCTTGAGCGCGCTCACGACCTTATCGATGGCGACGACGACAGGTCCTGCAAACTTCGGGAAGCGCTTGAATTGCTGACCGAGGCGGTGCTGACGGCCGAGCACAGCCAGCCGGCTGTTGCCGACAACATCGTCAGGTTCCCCGGCAAGAGAACCGCCGCAAGGTAGGCCGGCGCCCGGGACGCAACCCCATCAAAAGAAGCCTTCCCTATTCAGCCACTCTAGCGAGGATCCTCGTGATCGCGGATCGTGCCGTCCAGGCGCATGCCTTCGATCGCGGTGGCGCCTTCGATCTTGATCACGGTGCAGGCACGCACGCCGGTCCGCTCGCTGATCGCTTCGGCGAGTTCGCTCGAATGGGTCACCACCCAGACCTGCGTTCGCTCCGCCGCCCGTGCGATCATTTCCGCGAGGGCCGGCAGCATCGACGGATGCAGGCTTGCTTCCGGTTCGTTGAGGGCAATCATCGCGGGCAGCCGGTAGGAAAGCAGCGCACCCGCAAGAGCCAGGAACCTTATCTGGCCGTCCGACAACTCCTCGGGCCGAAACACGCGCTGCGGGAATTCGGGCAGGACAAGCCCGAAGGTGGCGAAATCCGGCGGCAGCGGAATTTCGAGCCGCGCGCCGGAGAAAGCCGCGGCAATGCAGCGGTCGAGGTCGACCGTATCCTCGCGGATATGTGCCAGCGTGGCGAACACGGCGGCAAGGTTGCCGCCATCCTCGTCGAGCATCGGCGCGGTCACCGCAAGCGACGGCTTGCGAAGCGGCGAATCGCGATCGGTGCGGAAACCGTGATAGAAGCGCCAGCCGAGGACCGTGGAACGCAGTTCGGCAATCTCCGGGTGGTGCCCGGAAGCGCCAAGCGAAGCGAGGGCGGTCTCGGAGTTCAGCAGCGGGAGGGGGTATTGGACGCGACGCCCGTCGCTGTCCCGGGCGAAGGCCGCGCCACCTTTTCGCTGCATCATCTCGACGGCTCTTCGCCCACTGACGACCGCGATAGTCTCCTCCTTGACATGCGGTTCGAAGGTGAAGCCCGCGGATAGGGGCGGCGGTAGGCCGGCCTCCAGGCTGTAGCTCGAGCGCGATGCCGATTTCATCGTCCTCGAAGGAGGCCTCAAGGACTATGCGAACCGGCTTTCCCGGGGATCGGCGACCTGTCCGCAAGACGGACTGCATACCGCCCTCGTGCGCGATTTCCAGCGCAAGCGTGCCGTCGGCCGCCGCCTTGATCAGTTGCAGGGTGCGATAGAGATTGGATTTGCCGACCCCGTTTTCGCCGATGAACACCCCGACCTGACCGATCTCCAGCCGAATCGATTTCAGTGAGCGGTAGCCGGAGGCGGAAAATGAGATGAGACGCATGGCGTTCGAAAGCGCTGCAGGAGATCGCGCGTTCCGTCCCTCGTCACACGGGCAGCGCCGCGGAGAAAACCGCGTCGGGATTTTCGGCCAACCCATGCACGGTATGCCGCTGCAACCTGGCGGCGACGTCGGCCGGTTCGCCTTCCAGCGCCTCCGCCTCGATCGGCCTGCCGATGGTGATCGAGAAGGCGCGGCCCTTCTTGTTCAGAAGTTCGTGGAAGATCGTCATGTCGCGTAGTTCGGTCGAATATTTCGACAGGAAGTAGAACAGGCCCGAATTGCGGGCCGTCATGCGTGCCGGAATCACCGGATAGCGGTAGCGCCTGGCCAGCGAGACCAAGGACGTCTGCCACGGTCGCTCGGTCAGCACGCCTTCGTGCCAATAGGCGATGCGGCCCGAGGGAAAGAGCACGATCGCCTTGCCGGAGGCAAAGGCGCGCGCCGTCAGTTCCAGCGTGTCGCGGCTCTTGGCATGCGATTTCTCGCCCTGCCGCCATTCGACGGGGATGATCAGGTCGCGGAAGCCCGGCGCCACCCGCTGAGCGTCGCGATTGGCGAAAATTGCCATGTCGGGGCGCACGTTCTTGAGCATGTCGAATGCCGCAACGCCATCGGCGATGCCGGTCGGATGGCTGGGGGCCAGAATGAAGCCGCCGGTGGCGGGAAGATTGTCTATGCCGCGGACGGTGACATTCAGTGACAGAAGCGCGCTGAGATAGGACATTGCGTCCCACCCGGACATGTCGGCGACGTCGTCCGCCATTTCGATGGCTTGATGGTAGTGGAGAAACCGCAGCAAGAGGGGCCGCATCACCGGCCACATGGGATGACGTGACAGCGTCGTCGAGCGCTCGGCGATCATCTTGTCGATGATGTGGGCATCGTCGTCAATTCTGACGCTCCGAAACCACCGCGCACCGAGCGTTTCCGTGAAGCTGGACGGCGTCGTCCGAGAATCCATGGTTTCCCACTCCGTTAGGCGCTGTTTGGCCGAAACCTGTGACGCAGTAATGACACGAGAGCGTACAACAAACTCGCAGCAAATCCTGTCCCTCGCAGGCGCTAACTGGGTGACAGCCGGGCAAGATCTTGCGCGACCGCCAGTCGGACCAACTCGGCAAGTTCGCGGGCGGCGCGATTTTCCGCGTCGCGTGCCGCCCGGAGATTGGCGAATTCCTGACGGGGAGCATCGAAGGAGGATGTCACCTGGCGCCTTCCCTGTGCTACCGGTTTTCCATCTTTGGTGAGCGTGTATCTCGAGGCCACCGTGATCGTGCCCGCGGTCGGTTCGTCCTCATCGCCTACCTGGATGATGGCGGCCGCTTCCTTCAACGAGGTGACGTTGAGGGCGAGCGTGTAGACCGGACTGGCAGGTTCGCCCTTGCCGCCATTCAAGAGGAAGATCAGGTGGTTGCGCACTTCCAGGCCGTAGCGGGTCGCCTCGGGTTTGACCGAAATCGACGACAATTGCGTCGTGGTTGCCGCGCCGGGAGCGATAGAGCCTGCCGGAGCATACAACGGCCGCACGGTGCACGCCGAAGCCAGAACCAGGCATGAAAGGAGTATCGATCGGAGAAAACGGCTCACGAGTTCCCACCTCCGCTCAGGCAACGACATTCACGATTCTCTGCGGAACGACAATCACCTTGCGCGGCGGTTTGCCATCCAGCGCCTTCTGTACAAAGTCAAGTACGAGCACCGCTTTCTCGACCGTACCTTGGTCTGCGTCGCGGGCAATTGTCAAATCGCCACGTTTCTTGCCGTTGATCTGCACCGGATAGACAACATCGTTGTCGACCGTCAGCGCCGGGTCGAACTCCGGCCAGCGCTGATTCGCGACAAACCCCTCGCCGCCGAGCGCCGCCCAGCACTCCTCGGCCAGATGCGGCATCATCGGCGCGATCATGACGACCAGCATCTCGACGGCCTCGCGCAGTGCCGATGCGACGGCCGCATCGCCCTTGCCCTCGGACAAAGCTGTGGCGGGCGCCTGGATGGCGTTCATCAATTCGTAGAGACGGGCGACCGCCTTGTTGAACGCCAATCTGCCGATGTCCTCGCCGACCGCCTTGACGGTCTTGTGCGCCACTTTCGAGATCGCGCCGGCTTCGCCTTCGCCGCCGGCTTTCGCCGAGACCTTGCGCAGTGCCGGTGCGGTTTCGGAAACGAGCCGCCAGATGCGCTGCACGAAACGATGGGCGCCCTCGACGCCGGCCTCCGTCCAGATCACGTCGCGTTCGGGCGGCGAATCCGACAGCATGAACCAGCGCGCGGTGTCGGCGCCGTAGCTCGCCAGAATGTCTTCCGGGTCGACGACATTCTTCTTCGATTTCGACATCTTCTCGATCGGTCCGATCTCGACCGGCGTGCCGTCGGCGAGCAGCGAGGCAGTGCGCTTGCCGTCGATCTCCTCGACCTTCACTTCGACCGGCTGCACCCAGCGCGCGTTGGGGCCGCTGCCCAGGCGATAGGTCTCGTGCACTACCATGCCCTGGGTGAACATGCCCTCGAACGGCTCCTTCACCTCGTTCAGATGGCCGGTGATCTGCATCGCCCGGGTAAAGAAGCGGGAATAGAGCAGGTGCAGGATCGCGTGCTCGACGCCGCCGATATACTGGTTGACCGGCATCCAGCCCGTCGGGCCGTCGGCATCCATGAGCGTCGTCGGGCTCTCCTCGTTCCACGGGTCGGTGAAGCGGATGAAATACCAGGACGAATCGACGAACGTGTCCATCGTGTCGGTGTCGCGCGTGGCCTTCTTGCCGCATTGCGGGCAATCGACATGCTTCCACGACGGATGATGGTCGAGCGGATTGCCGGGTTTGTCGAAGCTGACGTCGGTCGGCAGCACCACCGGCAGATCCTTGTTCGGCACCGGAACGGCGCCGCAAGCGTCGCAATGGATGACGGGGATCGGGCAGCCCCAGTAACGCTGGCGCGAGATCAGCCAGTCGCGCAGCCGGAACTGCACCTTCCGCTCGCCCTGCGGGCGGTTGCCGATCGTGACGCCCGACAGCCGCGCGGCGACCTCGTCGAAAGCTTCTTTCGGCGTCATGCCGTCGAGGAAGCGCGAATTGATCATCACGCCGTCGTCGACATAGGCCTCGTCGATGATCTGGAAGGTTTTTGCGTCGCCTCCTTCCGGCATCACCACCGGGACGACCGGCAGGCCGTATTTGTTGGCGAAGTCGAGGTCGCGCTGGTCGCCGGACGGGCAGCCGAAAATGGCGCCGGTGCCATAATCCATCAGCACGAAATTCGCCACGTAGACAGGCAGCGTCCAGCTCTCGTCGAACGGGTGCACAACGCGAATGCCGGTGTCGAAACCCTTCTTCTCGGCGGTTTCGAGCGTCACCGCCGAAGTGCCCATGTGGTGCACGTCGTCGATGAATTCAGCCAGCGCCGGATTGGTCTCGGCAGCCTTCCTCGCCAACGGGTGGTCGGCGGCGACAGCCATGAACGACGCGCCGAAGATGGTGTCGGGGCGCGTCGTATAGACCTCGAGTTCCATCTCGCCTTCCGGCGCGGTCCCCTTGGCCAGCGGCCAGCGGATCAGCATCCCTTCCGAGCGGCCGATCCAGTTCGCCTGCATGACGCGGACTTTTTCCGGCCACTGGTCGAGCGTGTCGAGGCTGTCGAGCAGGTCCTGCGACATCGAGGTGATCTTGAAGAACCACTGCGTCAGGTCGCGCTGTTCGACCAGTGCGCCCGATCGCCAGCCGCGCCCGTCGATGACCTGCTCGTTGGCGAGCACCGTCATGTCTTCCGGATCCCAGTTGACCTTGGCCGACTTGCGCTCGACCAGCCCGGCCTTCCAAAAATCCAGGAACATCTTCTGCTGGTGCTTGTAGTAGCCGGGATCGCAGGTTGCGAATTCGCGCGCCCAGTCGAGCGACAGGCCCATCGTCTTCAACTGGCCCTTCATCGTCTCGATGTTGGTATAGGTCCAGTCGCGCGGGTTCACCTTGTTGTCGCGGGCAGCGTTCTCGGCAGGCAGGCCGAAGGCGTCCCAGCCCATGGGATGCAGCACGTTGTAGCCGTTGGCGCGGCGCCAGCGCGCCACCACGTCACCCATCGTGTAGTTGCGCACATGGCCGATATGGATGCGGCCCGACGGATAGGGAAACATCTCCAGCACATAGTATTTCGGACGCGGATCGTCGTTCCTCGTCTCGAAGAGTTTTGCCGCGTCCCAGGCCTTCTGCCATTTCGGTTCGGACGCGCGGGGATTGTATCGTTCGGTTGCCATGCCCGGTATTTCGCCTATGAAGAATGCGGGAGACGTTCACCATGGTTTGCCGGACCCGTCAACACCGGGGACCCGGAAGCCCAGGCAGAATAAGGCACATTTCGGCATGAACGACACGGTTGCCAGGTACGGGCTGGTCATGGACAGGATCGCTGTGGCGGAGCAGGAAGCGCTGCGCGAAACCGGCGGCGTGACGCTGGTCGCGGTGACGAAGACTTTTTCGGCGGACGCCATAAGGCCGGTCATCGAAGCCGGCCACCGCGTCTTTGGCGAAAACCGCGTGCAGGAAGCACAGGCCAAATGGCCGGCGTTGAAAGCGGAGTTCCCCGACCTGGAACTGCATCTGATCGGTCCGCTGCAATCCAACAAGGCGAAGGAGGCCGTCGCCCTGTTCGACGCGATCGAAACGGTGGATCGCGAGAAGATCGCGGCAGAGCTTGCCAAGGAAATGAAGAAACAGGGCAAAAAGCCAAAACTCTACGTGCAGGTCAACACTGGTTCGGAGCCCCAGAAAGCCGGTATCGAGCCGCGCGAGGCGGTCGCTTTCGTCGCACGTTGCCGGGACGTTCACGGCCTCGCCATCGAGGGACTGATGTGCATCCCGCCGCTTGACGAAAATCCCGGACCGCATTTCGCGCTGCTGGAAAAGCTGGCGCGCGAGGCCGGCCGTCACGAACCTGTCGATGGGTATGTCAGCCGACTACGAGCTGGCGATCCGCTTCTGCGCGACTTCTGTGCGGGTGGGTTCGGCGATCTTCGGCAGCCGCTGAACCTGTCGTTTGAACATGAGTGCGTTTGATGCTATATAGCTAGCCAAGCTAGCTAGGATCAGTTTCATGAACTGGCATTTGCAGGACGCCAAGAACAATTTTTCCAAGGTCGTGCAGAAGGCGATGACCGAGGGGCCACAAACCGTAACGTTGCGCGGCAAGCGCGCTGCGGTCGTTATTTCGGTTGAGGAATTCGATCGCCTGTCGAACCGGAAACCATCATTCATTGAACACCTGCTTTCCGGACCGGAATGGGATGATGAGTTCGTGGAGGAGGTTAATCGACGCTCGAAGGAACCCAGCCGTCCTCCGATCGAGTTCTGATGTACCTGCTCGACACCAATATCGTCTCGGACGCTCGAAAAGGTCGCGACCCCGTGACGGCCTGGATCGGTACTCAGACGTCATCCATGCTTTTCATCAGCGTCGTGACGCTGGGCGAGATTTCCCGCGGAATCTGGATCAAGATGCGCCGCGACCCGACATCGGCCAAGCACATCGCTGACTGGCTTGAACGGACGCGCGTGGTATTCGCCGAACGCGTCCTGGATGTGAATGAAGAAATCGCCGTCGAATGGGGGCGGCTTTCCGCGATGCGGACCAGAGGTGAAGCCGACGGCTTGATCGCCGCCACGGCGCTGGTGCACAATCTGGTGCTCGTCACCCGCAACGTCTCCGATTTTGCCGACACGGGTGTGACCGTTGTCAACCCGTGGCCGGGATAACCACTTCTCCGAAAGGTTCACACGAGATCGTCGAGGTCGACGCGAAGCGCTTCGGCAATTTTCTTCAGGGTAGAGACGGCTCCTTCCTTTTTGCCTGTCTCGATCTCGGATAAATAGGCAGCGCTGATCCCGGCCTTCTTCGCAACCGTCCTGGCGGATAAATTTCGATGATCCCGCCAGACACGGACGGGATTTTCGCCATCGAGAATACGGTTGACGATTTCGGAGGGAATCGCCTCATCCGCCCCGCTCGCGATATTGCGGCGAACGGCGTCCGCGGCGGCAATGTCTGCCGCATCCACGAGACTTTCATACTCGGCCATGGGAAGCACAACGAGCGTTTCGCCCGATGGCGTGACGATCTTTTGGATGGACATCTGTTTTTCCCTATTCGTAAATGCCGCCCCGGGCACCGATCTTCAAAACCTCGAGAACGAGGTCGTTTTCATCCACTATTATTCGCCAATCTCCGACCCGACGTCGAATATAAGGGGATCCGGCGAGCGTTTTCACGTTGTTTGCCAAGTTGCTCGGCGATGCCGCATACTGTTCTATCTTGGAACGGATCCGCCTCGCGTCATTGACGGGAATGCGACGCAGAGTCTTGAGAGCTGACTTGCTGTAGGTGATCCGCTTCACATCTTGTCGGATAGCATATCGCTAACTTTTCTCAAGAGAAAGTTAGCCTTTGGAGAACTTGCGTCGATAGACCGCATGGAAATCTGCGGCTCGGCGTCCCCATCTCCGGTGCGAGCGACCACCTGGCCGTTCCTTTGCATTGGTCGAAGGAGGGCAGCATGAGCAACAGAGCAAATCGCCAGGACCAGCCGGTTTTCCGCCATCTCCACCCGACCGTCTATTGGGCGATCGTCGGCCTGACGGCGTGGTATGTCGTGGCCGTGTGGTTCGGCTTTTCAGGAGGCAGCTACGCCGATTATCTGCTTACGGTGGTGACCGGCCTCATCTTCATCGCGGTCGCCTTGCCGGTCGTCGCGTGGGCGGTCTGGCGGCAAAACCGGAACCGCCGCACCAAACATAGCGAGACATTCAGCGACTGGGCTTCGGCCGAGGTCGATGTCGGCCCCGGCGGCAAGATGAAAGGCACAACCGCGGCAATCGAGATTCTCTTGCCCATCGCGGCGATCACATTCGGCATGATCGGCTTCGCCATCATCGCGTTCCTGGCAAGCTGACGACCATCATTCGAGCTTCACGTTCTCGACAAGGAAATCGAGGAAGGCGCGCACCCGCGCAGGCAGGTGCTTGCCCTTGGCCGACATAGACGGCGTGGACCGGTTCCTCGTCACCCGGATTGAACTCTTCGAGCAGCGGCACCAGCCGGCCCGCCGCGATGTCCGGGCCGACGTGCCAGAGTGCATGCCTGGCAATGCCGCCGCCGGCAAGCGCCATCAGCCGCATCGATTCGCCGTCGCTGACCAGCGCCTTGCCTGACGGCATGACGCTGACCTTCTCCCTCTTCGGACCGCTGAAATGCCAGCCTTCGACGTGGCGCGCGAAGCAGAAGCCGAGCACGACGTGGCGGTGGAGGTCGGCCGGCGTCTCCGGCCTGCCATGCGCCTCGAGGTAAGACGGCGCCGCCACCACCACCATGCGGCTTTGCCCGAGCTTGCGGGCGACCAGGCTCGATTCGGCGAGCGGGCCGGCGCGGATAGCGAGATCCGCCCGCTCCTCCAGCAGATCGACGACCCGGTCGGTCAGCGACAGGTCGATCGATACGTCCGGGTTGAGTTCCAGGAATTTCGGAATGAGCGGAATCAGATAGTGCTGTCCGAACGGCACCAGGCAGTTGATGCGCAGGCGGCCTCGCGGCGTCGCCCCTTGCGCGGCCTCGCGCTCGGCGGCGGCGATCTCGGCGAGGATGCGCAGCCCGCTCTCGTAGAAGGCGACGCCTTCCGGCGTGACCTGCAATTTACGGGTGGAGCGGCGCAGGAGCCGCGCGCCAAGCCGGTCCTCCAGCCGCGCGATCAGCTTACTGACCGCCGACGGCGTCATCCGGAGTTCCCGCGCGGCGGCCGAGAAGCTCTGGCCGTCGACAACGCGGACAAACACTTCGATCTCGCCGGAACGGTTGATGTCGATACGGGCCATTTGTGAATTCATTTCACAAAAACTGTTCCTGGATCAAGGCTGGTTCACAGCCGGGCGCGTGCCGATCTACCGGGTTCAGCCTTCTTGCGGCCTTCCGCAAACAGCGATCCGGGGAACTTCATGCCTCTTGCCCTTTATGCACTCGCCGCCGGCGCCTTCGGCATCGGCATCACCGAATTCGTCATCATGGGTCTTTTGCTCGACGTCAGCGCCGATCTCGGCGTCTCGATCTCGGCGGCCGGCCTGCTCATTTCCGGCTACGCGCTCGGTGTCGTCGTCGGCGCGCCGCTCCTCGGCGCTATTACCGGACGCTGGTCGAAGAAGACGCTGCTGATGAGCCTGATGGTCGTTTTCACCGTCGGCAACCTCGCCTGTGCGCTGGCGCCCGACTACTGGTCGCTGATGGCGGCGCGCGTGCTCACCGCCTTCGCCCACGCATCGTTCTTCGGCGTCGGCTCGGTTGTCGCCACCGGCCTGGTGCCGGCCAACAAGAAGGCGTCGGCCATCGCCATCATGTTCACCGGGCTGACCGTCGCCAACATCCTCGGCGTGCCGTTCGGCACCTGGCTCGGCCAGGCTTACGGCTGGCGCTCGACCTTCTGGGCGGTCACGCTGGTCGGGATGCATTGCCGTCGCGGTGATTGCCCTGCTGGTGCCGCGCGACAAGCCGTCGGACAAATCGGAAGAAACCTCCGAAGGGGTGCTCGCCGTGCTCGGCCGCCGCGCCGTGCTTGCTCGGCCTCGCCACCACCGTGCTTTCCTGGGTCGGCGTCTTTGCCGGCTTCACCTACATTGCGCCGATCCTGACCCGGATCACCGGCTTCTCCGAAGCCGCGGTGTCGCCGATCCTGATGGTTTTCGGTGGCGGGCTGATCGTCGGCAACATGCTCGGCGGTCGCCTTGCCGACAAGCGTCTGGTGCCGACGATGCTGGGCAGCCTCGTCGCGCTGGCGCTGGTACTGTTCGCCATGACCTTCGCCATCCACAGCCAGGTGCTGGCGGTCGTCGCCATTGGACTGTTCGGCGCCGCAGCCTTCGCAACCGTCGCGCCGCTGCAGATGTGGGTGCTGGACAAGGCCGAAGGCGCCGGCCAGGGCCTCGCCTCGTCGTTCAACATCGCCGCCTTCAATCTTGGCAATGCCATTGGCGCCTGGCTCGGCGGCTTCGTCATCGACCACGGACCGGGCCTCGGCTCCATCACCTTTGTTGCCGGCCTGGTGCCGCTCGCTGCACTTGCGCTCGCCCTGACTGCATTGCGGCTCGAAAAATCCGCCGCGCGGCTATCCGCGGCGGCCTGCCCGGAAGCGGCGGAGTAACACGGCCCGCCGCTGCCCTGACCATCATCGACATCAAGGAGAAAAATATGAACTATCGACGTCTCGGCGCATCCGGCCTGAAAGTACCGGCCTTGAGTTTCGGTGCGGGAACATTTGGTGGTTCCGGCCCGCTGTTCAGCCATTGGGGCACCAGCGATGCCCGGGAGGCGCGACGGCTGGTCGACATCTGCCTGGAAGCGGGCGTCAACCTGTTCGACACCGCAGACGTCTATTCGAACGGGGCCTCGGAGGAGGTGCTCGGCGAGGCCATCAAGGGCCGCCGCAATTCCGTGCTGATCTCGACCAAGACCTCGCTGCCGATGGGCGACGGCCCGGCCGACTGGGGTTCTTCCCGCTCGCGCCTGATCAAGGCGGTGGAGGATGCGCTGAAACGCATTGGCACCGACTACTTCGACCTCCTGCAACTGCATGCCTTCGATGCCGGCACGCCGGTCGAGGAAGTTCTCTCCACCCTCGACACGCTGGTGAAAGCCGGCAAGCTGCGTTACGTCGGCGTCTCCAATTTCTCCGGCTGGCATTTGATGAAGTCGCTGGCGGCAGCAGACAGGCATGGCTGGCCGCGCTACGTCGCGCACCAGGTCTATTATTCGCTGGTCGGCCGCGATTACGAATGGGAGCTGATGCCGCTCGGCCTCGACCAGGGCGTCGGCGCGCTGGTCTGGAGCCCGCTCGGCTGGGGCCGGCTCACCGGAAAGATCCGCCGCGGCCAGCCGCTGCCGGAAGGCAGTCGCCTGCATGACACCGCAAGCTTCGGCCCGCCCGTCGACGACGAACATCTTTATAATGTGGTCGATGCGCTTGACGACGTGGCGAAGGAGACCGGCAAGACGGTGCCGCAGATCGCCATCAACTGGCTCCTGCAGCGACCGACCGTCTCCTCCGTCATCATCGGCGCCCGCAACGAGGAGCAGTTGCGCCAGAACCTTGGCGCCGTCGGCTGGTCGCTGACGCAAGAGCAGATCGGGAAGCTGGACGAAGCAAGCGCGGTGACCGCAGCCTATCCGTACTTTCCCTATCGGCGGCAGGAAGGATTTGCCCGGCTCAATCCGCCCGCGGTTTGAGCCTGCCGGACCTTCCGGAAGGATCTGGATGTAAAATAAAAGGCCGGAGCTTCCTCCGGCCTTTTATAGCCGGCGATGCCGATTGGCTTATTCCACGGCGACGATCTTGCCGCCTTCCCACTTGAACAGCGAGAAGCTCGGCGAGCTCAAATCGCCGGTTTCGCCATAGGTGAGCTTGCCGATAGCCGTCGCGACCGGTTCGCCGGATTTCAGCGCGGTGGCGACCGCGGTCGCATCGTCGGCGCTGCCAGCCTTCTCGATTCCGGCCTTGATGACTTCGACGGCGGCATAGGCGTTGAGCGTGAAGGCTTCCGGCGGAATGTTCTTCTCGCCCAGCACCTTGACGGCGTTGGCCGAGTCCGGGTTCTTCAGCGCGTCGGTGGCGTTGGTGAAGATCGTCCCGGCTGCCGCCTCGTTGCCGATGGCCCAGAATTCGCTGTTGGAGAGGCCTTCGCCGCCGATGATCTGGGCATTGACGGAAACATCCCGCAACTGGCGGGCGAGCAGCCCGCCTTCCGGGTGGTAGCCGCCGAAATAGATCACATCGACGTTCTCCGACTTGATGCGGGTGACGAGCGCGGAAAAGTCCTTCTCGCCGGGCGTCAGCGAGCTTTCCAGCACCTCCGTCACGCCGCCGGCGTTGAGCGCGGCCTTGAACGCGTTGGCCAGCCCGATGCCGTAGGTGCCCTTGTCGTTGATGATCGCGATACGCTTGTCCTTCAGATTTTTCAGCACATAGGCGGCGGCGACTTCCGCCTGCTGGTCGTCGCGGCCGCAGGTCCGGAGCACGTTGGTCAGGCCGCGCGCCGTCAGGTCGGGGGCGGTGGCGGTCGGCGTCACCATCAGCACGCCATTCTCGGCGAAGACGTCGGAAGCCGGGATGGCGACGCCCGACGTCACCGGACCGACGACGAAGCGCACCCCGTCGCCAACCAGCTTGTTGGCGGCCGAAACGCCTTGCTTGGGATCGCCCGCATCGTCGGCCAGCGACAGCACGACATTCTGGCCAAGGATGCCGCCGCTCTTGTTGATCGCGTCGACGGCCGCCTCGGCGCCGTTCTTCACCTGATCGCCATAAGCCGCGACCGGCCCGGTAAGCGGCGCGACAAGGCCGATGACGACATCGGCGCGCACGGCCGACGTGAAGACGAGGGAAGCCGCCAAGGCAGCGCCCAGCAGAATTTTGTTGGTCATGATCTTACTCCTCAAGCGCCGAACCCTCCCGGGTTCGCTGAAGGCTTGGGAATACGCTTCCGCGCCAGCCATGGCAAAGCGATTGCTTTAGGCCAGATGGCCTGGCCGGGTATTAGATTTTGCCCGCGTACCGGTTTCTTCGGAGCCGATGCGTCAGTGCAGCACCAACTCGCCGCTGACGTTGCGCCATTCGTTCGGCGCGATCAGCTTCTTGTGGGTGTAGCTCACCGAATGCAGCGGGCCATCGAGCTTCGCCTCCCAGAAATCGATGAACCGGAACAGCGCCGGAAACTTCGGCGCCACGTCATAGTGCTGCCAGATGAAGGTCTGCAGCACATGCGGATGATCCGGCATGTGGTAGAGGATTTGCGCGGTGGTGAGGCCATAGCCTCTGAGCATCAGTTCGAGTTCGGTATTGTCACGCATGGCCGTCCTTCCGGCGCTTCGTTGTCTCCTCCATACGACGAAGTGTGCGCCTCGATTGTTAATCGTCTATTGAAACGTTATCCCGGTCGAAAAGTTTCCGCAACAAAAACAGGATGTTAGCAGCCAACATAAGAGAGTGCTGATAGACGTTTCGGGCCCTGCATTCGTCCGGGCTGCGGCATGCCGCCACGCGAATCCAACGTCTAATATTGTGGTCGGCGGCCAAATGATAATAAATGCCGGCGAAATCGCCCGTGGCGATACGCGAACGCGCGGCCGAATGGCCGCCGGCCAAAGAAAATTCGGGAGGGAATGCGAAAAATGTCCGAGGTCCAGATCCATCGCGTCCAGCCGGCGTGGAAGAAGAACGCCCTCATCGACAACGAGACCTACCTGAAATGGTACAAGGAGAGTGTGAAGAACCCGGAGAAATTCTGGGGCAAGCACGGCAAGCGCATCGACTGGTTCAAGCCATACAGCAAGGTCAAGAACACCTCGTTCGAGGGCAAGGTCTCGATCAACTGGTTCGAGGACGGCCTTACCAACGTTTCCTACAACTGCATCGATCGCCACCTGAAGAAGCGTGGCGACCAGACCGCCATCATCTGGGAAGGCGACAATCCCTACGATGATCGCAAGATCACCTACAACGAGCTTTACGAGCATGTCTGCCGGCTCGCCAACGTGATGAAGAAGCACGGCGTCAAGAAGGGCGACCGCGTCACTATCTACATGCCGATGATCCCCGAAACCACCTATGCGATGCTCGCATGCTCGCGCATCGGCGCGATCCATTCGGTGGTGTTTGGCGGCTTCTCGCCCGACTCGCTCGCCGGCCGCATCGAGGACTGCCGCTCGACCTTCGTGATCACCGCCGACGAGGGCCTGCGCGGCGGCAAAACCGTTCCCCTCAAGGACAACACCGACAAGGCAATCGAGATTGCCGCGCGTGACGGCGCCAAGGTCGAGAAGGTGTTGGTGGTGCGCCGCACCGGCGGCAAGATCAACTGGGTCGAAGGCCGCGATGTCTGGTATCACGACGAGGTCGCCACGGTTAAGGCCGAGTGCAAGCCGGAAAAGATGAAAGCGGAGGATCCGCTTTTCATCCTCTACACCTCCGGTTCGACCGGCAAACCGAAGGGCGTGCTTGCACACGACGGGCGGCTATCTCGTCTACGTGTCGATGACCCACCAGTATGTCTTCGACTACCATGACGGCGATATCTACTGGTGCACCGCCGATGTCGGCTGGGTGACCGGGCACTCCTACATCGTCTACGGGCCGCTTTCGAACGGCGCCACTACGCTGATGTTCGAGGGCGTGCCGAATTATCCGTCGGCTTCGCGCTTCTGGGAGGTGGTCGACAAGCACAAGGTCAACATCTTCTACACCGCGCCGACCGCGATTCGCGCCCTGATGGGTGCCGGCGACGCTCATGTGAAGAAGACATCGCGCAAGTCGCTCAAGCTCCTGGGCACGGTTGGCGAGCCGATCAACCCGGAAGCCTGGGAGTGGTATTTCAACGTCGTCGGCAACAAGAAAGTGCCGATCGTCGACACCTGGTGGCAGACCGAGACCGGCGGCATTCTGATCACGCCGCTGCCCGGCGCCACCGACCTCAAGGCCGGTTCGGCGACGCGGCCATTCTTCGGCGTGCAGCCGCAACTGGTCGACGGGGAAGGCAAGGTGCTGGAGGGCGCCGCCGACGGCAACCTCTGCATCGCCGACTCGTGGCCCGGCCAGATGCGCACCGTCTACGGCGACCACGAGCGCTTCATCCAGACCTATTTCTCCACCTACAAGGGCAAATACTTCACCGGCGACGGCTGCCGCCGCGACAAGGACGGCTACTACTGGATCACCGGCCGCGTCGACGACGTCATCAACGTATCCGGCCACCGCATGGGCACGGCCGAAGTCGAATCCGCACTCGTCAGCCATGACAAGGTGTCGGAAGCAGCGGTCGTCGGCTATCCGCACGACATCAAGGGGCAAGGAATCTATTGCTACGTCACGCTGATGGCCGGCGAGAAATGGTCGGACGACCTGCGCAAGGATCTGATCGCGCATGTGCGCAAGGAGATCGGCGCCATCGCCTCCCCCGACAAGATCCAGTTCGCCCCCGGCCTGCCCAAGACGCGCTCGGGCAAGATCATGCGCCGCATCCTTCGCAAGATCGCCGAAGACGATTTCGCAGCGCTTGGCGATACTTCGACGCTCGCCGATCCGGCGGTTGTCGATGACCTTGTGGCAAACAGGCAGAACAGGAAAGTCGAGGCGAAAGCCTGAGCCAAAGACAACCCGTTGCGGGGTGTGGCTTTTTTGCACTTGCGAAAGCGGACAAAGCACCCCAACTTGGTGGCGTGTTCAACAGATCGAAAGGAGGTGATCCGATGTCGAGTGATTTCGTTTTCCAGAACGTGGCCTCAGCGGATTGCCTGAACGAGGGGCAGCCCCTTCGTTGACCGCATGACGTGCGGCCTGTGACCCCAGCGGTCACGGCTGACGGCCGCGCCACGGACGGAAACACGGAAGGCCGTTTCTCGAAAGGGAACGGCCTTTTCCATTGCCGCGATCTATGCGCCGGGCTCAATCGCACCAGCCGGCACGGCGACCTCCGCCATAAGCTCTGACCAGCGCCCTGCCGAGCATCTGTTCGGCGACGAATTCCCCAGCGGGCGTCTCCACGTCGGCCAATACGCGGCCGTAATATTTGGCGCTGCCTATATTGGAGGTCCACACGCGTTCGCCGATCAGTTCGATCAGCGCCTTCCGCGCTTTCAGAGCAGCGATATGCTCTGCCTCGCAGCGGCTCTTCATCTCCGGTGCATCGATGCCGCGGACGCGAACGTTGACCTCGATCACCTGTCCCGGCCAGACATGCGCCTCGGCCAAGAATGTATCACCGTCGAGCACGTCAAGGACCGTTGCCTCGACCGGTCCTTCGAAATTACCGCGCTTCCTGGCGTCCGCTGGCACCGCAAACAACATGGAAACTGCCACGGCGAGTGAGGCGGCCGTTATCAGCCTTGTACTGAATACAAGGTATTTATTCCTATACGGATGCGCACAAGGCACCTCGTCGCAAATCGATCGCCTCACATGCGCGGTTCGCCGGTCACCGGATCGATCTTGATCTCCACCTTGGCCTTGTCCGAAGTGTAATAGATCACGTCGTAAAACCCTTCCTCGTCCCAGTCGATCTCATCGATGTAGCGGAACTGGTCGCGCTGTTCGATCCTGGTGATGATCTCGGAAAGCTTGAGCGACTTTTCTGGCGGGACCGGTGGTGTCGGTTGGGTCTGCGCCAATGCGGGGGCAGTAAAAAGAAGCACCGCGCAAAAGATTCCGGGGATCGCGATTCGCATGTTGGCGGCTCCTTTTGTGATGTCTGCACCACAACCAGAACGAGCCAGCCTTGCGGGAGGTTCCGCCGGTTCGCTGGAAGCGGAACCGTGAAGTGTGCCCGAAACCGCGCCCGGTGGCGCGGGATGGTGGGCCTGGCTTGCTGGTTCAGGCGATGAGCCGTGTGGTCAGCGTGCGGTAGACGCCGTGCTTCGGCGGGCAGGCCGGGTGGCTCTCCTGCTCGTAGGTCCAGACCTTGAAGGTGGTCAGCTTGTGCGCACCGAAACTGTGGAGCAGCGGCACATCGGTGGCATCGCGGCCACGCGCCACGACGACGCGGCCGATGCGCGGAATGTTGTGGCGGGGGTCGAACGTGTACCATTTGCCGTCGAGGAAAGCCTCGAACCAGGCGTTGAAATCCATCGGAGCCGGGTCGGGCGGCACGCCGATGTCGCCCAGATAGCCGTTCACGTAGCGCGCCGGGATGTTCATGCAGCGGCAGAGCGTTATGGCGAGATGGGCGAAGTCGCGACAGACGCCGACCCGCTCCTCATATGCCTGCGCCGCCGTGCGAGTCGCACGCGCATAACCGTAGCCGAACGACAGCCGGTCATGCACATAGTCGCAGATCGCCTGCACGCGCACCCAGCCTTGCGGCAGATGGCCGAACCGCCGCCACGCGAGGTCGCCGAGATGGTCGGTCTCGCAATAGCGGCTGCCAAGCAGGAAGACCAGCGTTTCGGCCGGCAAGTCCTGGACCGGCGTTTCCAGCGCAAGGGTATTTATGGAATCCGTCTCGCCGCTGTCTTCTATCACCGCGTCGTAGAGGATGCGGAAGCCGCCTTCGGGCGCCATGAACCGCCGGCAGGAATTGCCGAAGCTGTCCTTGTAGAGACTGCTCGGCACATGCGGCGTGGTTTGCACCCTGGTCTGGCGCTTGATGTCGTGCTGGCGGTCGGGATTTATGTCGAGGAGGGAGATGACCGGCATCGGTTGCGGGCAATCGATAGCGATTTCGTAGCCGAGCCGGATCAGCATCGCCGTACCTTCGATGTTGGAGGAAGAACCTAGTTCCATAACGTCAAGCCGGCCTCTCCGGTTCCACCGGCTAACGAGACAGGCTGACGATGCATGGGCGGAACTTGAGTGCCGCGGGGTTTCCATTACAGGGCCGATGCCGTAGTTTCCGCGCCATCTGCGTGATTTATCCTGAAACTGGGAAAGCGGTGATCGCCTGTTGCCGCCGAACGTTGCTGTCGTGACCCAGCCACCAAGAGGTAGCCTGTCCATGTTCGGAAACAAAAAATTTGCGGCTTTCCTGTTCGACATGGACGGCACGGTACTCAATTCCATTCCGGTGGTTGAGCGGGTCTGGGGAAACTGGGCGAGACGCCACGGTCTCGACGTCGAGGCTTTACTGCCGACGGTGCATGGCATTCGCGCCATCGATACCATCGCGCGGCTCGGCCTTCCCGGCGTCGACGCGGCCCGTGAGGCGGTGCAGTTGCTGGACGACGAGGTTGCCGATGTCGAGGGCATCCACGCAATTCCCGGCGTGCTTGATTTCCTTGCTTCGCTGCCGCCGAAGCGCTGGGCGATCGTCACTTCGGCGCCGCGCGACCTGGCGCTGAAGCGCATGGCCGTCGCCGGCATCCCGCTACCTGACATCATCGTCACGGGCGAGGATGTTTCGGCAGGCAAGCCGGCGCCCGATTGTTACCTGCTTGGGGCGCAAAGGCTTGGCGTCGATGCTAGGGACTGCCTGGTTTTCGAAGATGCGCCGGCCGGCATCCAGGCCGGTCGGGCAGCCGGCGCCGACGTCGTCGTCATCACCGCCACTCACCAGCATCCGGTGGAGACGGAGCATCTGATGATTGCGAGCTACGACGGCATTCGGACGGTTGCCGACGACCACGGCCTGACATTGCTGGCTGCTGAAACGACCGCCGTCGCCTGCTGAGCCGCGGCCAGGGCATTTGGCTTTGGGGTTGCCTCAGAAATCGCTGGTCAGGCCTTTGACTTCCCAGTCGCCGTAACGGCCGGGTTCCTTGCCGCCGCGGCCACCGAGTTCTTTCGGCCTCCGGGCTTCGTTTTCCAGATAAGCCTTGCGGCGCGCTTCCGCCTCGTCAAGAGCGCGCCTGGCCGCTGGCGTCAGCGCCTTCGGCTCTGTAGCGACGGGGGCGGTTCTGTTGTGGTCTTTTGTTTCCGACATCGGCATTGCTCACGCGAATATTGAAAGGGGGGCACGGCTTTCCCATCATATAGACTGTTTTCGGACCGGATCGACCCTAACTATCCGGTCTCAGGACGACGGAGCTGAATGATGAACCTCATGCGCACCGCCATGCTTTTGGCCTTCATGACTGCGCTCTTCATGGGCGTCGGTTATCTGATCGGCGGATCGGGCGGCATGATGATCGCCTTCCTGATTGCGGCCGGCATGAATTTGTTCAGTTACTGGAATGCCGACAAGATGGTGCTCCGGATGCACCATGCCGTCGAGGTCGACGAGCGCAACGCGCCCGAATATTACGGCATCGTGCGCGATCTGGTGCAGCGCGCCGGCCTGCCCATGCCGAAAGTCTACCTGATCAACAATCCGCAGCCCAACGCGTTTGCCACCGGCCGCAATCCGCAAAACGCCGCGGTCGCCGCCACTACCGGGCTGCTCGACCGGCTCTCCTATGACGAGGTCGCCGGCGTCATGGCGCACGAACTCGCCCACGTGCAGAACCGCGACACGCTGACCATGACGATCACCGCGACGCTGGCCGGCGCCATCTCCATGCTCGGCAATTTCGCCTTCTTCTTCGGGGGCAACCGCGACAACAACAATCCGCTCGGCATCGTCGGTGTGCTAGTCGCCATGATCGTGGCGCCGCTGGCCGCGATGCTGGTGCAGATGGCGATCAGCCGGACCCGCGAATATTCGGCCGACCGGCGCGGCGCCGAAATCTGCGGCAACCCGCTTTCGCTGGCTGCAGCACTTGACAAGATCGCCCGCAACGTCGAACGCATCCACAATCCCGATGCCGAACGCAACCCGGCATCCGCCCATCTCTTCATTATCAATCCCCTTTCCGGCGAGCGCATGGACAATCTTTTCTCGACCCATCCCAATACCGAGAACCGCATCGCCGCCTTACAGCAGATGGCGAGCAGCATGGGCGGCGGAATGCGCGGGCGCGCGGCACCGCGTGCCCCGGAGGCACCTGCCGCCGGACAGGCTGCGCCATCCGGACCATGGGGCGCTCCTTCCGCCGAAACGAAACCCCAGCGCCAGTCCGGCAAATGGGGCCGTAATCCGACCGGGCCGAAAGGCCCGAGGCCGTGACGAAGGCGAGGGCTGCCACAAGACACCCGAGGCGACATGAGTCCGGAGCGGAGGACGATCTTTCCGTACCCGGACTGCCCGCCCGCAAGGCGGCGGCGAAACTGCTTGCCGCGGTCATCGATGCGAAGACGCCGCTCGACGGACTGACCGACCATGAGCACGGCCATCCGCAATTCCGCGCCCTCGAAATGCGCGACCGCGCACTGGTACGCGCCATCCTCGTCACCGCGCTGCGCTTCCGCGTGACCATCGGCAAGCTGATCGCCCGCCGCCTCGAGCGCCCGCTGCCGGGCAATGCCCACTCGCTGTCGCATCTCTTGCATGTCGCGGCTGCGCAGATCCTGTTTCTCGACATTCCCGACAGCGCGGCGGTCGATCTCGCCGTCACTCATGCCAAGTCCGACCCGCGCACGGCGCGCTTCGCCGGTCTCGTCAACGGGCTGCTGCGCGGCCTTGCCCGCGCCAAGGACCATCAGCTGCCGAAGATGCTGGCCGCCACCAGCGACGCGCCCGACTGGTTCATCGACCGGCTGACGGCGGCCTATGGCGATGGCAAGGCGCACGCCATCCTTGCCGCGCACCGTACGGAAGCGCCCGTCGATTTCACCGTGAAATCCGATCCGGCCGGCTGGGCGGAAAAGCTCGGCGGCATCGCGTCTGCCGAGCGGCACCGTGCGTGTCGAACGGCTCCCCGCCAATGTCGCCGATCTGCCGGGTTATGCCGATGGCGCCTGGTGGGTGCAGGATGCGGCGGCGAGCCTGCCGGCGCGGCTGCTCGGCGACGTCGCCAGCCTGCGTGTCGCCGACCTTTGCGCGGCACCCGGCGGCAAGACGGCGCAACTCGTTGTGGCCGGCGCGCAGGTCACCGCGGTCGACACCTCGAAGAACCGGCTTGCCCGGCTCGCCGAGAACCTCGATCGTCTCGGGCTCAAGGCAGAAATCGTCCAGGCCGACATCCTCGACTATCGGCCGGAAGAACTCTTCGACGCCCTGCTGCTGGACGCGCCCTGCTCGTCAACCGGCACGGTGCGCCGTCATCCCGACGTGCCGTGGACCAAATCCATCGAAGACGTCGCCAAGCTGGCGGCGCTCCAGCGCAAACTGCTCGAAAAGGCGCTTCAACTGGTGAAGCCCGGCGGGAGGATCGTCTTTTCCAACTGTTCGCTCGACCCGCAGGAAGGCGAGGCGCTGGTCGAGGCCTTGCTGGCCGACACCAGGCTGGTGGCTGCCGATCCTGTAAAGCCCGATGAATTTGGCGGCATCGAAGGATTTGTCACCAAAAAAGGCCTCTTGCGCACCACGCCCGCAGATCTCGACATGGGAAGACCCGGCGTCTCCGGTCTCGACGGCTTCTTCGCCGCACGTTTCCTGCGCTTGTCCTGACTGTTTACAGTGCGTCCTTCGAGGCTCTCCCGCCGAGCCTCGAAGGACGCACAGATTAGCTCGAGCGATTTCAGGCCGGATCAGCAACTTCTAAACCATTCGCTAACCATAAATTATGGATAAGGAGAGGTCGGCGACGCAAGGATTCGGGCTTTGGTTAGTGCAGTGGGCAACGCACCGCCCCTTTGGGCGCTTGTTGCGAGGGAGGTCTGGCGCCGGACCCGCCGCAGGCTGCGCGCCGGGCCGGTCTATCGCTGGCGCTATACCGGTCGCACGCCCGAACGCGTTCTGATCGCGCCGCCCGACCTCAGGCATGCCGATCCGCAGATCGCACTCGAAATCTACTACGGCCGCTTTCCACTCGCCGGCCATCTGGTCGAAACCGGCGGCGTATCGCCGTTCCAGATGCCAGTCGTCCATCGCGGCTGGCTGAAATCCCTGCACGGCTTCCGCTGGCTGCGCCACATGCGTGCGGCAGGCACCGAGCTTGCGGCGGCCAATGCACGCGCGCTGGTTTCCGACTGGATCGCCACGCATGGCGGCAAGATCGCCGGCATCGCCTGGGACCCGGCGACGACGGCACGCCGCATCATCGCCTGGCTGCAGCACTCCTCCGTCGTGCTGCAGGGTGCGGAGCTTCCCTTCTACCGCGCCTTCCTGCGTTCGCTGGCGTTGCAGATCCGCTACCTGCGCTCGATGGCGCCCGAAATGCCCGACGGCAGCGAAAGGCTGCGCGGCCGCATCGCACTCGCCTTCGCCTCGCTATCGCTGCCGGCGCCGAACTCGGCGGTCCGCAACGCCACGCGCAATCTTGCCGAAGAACTCGATCGCCAGATTCTTGCCGATGGCGGCCACATCTCGCGCAATCCGCTCGTCGTGCTGGAACTCCTGGCCGATCTGCTGCCGCTGCGTCACACCTACGCCAACCAAGCCGAGGCGCCGCCGGAAGCATTGATCGGCGCCATCGAGCGCATGTTGCCTGCGCTGCGTTTTTTCCGCCACCAGGACGGCAGCCTCGCCCGCTTCAACGGCATGGGCGCGACGATCCAGGATCGCATCGCCGCCGTACTGCGCCACGACGACACCGCCGGCGCGCCGCTGCTGCATGCGCCGCACTCGGGTTATGAACGCCTGTCGATGGGTGGCACCACCGTGCTCGCTGACACCGGCCCCGTGCCGCCGCCGGATGTGTCCGGCCACGCACATGCCGGCTGCCTTTCCTTCGAACTGTCTTCCGGCCGCCGGCACTATGTCGTCAACGCCGGCGTCGACAGTTTCGGCGCCGACGATTTCCGGCCCCTGGCGCGCGCCACCGCCGCTCACTCGACAGCGACGCTGAACGACACCTCGTCGGCGCGCTTTGCTCATTCGGCGCGGATCAACGGCCTTTTGCGCACGCCGCTGGTTGCCGGGCCACGCCACGTGCCTTGCCAGCGCACCGACGCCGATGGCGCGCAGGGCTTCGTAGCCAGCCATGACGGCTATGTCTCGCGCTTCGGCCTCTTCCACGAACGCGAACTGACGCTTTCCGACGGCGGAAATCTGCTCGAGGGCGTCGACCGCTTCTTCCGCGCCGGCGGCGAAGCGCCGAGGGACAACGGCCGCGACCTCGTCACGTTGCGTTTCCATGTCCACCCTGAAACCCAGATATACCGCGACGGACAGGGCCGGCTGGTTCTTGCAGCCGGCGGCGCCGACAGCTGGGCATTCTCCTGCGACGCCGTCCCTGCCGAGATCGAGGAGTCGATTTTCTTTGCTGGCCTTAGCGGCCCGCGGCGAAGCAGCCAGATCGTGCTCTCCTTCAAGGCATCGGAAGTTCCCGAAATCGCCTGGCAATTGACGCGGACGCGCATCGTCGAACCGCCCCGGCCGGAAGCCTCCCACACCACGCGAACGATTTTCGGCGACAGTCCGGTTTGATTCCGTATTGCCGTGTGTTAGGGCGCGCGCATCCATTCTTGCCCGCCCCGGAGACCCGCATGGCCGTATCGTCCAAGAAGATCCCCGCACCCGATCTGCTGCCGGTGCGCCGCGCGCTGCTTTCGGTCTCCGACAAGACCGGTCTGCCGGAGTTCGCCAGATCGCTTCAGGAGCGAGGCGTGACGCTGATCTCCACGGGAGGTTCTGCCAAGGCGATCGCGGCCGCGGGCGTCGCGGTGACCGACGTGTCCCAGGTGACCGGCTTTCCCGAGATCATGGACGGCCGCGTCAAGACGCTGCATCCCGCGATTCACGGCGGCCTGCTTGCCGTGCGCGACGATCCCGAACATACCGCCGCCATGCGTGAGCATGGCATCGAGGGCATCGATCTGGTCGTGGTCAATCTCTACCCTTTCGAGGAAGTGCGTTTTTCCGGCGGCGACTATGCCTCCGTCGTCGAGAACATCGACATCGGCGGGCCCGCGATGGTCCGGGCGGCCGCCAAGAACCATGCCTATGTCGCCATCGTCACCGACCCGGAGGACTACGCCGCGGTGCTCAACGCGCTCGAGCTGAACAGCGGCACTCTTTCCCTCGAGTTCAGGAAAAAGCTCGCGGCGAAGGCCTTCGCGCGGACCGCCGCCTATGACGCGGCGATTTCCGGCTGGTTCGCCGAGGTGCTGGAAATAGAGGAGCCGGCCTGGCGCGCTTTCGGCGGCAAGCTCGAAACGGTGATGCGCTACGGCGAGAACCCGCACCAGACTGCCGGCTTCTATGTCAACGGCGACAGGCGGCCGGGCGTCGCCATGGCACGCCAGTTGCAGGGCAAGCAGCTCTCCTACAACAACATCAACGACACCGACGCGGCCTTCGAGCTGGCCGGCGAATTCGACCCCGCCAAAAGTGCAGCCGTGGCTATCATCAAGCATGCCAATCCTTGCGGTGTGGGTGAAGCCGGTACGCTGAAGGAAGCCTACGCGAAGGCGCTGGCCTGCGATCCCGTTTCAGCTTTCGGCGGCATCGTCGCCTTGAACGGCATCCTCGACGCCGAAGCCGCGGAAGAGATCGTCAAGACGTTCACCGAGGTGATCATCGCGCCCGATGCGACCGAACAAGCACAGGCGATCATTGCCGCCAAAAAGAATTTGCGGCTGCTGGTGACGGGCGGCCTGCCGGATCCCCGTGCGCCGGGCGTCGCGGTCAAATCGGTGGCCGGCGGGCTATTGGTGCAATCGCGCGACAACGCGGTGGTCGACGAGTTGGAATTGAAGGTGGTCACCAAACGCGCACCATCCGAGCACGAGTTGGCCGATCTGAAATTTGCCTTCCGCGTTGCCAAGCACGTCAAGTCGAACGCCATCGTCTATGCGAAGGATGGAGCCACCGTCGGCATCGGCGCCGGCCAGATGAGCCGGGTGGATTCCTCGCGCATCGCCGCGCGCAAGGCGCTCGATGCGGCAGAAGCAGCAGGCCTGGCCGAGCCGTTGACCAAGGGCTCGGTGGTGGCCTCCGATGCCTTTTTCCCGTTTGCCGATGGTTTGATTTCAGCCATAGAAGCCGGCGCCACGGCGGTCATCCAGCCCGGCGGTTCGATGCGCGACGACGAGGTGATCGCCGCCGCCGACAAACACGGCATCGCCATGGTGTTCACCGGAACCCGGCATTTCCGGCATTGAACGCTTCCCTTCTCCCCGTTCACGGGGAGAAGGTGGCCCGAAGGGCAGGATGAGGGGCGGAGCCAATTCCTGATAGGTTTCGATGCCCCTCACTTGTCGGCGTCGCCGACATCCTTTCCCCCGCGAAGCGAGGCGAGGAAAGAAGCTTCACCGGACCTTGTCCGCCGGATAGGGCGTCGGCCACAGCACAGCCATGCCGCCGAACAGAAACAGCAAAATCATCGCCATGCCGAGGCGCGGCGAGCCGCTGAGCGCGGTGACCGTCGCGACCAGAAAGGGCGCGGCGAAGCTCGTCGCCCGGCCGGCCAGCGCATAGAGCCCGAAATAGCGCCCCGCCTCGTTCGCGGTAACGCTGCGCGCCAGATAGGAGCGCGACGAGGCCTGTACCGGTCCGAAAGCCAGGCCGATCAGCAGGCCGAAGAAGATGTAGGCCTTTTCAGCCGGCGTGCCGAACAGCCCGCCGCTGTCTTCACCCGGCAACATCAGCCCGCCGAACAGCGTAAAGCCAGGCCCGGTCGAGATGATGCCAAGCGTGGCGATGGTCAGGAAAACCAGCGAGATCATCACCACCGCCTTCGAACCAAGCCCGGTATCCAGCCGGCTCGCGACGAGACACCCGAAGATCGCCACGACATTGAGGATTATGCCGAAAAGACCGATTTCGGTGATCGACCAGCCGAACATCGCGGCCGCGAACACCCCGCCGAGGCCGAGCAGCGCGTTGACCCCATCCTGATAAATCATCCGGGCGATCAGGAAGCGCAATATGCCGCTGCGTTGGCGCACCTCTCCAAGCGTCGATTTGAGTTCCGCGAGACCTTCCCGCACCGCAGGCCCGATCGGCAAGCCCCGCTTGCCGTCGGGGGTGAAGAAGAACATCGGCAGGATGAAGACAAAATACCACAACGCCGACAGTGGGCCGGTCGCCCGCGCATCCTCGCCGAGCTTGGGGTCGAGTCCGAACAGCGGATCGGCGCCGATGATGGTCTTGCCTGTCTCCGGCGACCCAGCCAGCATGGCGACGACGAAGATCAGCGCGATCATGCCGCCGAGGTACCCCAACCCCCAGGCAATGTTCGAAACCCGGCCGATCTCGGCCTTGGAAACCAGACGCGGCATCATGGAATCGTTGAAGACGGTCGAAAACTCGGCCGCGATCGAGGCCAGCGAGAAAAACCCGACGGCCCAGAACAGGCTCGAGCCCGGCGCCGCGTACCACAGCATGCAAAGGCTGAATATCTTCACCGCCGCGAAAACGGCGATCCATGGTTTGCGCGGGCCGGTCTGGTCGGCGATCGAGCCGAACACCGGCGACAGGACGGCGATGGCGAAGCCGGCCGCCGCGATGCCGTAGCCCCACGCCGCCTGTCCGAGCGCCGGATCGCTCGCCATGCGCGATACGAAATAGGGCCCGAAGATGAAGGTTGTGACCACCGTGAAGAACGGCTGCGCCGCCCAGTCGAACAGCATCCAGCCCCAGATGCCGCGGCGCGGCGTGCGTTCGGCACCTGCGGCAACAGCAACCGCGGCTTCGTTTTCGGCCATTTCCCCTCCGCTGATCGCCGCCGTCTACTGGGCGGTCAGATCGCTCATCAATCCAGATGCCACCGACAGCCGCGACACGGTGATGTCGCCGCCTTCGGTCAAGGCCTGCAGCCGCTCGCGTGTGCGGGCGACGCGTTCGCCTCCCGCTCCAAGCCAGGCCGCGACCGGATCGGCCTCTCCGCCGAACCCGGCGAGTGCCGACGTCGCGATGCCTCTGCGGGCCGCCCCGATCATGTCGGTTGCCCGCGAAAGCGCAAGCCCGTCATAATAGTCGGACGGCGTTATCGAGCGCGCCGCGTCCTCGATGCGCGGAATCCGGAAGGCATCGCTGACCGCGAAGAATGCCTTTGCCGATTGCACCAGATCCGCGCCGGCGTTGCGCGCCACCAGCGCGATGTCGGGCAGCAGTTCTGCCACCGTCAGCGCCGCCAACTGTTCGGCAAGCCGTTCCGGCGCGCCCGCCCGGAAGAACGCCTCGCGGCGCTCTTCGAGCCGCTCTTTCATGAACGCCGGGAGCAGGCTGCCGATCTTAGGCTCGAGCACCTTGCGCGCATCGCGCAGTTCGGCGATGCGGGTGCCGAGCGATGCATCGCCATGTTCATTCTTCAAGAACCAGGCAGTGGCTGCCGAAATCAGCCGGCCGGCTGTCTGGTAGAAATCGAGCTGCGCCTGCCCGTCGACCTTGTTGTCCAATGCATCGATGTCGGCATAAACGCTCGATAGCCCAAAACCGTCCCGCACCACCGTGAAGGCGCGCACCACGTCGCCGGCGCTACGGCCGGTCGAGTCCTGCAGCCGGTTGACGAAGGCCGGCCCGCCGCGGTTGATCAGGTCGTTGGAGAGCACGCGCGCTATGATCTCGCGGCGCAGCCTGTGTCCCAGAATCTCGGCCTGGTACTTCCTGGCCATGCGGTCGGGGAAATAGCCGAGCAGGTCGCGGTCGAAATGCGGATCGTCCGGCACATTGCTGGCGACGATGTCGCTGAACAGCACGATCTTGGCGTAGGCGAGAAGCACGCCGAGTTCCGCGCGGGTCAGCGGCTCGCCGCGCACCTGCCGCTCGCCAAGCGCCGCCGGCGACGGCAGCGTTTCCACCGCCCGGTCGAGCAGGCCGCGCGCTTCGAGCGCCGCGATGAAGCGGGCATGGTGAGGCAGGTCGGCGATGCCGCGCTTTCGCGCCAGCGACAGCGCCAGCGTCTGCTGGTAATTGTTGGAGAGCACCAGGGAGCTGACCTCTTCGGTCATTTCTGCGAGCAGCTTGTTGCGGGCCGGGCGCGTCAGCGAGCCCTTGCGCATCGCCGAGGCCAGCGCGATCTTGATGTTGACCTCGACGTCGGACGAATTGACGCCGCCCGAATTGTCGATGGCGTCGGAATTGCAGGCGCCGCCGAGCATGTTGAATTCGATGCGGGCGCGCTGGGTGACGCCAAGATTGGCGCCTTCGCCGATCACCTTAACGCGCAGTTCGGCGGCGGTGACGCGAATGCCGTCATTGGCACGGTCGCCGACTTCCTGGTTGCTCTCGCCGGTGGCGCGAACATAGGTGCCGATGCCGCCGAACCACAGGAGATCGGCCGGCGCCTTGAGAATGGCGTTCAAGATCTCGGCAGGCGAAGCGGTCGTCTTCGCAAGCCCGATCGCCGCTGCTGCAGCCGCCGGCAAGGTGATCGACTTCAGGGCGCGCGAAACGATGATGCCGCCGGGCGAGAGTTTTGTCTTGTCGTAGTCCTGCCAGGAGGAGCGCGGCAGGTCGAACATGCGCCGGCGCTCGGCCATCGAGGCTGCGATATCCGGATCCGGGTCGATGAAGATGTCGCGATGGTCGAAGGCGGCGATCAGCCGGGTCTGTTCCGACAGGAGCATGCCGTTGCCGAACACGTCGCCCGACATGTCGCCGACGCCCACCACGGTAAACGGCGCCGTCTGGATGTCGCGGTTGATCTCGCGGAAATGCCGCTTCACCGCTTCCCATGCGCCCTTTGCCGTGATGCCCATCTTCTTGTGGTCGTAGCCGGCCGAACCGCCGGACGCGAAGGCGTCGTCGAGCCAGAAGCCATGCGCCTGGCTGATGCCGTTGGCGGTGTCGGAGAACGTCGCCGTACCCTTGTCGGCGGCAACGACGAAATAGGGATCGTCGGTGTCGCGGCGGACGACGGTTTCGGGCGGAATCACCTTGACGCCGTCGAGATTGTCGGTGATCGACAGGAGGCTGGAGACGAAGTTGACATAGGCCTTGGTGCCGGCCGCGAACACAGCGTCGCGGCTGCCGCCCACCGGCAGGCGTTTCGGATAAAAGCCGCCCTTGGCGCCCACCGGCACGATGACGGCATTCTTGACCTGCTGCGCCTTGACGAGTCCAAGCACCTCGGTGCGGTAGTCCTGCGCCCGGTCCGACCAGCGCAAGCCGCCGCGAGCCACCGGCCCGAAGCGCAGATGCACGCCCTCGACCTCCGGCCCGTAAACGAAGATTTCGCGCCATGGCTGCGGCTCCGGCAGCCCGTCGATCTTGCGCGAATCGAGCTTGATCGCCAAGGAGCGCCCTTCGGTTTTCGTTGCGGAAGCGAAATGATTTGTGCGGAGCGAGGATTCGATCAGGTTGAGATAACGGCGGATGATGGTGTCGTCGTCGATGTTCGGGACAGCGTCGAGTTCGTCCTTGATCTTCGCCTTCAGGTGCTTGGCGGTGACGTCGGCATCTTTCTGCTGCGCTGGATCGAAGCGCGTCACGAACAGGGTGAATAGCGCCCGCGCGATCTCCGGATAGCGATTTAGCGTCGCTGCGATGAAACCCTGGCTCTGCGGAATGCCGGCCTGCTGCAGGTAGCGGCCATAGGCGCGCAGGATGCCGATTTCGCTCGATCGCATCGAGGCCGTCTGCGCCAGCGCGTTGTAGCCGTCATTGTCGCTGATACCGCGCCAGACGGAAAGGAACACTTCCTCGAAGAGTTCGCCCTCGTCGGCGAGATCGATCGGCTTGTCGAAGGCGTTTTCGAGTTCCATGTCGTGCACGAAAACCGTATCGCCATCCGGATCGCCAACTTCGAAAGTGCGCTCGCTGATGACGCGGAAGCCGATGTTTTCGAGTATCGGCACCCGCCGCGACAGCGCCACCGGCGTGCCAAAATGGTAGATTTTCAGCGCTGCCTGCTCCGGGCGCTGATCCGGCTGCCGGTAATAATCGATGGCGATCGGGTTGGCCTCGCTGAGTGCCGAGATCTGGCGGGCATCGGCGAGCGCTTCGGCCGGCGTGAAGCTGCCGCGATAGCTTTCGGGGAACCGGCTGGCGATGCCGGCAAGTGCACTGTCGGCCCCGGAGCCGGCCGCCGCTTCGCGCAGCCCGTCTTCCCAGGTCCGCACGATGTCGCGGATGCCGGCTTCCAGTTCCTGCTGGTCGACTTTCGGCGTCTTGCCGCCGGAGCGCCCGATGATGAAATGCACGCGCGCCAGGCTGCCTTCGGGGAAGGCGGGATAGTAGGCCGACAGGCGGCCATCGAATTTCTTCTTGAGGAAGTCGCCGATCCGCTCGCGCACGATCGAATCGTAGCGGTCGCGAGGCACAAAGACGAGAATGGAGACGAAGCGGTCGAACTGGTCGGCGCGAACCAGGGCCCTGACCCGTGGCCGCTCGCCGAGCGCGAGGATCGCTTCGGCATGTTTCCTGAGCGTCGGCACGGCAACCTGGAAAAGCTCGTCGCGCGGATAGCTTTCCAGCACGTTGATCAGCGCCTTGCCGGAGTGGTCGCCCGGGTTGAAGCCTGACTTTGCGATCACCGTCTGCGCCTTGGAACGCAGATAGGGGATCTTCAGCACCGAGCGCGTGTAGGCGGTGGAGGTGAACAGGCCGACGATGCGCAGCTCGCCGGACAGCCTGCCCTTCTTGTCGTAGGTCTTGACCCCGACATAATCGAGATAGATGCGCCGGTGGACGACCGACTTCGCGTTGGCCTTGGTGACGATCAGCGGCTCCGGCCCATGCAGGAAGGCGCGGATTTCCGGCGTCGTCGTCACCGCTTCGGTGCCGCGCCGCAAAACCAGCACATCCGGATCGGCAAGGATCCCAAGGCCCGGTTGGTCCGAACGCTCCAGCGTGCCGTTCTTCTCGCCACCCGAATATTTGAACTCGCGCATGCCGAGGAAAGTGAAATTGTCATCGCGCAGCCATTCGAGGAAGGCGATCGCTTCGTTCACGTGATCCTTGTCGAGCGGCACCGGCGCGTAGCGGAATTCCGAGATTGCCTGGTCGAGCCTCGCGAGCATCGGCTTCCAGTCGGCAACGGCGGCACGGACCTGCGACAGGATGCGCTGCAGCCTTTCGGCGAGACCGCCGGCAGCATCTTCCGAAAGCGGTCCGACATGCACCTGGATGACGCTGACCTTATCCGCATCATGGTCGCCCTTGATGTGGCCCGCATCGCCGAGGATTTCGCTGACGCCGCTTCTGCCATGCTTCACCAGCATGACCGGGTGCAGGACAAGGGACGGTTCCCCGGCGGCCTCGGTGATCTCGCCGAGGATGGAATCGAACAGGAAGGGCATGTTGTCGTTGACGACGGTGACCACAGTGACCGGCCGGCCGGCCCGTTCTATGCCGGCGTCGATCGCGACGACGCTCTCGCCCTTGCGATGACGTGTCACCGCCCGTTTGGCGAACTGCGCCGCCTGGTCGAGCATGTCGGGCTGATAGGTGGAGACGTCCTCCGCCGGCGCCCGCGCCAGCAGCATCTCGGCAAAGCCGCTGCGGGCGGTCTCCGCCTTGACTGCAGTGGTTGCGGCTTTGGTGGATTTTCTGGCAGCCATGACGTTTCTCCCTCCCGCCGCATGCTTTTGCGACTATCGTAGCAGACTAAAAGCGTTTGGCGACACGCCATCGGCGCGCGACTGTGCAAATTTCAGATGAAGAGGAGATGACGGGTGAGCGACAACATAACCGCACTGGACCTGGCCCCGGCCGAGGACCTCAGCGAAGCCACCAGGGCCTATTTCGACAAGTGCGGGGAAAAGCTCGGCCTGGTGCCCAACGTGCTTCTCTCCTACGCCTTCGACGAGAAAAAGCTCCGTGCCTTCACCGACATGTACAACGACCTGATGCTGGGCGATTCCGGTCTCTCCAAGCTCGAACGCGAGATGATCGCGGTCGCCGTCTCGTCGGTGAATCACTGCTACTACTGCCTGACCGCGCATGGCGCGGCAGTGCGGCAACTTTCGGGCGACCCCGCGCTCGGCGAGATGATGGTCATGAACTACCGCGCCGCGAATCTTTCGCCAAAGCAGAAGGCGATGCTGGATTTCGCGGTGAAGCTGACGGAAACGCCAGCGAAGATCGAGGAAGTGGACCGCGCCGCCCTGCGGGACGCCGGCTTCACCGACCGCGACATCTGGGACATCGCCTCCACCGCCGCCTTCTTCAACATGTCGAACCGCGTCGCCGCAGCGGTCGACATGCGGCCGAACGCCGAATATCACGCAATGGCGAGGTAAGCCTACGACCGTGCAGCAATCGCGGCCGCAGCGCCGCCGATCGTCGCGGCGCTGATCCTGTTGGCGATCTTCATGGCGCGGGCGCTCTTCAATAGGCGCCGCGCCTGCGCTGCGGCGATCATCCAGGCCAGATCGACCGCGATCAGCACCAGCACCATCGTTACCGTCAGCTCCGCCCAGCCGAGCACCGTGACCGAGCCGAGATCGATGATGGTCGGCAAGAGCGCCAGGTAGAACATCATGATCTTCGGGTTGCCGAGCGTGACGGCCATGCCGGCGAAGAAAAGTTTTGCCGGCGAATCCTTCTCGGGCAGCGCGCCTTCCTTCACCGCCACCGGCGCGGTCCACATCTTCCAGGCGAGATAGACGAGATACGCTACGCCCGCCCACTTCAGGGCGAGAAAGGCGTAGTGGAAAGTCTGCGCCACGAAGGCCAGCCCGAACACCGCCAGCGACAGCCAGGCTGCTTCGCCGATCCACATCGCCGCAAGGAACGGCAGCACGTCGCGCCAGCCCTTTGCGATGACACGCGCGACAAGTGCCGCGATCGACGGGCCGGGCGAACCTGCGGCGACCAGCAGCGCTCCGGCGAAGATGAGCAGTGACGTGAATTCCATGGTGGTGACATCTCCCAACAAGGTGCTTTTTTGCCACAAACGACGCTTTCCGTCGAGGCGAGGCGCTTTGCGCCAGCCGCAGCCGGTTGCGGCATTAGCGGTTCATCGCTAGAAATTTCGCGGCTCAACCTTTCCGGACCACCGCTTTGCCAACGTAACCGCCGGTCTCGCCAGCTCTACTTGATTTTCGCAAAGGCAGTGCGGACGCATTGCCGTTTTTCAATTGCGTTCGTCGCGTGGCGGTTCGAGACCGGTTTGGCCGAGCAAGAATCCGCCCGACCCAGGCACTCGACGCCTGAATTTTTCCCACCGCCGCCACGCCGCGCCTCGCAAGAGGCATCTCACACTCCGCTGCTCCGACGGACTTCCCGATGGGAAGGCCTCCGGCATGTCGCGTGCACTTTTTGTCCTCTGGACTGTCACTCCGTCCGTCTACCCTCGGCCCTGGCGTTCGTGCAGCCGCTGCGGCGAGCCGCGCCCGTTCCGGTGCAGCGGCAAATTTCGCCTCAACGCTAACGGCAAGAAGATGGACGCCTGGCTGGTCTACAAATGCATGGCGTGCGACGGCACCTGGAACCATTCAGTAATCGAGCGTCGCGGGGCGCGCGATATCCCACCGGCGCTGCTCGCCGGCTTCGAAACCAACGACGGCGCCCTAGTCCGCTGCTTCGCCTTCGACCTCGCCGCCTTGCGCAGATCGGCGCATTGCATCGAGGAATTCGCCGACGTCAAGATAGGCAGGACGCTGCTTGGCGAGATACCCGCTCATACGCCATCCCTGGAGATCACATTGGCGGTGCCGTTTCCGGTTTCCTCGCGCCTCGACCGGCTGCTGGCGGCCGAGCTTGGCCTGTCCCGCAACCGCATCGCGGCGTTGGCGGAAGCAGGTCGCATCTCGACGGTCCGTTCGCTGAACAAACCATGCCGCGACGGTGGGAAGGTAATGCTGGACTTGACGGACGAGGTAGACGTCGAGGCGATCTGGAGGGCGGCTATCTCCGGAGCCGCCGCTTCGGCTCGTAAGGACTGTCCGGATTGACGTCGAGGTCGACATCCTTGACGCAGCTTTGCGCCTGGCTGTGCTGGCGGCCGGAGCGCCATGGCCCGTCGATCATCTCGGCATTGCTGACGTCTGCCAGAAACAGGCATTTCCACTGCCCGCGCACCGGCCCTTGGCTTCCCGATCCTTCGAACTGAAAGGTCAGAGCCTTCTCCAACCCATTCGAATGGCCGAGAATGATCGGGCAGATAGCGCGCGGATGGCCGTCATACATGCAGACGACCGGCATCCGCGCCGCCATGGCTTCGGCGAAAAGCTGATAGGTCCGGCTCGGCATGGATGCTCCCGTTTCCGGGAGCATATAACGCGCCGACACTGGGTGGCGAAGCGCTGAAGGCCTTCTTACGCCGCGCCGCTCACCTTGGTCTTCTCGAAGCGCTTGCGCTCGTTCGGGTCAAGGTAGAGCTTCCTGAGACGGATGGTCTTCGGCGTCACCTCGACCAGTTCGTCGTCCTGGATCCAGGCGAGCGCACGCTCCAGCGTCATGCGGATCGGCGGCGTCAGCTTGACCGCCTCGTCCTTGCCCGCGGCGCGGATGTTGGTCAGCTTCTTGCCCTTGAGCACGTTGACTTCCAGGTCGTTGTCTCTGGAGTGGATGCCGATGATCATGCCCTGATAGACCTTGACGCCCGGATCGATGACCATCGGGCCGCGATCCTCCAGGTTCCACATGGCATAGGCGACGGATTCGCCCTGCTCGTTGGAGATCAGCACGCCGTTGGTGCGGCCGGGCAGTTCGCCCCTGTAGGGCTGGTACGAGTTGAACAGCCGGTTCATCACGGCCGTGCCGCGCGTGTCGGTCAAAAGCTCCGACTGGTAGCCGATCAGGCCGCGAGTCGGCGCGTGGAAGACCAGGCGCTGGCGGTTTCCACCAGAGGGACGCAGCTCGATCATCTCGGCTTTGCGCTCGCTCATCTTCTGCACGACGACGCCGGCATGCTCCTCGTCGACGTCGATGACGACCTCTTCGACCGGCTCCAGCAATTCGCCGTTCTCGCCCTTCTGCATGACGACGCGCGGCCGCGACACGGCAAGCTCGAAGCCTTCGCGGCGCATCGTCTCGATCAGCACGGCAAGCTGCAATTCGCCGCGGCCGGAGACGAAGAAGGAATCCCTGTCGGCCGATTCCTCGATCTTCAGCGCCACATTGCCTTCCGCCTCGCGCAGCAGGCGGTCGCGGATAACGCGGCGAGGTAACCTTGTCGCCCTCGGTGCCGGCAAGCGGGCTGTCGTTGACAAGGAAGGACATCGTCACGGTCGGCGGATCGATTGGCTGGGCATGCAGCGGTTCGGTCACAGCCGGGTCGCAGAACGTGTCGGCGACGGTGCCTTTCTGGAGGCCTGCAATGGCGACGATGTCGCCCGCCTGGGCATCCTCGATCGGCTGGCGTTCGAGGCCGCGGAAGGCCAGGATTTTGGAGATGCGGCCATTTTCCAGCAGCGAACCGTCGTGATGAAGTACCTTCACCGCCTGGTTGGGCTTCAGCGAACCCGACTTTCGATGCGGCCGGTGATGATGCGGCCAAGGAAGGGATTGGCTTCCAGAATGGTGCCGATCATGCGGAACGGCCCGGGATGCACGGTCGGCGCCGGCACATGCGTCAGCACGAGATCGAACAGCGGCGCCAAGCCTTGGTCTTTCGGGCCCTCGGGGTTTTCCGACACCCAGCCGTCGCGACCGGAACCGTAGAGGATGGGGAAGTCGAGCTGCTCGTCCGTGGCGTCGAGTGCCGCGAAAAGGTCGAACACCTCGTTGACGACCTCGACATGGCGAGCATCGGGCCGGTCGATCTTGTTGATCACCACGATCGGCCGCAAGCCGACCTTGAGCGCCTTGCCGACGACGAACTTGGTCTGCGGCATCGGGCCTTCGGCGGCGTCGACCAGTACGATTGCCGAATCCACCATCGACAGGATGCGCTCGACCTCGCCGCCGAAATCGGCGTGGCCGGGCGTGTCGACGATGTTGATGCGGGTATCCTTCCAGTCGACCGAGGTCGCCTTGGCGAGGATGGTGATGCCGCGCTCCTTTTCGAGGTCGTTGGAGTCCATGGCACGTTCGGCGACGCGCTGATTTTCGCGGAACGACCCGGACTGCCGGAGGAGCTGATCGACCAGAGTGGTTTTCCCATGGTCGACGTGTGCGATGATCGCGATATTGCGGAGATTCATTGTTTCACTCGGGAGATTGCAGGGCGCAAACCGATGGCACCCAATTTCGTTGGCGCGCTCATACAGGTTTTTTCGCACTTGCGAAAGGCCTTGCGCTCGTCGAGAACTGAAAGCAGCGGGCCAGTAGCGAAAAGCGCCGGAATCCCGATCGCCGAACCTACCGGCCGGCTGCCGCGCGCAGCATCATGAGTTCGCCGATGTTTTCGATGGTGACATAGCCGACCAGCTTCTTGTCCCGATCGACAACGCCCACGGCTGGCGCCTTGCTTTTCTGCAATGCCTCAAGTGCCGCGATCAGCTGTTCGTTCTCCCCGATGAGCGGAATATCCGCCGTCATGTGCTCGATCGCGGCCGCATCCTTGTCGCGCTCCTGCAGACCCGTCGTCAGCGCAGCGCGGGTCAGGAAGCCGCGCAGGCGGCCGGTTCCGTCGACGATCGGGAACTCATGCTGGGTGGTGCGCAGCAAGGTGTCGGCGGCATCGCCAAGGCGGGCTGCCGGCGTGAGCGTCTCGAAATGCGTGATCATCGCGTCGCGGACGGCAACCGAACGGGCGGCGTCCTGAAGACCGATCGCCTGGGTCTCGGCGCTTGCGGCGAGATAGACGAAGATGGCGACAAAGATCAAAAGCACATTGCCGGAGAGAAGGCCGAGAAACCCGAAGGCAAAGGCCGCCGCCTGACCGATCGAACCGGCGATCTCGGTGGCGCGCACGCGTGAATAGCGGGTCGCGAGCAGCGCGCGCAGCACCCGTCCGCCGTCCATCGGGAACGCCGGAATGAGATTGAAGAGAACAAGCCAGATATTGACGGCGGCAAGACGGGCCCAGAATCCCACCCGGGGGTCTTCCATGGCGGCCAGCGCATCCGGATCGACGCTGGTGCCCACGACCAGGATCAGGACCGCCGCGATCACGACATTGACCAACGGACCGGCAAGCGCGACGACGATTTCCTCGGAGGGCTTTTCAGGCATGCTCTCCAGCTCGGCAACGCCGCCGATGGGCAGCAGCGTGATTCTCGGTGTGCGGATGCCGTAGCGCCGGGCGGCGACCGCATGGCCAAGTTCGTGCAGCACCACGCAGGCGAAAACCGCGATCACGAATGTGATGCCTTCCGTTGCCGCTCCGGCGCCGCCGATCCGGAAATGAACGATGCCGATCCACAGCAGCAGCAGGAAAAAGGTGACGTGAATCCGGATTTCGCTGCCGGCTACGCGGCCGATCGGAAAGGACCATTGCATGAAACGCTCCTTGCATCTGCGACGAACCGTTCAGGGATTCGCTTGCGGCGGACTATACGCGTGCGGGCCGCTTCCGCGAAGCGCGACCGGGCGAATGTTGCGGCGATGGCGGGAATTGTTGTTGTGGTTGTGCTATCGACGATCATTCCCCGCCAGATTCTCAAGCAAATCGGCGCACCATCAAGTGCGTCCCTTCGAGGCTCGCTCCGCTCGCACCTCAGGATGAGGAAGGGAGTGCGCCTCATCCCAAATTCTGCCACGTCGTATATCTGAAGCGGCCGTGGAGCCAACGCCCCCTCATCCTGAGGTGCGAGCGGAGCGAGCCTCGAAGGACGGACCGAACTTCGCCAACCTGAGCTCGGCCCTACTCCCATTTTCGATACCAGTTGAAGGCGCCCGCGGAGAATGTCACTCTGACGAGCAATCGTGCAACGGCGGTGACCTCTCCCAATGGCCGCAACGCAATCGTCACAGGCTCCAGCGGACGGATTGTTGTCCGACAAGAACCTGCGGACAGCGAGGCTCGTCTCGGGAATGGTGCTGATGGTGTTCGTCACCATGCATCTTCTCAACCATGCGGTGCTGCTTGTCTCGGTCCCCGCTGCCGAGGCCGTGCGTCCATGGTTCCTGCTGATCTGGCGAAATCCGCTCGGTACAATCATCCTCTATGGCTCGGTTGTCGTCCATCTGGCGCTGGTACTGCTGGCGCTCTACCGCCGCCGCTCGCTGGTGATGCCCGCGCGTGAAGCGGTCCAGGTTTTTTTCGGCCTCGCGATCCCGTTGCTTTTGGCCGAGCACGTCATCGGCACCCGCGTGTTCCACGCCCTGACAGGGGTCGAAGACAATTACAGATTTGTATTGCAGGCGCTGTGGGTCGACTCGCCGGTTGTCGGCTTCTGGCAGGCCGTCGCCATCGTCGTCGCATGGGGCCATGGCTGCCTCGGCCTTTATTTCTGGCTGCGTTACCGGTCGTGGTATCCGCGTGCCGCGCCCTGGCTGCTGATCGCCGCCGTGCTGGTCCCGGTGCTGGCGCTGCTCGGCTTCGCCGACGGCGGCAGATCGGTCGCCGAGGAAGGACGGGTGGCGCAGTCGCGTCGATGCCGCGGTGATCGACTACGGCCTGCGCATGAAGGGCATGCTCCTGGTCGCGGTCCGCGCCTCGTTTGCCGGCATACTGGCGGCGGTGTTCGTTCTGCGGGCGCTTCGCATGCGGCGCGAGCGCCGCAATCTGATCGAGATCCGCTATTCCGACGGTCATGACGTGCATGTGGCCAAGGGTCACAGCGTGCTGGAGGCGAGCCGCATCGGTGGCATCCCGCATTACGCGGTCTGCGGCGGCAAGGGACGCTGTTCGACCTGCAGGATCAAGGTTTCCGACGGTCTCGATGATCTGCCTGCTCCCGAACCGGTTGAACGGGCGACATTGGCGAGGATCGGCGCCGACCCCGACGTCCGGCTCGCTTGCCAGCTGCGGCCGACCGGCAATCTCAGTGTGACGCCGCTGCTCGTTCCGGACCGGCGCCGGGCTCTGATGCTGGCCAGCCAGCCGGCAACGCCGGGCCGCGAGCGCGAGATCGCCATTCTGTTCTGCGACATTCGCCACTTCACAGCACTCGCCGACCATCGGCTGCCGTTCGATATCGTATTTCTCCTCAACCGTTATTTCGCGATGGTCGGCAAGGCCGTCGAGCAGGCCGGCGGCAGGATGGACAAGTTCATCGGCGACGGCGCCATGGCCCTGTTCGGCGTCGAAACCACCAATGTCGAGGCCTGCCGCCAGGCATTGGTCGCCGCGGCGACGATCCTAGACGACCTCGAAAAGCTGAACGACGAACTCGTCCGCGAGATCAACGCGCCGCTCAAGGTCGCGATCGGCATCCATGCCGGCCCGGCGATCGTTGGCGCCATGGGCTACCGCGAGGTGATGAACGTCACCGCGATCGGCGACACAGTCAACGTCGCCAGCCGGCTCGAACTGGTTGCCAAGGAATTGAACGCGGCCGTGGTCGTCTCCGAGCAGGCGGTGCGGCTGGCCGGCCTCGATCTTTCGGCGTTCGAGATGCGCGAGGTCGATATCCGCGGCCGTGCGCAACCGCTGCAGATACGTGTCGTACCGCAAGGTGCTTCGATTGTGATCGCCGGCCAGTCGCAACTGACCAGCGCGGCTTGACCCGGAACGGCGACCGGTCGCCGAAGACCGGCCACCGGGCTCTTGCATTTTTCGTGCTCCGGCGATCAGGCCGAACGCACCGGGTCGAGCGTGACCTTGTAGAGTTCGTTGTCGTCGCGATCCATCAGCCGCACCGTCATCTGCTCGCTGGCGCCGTCGATGTCGACCAGGCCGAAGAACTGCAATCCGGCCGACGGCGGCAGGTTCTGGCCCTGCTCGGCAGTCGGCGCCTTCACATATTTCAGCTCCGGTCCGAAGGTAGGGTCGAGGTCGCCCGGGCCGAAGGTGCCGGCATGCAGCGGACCGGAAACGAACTCCCAGAACGGGTTGAAATCCTGGAATGCCGCCTTGTCGGGATTGTAGTAGTGCGCTGCCGTGTAGTGAACGTCGGCGGTCAGCCACACCGTATTGTCGATGCCGGCGGTCTTGATATAGCGCAGGAGGTCGGCGATCTCGAGCTCGCGGCCGCTGGCCGCTCCCGGCTGGCCGTTGGCAACCGCCTCGGCGCCCTTCTTGTTGGTGGCGTCGTTCCAGACGATGATGCCGAGAGGCATGTCAGACGCGATCACCTTCCAGGTCGCCCGGGAATTGGTCAGCTCACGCTTCAGCCACTTCACCTGTTCCTCGCCAAGAATGCGCGACTGCGGCGTCATTTCTGTTTCGACGGAGTCGCCGTTGGGGCCGCGGTAGGACCGCAGGTCGAGGAAGAACACGTCGAGCAGCGGCCCGTAGGCGATCTTGCGGTAGACCCGACCCGGTTCGGCCGGCGTGAAGCGGATCGGCGTCATCTCATGGAAGGCGCGTGCCGCGCGCGAGGTCAGCAAGGCCACCGACTTTTCGGCGTAGCGCTCGTCGTTCGTCAGGTCCTTCGACGCCGACCAGTTGTTGACCACTTCGTGGTCGTCCCACTGGAAGAAGGTCGGGCAGACCGCGTTGAGCGCCCGGCAATGCTCGTCCATCATGTTGTATTTCCACTGGCCGCGATATTCGGCGAGCGTTTCGGCGACCTTGCGCTTCTCGTCGATCACCACCTTGTTGACCCATTTGGTGCCGTCCTTCAGCTCGACCTCGTCCTTGATCGCGCCGTCGGCGTAGATCGTGTCGCCGGAATGCAGGAAGAAGTCCGGCGTGTGCTTCGCCATTGTCTGATAGGTGTACATGCCCTTATCGTCGATGCCCCAGCCTTGGCCGGCGGTGTCTCCCGACCAGGCGAAGCGGATGTTGCGCTTCGACATCGGCGCCGTCTTGAACCGGCCGACGATCGGCTCCGACAGGGCGTTGATATCGGAGAGGTCGGCAAGCGTCATCCGGTAGAAGATGTCCTGGTCCGATGCGAGGTTAGTGAGCAGCCGCTTCACCGTGAAATCGCTCTCCGGCACCGCGTCGAGCGGCGGCAGCTTTACGGATTGGCGAAGCTCTCGGTGGTCGACACGTCGAACATGACGCGCGTCGGCCGGTCCGCACGGGTCCAGATCATGCCGGACGTCGTGTCGACATCACCCGACTGAACGCCATGGGTAAGCTGGGGCCGCGCATTGGCGCGAGAATAATAGGGAAGCGCAAGTCCGGAAGCACCGACAAGGCCGACGGCACTTGCGGAGGTTACGAAGGCGCGGCGGCTCAGTTTCAGAGAGGGGTTCATGGCTGTCTCCGGGATGGCGTTGAACGGAGCGCACAGTCCTTTGCCCGGATGGCAGGACGATTTCAGTTGTATGAAATTTCCGTGACAGATACGAAAACTGGAACTCGACAATGAAATCTTGGCCGATCTGACGAGGATGCAAAGGGGGATGGGTATTTGGCTAAGCCACCGCCCAAAACGCAGATTGATAAGTTCAAGGAAGCCGCCCGTGAGCACGAAACGGACGATTCCGAAGAAGCGTTTGACCGCGCGTTGAAGAAGATCGCGAAAGCGGCGCCGCCGAAGGAAAGCCCCTCGGAAGACCCACCACAAATGACGCGAACCGCAAGGATTTGGATTGCGGTAGGCGCTGTGGGAGCAATGGTCGCCGGGTGCACGACCTCGCCCGCCGACTATGCAGCCACGCTCTGGTCCCAGGACCCAAAATGGCTGTCGCCGGAGTGCGAAGAAATCCGCGTGACGGCTTTGAACTACAAGGAGAGGGATATCAACTGGGCGGCCGGTCTCTTGATTGGCCCGTATGGGCTTGCGCTCGTGGCTGCTGGCAAGGAGCACCAGGAAAAGCAACGAAAGCTGTTCGCCCGCGAGATGCATATGCGATGCTCAAGTCTACCATTGCCGAAGAATTTGCAGGTCAACCCGTTGACCGCGCAAGGGAGCAATTCAAGCTCGTAGTGAAAGTCTGACACTTGGTACGGATGGAGGGCAAGAACCGAGCCGATGCAGGCATACCTGGGTCCGGCTAACCTGTGGCTCGCAAGCAAAGGAGGGCGTGTATGCCACCGACCTTCGAAGGAGGCTGTTTCTGCGGGGCGGTGCGCTATCGGCTGAATTCCAGACCGATGTTCGTACACTGCTGCCATTGCCGCGACTGTCAACGCCAAACTGGCAGCGCCTTCGTCGTCAACGCGCTGATCGAGACCGACCGCATTACGCTCTTGTCAGGCGAGCCGGAACCGGTGTCGATGGCCACCGACAGCGGCCGCCCGCACGATATCTATCGTTGTCCGCTCTGCAAGGCGCCACTATGGAGCGATTACGGTGGGCGCCCCGCGCTGCGTTTTGTACGAGTAACTACACTCGATGAGCCCACCGCAATTGAGCCCGATGTTCACATCTTTACTCGCTCGAAACTCCCCTGGATTCAGCTGCCGGAGGGCACCCGCGCCTTCGAGGTCTATTACGACATGAAGGAAGAATGGCCGGCAGAAAGCCTTGAGCGGCGGCGCGCCATTCTGGGCTGAACGAGACGGCGTCGATCACCTCGCCATCTGCTTCGCCAGGTCGAACCGGAGCTGATCGACCGCGAGAGCCGTGTGGTCGAAAGGCGCAACAGACAGACTAGGAATTGCTCCGCTGTTGACAGCTTCCGTGAAGCTGTATCATTGTTGGCGTTGCGCACCCTGATCCTTGACAGGGTCACGCCTGACGCGTTGCCAGCCCCGACAGCGGTTCGGCCTGCGCCTTATCCCCACATCCAGAAGTTGTTCACCGGGAAAGACGGAGGATCTTCCATGTGCGATGCCCAATGCGTATGCGGCGCACTCAGGCTTAAGATGCGAGAGCCAACAAGATTGGTTGCCGCGTGTCATTGTTTAGCCTGCCAGCGGCGAACCGGTACATCATTCAGCGTCAACGCGTTCTATGCCACTGATGCCGTCGAGGTTTCGGGAGCCGCAAGGGAGTTCATCCGTGTTGCCGACAGCGGCCGCAATGTACGCATGTATTTTTGCCCGGCCTGTGGTTCGACGGTCTATTGGAAGCCTGATGCTGCACCAACGATGATTGGAGTAGCCGTTGGCGCATTGGCCGATCCAAATTTTCCGGCGCCAACCTTGTCAGTATTCGAGCGGGATAAACATCATTGGGTAACTCTTCCGGAAGCGGTCGAGCGCTTCCAGGAAAGTCTGGTACAGGAATAATCGCCTGATCTGACGTGGAAGATCACAAAAGCGTCAGATCGCCACCCCTGAACTGCCCCATGCATCGAGTACCAAGCGTCAAGCCTTCACCATCAGTGCATGGCTGCCGCGTGGGTGAATTTGTCAAATCGCCCTCAACGGATGGACCGAAATGAAAAACACCCGGCGCGTTGCAGCGCCGGGTGCGATTTCAGATCATCTCGATCGGTCAGTCCTTGGCGTGCAGATCGGTGCCGAGCGTATCCCGGACGAAGATCGTGCCGATGACCAGCGACATCGCGGCAATGGCGATCGGATACCAGAGGCCGTAATAGATGTCGCCCTTCGCTGCGCTCATCGCAAAGACGGTTGCCGGGAGCAGGCCGCCAAACCAGCCGTTGCCGATGTGATAGGGCAGCGACATGCCGGTGTAGCGGATGCGGGTCGGGAACATCTCGACCAGGATCGCGGCGATCGGCCCGTAAACCATTGTCACGTAGACAACGAGGATGAACAGGATGCCGACGATCACCGGCCAGTTCACCTGCGCAGGGTCAGCCACCATCTTGAAGGCGCCGGCCCCGGGAACCGTGTAAACGGCCACCTCGGTGACGCCGGCTGCTTCCTCGGCGGTGATCAGCTTGTCCTTGATCGCCTTTTCCACCGGAACCATTGCCTTGTCGCCGGCGCGGATAGCGGCCGCGTCGAGCGCAAGCTTCGGATTGGCGGCGACCAGCGCATCGAGCTTGGCGTCGACAACTTTTGCCGGATCGCGGACCAGAGGATAGCCGCTGCCCTGAAGTGCGATGTTGACGCTTTTCGCGAAGGCCGCGTCCCTGGCCTTCGCCTCGTCACCGGCAGCGACGGCATCGTAGGACTCGACGATCTCCTCGCCGATCTTGACCATCGCGGCGGTTCCGGGTGCTGCCATCGCCACCACATCGTAAGGCACCGAGTTTTTGGTCAGGAACGAGGTCGCGATGTCGCAGGACGTCGTGAACTTCGCCGTGCCGACCGGGTTGAACTGGAACTTGCAGTCGCCGGGTGCTGCGGTAACGGTTGCACGGACATTCTGCTGAGCGGTGGCAAGTGCCGGGTTGGCGGCCCAGGTCAACGCCTTAAACAGCGGGAAGTAGGTGACGATGGCCAGCGCAAGGCCCGCCATGATAATCGGCTTGCGGCCGATCTTGTCCGACAGCCAGCCGAAGACAACGAAGAAGATGCTGCCGACAGCCAGCGCGATCGCGATCATGATGTTGACGGACGTTGCGTCGACCTTGAGCACGTTCTGCAGGAAGAACAGCGCGTAGAACTGGCCGGAATACCACACCACTGCCTGGCCGGCGGTGAGGCCGAGCAGCGCGAGAATGGCGATCTTGGCGTTCTTCCACTGGCCGAACGCTTCCGAGAGCGGCGCTTTCGAACCCTTGCCCTCGTCTTTCATGCGCTGGAAGGTCGGCGATTCGCTGAGCGACAGCCGGATCCAGACGGATATGCCGAGCAGGACGAAGGAGAGCAGGAACGGCACGCGCCAGCCCCACGCAGCGAACTCTTCCTTGCCCAGATAGGCGGTCACCAGCAGGATGACGACCAGCGACAGGAACAGGCCGAGCGTCGCCGTGGTCTGGATCCAGGAGGTGTAGTAACCGCGCCGGTCGTCGGGAGCGTGCTCGGCGACATAGGTCGCCGCACCGCCATATTCACCGCCGAGCGCCAGGCCCTGCAGCATGCGCAGCGCGATCAGGATGATCGGCGCTGCGATGCCGATCGTGGCCGAACCGGGCAGCATCCCGACGAAGAAGGTCGAAAGGCCCATGATCAGGATGGTGACGAGGAAGGTGTATTTGCGGCCGACGAGATCGCCGATACGGCCAAACACCAGCGCTCCGAACGGGCGCACGAGAAAGCCGGCCGCGAAGGCGAGCAGCGCGAAGATGTTGCGTGTCGCCTCGGGATACTGGCTGAAGAACGCCGCGCCGATGAAGGCCGCGAGCGAACCATAAAGGTAAAAGTCGTACCATTCGAAAACGGTGCCGAGCGAGGAAGCGAAGATGACCTTCTTTTCCTCTCTCGTCATGCCGCGCGAAGCCGCACCGGCGGTTGCTGTCATTGCCATAGTCTGTCCTCCCAGAACATCCGGTCATTCGCAAAACGGATCAGGAGAATTCCGATCCAGATGCGAAGTTTTCACCGTACTTCCAGTAGCGTCGTGGCGTAACGCCGACCAGAGATGCTTTGGGATTATGACCTTAGTATTATATAGCCAGATCTCATACAGGAATTCTACATTGTATGAGCTTGTATGAATTTCCAGTTACGCTGCCTTGTTCTTGTCGCCGGCGAGATAACCTCGCTCACGAAGCCAGCGTGCCATCACCAGTTCGACGAGCGAGGACACCGAACGATGATCGTCCTTGGCCGCCCTGACGAGCGCTTCCTTGATGTCGCGTTCGATACGGAATCCGAGGGGATGGGTTTTCGACATGACTTGTTCCTGACTTTGGCGCCGCACTCGCTGTCGGCCTCGCGGCGACAGTTTGCCGGAGCGGCGCGATGATTGGAATTGGAGGGTTCGGCTTCCGGGGAAGCGGGCAGATCAGGCGGCCGGCGGCGGATCGCGAGCGCTTCCGGGATGAGCCGGCGCCGGAACGGAACGTGGCCGAACCCGCGCGACCTCGACGGAACCCTGTTCTTCGGCCGCCGCTCCCGATCCGGAGACAGCAAGGTCCGGCTGGTCGAATCCGTTGTCGGCATAGCTCGCCGTCACCTGGAATTCCCCGCCGGCGACTTCCGTGGAGGGATTTTCCGGCAGCGCATGACGGGCCGGCAGGTCGCCCGGCAACAGTTCGCGCGACCGTTGTACCGGGCGCGTCTGCTCTTCCGCGAAAGCCAGGCCGGTGCCCAGCGGCGTTTCCGCTATCGCTAGTTCGAGCAGCAAAAGCGTCAGGAGCCGGAAAAACATTCGGCGTCCTTTCGATGCGGCTGGCTGGTCCGGCTCTTTCAGCATGGGGTGGCTTGGCGAATCCTACCATCGACGGCATTTGTCGAACAAACACTACCCTGCGCCGCTGGCTCCAGCCAGTAAGCCGTTAGTCATAGGCCGAAAGTCGCCCTCCGCCACCACGGTTGCGTCGTAGATTTCGGATCAAGCCCCAGCCGAAGTCGAAGACGGCGTAAGTCCACGTTTTTTCATCATCGCGTCGGGTGTCGGCATCTTGCCGCGGAAGGCGATATAGAGCTTTTCCGGGTCGGCCGAGCCGCCGGCGGCGTAGATGTGCTTCTTCAGCTTTTCGGCAAGCGCCGGATCGAAGGCGTTGCCGGTTTCCTCGAACGCGGCGAAGGCATCGGCATCCAGCACTTCCGACCACAGGTAGGAATAATAACCGGCCGAATAGCCGTCGCCCGAAAACACATGCAGGAAGTGCGGTGTGCGATGCCGCATGATGATCGCGTCCGGCATTTCCAGCTTCTTCAGCGTTTCGGCTTCGAAACGAAGTGGGTCTTCCGGTGCATCCGGACGTGCATGGTAGGCCATGTCCACGAGCGCGGAGGAGGCGAATTCGACGGTCAGGAAACCGGCGTTGAACGTGCGCGCCGCCAGCATCTTGTCGATCAGTTCTTTCGGCATCGGTTCGCCGGTCTTGTAGTGCAGCGCGTGTTTGGCCAGCACCTCGGGCACCGTGAACCAGTGTTCGAAGAGTTGCGACGGCAACTCGACGAAATCTCGCGCTACCGAGGTGCCGGCGACCGACGGCCACGTCACTTCGGTCAGCATGCCATGCAGCGCATGGCCGAATTCGTGAAACAGCGTCTTCGCCTCGTCGACCGAAAGCAGCGCCGGTTCGCCTGCCGGGGGCTTGGCGAAGTTCATGATGTTGTAGATGGCGGGCTTGGCGCCAGCACCGAGTTTATGGCCGGATTCCAGCGCGCTCATCCAGGCGCCGGAACGCTTCGACGGCCGTGCGAAATAATCGGCGATGAAAGTGCCGCGGATGCTGCCGTCCGGATTCTTCACCTCGAAGACGCGCGCGTCCGGATGCCAGGTTGTGACGCCCTTCTTCTCCTCGAAGCGGATACCGAAGAGCCGCGTCGCCACGTCGAAGCAGGCTTCGATGATGCGTTCGAGCTGCAGGTACGGCTTCAGCGCCGCCTCGTCGAAGGCAAACCGCTCGGCGCGCAGTTTCTCCGCATAATGGCGCCAGTCCCAGCCGGCGATCGGATAGTTATGGCCTTCCGCGCTGGCCAGCCTTTGCAGTTCGACCTGATCTTCCGCCGCCTTCTCGCGCGCTTTGTCCCAGACCGGGTCGAGCAGCCCGAACACCGCCTTCGGCGTCTTCGCCATCGTGTCGTCGAGCTTCAGCGCGGCATAGCTTTCATAGCCGAGCAGCTTCGCCTTCTCGGCGCGCAGTTGCAGCGTCCTTTTCACCACCTCGCGATTGTCGGTGGCGCCGCCGTTCTCGCCGCGCATGGCAAAACCGCGGAACGCCTTTTCCCGCAGGTCGCGGCGCTCGGAAAATGTCGTGAAGGGCTCGTAGATCGAACGCGAAAGCGTGACCGCGAACTTGCCCTTCTTGCCGCGCAGCTCGGCGGCTTCCGCCATCGCGCTCTTCAGGAAATCGGGCAGGCCGGCAAGATCGTCGCCCTCGTCGAGAAACAATGCCCAGTCCTTCTCGTCGGCAAGAACGTTCTGGCCGAATTTGGCGCCGAGCGAGGCAAGCTCCTCGTTGATCGCCGAAAGCCGCTTTTTGTCGGCATCGCCGAGCTTCGCGCCGGCACGCACGAAATTCTTCCAGCTCTGCTCCAGGACCCGCAATGTCTCGGCATCGAGGTGAAGTTCTTCGCGCTTCTGGTAAAGCGCGTCGATGCGGGCGAACAGCGCGGCGTTCATCGAAATCGCCGACCAGTGCTTGGCCATCTTCGGCGCGATCTCGCGCTCCATCGCCTGGATATCGTCGTTGGTATGGGCGCCGGCCAGGCACCAGAAGATCGACGACACATGGTCGAGCGGCTGGCCCGACAGTTCCAGCGCCGCAAGCGTATTGTCGATCGTCGGCGCGTCGGGATCGGCGGCAATCGCGTCGATCTCTTTCTGGTGCGCAACAAGCGCCGTATCGAAGACAGGGCCGAAGGCATCGTCGTCGATTTTTGAGAAATCCGGCAGCCGGAACGGCCCGGTCCAATGCGTCAGCGGGTGGGAGGAGAGGTCGATGGCTGGCCGTTTCTCGGACATGGAAGCTCTTTCGTGCTGTGACGATTCTCGGACGTCGCGGGAGAGAATGGTGCCTTCCGATGTAGGACGCGGATTTCCGGATCGCAACCATTTGCTTCTCTGCAAGACGGCTACTTTGCGCTCGATCCGGACGCCGCGAAAATCAGCTGAGCCGAGCTTGGTTCCCGGTGGCAAAGCGAGCGAGCTGGTTAGCATAGGCCTTCTTGAAGGCCGGGCGGGCGCAAATGCGGTCGAGGCGACGACCATTCCGTGTGGGTTGCGGAACAATTTCGTACAAACCTGCGTTGCGCTTCGCTTGCAACAATCAGGAGAGGCAGGCCGATGACCTACGCGCCCGTTTTCCATCGTCGTCTCGATGTCGGCGGCGTCGAAGTGTTCTACCGCGAGTCAGGACCGAAGGATGCCCCAGTCGTCTTGCTGCCACACGGCTATCCCTGTTCCTCCTATGAGTTCAGGAACTACATGGCCGCGCTCGGAGATCGTTGGCGGCTGTTGGCTCCGGACTTTCCCGGTTGTGGCTATAGCGCGACACCCGAGGACTTCGACTACACCTTCGATGGATATGCGCGGTTCCTGGAGCGGTTCGCCGATCGCCTTGGCCTAAGGCAATTTGTCATTTACCTTCACGATTTTGGCTCACAGATCGGCCTGCGGCTCGCCATCCGGAAACCGGAGATGATCGCCGGTTGCATCATCCAGAATGGCGATATCTATGAGGACGTGCTCGGTCCCAAATACGCCATGTTGAAGTCCATTTGGAATGATCCCCCGGACGAAGGCTATCGGAAGATTCTCGACGCAATCACTCGTGATGAATTCCGTGAGGAGTTCCTGAACGATGTCGGTGATACCGATTTCGGCACCCTCATCCCGCCTGACTTGTGGGAACTGCATTGGGCGCAGACGACGGACCAGCGACGGGAGATCTATGCCGCAGTCATCGCCGGCCTAAAGGAAAACCTCGCGTGGTTTCCGCGCTATCAAGCGTATCTCCGGGACCACCAGCCGCCCACACTGATCGCATGGGGACCAAATGACGGCTACATGCCGGCGGAATCTGCGCATGCCTATCTGCGTGACTTGCCCAATGCGGAATTACATCTGCTGGGAGGGGGGCATTGGCTACTCGAAACGCACCTCAATGAGGTCGTCGATTTGACACGTGGCTTCCTCGGGCGTGTGCACCGATAGACAATGGCACAATCCGCGATGTGACAAGCGGATCGGTCCGAATGGCTTGCGGCCGGCCGCAAAAGAGCAAGAACCGAGCCTGCGCTATCCTATCCCCCATGGCATGCTTCGAAGGCCAAAGTGGCATCATTGGCAATAGCGATGGCGATCAGGGAGTCCATCGAAATCCGCCACACTTGTAACTCCCATGGTTTCGCCATCCAGCGTTAACCTCTATCTCGCGACACCAGGTCGTTTCGAGAACGCAATGGAATCCGAAGGAAGGAACCAGAGCGATGACAACACACAGGACCGGAACACGTGAAGAATGGCTGGCCACGCGGCTCGACCTGCTCGAGGCGGAGAAGGATCTCATGCGGCGCAGCGACGAGCTGGCGCGGCGGCGACAGGAGCTGCCATGGGTTCGGATCGACAAGGAGTATCGATTCGAAACCGATGCCGGGAGCGCCACGCTCGCCGACCTCTTCCAGGGGCGATCGCAACTCCTCGTCTATCACTTCATGTTCGGGTACGGATTCCAACTCACCGATGAGCGGCGGGGATGCACCGGATGCTCCTTGATCGCCGATCACTTCGACTGTGTCATCCCCCACTTGAACGGCCGCGACATTACCCTCGTCTGTGAGTCGATCGCCCCGTTGCAGGAGTTGCAGGACTACAAGCGGCAAATGGGCTGGCGATTCCCGTGGGTTTCGTCGCTCGGGAGCGACTTCAAATACGACTTCGGGGCCGCCTTCACCGAGGAGCAGCAGAGAAACGGCGCCGACTACAATTACCGGCATGTCGACAAAGCCGAGCCGCAAAAGGAGGGCATGAGCGTCTTCGCGCTCCAGGACGGCGCCATCCACCACACCTACTCCACCTACGCCCGTGGCACCGAAGCGTTCATGGGAGTCTACCGCTTCCTCGACCTCGCCCCATGGGGCAGGAATGAAGAGAACGGGTCCGAGAACTCGTGGTGGCGCCGCCACGACGAGTACGACAAGCGCTGAGCAGATCCTGGATGTCGGCGCCGCCGCGTTGCACACAATTTAGGCAAACACCGGGTCGCGATGAACAATTAGGCGCAACACACCCCTCGCATTGGTTGGGTTCGCTCGGGAATGCCAGCCGACGCGCCTTGGCATGTCTATTGCTTCCTTATGGCGGAACAGCAGAGGGAAGTCATCATGAACCGCAAAATCTTCATCGCAATCCTGGGCGCGGCCACTGTCGGGCTGGCGCTGTCCGATGCCACCGTCGCCCGCGCCGATGCCCTGGCCGACATTTCCGCGCGCGGCACAGTCCGCATCGCCGTTCCGCAGGACTTTCCGCCCTTCGGCAGCGTCGGCACCGACATGGCGCCGCGCGGCTATGACATCGACATGGCCAATCTGATCGGCGAAAAGCTTGGCGCCAAGGTCGAGATTGTGCCCGTCACCAGCGCCAACCGCATCCCCTACCTCCAGACCAGCAAGGTCGATCTTGTCATCTCCAGCCTCGGCAAGAACGCCGAGCGCGAGGCGGTGATCGATTTCTCCAACGCCTATGCGCCCTTCTTCAACGGTGTGTTTGCGCCCGCCGACGTCGCGGTCGCGAAGGCCGCGGATCTCAGCGGCAAGACGGTCGGCGTCACCCGTGGCGCGATCGAAGATCTGGAACTGACCAAGATCGCGCCCGCCGATGCCGACATCAAGCGCTACGAGGACAATAACGGCACCATCTCCGCCTTCCTGTCGGGCCAGGTCGAGGTCGTCGCAACGGGCAATGTCGTCGCTGCCGCGATCCTCGAAAAGAACCCGCCCAAGCGCCCGGAGATGAAGTTCCTCATCAAGAACTCGCCCTGCTACATCGGCATGAACAAGAACGAGCCGGCGCTGCTGGCCAAGGTCAATGAGATCATCGCCGCCGCCAAGGCCGACGGCAGCCTCAACGCCATCTCGCAGGCATGGCTGAAGCTCGACCTTCCGGCAGAGATGTAAGGCGGGCGGCAGGAACCGCGCCGGTGACCTACCAGTTCGATTTCGGCTGGCTTCTACCCTACATGCCGGTGCTACTGAAAGGCATCGGCATCACGCTGCAGCTCGTTCTTATCGGCGCGGTGCTGGGCGTCGCGCTCGGCACAGCCTGTGCCTGGGTCAGGGCGCTGGGTCCGGTCTGGCTGAAGCCGGTGGTGGCGGGCTACGTCGAGCTGATCCGCAACACGCCCTTCCTGATCCAGCTCTTTTTCATCTTCTTCGGCCTGCCCTCGCTCGGCGTCCAGATGTCGGAGCTCGCCGCCGCCAACCTCGCAATGATCGTCAATCTCGGCGCCTATAGCTGCGAGATCGTCCGCGCCGGCATCCAGGCCACCCCGCGCGGCCAGTTCGAGGCCGGCGCCAGCCTCGCCATGACGCCCTTCGAGACCTTCTGGCATGTGGTGCTGATCCCGGCGCTGCAGTGCATCTGGCCGGCGCTCTCCTCGCAGATCGTCATCGTCATGCTGGGCTCGGCGGTCGTGTCGCAGATCGCGGCGGAGGACCTGACGTTCGCCGCCAACTTCATCCAGTCGCGCAACTTTCGCGCCTTCGAGACCTATTTCGTCTCGACGTTGATTTATCTCGCCCTCGCCATTCTGCTGCGCCAGGTGCTGTCCGGCCTCGGCTGGGTGCTGTTCCCGAAGAAGAAGGCCTGATCGATGGTCGAGTTCACGCTCTGGGACATATTGCGCAATCTGCTTTTGGCTACCCGCTGGACGATCGCACTGTCGCTTGTCTCCTTCATCGGGGGCGGCATCGTCGGGGCGCTGCTCTTGTTCCTCAGGATCGGCGGCAGCCGTATCGCCCGCCTGTTCGCCAAGGGCTATATCGAGCTGTTCCAGGGCACACCGCTCTTGATGCAGCTTTTTCTCGCCTTCTTCGGCCTCGGCCTGTTCGGCATCGACGTGCCCGCCTGGCTCGCCGCCGGCGTGGCGCTGGTACTCTGGACCGCGGCCTTTCTAGCCGAAATCTGGCGCGGCTGCGTGGAATCGATAGCCAGGGGTCAGTGGGAGGCGTCGTCCTCGCTCGGCATGGGCTACCTCCAGCAGATGCGCTGGGTGATCCTGCCGCAGGCGCTCAAGGTTGCCGTGCCGCCGACCGTCGGCTTCTCCGTCCAGGTCGTGAAGGGCACCGCGCTCACTTCCATCATCGGCTTCGTCGAACTCTCCAAGGCCGGCACCGTCGTCACCAACGCCACCTTCCAGCCATTCATAGTCTACGGCCTCGTCGCCCTGATCTATTTCGCGCTGTGCTGGCCCTTATCGAAGTCGAGCCAGATGCTGGAAAGGAAGCTCAATGTCGCTCATCGCAATCACTGAGGTGAAGAAGCGCTTCGGCGACAACGAGGTGCTAAAGGGCATCTCGATCGACGTCGAGCCGGGCGAGGTCATCGCCATCATCGGCAGGTCGGGCTCCGGCAAGTCGACCTTGCTTCGCTGCATCAACGGGCTAGAGACCATCGACGACGGCTCGATCGTCGTCGCCGGCGCGCAACTGCGGCCGGATGAGGTCCATTTGAAGGCGCTGCGCCTCAAGGTCGGCATGATCTTCCAGCAATTCAACCTGTTCCCGCATCTGACCGCCGGCGGCAACGTCATGCTGTCGCAGATGGTGGTGAAGAAGACGCCGAAGCCCGAAGCCGAGGCCATGGCGAAGAAAATGCTCGAGCGCGTCGGGCTCGCCCACAAGTTCGACGCCTTTCCCGAGCAACTCTCCGGCGGTCAGCAGCAGCGCGTGGCAATCGCGCGCGCTCTCGCCATGCAGCCGATCGCGCTTCTATGCGACGAGATCACCTCGGCGCTCGACCCCGAACTCGTCGCCGAGGTGCTGGCCGTGGTCAAGGAACTCGCGGCCGACGGCATGACGCTGCTAATGGTCACCCACGAGATGCGCTTTGCCCGCGACGTCTGCTCGCGCGTTGTCTTCATGCATCAGGGCCGCGTCCACGAGATCGGCCAGCCGGAAGAGGTCTTCACCGCGCCAAGGACGCCGGAACTGCGCCAGTTCATCGGCGCGCAGTGACTTCTCCGCGCGGCGAGCCGGCGTCAGAATTCCCCGGGCCACCACAGCATGGAGGCCCGCCCATAATGAAAGTATCGGCGACTGGGCCGGATTGCCGAAGCTCTGCGTCGCAGAGATCGACCCCCATCGGCGCGGATCACCAGCTCGTTCATGCCAGGCCTTCGCGGCGCAGAGCCGCTTGTACGGCGGGCCGCTCTTCGATGCGCGCGATGTAGTCGCGAAGCGGCTCGGGCAGTGGAAACCCGAGCTCCGCCGCGCCGCGCGCCAGCTGGAAGAGATAGGGATCCGCGACGGTGAAGGTCTCCCCGAACAGATATCCCTGCTCCAGCCGGCCCGCCGCCAGGCGGAACCATCGCAATATTTCCTGAGCGATCGGCTCCCTGACGTCTTCCGGAAGCATAAGGTAGGTGGGAAAGCGCTTGTGAATCTCGGTCGCGATGAAGCTCAGCATCTCGAGCAGGCGGTAGCGGGCCAGATGACCGTGCGGCGCGAGCTCCGGCGCGCGATCCGCGACCCAGGCCAGGATCGCGACATTCTCGGTCAGCACCTCACCGTCGTCGAACACGAGAGCGGGCACATAGCCCTTCGGATTGATGTCGGTATAGCGGCCACCCCCTTCGATCTGCTTGGTCGCGATATCCACCTTGACCACATCGAACTGAATTCCAGCCTCCAGCATCGCGATATGGTCGGCCAGGCTGGTGAACCCGGGCGAAGTGTAGAGCTTCATCGATCCAACTCCTTTATACTGCTTGCATTTAACAACCGGTTGCATTCTAGATCAAACTGCTTCTATTTTGCAAGCGGTTTTTGAGGGACGGTGGAATGGGCGACGCTCAGGCTGCCCGATCAATCTCACACTAAAAGTCCTCGGCGACAGATGAAGCCTCCCATTCCGCCTGGCAACCGGAAGGCGCTGAACCGCGCCTCGCGAGAACATCGAAAGAAGTCGACCGTATCATCTATTGAAATTCAGGATCGGCCTGAGTTCTCCGCCCATGGAAGCCAGTGTCAAAGCGGCGTTAGATCCGCCGGCAGCTCAATAGGCGTTACAGGTCTCGGCCATGGCAGCCTGAGAATTGGCGGTGATCAAGTCGCCGGCTATGGCGAAGGTTTCCCTCATGAGAATGTCGTTGGCGGGAAAATCGTAGCAGGCGACCACCGTTGTGACGCCGTCCTCCGACTTCTCCACGCGATGTCGGATGGTGGCGCCTGCCGAGGACGTTTCCCACTCGTCCATCGAGGCGATGAACTCGGCCTTGGTTTGCTCGACGCCGAGATCGTCCAGCCTTATCCGCGCATCGTCCGAAAGCAGGGCCGACAGGCCGTCGCGGTCGACGGCAAGCAGCGCCGCGTACCAGCGTTCGATGACAACGGCATCATCCGCGTAAGCGGGCGTTCCAAGAAGCAGCGCTGCTATGAAGACAATCGAGAAAGGCCGTGAAAGGATCATGGTGGCATCTCCTCCGCCCACCTGCCGCGGTCTCCCAACGGTTTCGGATCAGACTGGTTCCGGCCTCTCGAAATCGCCGGTGTCCTTGTTCATCACCCATAGCTCGCCTGTCGAGATGTCGAACCAGGCGCCGTGCAGCGACAGCCGTCCCTTGCCTTCCAGTATGCTGACGCAGGGAAAGGTCCTGAGATTGGCAATCGAATAGCGGATGGAAATGCGCTCCAGCGCCGTCTGGCGTTCGCTTGCCGTCATCAGCGTGCTGGCCGAGACGGTTTCCGCCGCCGGCGCGATCAGGCTCATCCATTTGCCGATGAAGTCGCCCGGCGACAGCGGCGCCGCATCGGGGTCGAGCGCAGCGCGGATGCCGCCGCAGCGGCCATGCCCCATGACGACGATGTTGCGCACCTTGAGGCTCTGCACCGCGAATTCGAGCGCGGCTGACGTCGAATGGTATTCGCCGTCGGGCGCGTAGGGCGGAACCAGGTTGGCGACGTTGCGCACGACGAACAGTTCGCCCGGCCCGGCATCGAAGATCGCCTCGGGCGCGGCGCGCGAATCGCAGCAGGCGATCACCATCGTTTCCGGCGTCTGCCCCTCACGCGCCAATTCGCGATAGCGGCCGCTTTCGGCCAGATTAGCGGCCGCTCATGAAGTTGCGGTAACCGGCGAGGAGAGCATCTGGGAGATGAGACATCGGCTGGCAATTAACGGCAAACGCCCGCGCCGATCAATGCGCAATCGCGAAAATCCGCTTTTCGTTTCCGCCGACCTGTCTACGGCTTATCGCCTGTGTCGACGATCTCGAAATCGTGGGTGATCGTCGCCGTCTTGGCCAGCATCGCCGACGCCGAGCAGTATTTTTCGATCGACAGGTCGATGGCGCGCTGCACCTTGGCGGGCGCCAGGTTTCTGCCCTTGACCACGAAATGCATATGGATGCGGGTGAACACTTTAGGATCGCTTTCGGCGCGGTCGGCGTCGAGTTCCACCACGCAGTCCTCGATCGCCTCGCGGCCTTTCTCCAGGATGTGCACCACATCGTAGGCCGAACACCCGCCGGTGCCGATCAGCACCATTTCCATCGGGCTCGGTCCGGGTTTCACGCCCGTCCGCGTCCGTGGGCGGTGCCGAACACCACCTTGTGCCCGCTTCCGGACTCGCCGACGAATGTCCGGCCTTCCACCCATTTTATACGCGCCTTCATGGCGATCATCCTTTCATTGCTGCCAACCCTGCTCATTGCGACAGTCGAACCGATCCTGACCTAGAGTCCAGATCGCGACCGGATTGCCGAAACGATCGGCGCCGGGAGGGTCGGGAAAGCTCACGGCTTCGCCGTGCGCGAAGCGCCGCGCCACCAGCATCATCGCCGCCGCATCGAGAAAATCGTCGTCGCCGGCGCCCCGTGGCGGCGGCGAATCGAGAAATGACCGTTGATGGCCGCATGAACGGCGAGCAGCGTCCTGCGCTCTTCCATGCCGGCCGCATTGATCTTGCCCTTGATCTTCTTCGGCAGCGCCATCGGCACTGCCGCCGTTCAGCTGCCGGAACGCCGCCTCCGGATGCGATTCGACGATCCTGCTGCGCAGTTCCGGCCGTGCGATCAGCAGGCGGTCCAGTTCGCGTATCTTCGAAAAGATGCCGAATGCCTGGATAGAGACGCCGCGCGGCGGATCCGAGGTTTCGCGGGCGATGCGGCTCGCCTCGCGATGCGCCGCATACCAGCGCTCGATCGTGGAGAATTCCTCGTCGGCGGCGTAGACGGCCGCGCGCGAGGGAATGGAAAAGACGCTCGACTGACGCTGGCCGAGCAAGCGCCGACCAGCGCTTCCGGCCCGCGCCCGCCGTGGCGGGTGAAATCCGGCAGGCCGATCGGCATGTCGACGGCGATCACCGCGTTGTCCGGCAAGCCGTCGACGAGTGTCGGCGAAACGTGCCGACACACAGGAAGTATCCGGCTTGTCCCGGCTCCGCAACAACGGCGATCCAGCCGGCCTTGCAGCCATCGACGCCCGCGATGGTACGGCATCACGCCGCGCGGCGATCCTTGCCCGGATGCATCAGATGCCGCAGATGCACCATCGCCATCGGATGCGACAGGCTCTGCGCATCGGTCTCGAGCGTCAGTTCGTCGGCGCCGCGCTTGGCGGTGCGCGCCAGGATCTCGAACACCGAGGCCGTCGTCGATTGCAGCGCCTTGCCGGCGGGCTGGCCGTCGAGCAGCCGGGCGAGGAAAACCGCCGCCGTCAGGTCGCCCAGTCCGTTGGGCGGCCGCTCGATGATCCGGTGCTCGGAAAGCAGCGCATCCGAAGCGGTCAGAAGCAGGTTGCCGGTGCCGCCCGCCATCATCGCCGGCGCCGAGGTGACCAACATGGTCGGAGGGCCCCGCGTCCAGCGCCGCCGCCATCACCGACTTGATGTCGTCGAGTTCAGCGCGCCGCCATCCAGGCCAGCTCGTAACGGTTCGGCGTCGCGATGTCGGCGATCGGCAGCAGCGTGTCGCGCAACGCCTCGGCGATCGCCTGCGGAACGTAGAGGCCGCCCATATCGCCCATCACCGGATCGCAGACATAAAGTGCGTTGGGGTTTTTCGCACGCACGGCCGCGACAAGCGCTGCCACGGCACGAGCTTGCCCGGCGTCGCCCAGATAGCCGGAAAGCACAGCCGCGACTTCGCCCAGCCAAGGCGCCCGTTCGAGGTCGCCGAGCAGCGCAGAAAATTGTTCCGTATCCGGAACGATACGTGTTGCGCGGCCATGCCCCGGATGCCAGGGCAGGATCACCGTGGGCACTGCCCAGACTGGAAAACCCAGGGTTTCAAGCGCAAATACCGCCGCGCGGTTGCCGACGGAACCGCGCGCCACATGGCTCGATATGACGATCACCGCCCGCGGGGTGTCGGCCTGCTGCATTTCCATCAAGATCTATCCGCGCACTATGAAACAGGATCAACCAGATCAGCAGGCCGACGAGGATCATTATCCCGAGGCTGCGGCCGATCCGCGTTCCCCAATATTCCGCCCAGTCGCTTTTGTCAGCATCTTCGGCGGCTATGTGGTCGCGGGCACGCGATGGCGGCGCGCGAAAGCCTCGAACCGCCGGCCTCGGCTTCACGCTCCACGCGGTCGAGGATGCGCCGCGATTCGGCTTCCCTGTCCTTGTCCTGGCCGCTCATTGTCCTCCGTCCCCGATGCAGACGAGCTTAGCGCATGGCCCGAAAACCGGAATCGGTTTCGAAGCGGATCACGGATCGGACCAAAGTGCCATTCGCATCACCGGATTACAGCGCGGCCAGCGCTACCGCCGTTCCCTTGCACGGCGATTGTGACTATGGTCGCCCGGTCGACCATGATTGAGGGATTTTCGATGTTTGCCCAAACCGCCCTTTGCCTTCCAGCTTGCGCGCCTTGCCGGCATTGCTTTCCTGGTGCTGGTCCTGCCGGTTTTTCCGGCTGCGGCTTCAACACCATCCCGACCGCGGAAGAACAGGCCAAGGCCGCATGGAGCGAGGTGCTGAACCAGTATCAGCGCCGCGCCGACCTGATCCCCAATCTCGTCGAGACGGTTAAGGGCTACGCCAGCCACGAGAAGGAAGTGCTGGAAGGCGTCGTCGAGGCGCGCGCCAAGGCGACGCAGGTGACGGTCACACCGGAGACGCTAAGCAATCCGGAAGCCTTCAAGGCTTTCCAGGACAGCCAGGCCGGCCTGACCAGCGCCTTGTCGCGGCTGCTCGCGGTCGTCGAGAACTATCCGGACCTCAAGGCCAACCAGAATTTCCTCGCTTTGCAGGCGCAGCTTGAAGGCACCGAAAACCGCATCGCGGTGGCGCGGCGCGACTACATCGAGGCGGTGCGCGTCTACAACACCACCTTGAGGACCTTCCCGTCGATCCTCTGGGCGACATTCTGGTTCACCGGCAACGAGCCGTTCCAGAACTTCACCGTCGCCGAAGACAAGATGGAGACGCCGAAGGTCGATTTCGGCACACCGAAGCAGGGCGGGTAAGGAACGCCCCGCCGCATGTGATGCAGGCAGCCGGCACGGTGCGATCCCTCCCCCTTGAGGGGACGGTCGATCCACGAAGTGGATCGGGGTGGGGTCATCGCGGCAGCGCGCTTCCTCCCGCAACCGCACACGCTCGCTCGATCGCCACCCTCCCGCGAGGGGGAGGGATTCGGGCCGCCCTTCTCACTTCTCTCCTCCTCCTTCCCTTCGCCGCCCTTGCCGCCGAACTGCCAGCCCTCACCGGCCGCGTGGTCGACAATGCCGGCATGATCGATCCGGCTACCGAAAGCCGAACTCGTCCGGAAGCTCGAAGCCTTCGAGCAGAAATCCTCCGACCAGATCGTCGTCGCCACGATTCACCAGCCTCGACGGCGAAGCGCTCGAACATTACGCCAACCGCCTGTTCAGGGCGTGGAAGCTCGGCCAGGCCGGCGAAGACAACGGCGTTCTGCTGCTCGTCGCCAAATTCGACCGCAAGATGCGCATCGAGGTCGGTTATGGTCTCGAAGGCACGCTGACCGACCTGCACACCAAGCTGATCATCGAAAACACCATGGTGCCGGCATTCCGTGCCGGCGATTTTTCCGGCGGCATCTCGAAGGCCGTCGACGACATGATCATGGTGCTGGAAGGCAACGCCGCCGAGCTCGAGGCGCGCGCCAAGCGCAACGAGCAGGAGAGCAGCGACGGCATCCCGATCGAAGTCGTCATGTTCCTGCTGATCTGGGGCACGATCTTCTTCGGCGGATTCGCCATGGCGATCCTGCCGCCGATCTTCGGCCGCAAGATCGGCCCCGGCCGCTATCGCTGGCTCGGCATGGATTTCACCTACAGTTCCGGCTCGGGCCGTTCGTCAGGCGGCGGGGGCTGGTCGTGGTGGCTCATCCGGGCGGCGGCTGGTCCTCAGGCAGCGGACGGTGGCGGCTTCTCGGGCGGCGGCGGTTCGTCGGGCGGCGGCGGTTCGTCGGGAAGCTGGTAGGGGAGACATGACCACGAAACCTTGTCGTCCGAAGACCACGCCCGTGTCACCGAAGCGATCCGCAGCGCCGAGGAGAAGACCGCCGGCGAGATCTACTGTGTCGTCGCCCGCTCCAGCGACAGCTATTTCTTCCCCGCCGCGTTCATGCTGGCGCTCGCCATGCTCGCCGTCGGCCTCGTCGTCGCCTTCCTGCTCGAATACTGGTGGTACGATCTGAGGATGCATGTTTTCGTCGCCGCGCAGATTGCTGGCCTTCGCCTGCGCGCTGCTGGTGATTTCGCTGTTTCCGCGGCTGCGCGATCTGGCTGGTGCCGCGGCGGCTGAAATACCGGCAGGCGCATGCCAACGCGGTAAAGCAGTTCCTCGCACGCAACGTTCATCTCACCACCGCGCGCACCGGCGTCCTGCTTTTCGTCTCGCTGGCTGAGCGCTATGCCGAGGTGGTGGCGGACGCCGGCATCAACCAGAAAGTTTCGCAGGAAACCTGGGACGGCGTGGTTCTGCAGCTGGTCGAAGGCGCACGCGAAAGCCGGCTGGCCGACGGGTTCGTCACCGCGATCGGCACCGTCGGCGCCCTCCTTTCCGAACATTTCCCCGTTTCGGAAGACGACATCAACGAACTGGACGACCATCTGGTCGAGATCTGAGCCGCCATTCGCGCTTGTGCGCAAACCGTTGCCTGCTACTCCTGATCGTCTTGCGCTTGCCGGCTCGACGCGGCTATGGTTAACAAATCATGACCACGCTGACGGTAGATATTCGCAAGGCTGAACCGAAAGACGCAGACGCGATCGCCGATGTGCACCATGAAGCATGGCGGGGGCCTATGCCGGCATCATCCCGCACCGCGCCCTGAATGCGATGATCAACCGGCGCGGTCGCGACTGGTGGGCGCAGGCAATTCGCCGCGCCGCTTCGGTGCTGGTCGTCGAGGTCGGCGGCAAGGTCGCCGGCTATGCAACACTTGGCCGCAACCGGGCCCGCGAGCTTCCGCAGCAGGGCGAAATCTACGAACTCTACCTGCGGCCCGAATGCCAGGGCATCGGCCTCGGCAGCCGCCTGTTTTCAGCGGCGCAGGAAAAGCTTGCCTCGCACGGACTGCGAGGGCCTGGTCGTCTGGGCGCTGGAGGAAAATTCCAACGCGCTCGACTTCTACGCCGGCGCAGGCGGCCGCGACGTCGCCGAAGGCGTCGAGGTGTTCGACCAGAAGGCGCTGCGCAAGGTCGCCTTCGTCTGGGATTGATCCCGCTCCAGATCGCCGTCGCGGAATCTCTTTGTCTTCAACCGTGAAAGACGGCGCCTCGTTGGTCACCATTGCGCGCGGCGCGCCATATCGCTATTCGATGCTCCGCAACCAATCGAGGAAACAGCATTCATGCGCATCGACGCCATCGCCACCGGCAAAAATCCGCCCGAAGACGTCAACGTCATCATCGAAGTGCCGATCGGCGGCGAGCCGATCAAATACGAGATGGACAAGGAGGCCGGCACGCTGTTCGTCGACCGCTTCCTGCACACCTCGATGCGCTATCCCGGCAATTACGGCTTCGTGCCGCATACGCTTTCGGGCGATGGCGATCCGGTCGACGTGCTGGTTTGCAATACGCGCGCGCTGGTGCCAGGCTGCGTCATCAATGTCCGGCCGATCGGCGTGCTGATCATGGAAGACAATGCCGGACAGGACGAGAAGATCATCGCCGTGCCCTCGCCGAAGCTGACGTTGCGCTACGAGAACGTCACCGAGTACACCCACCTGCCCGAGATCACCCGCCAGCAGGTGGAGCACTTCTTCGAGCATTACAAGGATCTGGAGCCCGGCAAATGGGTCAAGATCGGCGGCTGGTATGACGCCGCCGACGGCCAAGAGTATGATCGTCGAGGGCATCGAGCGGGCGAAGACCGCCAAGGCGCAAGCCAAAAGCTGACAGTGACCGATGGACTGGGCTCCGTTCACGCCACAGACCATCAAGCGCAGCTGGCCGGGACTGCGCGTCGGCTTCTACCTGTTGCCGCCTTACGAAGGCTCGGAAGCCACCCAGCCCGACAGCATCGAAGTCATCTTCTCCGGGCCATCGCAACGCTGCCGTCGAATTCGGCGAGCATCTGCGGGAGATCGACGCTGGCGCCAGGCACGACGCTGGTGCGCGGCGCCGAGCCCATCAATTGGCTGCGGGTTGGCGAATACAGCGATTCCATCGTCATGTATCCCGACATGTCGCTGCTGCAGAAATTGGCCGGCGAGGCCAATGCCGGCCCGATCGAGCTCGAACCCATCGTGCTCGGCCACGATCCTGTCATGCTGGGTGTCGCGCATATCATGCGGCGGGCCTGCACGGCCGACCTGCACATTTCCGATATCGAAGCCAGCAGCCTCGCCCATCTGCTGATCCGCCGCCTGCTGGCCAAGCAGTACGGCATCGACGTTCTGGATGCGGATCTGCCGGCCACCCGCATGGACGATCCGCTCCATCGACACCATCGGCGACTTCATCGAGGAAAATCTCTGCAAGCGCATTACCGCTGGAAGATCTGGCCGCGATCGCGCGGCTGAGCCCGTTTCATTTTGCCCGCTGCTTCAAGGCGACCACCGGCCTTGCCCCGTATCAGTATGTCATCGCGCGGCGCATCGATCTGGCCAGGCGGATGCTGATGACGTCGACGATGACGGTCGCCGAGATCGGCTGGTCGATCGGCTTCGAGAACATCAGCCACTTCCGCCGCCAGTTCGCGGCCCATTTCGGCATCGTGCCGAGCCAGCTGCAGGCACGCATGGCGACGTCTGTAGCGGCACGTTACAGCCAGAGCAAGATTCGACCCCCCAATCGCGAAATGCCGTGTAATGTCCGGCCCATCATCATCCACAGCAAATGGTCGACAATCGCCGTTCGTGTCCCGCAATCCAGTGGAACTTCGAACCGGGGATTGTTCGCGCGTGGATGGTGTCGCGGCCCGGAATCGGCCGGGCCAAATGGGAGAAAGAAAGATGCTGCATAAATTCCTGAGTGCGACGATGCTCGCGACGAGCCTGGTCGTGGCGGGCGGAGCGTTCATGACGCCGGCCTTTGCCGAAGTCGTCTACAACCGCGGCAACGACGCCGATCCGGAAACGCTCGACCCGCACAAGACCTCCACCGTGGCCGAAGCCAACATCATCCGCGACCTGTTCGAGGGTCTGGTCGCGCAGGATGCGAAGGCCGACCTCATTCCAGGCGCCGCCGAAAGCTGGACTGTCTCCGACGACGGCACCGTCTACACCTTCAAACTGCGCCAGGGCGCCACCTGGTCGGACGGCACCCCGGTGACGGCGGAAGATTTCGTCTATTCGTTCCGCCGCCTGCTCGATCCGGCAACCGCCGCTCAATACGCATCCATGCTCTACGTGGTGAAGAACGGCGAGGCGCTGAACACCGGCAAGGCAAAGCCTGAGGATATCGGCGTCAAGGCGATCGACGCATCGACGCTTCGAGGTCACGCTCAATGCGCCGACGCCGTATTTCCTCGAAATGCTGACCCATCAGGCGACCTACCCGGTCAGCAAGGCCTCCGTGGAGAAACTCGGCGCCGAATGGGTGAAGCCGGGCAACATGGTATCGAACGGCGCCTATACGCTCGCTGAATTCGTGCCGAACGATCACATCAAGCTGGTCAAGAACCCGAAATTCCACGACGCCGCCAACGTCAAGATCGACACGGTGAACTTCATCCCGACCGAGGATCGCTCGACAGCGATGAAACGCTTCGAGGCAGGCGAACTCGACAGCAACTTCGATGTCCCGACCGAGCAGCTTGCCGACCTGAAGGTAAAGTTCGGCGACCAGCTTCAGATCGGGCCTTATCTCGGCACTTATTATTTCGCCATCAAGACCGACAAGGAACCGTGGACGAACCAGAAGCTTCGTTATGCGATTTCGATGGCGATCGACCGCGACTTCCTGGCCGAAAAGGTATGGCAGGGCACGATGTTGCCGGCATATTCGATGGTGCCTCCCGGCATTGCCGGCTATACGGCGGCGATGGCGGATTTCGCCGACAAGTCGCAGATCGACCGCGAGGAAGAGGCCGCCAAGATCCTGGCCGAGCTCGGCTACGGTCCGGACAAGCCGCTGAAGCTCGAGATCCGTTACAACACCGGTGAAAACCACAAGAACACCGGCGTCGCCGTGCAGGAGCAGTTGCGGCCGCTTGGCATCGAAGTCAGCCTGCTCAATGTCGACGGCAAGACGCACTATTCCTACCTGCAGGAAAAGGGCGACTACGACTTCGCCCGCGCTGCCTGGATAGCCGACTACAAGGATCCGGAAAATTTCCTCGGCATCTCCCGCAAGGCAAGCGGCATCAACTATTCCAACTACGACAGCCCGAAATTCGAAGAGGCGATGAACCAGGCCGCCGCCTCGGCGAGCAAGCCGGAGGAGCGGATGAAGCATCTGGCCGATGCCGAGCGCAACCTGATCGACGATGTCGGCCAGATCCCGCTGCTCTACTACAGCTACAAGAACCTCGTCTCGCCAAAGCTCAATGGCTATGAAGCGAACGTGATGGACGTGCACCCGACACGCTTCATGAGCAAGGCTGAGTGATCAGCAAGGAAACCCCGCCGCTCCCAGGAAGAGCGGCGGGGTTTCGATCATGCTGCCCGGCTCGCCGCGTCAGACGCCCTGGATCAGTTGTTCTCCGTGCGGCTGAACTCCGGCAGCGCAATGTCGTCGCTCACCTGCACGCGCTCGTCGGCACCGCAGGCGAAGTTTCGGGCCTGTTCGTCGGCGATCTGGCGCGCCGTGTCGTTGGCCTTTGGATTGCCGGTTGCGACCACCAGCCCGACCACGCAGCTGTCGCGCTCGGCCATCTGCGAGACCTTGGAAACGATCAGCACTTCGATCTTCTTGTCGGGATATTCCGGATTGCTGACCGACCAGCGATGAATGGTGGCGAACGGAACACTACGGTTGCCATTGGTCTCGAGCCGCCACTCGATCTTCGGTCCGGCGGAATTGAACGCAGCGAAACTCTCCCAGGCAGGCGCCAGGTCGCCGGCCGGAGGAAAGCCGTAAAATATAGATTCCCGGGCATCGTCATAGGTAAGCAGAACCGGATACCCTCGATAGCCGGAACAGACCATCTTCGCCCAGTCGCCTTCGCCTTGTCCGGCGGCGGCATAGGTCACGCAATCCCTCTCCGCGACTATGTCTGTATAGGCGCTGGAGATCTCGCCCGCATGCGCGGCGCCGCCAAGACCCGTCACGGCGAGGACTGCCAGGAATTTGCGCATCGGAAGCTCTCCATGGATGGCAAATCCTAACCGGATTTTCTTGCCGGGCCTAGCCGCCGGCGAGTGTTGCAATCCGGCTGCCGATTTCCTCAGGATCGCCGCTGATCCGCAGCGTTTTGAGGCGCGATGTACCGCCGGCAACCAAGGAAACATCACGCTTCGGCAAACCGAGCCACTTTGCGATGAGCTTTTCGACTGCGGCATTGGCGGCGCCGTTCTCCGGCACGGCACGGACACGCGCTTTCAGATGGCTGGAACCGTCGGCGGAAACGCCGATCCCCTCAACTGCATCGATCGAGGATTTGGGCGTCAGCCGCACGAAAAGGTCGATGCCGTCGGAGCGCGCCCTGAAGAACCCGCTCATTTTCGTCGCGATCAGAGGAGGGCCGGAGCCACGGTCTGGATGAAGAACTGGCGGATAAAGAAGATGATCAGCAGGAGGATGATCGGCGAGATGTCGATGCCGCCGAGATCGGGCAGCAGGCGCCGGATAGGCCGCAAGGCGGGCTCCGTGACGCGAAACAGCGCATTGCCGATCGTCATCACAACCTGGTTGCGCGGATTGACGACATTGAACGCGTAGAGCCAGGAAAAGATCGCCGACGCGATGATCAGCCACCAATAGATATCAAGCGCCAGAACAACGGTCTGGATAAGAGCGAGCATGCCGGTCTCCTTTTAGGGGCACGATCCCGGAAGAGTTGCGGGCCGATGCGCCGGGGTCCGCGACATGTAGCCACTGGCCGCCATCGCGGCAAGTGCCGTGCGGCGGCTACCCTGCTTGACAGGCAACGGTGCCCCACACTAAATGCGCCGCATCCGCTGGACGGGGCTGTAGCTCAGCTGGGAGAGCGCGTCGTTCGCAATGACGAGGTCAGGGGTTCGATCCCCCTCAGCTCCACCAGCGGGATAGCTCCAGCTCGACTTCGAGCTGGCGGAGATTTGCCGGCCGATGCCGCTTATTCGCCGGTCCGTCATTCTTTCATCCTCTGACCGGGTTTTGTTTAGCTCCAGCCACGCGGCTTTGGTCCAGCTGTCGCAAGGCCATTCTTCCAGATCGTATCCTTTTGGCAACACCTGCGGCGTTGCTGTAGCTGTTCACCTTGTTTTTTGATGCACGGCGGAAAGCGAATCCCTAGATCAGCCATGGGCGGACACGGCGCTTGCTGCGCGCATTTATTTTAACGGCGGGGACGATGTTTCCCTTGCCTGGAGCACCGCCATGAACATCAGAAGTCTCTTCCTCGGATCCGCCGCGGCTCTTGCGGCGGCTTCCGGCGCCCGCGCTGCCGACGCGGTCGTCGTCCCTGAACCGGAGCCGGTCGAATACGTCCGCGTCTGCGACGTCTACGGCACCGGTTTTTATTACATACCCGGCACCGAGACCTGCCTGAAGGTCAGCGGTTACATGCGTTACGACATCGGCGTGGGGGATCTGTTCGGTCTTCAGTCGATCGACAAGAAGGATTTTGTCGATAGCGCCGGCGCCGACGTCAACATCAACGACACCTACTACAAGCGCGCCCGTTTCGCTCTGCGTCTCGACGCCCGCACCGAAACCGAGCTTGGCACCCTGCGTGCGTATACCCAGCTCAACTTCCAGTGGGATGCGAACCAGGGTGAATTTGATGACACAGGTTTGCCGAGCGTTGAGACCGACGACGAGTTTGGAATCGAGGACGCCTACATCGAACTTGGCGGCTTCCGTATTGGCGCAACCGACTCGCTTTTCACGAGCTTCACCGACTATGCCGGCGCTGTCGTCAACGACGACTTTCTGGTGCCGTACGGTCCGCTGGACGGCGACGTTACTCATCAGATCGCCTACACCTTCACCGCCGACAACGGCTTCACCGCAGCGATTGCCCTTGAAGAAGGCAACAGCGACCCTGACGCCATCTTCGGCAGCGACACCGACGGCGATGGCGTCGTCGATACTGCCGTAGAAATTGACGACGCCTATACGCTCGACGACTATGTCCCGCACGTGGTTGCCGGCGTCGGCTACACCGGCGGCTGGGGCAGCATCAAGGCGGTTGGTGCCTATGACGCGGTCTGGGAAGAGTGGGCTGCGAAGGTTCGCCTGGACGTGAAGGCAACGGAAGCCCTCAGCCTCTTTGTCATGGCCGGCTACAAGTCCTCCGAGGACTTCAGCATCACCGACCCTGTCACCGGCATTACGGCCAAGTTCGACGGTCCGAACTACTACGGCAACTGGGCTGGCGAGTGGGCCATCTGGGGTGGCGGCAGCCTCAAGGCCACTGAAAAGGCGACCTTCAACGTTCAGCTCGCCTATGACGACTTCGAGAATTTCTCGGCCGTCGCCAACGTCGACTACGAACTGGTTCCGGACTTCGTGATCACGCCGGAAATCGCGTATGCCGACAACTTCCAGGACAGTGACCTCGACGACCTCGACGGCGAGTTCGGCGGCTTCCTGCGCCTGCAGCGAAACTTCTGATCCTGCCAGCTTTTCTCGAAAGACCCGGCAGAGGTTAACTCTGTCGGGTCTTTTTGCTCCCGCGTGGCCGCATACGCGAATGGTCGACGGACAAGAAATGCGATCGCCGCGCGCGAATGCCGCCTCGACGGGCGGCTACTTCCCGTCCGGCTTGCCGAAAATCAGCTCCAGGAACTCGCCCAGCCAGCGCTTCAGGTGCATGTCCCAGATCAGCCGGCCACCAAGGTGATCGCGGCCGGGCTGCGCGCCAGGCAGCACGAAACGATGGGCGCCGCGCACCACCCAGCGCTGCATCATCATGCGCGTCAGCTCCGCATGAAACTGGATGCCCCAGGCATTCTTGCCGTAGCGGAACGCCTGGTTCGGATATGTCTCCGATGTCGCCAGCAGCGTGGCGCCGGCCGGGAGCGAAAAACCTTCGCGATGAAACTGGTAGACCATTTCCGGCCAATGCATCAGTTCCCTGCCCTCGTCCGTCGCCTCAATGGGATACCAGCCGATCTCTACCGCGCCTTCCTGGTGGCCGTCGACCTTGCCGCCGAGATGATTGACCAGCATCTGCGCGCCGAGACAGATGCCGAGAAACGGCTTGTCCTCGGCAAGCGGCACCGCCAGCCAGTCGGTCTCGCGGCGCACGAACTCGTCCTCGTCGTTGGCGCTCATCGGACCGCCGAAAACCACCACCCCCGAATGGTGTTCAAGCGTTGCCGGCAGCGGATCGCCAAGTGGCGGCCGCCTGATGTCGAGGTCGAACCCCTCGGCATGAAGGAGCTGGCCGACGCGCCCCGGGCTTGAGGTTTCCTGGTGAAGGACGATCAGTATCTGGGGTCGTGCGGCAGGCATGGAGCGTTTCGGACCAGACCTATTCGTCGTTGGCTTCGCCTCGTGCGCCGGGCACGTTCCGTTGCGCACGCTGCCTGGCCGCGATCCTGTCGCGCCGGTCGACGCCGATTAATTCGGCAACACGCCACACCGTGTTGTCCTCCAATTCATGCAGTTCGCTGTCGGCATAGACCACGTCCCACATGATGCCGATGAATTCCACCCGCGCCTTTTCGTCGAGATGCCGCTTCAGCACGCTGGTGAACGAATAGAGGTCGACCGCCTCCTGATCGGCTTGCTCGCCGGCGGCAAGCAGTGCGTCGAGCTCGTCGCCGGCGACGCCGTAGGTCTCGCTGAGCGCGTGGCGCAGGGCGGTACTTTCGCCACTGCGACGAATACCGTCGGCGTCCATCACATGGATCATCAGCGCCGCCGCGGCGACCCGCGGATCGTCGGAAGGGTTCTTGACCTGGCCGGCTTGACCGCCGGGCAGGTCCTTCAGGAAAGAGAGCAAACGGTCGAGCATTGGGTTTCCAGGAGCAGGCATAGCCGTATCTAGCGCAGGATCGCCGTTCAGAACAAACGGAAACGGCGCGGCGCTTCTTCCGCCTCGTCCTCGGGAGCGACACCGGGATCGTCCGGCAAGCCGACCGGGATCAAGGTATTTGCGTCCTCATCAGGCAATGCACCTGTCTGCTTTCGGGCATTGCGCGATCCCACGCCGGCGCGTGGGGGAGCCGGCGCCTCTTCCTTCATGGTTTCGACTTTCACCGGCGGGGTATCGCTCCTGGCCGGTTCAGGCATAGCAGCAGGGGCTGTCGCTTCGGCGGGCGCGGCATCCGCCTCGACAGGATGCGTCGTCTCCTCTTCTTCCACATCGGAGACGACCGGCGCGATTTGCACCGGCGAGCGGTCTTCCTCAAGATCGACATCCGGCTCGATCATCGGCGCTAGGCGCTCGACCGGTGCCCGCCACTCGAACGCGTCGAGCTTGCCGGTGATGGGCGACACCGGCGCCCACCGGTCGGAGACAAAGCCGTCCGCCACCCAGGCGGGATCGCGCGGCGCCCGCACCGCCTTCGAGAGATATTGCCGCACGCGGCCCTGATCGCCGCTTTCGGCTTCCTCGATGTCGGCGAGCAGCAGATAGGCGCCTTCGCGCGGCTGCATCCGGACCGCGGATTCGGCCTCCGTACGAGCTTCGCGATATTCGCCGGCATCGAGCGCCGCACGTGCCACGACCATCGCCGATTCGGGGTTGTTCTGCTTCAGCGATTGCAGCTTCTTCGCCCGCGCGAGCCGGTCATGCGTCGCATCTCCTGGCCGCGCATGCACATAGAGGTCGCCGACTTCCGGGTGCGGTTCAATCTTCCAGATCGCTTCCAGTATCTTGGCGCCCTTGCGCACGTCGTTCTGTCGAAACAGCGCCTTCGCAGCCACCGTTGCCGCCGGCACCAGGTCGGGCTGCAACCGGTTGGCTTCGAGCGCCGCGTTCTTCGCGGTCACAGGGTCAGTGTCCATCAGGGACATCGCTTTGGCGGTGAGCAGCACCGCGCGGCGGCGATTCGCCACGTCGCGCTCGATCTGCCGCGACGATTTCTGGCCTTCGAGCAGCTTCAATGCGCCGTCCCAGTCGCCGCGCTCGGTCTTTTCCTCCAGCGTCGAGGTGCTGGCCCAGACAAGCTGTGGCGCCACTTCGGCTGCGCGCCCCGCATAGTGGCGGGCCGCGGCGCGGTCACCCAGCCGTTCGGCTTCCATATAGAGCCCGCGCAGGCCGAGCAGCCGCATTTCGGGATCGTCGAGCATCGCCTCGAATTTCTGCCTTGCTGCGTCGTGATCGCCTTCGAGCAGCGAGGTCTGCGCGTCGAGCAGATTGATCAGCGGTTCCTGATCCGACCGGATCAGCTTCGCCGCCTGCTTGTTCAGCAGCCTGGCCTTGGCGGCGTCGCCTGCACCGGCGGCGATCATGCCGGAAGACAGCGCCTGGTAGCCGCGGTCGCGCCGCCGCACCCGGAAGTAGCGCGCGATCGTGTAAGGACTGTTCCACACCGCCTTGGTCAGCCACCAGACGATCATCACTGCCGCGACCACCGCCGTCACCGCCACGGCCGCGACCATCAGCGTGATCTCGTAGCGATAGCCGTTGAAGGTCAGTTCGAGGTCGCCCGGCCGGTCGGCCAGCCAGGCAAAGCCGACGCCAAGTGCGAACACGACAATGAGGAAGAACAGGATACGGATCATCACTCAATCCTCGCCGGTCACGCCTTCAGCGCGCCAGCGGTTGCCTTTTCGACGAGCTGCTCGGCGGCGAGCCGGGCCCTGACCTGTTCCATGAACGCATGGCCGGCCGCCTTCGGCGCCTCTGGCAGAGTGCCGTATTCCGCGACGGCCTTGTCATAATCCCCGCTCCCCAATGCCGCCTCCAGCCGTGCGACCGTCTCCGGCACCCCGGCGCCCTCTACCGGGCCGACAGGGCGAACCTTGACCAGCGATTTGGCGCTGGAAAGCAACCGCTCGAAATATCCGGCGTTTTCGTCGACCGTTCGGCCAGCATCGATCATGGCCGTTATCGCGGCGGGCGCTTGCGCGGCGATTTCGTCGCGACTTGGCACGCCCTTCTCGGCGACCGATCGCAATTCGGCCAGTTCCGGCGCATTCGGCGCTACGGCGGCGAAAGTCTCCACCTCGGCGACGAAGGCTCCGCCGGCATCGACGGCGGCCTTCAGCCCGGATGCCGCGATCGCCAGCGCCACTTTCGGCTGCGACGCCTGTGCGTCGATCTTGCCGGCCAGCGACGCGACGTTCTGTTCGAGCGTTTGCAGCCCTTTCTCGACGGTGCCGAGGCGGCCATCATTGGCGGAGGTAGCGGTCGTGGCCGCATTGACGGCGGTTTCGACGGCGGCAAGCTTTTCGCCGATCGCCGTCATTTCCGCCGGCGCCGCGCCGGCACCAGCCTGGCCAAGCGTCGCCATCGATTTCTCGATCGCCGCGATCTTGTCCTGAAGCGCCTGCAATCCGGCATTTTCGCCGGCGCCGCCGGATTCGACCGCCGATTTCAGCCCGGCAAGATCGGTCTTCGCCTGGTCGAGCGCGGTGGAGAGTCCATCGACGCGGCTTGCCGTCTCGCCGAGCGATTGGCGAATGCCTTCGACATCGCCGCCGCCGGATGAAAACCCGGCGATTTGCTCCTTGAGCGCAGTTATATCGGCCTGCAGGCCGGCGACGGCCGTGGAATCACCGGTTCCGCCGCCAGGCGAAGGCAACAAGCCGGCATATTGCAGACCGCCGGCTCCCGCGAGGGCTATGATGCCACCGACCAACCCGGCAGCCAGGCCCGAAAAACCGCCCCTGCTCTCGTTACGTGGCGCGGGCGGCGGAACACTCGACATGGTGTCGCTTCTCTCCTCTGGATTAGCGCGTCCGAATTCCGTCGTGTTTTCCGATGGTTGCTCGGCACTTGCCGTCGCGGCTTCCGTCCGGCTGCCGGGTTCGGGCTGATCGAACGGGACCCAATCCTGCTCGCCTGCGTCGCCCCGATCGCTGGCCGCTGCGCTGTCGTCGGGCGATTCGGCCGGCGCAGCCTGATCCGCTTCTTCCGCCGGGGCCGGCTCGATGTCCGGGGCTCCCGCCTCGTCCGGCGCCGCCTTGCCGGGCTCCTCATTCTCGGCGACACGCGACACGGCGCCGGGCTCAAGTTCGATCGTCACCGGGTCCTTGCGCGTCTTCGAGTGCCGTATCTTGGGCGGCTTGACCATTCTGTCACTCCCGGAAAATCTGCTTCGGAACCGCTATGCGAGGCTCGGCGGACTGTCACCCCGATCACTATCACACCTGCTCCATGTGAAAAGAGGCCGGGTGATGGCGGATCAGCTTTCTCGTTCGAGAAGCGTCATGAGCGCGTCCTCGTCAGGCGTCTCGGCAACATATATATGGCCGCGATCGATGCCGGTAAGGGCGGCCGCGACACGCTCGGAAATGCAGAAATAGCGCGTATTTGCAAAGAGATGAGCTGCTCCGGCCAGCCGGACGATGGACGAGACCGCCTCCGCCGTGCGGGCCGAGAGGACGAGCGCTGCATCGACTGGTTCGTTGCGGCACGCCGGAGACGACAGAGTCGGCAGGCTGGTCGATTTCCGACGGTGTCGTAGGTTTCCAGCGCGTCGACCGCCAGCCCGCCATCGGCAAGGATCTGCCTCGAATTCCGGCCGCCGGACTCTTCCGCAGAGATAAAGCACCTGCGCGTTAGGACCCAGTTGCGCGGTCATCTGGCCGGCCAGACCGACCGCGCCACCTTCTCCTTCGAAGACCCGGGAGAATCCAGCTTCACGGGCGAGACAGGCGGTCCGGTTTCCCACCGCGAACAGCGGTTTTCCAGCCAGCGTTTCGATCAACTGCCGCGGCGTATTGCGGATCGCGTTGGCGCTGGTGACCGCGACGGCGTCGACGGTGGTAGACCGGGAGAGCGGTCCGACCGCCAATGGGCGGATTTCGGTGAGCGGCAAGACGACCGGCTCGAAACCCGCCTCGGCGAGCCGCCGCGCCGTGCGCGACGCGCCGGGTTCCGGCCGCGTGACCAGCACCCGGCCACCCATCACGACCACCCCTCGAAGAAACGAGGTCCAGCCTTGGCGCGGATGGCGGCACCCGCCTCGCGGCCGATGCTTGCGGCGTTGGAAGCCGGACCTTCGGCGGCGATGTCGTGCGCTTCGGTTCCGTCCGGCGTGATGATCAGTCCGGAAAATCTCAGTCTTTCGCCCTCGACGGATGCGTAGCCGGCGATCGGCGTTCGGCACGAACCGTCGAGCGCGGCAAGAAAGGCGCGTTCGCAAGCGAGGGCTGCCGCCGGTCGGCGCGTGATGGATCGGCGCCAAAAGATCGGCGACGCGCCGGTCGCCAATGCGGGCCTCGATGCAGATGGCGCCCTGGCCCGGCGCCGGCGGAAATTCTTCCAGCGGCATCAACTCGGTGATGACGTGCGCCAGCCCCAGCCGCTTCAGTCCGGCATTGGCGAGCAGCGTGCCTTCGACCTGGCCTTCCTCCAGCTTGCGCAAGCGCGTCTGCACATTGCCGCGGAAAGTGATCACCTTCAGATCGGGCCGCATGCGGCGGATCAGAGCCTGCCGCCGCAAGGACGACGACCCCACCGTGGCGCCCTGCGGCAGTTCCTTGATGGTGCGGACCGAGCGCCCGATGAAAGCGTCGCGCGGGTCTTCGCGCGGCAGAAAGGCGAGAAGGTCGAGCCCCTCGCGGCAGCGCGGTCGGCATGTCCTTCGACGAATGCACCGCGATATCGATGCGGCCGTCGAGCAGCGCCTCCTCGATCTCCTTGGTGAACAGGCCCTTGCCGCCGGCTTCCGAGAGCGGCCGGTCCTGGATACGGTCGCCGCTGGTCGAGATCGGCACGATCTCGAAAGCGCTCTCCGGCAGACCGTGCGCCGCCATCAGCCGGGCACGCGTCTCCGTTGGCCTGCGCCAGTGCGAGCGCGCTTCCTCTCGTGCCGATTCTGGTTGTTTCCATGGCGAGCGGTCCGTGATAACCCCGCCGCGCGGGATCTTTCCCGCCCCTCCTACCGCATCGGCCCGAAAATCGGAATCGATTTTCGGCATGCACGATGCGTAGTGGAAAGCCCTTGAGGAAATCGGCGCCGGGCAATGAGAGAACAGGACGCGGTCAAGGTGCTCGGCATCGAGACGAGCTGCGACGAGACGGCGGCCTCCGTGGTCGCGCTCGGCGCAGACGGCCGCCCGAAAATCCTCTCCAGCATCGTGCTCAGCCAGATTGACGAGCACGCGGCCTTCGGCGGCGTGGTGCCCGAGATAGCCGCGCGCGCCCATGTCGAGGCACTCGACGGTATCGTCGAGGCGGCTCTTGCCGAGGCGGAGGTCGGCCTTGCCGATATCGACGCGGTGGCGGCGACCGCCGGCCCCGGGCTGATCGGCGGCCTGATCGTCGGGCTGATGACCGCCAAGGCGCTGGCTTCGGCTGCTCGCAAGCCGCTGATCGCCGTCAACCATCTGGAAGGTCACGCGCTGACGGCGCGGCTGACCGACGGCATCGCTTTCCCTTATCTGTTGCTGCTCGTCTCCGGCGGCCATACCCAGATCGTACTGGTTCGCGGCGTCGGCAGTTACGAACGCTGGGCGACAACCATCGACGATGCGCTCGGCGAAGCCTTCGACAAGACGGCGAAACTGATCGGACTGCCATTTCCCGGCGGCCCGAATGTCGAGAAGGCGGCGCGCACCGGCGATCCGAAGCGTTTTGCCTTTCCGCGTCCGCTGAAGGGTGAAGCACGGCCGGATTTTTCGTTTTCAGGGTTGAAGACGGCCGTCAGGCAAGCCGCGACGGCGATCTCTCCGCTGACCGAAACGGATGTCGCCGACATCTGCGCATCGTTCCAGACCGCCATCGCCGACACGCTGGACGATCGCGTTTCGCGCAGCCTGAACCGCTTCCGAAACGAATTTCCGGATGTCCGCGACCCGGCCCTGGTCGTAGCCGGCGGTGTCGCCGCCAACGAACAGGTGCGGACGACGCTCGAAAACCTGTGCCGGGAAAGAGGCTTTGCCTTCGTCGCGCCGCCGCTCGAACTTTGCACCGACAATGCCGCGATGATCGCCTGGGCGGGTATGGAGCGCTTCCGCGCGGGGCTGATCGACGACGGCGCCATGGAACTGGCGCCGCGCTCGCGCTGGCCTCTCGACAATCTGTCCGACCCGCTGATCGGCGCCGGACGCAGGGGACCGAAGGCATGAGCGACGCAGCGATCGCCGTTCTCGGCGGTGGCGCCTGGGGCACCGCGCTTGCCTCCATGGCGCGCCACGCCGGCCATGAGGTGCGGCTTTGGGCACGCGATCCGGAGATCGTCGACGGGATCAATCGACGCCACGAGAACGCCGCGTTATCTGCCGGGATTGAAACTTGCCGAGGGTATCGAGGCGACCGCCGTACTGGCGAGAGGCACTGCCGGCGCCGGTCTGGTCCTTGCCGCAACCCCCGCCCAGACCTTGCGCGACATGCTGTCGTCGGCCGCGGGCGAAATTCCGCGAGGCGTACCGGTTGTGCTCTGCGCCAAGGGCATCGAACGCGATACCGGCCGGCTGCTCTCGTCGGTCGCCGAAGAAATCCTGCCGGCAAACCCGATCGCCGCCTTGTCCGGGCCGAGCTTCGCCACCGATGTCGCCCGCGGCCTGCCGACGGCCGTTGTCGTCGCCGCGCGCGACGGCAACCTGGCGGTCGGATTTGGCCGCGCAGCTCTCGGCGCCGCAGTTCCGCTGCTACTCATCCGACGATCTCGTCGGCGTCGAGATCGGCGGCGCGCTGAAGAACGTGCTGGCGATCGCCGCCGGCGCTGTCGTCGGTTCCGGTTTTGGCGCCAGCGCCCAGGCCGCCATGATCACCCGCGGCTTTGTCGAACTGAGGCGCATCGGCGCTGCCTTCGGCGCGCAACCGGAAACGCTGATGGGCCTTTCCGGACTTGGCGACCTGGTGCTGACCTGCGGCTCCGGCCAGTCGCGCAACTTCGCTTACGGACTGGCTCTCGGAAAGGGAGAAAACCTTGCCGGGAGACCGCTTGCCGAAGGCGTCGCAACCGCCGCCATTGCCGCGAAGATTGCTCGCGACCGCGGCATCGAGGCGCCGATCATCGATGCTGTCGACCGGATACTTGTCGGCGAAATCGGCATTCGCGATGCGGTCGCCGAACTGATGTCGCGGCCACTGAAAAGCGAGACCGACTAGCGGAAAACCTGCGGGAAGATACCGGATTTGGAAAGGATCTTGAAAAAATGCTGTTTGCGCTGATCTGCAACGACAAGCCGGGCCACCTGCAAGTGCGGCTCGACACGCGGCCCGACCATATCGCCTTCCTCAACGACCTTAACGCCAAGGGCACGCTGAAATTCGCTGGACCGTTTCTCGACGGCGAAGGCAAGCCGAACGGCAGCCTCGTGGTGATCGACGCGGCCGACCATGCCGCGGCCGAAGGCATTGGCCGACGCCGATCCTTATGCCAAGGCCGGGCTGTTCGCATCGGTGGAGATTCGCGCCGTGGAATTGGGTTTTCAACAAACCGGCAAACGGCTAAACCGGCAAGAACGCCGCTTCTGGAGGGATTCCTGCATGAACTACTGGCTGTTCAAATCCGAACCGTCGAGTTTCTCCTTCGACATGCTGAAGAGCAAAGGCAAGGCCGGCCAGGAATGGGACGGCGTCAGGAACTATGCGGCACGCAACAACATGCGTGCCATGCAGATCGGCGATCTCGGCTTTTTCTACCACTCCAACGAGGGGCTCGACATCGTCGGCATCGTCGAGGTCTGCGGCCTTGCCCACCCCGATTCCACCACCGACGATCCGCGCTGGGAATGCGTCGACATCCGCGCCGTCAGGGACGTGCCGAACCCGCCGACGCTGGAGCAGGTCAAGGCCAATCCGAAGCTCTCGGAGATGGCGCTTGTGCGGCTGGGGCGGCTTTCGGTGCAGCCGGTGACTCCGGCGGAGTGGAAAGAAGTGTGCCGCATGGGCGGCGTCGATCCGGTGCCCTGAGGCGCATGAGGCTTTCGCCGGAAGGCGCGGAAAAATTCATCCTCGACAACACGGCGCTGATGGCGCCGCCGCACGTGCCCGAGATACGGCTGCACCTCGCCGACGAGGCGCACGATCTCTGGCAAAAGACCGAGGAAGAGCTTGAAGAGATCGGCCTGCCGCCGCCCTTCTGGGCGTTTGCCTGGGCCGGCGGCCAAGGGCTGGCGCGCTATATCCTCGATAACCCCGACGCGGTTCGCGGCAAGCGCGTGCTGGATTTCGCCTCCGGCTCAGGACTTGTCGGTATCGCGGCCTGCAAGGCCGGAGCGGCCTCGGTGCTCGCCGCCGATATCGATCCGTTCTGCGCCGCGGCAATCGGGCTGAATGCGAGGGCCAACGGCGTTGCAGTCGATTTCACCGCGGCGGACTGCATCGGCACCGACGCCGGCTGGGACCTCGTCCTTGCCGGCGATGTCTTCTACGAAAAACCTTTCGCCGAGCGGCTGATCCCGTGGTTCGGGCAGTTGGCCGCGCGCGGCGCCGACATTCTGATCGGCGATCCCGGACGATCATACCTGCCGAAAGAGCGGCTGACCGCGTGGCTCACTATCAGGTGCCGGTCACCCGCGCCCTGGAAGACGCCGAAGTGAAGCGCACGACCGTCTGGCGCTTCGCTTGACGCCGCTCCCGAACAGGCGTTCATTTCCCCCGGAAACTCAGGGGGCCATCATGGATTTTTCAATGGTGAACTGGCTGGCGGTCATCATCGCGGCCGTAGCGGCGTGGCTGTTCGGCGCGGTTTGGTACGGTGCGCTTATGAGCAAGCCGTGGATAAAGGCAACCAAGCTCGATCCGGCCAAGATGACTCCGTCGGTGGTTCCCTTCATCGTCAGCTTCGTCTGCGAACTGATCATGGCGTTTGTCGCTCCCTGCTGCTCGGCGCGCTCACCGGCGGCGAGCCAAGCCTTGTTGCGGGGCTCGTGTTCGGCTTCGTGTTCTGGCTGGGATTCGTCTTCACAACCATGGCCACCAACCATCGTTACGAAGGATTCGGCTGGGACCTGACCGTCATCGACGGCGGCCACTGGCTGGGCGTCCTGCTCATCATCGGGGCGGTGATCGGCTGGTTCGGCGGGCCGGTCTGTGCCGCCTGAGCTTGACTGACAAGGAGCTCTTAACCCGGCGGAGTTGCCGCCGTCAGTGTCTTGGCGGCCTCCTCCAGCACCCAGTCCCGGAACGCGCAGACCAGCGGGTCGCCGGCGGTCTCGACCGGCGAGACGATATAGTAGGCGAATTGCGGCGGCCCCTTGATCGACAGCGCGAAAGGCTGGACCAGCCGCCCGGCGGCAAGATCGTCGGCGACCAACGACGAATCGCCGAGCACGATGCCTTGACCGTCGATCGCGGCCTGGATCGCCGGCCCCGATTCGGTGAAGTGCAACCCCGGTCCGTCGTCGAAATCCTTGATGCCGGCCGCCAGCATCCACATGCGCCAGTCGGGCCAGGTGATGCCCTGGCCGCTCCACGCGACATGGATCAGCATGTGCCCCAGAAGATCGGCCGGTTCCTTGAGTGGCCGGCGAGACTTCAGGAGTTTCGGGCTGCATACGGGTGATATGGTGTTTTCGAACAGCCGGTCGGAGCGCATGCCGGCATAGTCGCCATTGCCCCAGCGTAAAGCGACGTCGATATCGTCGCGGTCGAAATCGCGGACATTGGTCGAAATATCCACCCTCACGTCGATGTCTGGCCAGCGCTCCATGAATTCGTCGATGCGCGGCACCAGCCATTTGGCGGCGATCGATGCCGAGGCAGTGATTCTGAGCCGCATGCCGCCGCGGGTCTTCTGCGCGCGTGCAACGGCCCGCATCAGCCCGGTCAGCGCCTCCGTCGCCGCCGCATGCAGGATTTCGCCGGCCGGCGTCAGCCGCATGGAGCGGCTGGTGCGCAGGAACAGGCTGACCCCTAGCTGGTCCTCGAATTCCTTGATCTGATGGCTGATTGCCGCCGGCGTCAGCCGCAGTTCGGTCGCCGCGCGGGTAAAACTCAAATGCCGCCCCGCAGCCTCGAAGGCCCGAAGAGCACGTGTGCCGGGAATATGGACCGCCATAATCTATCTTCAAATAAATCTATCTGATCCGGTGAAAACTACTCGTTTTCCCCCTTCTTTTCAATCGAGTATCCTGCAGGCTGAAAAAAACTTCAAATTCGCTTTGAAAGGCGAAGATCATGGCCTATTGCACCGACATCGTCGAACCGCGCGCTCCGGCAAAGCCCGCAACGTCGCTTTTCACCTGGATCCTCGACTTCTTCCATATCCGCGAGATGCGGCGCGCCGCGCTGAAGGATCTGCATCGTCTTTCCGACCGCGAATTGCGCGATATCGGCGTCAACCGCCGCGACATCGCGGCCATAGTCGACCGCGAGATCGGCAGGATGCGGCTGGATGAATTCCGCTCGAGGTTGTGAATGAAGGGTGGCGGCCGCCCGACCGCCATCTCCAGTCAGCGCATGACGCGCAGCACGCTTTGCCGGGAAAGCTTCGGCAGCAGGCGGCGCATTGTCGCAAGCGTCACCGCCACGCAGCCTTCGGTCGGCGTGAAACTTGGCCGTGCCAGATGGAAGAAGATGGCGCTGCCACGGCCGCGCCGGCGAGGGGAAATATTCCAGTCGAGCACGATACAGGCATCGTAGAGCCGGTCATCACGCAACATGCGTTCATGGCTGGCGCCATAAGGTATCGCTACCGGGCGGTTGTAGTTGCGGTCGTTCGGCACCTCACACCAGCCGAGCGTCGGTGAAATCGGCGCCATTGGAAGCCGGGTTCGCCGCGCGTCGGCGAAATGGTCGGCACGGAAATATCCCGAAAGAATGCGCATGGCGCCGAGCGGCGTGCCGCCGTCGCCTTCGCGCTTGTTGGCTGTGATGCCGCCACGCCCGAGCGCGCACGGAAAAACCACCCCAGCAACGTTCATCAGCCCTTGCGATGCGGTGGCCGGGCCGCGCCCGCACGGCAAGCAATCGCGAGTCCGCTCCGGTTTTTTGCCGGTGCCCCATTGCGCTCACGTTTTTTGGAGTATGATCGGATCACAAAAGCAAATCACCGTGACTGGCTGTACCGCCGGTCAGGTTCCGCATAAACGGGGGGCGGTCAACTGAATTTTGTTTTGAAACAATGGATTGAGACATGACATCACGGACGATCCTCCTGGTCGATGACGATGACGACCTGCGCACCACCCTCGTCGAGCAGCTGTCGCTCTACGAGGAGTTCGAAGTCCTGCAGGAAGCGACGGCCACCAAAGGTGTCGCAAGCGCGCGAGGCGGCCTGATCGACCTCCTGATCATGGATGTGGGCCTGCCGGACATGGATGGCCGCGAGGCGGTGAAGATCCTGCGCAAGGGCGGCTACAAGGCGCCGATCATCATGCTGACCGGCCACGACACCGATTCCGATACGATCCTCGGCCTCGAAGCCGGCGCCAACGACTACGTCACGAAGCCGTTCCGCTTCGCCGTGCTGCTCGCCCGCATCCGGGCCCAGTTGCGCCAGCACGAGCAAAGCGAGGACGCGACCTTCTCGGTTGGTCCCTACACGTTCAAGCCGAGCCAGAAACTGTTGATCGACCAGCGCGGCGGCAAGGTGCGGCTGACCGAGAAGGAAGCATCGATCATCAAATATCTCTATCGCGCCGACCAGAAGGTAATCACGCGGGACGTGCTTCTTGAAGAAGTGTGGGGCTATAATTCCGGCGTTACCACGCACACGCTGGAAACACACGTTTACCGGTTGCGCCAGAAGATCGAACGCGATCCTTCCAATGCGGAAATTCTTGTGACAGAAAGCGGCGGATACAAACTGGTTCCATAATTGATTTGCGGAAGGGTGGGCCGCATTCCGAGAGGGGGGACCAGCATGATGAACCGGGGACGCCTGCCATGATCCGCGCATGCTTGCGCGCCGTTCCGACCGAAGGTTGTTGTGCGCCTGCGTCCCACGGGACATGGTGCGCGCGTCCGGTCGTCCGGAAAGTCCGCATATTCTGCACGCGAAACGCGCCAGAGCCGAGGTCCATGTCGCTGGATGACGACATCCGCGTGCTGACCGGGGTGGATCTGTTTGACGGGTTCACGCAGGAGCAGTTGCGTTTGCTGGCCTTCGGCGCGGAAAACCTGCGGCTGGCTGCCGGCAGGGAACTCTATCTCGAAGGGGTTCCGGCCGACGGCGCCTATGTCGTGGCGCGGGGCCGCATCAGTCTCTATCGCGACCGCGACAGCGAGCGTGTCGTGATCACCACCGTCGGCCCGGGAGCCCTGCTTGGCGAACTGGCGCTGATCTCCGACACCGACCGCCTGACCGGCGCCTTCGCGGCGACCGATGCCGAAGTGATGCGGCTCAACCGCAAGCTCTTCCGTCGCATCCTTGAGGAATATCCGGACGTGGCGATCGCCCTCCACCGCCGCGTAGCCAACGACCTGCAGACGCTGGTTAGTCGCATCGAGAAACTGGCGCCGAAGTTCAGCGAATAGGGAGTGGCCAATAGCGAATAGGGCAAATTACAGTGATCTGCAGCAGGTGGGCAACGGGCTCTTTTTCGCTACTCCCTGTTCGCTATTCGCTTGCAACATCACTCCAGCCAAACCGCGCAATCACCGGCACATGATCGGAAGGACGATCCCAGCCACGCGCGGCGCGCAGCACTTCGATATCGAAAAGATCGCCGACAATGTTCTCCGATGACCAAACATGGTCGAGCCGGCGGCCGCGGTCCGAAAGTTCCCAGTCGGCTGCGCGGTAGCTCCACCATGTGTAGATCTTCTGGTCGGCCGGCACCACATGCCGCATCAGGTCGACCCAGTTGCCGGCCTTGCGCATCGCCTCGAAACTTGTCGTCTCGACCGGCGTATGGCTGACCACCTTCAACAGTTGCTTGTGCGACCAGACATCGTGTTCGAGCGGCGCGATGTTGAGGTCGCCGACCAGCACCGAGGCGGAATTGTCGCTCCATTCGGCGCGGACTTCGTTCATCTCCTGCACGAAATCCAGCTTGTGGCGGAACTTCCAGTTGGCTTCGGGATCGGGCTCGTCGCCGCCTGCCGGCACGTAAAAATTGTGCAGCAGGATCGATTTGCCGCCCGCCGTCACGCGGGTCGAAATGTGCCGGCAATCCTCCATCTTGCAGAAACGCCGCCGCTCGACGACCTCCAGCGGCCGCCGCGAAATGGTGGCGACGCCGTGGTAGCCTTTCTGGCCGCTGAACGCGACGTGCTCGTAGCCCAGCCGATGGAACGCATCGACCGGGAACAATTCGTCCGGACATTTGGTTTCCTGCAGGCAAAGCACGTCGGGCGCATATTCGGTAAGCAGCCGCTCGACGATCGGCAGCCGGAGACGCACGGAGTTGATGTTCCAGGTAGCGATGGAGAAAGGCATGGAGAGAAAAATCCGGGCAAGAATCGCGCCGGGAAACTGACAGCCGCAGTCCGTAAAAACAAGACGCCAGGCAGATCGCCTGGCGTCTTGTTTTGGTCAGGGCTAGCGGCGAATCAGCGGTTCTTGTTCTTCTGATTGACCTCGAAATTGCGCCTGTAGTCGATCTTGAACAGGCTGGCGTCGAGCTGGACGCCCTGTTTGACGTTATCGATCAATACCGTGGTATCCTTGCCCTGAGCGTCGGTGATCGTCCACTGGCGCAGATCGTAGTTCCTGGCGTCGAACATCATGGTGATGCGCGAATTGCCGAACACCGATTTGTCGGCGAGCTGGATAGTGATGAGGTCGGCCTCTTCCTTGACGCTCTTCACCCTGTTGCCGGTGAGGTCGATCCGCTCGTCGAGCAAAAGCTTCAACGGTGTCTTCGACAATGGATAAAGGTCCATCGTATTGAGCTTCTTGTTGTCGATGACGACCGATTTGCCGTCCGAAATGACCCGATAAGCGGACGGCGCCTCGTAATTGAAGCGGATCTTGCCTGGGCGCTGGATGTAGAACTTGCCGCCGGTCTGCTCGCCGCGCGGCCCGAACTGGATGAAATCGCCGGACATCGACCGGATCGAGGAAAAATGGTCGGCGATCTTCTGCGCGGCGCCTGACGACGCCTGCGCTTCAGCGACGGACTGGAACGCGGGAAGCGTTTGCCCGATGGTCAGCGCGCCGAAAGCAGTGAAGCCGAGCCCGAACAGCTTGCGCCGCGTGATCCCGACAAATGCGTTTCCGCCTGAGTTCTGGTCGTTCATTCCGGTTACTCCGGTTCGTTCTCGTTAAGCGATCGATATCACTGTCTAGTTGGGCTTAAGTTTGGCGGCGGCAAGGGGTTACCGTGGCGCCGTTGGAGCAGGATGATTTTCGTTGCGAAACGTCATCTTGCTCCAATTCCTGTTTGGGCGCGTGATCTTTTTGCCCGAAAAGTCTGCAACTTTTTGCTGCGCTGACATCCGGTTCGGGATCCTGCCCTAAAACTTGTCGTCCTCCGTCGGCACCAGGATCTCCCGCTTGCCTGCGTGGTTGGCAGGCCCGACGATGCCTTCCTGCTCCATCTTCTCGATGATCGAGGCGGCGCGATTGTAACCGATGCCGAGCCGTCGCTGGATGTAGCTGGTCGACGCCTTGCCGTCGCGCAGCACCACCGCCACCGCCTGATCGTAAGGATCGTCGCTGTCCTCGAAGTTGCCGCCACCACCGGAGCCGCGGCCGCCACCGGCATCGCCACCATCGTCGTCCTCGCCATCGTCCTCGGTGATCGCATCGAGATATTCCGGCACACCCTGGAGTTTCAGGTGGGCGACGATTTTTTCCACCTCGTCATCGGAGACAAACGGGCCGTGCACGCGCTGGATGCGGCCGCCGCCGGCCATGTAGAGCATGTCGCCCATGCCGAGCAGCTGTTCGGCGCCCTGCTCGCCAAGAATGGTGCGGCTGTCGATCTTCGACGTCACCTGGAACGAGATGCGGGTCGGGAAGTTGGCCTTGATGGTGCCGGTGATGACGTCTACCGACGGTCGCTGCGTCGCCATGATGACGTGGATGCCGGCGGCGCGCGCCATTTGGGCGAGCCGTTGCACCGCGCCTTCGATGTCCTTGCCGGCGACCATCATCAGGTCGGCCATCTCGTCGATGATGACGACGATGAATGGCATCGGCTCGAGGTCGAGATTTTCGGTTTCGTAGATCGCCTCGCCGGTCTGCCGGTCGAAGCCGGTCTGCACGGTGCGCGAAATCTGCTCGCCCTTGGCCTCGGCCTGCGCAACGCGCTGGTTGAAGCCCTCGATGTTTCGGACGCCGACCTTGGACATCTTGCGGTAGCGGTCTTCCATCTCCCGCACCGTCCATTTGAGCGCCACCACCGCTTTCTTTGGGTCGGTGACGACCGGCGTCAGAAGATGCGGGATGCCGTCATAGACGGAGAGTTCGAGCATCTTCGGATCGATCATGATCAGCCGGCACTGCTCCGGCGTCATCCGGTAGAGCAGCGACAGGATCATCGTGTTGATGGCGACCGACTTGCCGGAGCCGGTGGTGCCGGCGACCAGCACGTGCGGCATTTTTGCGATGTCGGCGATGACCGCCTCGCCGTTGATCGTCTTGCCGAGCGCCAGCGCGAGCTTTGCCTTGGTCGTCTCGAAATCGCGGCTGGCGAGGATTTCGCGCAGATAGACCGTTTCGCGCTTGGCGTTGGGCAGTTCGATGCCGATGGCATTGCGGCCCGGAACAACGGCGACGCGGCAGGCGATCGCGCTCATCGAGCGGGCGATGTCGTCGGCAAGGCCGATGACGCGTGACGATTTGATGCCCGGCGCCGGCTCCAGTTCGTAGAGGGTGACCACCGGGCCGGGGCGGACGTGGATGATCTCGCCCTTGACGCCGAAATCCTCCAGCACGCCTTCGAGCAGCCGCGCGTTCTGTTCCAGAGCCTCCTTGGAAAGGCTGGAATCGCGCACGACATTCTTCGGCTCGGCAAGGAAATGCAGCGACGGCATTTCGAATTCGCCGCTGCCGATCAGCGAGGTCTGTGCCTCGCGCTGCACGCGTGCGCCAGGCACCGGACGCGGCGCCGGCGCTGCGACCCGGGCTGCGGCGCCCTGGCTCGCGGGCGCGAGACGCCGCGCCATTTCGGTCGCCGGCAGGATGTCTTCGTCGAGTTCCTCATCGAACTCGTCGTTCATCTGGAGCACCGGCTCGCGGACGGACGGGCGCGAGAATTCCGGCTCGATGCGGGCATCGGCGGAACGGCCGAATAGCTTGAAGCGGCTTTCGGCGGCCGGGAACTCGATGTCCTCCGTCCTCGCGCTCGGCCTGGCGGCGTGCCGCCATCCTGCGGCGTACGAAGCTGCGCGCCGAAAGCCACCAATGGGTGATGGCTCCCAACGCCAGGATGCCTTCGCTGTCCTCGTCGTCGTTGTCATCGTCGGCGGGCTCGGATTTGCGGCGCGGCGATGCCATCGGCGCGAAACCGTTCTCCCGGGAAAGCAGGCCCGCGCCGAACGCCGAAAGCCAGAGGGTGGGGGCGGCCAGCAGCGCCGCCAGAATGGTGGCAAGCATGCCGCCGGGATACTGGCCGGTCACCGCAGCCGGAATCTTCAGCACCATGTCGCCGAACACACCGCCAAGGCCGGTCGGCAGCGGCCAGGTTTCCGGCGGGGCAATGCAGCCGGCGATTGCGGCGGCCAGAAGCGCGCCGCCGAGCCAGGCGGCGGCCCGCTTCGGCAGCTTGTCGACGCCGCGCGCGGTGAAGAAGAAAAACCCCCAGATCACCGCCGGCACCAGGGCGGCCACCGATGCCAGCCCGAAAAACTGCATGGCGAGGTCGGAAAACACCGCACCGGCATAGCCCATCGCATTGGTCACCGGATTGGCGGTGGCGTGGCTGAAGCTCGGATCGGCGACATTCCAGGTACCGAGGCTGGCGAGGCAGAACGCGACGGTCAGGAACAGGGCGGCACCGACGGCGCGCCAGATCTGGCGCCGCGCAAATGCCTGCAGGCCGTGATCCGATTCCTCGAGCGCGAACTGTGCAGAACGCATGCGTAACCCCGTCAGTCTCTGGACTGCCCGATGCCTGAGCGCAATTTGGCAGATTCGGCGACAAGACTATCGGGAGGAAGGTTAAGGCGGCATTAACCATGGCCGCCTCAGCACGCCTCGCTGGATTTTCGGGCGAGCTCGCCGCGAAGGAAGCCGAGAGATACAGGTGCAGTCAGGCCAGTCCGACATTGACGTCAGCTTGGCATAAAAAGAGCCCGGCCGAAGCCGGGCTCAAGGTCGGGCGGCAGAAGCCGTCCGGACGGGATCAGTTGTAGGCGCGTTCGCCGTGCGAGGAGATGTCGAGACCCTCGCGCTCGGCTGCTTCCGGCAGACGCAGGCCCATCACCGCCTTGACGATGTAGAGAGCGACGACCGACACGACAGCCGACCATACGATGGCGACGATGACCGCCGTCAGCTGGGTCATGAACTGGCCGCCGACCGAATAGGCTTCCGCGCCGGGGCCGAAGCCGCCGAGCGACGGTGCCGCGACGATCGCGGTTCCCAGCGCGCCGATGATGCCGCCGACGCCATGGACGCCGAACACGTCGAGCGAATCGTCGTATTTCAGCATCGGCTTCAGCGAGACCACCGCCCACAGGCAGACCACACCAGCGATCGCACCGAGGAAGATAGCGCCGACGGTGCCGGCAAGGCCGGCGGCGGGCGTGATCGCAACCAGACCTGCAACAGCGCCGGAGGCGGCGCCGAGCAGGCTGGCGTGACCGCGGATGATCCGCTCAGCCGCCGACCAGGCAAGCGCTGCCGCCGCCGTCGCGGTGATCGTGTTGAGCAACGCCTGGGCGGTGAGACCGTTGGCTTCGAGGTTGGAGCCGGCGTTGAAGCCGAACCAGCCGACCCACAGCAGGCAGGCGCCGATCATGGTGAAGGTCAGATTGTGCGGCGCCATGTTTTCTTTCATGAAGCCGACGCGCGGCCCGACCACGAGCGCGGCCACAAGGCCTGCGATGCCGGCGTTGATGTGCACCACCGTGCCGCCCGCGAAATCAAGCGCGCCGAGGCCGAACAGATAGCCGGACGGGGCCGAAGCGGCGCTCGGACCGCCCCACCACCAGACCATGTGGGCGATGGGCAGGTAGGAGAAGGTGAACCACAGCGCCAGGAAGAACATCACCGAGCCGAAGCGCATCCGCTCCGCTACCGCGCCGATGATCAGCGCCGGCGTGATCGCGGCAAAGGTAAGCTGGAAGATGACGAAGGTGAGCTCGGGTATGTAGACGCCTTGGGTGAAGGTCTCGGCGACCGACGAGGGGCCGACGCCGGCCAGGAACAGCTTGCTCAGGCCGCCGATGAACGGCGTCAGCGCGGTTGCTTCCTCGGCCGTGCCCGCGCCAGTGAAGGCCAGCGAGTAGCCATAGATCACCCATAGAAGCGCGATCATGCTGAAGCCGGCGAGAACCTGCATCAGCACCGAAAGCATGTTCTTAGCCCGCACCAGGCCGCCGTAGAACAGGGCCAGGCCCGGGATGGTCATCAGGATGACGAGGATGGTCGAGACCAGCATCCAGGCGGTGTCGCCCTTGTCCGGAACCGGCGCCGCGGCCGGCGCTGCAGGTGCGGCTTCCTGCGCGAAGGCGGCGACTGTCCCCAACGCGCCAAGAATGACTGTGCCCAGAAGGGCTTTGCGCGCCAGGAGCGCCAGACTGCTATGAATTTTCATTGAAATGTCTCCACAAAAATCTGATGGCGGCTTAGAGCGCGTCGGTGTCTGTTTCGCCGGTACGGATGCGCACCGCCTGGTCGATGCCGAAAACGAAGATCTTGCCGTCGCCGATCTGCCCGGTCTTGGCAGCGGTGGTGATCGCGTCGACCGCTTTGTCGACCACGTCGGCGGCCACCGCGACTTCGATCTTGATCTTCGGCAGGAAGCTGACGGCGTATTCGGCGCCGCGATAGATTTCCGTGTGCCCCTTCTGACGCCCGTAGCCTTTGACTTCGGTGACGGTCAGGCCCTGGATGCCGACGGCGGTCAGCGCTTCGCGGACCTCGTCGAGCTTGAACGGCTTGATGATTGCCATCACGATTTTCATAAGGTTTTTACCCTCTGCTTTGCGGTCCCCCGCGTTACATGACATCGCCGGCGTGATGCGCAGCCGGAGAGTGCAAAAGGGTTATTCAAGCTCCGTGCCAGTTGGGCGGCAGAGCGTTAACACTTTGGAAACAAACAGAAACAGAGATTTGTCACGGACTTCTGTTAGCAGGCGCAGCAAAAGGCCTGCTTAAAATTTAGGCAAAAATTGGAAAATGCCTATTCCGCAGGCTTCGTTTTGAGGCGAATGAGGCCTTCCTGTGCCACCGAGGCGATCAAAGTGCCGTCTTCGGCGTAAAGCGCGCCACGCGTAAAGCCGCGCGAACCCGACGATGAGGGAGCGTCCTGCGTATAAAGAAGCCAGCCGTCGAGCGGATGCGGCCTATGGAACCACATGGCGTGATCGAGGCTCGCCACCTGCAGGTCGGGATCGAACACGGCGCGCCCGTGCGGAAAGGTCGACGTGTCGAGCAGCGTCATGTCGGAAAGATAGGCAAGGACCGCCGTTTGCATGGCCCGGTCATCCGGCACCGGACCGGTGGCCCGCAGCCAGATGTTCTGTTCCGGCGGTAGCTTTTCGCGGCTCGTGTAATGTTCGAGAGTCACAGGCTTGATCTCAAGCGGCCTTTCCCGCGCCCAGTAGCGGCGGATGTTTTCGGGAACGTGTTCTGCATGGTCGAGCAATTCGCGCTGGGTCTTCAACTTTTCCGGCCTGGCCACGCCACGCGGCATCGGAACCTGGTGTTCCAGACCGTTCTCATCGACCTGGAACGAAGCTTCCAGCGAGAAAATCGCTTGGCCGTGCTGGATTGCCGTCACCCGCCGCGTGGTGAAGGAGCCGCCGTCGCGCAGCCGTTCTACCTCGTAGATGATCGGTACGGTTATGTCGCCCGGCCGCATGAAATAGGCATGCAGCGAATGCACATACCGGTCCGGCTCGACAGTGCGCTGCGCCGCCACCAGCGATTGGGCTATGGTCTGTCCGCCAAATACGCGCTGCCAGTTCACCTTTGGGCTGCGACCACGATACAAATTGTGTTCGAGCTTCTCGAGGTCGAGTATGCTCAGAAGCTCTTGCATGGCCGCCGACATTTTTTCGTGCCTTTCTGGAGGTACGGAACTGCCGGTTTCCAGCAGTAAGGCCGGGCGAAGTCAAGGCAGACGGCCAGTGTCGAGGATTGTGGCGATGGCGGAAACGAAAGCAGCGCGCAAGGCAGCAAGCAAGAACGGCGGGCCGGGCCTCGACCTGCTGGTGGCCGGCGCCGGCTATGTCGGCCTGGCGGCAGCCGTTTCCATCCGCGAGGCACGGCCGAACCTGAAAGTCGCCGTCGTCGATGCCGCTCCGGAAGGCGTCTGGGAGAAGGATACCCGCGCCTCGGCGATCGCGGCGGCCGCCTGCCGGATGCTCGGCCGGCTCGGCTGCTGGGACGAGATCGCGCCGCAGGCGCAAGCGATCACCGAGATGATCGTTACCGATTCGCGTACCACCGACCCGGTGCGCCCGGTGTTTCTCACGTTCGACGGCGAGGTCGCGCCGGGCGAACCTTTCGCCCACATGGTCGCCAACAAGGTGCTGAACGGGGCATTGCGTCGCCGCGCCGCCGAACTCAGCATCGACATCATCGAGGGCATCGCCGTGCAAGGCTTCGAGCGCGGCCCGGCCAATGTTTCTGTCCATTTGGCCGACGGCATCGGCTTCGACGCGCGGCTTTTGGTTGCGGCGGACGGGGTCAATTCGAAGCTGCGCGCGATGGCCGGCATCAAGACCGTCGATGTCGATTACGGTCAGTCCGGCATTGTCTGCACGATCCGGCACGAGCGGCCGCACAATGGCCGCGCCGAAGAACATTTCCTGCCGGCCGGACCTTTCGCCATCCTGCCGTTGACCGGCGATCGCTCGTCCATCGTCTGGACAGAGCGTACCGACGACGCCAACCGGCTCGTTGCATCCGACGACCTGGTCTTCGAGATGGAACTGGAACAGCGTTTCGGTCTGAAGCTCGGAGAGATCCGCGTCGAGGACAAGCCGCGTGCCTGGCCGCTCGGGCTGAAACTTGCGCGCGCCTTCGTCGAGCCGCGTTTCGCGCTGGTCGGCGACGCCGCGCACGGCATCCATCCGATCGCCGGCCAGGGCCTGAACCTCGGCTTCAAGGATGTCGCGGCCCTTGCCGAGACGGTCGTCGAGGCCGACCGGCTCGGTCAGGATATCGGCGCACTCGACGTGCTTGAGCGCTACCAGCGCTGGCGGCGCTTCGACACGGTTCAGATGGGCATCACCACCGATATTCTGAACCGCATGTTCTCCAACGACTTCGGTCCGCTACGGACCATCCGCGATGTCGGCCTCGGTCTCGTCGACCGCATGCCGCGGATGAAGGAATTTTTCATCCGCCAGGCGTCGGGGCTCGCCGGCGACACGCCGCGGCTGTTGAAGGGCGAGGCGATCTGACGGCCTCAGGCCAGGCTGGTCAGTTTGTTTCTAGTCCGAGCTTCTGCCGAAGTTTACGCATGCGCTGCTCCAGCGTCGGCAGTGGAGGGCCGGGCGCCGCAGACGTCCGCCGGATCATCGCCAAAAGGTCGTGACGCTCTTCCTCGCTGAGGCGGTCGCGCAGAAATGGCCCGAGTTTGTCGATGACGACGCCGGTATCGTCGATCTGTCCCGCCGCCCATTTGGCGTAGACGATGGTCTCTTCCAGCTTGCTGGCCTTCGCGATCGCCTCGATTTCCTTGCGAAGGGCGGCTTCCCGTTCAGGCGTCAACGCAACATCATCCGACATCATCGCCGAAATCAGGGTCCCCGCGGCAACGACGGGGTCGTTGACAGCGGTAAGCGGTGAGATCTCGTTCTGCCTGCGTATTTTCTTGCGCCGGATGTTCCCGCGTACCCGGCCGATGACGTCCGCGGCTTCGTTGGCTGCGTCGTTCATCATTTTCATCCGGTACCACCATAAAGCGGCAGCTCCCAGAATGCCGAGCACGGCAAGAAGAATATGCATGATGGGCCCCTCCTTAGTCCGGCGAAATTACGCAAAGAATCGGCTGCCTTCAACGCGCAAAAGTTGCGCATTGGCGAGACAGCAAGGGGTGTCGTCGGGTCCACGCAATCTTCGCCTTCAAAAGTGTCATGGTCTACCGGGCGGTGAGCGTTATAGTTGGCCTGTCGCCACAAGGCTTTGAACATTAACGCCAGGGAGAACATCATGGACCGTCACGCAACCGCCGTCTGGAAAGGCAACCTGAAGGAAGGGGCCGGCACCCTCGATACACAAAGCAGTGCGCTGAAATCGCTGCCTTATTCGTTCAAGGCGCGCTTTGAAGACGAGAGCGGCCAATCGGGCACCAATCCGGAAGAGCTGATCGCCGCGGCGCACGCCGGCTGCTACGCCATGCAGCTCTCGCATTTCCTGGCAGAAAACGGCACGCCGGCCGAAAAACTTGACGCCAAGGCAGTCGTCACCCTGGTTCCGGGCACCGGCATCACCGGCAGCGCACTTACCCTCACCGGCACCGTGCCAGGCATCGACGCGGCTAAATTCAAGGAGCTGGCGGAAAAGGCCAAGGCCGAATGCCCGGTCTCAAAAGCGCTCGGCGCCATCACCGTCTCTCTCGACGCAAAGCTCGCATGAGCCTTTTCACGCTGGCGAACCGGCGAGGCAAATCACCGGTTCGCCAGTCCTCCTTGCTTCTAGCATCTTTCCGAAAAGCTGAATTGGTTTGGGAGCAACAGAACGTCTTTTCGGCTGCCCACTTCGCAACCAAAAATCCTCCCTGTTCGTTACCTTGCCGCCATCAGCAATGCGGAGGAAACCATGCTGCAGGTCACCGAGCCGCGCACGTTGAAGGTGCCGCACGGCGCCAAGACGCTTTCCCTCATCGACATCACCAACGAAGCGGCCCAACTCGAGGCCTTCGACAATCATGAACGGGTCTGGCTCGGCCGCGACATCGATCGCGGGCTAACTGCGATCGTGGCGATCCACAACACAGCACTCGGACCGGCGCTCGGCGGCACGCGGGTCTGGCCGTATGAAAGTTTCGAAGCAACGCTGACTGACGCGCTGCGTCTCTCGCGGCATGACCTACAAGGCGGCCGTCAGCGGCGTCCTGTTCGGCGGCGGCAAAGCCGTGATCATGACGGATGCGAAGGTCGGCAAGACACACGCCCTGCTCGAAGCCTATGCCGACATGCTCGGCGCCCTCGAAGGCCAGTTCTACACCGGCGAGGATGTCGGGCTGACGCTGGCCGACGCCGACTTCCTGCGTTCGCAGGTTCCCAATATCTCCGGGACGACTATCGGCGGCAGCGGCAATCCCTCGCCGGTCACCGCGCACGGCGTTTTTCTCGGGTTGAAAGCAGCCCTCGCGTACCGGAAAGGCACCGACAACCTCAAGGGCATTCGCGTAGCGGTGCAAGGCCTAGGATCCGTCGGCTGGTCCCTGTGCGAAAAACTTCATGCCGATGGCGCCATCCTCACTGTGGCCGACATCGATGAGGCGCGGGCGGCCAGGGCAATGACCGAATTCGGCGCGATGGCGGTTGCCCCGGAAGTGATTCTTGCCGCCGATGCCGACATCTTCGCGCCTTGCGCTCTTGGAAGCGTGTTTACCGAGCGGACGATCCCTGCGCTGAAAGCGAAAATCGTCGCCGGCTCCGCCAACAACCAGCTCGCCACGCATGCCGATGCCCGGCTCTTGATGCATCGCGGCGTGCTCTACGCACCCGACTACGTCATCAACGCCGGCGGACTGATCAACGTCGCAGCCGAACTGGAGCCGGGTGGCTACGATCGCGACGCCGCGATGAAAAAGGTGGCCGAAATCCCGGCGACGCTGACGGCGATCTTCCGCCGTGCCGAAGCGGAGAACCGCCCGACCAACGACGTCGCCGCGGCCATCGCCATGGAGCGCATCAGAAAGGCCCGGCACTGACGAGACTGCTTCCGTTCGCGGTTTGTGTGTCACGGACGGGCACGACACACTCCAGCGGATGTACCAACCGCTATCAGACGCAACTCAAAGGCGTATTCAAGCGCATCAAAGGCACTCATTTCCCTATCACTGTTGCATTTATGTTACACTCCCGGCATCGATTCGGTGCTAGGCTGATCAACGTCGGGTTGAGCGGGGGTAACCGCGAACTGGACTGAAGCGATGAGACTTCTTGTTGCCGCGACCCTTGTTGCCGGGTTGACCAGCACCACAGCTTTTGCAGCCGATGTAGTTACTGAAGAGCCCCCGGCGCCGGTCGCCGAGGCGGCACCGGTATTCACCTGGACTGGCGGCTATGTCGGTATCCAGGGCGGCTATCTCTGGACCGAGGGCGATCTCTTCGACGCGGAGTTGTTCCAGGCCTTCGGTGATTCATTCGACGGAGGCATCCTCGGTGGCTACGTCGGCTACAATTGGCAGGTCGGCGGTTCGTTTGTGCTCGGTGCGGAGGCCGACATCAATGCCGTGTGGAACGACGAGACCTTCGCTTTTGACAACGGCAGTAGCCTGGAGATTGGCAACGATTACCTTGCTTCCGTGCGGCTCCGCGCCGGCTATGCCATCAACCGTACTCTGCTCTTCGCAACAGGTGGCGTCGCCTTCACGGATATCACCGCAGACATCATAGACGAGTTCGGCTTCAGGGTGGGGGAAGCGAGCGAAAACTTTACGGGCTGGACCGTCGGCGCAGGTGTCGAGCAGGCTTTCACCGACAATCTGATCGGCCGTCTGGAGTACCGGTTCTACGACTTCGACACCGATAGCCTCGGACTGGTTGACGATATCGGTACCGAAAACCATACGGTTACGCTCGGTTTGGCTTACAAGTGGTAGGGGTCGGGCTCGGATCGTCGCGACAACTGCCTTGCGGCTCGGATCTTTTCGGGCCTTCCCTTTTGGCACCCGACGTTCAGTGGCTGGCGATGCCCTTATGGGCGGATGCACCCCACACTTCCTCGATGCGGGCGTCCCTGCCGCAGCCTGAACGATAATATTTATAGCGCAGCGGATTCTTCCGGTAATAATCCTGATGGTAGTCCTCCGCCGGCCAGAATGCGGGCGCCGCGGCGATTTCCGTAGCGATCGGCTTGCCGAGTTCGGCCTCAGCGGCCTTCTTCGATTTTTCCGCCGCGGCAAGATCTTCCGCCCCGACCGCATAGATCGCCGTCGTGTAGCTATGGCCGCGGTCGCAGAACTGGCCGCCGCCATCGGTCGGGTCGACCGAGTGCCAGAAGACATCGAGCAGCGCGACGTAATTCACTTTCGTGGAATTGTACTCGATACGTACCGCCTCGCGGTGGTTGGCCGCGGTGTGGTCGTAATAGGTCGGGTTTTCCGTAGTGCCGCCGGTATAGCCCGAAATTGTCGAGAGGACGCCGGGAACGCTGTCGAAGTCGGATTCGACACACCAGAAACAGCCCCCGGCAAAGATCGCCACCTTGGTCTCGGCGAACGCCTCGCTCGACTGAAATGGCAGCGCGGCGGCAAATGTCAGCGCCAGTATGGCGAAAGTGTTGCGAAACATCGGCGTTGTCCTCCCAGGACCAGACGTACAGAAGTTGCCGAAGGTTTCAAATCAAGCCGTTACACGGACGCGTGATAAATCGAGACAGGCAGTGTTCAGGCGTCCCGATCGCCAATCTGCGCCTGCAACTTCGCCACCTGCTCTTCGAGAGCCTGCACACGCGCTTCGAGCTCCGACAGAAAATCCGGCGATCGAGGCTGCGACGGCGCGGTTGAGGTCGTCGCCTGAACTTCGCCGCTCAAAAGGTGAGCAAAACGCTCCTCGCGCTGTCCTGGAGCACGTCCGAGTTCGACCACCAGCGGAGGCCTGCGGCCAATCAGGAGGTCGAGTTCGCCGCGCAAGGCGTCGGCATCGGCGAAATTCGCCATGCGCTCGGCCCTCGCGAGCAATTCGTACAGTGTCTGTGGGCCGCGCAGCAGAAGTAGGCCGACCAGCGCGTACTGATTGCGCGTCAGCGAAATCTTCTGCGCCATCAAATGCTCGTAGCGCTCGACGCGGGAGGCGAACTGCTGGCGCACCAGCCCCTTGGACTGCAGCGTGCCGAGCGCCCGTGTGATGTCGGCAAGTTCCAGCGCCATGACGGGGTCGCGCGATGTCTTCTGGTTGGCTGCCGCGACGAGCGCGTTCGAAGTCATCGGATAGATGTCCGGGGTCAGCTCTTTCTTCTCGATCAGGCAGCCGAGAACGCGGGCTTCGACGAGAGTGAGGATAGGGAAGTTGGTGGCGTCTTCTGTCATGCCGTTTGTCTAGTCGCTGTATTCAAGATCGTGCGTCCTTCGAGGCTCGCTCCGCTCGCACCTCAGGATGAGGAAGGTTGGCTCGAAAGCCTCCTAGCGTTTGCGACGTACCAGAATTTGGGATGAAGCGCACGACCCGCCTCATCCTGAGGTGCGAGCGGGAGCGAGCCTCGAAGGACGCACCCAATCGTCAAACCCTTCTCTCCACCATCATCTTCTTGATCTCGGCGATCGCCTTGGCCGGGTTCAAGCCTTTCGGGCAGGTCTGCGTGCAGTTCATGATGGTGTGGCAGCGATAGAGCCGGAACGGGTCTTCGAGATTGTCGAGCCGCTCACCGGTCGCTTCGTCGCGGCTGTCGATCAGCCAGCGATAGGCCTGAAGCAACACAGCCGGGCCGAGATAGCGTTCGCCATTCCACCAGTAGGACGGGCACGAGGTCTGGCAGCAGAAGCACAGGATGCACTCATAGAGCCCGTCGAGCTTCTGGCGATCCTCATGGCTTTGCAGCCATTCCTTTGCCGGCTCCGGCGACACGGTTTTCAGATACGGGTCGATCGAGGTGAGCTGTGCGTAAGGCACGGTGAGGTCGGGCACGAGATCCTTCACCACCGGCATGTGCGGCAGCGGATAAACCTTCACCGCGCCGGAAATCTCGTCCATGCCCTTGGTGCAGGCGAGCGTGTTGGCGCCGTCGATGTTCATCGCGCAGGAACCGCAGATGCCCTCGCGGCAGGAGCGGCGCAAGGTCAGCGTCGGGTCGACCTTGTTCTTGATCCACAAAAGCGCATCCAGCACCATCGGCCCGCAATCGTCGAGGTCGACGAAATAGGTGTCAACGCGCGGGTTCTCGTCGTCGTCCGGCGACCAGCGGTAGATCTTGTATTCGCGCAGGTTGGCAGCGCCGTCCGGCTTCGGCCAGGTCTTGCCCTGCTGGACTTTTGAGTTCTTGGGAAGGGTGAGTTCGACCATACTTCCCTTCCTCAATACACCCGCGCCTTGGGCGCGATCTTGGCCAGGCTGATGCCGCCATCGGCTTCCTTGACCAGCGGCTCGGTATGCACCGGCCGGTAGGAAAGCGTCACCTCGCCGCCCGGCGACAAATGCGAGAGCGTGTGAACCCGCCAGTTGACGTCGTCGCGCGAGGAGAAATCCTCGCGGGCGTGCGCGCCGCGGCTCTCGTGGCGCGCCGCCGCGCCGTAGACCGTGGTGACGGCGTTGGCCATCAGGTTTTCCAGCTCCAGCGTTTCGACCAGGTCGGAGTTCCAGATCATCGAGCGGTCGAACACCTTGATGTCCTTCAACTCGCCCCAGATCTCGGAAATTCGCCGGCAGCCATTGTCCAGCGATTCCTGGGTGCGGAACACGGCGGCATCTTCCTGCATCGCCTTCTGCATCTTTTCGCGCAGCGCCGCGGTGGGGATCTTGCCGTCGGCGAACCGCAGCCGGTCGAAACGCTCCATGATCTTTTCCACGGCCTGCTCGTTGACAGGCGGGATCGGCGCTTCGCGGTTCACCACTTCGCCCGGCGCGGATCGCCGCGGCGCGGCCGAACACGACGAGGTCGATCAGCGAATTGGAACCGAGCCGGTTGGCGCCATGCACCGAGGCGCAGCCCGCCTCGCCGACCGCCATCAGGCCGGGCTGCACCCGGTCCGGATTGTCGGGTGTCGGGTTCAGCACCTCACCCCAATAATTCGTCGGGATGCCGCCCATGTTGTAATGCACCGTCGGCAGCACCGGGATGGGCTCCTTGGTGACATCGACGCCGGCGAAGATCTTTGCCGATTCGGAAATGCCGGGCAGCCGTTCATGCAGCACCGCCGGATCGAGGTGATCGAGATGCAGGAAGATGTGGTCCTTGTTCTTGCCGACGCCGCGGCCCTCGCGGATCTCCATCGTCATGCAGCGCGAGACGACGTCGCGCGAGGCAAGGTCCTTGGCCGACGGCGCGTAGCGCTCCATGAAGCGCTCGCCCTCGGAATTGACGAGATAGCCGCCTTCGCCGCGCGCACCTTCGGTGATCAGGCAGCCGGCGCCGTAGATGCCGGTCGGATGAAACTGCACGAACTCCATGTCCTGCAGCGGCAGGCCGGCACGTGCAGCCATGCCGCCGCCGTCGCCGGTGCAGGTGTGGGCGGACGTCGCGGAGAAATAGGCGCGGCCATAACCGCCGGTCGCCAGCACCACCATTTTTGCGGCGAAGCGGTGGATGGTGCCGTCGTCGAGGTTCCAGGCGACGACGCCGGTGCACACCCCGTCGGTCATGATGAGGTCGAGCGCGAAATATTCGACGAAGAACTGCGCGTGATGTTTCAGCGACTGGCCGTAGAGCGTGTGCAATATGGCGTGGCCCGTGCGGTCGGCAGCGGCGCAAGTGCGCTGCACCGGCGGGCCGTCGCCGTAGTTCATCATGTGGCCGCCGAACGGCCGCTGGTAGATCTTTCCTTCCTCGGTGCGCGAGAAGGGCACGCCGTAGTGCTCGAGTTCATAGACGGCCGCCGGCGCCTCGCGGGCGAGGTATTCCATCGCGTCGACATCGCCCAGCCAGTCCGAACCCTTGACGGTGTCGTACATGTGCCATTGCCAGCTGTCCGGCCCCATGTTGGAGAGCGAGGCGGCGATGCCGCCCTGCGCCGCGACCGTATGCGAGCGGGTCGGGAAAACCTTGGTGATGCAGGCGGTCCTCAGACCTTGCTCCGCCATGCCCAGCGTGGCGCGCAGACCAGCGCCGCCGGCGCCCACGACCACCACGTCGAACTTGTGGTCGACATAGGTATAGGCCTTGCCGTCCTTCTGCTTTGCGTCAGCCACGCTCAGCCCCCGAATGCCAGTTTGAGAAGCGCGAAGATCGCCGCCACGCCCACCGCGATGGTGAAGAACGTGTTCAGCATGATCAAGGCAAGCTTGATGCCTTCGCCATGGATGTAGTCCTCGATGATGACCTGCATGCCGAGCCGCATGTGGTAGAGCGCGGAAAGCAGCATCAGGATCATCAGCAGCGCGACAAACGGGTTGGCGAGCGTCGCACGCACTTCCGCATAAGGCGCGCCGTTCAGCGAGATCAGCAGCCCGACGAAGATCAGCACCAGCGGCACATTGGCGACCGCCGTCAGCCGTTGCCGCCAGAAATGCCCGGTGCCTTCGCGGGCGGAACCCAGGCCGCGGATCCTGTTCAGCGGGGTACGCATGTCATTCTTGCAGCCGCTCATCGTCACGCTCCCCGCGCCATGTAGCCGGCGATCCAGATCGCGAGGGTCAGAACGATCGAGCCTGCCAGCGTCGCCCAGGCGATCTTCGAAGCAGTGTGTTTTTCCAGTCCGGTGCCGGTATCCCAGACGAAATGGCGGATGCCGCCCAGCATGTGGTGCATCAACGCCCAGGTGTAGCCGAACAGCACCAGCCGACCGAACCACGAGCCGTAGATCCAGTTGACGAAGTCGAAATATTCCTGGGAGATCGCCGCCGCGATCAGCCACCAGGCGACCAGCAGTGTGCCGAAATAGAGCGCACCGCCGGTGATGCGATGGAGGATCGACATCGTCATCGTGACCGGCCATTTGTAGGCCGTCAGATGCGGCGAAAGCGGTCTTGCTCGGGTGGCTGTGGTTTTGCTCATGGCTCCCCCAGTTTGGCGTCCTGGGTCACCCGAATGCGGCACCGCCGCCTCGAATTGCGACCTCGAACAAACCGGGTTCTAAAGCTCTTTTTGCACTGCGTCAAAGCCGGAAAACCGTTTCCGGGCACCTATTTAGTATCGATCGCGAGCTTCAATCGATTTTAAGCGGCACGGGCTGGAACAACTCGGAGGCAAACTGTTGGGACAGGCCGTGGCCATGCCGTCGCAGGCTCCAAAATGAGAGAAAACTCCGCCTTCAGCGCTTGCAGGTCAGCGGCTCCTTGCCGTTTTTCATCAGCAGCGCTTCGTTGCCTTCCAGCACCAGCGCGTAAGGCGCCTCGCCGAAACGCGATTGCTGCGTGGGTGGTGAGGCCGGCAGGTCGACGCTGGTTCCGTCCGGTTCGGTCAGATGCACCGAAGTGCGGAGATTCTCGATGATGAGCGAGCCGCCCTCGCCGCAATTGTAGGTGGCTTGGCGAGGCTGCGTCGTGGTGGAATTTCCAATGACACCGGCAGACGCCGCTGCCTTGCCTGTTTCGTTAGGGACGCATGCCGCCGTGAGCAGCGCCGGAACACATAGGGCCATCGCTTGCAGCAGCCCGGTCACAATTCTCGGTTTCTTAACCATGGCGCGCAAGCTAGCCGTAACGACGCCGCGAGATCAATGGCGGATAGCTGGCAATCCTGTTCGGCCTAGTCGAATTGGATGACGAAGCTCGACCAGTCGGCCGGCACCGCAATCTGCTCGTAGAGCTTGCGGCCGTCTTCCGGTTGGCGCGGCGCATTCAGCATCAGCTTCGACCAACCGCGTTCCTCCGCCTGGTCCGCCAGCACGTCGACCAGCGCCTTGGCGATGCCTTGCGCGCGAAAATCGTGATGGACGTAGATGTGATCGCAGGCGCCGCAGCGCATGCCGGACACCGGTTCCGGCATGTCGGTGAAGATGACGAACCCAACCAGCCTGCCGTCCACCCGCGCACCGAGCATTTCGGCGGTGCGATCCTGCAGAAGCGTCTCGGCATAGAACCTGTCCGGCTGCCGTGGCGCGCCGCGCTTCAGCGCCTGCACATAGGCGGCCAGCAACGGCGCGAACTCCAGTGCATCCTTCAATCGGAGTTGGGCTATGTCGATCGTGTGGTTCTCGGCCTTGGTCATGGCATACCCATGTGAGCATTAACCATCTCTGTCAATTGGGCCCTGTGGAACCGTCCGGGGCTCTTAACAAAGGTTAATAAATCGTTAATTTGGGCCTCCGAGGAGGCGATGTCTCGCTTCAAGGAGGACGCCGATGCGTTTCCACACTGCAGGCCGGCTACCGGCCATCTTCGTTACCGCACTCCTGGCGGGCGCTGCCGCCATTAGCCTTTCCGGAACGGCATCCGCCGGCAATGGCCTACATGATCGAGTCTACGCGGATACGTTCGGCAATCTGATCGTCCAGAGCCCCTACGGCTACAAGCGCATCATCGTCGGCGAGGGCCGCCTTGCGAAGGAACTGCAGAACTATACGCGCGGCGGCGAACCGGAAGGTTCGTATGACGAACCTCTGTACGAACGGCAAGGCTATTATGATAGCGAAGCAGAAGAGCCCTATGCCGAGCCGCGGTACGAACGGCGCGGCTATTATGACGGCGAACCGGGGCAGGTCTATGCCGAACGGCGGTACGAACGGCAACGGTATTATGTCGACAATTGCTATCGCCCGCCGGTTCTGCTGAAGGGACGCAGCTACATGTACGGTCTGCCGGACGGTGTCATTCCCGAACCTTCGGGCCGTTGTCCCTTGGACTGAGCTTCAGCCTGCATTGACGGCCAGCCGCAACTGGCCGCTTTTCAGCGATACCCGCACGCAATCGCGGCCGCTCTTCTTGGCCTCGTAAAGGGCCGCGTCGGCGCGTTGCATCAAGTCGGCGATGCGTTCTCCCGGCGCCAGTTCGGCAACGCCGAAGCTTGCGGTGAACCGCTTGTCGTCCGGCAATCCATCCACCGGCAGCCCGGCAAAGGCGCTGCGCGCACCCTCGGCAAACAGCCGCGCGGCGACAATGTTGGTGCCCGGCAGGACGATGGCGAATTCCTCGCCGCCAATGCGCCCCGCCGCGTAATGCAAAGCGACCGCCGTGCGTAGGAACCGCGCGAATGTCACGATGACCGCATCGCCCGATGCGTGGCCGAAGCTGTCGTTGACGGATTTGAAATGATCGAGATCGCAGATCACCAGCGACAATGGCACGCCCTGACGTTCGGCATCGCGCAAGGCGCGGTCGGCCCGTTCCTCGAAGCCGCGCCGGTTGAGCAGGCCGGACAGCGTGTCGGTCTCCGATTTCTGTGTCGCGTCGGCCAGCACATCGCGCACCAGGATCACGATCAGAAGCAGCGCGATCGCCATCGCAAACACGGTTCCCATCGATTGCGAGAACAGCGCGTAGTTGCTGTTGATGTACTCCTGCGGGCGGGCACCCCAACCGCCGAAGATATGGGCCAGAAACGGTTTGCTGAGAAATTGCAACGCACTGAGGCCGAACAGCGCCATCAGCGCCCGGTCGAGCCGGTCACGCGACGCGGCCCTCCAGATGAGCCCGGCGCTGATCGCCTGCATAATGGCGAACGGCGCCTGATAAAGCATCAGTCGCATAAAGGATTGCCGCGGCAGATCCTGGATCAGATAGTCTCACCACCAGCGACGCCACGAATACGATGCCGATCAGGCGCCAAGGGATACGTACGCCATATTTGCGAGCCACGCCGGCGTTGAAAGCCGCCATGCCGGCCAGCAGGCAGGCGACGGCGGCGACAACAGCCACGCGCGCATTGTCGAGCGACGGGATAACGGCCTCGATCGCGAAGAAACCCATGCCGATGGCGTAGCCGAACGCCAGCCAGCGTGCGGCTGCGCGGCTGCGGTCATAGACCGCGATCATCATGAACGCCGCCGAAAGCAACGCCGCGACAAACAAATTGATCGCCAGGATAAATCCGGCCCCGCTCATCTTCTGCTTAACCCCCGGTGATCCCTACAGAAACCACAGGCGGCCAAAAAAGACGTTAACGTCCGGACTTAGCGGAAGCGGGCCATATCATGCAGCGTCGAATATCTCCCTTGAAAAGGGCGCCTCCGGACGCTGATAGGACAGGCGAACGCTGTCGCGGCCATTCTTCTTGGCCTTGTTGAGCGCCTCGTCGGCACGGCGCATCAACGGCGCGATGCCTTCGTCTCCTGTTCGAACGGCAACGCCAAAACTGGCCGTCACTACCGCGTTGCCAGGCAAGCCCGGCACGCTGCCCCTTGCGAAGGAAGCGCGCACATCTTCCGCAAAACCACGCGCGGCGGCCAGATCACAGGCCGGAAGCAGCACCGCGAATTCCTCGCCGCCCAGGCGACCGGCAACGGCCGACCGGCCGCAAGCCGTTCGCAGCCTCTCGGCGAAGTCGGCGATGACCCGGTCTCCGACGTCATGGCCATAGCGGTCGTTCACCGTCTTAAAGTGATCGAGATCGGCCAGCGCCAGCGCCAACGGCAGGCATTTGCCGGCTTTTGCGTCGAGCAACTTTTGTGCCTGCTCCTCAAAACCGCGGCGATTTAGAAGTTTGGACAGCGGATCGGTGCGCGATTCCGCCTTGAGTGCCTTGACCACGTCGAGAGCGGCGGCGGTAAAGAGGCTGAGCGCTATGAGCAGCGAGAGCAATGCATGTGACAGCAGCGCCGTCGTCCAGTAGATCGATTGGTAGAAACCGTCATACGAGGTGAAAGGGCCCTGCAACTGTATGACGGCGAGCGGGCGGACGATGAAATTCAGACCGGAAAGCAAAGACAGCACGAACAGGATAATCTCGGTCGGGCCATTGCCGCGAATAGCACGCAATTCCGCCGCCACGACCAGGCTGATCGCCCCGAACGAGAAGTTGATTGCGTAGATGCGCCACGTCAAATCGGGCTGGACGAAGAGGAACCAGCAGAAGGTGCAGAAGCCGGCCAGTCCCAACGCGCAGATCGCCGCGATGGCTGCCGCCCGCCTGCCGCGGTAGCGCACCACCACCGCCGCCGCCAGAAGGCAGGCGGCTATCGTGAACGCGATGCTGGAGAGAGCCTTGGTCAGTTCGAAGCCGACGGGCAGAATGAAATATTGAAGCAGGAAGCCGATGCCGGAGCAGGCATAGGCAACAGCCAGCACGGCCAGATAGAACCGGTTGCGCTGGTAAAGCCAAAGCGTGAGGAATGCCGCCGCCAAGGCCAGCGTAATCGCCGGATTGAGCAGCGCTATGAATAGCCCCGTGTCCAAATGCGTCTTTTACCCCCTTACGCTGCGGTAGAGCCTAGGCTTCTCTCACCGCATCTGGCGTTAGGCGGCGTTTTGGCCCGGCCAGGGCGCAGGCATCGCGCCCCGACCTCGAAGACGAGCGCAGCCGGCGCCGCGGTGTGCGACGATCGGAGCTTTGCAATGTATCCTCTGTTTGTTGACGGTAAGGTTCAGGTCCTGCGGCGTCAGCGGGCCGCGGCACGTATTCGGGCGTGAGCCAGAGCAAATTCGTCGGCATAGGGACACGCCGAAGCCATCGCGACCTTGATGCGGCGCACCGAGACGCGAACCTGTGCGCCGATCTTCAGCAGCTTGAGCCTGATCGTGCCGCAGGTGGCGTTGGCAAGCCGGGTGTGGGCGAGACCGAGGCGACGCAAGGCGCAGATGAGCACATACGCGAACGAGGCGAACCACAGTCGCAGCTGATTGGCGCGCATGGTGTTCGCGCTGGTGCGGTCGGCGTAGAGGTCGAGCTGGCACTCCTTGATCCGGTTTTCCATGTCGCCGCGGGCGCAATAGAGATCCTCGTAAAGCGCCCGTGCCGCCCAGCGTCCCGGCTTGAGTGAAGTGACGATGAAGCGCGGATTGGCCCCCTGCGTCGTCCACTCGGCCTTGGCCACGACCCGCCTGCGGCGTGACCAGCTGTCTTTCGTGGACCACATGAAGTCGCGGCAGACGCGTGCGGCCTGGCCGCTTTTCCTGGATGCCCGGCAGGCTTCGTCCAGGGCCGGGGCGATCTTCGTTTCCAGCCGCTCGTTGCGGGCGACCCCGAAGACATAGTCGACGCGATTGGCTTCGCACCAGGCCATCAGCTCGTCGCGGGCAAAGCCGGAATTGGCACGCAGGATGATGCGCACTCTGCGCCATTTCCTGCGGATCCGGGTCACGATCCGCTCGACCTCGTCGACCGATCCCCTGCTGGCATCCATGTTGGAACGCCTGAGCTTTGCCGCCAGCAGGTGCCGGCCACAGAAGATGTAGAGCGGCAGATAGCAGTAGCAGTTGTAGTAGCCGTGGAAGAACCGGCCTTCCTGGTGTCCGTGCAGCGGATCATCGGTGGCATCCAGATCGAGAACGATCTCGGCCGGCGCCTTCTCGTGGCGTCCACGAACAGGTCGACGAACAGAGCTTCGATCGCCCGCGTGTCGTGGCCGATCTTGTGGTAGCGCGTCGGCTCCCCGACGCGGCCGTGCTCCAGCCGGTTGAGCGTCGACTTGCCGGCAAGCACCGCACAGTCCTCCCGCTTCGGCGTCAGGCTTTCCGACAGGAGGGCCAGCACCGGGTCGTGGCGCAACGTGTCGTGGTCGTCGACGTCCTCGTAGCCCAGCGCGATCGCGGCGATCCGCTGTCCAACCAGCGTCTGTACGCTATGCACCGTGCAGTCCGGATCGCGTCGGTCGATGAAGCAGGCGGCCACCCGGTCGAACAGGCCGACGGCTTTATCGGCGTGGCGCAGAAGCAAGGCGCCGGCATCTGAAGTGATCGCTCCGCCGTCGAAACCGGCGACCACTTTGTGGCCGTCGAAGCCTTCAAATTCGAGCTGCTCGCAGTTACAGTGTGTTTGCATCGGACCCCGTCCATGAATTTGATAACACTTTGTTGCAAAAGCAGTTTCTCAGATTTTCGGGGCCGATGCACCTCTTGGTTTGAGATATTCAGGCTAGGGCAAGCCCAAACAACGCGTTAAGCGGGACGCATTTTAGTGGGTCCATCGGAAAACCGTCGTCCGGCGACACGGAAACGGGCCGTTAAACGAAAGACACCGTTTCGTGCACAGACGAAAAGGGGCCGCAGCGCAGCCCCTTCCGGATCTATCGCCTGGACCGCGGTCTCAGCGCCACTCGCGGATGTCGACGAAATGGCCGGCGATCGCTGCTGCCGCCGCCATTGCCGGCGACACCAGGTGCGTGCGGCCCTTGTAGCCCTGGCGGCCTTCGAAATTGCGGTTCGAGGTCGAGGCGCACCGCTCATGCGGCTTCAGCCGGTCGTCGTTCATGGCAAGGCACATCGAGCAACCGGGTTCGCGCCAGTCGAAGCCGGCCGCGATGAATATCTTGTCCAGCCCTTCGGCCTCCGCCTGCTCCTTTACCAGGCCGGAACCCGGGACGATCATGGCATTGACGCGCGGGTTGACCGACTTACCCTCGACGACCTTCGCAGCCGCGCGCAGATCCTCGATGCGGCCGTTGGTGCAGGAGCCGATGAAGACGCGGTCGAGTTCGATGTCGGTGATCTTCGTACCGGCCTCGAGACCCATATAGTCGAGCGCCCGCTGCTTCGACGTGCGTTTGGTCTCGTCGGCGATCAGCGCCGGATCCGGCACCACGCCAAGCACCGAAACGACATCCTCCGGCGACGAGCCCCAGGAGACGATCGGCGGCAGGTTTGCCGCGTCGAGCACCACGACCTTGTCGAAATGCGCGCCCTCGTCAGATTTCAGCGTCTTCCAGTAGTCGAGCGCCATGTCCCACGCCTGGCCTTTCGGGGCACGCGGCTTGTCCTTGACGTAGGCGAAGGTCGTCTCGTCCGGCGCGATCAGGCCGGCACGGGCGCCGCCTTCGATCGACATGTTGCAGATCGTCATGCGGCCTTCCATCGACAGCGCGCGGATCGCTTCGCCGGCATATTCGATGACATAGCCGGTACCGCCCGCAGTGCCGATCTCGCCGATGATGGCGAGGATGATGTCCTTGGCGGTCACGCCTTCGGGCAAGCTGGCCGTCGACGCGCACCAGCATGTTCTTCGCCTTGCGCTGGATCAGCGTCTGGGTGGCCAGTACGTGCTCGACTTCCGAGGTGCCGATGCCATGTGCCAGCGCACCGAAAGCGCCGTGCGTCGACGTGTGGCTGTCGCCGCAGACGATTGTCATTCCGGGCAGCGTGAAGCCCTGCTCGGGGCCGATGATGTGCACGATGCCCTGGCGGATATCGTTTTCCGAATAGTACTCGACCCCGAAATCCTTGGCGTTTTTCGCCAACGCCTCGACCTGGATACGGCTTTCCTCGTTCTTGATGCCGAACTTGCGGTCGGGCGAGGTCGGCACGTTGTGGTCGACGACGGCGAGCGTCTTTTCGGGGTGCCGCACCTTGCGGCCGGCCATGCGCAGGCCTTCGAAGGCTTGCGGGCTGGTGACTTCGTGGACCAGATGGCGGTCGATCCACAGCAGACAGGTGCCGTCGTCCTGGCGATCGACCAGATGGTCGTCGAATATCTTGTCGTAGAGGGTGCGCGGTGCGCTCATGTGCGTAAATCCGTCGATATGAACATGGGAAGAACAGGCTAAGGCGCCGGAGCCCGTCGGCTCGGCGAAAACGACCTAGATAAGTCGGCTGGTCAGCGCGCCCGAAATCCGCGCAAAGAACCGTGCCGGCAGGCGCTTCTTGTCCTGCAGTACGAAACCCTTGTAGGCCGGATCTCCGAAAAGCTCTTCCATAAGCGGCTCAATATCAATCTTTTGACATTCCGGCAATCGGGCGCACCGACGTTCGGATGCCCGAACGATGCAACTAATCTTTCTTGGCAGGCTCGATCTTTTGGGGATCGTCCGGTTTCTGCTTGACCTGCCGCTCCGCCGACAGGCCGGGTTTCTTGTCCTTCTTGTCTTCGCTGAGGCCGAACTTCACTTCGACGGCATGCAACAGACCGAGCACGATCAGCACCAGAAGCGTACCGAAACCGGCGATCTGCCACAAACCAAGCCCCGCGGCGAGGCCGATCGCCCCGGCAAGCCACATGCCGGCGCCGGTGGTCAGGCCCTGAACTTCGCCACGCGAGAAAAGGATGGTGCCGGCGGCGAGAAAGGCGACGCCGGCCGTCACCGCCTCGACCGCACGGATGGGATCGAAGCGTGCCGTGTCCTTGAGAAACATCGGCGCATGGACAATTTCGATCGTCAGGATTCCGAACGTGGCCGCGGCGACGCAGACCAGGATGTGGGTGCGCAGCCCGGCAGGCCGGTTACGCCATTCGCGTTCGAAGCCGATGACGGCTCCGAACGCCGTCGCGAGCAGCAGACGCGCAACAATGACCGGAAACGACGTGTAGGTGGGATGGCCGAATTCCGCGACGAGCTGTTCCATCGATCACTCAGGCTGGTTCGGCACCAACGCACCGAAAGACCTGAAGTTCCGCGCAGCGAGTTGCCGGCTCAGAGAATCTCGAACACGAATGTCTTCACCAGCGCGTCAGGTTCGGCAACCGCATAGCAGCGGAACCATGGGCTTTCCTCGACCGGCCGCCATTTGCTTCTGGCGTTCGAGTTCGGCGAAGACATCGCGAAACCCGCCGCTTTCGAACACCTGGTCGCGCACGGTGAAGATCGCGTGGCCGCCCTTGCGGGTGATGCGGGCGAGTTCGTGAAGGCCTGATGCCGGCGCGTGGCCGATGGTAAAGACGCCGGTCGAGAAGAAGGCCCGGAAATGACCGTCGGGCCAAGGCAGCCGCCCGCCGAGTGCCGCCTGTTTCAATTCGCCATAGACGCCGCGGCTGCCGGCTATTTTCAGCATGTCCGACGAGAGGTCGAGCCCGGCGATATCGCTATAGCCGAGCGCCGCGAGCGACGGTCCGGAAAGGCCGGTGCCGCAGCCGGCGTCGAGCAGCGGGCCTTCGCCGGCCGGCACGTAGCGCACGATCCATGCGACGATCAGGAACGGGAGCAGATAGCCGAGCGACGCCGTCTCGCCGTCATAGGTCGCCGCCCACTCTGCGTAGGCGGTCGAAAGCTCGTTCGGCGTCCTCGCCGAATAGACCATGTCGAGTGCCGCATTGGCTTTGTCGGACATTTCTTCCTCCGGTCATTCAGTCCAGGCGCCGTGCGGTTACTCGCTGGTCTGGCGGCGCATGCGTTTCTCCAGTCCCCTGAGCGCCAGCGACAGGCCGACAGTGAGGATCAGATAAATATAGGCGACGATCGAATAGGTTTCGAAGAAGCGGAACGAGCCGGCCGCGTAGACCTTGCCCATCTGGGTGATGTCGGCGACGCCGAGCACCGAAACCAGCGATGAATCCTTGACCATGGCGATGAAGTCGTTGCCATAGGGTGGAAGGATGGTGCGGAACGCCTGCGGCCAGATGATGTGGCGGAAGCGCCGGTAGCGCGACAGTCCGAGCGCCTTTGCAGCCTCGATCTGGCCGATATCGACCGCCTGGATGCCGGCGCGAAAGATCTCGGCGATGAATGACGAATAGGCGATGGTCAGTGCAATGATCGCCCGCCACATGCAGCGAGAAGTCGCGCACCTGCATCGGCTCGACGAGGCCGGCGGTTTGCAAAGGGTAGGAGATCCAGTTCCAGGACACCACCAGCGCCGGCGCACCGACAAAGGCGATCCAGAACAACAGCACGAGGATCGGCACGCCGCGGATGATCTCGACGTAGAAGCGGCCGGTCTGGCGCAGCCATACTGAGTCCGGAAAGTACCATCAGGGCGATCGCAAGCCCGAGCACCGAGGCCAGCGCATAGCCGACCAGGGTGACGAAGATGGTGATGCCGATGCCCTTGGCGACGATCGTGAAGACCTGGGTGTAAAGGTCATTTGTTGCGACGAGGATGCCGGCAACGACCGCGATGACGATCGCCGGCGACCAGCCAGTAAGGGAAGTCGCGATTGTCGGCTGCCGCAGCCGATGTCGGCGCCATCGGCTCAGAGAACCGACGGGGCGGGTGTGCGCCGTCCGCATGCGGTCCTTACAGGATCGGAGCCAGCCGTCACTGCGCCGGCTTGTAATCGACGAACCACTTCTGGGTGATTTTGTCGAAGGTGCCGTCCGCTTTCAGCGCGGCGATGCCGGCATTTATCTGCGCGACGAGTTCGGAACCCTTGGGGAAGATGAAGCCGAAATCCTCTGCCTGTAGCGGGTCGCCGATCATCTTCAGCTTGCCGCCGGATGTCGCGACGAGCGCCTTGCCGCCGGCGCTGTCGGTAAGCACCAGATCGACGTCGCCGGCCTGGAGGGCGGCAACCGAGGCTGCGAAAGTCTCGAACAGCTTGATGCGCGGGTTCTGCTCGTTGCCGTCGAGCACGTTGTAGGCGGCGACATAGAACGGCGAGGTGCCGGCCTGGGCGCCGACCAGCAGCTTTTCGTCGGCCGCGAAGGCTTTGGGATCGGCAAACCGGCTCTCGTCGGCGCGCACCAGCATAAAGATTTCCGAACGCATGTACGGGTCGGAGAAATCGACCTTCTCCTTGCGGTCGTCCTTAATGGTGATGCCGGTCATGCCCATGTCGTACTGCTTTTCCGACACGGCCTGGATCATAGCGTCCCACGAGGTGTTCTGGTACTCGACCTTGAAGTTCAGGCGCTTGGAAAGCTCTTCCATCGCGTCATATTCCCAGCCCACCGGCTTGCCGCTCGCCGGATCGACGAACTGCAGCGGGAAATAGGCATTTTCAGTGACCACGACGACGGTTTTGCCGCCGAGATCGGGCAGGGCTTGCGCCAAGGCAACGACCGGAAAGAGGACGAGGGCGAGCAGCCCGGCGAGCAAAAGCTTCATTCTGTTCATGACGCGCTCCAGAGACGATCTTCCCGGATCGCCCGGGATTTGCCGCCGACTGTAGCGCCCTGCAAGTCGCTTGCAAGCCGGTGCCTTGCCGGAAGCAGCTCGGAACCGGGAATTCCGTTTTCAACGGATCGAAATCAATCGGCCTCGGCCGGCTGCTCTTCCGATTCGCGCAGCGCGCGGCTGAGACGAGTGAGCGTCGCGTGAAGGTCCACAAGCTCATCGCCCGTCAAAGGCAATTGGCAAAGCAGCGCCTTGGGCACCACCTTGGCACGTTCGCGAAGTGCTGTCCCGGCCGCCGTCGGCTCGACCAGCACCCGCCGCTCGTCGGCGGGATCGCGCTTGCGGCTGACCAGGCCGCCGCCCTCCAGGCGCTTCAGCAAAGGCGTCAGCGTCGCGGAGTCGAGACCTAGTGCCTCGCCGAGTTCGCCGACGGTGCGCGGCGCCTTTTCCCACAGCACCAGCATCGCCAGATATTGCGGGTAGGTCAGGCCGAGCGGTTCCAGCAACGGCCGGTAAAGTCGCGTGACCAGGCTGCTCGCCGAATAAAGCGCAAAGCAGAGCTGGCGGTCGAGCCGCAACAGCCCGCCGCCATCCTGTTTTGTTGCCTTGTCGATCGTCGCGGTCATAGAGCCTTTGCCGTCAGCGCCACATCGATATTGCCTTTGATGGCATTCGAATAGGGGCATACCTTATGCGCGGTTACCACCAGCGCATCGGCGGTTGCCTGATCGACGCCCCTGGTCTCCACGGCAAGCGCGACGCCCAGCTTGAAGCCGCCTTGGCCGTCGGGATGAAGCTCCACGGTCGCATCGATCGCCGAATCGGTCAGCGTGGCCTTCTGCTTGCGTGCGACCAGCGCCAGCGCGCTGCCGAAGCAGGCGGCGTAGCCGGCTGCGAAAAGCTGCTCCGGATTGGTGGCGCCGCCCTGCCCGCCGAGTTCCTTCGGCGTGGCCAGATCGACGCTGAGCAGGCCGTCGCTGGATTCGGCGTGGCCAAGACGGCCGCCGGTAGCGCGGGCCTGAGTGGAATAAAGTGCGGGCATTGGCTTCTCCATTTATTTGTTAGCGATTAAATCGCACACGATATAACCCGAGTTCAAGCAGAACTCGAATGTGGAATAAAATCGCCTGGGGTATCGGACCGGTCAGGCGTCAGGACCGGTCCAAGGTCTATCTCACAGCGATAACGAGTCTTTGAGCCATTCTGTCCACGGGCAAAGGTCGCACGACGCGAATTCGACCCGTCACGCACTGTGAGTGCTCCCCATCTCACGGGGTTTACACAAAACGCTTGACGTCGACGCGCCGCAGGTCAATCTTCACTCTAAAGAAAAAAATGCGCCTGAGCGGAAACATGGCGGATGCGACCCCGAGGGGAGCGGGATCGGCCGAACAGCATGATCCGGCGAATTTCAAAAAAAATGGGGAATCCGACACATGACAACGACAACCGAGTATGTGCTGCCGGCCGATGGCCAGCTGCACCGCAATATTGACTGGCGAGGCGCCTTCTGGGTGGCGAGCGGGGTTCCCGCACTCGTCTTGTTTTCGATCGGTGGCATCGCCGGCACTACGGGCACTCTTGCCTTCCTGATCTGGACCGCGTCGATGGTTATGGGCTTCGTGCAGTCCTTTACCTATGCTGAGATCGCCGGTCTGTTTCCCAACAAGTCGGGAGGCGCTTCGGTTTACGGAGCGACCGCCTGGCTGCGTTATTCGAAGTTCATCGCGCCGCTGTCGGTCTGGTGCAATTGGTTCGCCTGGTCGCCGGTGTTGTCGCTCGGCTGCTCCATCGCCGCCGCCTATATGCTCAACGCTCTGGCGCCGATCCCGGGCTTCACCGAAACCTCGCCGGAAGTCGTCGCATATCTCGCGGCCAACGCCGGCAGCAGCGCCGGCGATGCCATCGCCGCCGTCACGGCAACCGCAACACCGGCGATCCGCAACTGGACGCTTTACAGCCACACGCTCGGGCCGGTCAGCTTCTCGCTCAACGCCACTTTCTGGATCGGCGCGGTGTTGATGCTGGTGACCTTCGCGATCCAGCATCGCGGCATATTGAGCACCGCCAATGTCCAGAAATATATCGGCCTGCTCGTCATCGTCCCGATGCTGATCGTCGGCGTCGTCCCGATCCTCACCGGGCAGATCAACTGGGACAATTTCTCGCCACTGGTGCCGCTCGCCGCGGCCTACGCGCCGGAGCCCGGAGCATGGAACATCGCCGGCTGGACCCTGGTTCTCGGCGGCATGTTCATCGCCGCCTGGTCGACCTACGGTTTTGAAACCGCCGTCTGCTACACCAAGGAATTCAAGAACCCGGGCACCGACACCTTCAAGGCCATTTTCTATTCCGGCCTGCTTTGCCTGCTCCTCTACATCCTGGTGCCTTTCACCTTCCAGGGCGTGCTGGGCCTGAACGGGATGTTGGCGACACCGATCGTCGATGGTTCCGGCGTCGCTGACGCCATGGCCGGGATGGTCGGCGGCGGCGGTTTCATCAAGGCCATCATGGTGATGCTGATGATCCTGGCGCTGATGCTGTCTATAATGACCGCAATGGCGGGCTCGTCGCGCACCCTCTATCAGGGCTCGGTCGACGGCTGGCTGCCGAAATATCTGAGCTATGTGAACCCATATGGCGCGCCAACACGGGCGATGTGGACCGACCTCGTCGTCAACCTGATCGTGCTTGCCATTGCTTCGGCCGACGCTACCAGCTTCTTCTTCATCCTCGCGGTGTCGAATTGCGGCTACATCATCTTCAACTTCCTCAATCTGAACGCTGGCTGGATCCACAGGATAGACAACGGCCACATTGAGCGGCCCTGGCGGGCTCCGACCTGGCTGCTCGCCGTCGGCGCGATCCTTGCCTATGTCAATGTGGTGTTCATGGGCGCCGGCGCGAAGGTGTGGAATCCGATGGCGCTGTGGGCCGGCCTGTTCACCGCCGCGCTGATCATTCCGGTCTTCTGCTACCGCCACTACATCCAGGACGGCGGCAGGTTTCCGGATCACATGCTGGAAGATCTCGGCATGCGCCAGTCGGATCTTGCGACGAGAAAAGCCGGCATGTTGCCGTACCTGACGTTGGCGGCAGGCCTGCTGGTGGTGCTGCTCGCCAACTGGATTTTCGTCATCTGATTGACGCCCCGGCGGGCGGGCTCGATACCCGCCTGCCTGATGTACTGTCGTCCATTTCGGCGCCGGGCAATTGGCGACCTGCCGGCCCGATGCTTTGTTCCGGCTACGCCTCGAAGACCTGCCGGGTGAACCAGTCGGCCAACCGGGCAAGCTCGGGGCCGAGAACACGATCCTCGCCCACCGGCGTCACGATCTCGCGGATTTGCGCGACGAAGGCTTGAAGGGCTGGCGGCGCCTTGCGTTCGGTGACATGCAAGGCCTGCGATGCGATTACGGCCAGCATTGCCATGGCCGCATCGAGACAGCGGCCGGCGCGCTCTTCCTTTGCCCATGCAAGGAAAACCGTGCTCGCGACGTCGTCCTGACCGGAGCCCGCCGACTCCGTTCCGGGGAGGAAGGTGCGTTGGGCAGCGAGCTTTGCCTGTTCGAGATAGCCGGTGATCGCCATCGGGACGTAGCCGACATTGCCATGGCCATCGCTGTCGCTGGGGTGGCGCCCGCTCATAAGCAGATCAGGCAGCAGGGAGACCTTGCCGTTCAGCAGTTTCGAGGCGTGACGGTCGCACAGCAGGCAGAGATCCGCCCAGATGGCGGCGAGGTCGTCGAGTGCCGGTGTCGCCATTGCATTGTGATAACCGCCGGTGCTGATGCAGCGCCCAAGCGGGTGGTCCGCATCGGGCGGCACATAGGCCGGGTTGTCCGAGACCGAAGCGAGCGACACAGTCGCCGCGCGCTCCGCCGATGCCCGTGCGCGGTGCGCCTGCCCGAGCACGCGAGGCACGATGCGGTAGCTGACCGGCGCCTGATAATTTCGCCGCCCTTCGCCCGCTCCCTCGAGGTATCGCCGCAGCCCGCCGAGCGCTGCGGCTTCGTGCTCGTCCCCCCATAGCGCATCGAGGGCGGCATCGTAGTGCTCCAGGGGCGCCCGGAACGCCTCGATCGACAGCGCAAAGACTTTTTCCGCCATCTGGACGCGCCGGCGCGCCGCCAGCGCGGCATCGGCCGCAAGGGCTGCGGCGCACGGCGAACCATTGATCAGCGAACCGCGTTCCTTCACCTCCAGATCGAACCGCGCGGAAAGTTCGGCGAACAGCGGATAAAGCGCCAGGATTTCGCCGGCGCCGCCTTGTCCCGACGATGGCACCGAAGGCATCGGGCCGTCGAGCATCGCCGCGACCGCGAGCGCGATCCTAGGCGTAGTCGCGGCGTTGCCTTCCAGGAAATTCGTCAGGCGGGCGAGCACGATCGCCCTGACAACGCGCTCCGGCAGCGGCTCGCCAAACGATGTCGCTGCCGCGAACGCCTTGATACGGGCGTGGCGATCGCGTTCTTCTTTCTCCAGCCGCCGGCTTGCAAGTTCTCCCATCGCCGTGGTCACCCCATAGATGACCGGCTCCGGGTCGCTTTCGATCAGGCGCAGGAACAGGTCACGGCATTCGGCGATGCGCCGCAATGCCCGATCGCTCAAGCGCACGCCCTCGTTTTTCCAGGCAACGTGATAAACTGTGTCGAGATTGACGTCGGTTCTGGTTTCAAGCGTAACGGTCATGGTTCATCCAGCAAGGAGAGCGAACCGCAGCCTTGCCCGACAACCATGACGCGCGCAAAGAAAAAGGCGGCCCGAAAAGCCGCCTTTTTGCAATCGCGCCTGACGGCGAAATTATTCGGCCTTTTCAGCCTCGGCCGCAGCCTTTTCCGCTTCGGCGGCTGCGGCAGCGGCAGCCTTGGCTTCGGCGGCCTCCTGCGCTGCCTTCTCGGCGGCCAACGCCTCGGCGGCGGCGATCTTCTCGGCTTCGAGCTTCGCCCGCTCGGCGTTCAGCGCATCGCGCTCGGCGTCGTTCAGCTTGCGGGCGCGCACGCCGGTGTTTTCCGAAATGCGGGCCGACTTGCCGCGACGGTCGCGCAGGTAATAGAGCTTGGCACGGCGCACCTTGCCGCGGCGCACGATCTCGACGCCCTCGACCATTGGCGAGTAAACGGGGAACACGCGCTCGACGCCTTCGCCGTAGGAGATCTTGCGGACGGTGAAATTTTCCTGGAAGCCGGCGCCGGAACGGGCAATGACGACGCCCTCATAGGCCTGCACGCGGGTACGGGAACCTTCGGTGACACGCACCTGCACGCGCACGGTGTCGCCTGGCTGGAATTCGGGGAGCTTGCGCTTGGCTTCGATCTTGGCGGCCTGCTCGGCCTCGATCTGACGGATGATGTCCATCGCGAAATACCTCTTCTTGCTTCTCGACAGCCAGAGCGCCCGGCGCTTGCCTTGCAGTTCAGCGACCGCATGGCTATGCCTCTTCTTCTCCAACGTCCGAAGAGGCAGGGGCGAATTCACCGTACTTATTGACGGGTCCGGTAGATTATTCTCCCGGTTCGGGCGGGCACATACAGCTATTTTAGCGCTTTGTCACGCCCGCGGCGCGATTTTTCCGCGAGCCGCCCGCAAAGGCTGGATCGACACACCGTCATTTACCTTGGGCTAGCCTTGGGTTGTGGCCTGGATCGCCGTACGCGTTTTCGTTGTGGCCAGTGGCCTGTTCCCGGCGATCTGTTACTTCACCACGGGCTGAGCCGGCCTCGCCAGAAGATCCGGACGCCGCTCGGCGGTGAGCTTTTCCGCCTGCTCCCGCCGCCATTCGGCAATCTTTTTATGGTTCCCGGAGGTCAGCACTTCGGGAACCGGACGGCCTTCCCATTCCTGCGGCCGTGTATAGTGCGGATGCTCTAGGAGGCCGTTCTCGAAACTCTCTTCTTCGCCCGACTGCATCGTTGCCCATCACGCCCGGCAAAAGCCGCACGACGGCGTCGAGCAACACATGCGCGGCAACTTCGCCGCCGGAAAGGATGTAGTCGCCGACGGAAACCTCTTCCAGTTGCCGAGCGTCGATCACCCGCTGGTCGACGCCTTCGAAGCGCCCGCACAGGATCACCGCGCCCGGCCCTTCCGCCAGCTCGCGCACGCGTGCCTGCGTCAGCGGCCTGCCGCGCGGGCTCATCAGCAGCCGCGGGCGCAAATCTCCGGCTGGAGACGCGGCATCGATCGCCCGGCCAAGGATGTCGGCACGCATCACCATGCCGGCGCCGCCGCCGGCCGGCGTATCGTCGACGGTGCGGTGACGGTCGGTGGCGAAGTCGCGTATCTGCACCGTCTCCAGCGACCAGGTTCCGGATTCAAGCGCCCGGCCGGCCAGCGACAGGCCGAGCGCGCCGGGAAACATTTCCGGATAAAGCGTCAGCACGGTAGCGCGGAAACTCACCGGTTGCCTCCGGCGTCTTTCGGGCCCCGCGCCCGTCGCTTGGCATTGAAGCCGGAGCCGTCCCGGCGTTCTTCTTCGCCATCCTCGCCATGATCCTCATCATCGACCAGCCCGGCCGCGACCGGATCGACCCGGATGAAGCCGGCGCTGATCGCGATCTGCGGCACCGCGGCGCTGGTGAAGGGAACAAGCACGGTCTGCCGGCTGCCGAGCGCGATTTCAAGGATGTCGCCGCCACCGAAGTTCTGCACGGCTATAACCTTGCCGAGCGTCTCTCCCGCCTCGTCCTTCACCGCCAGCCCGACCAGGTCGGCATGGTAGAATTCGTCGTCCTCGAGTGCCTCCGGCAGGGCTGAACGATCCACGAACAGTTCGGTCCCGGTCAGCGCTTCCGCCGCGTTGCGGTCATTGACGCCTTTCAGGCGCACCACCACGACGGTGCCTTGCGGCCGGATGTCCACGATTTCGAAAATCCGTCCATCCTTCGCATGCAGCGGCCCGTAGTCGGCAAGCGCCAGCGGGTCGCCGGTGAAGGTCTTGACGCGCAGTTCGCCCCTGATGCCGTGGGCGGCGCCGATCACGGCCATCTGGATGGGGTTTTTGAGTTTCGACATCGGAAAGTCCTTTGTCCGTGTCTAGCTGCCGCCCGGCCGGTTTTCAATCGGCGCGGTTCTTCACCCGATGCTAACGTCGACCCGCCACTATGGGCGCAACGATTGGACCGCGAGACGCATGCAGGAATTCCTCATCTCCGCCAGGCAGGACCTTCTCGACGCTCGTGCCGCGTGGCTGAAGATGCTTGGTCGCGAACGGCGGCTGGCAGCGCTGACCCTCGACGCCTACGAGCGTGACACCCGGCAGTTTTTCCAGTTCCTTACCGGCCATTGCGGCGGCCCGCCGGGCATCGCCGACATCAAGGAACTGCGTACGGCCGATCTGCGCGCCTATCTGGCATTCCGCCGCTCGGGCGGCGCCGGCGCCCGCACGCTCGGCCGTGGGCTGGCCGGCATCCGCTCCTTTTTGCACTTCCTCGAACGTCGCGGTCTCGCCAACGCCGCAGGCGCGGCGGCGCTGCGGGCGCCAAGGCAACCGAAATCGCTGCCGAAGCCGCTGACCGCGGCCGATGCGAGACGTGTCGTGTCGGCCGGCGAGCAACTCGCCGAAGAACCATGGATCGCGGCGCGCAACGCCGCCGTGCTGACCTTGCTCTACGGTTCCGGCCTGCGCATTTCCGAAGCGCTCGGCCTTTCCGGCGGCGATCTCGCCAGCCCCGGCGATACCGTGCTGCGCGTCACCGGCAAGGGCGGCAAGACGCGGCTGGTACCGGTGCTGCCGGTGGCCTTGCAGGCGGTCGCGGAATACCGCCGCCTCTGCCCTTATCATCTCGACCCGAAGGGCCTGCTGTTCAGGGGCGCGCGAGGCGGTGCGCTGCAGCCGGCGATCATCCAGCGCGAGATGCAGAAGCTGCGTTCCGCCCTCAATCTGCCGGCGACCGCGACGCCCCATGCGCTGCGTCACTCCTTCGCCACGCATCTGCTCGGTCGAGGCGGCGACCTGCGCACCATCCAGGAACTGCTCGGCCATGCCAGCCTGTCGACGACACAAGTCTACACCGGCGTCGACACGGCCCGCCTGCTCGAGATCTACGAAGCCGCACATCCGCGGGCATGACCTGGACAACGTGACAATTCTCGACCGGCAGTTAACGGTTTCGCCGCATTTTCGGCCTAGAAATCATGCCATGAAACGTGCCCTCGCCATTGCCGACCGTGCGGCCCTTCTGTCGCTGAAGCTGCTGGCCGCGGCCAATATCCTTTTCCTGATCTCGTTCCTTGTCGTGACGGCGCTGGCGGTCGGCAAGGCGCGTGCGGAATTGCCGGCCTGCACCGGCCAGGACATGATGGCGGAGATGCAGCGGTCCAATCCTGCCGCCCTTACCGCGATCCGCGCCGAGGCGGACAAAACGTTGAACAGCAAGGGCCTGCTCTGGAAGATCGAGAGGAACGGCCAGACATCCTACCTCTTCGGCACCATGCATATGACCGACCCGCGGGTGACCCGTCTCACGCAGGCGGCAAGCAAGGCGTTTGACGCATCGGACACCGTGGTGATCGAGACGACGGATGTTCTCGACAGGTCGAAGATGATGGCCGCGCTGATGCAGAAACCGGAACTGACCATGTTCACGGACGGCACGACGCTGACATCGCTGCTGCCGTCGGGGGATGTCGAGGGCGTCAACAAGGCGCTCGACGCGCGCGGAATCCCGCCGGCCAGTGTCGCCAAGATGAAGCCGTGGATGCTGTCTGCGATGCTTGCCTTGCCCGCATGCGAACTCGCCCGCCAGGCGGACGGAGCGCCGGTGCTCGATGTAAAGCTCGCCGACGATGCGAAAGCCGCCGGCAAGTCGATCGAGGGGCTGGAAACCGCGATCAGCCAGCTCGAAGCCATGGCGTCGCTGCCGATGGATTTGCACGTGAAGGGTCTGGTCGACACGTTGAAGCTCGGCGACCGCATCGATGACGTCATCGAGACGATGATCGTGCTCTACGTGAACGGCGACACAGGCACGTTCTGGCCGCTGTTCAAGGCGGCGCTGCCCGGCGAAGCCGGAGACGAGCAGGGTTATGCCCTTTTCGAGGAGACGATGATCAAGGCGCGCAACAAGACGATGGTCGAGCGTGCCGAACCCATTCTTGCCAGGGGCAACGCCTTCCTGGCGGTGGGCGCGTTGCATCTGCCGGGACCGGACGGGCTGATAGAGCTGTTTCGCAAGGACGGCTACACGGTCACCGTCGCCGATCGCTAGAGTCCTAAGAAAAGTATCATCCCGACGGCCCCGTTCCGATCCTGCCGGAATAGATATGGCTTCAATCCCGCCGGCCCGCGACCTGCGCCAGCATCGCCGGAACGATCACCCGGTGGAACGGCATGACGATTGCGAGATAAGCCCGCCCGAGCCGATTGTGCGGCGCCACCAGCGTCGATGCGCTGATCTGCTGCCGGCCTTGACCCAGCTCCTTCACCTCGACCACCAGCCGAAAATCGAGATGGCGGTCGTCGAGGCCGAGAACGACCCGCGATGCCGACTGGCTGTACACGGGGAACATTCCCATCCGCTTTTGCTGCGGCGAAAGGTCGGCGGCGCGGGTTTTCAATCCGAACGGCCGCACGATCAGATTACGCAGCGCCATCAGCCGGTTGATCCAGGCCGGTCTGTCGCGGAACGCCCGCTCGGCTGCCGTCACCGCATCCAGCGACTGCCCGCTGACCACCACGGCGAAGCGGTCGGTGAAGCTCGCGCCTGACAGCAATTCGTCGGCGCTTGAAAGGCGCTGTACCACAGGCATTTCACCAATCTCCGAGTGCCAATCCTGGCCGAGCCTATCCCTCTTTTGGCGAGTTGGCGGCGCGGCGAAACGCCGCCACCGGCCGGCGAAAATGCTGCCATTCACGAAAAGCGTGATTTGGCGTCGTCCTCACCCTCTGTTAGCCTTTCTCCGTCGCAGATAAAGCGAGGAAATGAGCATGATCAGAACTCTTGTTCTTGCCGCTGCTTTCGGTCTTGGCGTTTCGGCCGCATCCGCGTGTGACTTCCAGCGCTCTGCCGAACTGGACAAGACCGTTGTGGCAAGCATCCCCACCGAGCAAAAACAATCCACGCCGGTTGCCACGCAGATACCTCCCGATCAGTTGGCAATCGATCAGGCCGCGCCGGTCGACCAGGCCGAGTAGCAACTCTCACTTTTGGCTGCAATTGTCTGTGTGCCAGCGCCCGCAGGCAATCGCCCTGCTTTTTGGCTGGTAATCCTGTTTGAGTGGGGATGAAACTGTTTTCCGTTTCGCGCGTTGTCCTTTATCCGCAACAACGGAGAGACCGTCATGGCCAATCCTGCCCGCAATACGGATCCTCGTGATCCACTGAATCCAGTTCCGCCGACGGATACAGATCCGTTGAACCCGTATCCGTCGCCCACAAATTCGCGCACCGACAACCGGACCACCGTCCAGACGTCGTCCGGTAGCAGCACCGGCATACTGATCGCGGCTGTCATCGCGGTTCTGGCCGTCGTCGCCTATTTCATGTTCGCAGGCGGCACCACGACCACCACCGACGAAGCGACGCCTCCGCCCGCGACCACTGAGCCCGCTCCGGCGCCCGCTGAGCCGACAACGCCGCCGGCAGCTCCTGCTCCCGATGCGACGGCCCCGGCCGAACCGGCAACGCCGCCAGCCACGCCGCCGGCTGACACACCGGCTCCGGCTCCTGACGCGACGGCACCAGCCGAACCGGCCCCCGCTCCGGCTGAACCGGCAACACCTCCGGCCACAACGCCGGCGCCTGCTCCGGCCGAGCCTGCTCCGGCACCGGCACAGTAAGTTTGAGTGCGGTAGTTCGGGTAAACGCAATCGTGTAGGGATGGCCCGCTTCGGCGGGCCGTCCTTATCGCCGTCTAAATTCTGCAAGCACTCGGCAGGCAAATCCCAGCGAAAAAGGACCCCATAGAACCGAGGCAGCAATATCCATAACCGTGGAGACGTACGCCAGCCTTTAAGACCTGATCGAAGGTCCACGCGGCTGTAAGGGTGCGTTCTCGCAGCCAATCCAGACCGATCTGGGAATAGAAACGGGTCAAGGCGTCAACGACCACCGCGATGACTCCAACTCGGATAAAGTTCTGTTCGAGCCATTCGCGCATATGGGATCCGCTTGTCAGATATGGATCGGCTTCGCGAACGTCGCGAGCGCAGCTTCCTTGACGGCTTCCGACATCGTCGGGTGTGCGTGGCAAGTACGCGCCAGATCTTCCGAGGAGCCGCCGAATTCCATCAGCACTCGCTATTTCATGGATCATCTCGCCGGCGCCGAAGCCGACGATATGCCCGCCAAGTACCCTGTCCGTCTTCTTGTCTGCCAGGATTTTGACGAAACCGTCGGTGTGCAGCATGGCGCGGGCCCGGCCGTTGGCAGTGAAGGGGAACTTGCCCGCCTTGTATTCGACGCCGGCCTTTGTCAGCTCCTCTTCGGTCTTACCGACAGAGGCGACCTCCGGGCTGGTGTAGACGACGCTCGGAATGACGTCGTAGTTCACATGCCCTGCCTGCCCGCCGATGATTTCCGCCACTGCGACCCCCTCGTCCTCGGCCTTGTGGGCAAGCATCGGTCCGGCGATCACGTCGCCGATCGCGTAGATGCCGGCAACGTTGGTCCTGAGGTGCGCGTCGGTTTTTACCCGCCCGCGCTCGTCGACTTCCACCCCGGCTTCGGCCAGCCCCAGTCCTTCCGTGTAGGGCTTGCGGCCGGTGGCAACAAGCACGACATCGGCTTCGATCGTCTCGGCGGCGCCGCCCTTGACCGGCTCGAAAGTAATCGTGGCACCCTTCTTCGATTTTTCGACACCGGTCACCTTGGCGCCGAGCTTGAATTCAATGTCCTGCTTCGCAAGCATGCGCTGGAACTGCTTCGCCACCTCGCCGTCCATGCCGCCGAGGATGGTGTCCAGATATTCGACCACGGTGACCTTGGCGCCGAGCCGCGCCCACACCGAGCCGAGCTCCAGCCCGATGACGCCGCCGCCCACCACCACCATCGTGCCCGGCACCTTGGCGAAATCCAGCGCTCCGGTCGACGACACGATCACCTTCTCGTCGAAGGTAATCTTGACGCCCGGGATGCCGTTGACGTCGGAACCGGTGGCGACGACGATGTTTTTCGTCTCGACTTCTTGCGTCTTGCCGTCGTCGCCGGTGACCGAAACCTTGCCGGCTGCGACGATCTTGCCGGTGCCGCGCAGCACGTCGATCTTGTTCTTCTTCATCAGGAAATCGAGGCCCTTGGTGTTCTGCTCCACCGTCTGGGTCTTGTGCGCCAGCATCTGCTTGAGGTTGAGCTTCGGCTTGCCGACCTCGACGCCCAGTGCCTCGAACGAATGGCCGGCCTCGGCAAAAATCTCGGAAGCATGCAATAGCGCCTTCGAGGGGATGCAGCCGACATTGACGCAGGTGCCGCCGTGCGTCGGGCGTTTTTCGACCACGGCGGTCTTCAGTCCGAGTTGTGCCGCCTTGATGGCGCACACATAGCCGCCGGGGCCGGTTCCGATGACAACGACGTCGTAAGCCATAAATACAAATCCTTCTTGCCTTGGCGGTCAGCGGCCGCCGCTCACGTTTAGCAGGGCGCCCGTTATATAGGTTGCCTCGTTCGACAACAGCCAAAGGATCGCTCTTGCGACCTCGTCAGCGGTTCCTTCGCGTTTCATCGGCACCAGGTCGCGCATTGCGGCGACGCGGTCCGGCTGGCCGCCGGAGGCGTGGATCTCGGTATCGATGATGCCCGGCCTCACCGCGTTGACGCGGATGCCTTCCGTGGCGACTTCTTTCGAAAGACCAATCGTGAACGTGTCGATCGCGCCCTTGGAGGCTGCGTAGTCGACATATTCATTCGGCCCGCCGAGCACGGCGGCGACGGAGGAAACGTTGACGATCATGCCGCCCTTGCCGCCATGCCTGGTCGACATGCGCTTCACCGCCTCGCGGGCACAGAGGAAGGAGCCGATGATATTGATGCGCATCATGCGCTCCAGCCGCGCAACGTTCATTTCGTCGACCCGCGATTTTCTGTCGACCACGCCCGCATTGTTGACCAGCGCATTGAGCGGCCCGAACCGCCGGTCCACTGCTTCGAACATCTTGAGCACGTCGGCCTCGTTGCCGACATCGCCCCTGATGGCGAAGGCCTCGCCGCCGGCGCTTTCGATCGTCTGGACGAGCGCCGCGGCCACCGCCTCGTTAGCTGCAAAATTGACCGCCACGCGATAGCCTGCCTCGGCGGCAAGCCGGCAGGTCGCCGCGCCGATGCCGCGCCCGCCGCCCGTCACCAGCAGGACTTTTCCGGCCTCGCTCATTCCTGGCAGCCTTTCAGTTGAAGGACATCCCACGGTTCCCTGGTGAAGCCATTCGCGCCGAAGATCGCCGACTGTCTGAGCGCCGGGCCGAGGCCCGGGAAGATCAGCCTTTCGGGCGCCGCTTCGTCATGCTTGGGAACGAGGCCGATATTGCCCTGACCGTCGGCGGTGTAGACCACGCCCTGCCAGAGCGTACAGGCGGCAAGCTCCTCGCCTGTAACGTCGCCCTCCGGACACTTGTGCATCAGCATGCCGTGCGAACGCGCCGGCTCGTCCGTCCACATCACGATGCCGTCAAGCAGGACGCCATCGCCAATCCACATCTTGAACGTGTTGGTGACGGCGGCGGCATCGCCGTTCGGCCGGAAGTCGACGCCGGCCAGCTCGCCGCGCTCGCCATAGACGGCGAGCGCCATGGGGCATGCGGCATGGGCGGTGGAGGCGAAGCTGGCCAGCAGCACGCCGGCGATCAACCGCAGCGCTCTACGTTCCAATCTCCCCCCGCGGGGGAGATGTCCGGCAGGACAGAGGGGGGCAACGTAGAGCAAAAGACATATCAGGATGCCCGCTCCAGCGGCGCGTTGAAGGCCCAGACATGGCCGAACGGATCGCGGATCTTGCCGTAGCGGGCGCCCCAGAACATGTCGTCCGGCCGCGCGGTGATTTCGGCGCCGGCGACCGCCGCGCGTTCGATCGCGCGATCGACCTCGGCCGGCCACTTCAGATTGATGTTGATCGTCACCGATCCCCCTTGGCGTGACATCGGCGACATCACGTCCGGGACGAATTCCGGAAATTCGTCCTGCAGCATCACCTCGCCTCCGAACATTGCGAGGTTGGCATGCAGCACCCGCTCTCCGTCCTCAGCCATATGTTCGAAGGTCTCGACGGCGCCGAAGGCCTCTTCGTACCAGCGGATCGCCTCCTTGCCGCCCTTGACGCAGAGATGCACCTGGATCGGCGGGATGTCGGGTTCGAACGCCATCGCTCAACTCTCCTCACGCGTGGCGGCACTCAAAACATCAGCCGCACAAGCATCATCAGCAACCCTATGATCGAGGCGAACCAGATCAGCGTCCGCACCACCGGCGTTCCGGTAGCGTAGAAGACGACATAAAGGACCCGTGCGATCAGCCACAGCACGGCGCCGGTTGCGGCAATGCCGCCAGTCTTGCCGGTAACCGCCAGCGCCAGCACCAGCGCAACGAAGGCCGGATAGGTTTCCAGCAGATTGCGCAGCGCCCGCGACAGCCGCCCGGCGACAACGCTACGCGATACGCGCCCTTCATCGCGCGGGCTGAACAGATATTTGGGCCCCAGATCGTAGGTGGCGCACGCCTGCACGATCACCTGTACAATCAGGAGCACGACGCTCCAGCCAAGAACCTGGATTTCCGACGATGCGGCTGCTGCTTCCATGTGAGCCTCCCCTCGGCGACCCCGAGCGAGCCGCGGCTCAGAGATCAAGCACCAAACGTTCCGGGTCTTCAAGGCTCTCCTTGACCCGGACAAGGAAGGTTACCGCCTCCTTGCCGTCAACGATGCGGTGATCATAGCTGAGCGCCAGGTACATCATCGGGCGGATGACGATCTGGCCGCCGACCACCATCGGCCGCTCCTGGATCTTGTGCATGCCGAGAATGCCCGACTGCGGCGCGTTGAGGATCGGCGTCGACATCAGCGACCCGTAGACGCCGCCGTTGGAGATGGTGAAGGTGCCGCCCTGCATGTCGGCGACTGACAGCTTGCCGTCGCGCGCCGCCAGCCCCAGCCGGCCGATCTCCTTCTCGATCTCGGCGATCGACATCTGGTCGGCATTACGCACCACCGGCACGACCAGGCCTTTCTCGGTGCCGACTGCCACGCCGATATGGGCGTAGTTCTTGTAGATGATGTCGGTGCCGTCGATCTCGGCGTTCACCGCCGGAATTTCCTTCAACGCATGTGTCACCGCCTTGGTGAAGAAGCCCATGAAGCCGAGCTTCACGCCATGCTTCTTCTCGAACACATCCTTGTACTTGGTGCGCAGATCCATCACGGCCTTCATGTCCACCTCGTTGAAGGTGGTCAGCATGGCGGCGGTCGATTGCGCTTCCTTGAGCCGCCGCGCGATGGTCTGGCGAAGCTTGGTCATGCGCACGCGTTCTTCGCGCGAGGCGTCGTCAGCCGATGATGGCGCGCGAGCAGCGGCGGGCACCGCGGCCGGTTGTGCTGCCGGCGCTGAGATCCCCCTGGCGACGGCATCGATGACGTCGCCCTTCAACACCTGGCCGCGCTTGCCGGACCCGGCGACCTGATCGGCGGACAAGCCCGCTTCTTCAAGCATCTTGGCTGCGGCGGGCGCCGGCGGCATTTCGGATTTGCCGGCAGGCTTCTTCTCCTCGATCGGCGGCTCGCCGGCAATTTTCGCCGTTTTGGTTTCCGCGTCCTTGACGGTGCTGGCGCCGGCATTTCCGGCCGCCTGCGCCACCGCGTCAGGCTTGGCTTCCTTGGCCGCCGGCTTGGCGGCCGCGCCGCTACCTTCGCCGATGGTGCCGAGTATAGCGCCAAGCCCCACCGTCTCGCCCTCCTTGGCCGAGATCTCGGACAGCATGCCCGCGGACGGCGCCGGCACTTCCACCGTCACCTTGTCAGTCTCAAGTTCCACCAGCGGCTCGTCGGCGGCAATGGTATCGCCGACCTTCTTGAACCACTTGCCGATCGTCGCCTCTGTGACCGATTCGCCGAGGGTGGGGACGCGGATTTCGGTAGCCATGGGGGTTCTCTGTTCCGTTGTCTTCTGTCTACGGTTGGATCATTCGCCGAGCGCGTCGTCGAGGAACGCCTGCAGCTGCGCCAGATGTTTCGACATCAGGCCGGTTGCAGGCGAGGCGGCTGCCGGCCGTCCCGTATAGCGCACGCGCTGATGCTTGGCGTCGATATGCGCGAGCACCCATTCGAGGTAGGGATCGATGAACGACCAGGCTCCCATGTTCTTCGGCTCTTCCTGGCACCACACCATTTCCGCGCCGCGGAAGCGCGACAGTTCGGTGATCAGCGCCTTGGCCGGGAACGGGTAGAGCTGTTCCACGCGCAGCAGGTAGATGTCGTTGATGCCGCGCTTCTCGCGCTCTTCGTACAGATCGTAATAGACCTTGCCAGAGCAGAGTACGACGCGGCGGATCTTCGAATCCTTCACCAGCTTGATGGTCTGGTCCTTGAGCAACTGCGCATCGTCCCACAACAGCCGATGGAACGAGCTCTCGCCCGAAATTTCGGCGATCGACGACACCGCCCTTTTGTGGCGCAGCAGCGACTTCGGCGTCATCACGATCAGCGGTTTGCGGAAATCGCGCTTCAGTTGCCGCCGCAGGCTGTGGAAGTAGTTAGCCGGCGTTGTCGGATAGACCACCTGCATGTTGTCTTCGGCGCAGAGCTGCAGGAAGCGCTCCAGACGGGCCGAGGAGTGCTCCGGACCTTGCCCTTCGTAGCCATGCGGCAACAGGCAGACGAGCCCGGACATTCTGAGCCACTTGCGCTCGCCGGAAGAGATGAACTGATCGAACACCACCTGTGCGCCGTTCGCGAAATCGCCGAACTGCGCTTCCCACAACGTCAGCGCGTTGGGCTCGGCCAGCGAATAGCCGTATTCGAAGCCGAGCACCGCCTCTTCCGAGAGCATCGAGTTGATGACCTCGAAATTGGCCTGCGCTGCCGAAAGGTTGTTGAGCGGAATATAGCGCCGTTCGTCGCGCTGGTCGTAGAGCACCGAATGGCGCTGCGAGAATGTGCCGCGCTCGGAGTCCTGGCCCGAAAGCCGGATCGGGTTGCCGTCGAGCAGGATCGAGCCGAAGGCCAGCGCCTCGCCGGTCGACCAGTCGATGCCTTCGCCCGATTCGATCATCTTGCGGCGTGTTTCGAGGAAGCGGCCGATCGTCTTGTGGGCTTCGAAGTCCGCCGGCACTTCGGTCAGCTTCTTGCCGATTTCCTTGAGCGTCTTCACCGGCACCGCGGTCTTGCCGCGCCGCTGTTCGTCCTGGTTGTCGGCGGTTCTGAGGCCGGACCAGGCGCCGTCCAGCCAGTCTGCCTTGTTTGGCTTGTACTGCTGGCCTACCTCCCACTCCGATTCCAGGTGGGCGCGCCAGTCGGCTTTCATCTTTTCGTATTCACCCTCCGACATCAGGCCTTCTGCGATCAGCTTGTCGGCATAGATCTGCGCCGTAGACCGCTGGGTGCGGATCTTGCGGTACATGATCGGCTGGGTGAACGCCGGCTCGTCGCCTTCGTTGTGGCCGAAGCGGCGGTAGCAGAACATGTCGACGACCACGGGCTTGTGGAACGTCATGCGGAATTCCGTCGCCACCTTGGCGGCGTAGACCACCGCTTCCGGATCGTCGCCGTTGACGTGGAAGATCGGCGCCTCGATCATCTTGGCCACATCGGACGGATAGGGCGACGAGCGCGAGAAGCGCGGATTGGTGGTGAAGCCGATCTGGTTGTTGATGATGAAATGCAGCGTGCCGGCGACCCGGTGACCGCGCAGGCCGGAGAGGCCGAGGATTTCGGCGATCACGCCCTGGCCGGCGAAAGCGGCATCGCCATGCAGCAGGAGCGGCAGCACCTTGGCCCGCTCTTCCAGCGGCACGATTTCGCCGCGTGTGCGCCCGGAAAGCTGATCCTGCTTGGCGCGCGCCTTGCCCATCACCACCGGGATCGACGATCTCCAGATGCGAAGGGTTCGCGGTCAGCGACAGGTGCACCTTGTTGCCGTCGAATTCGCGGTCGGACGAGGCGCCGAGATGATACTTCACGTCGCCGGAGCCTTCGACATCGTCCGGTGCGTAGGAGCCGCCCTTGAATTCATGGAAGATGGCGCGGTGCGGCTTTGCCATCACCTGTGAAAGCACGTTCAGCCGGCCGCGATGCGCCATGCCGAGCACGATTTCCTTCAGGCCCATGGCGCCGCCGCGCTTGACGATCTGTTCCAGCGCCGGGATCAGCGATTCGCCGCCATCGAGGCCGAAACGCTTGGTGCCCTTGTACTTGACGTCGATGAACTGCTCGAAGCCTTCCGCCTCGATCAGCTTCTGCAGGATCGCCTTCTTGCCGGGCGCGGTGAAGGCGACGCCCTTGTCCTGTCCCTCGATGCGCTCCTGTATCCACGCCTTCTCCTTCGGATCGGAGATGTGCATGAACTCGACGCCGAGCGTCGAGCAGTAGGTCCGTTTCAGGATTTCCAGCATCTCGCGGATGGTGGCGTATTCGAGCCCCAGCACCTTGTCGATGAAGATGCGGCGGTCATAATCGGCGGCCGTGAAGCCATAGGCTTCCGGCGACAGCTCGTTGTAGTCCTCGAGCGGTTTGGCGAGCCCCAGCGGATCGAGGTTGGCATGCAGGTGGCCGCGCATGCGGTAGGCGCGGATCATCATGATGGCGCGCACCGAATCGCGCGTCGCCCTGAGCACGTCGGCGTCGGAGATGACGGCGGCGCCGTTCGTCGCCTTCTCCTTGAGCTTCTTTTCGAAGTGTTTCTCGACGGTGCCCCAGTCGCCGTCCAGCGCCGAGACAAGTTCGCCATTGGCGATCAGCGGCCAGTTCGGCTTCGTCCACGATGCGCCTTCGGCGTTTTTCTTGACGTCGCCGGCATCGTCCTGCAAGGCGCCGAAGAAATCCTGCCACTCCATGCCCACGGAGGACGCATCCTCCTTGTAGCGGGCGTAGAGGTCCTCGATGTAGTCGGCGTTGCCGCCGTAGAGGAAAGAGGTAAGGGAAAACTGGTCGTTGGCCTGATCTTGTCGTGCCATTTTTTACGTCTCGGAGCCTCTGCTCCGTCTCCTTTGTCAAAGCGAATAGCGAATAGTGAGTAGCGAATGGGGATTTAGGATGGCTGCATGTGGCTCAGCCTTTTCTATTCGCTATTCCTACTCCCTACTCACTTATCCCTTGATCGCTTCCACCAGCGTGGTGCCGAGGCGCGCCGGCGAGGGCGATACCTTGATGCCTGCAGCTTCCATCGCAGCGATCTTGTCCTCGGCGCCGCCCTTGCCTCCCGAAATCACGGCGCCCGCATGGCCCATGGTGCGGCCTGCAGGCGCTGTGCGACCGGCGATGAAACCCGCCATCGGCTTCCTGCGGCCGCGCCTGGCCTCGTCCATCAGGAACTGTGCGGCATCTTCCTCGGCCGATCCGCCGATCTCGCCGATCATGATGATCGATTGGGTCTCGTCGTCGGCCAGGAACATCTCGAGCACATCGATGAATTCGGTCCCCTTGACCGGGTCGCCACCGATGCCGACGGCAGTGGTCTGGCCAAGCCCTGCATTGGTCGTCTGGAACACAGCCTCATAGGTAAGCGTTCCCGAGCGCGAAACAACGCCGACCGAACCCTTACGGAAGATGTTGCCCGGCATGATGCCGATCTTGCATTCGTCGGGCGTCAGCACGCCGGGGCAGTTCGGACCGAGCAGCCGCGACTTCGACTTTTCCAGCCGCGCCTTGACCTTCACCATGTCCATCACCGGAATACCTTCGGTGATGCAGACGATCAGCGGGATTTCCGCTTCGATGGCTTCGATGATGGCTTCGGCGGCGCCGGCCGGCGGCACATAGACCACCGACGCGTTCGCGCCGGTCTTTTCCTTGCCTTCCGCGACCGAGGCGAAGATCGGCAACTGTGCGCCGCTCTCGACCGAGCCCCAAGTTTCGCCGCCCTTCTTCGGGTGGATACCGCCGACCATCTTGGTGCCGTTATAGGCGAGCGCCTGCTCGGTATGGAACGTGCCGGTCTTGCCGGTCAGGCCCTGCACGAGAACCTTGGTGTCTTTGTTGACGAGAATGGACATGGGGGCTCCTAAAGCCGCTTCAAATCTGTGACGGTGAGATTGCTTTCGGCGTTGCCAGTATTGAGCGTCGTCGCCGGCTCGAACATCAGCACCACCGGCTCGAGCGTCAGCGACCGCGGCCGGTGCTCGACGCCGCGCGGCACGACGATGAAATCGCCTTCGCCGAGCTCGACCGGCCCGTCGCGGAAATCGATTGCGATTTTGCCGCGCAACACGAGGAATGCCTCGTCCTCATTTTCATGCGAATGCCAGTCGAACACCTCGCCGAACTTGGCAACCTTCGCCTGACTGTCGTTGACGTCGCCGGCAATATGCGGATCGAAGACCTTTGCGATCTTCGCATCCGCAGCCTGGACGAGATTGATCTTGCGGGGAGGCATGGGCTCAGCCCTTCACCGCCGCAACGATCTTCTTGGCCGCGTCGTCGAGATCGTCGGCGGAAATCACGTTCAACCCGCTCTCGTTGATGATCTTCTTGCCAAGCTCGACATTGGTGCCTTCGAGACGAACCACCAGCGGCACCTTGAGGCCGACTTCCTTCACCGCGGCGATCACGCCTTCGGCGATGACGTCGCAGCGCATGATGCCGCCGAAGATGTTGACCAGGATGCCCTTCACGGCCGGATCGGCGGTGATGATCTTGAACGCCGCCGTTACCTTTTCCTTGGAGGCGCCGCCGCCAACATCGAGGAAGTTCGCCGGCTCCGCGCCGTAGAGCTTGATGATGTCCATCGTCGCCATGGCAAGGCCGGCGCCGTTGACCATGCAGCCGATGTTGCCGTCGAGTGCGACATAGGCGAGGTCGTATTTCGACGCCTCGATCTCCTTGTCGTCCTCTTCCGAGAGGTCGCGCAGCTCTGCGAGTTCCGGATGGCGGAACTCGGCATTGCCGTCGAACGAGACTTTCGCGTCCAGCACCCGGATGCGGCCGTTCTTCATGACGATCAGCGGGTTGACCTCGAGCAGGCTCATGTCCTTCTCGACAAAGGCCTTGTAGAGCGTCGGAAAAATCGTCCTGGCGTCCTCTGCCGCAGCACCTTCGAGCTTCAGCGCCTTGCTGAGTGTCGCCACGTCCTCGCCGGTCACGTCCTTTTCCGGGTCGATCGCCAGCGTGATGATCTTTTCCGGCGTGTCGTGCGCCACCGCCTCGATGTCCATGCCGCCCTCGGTCGACACCACGAAGGCGACGCGTCCGACCGTACGGTCGACCAGGATCGACAGATAGAGCTCGCGCTCGATGTCGGCGCCGTCCTCTATGTAGAGCCGGTTGACCTGCTTGCCGGCCGGACCGGTCTGCTTGGTCACCAGCGTCTTGCCGAGCATTTCGTTGACATTGGCGACGACGTCCTCGACCGATTTCGCCAGTCGCACGCCGCCCTTGGCGTCGGGCCCGAGCTCCTTGAACTTGCCCTTACCGCGGCCGCCGGCGTGGATCTGGCTCTTCACCACGTAGAGCGGACCCGGCAGGCTCTTCGCCGCCGCTTCCGCCTCCTCCGGCTTGAAGATCGCAACGCCGTCGGCGACCGGCAGGCCGTAGGACTTCAAGAGCTGCTTGCCCTGGTACTCATGGATGTTCATGGAATGCGGCCTTCCTTACTTCGAGGCGAGATTGGGCGCGATCTTGACGCAGGCTTCGCAGAGCGTCGCAACCGCGTTGACCGAATTGTCGAACATCTTCTGCTCGGCCTTGTTGAGGTCGATCTCGATGACGCGCTCGACGCCGCCGGCGCCGATCACCGTCGGCACGCCGACATACATGTTCTTGACGCCATATTGGCCCGAGAGGTGCGCCGCGCAGGGCAGCACGCGTTTCTTGTCCTTGAGATAAGCCTCGGCCATCTGGATCGCCGAAGCCGCCGGCGCATAGTAGGCCGAGCCGCTCTTCAGCAGGCCGACGATCTCGGCGCCGCCGTCGCGGGTGCGCTGGACGATCTTGTCGAGCTTCTCCTGGCTGGTCCAGCCCATCTTGACGAGATCCGGCAGCGGAATGCCGGCAACCGTCGAGTAGCGCGTCAGCGGCACCATCGAATCGCCGTGGCCGCCGAGCACGAAGGCGGTGACGTCCTCCACCGACACCTTGAACTCCTCGGCAAGGAAGTAGCGGAAGCGGGCCGAGTCGAGGATGCCGGCCATGCCGACGACATGGGTCTTCGGCAGTCCGGAGAACTTCTGCAGCGCCCACACCATGGCGTCGAGCGGGTTGGTGATGCAGATGACGAAAGCCTTCGGCGCATATTTCTTGATGCCGGCGCCGACCTGTTCCATCACCTTAAGGTTGATGCCCAGCAGATCGTCGCGGCTCATGCCGGGCTTGCGCGGCACGCCGGCCGTCACGATGCACACATCCGCACCCTCGATCGCCGCATAGTCGTTGACGCCTGTGTAGCTCGCGTCGAAACCGTCAACCGGCGAGGATTGCGCGATATCGAGACCCTTGCCCTGCGGGATGCCCTCGGCGATGTCGAACATCACGACATCTCCCAGTTCCTTCAGGCCGACCAGGTGGGCGAGGGTGCCGCCGATCATGCCGGACCCGATGAGGGCGATCTTGCTGCGTGCCATGTTGGATGTTTTCCCTTTGTCTGTGACCGGGCGATGACGTTGCCCGAGGAGAGCGTTTTAGGCCAGAATGGAACAGGGATACGGCCAGGATTTTCGCCGCTCAGTTATGCTTATGCGAAGAAAAATTCAAACGATAATTTTCGCATCAACTATTTCAATCGGTTAGACTATTTTGGGCTTACGTAAACGTCAAAGTTTTGTGACGATGCCTGACCAAGGCACGATCATTCCGCCGACTGAAGGCGGAGGTCGCTCCGATGCCTTTCCATCCACGTCTCCAGCCACTCCTTGCCCTGCATCTCCATCAGCCGCGACGCGGTGCGCTGGAATTCGAAGGCTTCGGTGCCGCGCTTGCCCTGGTAGATTTCCTGCGGCGGCGTATCGGCACTCATCACCAGCCTTGTCTGGTGGTCGTAGAGCGTATCGATCAAAAGGATGAGGCGCTTGGCCTCGTTGCGCCGCGCCTCGGGAAGCGCCGGCACATGGTCGATGAAGATCGTGTCGTAGCGCGCGGCGATCGCCAGGTAGTCGCGCGCGGCCAGCGGCTTTTCGCAAAGGTCCGCGAATGTGAAGCGCGCCGAAGCCCCTGCCGCCCTCGGCACCGCGACATGCCGGCCCTTGACCGTCACCTCCGCGGGCGCTTCCGGCAGACCGTGGCTGACGGCGTCCCAGGCATTGTCCATCTTGCGGTCGGTGTCGGGGCCGTTGGGCGTCATGTAGACCGGCAGATGGTTGAACCTGTCGAGCCGGTAGTCCTTGCCGCCATCGAGCGCCAGAACCTCGGTATGGCGTTTCAGCAGATCGACGAACGGCAGGAACAGCTTCCGGTTCAGCCCGTCGCGGTAGAGATCGTCCGGCGCCACGTTCGAAGTCGCGACCAGCACCACGCCCTCCGCGAACAGCGCCGAGAACAGCCGCGACAGGATCATCGCGTCGGCGATGTCGGTCACAGAGAATTCGTCGAAACACAGCACCCAGGCTTCCTCGGCCAGGGCTTTGGCAACCGGCGGGATCGGGTCGTCTTCCCTCGCATGGCCGTTCTTGCGCGCCAGCCGGTGCTTCTGGATGCGGTCGTGCGCGTCGGCCATGAAGGCGTTGAAATGCACCCGTCGTTTGCGCCGCACCGGCACCAGGTCGAAATACATGTCCATCAGCATGGTCTTGCCGCGCCCGACGCCACCATGGATGTAGAGGCCCTTGACTGGCGCCTGCGCCTCGCGCCGTTTCGCGAAGAGCCAACCCAGCGCGCTCGATTTCCGCGCCGGCCGCTTGACAAGGACGTCGTCGATCAGCCGGTCGAGCGCGGTGGCGACGGCCAGCTGGGCGGGATCGCTGGCGATCTCGCCCAGTTCGACGAGATGCTGGTAGCGCTGCGCGACGGAAGAATGCGTCTGAAGTCCGTCACGCAGGTGCATAGGTCATTCTTCTGCGTGACGGGTTCGATATGGCGGACAGCCGGATTAGCGCGACAGCGAGATCGGCACGCCGCTTTCGGTCTGGCCGTCGAACTTTTCGGGGCCTGAGGAATAGAGGCGCGCCAGCACGCCGCCATTGGCGTCATGCAGCGTCAGCTGCTTGCCGGCGACGTTCCAAGATTTCACGCCGTCGATCGGCGCCGGACAACGCAACGGGCCGGCGCGGAACCCGGCGCCGAATTTCGTCTGCGGTGTCGCCACCTTGCAGCTCTGGCCCGAAACGGAGGCCGTCCAGACCCCGGCGACGCCGCCGGCGGTGATGTCTGGAGCCGTGGCGGGCGGCGTGGCCGTCGGCGGGGCCGCTGCGACCTGTTGATTCGGTGCGGCTGGAAACTGGGATGGATCGGGTATTGCCGGCGGCGGCAGCTGGCTGCCGGTGACTGTGCCAGCGGGCGCGGCAGGCAGCGGTTGAGGACGGCTGTCGAGCGACGACATCCGCTCGCTCTGGCATCCGGCCGCAGCAAGCGACAGCAACGCCGCCACCATTAGGCCCGTCTTCGAAAAAGCCATTCCAACCTCCGTCGTGCGCTAATAAGCGCCGCCCGCCAGTCCCAGCGCCATAAAAGTGGCTATGTTTGGAAGATTTCAACTACGTGTGGTTAAAATACGGTTTCCGGCAAAAATTGTTGCAATTCGGCAACGCTACCAGGTGAGCTGAGATTCAGGTTAGGACGGCATAATCTGAATATCACATCTAACCGTGGATGGCCTTGCTCGGCACGAAAATATAGCCGTTCGGGCCGACGACATGGCATTCGCGCAGGCCGTGCGGCTTGTCGACTGACGCCGACAGCACGACATGATCCCGTTCGCGGGCCCGCGCCTCTATCCTGTCCGGGTCAGCGCCATAGATCCTGATCTCGATGCCGATGCCGCGAACCTCGGCTCCCGCGACCGTGCCCACCATCTCGTGGTCGAGATAAGAGTGGTCGGCGTGCAGCATGAACACCGATCCCTGGAGGCGATCGCGGCGAAATCCTCGTCGGCATGGATCGTGTTGGCGCCGAGCACGACCCGGCAGAACTCTTCCATCGGGGCGATCTCAGGCACCAGCAGATTGACGCCAATGCCGCGCGGCAGCGAACGGCCGAAGTCGGAGGCCTTCATCCACGGCTCCCTGGTCCGCTTCATCGCCATCGGTCCCTCCCGGGAATCACTCCTCCGTCAAAGATGCCCTAACGCGCATCGAACCGGTAGTGCGTTTCCCAAAGCGGCGCCGGGTGACGGAGCAGGTCGTTGCAGCGCCGGTCGAGCGCATGAAGCAGTGCATGCGCCCGGCGTTTAGCCGTTTGCCATTCGGGATCGGCCTGCAGCAGCACGACCGCCTCCGCGGCACGGTCGGCGCCGGCCAGCAGATCTGCTGCAATCAGCCCGTCGCCGTCGCCGAGGGCGGCCTTGTCATGCAGGCTCTTCGCCACCGATACCCATTGCTCCCACGGGAACTCCTTGGTCAGCGCTTGTGGGCGCGGCGGCGCTTCGCTGGCGTCGCCGGATACGAAGGGGGCGAGCGCCAGGCGCGCCAGTGCCCGGTCGGCAACCGCCGCCGCCGTCTCGTTTTGCTGGCCGGCCGCAATCGTGTTGAAGCTCGCCAGCTGCCTTTCCCGCGCTTCGCGCCCCAGCACCCTATCCAGCCCGTCGACCATCGCGGCGAAGACCGCGTCGGGCTTGTTCGCCGGATCGAGCTTTTCCGCCTCGATCTCGGCAAGAATGCCTGCGGCCACCTCCGTCCCGATCCGCAGTTCGCCGGTCTGGTTGAGCACCGTCATCAGCATGGCGGCGGGCGGGAACTGCCTGGCCAGCCGCAAGAAAGGCCGCATCATGGCCCCCAAGCCGCGTTTTGCGTCCACCGCCCGGATCTCGGCCGGCTGCTTTGCCGTGTCGAATCCCGGTTGCTGCTCGGCAATCGTCAGCGCGAAACGGATGGCGCTCGCGCGCTGTTCGGAAGGCGACAGTCCGCTGCCTGGCGGCGGGTTGCGGTCGATGAAGCCGAGAAAGTCGTTCAAATCCTGCTTTGAAGCATAAAGGTTGAAGGCCAGCATCGTAAGGCCGGCTTCTTCCGCCCGCCTGGCGAGCTGCGTCTTCGCCCCGTCGTCGAGATCGAGAAGCGCCATCGGCAGTTGCCGGTGCACCGGCGACTGGTCGAAGCGGTCGGGGTTGGCTGCCTTCCAGCGTTTCAGTTCGCCGAGCAGCCAGTCGCCGCCATCCTCGACGGCGAGTGCCTGCCACGCCGATTCGCCGAGCAGTGGCACGATCGAGCCGATGTTCGGCTGCGGCTCGATTTCCCCCAGCATCGCCGCGCGGTCGGCGGATTTTGCATAGGCGAGTTTGAGTTCAAGGATGCGCTGCGGTGGATGGCTGCGCTTTTCCAGGTCCGCCAGCAATTGCAACACTTCAGGATAGGCGAGGGCGCCATAGCGGATTTTCAGATACGCCGCGTCGTCGCCTTCCCGGTCCCGCCAGAAATTCGGCTTCATTGCCGGTTCTGTCAGCAGGAAATCCGCCGCGGCGAGGATGGCGGGTGCGTGGACGCAGGCACTCGGCTTTTTGTCTTGAGCCTGCGCCACCAGGGCCGGTGTCGCCGCAAGTCCGACCAGCGCAAGAAAAGCCAACCAGCGCATAGCACCTACCCCCTGTTGGAACGACCGATAATACACGGAAAATCCTCGACCGACACGTCGGCCCGGCGCCCTGCTGCTTGTTCAAGGCCGCGCCTCTCCTAATTTCTTCATTATGAGGTTATGGAGCGTTGTCGACGTGTTGGAACCGGTTGGAGTGGCAGCATTGGCCGAAGGTGTCGCGCGGACAAGACGGCCCCTGCGCCGCAATCCTTATTTCGAAGGGCCGAAATCCGACCATTTCGACGGCCGTATCTTCTTCAATCCGGATGGCAAGCCGCCGGGCCGTCTGGTCGACCTGCTGAGATGGCAATTGGGCGGCGGCCGCGCCAAATGGCCTGCTTCATGGCCGAGCCCGTTTCCGCCGGCGACGCCGGAAGCCAAAATTTCCGGAAGCGGATTGCGCGTCACCATGGTCGGCCACGCCACCATGCTGGTGCAGATCGCCGGTCTCAACCTCCTCACCGACCCGGTCTGGTCGGAGCGCGCGTCGCCGCTTTCGTTCGCCGGACCGAGGCGGGTCAATCCGCCCGGCATCGATTTCGACGCACTGCCGCCGATCGATGCCGTGCTGTTGAGCCACAATCACTACGACCATCTCGACCTCGATACGCTCAGGCGCCTCACGCAGGACCACGATCCGCTGGTGGTGACGCCGCTCGGCAATGACAGCATCATCCGTAGCGCCGTTCGGAACGTGCGCATTTCCGTTCATGACTGGGGCGAGCGCGCAGCACTCCCGGGCGGCGCCACGATCCATGTCGAACCGGCACATCACTGGTCGGCACGTGGCACAAGGGACCGCCGCATGGCGTTGTGGTGCGGCTTCGTCATCGAGACCGCAGCCGGAAAGGTCTACTTCGCCGGCGACACCGGCTTCCACGCCGGCGCGAATTACCGTCTGATGGCAAGGAAACATCGCCGGCTACGCCTCGCCATCCTGCCGATCGGCGCCTACGAGCCGCGCTGGTTCATGGAAGGCCAGCACCAGAATCCTGACGAGGCCGTGCGCGGCATGCTGCTCTGCCGGGCGGAATTCGCCCTTGGCTGCCATTGGGGTACCTTCCAGCTCACCAACGAGCCCGTCGACGAGCCGGGCCGGAAGCTGGTCGAGGCCCTCGAAATTCATGACGTGCCGCGGGAACGCTTCCGGCCCATGCTGCCCGGCGAGGTCTGGGACGTGCCGGAACGCGCCTGACCGTTAACGGAACCCGACATCCAGCCTCGGCGTTTCGGCAGCACGGCGATGCGCCGGCTGGAGGCTTTTCAAATGATCAAATGGATTCTCATCCTTCTCGTCGTTGCCGCCGTAGCAAGCCTTCTCGGCTTCCACACGCTCGCCGGCGTCGCGGCAACGGGCGCCAGGATATTGATCGGGGTCGTGCTCATCCTTTTCTTGCTGGTTCTCTTCGGCGTCATCGCCATCGCCTGACGGGGTTCGCCTCGTCGCTTCCACTGGTAATTCGCGGCCGTTTCCGCCATATAGGCGCCAAATGGACAAGAGACCTGGATCGATGGCAGGCGCGGCACCATTCGCCAAGATGAACGGGCTCGGCAACGAAATCATCGTTGCCGACATGCGCGGGCGCGCCGATCGCGTGTCGCCTGCCGCCGCGATCGCGCTCAATGCCGACCCGGCGACCAACTTCGACCAGATCATGGCGATCCACGACGCAAGGACGCCGGGCACCGCCAACTACATCGAGATCATCAATTCCGACGGCACGATGGCGCAGGCCTGCGGCAACGGCATGCGCTGCGTCGTGCAGGCGCTGGCCGCCGAGACGCGGGCAGAAGATTTTCACCTTCGAGACCGTCGCCGGCATCCTGAACGCCGAAGAGCATGCCGACGGACTGATTTCGGTCGACATGGGCGTGCCGCGCTTCGGCTGGCAGGACATTCCGCTCGCCGAGGAATTCCGCGACACCCGCATGATCGAATTGCAGATCGGCCCGATCGACGCTCCGGTGCTGCATTCGCCGTCGGCGGTGTCGATGGGCAATCCGCACGCCGTCTTCTGGGTCGACCGCGACGTCTGGTCCTACGAACTCGACCGTTTCGGGCCGCTGCTCGAAAACCACCCGATTTTTCCCGAGCGCGCCAACATCACCATCGCGCGGGTCACCTGCCGCGACGCGATGACCATCCGCACCTGGGAGCGCGGCGCCGGCCTGACCAAGGCCTGCGGCTCGGCCGCCTGCGCCGCCGCCGTCAGCGCCGCCCGCACCAGCCGCACGGCCCGGACCGTCACCGTAACGGTCCCCGGCGGCCCGCTGAAGATCGAATGGCGCGACGACGACCATGTCGTCATGACCGGTCCCGCCGAATGGGAATTTTCCGGCACGTTCGACCCGGCGACCGGGCAGTTGGGCGCGCGACCGTCAGGACGTCGCCTGATGGCGGTGGAAATCGTCACCTTCGGCTGCCGGCTGAACACCTACGAATCCGAGGTGATGCGCCGCGAGGCGGAAAATGCCGGCCTCGGCGCGCTGAAGAACGGCGCCGTCATCTTCAATACCTGCGCCGTCACCGGCGAGGCCGTGCGCCAGGCCAAGCAGTCGATCCGCAAGGCGCGCCGCGAAAACCCGCACGCCCGCATCATCGTCACCGGCTGCGCCGCCCAGACCGATCCCGCCGCATTCACGGCGATGGACGAGGTCGACCTCGTGCTCGGCAATGAAGAGAAGCTGAAGGCGCAACTCCTACCGCGCGCTGCCCGATTTCGGCGTCAACGACACCGAAAAAGCCCGCGTCAACGACATCATGTCGGTGAACGAAACCGCCTCCCACATGGTCGACGCGATCGAAGGCCGGGCGCGGGCCTTCGTGCAGGTGCAGAACGGCTGCGACCATCGCTGCACCTTCTGCATCATCCCCTACGGCCGCGGCAATTCGCGCTCCGTGCCGATGGGCGCGGTGGTCGAGCAGGTGAAGCGGCTCACCGGCAACGGCTATGCCGAAATCGTGCTGACCGGCGTCGACATGACCAGCTTCGGCGCCGACCTGCCGGGCGCGCCGAAGCTCGGCAAGCTGGTGAAGACGATCCTGCAGCAGGTGCCGGACGTGCGCCGGCTGCGTCTTTCCTCGATCGATTCCATCGAGGCCGACGACGATCTGCTCGACGCCATCGCCACCGAGCCGCGGCTGATGCCGCATCTGCATCTGTCGCTGCAGGCCGGCGACGACATGATCCTGAAGCGCATGAAGCGCCGCCACCTTCGCGACGATTCGATCCGGTTTTGCGAGGACGTGCGGAAACTGCGCCCGGACATCGTCTTCGGCGCCGACATCATCGCCGGCTTCCCGACCGAAACCGAAGAGATGTTCGAGAATTCGCTGAAGATCGTCGAGGAATGCGGGCTGACGCATCTCCACGTCTTCCCGTTCTCGCCGCGCGAGGGCACGCCGGCCGCGCGCATGCCGCAGCTTGCCGCGCACCGTCGTCAAGGAGCGCGCCGCGCGGCTGCGCGCCGCCGGCGAAGCCGCCTACCGCCGCCATCTCGCGGAGCTTTCCGGCACCCGCCAGTCGATCCTGGTCGAGCGCGACGGGCTTGGCCGCACCGAAGGCTTCACCCTCGCCGCGATCGACGACCGGCGCGCCGGGCGAGATCGTCGAGGCGACCATCACCGGCCATGACGGCGTCGCGCCTGATCGCCGCGCCGCTTGCCCCGCAAGCCGCCTAGACGGACCGACGCATGGCATTCGGTTTCATCAAGAAAGTGTTTTCCTTCGGCAAGAAGGAAGTCGTCGAGGAGCGGATCGACGAGACGGCGCCGCTGCCGCCGATCAACTGCGATGCGCTGGAAGCGCTGAAGGACGCGAAGGGCCAGCTGTCGAGATCAAGCCCGCCGAAGCTGCGCCGGAGAAGGTGGCTGAACCGGAAGCGCCGGCGTCACCCTCCTCCTTGAGGGGAGGGTCGATCGGCGAAGCCGATCGGGATGGAGTCGCCGGCGCGTCGAGCGCGACGCCGCGCACTGCCGAGGCACCCCCTCTGGCCCTTCGGGCCATCTCCCTCAAGGAGGAGAGCCCGAACCTGGTCCGGCGAGCCTCGACGCCAGCCGAACCGCCGGCTCCGCCAAAACCGCAGCCGGATATTCCGTCGCCGCCGGCCGAACCTGTACCGGCGCCGGCACCTCCGCAACCGACGCCTCAGCCGACGCCGGAAGAGCCCACACCGGAACCGCGCCGGACATCCCGGTACCGCCGGCCGAGCCGGTGCCCGTTCCGCCGCAGCCGACTCCTGCAGCCGACGCCCGACGAGCCGGCTCCCGCGACCGCTCCGGTCGAGCCGCCGCTGCCTCCGGCCGAGAAATTCCGCCGATCCCGTCGCCGGTCGAGCCGTCCGCAGCCGCCAGCCGGTCCTCGCCGAGATTGCGCCCGACGCCGGAAGCCGGTTCCAGCGCCTTCGCAGCCGGCGCTCGCACCGACGCCGGTCGAAATCCTGCCGACGGGCAGCCAGCGCCGAGCGACAGCGCCTCCGCCCTCGTCGGGACCGTCCCCAGTCGAGGGCGGAGCGTAGAGCGCGAGCCCGAGCCGCAGATCACCGCCGGACGCCAAAGCCGGCCGCCCGGCAAGGTCACGGTCGCCAGGAAGGTCGAGCAGAAGGCCGAGCCGCAGAAGGCGCCCGAGCCCGCTCCGAAAGCCACCTGGTTCCAGCGGCTGAAAGAGGGCCTGTCGCGCTCGTCGCGGGAACTGTCGTCGCAACATCGCCGGCGTCTTCACCAAGCGCAAGCTCGACGAGGACACGCTGCAGGATCTGGAGGACGTGCTGATCCGCGCCGATCTCGGCATGGAGACGGCGATCCGCATCACCGACGCGCTGGCTTCCGGCCGCTACGGCAAGGACGTCTCCGAGGACGAAGTCCGCGCCATCATGGCGGAGGAGGTCGAGAAGGTGCTGGCCCGGTGGCGCTGCCGCTGGAGCTCGACCTGTCGCACAAGCCGCATGTCATCCTGGTCGTCGGCGTCAACGGCACCGGCAAGACCACCACCATCGGCAAGCTGGCGGCCAAGCTGACGCGCACGGCGGCCTGTCGGTGATGCTGGCGGCCGGCGACACGTTCCGCGCCGCCGCGATCGAGCAGCTGAAAATCTGGGGCGAGCGCACCGGCTCGCCGGTCGTCGCCTCGAAGCTCGGCGCCGATGCCGCCGGCCTCGCCTACGACGCCTTCGAGAAGGCCAAGGCAAGCCGGCTCCGACGTGCTGATCATCGACACCGCCGGCCGGCTGCAGAACAAGGCCGAGCTGATGGCGGAGCTGGAAAAGATCGTCCGCGTGCTGGGCAAGCTCGACCCGGAAGCGCCGCACACCGTGCTGCAGACGGTCGACGCCACGACCGGCCAGAACGCCCTCAACCAGGTCGAGATCTTCCGCAATGTCGCCGGCGTCAACGGGCTGGTGATGACCAAGCTGGACGGCACGGCGCGCGGCGGCATTCTGGTCGCCATTGCCGCAAAGCATAAATTGCCGGTCTATTTCATCGGCGTCGGCGAACAGGTCGACGACCTCGAACCATTTTCCGCAAGCGATTTCGCCAAGGCGATCGCCGGAGTGGCGTAAGGACGCCTGATCCCAAGAAGTTGCAGACTTTTTGGACAAGATCATGCGTAAGAAGGAAATCATGAACGAACCCATCCTCGAACGCGACCCGTCCGACCCGCAGGAAGAAAGAAGATCAACCCGCTGCTCAAGCTGGCGCTGGAGCTCGGCCCGCTGATGGTGTTCTTCTTCGCCAACGCGCGCGGCGAATGGCTGGTCGCAGAAATTTCCCGGCGCTGGCCGAGCTCGGCGGGCCGATCTTCGTCGCCACCGGCCTGTTCATGGCCGCGACCGCGATCGCGCTGATCGTCTCCTGGCTGCTCACCCGCACGCTGCCGATCATGCCGCTGGTATCGGGCGTCGTGGTCTTCGTCTTCGGCGCGCTGACGCTCTACCTGCAGGACGACATCTTCATCAAGATGAAGCCGACCATCGTCAACACGCTGTTCGGCGGCGTGCTGCTCGGCGGGCTGTTCTTCGGCAAGTCGCTGCTCGGCTACGTCTTCGATTCGGCGTTCCGCCTCGATGCCGAGGGCTGGCGCAAGCTCACCTTCCGCTGGGGCCTGTTTTTCCTGTTCCTGGCCCTTGTCAACGAAGTCGTCTGGCGCTCCTTTTCCACCGACGCCTGGGTGGCGTTCAAGGTCTGGGGCATCATGCCGATCACGCTTCTCTTCACCTTCAGCCAGATGCCGCTGATCATGCGCCATTCGCTCGACGAGCGGGTCAGGAAATAGCGGAAGCACGATCCGAAGTGGGGGCCGTTTCGGACAGGATCGTGCAGGCGGATAACGGGGAGGGCTCATGGAATTCATCTCGACGCGCGAAGAACTGCGAACGCTCTACAAGACGCCCGGCCGACAGCCGGTTCGATCCGCAAGGAGCTGAAGCGGCTCGACGGCCACTGCCGGTCCTTCATCGGCAAAAGCCCTTCGTGCTGATCGGCTCGTCCGACGGCAACGGCAATGCCGACGTGACGCCGAAAGGCGACCGCCCGGGCTTTGCCGCAGTGCTCGACGACACCACCATCGCCATCCCCGACCGGCCCGGCAACAACCGGCTCGACACGCTGGAGAACATTCTTCTCAACCCGGCGGTCGGCCTGCTCTTCCTCATCCCCGGCATGAACGAGACGCTGCGCATCAATGGCGACGCCAGCATCACCGTCGATCCGGCCTTGCGCGAACGGCTCGCCGCATGACGGCAAGCCGCCGCTCAGCGTCATCGTCGTCACGGTCAAGGCCGCCTACATGCATTGCGCCAAGGCTTTCATGCGCTCCGAACTGTGGAAGCCGGAAACCTGGCCCGACCGCGCCGGCGCTGCCGACGCTCGGCCAGATCCTGAAGGACCAGCTGGCGCTCGACCAGTCCGCCGACGCGACCGACCGCTGGCTGGACGATTCCTATCAGAAGACGATGTGGTAGCCGGCCTGGCAGAGCCGGCATCTGCCGTCTGTCCTTCATCATCAAGCTGCATCTAAATTACGCATAGCTAGTCAGCGAGCATTGCGCAGCACGCAATGCTGCATTGCAACATTCGATATTGCGACGCAGCAAAATCATGCCAATCTTACAGCGTGTTACAAAGGGAGGTTCACTCAGGCCGTCGCAAGACGGCCCATGAAAGGAAGCCCGCCATGATTTCAGTTCTTCTCAACCACGCCAGGAACCGTCTGGCCAAGCGCATGCAGTACAACCGCATCGTCGACGAGATCCAGGCGCTGACCCAGCGCGACCTTGCCGACATGGGCGCCGACCGGACCGACATGCTCCGCCGCGCCTATCAGCGATATCTACGGCAGGTAAGCACGACGCCCGAAGCCTGGCGGCAAAACCGTCAGGCCATCCACTCGATCCAGCGGCCGTGGTAATCGCATTTGGCGAGGTGGCGCGTCTCGCCGCCCGGCCACAGCGTCAGGCTCATCGTGGCATGCGGATTGCGTGTATCGATGCGGCTCCATGCGCAGCCAGGCGATGGGCGCCGATGACGATGCCGTCTCGCCGGCTTCGGCCAGCGCGGCCTCGATCTCTGCCTTCGTCGTCTCCGGAATGTATTGCCACATGATCGAGTGGAACAGCACGAAGACGGAGCCCGGTCGCCGCGCGCCAAGTCTCTGCTTCACGAACTGTGCGGCATCGGCTTTCTCCAGCGAGAAGGGCACGTCCGCGGCGAGTTCGATCGCCGCATCGAGCCGCGAGAGCCTGAGCGCCTGGTCGGCCCAGATATAGGAGCGCAACCGCAGCCGGTCGGCCTCGTCGGCGACGTCGATCGGCGCGATGTCGCTGCCTTGCCGCGACACGACCTCGAGTCTCCCGTCGAGCGGCGGCGCGCGCTCCACGCACCTCCGGCGCCAGCCGCACCGGCGAATTCGGGTCGCCCCATTCCACGTCGCCATAGCCATAGTGGAAACGGTCGAACAGCAGGTTGAGGCCGGCGCTGGAACCGATCTCGTGCAGGGCGAGCGGCATTCCGGTCTCCCGCGCGATGGCGAGGAAGCCCGGCAGCAACATGCCCGAACGGGCGATTTCGTTGGTCTGCGGCGCGCTGTCGAGCGATCGCCGCAACCGTTCGTCGTTGCGCGCGATCGCGCCGGGCAGCGTGCGCGCCAGCGTTTCTTCGCTGGCCTCCGCCGGCGGATAGACCGCGCTCAATTCGCCGTCTTTTCCCGAAAGCACCAGCGCATGCAGCCCTCCGCAAAGCCGCAGCGACAGCGCGTCGTGCCGCGTATGCCCGGCCAGTCAAGCACGCGGCGGCCCGTTGCCGTGGTCTTGTCGAGGCTTCGCGACAGCGCCCGGCAGAGCCGCGCCGTGAAAGGTGAGCCGAGCACATCGCAGGCATCCGCCTGATGCACGAAATGCTCGCGGATCGCCGCTTCCTTCTCGCTTGCGCCCGCTTCGCCGCTCAATGCGGCCGCCTTTCCGGCCGCCACCAGACGATGCCTGCGAGCGTTTCAGCCGATAACCGAAGATCGCCGCGGTGATGAAGGCGATCAGACCGTAGATCGCGGCGGGAACGGCCATCGTGGCGTTGTTGAGCAGCAGCGGGCTGAGCGCGATGGCGATCGCCAGCGTGGCGTTGTGGATGCCGATCTCCATGCCGATCGCGATTGCCTGCCGCTTTTCGATGCCGGCAGCGCGCGGCACGTAGTAGCCGACGCCAAGGCTGATCAGGTTGAAGGCAAGCGTGGCAAGCCCGACCACCGGCCCCCAGATCATCAGCGTCTCCCATTCCTGGATCAGCGCCACCGCGACCACGGCGAACAGGAACAGCATCGAGAAGATCTTCACCGGCCGCGCCATGCGGTCGGCGAAACCGGGAAAGCGGCTGCGCAGCCACATGCCGATCAGCACCGGGCCGAGCACGATGACGAAGACCTGCAGCATCTTGGCGAACTGCAGCGGGATCGCCTGGCCTTCCGCCGAAGAAGTGCGCCAGCGACCAGTTGACGATCAGCGGCAGCGTGACGATGGACAGCGCCGAATTGATCGCCGTCAGCGTGATGTTGAGCGCCACGTCGCCGTCGGCCAGATGGCTGTAGAGATTGGCCGAGGTGCCGCCCGGGCTTGCCGCGAGCAGCATCATGCCGACGGCCAGCGCCGGCTCCAGCCCGAAGAAATAGACGACGCCGAGACAGGCCAGCGGCAGGATGACCGTCTGGCAGACGAGCGCCACGATCACCGCCTTGGGTTTTTCCAGGACGTTGCGGAAATCCTGGACCGTCAGCGACAGGCCGAGGCCGAGCATGATGACGCCGAGCGCCAGCGGCAGGAAAATGATGAAGCGCGGAACTGTCTTGCATGATGTTTCCCCAACGGCGGCCTGACGGCATCGTCACGCCATTCCTCCTCTGCCGCTGTATGGGAACGTAGTCGAAAATCCGGCGATTTGCATATCCCCGGCTGCAAGCCGATCGAGCCGCGGATTACTGCGCCGCGAGCGCCTTTTCGATCTGCGGCATCAATTCGCCGGTGACCGCCTCGGGCGAGAGCGGCCCGACATGCTTGTAGAGCGATCTTGCCGTCCTTGCCGACGAGGAAGGTTTCGGGAACGCCGTAGACGCCCCAGTTGATCGCGGCGCGGCCGGCGTCGTCGACGCCGATCGCCTGGTAGCGGATTGCCGAGTTCGCCGAGGAAACGCCGCGCGTTTTCGGGCTGGTCCTTGTAGTTCAGCCCGGCGATGGTGAAGCGCTGATCCTGCGACAGCGCCAGCAGCAGCGGATGCTCCTCGCGGCAGGGCGCGCACCACGACGCCCAGACGTTGACCAGCGTCACCTTGCCGTCGAAAGTCGCCGAATCGAGGCCGGGCAGGTCGGCACCCTCGAGCGGCGGCAGCTTGGTCTCGGGCGCCGGCTGGCCGATCAGGGCGGATGGCACCGCCGAGATGTCGCGGCCGGACATCAGCTGCAGCAAGAACACCGCCGCCAGCCCGAGAAACAGCAGCAGCGGCAGGAGCACAAAAATCCGGCGCGGTTTCCGCACTGCGCTTCCGGCTGCGACGCTCATGCCGCTGCTCCGGCCTTGCGTTCCGAGCGGCGCCGGACGCCGCTCGCCTCCAGTTCGGCGGCCTCGCGTTTGCGCGCCCGCTGGTCAAGCAGGATCCAGCCGATCAGCCCGGCGATCGCCAGCGCCGAAATGCCGTAGGCGGCGGCAACGTAGAGCGCGTGCGCCGACATTGTCACGCGCCCTGCCGTTCGGCGCGGCGCGCCTCGATGCGCCGCATGGCGGCGACCCGGCGGCGCCAGATCTCGTTGCGCATCGCCATCAGGTGCAGCGTGAAGAACAGCAGCGTGAAGCCCAGCGCCATCACCAGCAGCGGCCACAGCAGGCTCGGATGGATGGTCGGGCCGTCGAGCCGGAACACCGATGCCGGCTGGTGCAGCGTGTTCCACCAGTCGACCGAAAACTTGATGATCGGGATGTTGATGAAGCCGACCAGCGTGATGATCGCCGCGGCGCGCGCCGCCCGCGCCGGGATCGTCGAGCGCCCGGGTCAGCGCGATGATGCCGAGATACATCAGGAACAGCACGAACACCGAGGTCAGCCGCGCGTCCCACACCCACCAGGTGCCCCACATCGGCTTGCCCCAGATCGAGCCGGTGATCAGCGCCAGCGCCGTGAAGACGGCGCCGATCGGCGCCGCCGCCTTCAGCGCCACGTCGGCCAGCGGATGCCGCCAGACCAGCGTGCCGAGCGCCGACACCGCCATCAGCGTGTAGCACATCATGGCGAGCCAGGCGAAAGGCACGTGGATGTACATGATGCGCACGGTCTTGCCCTGCTGGTAGTCCTCAGGCGCGGTGAAGCCCAGTAGAGGCCGACCGCCAGCAGCACGGCGGAGATGCCGCCGAGCCATGGCACGAGCCGGTCGGCCAGCGCCAGGAACCGCGTCGGGTTGGCGAGGTCGGCAAAGCTTCGGATCGTTGCGCTGGTTTCGCTCATGGTGCCTCAAAATAGAGCGCGGCAGGCTTGCCCGCAATCGAACAGCCTCGTACAATAGTGCTGTCTTCTCTATCGCATGATCTTTGTCCGAAAGTCTGCAACTTTTCGGGATCATGCGTTTTCAGTCTGCGGCATAGCGCAGCGCCAATGCCGCCGCCACCGGGCCGATGACGGCAAGAAACAGCGTCAGCGCGGCAAGAATGAGGAAAGGCGGCAGGAACGGGTCGGGCTCGGCCACCGCCGCATAGCTCGCCGAAACGCCGAAGATCAGCACCGGGATCACCAGCGGCAGCACCAGCACCGAGATCAGCAGGCCGCCGCGCGGCAGCGCCACCGCCACCGCCGCACCCACGGCGCCGATGAAGGTGATGGCCGGCGTGCCGACCAGCAAGCGTCAGCGTCGCGGCGCCGATGCCGAGCGGCTCCATGTTCATGAACAGGCCGAGCAACGGCGCGGCGACGACCAGCGGCAGCACGCTCGCCGTCCAGTGGGCCAGGCATTTGACGAACACCGTCAGCGGCAGCATGTGCCGGCTGTCGGCGAGGATCAGGAGATCGAGCGAGCCGTCCTCGCGGTCGGCCTGGAACAGCCGGTCGAGGCCGAGCAGGCTGGCGAGCAGCGCGCCGATCCAGAGGATCGCCGGGCCGATGCGGGCAAGCAGGTTGAGATCGGGCCCGACGCCGAAGGGGATCGTCGCGATCACCGCCAGGAAGAACAGAACGCCGGTCAGCGCCCCGCCGCCGGCGCGGATGCCGAGCCGCACATCGCGGAGGAAGAGCGCTAGCATTCTTACCCTCCCCCTTGCGGGGAGGGTGGCGAGCGCAGCGAGCCGGGTGGGGGTGGAGTCGAGGCGATTGAACCATGCCCACGCTCCGCTTCGCGGATGCGACCCTCCCTGCAGGGGGGAGGGTGAGTCAGCGCACTCGCCCCCATCTCCAGCGTCTTCGCCCCCTCCAGCCCCAGCGGCAGATGCGTCGCGGCGATGATGATCCCGCCATCCTCCAGATGAACCCGCATCAGCGCCGCAAACTGCGCCTCCGATGCCTTGTCCAGCCCGGCGGTCGGCTCGTCGAGCAGCCAGACCGGCCGGTAGCTGACCAGCAGTTTGGCGATCGCGGCGCGACGCCGCTGGCCGGTCGACAGATAGTCCGAACGGCAGATGCCCGAGGCCGCCGAGCCCGACCATCTCCAGCGCCTCGCCGACGGCCAGATGCGGCATCGCCGGAAAAGTCCTGCCAGAAGCGCAGATTCTCGGCGACGCTCAGCGCGGTCTTCATGGCGTTCTGGTGGCCGAGATAGTGGCAGGCCGCCGCCACCGTCGGCCATTCCTCGCCGCCGCCTCGAGCCGGACTGCCGCCCTCCGCCACCGGCAGCAGCCCGGCGATCACCCTCAGCAGCGTCGATTTGCCCGAGCCGTTCGGGCCGGTCACCGATCAGGCTGTCGCCTTCGGCCAGATCGAAGCCGATGCCGGAAAAAACCGTCTCGCCGCCACGCTCGCCGCTCAGATTTTCGGCGATCAGCCGCATGCTTTCCCCATCGTCCATCGCCGCCTGCCGCGACCGCTCCCGCACCGCAGCAAAATTAGCGTTTTATCGTCTCTGGAACTCTTCCAAGAAACTCTTTATATGCGCAACAACCACGCCAGCGGTCGGCGTGGCAAACGAATTTGCGCCGAACCAGCGCACGCGCCGCCTTGAACGGCTCGGGTTGCTTGGGAGCGGACAGCGGAAATGGCCGTACCCGCACCTTTGCGCGTGATTGCATGCCCATCGGAGTCCGTTCCCTTTCAGGCTGAACAGACAAGGATGGATCGCACGTGGCCAAATCACTCGACAGTTTCAATTGCCGTCGCACCCTCAAGGCGGGTGACGCGGAATATGTGTATTACAGCCTGGTCGAGGCCGAGAAGAACGGCCTCACCGGCATCGCCCAGTTGCCCTATTCGATGAAGGTTCTGCTCGAGAACCTGCTTGCGCAACGAGGACGGCCGCTCGGTCACCAAGGAATCGCATCCAGGCGGTGGCCGGCTGGCTCACCGACAAGGGCACCGCCGGCGTCGAGATCGCCTACCGCCCGGCCCGCGTGCTGATGCAGGACTTCACCGGCGTTCCCGCCGTCGTCGACCTCGCCGCGATGCGCGACGCCATGGCCTCGCTCGGCGGCGATCCGCAGAAGATCAACCCGCTGGTGCCGGTCGATCTGGTCATCGACCATTCGGTCATCGTCGACGAGTTCGGCACGCCAATGGCGTTCGCCCGCAACGTCGAGCTCGAATACGAGCGCAACGAAGAGCGCTACAAGTTCCTGAAATGGGGCCAGCAGGCGTTCCGCAATTTCCGCGTCGTGCCGCCCGGCACCGGCATCTGCCATCAGGTCAACCTCGAATATCTCGGCCAGATGGTGTGGACGATGACCGGCGAGGACGGCGACATCGTCGCCTATCCGGACACCTGCGTCGGCACCGATTCGCACACCACCATGATCAACGGCCTCGGCGTGCTCGGCTGGGGCGTCGGCGGCATCGAGGCGGAAGCCGCGATGCTCGGCCAGCCGGTCTCCATGCTGCTGCCCGAAGTGATCGGCTTCCGCCTGACCGGCAAGCTCAAGGAAGGCGTCACCGCCACCGACCTCGTGCTCACCGTCACCCAGATGCTGCGCAAGAAGGGCGTCGTCGGCAAGTTCGTCGAGTTCTTCGGCCCCGGCCTCTCCAACATGACGCTGGCCGACCGCGCCACCATCGGCAACATGGCGCCGGAATATGGCGCGACCTGCGGCTTCTTCCCGGTCGATGCCGAGACGATCCGCTATCTCACCATGTCCGGCCGCGCCGAAAACCGCATCGCGCTGGTCGAGGAGTATTCCAAGGCGCAAGGCATGTGGCGCGACAAGGGCTCGGCCGATCCGGTCTTCACCGACCTGCTCGAGCTCGATCTCGGCGACGTGGTGCCGTCGATGGCCGGCCCGAAGCGCCCGGAAGGCCGCATTCCGCTGGAAGACATCGCCTCCGGCTTCGCCAAGGCGCTGGAGACCGAGTACAAGAAGACCGTCGACACCGCCAAGCGCTACGCCGTCGAGGGCGACGACTACGACCTCGGCCATGGCGACGTGGTCATCGCCGCGATCACCTCCTGCACCAACACCTCCAACCCGAGCGTGCTGATGGCGGCCGGCCTGCTGGCCCGCAACGCCAACCGGCTCGGCCTCAAGCAGAAGCCCTGGGTGAAGACCTCGCTCGCTCCGGGCAGCCAGGTGGTCGCCGAATATCTCGAGAAATCCGGCCTGCAGAAGGAACTCGACCAGATCGGCTTCAACCTTGTCGGTTTCGGCTGCACCACCTGCATCGGCAATTCCGGCCCGCTGCCGGCGCCGATCTCGAAGACGATCAACGACAAGGGCCTGATCGGCGCCGCCGTGCTCTCCGGCAACCGCAACTTCGAAGGCCGCGTCTCGCCCGACGTGCAGGCGAACTACCTGGCCTCGCCGCCGCTGGTCGTCGCCTATGCGCTGGCCGGCACCGTCACCAAGGACCTCACCACCGAGCCGCTCGGCGAGGACCGCGACGGCAATCCGGTGTTCCTCAAGGACATCTGGCCGACGAGCCAGGAGATCGACGCCTTCATCGCCGAGAACGTCACCCGCGAGCTGTTCGCCCGCAAATATGCCGACGTCTTCAAGGGCGACGAGAACTGGCAGAACGTGCAGGCGCCGGAAGGCCAGACCTACACCTGGGACGACAACTCGACCTATGTGCAGAACCCGCCCTATTTCGTCGGCATGGGCTCGAAGCCCGGCGCCATCGGCAAGATCGAGGGCGCCCGCGTGCTCGGCCTGTTCGGCGACAAGATCACCACCGACCACATCTCGCCGGCCGGTTCGATCAAGGCGGCCTCGCCGGCCGGCAAGTACCTGACCGACCACGGCGTCGGCGTTGCCGACTTCAACCAGTACGGCACGCGCCGCGGCAACCATGAGGTGATGATGCGCGGCACCTTCGCCAACATCCGCATCCGCAACCACATGCTGGGCGAAAACGGCCGCGAAGGCGGCTACACGATCCACTATCCGTCGAAGGAAGAGGTGTCGATCTACGACGCGGCGATGGAGTACAAGAAGGAAGGCGTGCCGCTGGTCATCTTCGCCGGCGTCGAATACGGCAACGGCTCGTCGCGCGACTGGGCGGCCAAGGGCACCAACCTGCTCGGCGTCCGCGCCGTCATCGCCCAGTCGTTCGAGCGCATCCACCGCTCCAACCTGGTCGGCATGGGCGTCATTCCCTTCGTCTTCGAGGAAGGCACCTCTTGGGCCTCGCTCGGCCTGAAGGGCGACGAACTGGTTACCATCGACGGCCTGGAGACGATCAAGCCGCGCCAGAAGATGCTGGCGAAGGTCACCTATGGCGACGGCACGGTGAAGAACGTGCCGATCCTCTGCCGCATCGATACGCTGGACGAGCTCGACTACTTCAAGAACGGCGGCATCCTGCAGTACGTGCTGCGCGACCTGGCGGCCTGAACAAAGAACTGCGCTGACCTTGTCGATGTCGATAGAGCCGCCGGACGCAAGTTCCGGCGGCTTTGTTTTGCCGCTCGCACAAACTTTCGCATCCGCAAATCAATGTGAACGCGGAACCAGGAATTTGCCCCTATTCACCCCAAATTTTCACCGCAACGTGACTTCCTCTTGAGGGCCGCTTCTGTCAATTGTTTTCGAAAATGAGAACAAGCCGGCGGTATCGGCAGTAGAGTTGGAACGACCATGGAATTGGGCAGAATTTTCAGGCTGGCGGCCCTGACGCTGGTTTTTCCGGCGTTCGCCGGTTCGGGCGCTGCGGAAGACCTGCAAAAGCAAAAGCCCCTCGGCGTGATCGAACTGTTTACCAGCCAGGGCTGCAGCTCTTGCCCGCCGGCTGACGCGATCTTCGCCGATCTCGCCCGGCAAGGCGAAGTCGTGGCTCTCGCCTATCACGTCAACTACTGGGACTATCTCGGCTGGCAGGACACGCTGGGCTCGGCCGAGAGCACGGAACGCCAGTACGACTACATGAAATCCTTCGGCACCCGCTCGGTCTACACGCCGCAGGCGGTCATCAACGGTCGCTCCCATGTCAACGGCGCCGTTCGTTCCGAAGTGACCGGCGCGCTGGACAGCATGGCGAATGGCGAAAACGGGCTGAAGGTGGGCATTTCCGTTGGCCGCTCGGGCGACAGCGTCGTCATCCAGACTGATTCGGCGGAAAAGCCCGTCGGGGAGGCGCATGTCGTGCTGGTCTATTATGACCAGGTGCAGCCGGTGGTCATCACCCGCGGCGAAAATATCGGCAAGACCATCAGCTACTGGAACGCGGTGAAAAGCATCCAGACCGCCGGCATGTGGCACGGCAAGCCGGCCCGGTTCGAAATGCCCGTCAGCGACATGGCCAAGAAGGGCTGCAACTGCGCGGTACTGCTGCAGTCCGCCGGCAAGGACGGAGCTCCCGGCCCGATCCTGGGTGCCGCCGTCATCCGCATTCCCAGCCCCTGAGCCGGTTCGTCCATACGTCCAGGCAAGAAAAAACCGGCGCCAGTCGAGCCTGACACCGGTCGCAAGGATTTGGGATCGTCGCACCTGGCTCCTCGAAGAAAGGCCGGGTTGGTTCGATCCGACGCAGACCCGTGGGCGGGGGGCTTGGGGTTTACGAGTCAGTGCCGGACCGAACCGTCTCAGGCAACAAGGGGATGTTCGTCAGACATTGAGGCTAAAGCCGGGATTATTTGCGGCAAGATTGTGGCGAAGCCATCACCAATTCCGACACTATGTCCCGCTTCGTGAGATGTCCTGTAACAATCCGTAACAAAGGGCCGACTTGCAATTCTCGGGCGAACAGGCAAACTCCCCTGTGTCGCCAAATTGTCATGGAAGGCTAGGTTGCATGACCGATCGCGGTGCCGGAGCGGAGGGTGGGGAGGAATCCGCAATACTGATCCCGCTCCATGAGGCAAGGCGCGAACGGTTGGACCTCCCGGTCCGCTTCGACCGGCGCGAACTCGACCTTCTGTTGAAACTTTACGGGCGCATGGTCGCCGCCAATGAATGGCGCGACTACGCGATCGACCATCTCTCTGATCGTGCTGTGTTTTCCGTGTTCCGCCGCACCAGCGAGACGCCGCTTTTCCAGATCGTCAAGAACCCGAGGCTCGCCCGCAAGCAAGGCGCCTTCTCGGTTGTCACGCCAACCGGCCTGATCCTGAAGCGTGGGCATGAACTCGCCCGCGATACTTGGCGTATTCGACAGAAGGCTTCGCCTGGTAGAGGCCTAACCTCCTATTTTTGCTGGATCTTTTCCATGAAGCGCCGCTCGGGCAGTGATTCGGGGTCCGGCGCGGCTTCCGTGCCGCCATTCATCGAAAGCTGCATGAAAACCGTATCCAGCCAGCGGCCGTGCTTGTAGCCCGAGCCTCGCAGCACTCCGGAATGGCGGAAACCCGAGCCTTTCGTGCAATTTCACCGACGGGCTTTCCGGACCGCCGTCGCCGATGACGGCGATCATCTGGCGGAACCCGCCTGATTCGGCCTCCGCAATCAGCCGCTCGAGCAGCAAACGGCCAATTCCCCGCCCCTTTGCCTCGGGCGCGATATAAATCGAATCCTCAACGACGAACCGGTAGGCCGGTCGCGGCCGAAACGGGCCGGCATAGGCGTAGCCGGCCAGCACGCCGTTGTTTTCAGCCGCGATATAGGGAAAGCCGCCTTCCGTCAGCGCCCCGAATCGGGCGGCCATTTCCGCTCGCGTCGGCGGCTCCAGTTCATAGCTCGCGGTGCCGTTTGTGACGGCGTCGGCGTAGATTTCCGTGATCCGGTCGAGATCCGATACCGCTGGCGGCGCGGAGAACGATGCTGCTCATAATTTATGCACTTTACCCTGCTGCCTTCATTGACAGCAGATCGTCATACAAAAAGAAAGGGCGGCCACAAGGCCGCCCTTTCCGAATCGATTGGTCCAGTAGAAGCACGAACCCGAAGGAACGTGCCGCAAGCTGCTATTCGCGGTTGCCCAGGAACTGCAGCAGGAAGGTGAACAGGTTGATGAAGTCGAGATAGAGCGTCAGCGCGCCCATGATCGCCTTACGACCTGATACGAGGACGTCGTCGCCCTCCCAGTACATTTCCTTGATCTTCTGCGTGTCATAGGCGGTAAGGCCCGAGAAGATCAGCACGCCGATCGCCGAGATGGCGAACTGCAGCGCTGACGACTGCAGGAAGATGTTCACCAGCATGGCGATAATCAGGCCGAACACGCCCATGATCAGGAACGAGCCCATCGCGGTCAGGTCGCGCTTGGTTGTGTAGCCATAGAGCGACAGCGCACCGAAGGCGGCGGCGGTCACGAAGAAGGTCTGCACGATCGACTGGCTGGTGAAGACCAGGAAGATCGAGGACAGCGAAACGCCGACGAGCGCTGCATAGACCCAGAACGTCGTCTGCGCGGCCGAAACGCTCATCGTGTGGACGCGGAACGCCAGGAAGAACACCAGCGCCAGCGGCGCCAGCATGACGACCCAACGGAGCGGCGAGCCATAGACAGCCGCGCCAAGCGCGGTCAGCATCTTGCCGTTGGAAAGTGTTGCGACGGCCGCGGCCGGATCGTTGGTGGTGGTCAGCATGACCATACCTAGGGCGGCCACGCCGGTGATAACGAGGCCAAGCGCCATCAGGTTGTAAACCTTGAGCATATAGGCGCGCAGGCCCTCGTCGATGGCAGCGTCGGCGCGGGTACCCGCGTTCACGGCGCGTGCCTGATAGTTGCGAAGGTCAGCCATGGATTTCCTCTAGTTGCTTCTGCCCCGTCCGGTGTCAGGTCTTCATCAAACCAAGGCGCCGCTGGCGGGACTCCAGCATGCCTGCGGCAGAATATGATGGTTCTTTCCGGATAGGACAAGACCCGTTACCGTCCGAAACTGGCCGTGATCGCCGATTTTCATACCTTCGCAGACAGGATTCCCGCTGCTCACATGGATTTTACCATCGCTTAACCAGCGCCCGGGCCGCCTTCATTTGTCTTTTCAGAGATTTCGCAGCACCGGCGCTGCCTTGTGTCCCAGCACGCGCCAGGTTCCCGCAAGACCGAAGCCGACCGTCAGGACAAGCGCGAACAGGATCGTCCCGACCGCCACTTCAGGCAGGAATTGCGACGGCAGCAGCATGATTCGCGCCACCACGAACCACGCGGCGATGCCGCCGGCCAAAAGCGCGAAGATGGCCGTCGCCAGACCGATCAGCATGTACTCCAGCGAGAAGGCGGCGATCAGGGTCCGCCGCGTCGCGCCGAGCGTCTTCAAAACCACCGCATCATGGATGCGCGCCCGGTTGCCCGCCGCAAGCGCGCCCGAAAGCACCAGCACCGATGCGATCAGCGCGACGCTTGCCGCGGCGCGGATCGCGGTGCCGAGCTGGCCGACGAGCCGGTTGACGACGTCGAGCGCGTCTTTCACCCGCACCGTGGTGACCGCCGGAAAGGCGCGCGTCACCGCGTTCAGGATGCGCGATTCGTCCGCTGCGGTGGCGTTGTCCAGGGTGAGCGTCGCCAGCCAGGAATGCGGCGCGCCAGCGAATGCATTGGGCGAGAACACCATGACGAAATTGATGCCCATCGATTCCCATTCGACCTGCCGGAAGCTGGCGATCCTGGCGGTGATGTCGCGCCCCAGAACGTTCACCGTCACCGTGTCGCCTATCTTCAGGCCGATCGCCTTGCCTTCCTCGGCGGAGAACGAAACCAGCGGCTCGCCGGCATAGTCTTTCGGCCACCAATTGCCTTCCGAAACGGTGGCGTTCTCGGGGATCGTGTCCGAATAGGTGATGCCGCGGTCGCCGCGCAGCACCCAGGCTCCTTCGGCGGGCACCGTCATTTTCTGCACGTCGACACCGTTCAGCGCGACGACGCGTCCGCGCAGCATCGGCACCTTCATCAGTTCGCCGCCGGGTGCCTCTTTCTGGACGAGCTGCGCGAAATTCTCCACTTCGGTGCTCTGGATGTCGACGAAGAAGAAGTTCGGCGCTCGTTCCGGCAGGCTGCCGGTGATCTGTTGGCGAAGGTTTCCGTCGATCAGCGCCAGCGTGACCAGCAGCGTCAGCCCGAGCCCGAGCGACAGCACCACCGAAGGCGTTAGCGCGCCCGGCCGGTGGATGTTGCCGATCGCCAGCCGCAACGCCGTCGAGCCCACGCGCGGGCTTTTGCGCGCCACCCACTGCACCAGCCAGCCGACGCTTCTGAGCACGATGAAGGAAAAGATTGTCGCCCCGACGAAGATCGAGGCGATCCAGCGGTCGCCGGAAAACAGGATGGCGAGCAGGGCCAGCACCGCCGCTATCGCCAGCGCCGACGCCACATAGACGAGGCGCGGGAAACCGCGGCCCTCGAAGCCCATTTCGCGGAACAGCGCGGTTGCAGGTACGTCGCGCGCCCGGCCGAGAGGCAGGAGCGCGAAGGCAAGCGTCACCAGGACGCCGAACAGGGCGGCAATCCCAAGCGCGCCCGGATAGAGCCCGGTTTCCGCCGGCACCGGGATAAGCGACCGCAGCGCCGCGCTCGCCGCGAACGGCATCAGCGCCCCGAGCACCAGTCCGGCAACTATGCCGATGCCCGCGATCAGTAGGATCTGCACCAGATAGACGGTGAAGACGAAGCCGCCCGAGGCGCCAAGGCTCTTGAACGTGGCGATGACGCCGCGCTTGCCGTCGAGATAGGCGCGCACCGCATTGGCCACGCCGACGCCGCCGACCACCAGCGCCGTCAGCCCGACTAGCGTCAGGAACTGCGAAAACCGCTCGATGTTGGACGACAGCGCTGGCGCCGCATTGCTCCTCGTGCGGATCGACCAGCCTGCTTCGGGAAATTCCGCCCTTGCCCGATCGCGGATGGCGGTGAGTTGCGCCTCGTTCGAGCCGTTCGGCAACCGCACCTTGTAGGCGAATTCGACCAGGCTTCCCGGCTGGATCAGGCCCGAAGCACGCAAGCCTTGCATCGACACCAGAAGCCTCGGCGCGAATCCGAACCCGTCGGAAACCGCGTCGGGTTCGGTGACGAGCCTCGCCCGCAATTCGAAGGTCGCGGTGCCGACCTTCACCCGATCGCCGACCTTGAGGCCGAGTCGCTCGAACAGAAGGTCGGGGGCCGCCGCGCCGTATGCGCCGGCCTTGGCGTCGAAGAGGTCCCGGTGGCCAAGCCGTGGCTCGGTTTCCAGCGCGCCGTAGAGCGGATAGGCCTCGTCGACCGCCTTCACCTCGGCGAGCGTCTGGTCGGAACCGTCTTCGAGCCTTGCCATCGAGCGCATCGAGGCGCTGTCGGCCACCCTGCCCAGCCCGTCGAGGAAAGTGCGTTCTTCAGCCGTCACCTCACGCTGGTTCAATTCGAATCGCATGTCGGCGCCGAGCAGCACCTGGCCTTCGTTGGCAACGCCCGCCGTGATTGCGCTGGCCACCGAATTGACCCCGCCGATCGCCGCGACGCCCAATGCGATGCAGGTGAGGAAGATGAAGAAACCTGAAAATCCGCCGCGCATCTCGCGCAGCGAGAAGCGGAGAGCGAGTTTTAGTGTGCGGAGGCTTGGGTTGGATGTCTGCCGGTACCGTTCCGGCCCATCGATCGGGAAGGCGCGAAGGTTGCCGCCAAATTCCTCTCCCCGCCGGTTAGACGGTAGCTCGCGCAGCGAGCCGGGTGAAGGGGTCGGAGTTATGCTCTCGCCCGACATTTCTCTTACGCCGAAACGGTCTGGAGAGGCGGTGTGCTTTCGATCCGGCCCGAGCGCATCGCCACCTGCCGCGCGCAGCGTCCCGCCAGTTGCGGATCATGCGTCACCAGCACCAGCGTCATGCCGCGCTCCTTGGCCTTGGAAAAAAGCAGGTCGGCGATCTGCCGGCCGGTCGCCTGGTCGAGATTGCCGGTCGGCTCGTCGGCAATCAGGATGCGCGGTTCAGGCGCCAGCGCCCGCGCGATCGCCACGCGCTGCTGTTCGCCGCCGGAAAGTTCGCCCGGATAATGCGTCACCCGGTCGCTCAATCCTACCGCCGCAAGTTCCCGCTCGCGCCACGCCAAACGGGTCGCGATGCCCGGCAAGCTCGAGCGGCACCGCGACATTCTCCAGCGCCGTCATGTTGGGGATCAGGTGGAAGGACTGGAACACGATGCCGATATTGCGGCCACGGAAGGCGGCAATCTGGTCTTCGCTTCTGCCGTTCAGCATTTCGCCGGCAATTCGTACCGTTCCCGAATCGACCCGCTCCAGCCCGGCGATCACCATCAGCAGCGTCGACTTGCCGGAGCCCGACGGTCCGACGATGCCGGTCGCCTCGCCGCCGATCACATCGAGGCTCACGCCTTTCAGCACATGCACGGACGATGCACCTTCGCCGAGCGTCAGCGACACGTCTTTCAGTTCGATGACGGCTTCTGTCACTGCGGATCGGTCCTATATGGGTTAGAAGGGTCGGAAGCGGTTTTCGTCATATGGGTTGCGGTTCATGGCTTTCAAACAATCTGGCATCGTTGGCTTTCGGTGCATTTCTCGCAGTTCTGGCAGCTGTCCCAGGCTTCGCCGAGCCCTACCGGATCGTTGGCTTCGGCGACAGCCTGATGGCGGGCTTCGGACTTGGCCCTGGCGAAGGTTTTCCCGAAAAGCTTCAGGCGGCGCTACAGAAGAAGGGTCACGATGTCGTGATCGCCAATGCCGGTGTATCCGGGGACACATCGAGCAGCGGCCTTTCGCGCCTCGACTGGTCGGTGCCCGACGGCACCCAACTCGTCATCCTCGAACTCGGCGCCAACGACATGTTGCGCGGCGTTGCACCCCAGGTCACCGAACAGAATCTCGACAAGATGCTCGGCCGCCTCAAGGACCGCGGCATGGCGGTGCTGCTGGTCGGCATGGCCGCCGCGCCCAATCTCGGCGCCCGACTACGCCGGCGCCTTCAACGCGATCTTTCCGCGGCTCGCTGAAAAGTACGACGTGCCGCTCTATCCTTTCTTTCTCGACGGCGTCGCCGCCGACCGCGATCTCCTGCTCGAGGACGGCATGCATCCCAATGCCGCCGGCATCGACCGCATGGTCGAGCGTGTCCTGCCGGAGGTCGAAAAATTGATTGCCTCAAAAGCGGACAATTCTTGAGAGAAAGGAGGCAGGACGGTCTGGAGCGGGGGCCGTGGGAAACTTACGCAGCGGAAACTTCTGTTCATCCGTTGCTGCTAACAAACAGCTTGCCCCTGCCGGACTTCGATGATTCGTTAGGGGCGACAGTTCGATTCGGGGAGGTTAGCCATGCCGCGACTTTTCACCGCCCTCGAAATTCCTCGTGACGCCGCGATGTCGCTGTCTCTCCTGCGCGGAGGTCTGCCCGGTGCACGCTGGATCGATGTCGAGAACTATCATCTCACCTTACGCTTCATCGGCGATATCGAGGGCCACGTCGCCGACGAGATAGCCAACGCGCTCGACCGGGTGCGCCGGCCGTCCTTCTCGCTCACGCTGTCCGGTGTCGGCGCCTTCGGCTCGAAGAAGCCGCACGCGGTCTGGGCCGGCACCGCGCCATCGCCCGATCTCAACGCGCTGCAGGCCGAGATCGAGCGCATCTGCCAGCGTATCGGCATCCCGTCAGACCCGCGCAAATTCATGCCGCATGTCACGCTGGCCAGGCTCAGGAATTCGAGCCCTGCGGATGTCGCGCACTATCTTTCGGCGCGCGGCAACTTCGCCGCCATGCCGTTCAAGGTCGGGCGTTTCGTCTTGATGTCGTCGCGCGATTCGGTCGGCGGCGGGCCTTATGTCATCGAGGAGGCCTGGCCGCTCAACGGCGCCGATGCCCGCCAGCCCAGCCTGTCGGCCAGCGCTCCGGAAGCATCGCGGATCATGCGATAGACATCTGCGAAGCCGTCGGGACCGCCGTAATAGGGGTCCGGCACTTCGCCGGCCTTGCCGTTGGCGAATTCCAGGAAGAGATGCACCCGGTCCTTCGCATGTGCGGGCGCTAGCGCCCTGAGATCGTCGGTGTTCGAACGGTCCATGCCGAGGATCAGGTCGAAGCGCTCGAAATCGTCCGGCCGGACCTTGCGTGCTTTCTGCCCGGCAATGTCGATGCCGTAACGCGCCGCGATGGCGATCGAGCGCGGATCCGGCGCCGAGCCCTGATGCCAGCCGCCGGTACCGGCCGAATCGATGGCCACCCGGCCGCCCATCCCGCGCTCTTCGGCAACCGACCGGAACACGCCTTCGGCCAGCGGCGACCGGCAGATATTGCCGAGGCAGACGAAAAGAATGGAGGCGGGCGGCGAGACCGACATGCGTTTTCTCCGGAACTCCTGCCGCGATAGCATGAAATCGCGTGGCGGAAGAGCGTCGACGTCATGGCGGCGCCGATTCGATCCTCCCGAATGCCGATTTCATCTTGCAGCGCCGGCGGAAATTCCCACATTTCCCCGCGAGGAGTTTTTGCGATGGCGAAGAACAGGATTTTCGACTTTCCCGGTTTCGGCGGCGACAATGCCGGCCGCGAGCAGGAAGTGCGTGAAAAATTCTGGCAGACGGCAAAGAAGGCCGCCCGTCAGGTGCCGTTCATGGAGGACGTCGTCGCCGCATATTATTGCGCTCTCGACAAGCGCACGCCGCTTCGCGCCAAGGGCATACTGATTGCAGCGCTCGCCTATTTCGTGATGCCGGCGGACGCCATTCCCGACGTGATCGTCGGCCTCGGCTTCACCGACGACATCGCCGTGCTGACCGCCGCGATCTCGACCATCCGCGCGCATCTGACGCCCGCCCACCGCGCCGCCGCCAAACACGCACTCGCCGAAAATAGCTGAGCCGGCCGGCATATGCTTGGTTCTTCAGCGTGTTGACACGCGGTTTCGCCTTGAAACAAAAGTCAAACTCTTGCCTTTTTCTCGGTCTTGATGCTGCAAAGGGACCAAGTTCGATGCTTATGGCAGGCGGATGGGCGATACTTGAGGATCGAAGTCGCTTTTTAGGGGGCGGTTCACCCTTTGGTAACCCCGATTAATTCAAAATAAAGCAAATGGGCCCGGACTGGGCGAAAGCCGTTCGCCGCCACATGACAGACAGGAATAATTTCAGACGATGCGCGGATTGATTTCCATTCTCACCGGCTTGGTTCTGGTCGCGGCGGCCGCTCCGGCGCTCGCCCAGTCGGCCACCAAGATCGGCCAGCACAACGCCTGGGGCACCTACAGCTACCAGGCGCAGAACGGCAAGGTCTGCTACGTGCTTACGGTGCCGACCGACAAGCAGCCGCCCAATCTCGACCACGGCGACATCTTCTTTTTCGTCAGCCAGAAGCCCGGCCAGAACGTTTCCTTCGAGCCGCAGTTCATCGCTTCCTACGACTTTCAGGCGAACTCGAAAGTTTCCGTCACTGTCGGCGACAAGTCGTTCTCCATGTTTACGCGCGGCAAGTCGGCCTGGATGGAGAACGCAGCCGAGGAACCCCAGCTGATCGCTGCGATGAAGGCGGGATCGGATATGAAGATCGCGGCCAAGTCCGGCCGCGGCAACCCCACCAATTATGCCTTCTCGCTGAAGGGTATTTCGGCGGCGTTGCAGTCGATCGCGAGCTGCAAGTAGTCTCGGCCGCCGGACTTTTTCGAAGCCGGGTTCCAGCGCATCGCGGACTAAAAAGTGCTACAGCGTCCCTTTGTGCACGCGCTGTAGCGTCTGGCTTTGTCCGGAACTCCGGTCTGCCGTTATCTCGACAAGCGCAGCCCGGCCGTCCGCCTGAAATCAGGCCAACCCATGTACAGCATCATCGACGGCACCAGCACCCATCTCGATGAGGCCGCGCGGCTTTGGGCGGAAGCCACCAGCACCCGCGATGGCGACGACGCTGTTGCGCCGCTCGAAATCTCCCGGCCGGTGATCCAGCGCGTTCTGGACAACTCGCCGCGCGCTTTCCTGCTCGTCGTCCTCGACGCCGACGCAGAGACCGTCGGTTTTGCCGCCGCAGCGCCGGTGCCGGACGATGCGGCGCTGGCCGAACTTCGTTATGTCGGCGTCAGCCCGCGTATTTGGGGTGGCGGTGTCGGCAGATACCTGATGCGGGCATTCCCGCCGAACTCAAAACGCGTGGATTTTCGGGCGCAAGGCTCGCGGTCTATGCCGACAACTCGCGAGCCGTCCGGCTCTATGAGCAGATGGGCTGGCGCCCGCATGGCGCACCGAAGCCGCATCCCCGGTCAGGCAAACTGGAGCAGGAATATCGGCTGAGGCTTTGACGATGGGCGTCCATACTCAAAATATCGGCGGAGGCCCGTGCCTCTATACTCTTGATTAACCGCCGAAACTTTCCGGCCATTTTCTCGCGGAGTGGAAGATCGTGACGATTTCTATACGCTCGCGCAAACGGTAGACCGCAATATAGGCGTTCCGCTAACGACCAATTCTCGGGTTGATCCATCCCGGCCGGCACGGCCCATTTTCGGATGGTAAGCGAGAGCAGCAACTGTCTCGACAATGCGGCGAACGACTTTTTCAGCAGAGCGTGGACTGTCCAACACAATATAGCTGGCTATGTCATCGAGATCCTGGAGCGCAACATCGGTCCAGGCTAATTCATCCATCCGGGATGAATTTTCGAATAACCGCCTTGACCGCTTCTGGAGAAGCGAAGCGCCCTTCATCGGCAGCCTTCAGGCCCGATTTAATTTTTTCGGCTTGCCACCCGCGCACTTCGGCGGACGCCTCATGACCAGACGGTAAAACTGCTTCATCGGTGGAAAGTGGTTTTTGCGTTGTTGCCATGCCTGGCAATATACGGATTCCTGCTTTCAATTCAATAAATCAACGGTTCGGATCAGCAGCGACATCGTTGGAAGCCGGCGTGACGCCGCGCCGCACCTGTGATATGTGCCGCGCAATCCTATCTAGCCGGAATAGTTTTTGCCCAAGCCAGACCGATCATGACGCTTTCGCTCGACATCACCGATGACAAGACGCGCGCCGCGCTTGCCGCGCGCGCCTCCGCGCCTGCCAAGGCGTCGCTCATTGGCCTCACCCGTGCCGAGCTTGGCGAGGCGCTGCTTGCCGCCGGCATCGTGCCGGAGCGCCAGGTGAAGATGCGCGTCCAGCAGCTCTGGCACTGGATTTATGTGCGCGGCGTCGCCGATTTCGGCCACATGTTCAACATCTCGAAGGATCTGCGCGCCGCGCTCGACCGCCATTTCACCATCGGTCGTCCGGAGATCGTCGAGGAGCAGATTTCCGCCGACGGCACCCGCAAATGGCTGTTCCGGTTTCCGCCGCGCGGCGCCGGCCGTCCTGTCGAGATCGAAACGGTGTATATCCCGGAGGAAGGCCGCGGCACGCTCTGCATTTCCTCGCAGGTCGGCTGTACGCTCACCTGCTCCTTCTGCCATACCGGCACCCAGAAGCTGGTGCGCAACCTCACCGCCGAGGAAATCCTTACTCAGCTGATGACCGCCCGCGACCGGCTCGGCGATTTTCCCGACCGCGACACGCCGGACGGCGCCATCGTCCCGGCCGAGGGCCGCAAGGTGTCCAACATCGTCATGATGGGCATGGGCGAGCCGCTCTACAATTTCGAGGAGGTCAAGAAGGCGCTGCTGATCGCCTCCGACGGCGACGGCCTGTCGCTGTCCAAGCGCCGCATCACGCTGTCCACGTCCGGCGTCGTTCCGGAACTCTTCCGCACCGGCGACGAGATCGGCGTCATGCTGGCGATCTCGCTGCACGCCACCAATGATGATTTGCGCGACCTCCTGGTGCCGATCAACAAGAAGTATCCGCTGGAACAGCTGATCGCCGCCTGCCGCGCCTATCCCGGCCTCTCGAACGCACGCCGCATCACCTTCGAATATGTGATGCTGAAGGACGTCAACGACAGTCTCGACGATGCCAGGGCACTGGTGAAGTTGCTCAGGGGCATTCCGGCCAAGATCAATTTGATCCCGTTCAACCCCTGGCCCGGCACCAATTACCAGTGCTCGGACTGGGAGACGATCGAGAAATTCGCCGACTACATCAACAACGCCGGTTACGCCTCGCCGATCCGCACGCCGCGCGGCCGCGACATCCTCGCCGCCTGCGGCCAGTTGAAGTCGGAATCGGAAAGGCTGAAAAAGCATGAACGGCTGGCGCTCGAAGCCATGATGATCGCTGGACACGGCGAGGCGTGAGCCAGCTTCTGCTGATCCTCGGCCGGCTTTTCACCATCCTTATCGGTTACGTCGCTGCCTGCCTTGCCGCCAGCGCGCTCCTCAACCTTCTCCTCATCGGCACGCTCGATCTTCCGGCCGAGGTCCTGCCCGACGCGATCCGCGGCAGCTCCATCATCGCTGTGCCTTTTATCGCGATGTTCGTTGCGTGGCTCGCCTTCACGCCGGCGCTCGTCTTCATCGTCATCGCTGAACTAGCCAGCAAGCGCGACTGGCTCTTTCACGCAATCGGCGGCGGCCTCGTCGCCGCGGTGGTGACCGCCGGCTATTTCTGGACCGCGACAGGCCCCGGCGACTGGACCGCCGGCAATCCGATCGTCGCGCTGCCCCTCATCGCTGCCGGTCTCGTCGGCGGCATCGCCTATTGGGCGGTCGCGGGGCGCATGGCCGGCGGCTGGCGCACGCACGAAAAAACGCCTCCCCGGACTTGATCACCCGCCGGACCGTTGCCACGGCCGACGAGCCCGATTAAGCCTTCGGAGCGTGACGTTGAGGGAGACTGGATTATGGCCGCAGCCGACTATTACGAGATTCTCGACCCGCGGTTTCCGCGGCTGTTCAACGGCAGCGCTCATGTCGATAAGCTGTACACCGGCTGCCGCTGGGCGGAGGGCACGGTTTATTTTCCGGCCGGCCGTTATCTTCTCTGGTCCGACATCCCCAACAACCGCATGCTGCGCTACGACGAGACCGACGGCCGGGTCAGCGTGTTTCGCCAGCCGTCCGGAAATTCCAACGGCAACACCGTCGACCGTCAAGGCAGGCTGGTCACCTGCGAACATTCCGGGCGGCGGGTCAGCCGCACCGAACATGACGGCTCCATCACCACGATCGCCGACCGCTGGCAGGGCAAGCGCCTGAATTCCCCAAACGACGTTGTGGTAAAATCGGACGGCTCGATCTGGTTCACCGACCCGACCTACGGCATCGATTCCGACTATGAGGGCGACAAGGCCGAGAGCGAGATCGGCAAATCGCAGGTCTATCGCGTCGACCCGTCGAGCGGCGAGGTCGAAGCGGTGATCACAGACATGATCCAGCCAAACGGCCTGGCCTTCTCTCCCGACGAGACGAAACTCTATGTCAGCGACACCGGCCGCACCGACAACCCCATTCACATGCGCGTGTTCGATGTCGACGGCGGCAAGGTTTCCAACGGACGCCCGTTCGCGAATTGCACGGCGGGTTCATTCGACGGCTTCCGGCTGGACACGGAAGGCCGCATCTGGGCAAGTGCGGCCGACGGCATCCATTGCTACGATCCCGACGGCACGCTGATCGGCAAGATCAAGGTGCCGGAAGTGACCGCCAACTGCGTCTTCGGCGGCATCAAGCGCAACTGCCTCTATATCGCCGGCACCACGTCGCTCTACATAGTCCGGCTGATGGTCAACGGCGCCAGCACGTTCTGAGCAGGCTTCTGCCTATTTCGCCTGTGCGGTGAGTATCTTCAGCGCAAACGCTGAGAACACGCCGGCGAACAGGTAGTCGACCACCCGCGTCACCTTCGGGCTTTTCCTCAGCAGCCCGGCGAACTTGTCGGCGGCGATCACCATCGGCGACGTGATCGGCAGCGACAGCGGGATGAACAGCAGCCCGAGGAAGAACAGCTTACCGGGCGCATGCGGATCGGTGGCCGAGACGAACTGCGGCAGGAAGGTCATGAAGAACAGGATGATCTTGGGGTTCAAGAGATTGATGCCGAGCCCCATCGCCCAGTTCTGGAACAGCGAGCGCTGCGGTCCGGCCTTCTTCTCCGGCGAAAACGCCGAGCCATGGCGGATCGCCTGGTAGGCGAGCCAGACGAGATAGCCGGCGCCGCCGATCTTCAGCACCAGAAAGGCCTGCGGCGACGCGACGATCAGCGCCGAGAGCCCCAGCGCCACCAGCGTCGTGTGGATGATGATGCCGCTCATTGCCCCGAACATGCAGGCAAAGCCGGCGGCGCGGCCTTCCGAAAGCGCCCGTCCGACGAACAGCGTCATGTCCGGTCCCGGCGTGATGGCGATGATGAAGGTGGCGATGGCGAACTGGATGATGGTCGGCCAGTCGGGAATGAAGGACATGATGGGGGCTCCGGATGCGGTCAGCGGCGGAAACTAGCCCAACCGCGCCGGGTTCGCCAGCGGTCAGAGTGCCGGCAAAGTTGATCCATCATGGCGCTGGATCAAGCGTTGCCGCCTCCTTATCTGCGTTCGTCTCTTGCGGACACCGGAAACGGCGTGATACCTCGCCCGCGAAACCCATCGGCCGGAAAATCCAAAAATGTCCAAGTGGAAAGACGTGAAGAAGGTCGTGCTCGCCTATTCCGGCGGTCTCGACACCTCGATCATCCTGAAATGGCTGCAGACCGAGCTCGGCGCCGAAGTCGTCACCTTCACCGCCGATCTCGGCCAGGGCGGCGAGCTCGAGCCGGCCCGGCAAGAAGGCCGAGATGATGGGCATCAAGGACATCCGCATCATGGATGTCCGCGAGGAATTCGTCTCCGATTTCGTCTTCCCGATGTTCCGCGCCAACGCCGTCTATGAAGGCATCTATCTGCTCGGCACCTCGATCGCCCGGCCGCTGATCTCCAAGCACCTGGTCGACATCGCCCGTGAGACCGGCGCCGACGCCATCGCCCATGGCGCCACCGGCAAGGGCAACGACCAGGTCCGCTTCGAGCTTTCCGCCTATGCGCTGAACCCCGACATCAAGGTCATCGCGCCGTGGCGCGACTGGTCGTTCAAGTCGCGCACCGACCTTCTGAACTTCGCCGAGCAGCACCAGATCCCGGTGCCCAAGGACAAGCAGGGCGAGGCGCCGTTTTCGGTCGACGCCAACCTCCTGCACTCGTCCTCCGAGGGCAAGGTGCTGGAAGACCCGTGGAACGAGCCGCCGGAATTCGTCCACCAGCGCACCGTCTCGCCGATGGACGCACCCGACGCCGTCACCGAGATCACGCTGGAATTCAGGAATGGCGATCCCGTCGCGCTCGACGGCAAGAAACTGTCGCCGGCGACGCTGCTCGCCGCGCTCAACGATCTCGGCCGCGACAACGGCATCGGCCGCCTCGATCTGGTCGAAAACCGTTTCGTCGGCATGAAGTCGCGCGGCGTCTATGAGACGCCCGGCGGCACCATCCTGCTTGCCGCCCACCGCGCCATCGAATCGATCACGCTCGACCGCGGTGCCGCGCACCTCAAGGACGAGCTGATGCCGCGCTATGCCGAGCTCATCTACAACGGCTTCTGGTTCTCGCCCGAACGCGAGATGCTGCAGGCGCTGATCGACAAGAGCCAGAAGGACGTCGAGGGCGAGGTCCGGCTGAAGCTCTACAAGGGCAACGTCATCGTCACCGGCCGCCGCTCGAAAAAGTCGCTCTATTCGGACGCGCTGGTCACCTTCGAGGATGACCGCGGCGCCTACGACCAGAAGGACGCGGCCGGCTTCATCCGCCTCAATGCGCTGAGGCTGCGCACGCTGGCGGCACGCGACCGCAAGGGCTGAACGCGATGCGATTTCGCCGCCTCTGCACCGCGCTGCTGCTTTCCGCGGCCGTCGGAGCACCGGCGGCAGCGCAGGATTTCGACCCGGCGAGCCTCGACCTCGCCGGGCTGATCGAATGCAGCGCAGACGTTTCCACCTACAACAGCTTTGCCTTCTGGCTAACGGGCGAAGAAAATGGCGCGATGGAGAAGCTTGGCTGGAAGGAAGTCGATAGCGGTAATCCGTTGTTGGGACAGTTCAAGCTTCCCGCGCCGATCAGCGCGTTCGGCTATGAAACCGATACCATCGTCTTCACCAGTTCCGGCCCGATGATGGTGCTCGACGACGTGCCGCCGCAGGACCTTGCGGCGAAGCTCAGTGTCACGCCCGTCGTGGCGTCGCCTGAAAAATTCCTCGGCGAAAAGGTAATCGTCGAAAAAATCGAGGAAGACGCCGGTATCACTCTGAAAACACGGATCGCGCTCAACGTCTCCACGGTAGATTCGCATCCCGGCAAGACGCTTGCCGGTTGCTCTTATCAGATCGAGGTGCAGTAGGGCGCACCGGCCCGCGCTGCCCGAAACAAAAACCAGGCGTCCGCTGGGTTTGTTCAAATTGTTCGGCCGAGGCGCGTTGAGAATTCGCCCTGCCGAGTCATATGGCGTGGTTTTCGAGAATCGGAGCGGAGCGGACATTAAGTCCGTGAGCACCGGAAGCGGAGAAAACCGCGCCAGACGGCCGGCAGGGTAGAATTTTCAAGGGCTCAGTTGCCGTCGATCTCCGAACCGATGATGGCGATCGCCTGCTGGTAGACACTCGCTGCGTTCCAGCCCGCGATTGCACCCATATTGCCCGTATAGCCTGCTCCGGCCTGCCAGCCATGAGCCCTGAGGAAGTTGGCGGTGGAGGCCAGAGCAGTGCCCTTGTCGCGCAGGTTTCTGTTGCCGACACCATATTTCAGAACATTTCCAGGCAAGAACTGGGTGTGGCCGATCTCGCCATGCATGGCGCCGACCGAGCCGGCGCTCAGTGCGCCGCGATCAACCAGCATGAGCGCTGCAATCGCATGTGGGGTAAAGAAGCCCGGGCGACGGCAATCGTAAGCAAGCGTCATGATGGCGGAGATCGTATTCTGCTTGCCCATGGATGCGCCGAAGCCAGTCTCCATGCCCCAGATGGCGAGCAGCACGCCGGGCGGCACACCGTAGGTGCTTTCGATCTTGTTGAATAACGCCGCGTTCGACTTCTTCAGCGAACGGCCTTTGGAAATGATCGCGGAGCCACCGCGCCGCTTCATGAAAGCTTCCACCGAACCGCTGAACGCCTTGTGGACGGCGCGGTCGGCCTTGATGGTTGCGGAGGCGTACTTTGCCCCGGCCAACGCTGAAAGGCCCTTGTTCTTGACACCAGCGGCCCTTGCCTCGTTCGAAAACTCCGCCTTCCACTGTTCGAAGCCGGCGGCGTTGTTGCCGCATTGCGCCGCATGTGCGCTCCCGCTGGCCAGCCCAAGCATGGCGCATGCAACGGCAGCGAATACTTTTACCTTGGCAAATCGTGCCATGCTGTTCTCCTGGAGAATTACCTGATTCATGCCCTCGAAGGGATTTTGCCCGCATTTACTCAGTCTGTCATCGTTAAGATCAAGTTTACAACCAAACCAAGTCACTCTGGCGGATAGGCAAAATCTCTCCTAGGATCAAGAGAAAGCAGCTTCGGGGGGCAACTTTCATGGAAGATGTCGATGTTGTGATCGTCGGAGCCGGCTCCGCCGGGCTTGGGGGCGGCCAAGTTTTTGCGTGCCGCCGGGCTGACTTTCAAAGTATTCGAGGCAATGAACCGCATCGGCGGCCGCGCCTGGACCTCCTCCGAACATTTCGGCGTTCCGTTCGACGTCGGTTGTGCTTGGCTGCATGCGGCGGACCGCAATCCTTACTTTGCGGAAGCCGAAGCCGCCAGCTGGACGCTTCACTATCACGATATGAATGTCGACCATCTCTATTACCGCAAGCGGAAAGCCTCCGAAGCGGAAGAAACCGCGATGAAGGTGGCCGATGCCCGTCTTTACGAGTTGATCGAGAGCCATACCGGAGAGGATGACCGGCTTTCCGCGCTGCTCGCCAAAGGCAACGCCAGCCGCGCCGCGGCCACTTTTGCCGGGCCGATGGACTTCGGTGCCGACGAGGACGAAATTTCCATCGCCGACTTCAAGGCCGCCGCCGATCTTGAGCCGAACTATTTCACCAAAGAGGGTTTCGGCGCATTGGTCGCCCGCTTCGGCGCCGACGTGCCGGTGGAGCTCTCGACGCCGGTGCGCAAAATCTTGTGGGACGGTTCCGGGCGTCGCCTGCGTCACCGGCCGCGGCACCATCCGCGCGAAATCCGTCATCGTTACCGCGTCGCCGGCGGTGCTCGCCTTCGAGGAGATCGAATTCAGCCCTTCGCTTGCCGGACACGCATTTTTCGGCCTTCTTCGATCTGCCGATGGGCATGCTCACCAAGATTCCGATCGAGATCCGCGGCACCCGGCTCGGCATGAGCGCCTTCGACGATCTCCTGATCGAACGGCACCGCCCGCCATGACATCTATTTCCTCTGCTTTCCCGTTCGACCTCGACCTCATGGTCGGCTTCATCGGCGGCGATTTCGCCTGGGAAATCTCCGCGGCGGGAGAAGCGGCCGCCGTCGACTTCGTCACCGACAGGCTTTGCGACATTTTCGGAAGCGACGTGCGAAAGCATGTCGGACGCGCCATGATGACCAATTGGGGTGGCAGAACGGTTTGTCCGCGGCGCCTATGCATCGGCAAGGCCCGGCAGGTCGGGCGCGCGCCGCGCCTTGATGGAACCGGTTGCCGAACGCATTTTCTTCGCCGGCGAGGCGCTGGCCGGGCCGTTGATCCAGACTTGCGGCGGCGCGCGCCTGTCCGGCGAGGCGGTGGCGAGACAGGTCGTGGCGCAGCTAACCCGGCAGCCGGCCGGCGGCATAGTCCAGCGGCCATTTTAGAGGGAACTAAATCCACTTCACCCGGTTAGTGCCACGGGAAGGGGCAAAAAACTGGAGTGATACGATGAAACCGAAGCTTCTTGTTTCGGCGCTGGCTGTTGGCGTGTTCATCACGTCGGGCGCGGCATTTGCCGCGACCGCGACGGCCACGACGAATGTGAACGTGCGTGCCGGTCCCGGCTCGCAGTATCCTGTCATCGGTGTCCTCGCTGCTGGCCAATCGACCGAGATCAGAGGCTGCTTGCAACGCGGCAAATGGTGCACCGTGGCGACCGCTGGCGAACCAGGGCTGGGTCTATTCGGACTATCTGATCAGCGAGTTCGGCGGCCAGCGGGTTGTGATTACGCAACGTCCGGCGAATTCCGGCATCGCGGTCGTGCAGCCGCCTGACGGCGGCACCGAAGGCGCGCTGGTCGGTGGCACCACCGGCGCGGTTGCCGGCGCCTTGATCGGCGGCCCTGTCGGCGCCGCGGTCGGCGGCGTGGCGGGCCTCGCGGTTGGCGGCGGGATCGGCAATGCGGCCGAGCCGCCTCCTTACGTGCGCACCTACGTCACCGAGAACAGGCTGCGGCCCGTCTACCTCGAAGGTGATTTGAGGGTCGGCGCCGGCATTCCCGAGACCGTCGCGATCCGCGAAATTCCCGACTACCGAGTACCGGTACACCTATGTGAACGACCGGCCGGTGCTGGTCGATCCGGGCACCCGCAGGATCGTCTATGTGATGCGGTAATCGCACGGCCGGTCCCGGACCCATCGGGACGGATCAGGCCAAAACCGAACCGCCGGGTTCTGCCCGGCGGTTCCTTATTTCATGTCGAACACCAGGCAGCTTTCGCTGCCATGCGCGATCACCCGGCCCCTGCCGTCGATCAGCCGGCCTTCGCTGGTCGCCATGCGCGCGCCCGAATAGACCGTGGTCGCCTCGCAGCGCACCTCGCCGGAATCCGCCATCAGCGGCCGCACGTAATTGATGGTCATCGCCGTCGTCGTGTAGAGCTGGCCGGGTTTCAGCGTCGAATGCACAGCGCAACCCATGGCGCTGTCGAGGATGGCCGCGATCCAGCCGCCATGCACTGTGCCCATCGGGTTGAGGAACGAGAAATCCGGTTGGCCGCTGAAGACGATGCGGCCTTCCTCGACCTCGGCCAGGTCGATCAGCGTGGTCGGCGCGAAAGGCGGCGCCGGCAGCGTGCCGTTGAGGATCATCTCGCAGCGTCTCCTTGCCGGAAAGGCCGGCAAGTTCTGTCGCGCGGCAAGGGCTGCGGCTTCCATTGTGCGGCGGCTATGTTCATGGAAGCTCCATTTATTGTTTGTAGGTACACGATTGATCGGCTCGCTGGGCGTGCGGCATCTCTGAAATCAGGGATTTTGGCCAGAATGCCGCGCGCCGCGCGCCGCAGCAGCTTGAAATCCTCGCGGATCGCGCCCATCGCAGGCCGCAGGCAGCCGCCCGACGAAATCGTCCTGCGCCTTGCGCCAGAGCGGCAGTGCCTCGGCGATCATGTCGACGCCCTTGTCGGTGAGCCGGTGGATCAGCCGGCGTCCGTCGCCCTTTTCCGCTGCGACCAGTCCGGCGGCGATCAGCCGGTCGAGGTTGCGCGCCAGCGTCGAGCGCTCCACCCCGATCATGTCGGCAAGTTCCGAAGCCGATTTCGCCTTCTCCATCGCGATGGTGCACAGAATGCTGAACTGGGTGACCTCCAGCCCGGTCGGCGCGAGATGGTGGTTGTAGGCACGCGTCACCACATTGGCGGTGCGCCGCGCCGCCCGCACGAGACAGGTTGTCCCGATCAGCGTCAGGTGGTTGGGCAGATCCTCGATTTTCTTGGCATCGGACATTACTGTGTATTTACAACACAAGGGCTTCCCGCTGGCAAGCGGAACCGAACTCAGGCGGCCGCCTTGTGCTCCTTTCGCGCCGCATCCCACACCTCGCGGGCGGCGTCCGCGTTCATCAGCGCGATGGCGATGCCGACGATGACGTCCGGCCAGGCCGAAAGTGTCCAGGCAGTCACGAATTCGGTGGCGACGATCGCCACATTGGCGATCGCGTCGTTGCGCGCGGAGAGAAACGCAGCCCGCGTCAGGCTGCCGCTGTGGTAACGAAACCGCGCCAGCAGGAATGCACAGGCGAGGTTGACGGCAAGGGCGCCGGCGCCGGCGAGCGACAGCGGCACGGGAGCGGGAGGCACCGGCGCATTGAATTTCTGCCAGAGCACCCAGAGCATTGCAGCCGCCGGAACGAGCAATATGCCGGCCAGCGCCATGCCGACACGCGCCCGCGCGCGGATCGACCAGCCCAGCGCCAGAAAGATCAGGATGTTGACGGAAGCATCCTCGAGGAAATCGACGCTGTCGGCGAACAGCGACACCGAGCCTATGGCGAGCGCCACGCCGAACTCGACGCCGAAATAGCCGAGATTGAGGGCCGCCACGATCAACACGATGCGGCGGAGCGAACCGCTTGCAACATCAACTCTGCATAACGACAGCCTAACCCATCGGCTGACCCATATCTCGCGTTCTTCCTTGACTTTCCCGGCCTTTTCCTGTTTACACGCGCCGAATTCCGCGACGAGTAGTAAACTCCGAGCAGCCGACCGGGACCCTAGTGGTATAAATCGATCCCGGAGGCCAACACCCGGCAGCGCGATGCGCCCCCGGGTGCTTTTTGGCTTTGGCATCTGCTTGGACACCTGGCGCGAAAGCATTACCTCTCGGGCATCGATCCGGATGCAAGGGAAAAGGAAAGCTGAATGTTTGAAACGCTGCAAGAGCGCCTTGGATCCATCCTCAACGGCCTGACCGGCCGTGGCGCGCTGTCGGAGGCCGATGTCGCGGCGGCGCTGCGCGAGGTTCGCCGCGCCCTGCTCGAGGCCGACGTGGCGCTCGAAGTCGTGCGCTCCTTCACCGACAAGGTGCGCGAGAAGGCCGTCGGCGCGGCGGTGCTGAAATCGATCAAGCCCGGCCAGATGGTCGTCAAGATCGTCCATGACGAGCTGGTCGAGATGCTGGGCAGCGAAGGTGCAGGCGATCGACCTCAACGCGCCGGCGCCCGTCGTCGTCATGATGGTCGGCCTGCAGGGCTCCGGCAAGACGACGACGTCGGCCAAGATCGCCAAGCGGCTTTCCGAGCGCCAGAACAAGAAGATCCTGATGGCCTCGCTCGACACGCGGCGTCCCGCCGCGCAGGAGCAGCTCCGCCAGCTCGGCGAGCAGGTCAAGGTCGCCACGCTGCCGATCGTCGCCGGCCAGACGCCGGTCGAGATCGCCCGCCGCGCCGTGCAGGCGGCAAAGCTCGGCGGCCACGACGTCGTCATCCTCGACACCGCCGGCCGCACCCATATCGACGAGCCGCTGATGGCCGAGATGGCCGAGATCAAGCGCGGTGTCGAACCCGCACGAGATCCTGCTGGTCGCCGATTCGCTGACCGGCCAGGACGCCGTCAATCTCGCGCAAAAGCTTCGACGAGCGCGTCGGCATCACCGGCCTCGTGCTGACCCGCATGGACGGCGACGGCCGCGGCGGTGCTGCCCTTTCGATGCGCGCCGTCACCGGCAAGCCGGTCAAGATCATCGGCACCGGCGAGAAGATGGATGCGCTGGAGGAGTTTCATCCCAAGCGCATCGCCGACCGCATCCTCGGCATGGGCGACATCGTTTCGCTGGTCGAGAAGGCTGCCGAAAACATCGACGCGGAACAGGCCGCGGCGATGGCCAAAAAGATGCAGTCGGGCAAGTTCGACCTGAACGACCTCGCCGGCCAGCTGCAGCAGATGCAGAAGATGGGCGGCATGGGCGGCATCATGGGAATGATGCCCGGCATGGGCAAGATGAAGGACCAGATGGCCGCCGCCGGCCTCGACGACAAGATGTTCGGCCGCCAGCTCGCCATCATCTCGTCGATGACCAAGGCCGAGCGCGCCAATCCGGACGTGCTGAAGCACAGCCGCAAGAAGCGCATCGCCGCCGGCTCCGGCACCGACGCGGCCGAGATCAACAAGCTTCTGAAGATGCACCGCCAGATGGCCGACATGATGAAGGCGATGGGCGGCAAGGGCAAGGGCGGCGGCATGATGCGCTCGATGATGGGCGGCCTTGCCAACAAGATGGGCCTCGGCGGCCCGGCCGGGGATTTGGCGGCGGCATGCCCGACCTGTCGAAGATGGACCCGAAGCAGTTGGAAGCCCTGCAGAAGCAGGCGCAGGCCGCCGGCCTCGGCGGCGGCTTGCCCAAGGGCCTGCCCGGCGGGCTTCCTGGACTTCCCGGCAGCGGTATGCCGGGTCTGCCCGGCGGCATGAAGCTGCCGGGTCTTGGCGGCGGCGGCCTTCCCGGCCTGCCGAAGAAGAAGAAGTGAGAGCGCCCATGAACGACGCATCAAGCCCGGAAGGCCAGCTCGCCGAATATCGTGCCTCGATCGACAACATCGATGCGGCGCTGGTCCATATGCTGGCCGAGCGCTTTCGCTGCACCAAGGCGGTCGGCCTGCTGAAGGCGACGCACGGCCTGCCGCCCGCCGATCCGTCGCGCGAGGCCCAGCAGATCGCCCGCCTGCGCCAGCTGGCCAAGGATGCGCATCTCGATCCGGATTTTGCGGAAAAGTTCCTGAACTTCGTCATCAAGGAAGTCATCAGGCACCACGAGCAGATCGCCGCCAATGGCGCGGAACTGAAGAATTCGGCCGCCAGGGGCGGCGAATAGAATGCCTCAACCCATGAAAATCGAACCGAACTGACTTTAGGAGAAAGAAATGTCACTGAAAATTCGTCTGGCCCGCGCGGGCTCCAAGAAGCGTCCTTACTACCACATCGTCGTCGCCGACGTGCGCTCGCCGCGCGACGGCCGCTTCATCGAGACCGTCGGCTCGTGGAACCCGCTGCTGCCCAAGGACGCGCGAGCGCGTGAAGGTTGACGCCGACCGCGTCAAGCACTGGCTCTCGCACGGCGCGCTGCCGACCGACCGCGTGCTGCGTTTCCTCGACGAGGCCGGCATCTCGAAGCGCGACGCCCGCTCGAACCCGACCAAGGCCCTGCCGGGCAAGAAGGCGCAGGAGCGCGCCGCGGCCATCAAGAAGGCGCAGGAAGACGCTGCCGCGGCAATCGCCGCTGCGGCCGCTGCCCCGGCCGAGGAAACCGCCGCTTCGTAAGCCATTAGCCGGCAAATCTTACCTCGACGGCGGACTTCGGGCCCGCCGTTTTCTTTAAGCTGCTTGCCGGCGATTGGCGCTCATCCTCACCCCTGCGAAACGGGGGAGAGGTGAAGAGCCCTGAGCTTGTCGAAGCGGCGAGACGGAGAGGGGGTCGACAAACATCTTTTCAGCCCCGACCCCAATGGCTTGCATCCATCCGCCATCATTGACAGCAGGCGGCCGAAGCTGGAAGCTCGCGCCATGAGCCTCGCCGTCTTCCTCGCCTATTGCGGTGCCCTGTTCCTCGCCGCCGCCACGCCCGGCCCGGCCATGTTTGCGGTCATCGCCACCGGCGTGCCGCGCGGTGCATGGCTGGCTTTTGCCGCCGGCCTCGGCGTCGCGTTCGGCGATGTCATCCTCGTCTTCATCGCCCTTTTCGGCATGATCGCGCTCGCCCAGGCTTTCTCGGCCATCTTCCTCGTCGCCAAATATGTCGGTGCCGCCTATCTGATCTGGCTCGGTTACAAAATGTGGCGCTCGGCTGGCGAGCTCAAGCAAGGCGAAACCGTGCCCGGTGGCGCCGGCCGTTCCTTCCTGCTCGGGCTGACCGTCGCCCTGTCCAACCCCAAGGCGATCCTCTTCCACGCCAGCCTGATGCCGCTGATCCTCGACTTGAAGGCGCTGACGCTCGCCGACGGTGCCATCGTCCTCGCCACCGTCTTTACCGTCAACGTTGTGACGATGGGCGTCTATGCGGTGCTTGCCGGCCTGTCGTCGAGCTGGTTCCGCACCAGTTCACGGCTCCGCTGGATGAACCGGATCGCCGGTGGCGCCATGATCGGCACCGGCGCCGTCATCGCCAGCCGGTGACGGGTCGAGATCGATGTCCAGAAACTCGTCGATCAGGCTCGCCGCCTTTTCGGGAAACTCCCAGAACATGTTGTGCCCGGCGCCGGCAAACACCTGGAACACCGCGTCCGGATAGGCCTTTTCCAGCTTTTCCTGATGGGTGAGATCGAACAGCCCGTCCTTTTCGCCCCACAGCACCAGGATCGGCGCTTTCACCAGCGGTGTCGCCGGCGTCAGGTCGCCGACCACGGTGCCCCACAGGACGCCGCGCCAGACATGGATCGGCACCGCCGCACTCTCGGTCCGCTCGCGCGTCAGGAAATCCTCGTCGACCGGGTTCGGATTGGCGTACCAGTCCTTCATGAACTGGCTTTCCGGATCGATCGGCGCCTTGAGCTGCGTGACATTGTCCCAAAGCCACGAGCCCGGCCCGCCGCCGACGGCCGTCGTCGAACTGATCAGCACCAGGCTCCTCACCTTCTCCGGGTGCTGCGCGGCAAGCAGCTGCGCCGTCAGCGAACCCAGCGAATGGCCTATCACGTCGGCCTTGGCGATGCCCATCGCATCGAGGAACAGCGACGCGTCGTTGGCAAGGTCGGTATAGGCATAGCAGCAGTCCGGCGCGTCGGATTTGCCGTGGCCGCGCAGGTCGATCGCCAGCAGCCGCCGCTTTTTCAGATAGGGCGCCATCAGCGACCACGACCGGCTGTTGTCGGTATAGCCGTGGATGAGCAGCGTCGGGCTGCCCTCGGAATCGCCCATCTCGACATAGGCGAGCGAAATCCCGTTGGCGAGTTTCACCGTTTTCTTGGCATCCGCCCATTGCGCCTGCATCGGGATCGGGATTTCCGCGGCGCGGGCAGCCGATGCGCAGGCCGAGCCAGGCCAGCGTCAGCGCCAGCACCGCCTTTCCAATCAACGACCTCATCCTTGCTCTCCTTCTAACGTGCGGTTCGCCGGGCGCCGACCGGTTCATTCGGCTCATCTTCGACGGCTCGACGCCGATCGCGCAACCCGCACGTCATTTCCAGCCGATCGGCTTGCTGAACGCATCGGTGAACCGCACATTGCCCGCAGCATCCACCGCCTCGCCAAGCACGACGTCCATCGCCGCTGTCCGTCACATGCACCAGCGCGAAGCCGCCGAGATAGGCCGCCTTCGGCTTGAACAGGTCGAGGCCGTCGCGCCGGTATATCATCGCCGTCTCGTGTTGATGGCCGTGAAAGATGCCGATGACATTGTAGCCGGAGAGCGCATCCAACATCGCCTGCCGCTGCTCGTCGCTCCACCAGTGCGGCGCTCCGCTGCCGTCGTCGTCGAAGGTCTTCGCCGCCGGGTCCCAACGCTCGGTGGAGAAGGAATCCCAGCCGTAATGCTGGAAGATCGCCACCGGCCTGCCATCTCCTGCATTGTCGGCCAGATCCTGCTTCAGCCATGGCAAACCGCTTGGCGCGCCCTTGTTCGTATCGCCTGCGAAACGATGCGTCTGGATCAGATGCAGCCCGCCCCAGTCCCACGAATAGCTGTCCGATCCGACATCGTAGTTCGCCGCCGGCACCGGTGGCTTGAAGAAGACGCTTTGCCGGTGGTTGATCTCGACATAGTCGCGCAGTTCGCGCCGGTACCAGTCGATACGCGGCGGCAGCCCGTCCTGGTCGAGATCGTGGTTGCCCAAGCCGGTATAGACCGGAAAATGCACGCTGTCGGTCCCCACGCCTTGCTGGTAACGCTGGCTGAACTGCTGGAGCTGCGTTCCTTCGCCCGGCTCCGCGACCTGCCCGCCGCCGTCGTCGGTCATGTCGCCGCCGATCACCAGGCCGAGCGGCGTGGCGATCTTCTGGCCCGCACCCGCCAGTCTGCTGGCCACGCCGTCGATTTCCGCCGGCCAGCTCTGCTCGCTTATGCGGTTCAGCGCCGCGATGTGGCGCAGAAGGTTGGCGTCGGTCTTGCCTTCCTCCTGGCAGTTCGGCGAAAGGCCATCGCCCATCCGGCAGGTATGGATGTCCGCGGCGAACAGAAACGTCGCATCGATCGCCGGCCTTGCGCCTTGTGCCCAAAGCGCTTCCGGGACCAACCAGGGCAGTGCCGCCCAGGCCGATCAGTCCGAGGGTGAGTTCGCGTCGCGAAACGAAAACTGTCACCGGGGTCGCTCCTTCCGCTCTCCCCCGCATTGAACCGGCGTCAGGAATAGTAGAATTTCTCCGCCGCGATCATCGGCGGCGGTGTTTCGCCCAGCGCCTCGAAGACCGAAATCTCGCAGACCCGGCAGAGCCCGTCCAGCGCCAGATCGTTGGCTTGCGTGCCGAACGGATCCTCCAGTTCCTCCGAAAGGGCGTCGAGACCGAAAAACGTATAGGCGATGAGCGCGGTGAGGAACGGTGTCGCCCAGCCGGCGGAGGCAACCAGCCCGAATGGCAGCAGCAGGCAGAAGATGTAGGCGGTGCGCTGCAGGAGCAGCGTGTAGGCGAAGGGCAGCGGCGTGCCCATGATCCGCTCGCAGCCGGCCTGCATGGCGGCAAGCGCGGAAAGCCGCTCGTCGAGGATGCGGAAATCCATCGGCTCCAGGGCGCCGGCCCGTTTCAGCGCGCCGATCCGCTCGCCCATTCGGCGCAAGGCCGCGTCCGGCTGGTTGGAAGCGGCGAAAATGTCGTCCGCCGCGTCGCCGACAAAGGCGCGCACCTGTTCCCGCGCGTCGACCTTGCGCAATTCGCCGCGCAGGAAGTGGCAGAGAGCCAGCGAATCCATCAGCAGTTGCCGCGCTTCATTGCGGTCAGCGATCAATGCGGTGGCGGCGCGCGCCAGATTTCGTATCTCGTAGACCAGTTGCCCCCACAGCTTGCGGGCTTCCCACCAGCGGTCGTAGGCGGCGTTGTTGCGGAAGCCGAGATAGACCGACAGCGCCACGCCGAGCAGCGCGAACGGCGCGACGCCTGCATTGCCGGGATCGAGCCTCAGCGCCTTCACAAGGGCAACGACGACTGCACCATGAAGCGCGAAGCCCAAAATCTGCGGCAGGATGCGCGGCACCACCGAGCCGCGCATGACGAAGAAGAGTTTCCAGAAACTTGGGCGGGGGCGGACGATCATCGGGCGGCTCGGATACTGGTGTCGGAGGTGGCATCATACCGCGTCTGACGACCATGTGTTCTTGGCCTTTCGCGACAGCCGCCGCCGCTTTTCAGGAATTCGCACGGTTCGGGGCGGATGGAGCTTCACTTCCCCCTGAGGGGAGGGCGTAGACAGATTCACCCCGTTCCCCACCTTTGCAAAAGATTCTTTCCAGCGATTTCAATCACTTGTACGATTTCGGCAAAATACTTCCGTCCACACCCTTCCGCCTCCCGCATAATCCGTGTCATCGCCCTCATGGGAACCGGGTCTAGAACCGGGGCTTCGGGAGGGCGGCGGTGTCCGGGCCGGCCGCGCAACGGTAGCGCGGTTTAGCGAGGCGATCGCCAAGACCCGGGCCTCGGCGACGGTCAGGCTGGTAGGCGCAAAAATGCCGAGCCCAGCCCACCCAGCCGAAGGTGAAAACACCGGCGGACGCGGAAGACCGCGCCGTATTTTCAATATTGAGTGAGGCGCGGTCCAGGTGTCCGCTTCCCACTTACCTTAAATGGCCAGGCCGGCAAAAACCGGAGCGTGGCACCGGAGAGCGCTTGTGCCGGGATCTGCTTTACCCGTTCTGACCGCGCACGTTTCTGCGCACATAAACGCATCTCCGGCAAGCCCTCCTCGTTGCCGGAACCATCGCCGAAAGCCGCGGCGGCAAATCCGCACCGTTCATAAAAGCGCCGTGCGCCGTGGTTGGCCTGAAAGCAACGCAGCTGAACGACAGGCATCCCCACTGTCGCTTGGACAAGCAGGCGCGCCGCCGATGCCTTTGCCGGTCCAGGCCGGATCGAGATAAAGCTGCTCGATCCAGTCGTTCTTGACAGCGTGACCGACAATCTCGCTTCCGGTCTCGGTAACGGTCACCTGCTGGCGCGGCAACACTGCGTCGCGAATGAAGGCCAGATCTTCGTCCGGCGTATGGAGCACAGGCATCCAGCCGAACGATGCGAGTGCCGCCCGCATGACCCTGGCGATGTCGGCGGCGTCCGAACCGTTTGCCGGACGCAGCGCGACCTCGGATGGGTTTCGCAACGGCCCTTAAGCCGCTCGTCTCTTCGGCTGGATCAGACCCCGCTCGACCAGCAGCTCGGCGATCTGCACCGCGTTCAGCGCGGCGCCCTTGCGCAGATTGTCGGAGACGATCCACATGGAAAGGCCGTTATCGATGGTCGAATCCTCGCGGATGCGCGAGATGTAGGTGGCGTCCTCGCCGGCCGAATTCGACCGGCGTGATGTAGCCGCCGTCTTCGCGCTTGTCGATGACGAGGCAGCCCGGCGCCTCGCGCAGGATGTCGCGCGCCTCGTCGGCCGTGATCGGCTTCTCGAACTCGATGTTGACGGCCTCCGAATGGCCGATGAACACCGGCACGCGTACGCAGGTGGCGGTCAGCTTGATCTTGGGATCGAGCATCTTCTTGGTCTCGGCGACCATCTTCCACTCTTCCTTGGTGAAGCCGTCGTCGAGGAAGACGTCGATATGCGGGATGACGTTGAAGGCGATGCGCTTGGTGAACTTCTTGTTCTCGACCTGGTCGGCGACGAACACCGCGCGGGTCTGCGTGAACAGCTCGTCCATGCCTTCCTTGCCGGCGCCCGAAACCGACTGGTAGGTGGCGACGACGATGCGCTTGATCGTCGCGAAATCGTGCAACGGCTTCAACGCCACGACGAGCTGCGCTGTCGAGCAGTTCGGATTGGCGATGATGTTCTTGCGCGAGAACAGCGAGATCGCGTCCGGATTGACCTCCGGCACGATCAGCGGCACGTCCTGGTCGTAGCGGAAGGCGCTGGAATTATCGATGACGACGCAGCCCTGGCTTGCCGATCTTCGGCGACCATTCCTTGGAGACGTTGCCGCCGGCCGACATGATGCAGATGTCGGTGTCGGAAAAATCGTAGTGTGTCGAGCGTCTTCACCTTCAGCGTGCGGTCGCCATAGGACACTTCCGTGCCCTGGCTGCGGCGCGAGGCGAGCGCCACGATCTCGTCGACCGGAAAGCCGCGCTCTTCGAGAATGTTGAGCATTTCCCGGCCCACATTGCCCGTGGCGCCGACGACTGCAACCTTGAAACCCATCGAAAATCTCCTGTCCCTCTCCGCTTGGCTGTTTCTGGAGAAATCCCGCCGGCCGTTGCGGGTCTTGCCCCGGGCCGGACCCGGGAGAGGGTGGTTAGGCCAAGGGAGATCAGACCGTTTTGGCGGTCGTTTTGGCCATGGTTTTGGTGGAACGGAAGGGCGCACGCCGACGGCCGGCATCGTGGCCGGGAAAGTCGACTGCAAAAAGCGCCATCAGCAGGCCGCGCATGAAATGCTCCGTTGTCAGGACGGGCTTTTACGCGGTTTCGATAAAGAGTCAATCGAGCCGCCGTCCGATCAGCAGCTTGTGATTTGACCAAGAAGGGCTGCCGTCCTAGGCTTTTGGAACAAGAGAGGAGCGCATGATGAACTGGACAAACGGTTACGGACTGCGCAGCGGCGCAGCAATCCTGGTCGCGGCTGTTCTGGCGGCCATGCCCGCTCTCGCCCATCATGGCTGGGCGTGGACGGAGGACGGATCCTTTCGAACTCACCGGTGTCATCGAGGATATCTATATCGGCAATCCGCATGTGACGCTGAATGTCCGCGCCGATGGATGAGGCTCTGGGACGTCGACCTGGCGCCGCTCGTCGCCCAGCACCCGCGCCGGCTTCGATCGAGAATGCCGCGAAGATCGGCGACGACGGTGACATGCGTCGGCTTTCGTTCGCGCGACCACGCAGAGCGGCGCATGAAGGCGGCGCGCGTCATCGTCAAGGGCAAAACCTACGACGTCTATCCCGATCGCGTGCCGGGCGCCTGAAGGCGCGCAGCCTATGGCGATGGAGTGGCTGCGACGCGTTGCATAATTGGGAGTGGCGGCACTCATTCGCCGCTTCGCTCTTCGTCTACCCGCTCGTCAATGCGACGCATATCTTCGTCGCTCGGCGCGCTCCTGATCAGCACGATCCTGCCCGCCGATCTCCGGATGCTCGGGCTGTTCTCCAGCGTCGCGGCAGGGCCGTTCCTCAGGCTGATGACGCATATTTGCCGCGATCGGCTTGGTGCTTGCGGTCGCGACCGGGTTCCTGCTATTTTCCGTCCAGCCCACTGAATATGCGGCCAATCCGGCCTTTCTGACAAAAATTTCGCTTGTGGCCGTTGGCGCTGCAAACTTCAGCCGTCATTCGCTTCAGCAGCGGATGGCGGCAGGCATCGACCGTCGGCATCATAAGCCCCGGCCTCAGGGTCGGCGCATCGCTGTCGCTGACGATCTGGATCGCCGCGCTTCTCGCTGGCCGCCTTATCGCCTTCTTGTGATCTCACGGACAATGCGCGCACCATGAGCCCCTTCATGGGCGGGCGGATCGACATCGCTTTCCCGGCGAAGGACCTTGCGGCGACAAGACAGGGGTCCAGGGGACGGCCATGCGCGGGGAAGTACTGCATTACGACGAGGCTCAGGGTTTCGGCTTCATCACCGGGACCGACGGCAGCCGCTACACTTTTTCGCGCGAGGACCTGCGCCGCGAAGCGCCTATGAGCAAGGGCACGCAGGTCGAGTTTCAGCCGCCGGAAGCCACGCGCGCGATGTGTTTTCGATCCGCACCCAGCTTGGCGCCGCGTTCGGCAACGCCCCTGCCGGCCCGGCGACGGCCGATGCCCGGGCAGTCGGGCCGCAGCAGCATTTCGGCCGCTACGCACAGCCCGGCGAGCCGTCGAATACGGGCCTGTGGAGCTACTTCTGGCGCGGCATCACCGACAACTATGTCAATTTCCATGGACGTGCCCGCCGCAAGGAATATTGGGGGTTCTACCTGTTCTGGTTGATCGCCTGCGCGATCGTCGCCGCTGTTGGTCTGGTGATCGACGGCAGCCTCGAAAATCTGGACGGCTACGAAACGCCGGTAGCCACGCTGACCGCAGTTGGGCTTTTTTGCCTGGCGACATTCTTGCCCAGCCTGGCCATGACCATCCGCCGCCAGCACGACATCGGCCTGTCGGGCTGGTTCTATCTGCTGATCTTCATCCCTTATATCGGCGGGCTCATCATTTTTGTCTTCACGCTGATTCCATCGCAGAAGCACGAAAACAAATGGGGGCCGATACCCGCCGGCATAAAAATACCGCCGGCGTTTACGCCGGCGGCAAGGGAGTCTGCTACATCAGGAACTTAGCGATGATGGCGTCGCCCATCGCCGTGGTGCCAACCTCCGTCATGCCCTCCGACATGATGTCCCGGGTCCGCAATCCGTCGTCGAGCACGCCCGCGATCGCGGCCTCCACCCGGTCAGCCTCGGCAACCATGCCGAAGGAATAACGCAGGCACATCGCGAACGACGCGATCATGGCGATCGGGTTGGCGATGCCCTTGCCGGCGATGTCGGGTGCGGAGCCATGCACCGGCTCGTAGAGCGCCTTGCGGCTGCCGGTTTTCGGATCGGGGGCGCCCAGCGACGCCGACGGCAGCATGCCGAGCGATCCGGTCAGCATCGCTGCCACGTCGGAAAGCATGTCGCCGAACAGATTGTCGGTGACGATGACGTCGAACTGCTTCGGCCAACGTACGAGCTGCATGCCGCCGGCATCGGCCAGCATGTGGTCGAGCTTGACGTCGGAATATTTCGCCTTGTGCGTCTGCGTCACCACCTCGTTCCACAACACGCCGGATTTCATGACGTTGCGCTTTTCCATCGAGGTAACGTGGTTCTTGCGCGTCCGCGCCAGCTCGAACGCCACGCCGGAAATGCGCTCGATCTCGAACGTGTCGTAAACCTGCGTGTCTATGCCGCGCTTCTGGCCGTTACCGAGATCGATGATCTCCTTCGGTTCGCCGAAATAGACGCCACCAGTGAGTTCACGCACGATCAGGATGTCCAGACTTTCGACCACTTCCTGCTTGAGCGACGAGGAGGCAGCGCGAGTGCCGGATAACAGCTCTATGAGGCCGAAGCGGTGGTCGCCACGCCGGTCACGGTGTTTCGAACCACCGTTGCCCTGCTCATCGGTCTGGCCTGCGCCGGGCTGCTGCTGGCCGCGCCGCTGCCCGCCCGCGGTCCAGACCGCCACGCTCTGCACGACGGCAATCGCCGTGAACGGGAGGCGGCCCCGACCTGATCGGTCCCAGCTGAACAGTTCCATCCCGACCCACCGACATCGATGGAGGTGCGCATGCGCACGCCCAAAATCCGGTCGCTGCTTTCCGGCGGCGTCCTCGCTCTCGCCCTCGCCGCGCCGTTCGCGGCGGCGGCACCCGCCTCGGCGGCACCGACCACCGCCGCCGCCTTCCCGAGTACTTCGCCGGTGGTGGCACCGGCCCGACGAAGGCGGCGGCTGTCGCCGCCGCCCAGAGTGACGTCGACGCCGATGTCGCCGCGCACGAGGCGGAGACCGGCACCAACTGCACGACGCTCAGCCGCAGCAGCGGCGCGTACCAGCTCGGACCGTCGCTGTGGGGCGCCTACGTCCTGCAGACGGCGGACTGCCAGTGATCTGAGGACACGGCGCCGGATCCGGACCGTCACGCGGTCCGGATCCCGGCGTCGGCGAAGGAGTTTGACATGACGGTGCTGGACACGATCAACAGCCCCGCCGATCTGCGTCCGTCGACGGACCGCTCAACTGGCGGAGTTGGCTCACGACATTCGGCAGTTTCTCGTCCCCGCCGTCACGTGCGGCGGCCACCTGGGCCCGAACCTCGGCGTCGTCGAGCTGACCATCGCCCTGCACCGGGTCTTCGACTCGCCGAGCGACCGGATCCTGTGGGACACCGGCCACCAGGCCTACGTGCACAAGATCCTCACCGGCCGCCGGACGGAGTTCGACCGGCTGCGCCAGGCGCGGCGGCCTGTCCGGCTACCCGTCGCCGGGCCGAGTCCGCGCACGACGTCGATCGAGAACTCGCACGCCTCCACCGCACTGTCCTATGCGGACGGTCTGGCCAAGGCGTACGCAGCTGCGCGGCGAGCACGACCGGCGGCGTCGTCGCGGTCGTCGGCGACGGCGCGCTGACCGGCGGCATGTGCTGGGAGGCGCTGAACAACATCGGCGCGGCGCCGGACCGGCCGGTCGTCATCGTGCTCAACGACAACGGCCGGTCCTACGCGCCCGACCGTCGGCGGTCTGGCCGACCACCTGGCCGACGCTGCGCAGCGGCGCGGCCGCGGCCGGCAACCTGTTCGAGCACCTCGGGCTCGCCTACCTCGGCCCGGTCGACGGGCACGACCTGGCGGCTGTCGAGGACGCGCTCTGCGGCGCGGCCCGCGACTTGCGGCGGCCCGGTGGTCGTGCACTGCGTGACCCGAAGGGCAAGCGGCTACGCCGCCGGCCGAGACCGGACGACGCCGACCGGCTGCACGCCGTCGGCGCGATCGACCCGGCCACCGGCGCCGGCACGCCCGGCCGCCGGTCGTGGACCGTCGGTGTTCGCCGACGAGCTCGTCGCGATCGGCGCGGCAGCGGCCGGACGTCGTCGCCATCACCGCGGCGATGCTGCGACCCGACCGGGCTCGGCGCCGTTCGCCGAGCGGTTCCCGGACCGGGTCTTCGACGTCGGCATCGCCGAGCAGCACGCGGTCACCGTCGGCGGCCGGGCTGGCGCTGGGCGGGCTGCACCCGGTGGTCGCGATCTACGCGACGTTCCTCAACCGGGCGTTCGACCAGGTGCTGATGGACGTCGCGCTGCACCGGCTGCCGGTCACGTTCGTGCTCGACCGGGCCGGCATCACCGGCGACGACGGGCCCAGCCACAACGGCATGTGGGACCTGTCGCTGCTGCAGGTGGTGCCGGGGCTGCGGATCGCCGCGCCGCGCGACGCGCGACGCGGCTGCGCGAGCTGCTGCGCGAGGCGGTCGCGGTCGCCGACGGCCCGACCGCGGTCCGGTTCCCGAAGGGCGCCGTGGGCGCCGGACATGCCGGCCGATCGACACGGTCGGCGGCGTGCGACGTCCTGCGCCGGACCGGGCGACGGACGTGCTGCTGGTCGTCGGTCGGCGCGATGGCGCGGTACGTGCCTCGGCGCCGCCGACCGGCTGGCCGCGCACGGCATCGGCGTCGACCGTCGTCGACCCGCGCTGGGTCACGCCGCTCGACCCGGCGCTGGTCGACGCTGGCCGCCGGCACCGGCTGGTCGTCACCGTCGAGGACAACGGCCGGGTCGGCGGCGTCGGCGCCGCGGCTCGCCCAGGCGCTGCGCGACGCCGGCGTCACACCCCGGTGCGCAACTTCGGCATGCCGCAACGGTTCCTGGACCACGGCAGCCGCGGGCGGACATCCTGCGCCGACCGCGGCCTGACCGCGAGCGGGACATCGCCGCGAACGCGGTGCATGCGGGCCGCTCGCCGACCCGACTCCGGCCGGTACCGCGGAGCCACGCATGGCCGCAGCGGGTGCCGCGATGACCGCCGTCGACGCTGGGCATGCCCACACCTGCCGCGCCGGTCGCCGGCGCGCCGGCGCGAGTCCCGTCAGATCAGTGGTGGGGTCGGTGCCGGTCGGCGGCGATGCGCCGGTCTCGGTGCAGTCGATGACCACGACGGTGACCGCGGACGTCAACGCCACGCTGCAGCAGATCGCGGAGCTGACCGCGGCGGGCTGTCACATCGTGCGGGTGGCGGTGCCGTCGCAGGATGACGCGGAGGCGTTGCCGGCGATCGCGCGGAAGTCGCAGATCCCGGTGATCGCGGACATCCATTTCCAGCCGAAGTACGTGTTCGCGGCGATCGACGCCGGCTGCGCGGCGGTGCGGGTGAACCCGGGCAACATCAAGAAGTTCGACGACAAGGTCGGCGAGATCGCGCAGGCGGCGGCGGACGCCGGGGTGCCGATCCGGATCGGGGTCAACGCCGGCTCGCTGGACAAGCGGCTGCTGGCCAAGTACGGCAAGGCGACGCCGGAGGCGCTGGTGGAGTCGGCGCTGTGGGAGTGCTCGCTGTTCGAGGAGCACGGCTTCAGCGACATCAAGATCTCGGTCAAGCACAACGACCCGGTGGTGATGGTCGCGGGCGTACCGGCTGCTGGCCGAGCGCGTGCGACTACCCGCTGCACCTGGGGGTGACCGAGGCCGGGTCCGGCGTTCCAGGGCACGATCAAGTCGGCGGTCGCGTTCGGCGCGCTGCTGGCCGAGGGCATCGGCGACACGATCCGGGTGTCGCTGTCCGCGCCGCCGGTGGAGGAGGTCAAGGTCGGCATCCAGATCCTGGAGTCGCTGGGCCTGCGGCGAGCGCGGGCTGGAGATCGTGTCCTGCCCGTCCTGCGGGCGGGCCCAGGTCGACGTCTACACGCTGGCCGAGCAGGTCACCGCCGGCGTTCGACGGGCTGCCGGTGCCGCTGCGGGTCGCGGTGATGGGCTGCGTGGTCAACGGCCCGGGCGAGGCCCGGGAGGCCGACCTCGGCGTCGCCTCGGGCAACGGCAAGGGCCAGATCTTCGTCAAGGGCAAGGTCGTCAAGACCGTGCCGGAGTCGCAGATCGTCGAGACCCTCATCGAAGAGGCGATGCGGCTGGCCGAGGAGATGGGCATGGATCTCGACTCGGATCTCGATCGGCACGGAAAGGATTGACGTTGATGCGCGACGTGGTCATCCTCGGCTCGACCGGGTCGATCGGCATCCAGACCGTCGACGTGATCCGCCGCAACCCGGACCGGTTCCGGGTCAACGGGACGCCGCCGTGGAGCGCATCCGGACCGGCTCGCCCGGCAGGCGCTGGACCCGGTGTCGAGGTGGTCGCCGTCGCGCCGGCGGAAGCGGCCGCCGCGGTGCGGGAGGCGGTGCGGGCCGCTGGGAGGCCGCCGCCGCGCTGCTGGCCGGACCGGACGCGCTGACCGAACTGGCGGCCCATCCCTGCCACGTCGTCGTCAACGGCATCGCCGGGTCGCGCGGCCTGACACCCCCTGGCCGCCCTGGACGCCGGGCGGATCCTCGCCCTGGCGAACAAGGAGTCGCTCATCGTCGGCGGGTCGCTCGTGACGTCGCGGCGCGGGCCGCGGCCGATCGTGCCGGTGGACTGGGAGCACTCCGCGATCTCGCAGTGCCTGCGGGGCGGGACCGCCGACGAGGTGGCGCGGTCTGGCTGACCGCGAGCGGCGGCCCGTTCCGCGGCCGCAGCCGCGACGATCTCGCGACGGTCACGCCCGCGCAGGCGCTCACACCATCCAAAATGGACGATGGGCCCGCGGATGACCATGGACTCGGCGACGCTGATGAACAAGGCACTGGAACTGCATCGAGGCGCACCTGCTCTTCGGGTCGACGCGGAGCGGATCGGCGTCGTCGTTCACCCGCAGTCCATCGTCCACTCGATGGTCGAGTTCGTCGACGGCTCCATGCTGGTGCAGGCCAGCGCACCCGACATGCGGCTGCCGATCGCCGTCGCGCTGGCCTGGCCACGGCGGGTGCCTGGCGTCGGGACCGGCATCGACTGGACGTCGGCCCGAAGTTGGCAATTCCTGCCGCTGGACGACGAGGCCTTCCCAGCCGTCATCGCGCGCGAAGTGGGTGCCGCCGGGGGCACCGCGCCGGCCGTTACAACGCCGCGAACGAGGAATGTGTCGCGGCGTTCCTCGCCGGCCGCCTGCCGTTCACCGGCATCGTCGACACGGTGGCCGCCGTCGTCGCGGCCCACGGCGACCCGGCCACGGTGTCCACAGTGGAGGATGTGCTCGCCGCCGACGCGTGGGCCCGCGCAGAGGCGGCACGGCGGTTGGCCCGTCCGGCCCGGCGTATCCTGTTGGCCCGGCCGCGCGGGTACTGCGCGGGCGTCGACCGGGCGGTTCAGACGGTGGAATCGGCGCTGGAGAGGTTGCCGGGTCCGGTATACGTCCGCAAACAGATCGTGCACAACACTCATGTCGTGAAGTCGCTCGAGGAGCGCGGCGCGATCTTCGTCGACGAGGCCGAGGAGGTCCCGGCCGGTGCCACCGTGGTGTTCTCGGCTCACGGCGTCGCGCCGCAGGTGCACGACGACGCCGGCGCGCGCGGCCTGCACGTCATCGACGCCACCTGTCCGCTGGTCACCAAGGTACACAAGGAGGCCCGCCGGTTCGCGGCCCAGGACTACGACATCCTGCTTATCGGACACGAGGGTCACGAGGAGGTCATCGGCACCACGGGCGAGGCGCCCGAGACACATTCACGTGGTCGACGGCGCGGACGACGTCCCCCATGTCAAGGTCCGCGATCCGGACCGGGTCGTCTGGCTGTCGCAGACCACGCTGTCGGTGGACGAGACCACGCGAACAGTCGAGGCCTTGCGTGCCCGGTTCCCCAACCTGATCGACCCGCCCTCCGACGACATCTGCTACGCCACGCAGAACCGGCAGGTCGCCGAGAAGACATCGCGACCGCTGCGAGCTGGTCATCGTGGTCGGATCGGCGAACTCCTCGAACTCGGTGCGCCTGGTGGAGGTGGCCCGCGACGCCGGCGCCGATGCGGCGTACCTCGTCGACGACTGCGACCGCATCGACGTGTCGTGGCTTACCGGGGTCACCACGGTCGGCGTCACCAGCGGTGCGTCGGTACCCGACGAACTGGTCCGCGGCGTGCTGACGCGGCTCGCCAGCCACGGTTACACCGATGTGGAAGAGGTCGAGTCGGTCCGGGAGACCGTTGTGTTCGCGCTTCCCCGTGACCTGGCCACGCACCGAAGGAGCCGGGTCGGCGCTTGAGCCGTTCACACCCAACCGGTTCGTCGTTGCGGGCGAACCCGTTGAACCGCTCGCCGGTGGCCCGCAGCCGGGCCGGCTCCATGTCGAGCAGCCACACGAGCTCCTCGATCGTCCGGGCCGAGCGCGCGGTGCTGTCCACCAGCAGGGTGTGCCACCCCGCGTCTGCGGCGCGTTCGTCGCTGAGACGCCCGTCCGGTCCCGTACACGATGTCGCCGCGCAGGCCTGGGCGATACTCCGACCGTCGCTCTTCTGATGACGTCACCGGCCCGCACCACCCGGAACGCTGCGACATCCACCGGCCCCGCCCACGACTGCCGAGGAGGTCGCCGTGAAGGTGGCAGACAGGTCCTCGTGGTCACCGGCGCGGGCAGCGGCATGGGCCGGGCCGTGCCTCGAGGCGCTCCGCCGCGGGGCGCGGGTCGCCGCGGTCGACCTCAACGCGACGACGCTCCAGGAGACCGCCGAGCTCGCGTCGCGCCGGCCGGTGTCCACCCACACGCTGGACATCACCGACCGGTCGCGGTCGACGCGCTGCCCGGCGAGGTCGCCGCGCACCACGGCTCGGTCGACGGCCTCGTGCACTGCGCCGGCATCATCCAGCCGTTCGTGAAGGTCAAGGACCTCGACGATGCGCGCGATCGACCGGGTCTTCGCGGTCAACTGGTCGGGCACGCTCCACCTGACCAAGGCGTTCCTGCCGGTGCTGCTCGCCCGGCCGGAGGGGCACATCGTCAACGTGTCGAGCATGGGCGGCTTCCTCCCGGTGCCCGGCCAGACCGTCTACGGCGCGTCGAAGGCCGCGGTCAAGCTGCTCACCGAGGCCCTGTACGCCGAGTGCGCGCGGGACGAACGTCCACGTCACGCTCGTCTTCCCGGGCGGCGTCGCCACCAACATCACGACCAACTCGGGCGTGGCGTGCCGATCGCCCGGCCCGGAGGCCGCGGCGCAAGCGCAAGGTCACCACGCCCGAGGGGCCGCCAAGGACATCCTCGACGGCATGGAGACGGACGCCTACCGGGTCCTGATCGGCCGGGACGCGAAGATGATGGACCGGCTCTACCGCCTGAGCCCGCAGCGAGCCGCCGGCCTGATCGCCGCAAGATGAAGGAACTGCCGGACCGCTGATTTCCGGGCGGCGCGGCCGGGGTCAAGAATCAGATCCACGTGAGCCCTGACACGACCTGGCTCCGACTCGCCAAGCGCGGCTCGTCAGCGTGGCGGCGAATCTCGCCGGTGAGCATGGGTAGGGCCGTGGCGGTCGACTCCGACAGCGGCAGGTGGGCAATCCGCCCGTCTACGGGCGCAGATCACGGCCCTTTCGGGCATTGACATCGGTCGTAAGCTTTTGCGGGCGGTATGGGAGGTCGGCGTGACGGTCGTCGGTGCGCGGTTCAGCGTCTGGGAGGCGTTGGCGGGCCGGGCTCCCGGCCAGCCGGTGGGCCCGGCCGACCCGGGTGTGCGGT
>CAVXQC010000003.1:0-47934 GCA_963763895.1 uncultured Alphaproteobacteria bacterium | reverse complement strand
TGTAACTCGACGCGGCCGTTCGGCTAGTTATTGGTTTCGCCGGATAGAATGTTCGGGCCGGCGGACATGAAACTGCGCCAAGAGGTTGACCATGCTCTGGAGAGGCCGCCGTCAAAGTGACAATGTCGAGGACGCGCGCGGCCAGGGCGGTGGGCTTCCCGGCGGGTTCGGACGCGGCGGACCGGGCCGCATCCGCATCGGCCGCCGGCGGTCGGACCGGCGGCGGCGGCGCTGTCGGGCATCATCATTCTCGTCGTCCTGTTTTTCGGGCTGAAGGCATGCGGCATCGACCCGCTGCAGATCCTGGCCGGCGGCGACCGGCGGCACAGGCGCCCGGCGGCGGCGGCGGCACCGACAGCGAGACGAGCGCGCCCGGCATCGGACGAGATGAAGCAGTTCGTCTCGACCGTGCTGGCCGAGACCGAAGACATCTGGAACGGCATCTTCCAGGCCGAGGGCGTGACCTACGAGGAGCCGACGCTGACGCATGTTCACGGCCAGATCCGCTCGGCCTGCGGCTTTGCCTCGTCGGCATCCGGGCCGTTCTATTGCCCGGGCGACCGCAAGGTCTATCTCGACACCAGCTTCTTCGAGCAGCTCGACCAGCCAGTTCGGCGCTTCGGGCGATTTCGCGCAGGCCTATGTGATCGCGCATGAAGTCGGCCATCACGTGCAGAACCTGATCGGCATGCTGCCCAAGTTCAACCAGATGCGGCAGCAGATGAGCGAGGTCGAGGCCAACCAGATGTCGATGCGGGTCGAGCTGCAGGCCGATTGCTTCGCCGGCGTGTGGGGGCATTTCACCGCGCAGAAGGGCATCCTCGAGCAAGGCGACATCGAGGAGGCGCTGAACGCCGCCCAGCAGATCGGCGACGACACGCTGCAGAAGACGACGCAGGGCTATGTCGTGCCGGAGAGCTTCAACCATGGCACCTCGCAGCAGCGGCAGACCTGGTTCGCGCGTGGTTTCAAGAGCGGCAAGCTTTCGGACTGCGATACGTTCAACAATCCGATCTGAGGTGTCCGGCTTTTCCGCCGGAATGATCGTTGAGCCGTGCGGTAATGCCGGCGCGGCTCGCATTGCCGACGTATGTCAGCATGAACGATTCCTGACGTGTTCATGCATTGTTCTGCGTGGAGGACTTGTCTATAAGCCATGTCCGCCTCGCCCCGGGCGGCTCGCAGAAACAACACGAGTTCGCCATGGTTGACGAAAAAACCGCCAAACGGGGCCTTGCGCTTGTCTTCACGACGCTGCTGCTCGACGTGATCGGCATCGGCATCATCATGCCGGTGCTGCCGACCTTCCTGCAGGAACTGACCGGCGCCAGCGTCAGCGAGGCGGCGGTCGAAGGCGGCTGGCTGTTCTTCGTCTATGCGGCGATGCAGTTCCTGTTCGCGCCGCTGATCGGCAATCTCAGCGACCGCTTCGGCCGCCGCCCGGTCCTGCTGGCCTCGGTGTTCACCTTCGCCATCGACAATCTGATCTGCGCGGTCGCCTGGTCCTACTGCGATCCTGTTCGTCGGGCCGCGTGCTCGCCGGCATCAGCGGCGCCAGCTACTCGACCGCTTCCGCCTACATCGCCGACGTCAGCACCGACGAGAACCGGGCGAAGAATTTCGGCCTGCTCGGCATCGCCTTCGGCGTCGGCTTCGTCATCGGCCCGGTGCTTGGCGGCTTGCTTGGCGAATTCGGGCCGCGGGTGCCGTTCTATGGCGCGGCCGCTGCTGGCTCTCCTCAATTTCGTCGTCGGTTCTTCTTCCTGCCGGAAACGCTGGAAACAACATCACCGGCGCGCTTCGACTGGCGCCGCGCAAATCCGCTCGGCGCCCTGAAGCAGATGCGCAACTACAAGGGCATCGGCTGGATCGGGCTGGTGTTCTTCACTGATGACGCTCGGCCACATGATGTATCCGGCGGTGTGGTCGTTCGTCGGCGACTACCGCTACGGCTGGAGCGAGCAGCAGATCGGCTTCTCGCTCGGCGTCTTCGGCCTCGGCGGCGCCTTCGTCATGGCTTTTGTTCTGCCGCGCGTCATCCCGAAGCTCGGCGAATGGCGGACCGCGGCCATCGGCCTCACCTTTACCGTGCTCGCGGCATTCGGCTATGCCGCCGCCTGGAAGGGCTGGATGATCTATGCGGTGATCGTCGCGTCCGTGCCTGGAGGCGCTCGCCGATCCGCCGCTCGGAAGCCTTGCCGCCGCCAAGGTGCCGCCCTCCGCGCAAGGCGAATTGCAGGGGCGATGACCAGCCTGTTCTCGATCACCGCCATCGTCACGCCGCTGATCTACACGCAGATCTTCGCCTAGTTCACCGGGCCCGACGCACCCGTCGAGTTCGGCGGCGCGCCCTACGTGCTCGGCGGCATCTTCATTTCGATTTCGCTGATCGTGTTCCTGCTGAAGGTGGAAAGGCCGGCCCCGTTGCTCGCGCAAGTCGAACCGGCATCGACACACTGACCTGCAACCGCCAGGCAAAAGGCCGGGCTTTCAGCCGGCCTTCGAATTTAATCCTCTGTCTCAATCAGCTGTCCAGGAAGCTCCTGCAGCTTCCGGCTCCGGCTCGGATGCTTCAGCTTGCGCAGCGCCTTGGCCTCGATCTGGCGGATGCGTTCGCGCGTCACCGAGAACTGCTGGCCGACTTCCTCCAGCGTGTGGTCGGTGTTCATGCCGATGCCGAAGCGCATGCGCAGCACGCGCTCCTCGCGCGGCGTCAGCGAGGCCAGCACGCGCGTCGTCGTCTCGCGCAGATTGGCCTGGATCGCCGCGTCGATCGGCAGGATCGCGTTCTTGTCCTCGATGAAATCGCCGAGATGCGAATCCTCCTCGTCGCCGACCGGCGTTTCGAGCGCTGATCGGCTCCTTGGCGATCTTCAGCACCTTGCGCACCTTTTCCAGCGGCATGGCGAGCTTTTCGGCCAGTTCCTCCGGCGTCGGCTCGCGGCCGATCTCGTGCAGCATCTGGCGCGAGGTGCGCACGATCTTGTTGATCGTCTCGATCATGTGCACCGGAATGCGGATGGTGCGCGCCTGGTCGGCGATCGAGCGGGTGATCGCCTGCCGGATCCACCACGTGGCGTAGGTCGAGAACTTGTAGCCGCGGCGGTATTCGAACTTGTCGACCGCCTTCATCAGGCCGATATTGCCTTCCTGGATCAGATCGAGGAACTGCAGGCCGCGGTTGGTGTATTTCTTGGCGATGGAGATGACGAGGCGCAGGTTGGCCTCGACCATTTCCTTCTTGGCGATCGCGCGCCTCGCGCTCGCCCTTCTGCACCTGGTTGACGATCTTGCGGAATTCGGGGATCGAGATCGCCGTCTCGGTGGCGAGGTTCTGGATCTCGTCGCGGATGTCGCGGATCGTGTCCTTCTCGTTCTTGGTGAATTCCTTCCAGCCGCGCGCCGGTAAGGTTGCGCGATCGACTTCATCCAGTTCGGATCGAGCTCGGAGCCCTGGTATTCCTTCAGGAACTCCTCGCGCGCGACGCCGTAGCTTTCGGCCAGGCGCAGCAGCCGGCCTTCGTTCTGCACCAGCCGCTTGTTGATGTCGTAGAGCTGCTCGACCAGCGCCTCGATGCGCGCCTGTGTTGAGCGACAGCGACTTCACCGCCTTGATCAGCTGGTCCTTCAGCTCCTTGCAGCGGCGCTCCTGGCTGGGCGACAGCGTGCCGGCGGCGGCCAGCCGGTTCTCGACCTGCTGGTCCTGCAGCTTGCGCAGCTTCTTGTAGGTGTCGGCGATGACGTCGAGCGTCTCCATCACCTGCGGGCGCAGCTCCGCTTCCATCGCCGCGAGCGACAGGCTCGGCCTCGTCCTCGTCGTCCTCGTCCTCTTCGACGACCGCGCTTGTCGCCGCCGACATTGGTGATGTCGTCGTCGTCGCGCTGCGGCGCGCTCGGCGCTGGCTGCGCTTCGTCGACGCTTCGGCTTCTTCGGCATCCTCGCTGCGCTCCACCACCGGCGCCTGCTTGGCCTCCGGGCCGGCATAGGTCGCTTCGAGATCGATGATGTCGCGCAGCAGGATCTTCGCTTCGTTGAGCTCGTCGCGCCAGATGATGATGGCCTGGAAGGTCAGCGGGCTTTCGCACAGGCCCGCGATCATCGTCTCGCGGCCGGCCTCGATGCGCTTGGCGATGGCGATTTCGCCCTCGCGCGACAGAAGCTCGACCGAGCCCATCTCGCGCAGATACATGCGCACCGGATCGTCGGTGCGGTCGGTCGGCTCTTTCTTGGTGGTCGTGGCGGCAACCGCGGTGCCGGTCTGCTCGGCCAGCTCGTTGGCGTCTTCCTCGGCGTCGGCGGCCGATCGGTCGGCTTCGGCCTCTTCGCCCGCTCGTCGTCCTCGACGACGTTGATGCCCATGTCGGAGAGCATCGACATGTGTCCTCGATCTGCTCGGAGGTCACTTCCTCCGAGGGCAGCACCGAGTTCAGTTCGTCCATGGTGACATAGCCGCGCTTCTTGGCGGCCTTGATCATCTTCTTGACAGCGTCATCGGAAAGGTCGAGCAGCGGGCCATCGGTGGCGGCTTCGCGTTCGGTCTCGACCTCTTCCTTTTCTGGTTTCGCCATTCTTTTATTTTCTCCAAGCGGCCGGAGTATCTAGCGGATCGCTGGTAAGCTGCCTGTAACCGGTCAAGTCAGATGCGACTCGCGCTTGAACGCGCTTTCGACGGGCCAGTAACTGCGCCTCTGCGTTAAGTCCCGATTAACCCTGTATCTGTGGCGGGCTGACTGCCCGTCCAGTGACCGGTAGCTCCGTCCCGTGATTGTCGGGTGCGGACAGCCCGCGCGGTTAACTTTTCGAATCGTCCTGATTCCGTCATTCCGGCGGAAGGTCAAGCGCCTCTCGCATGATTCGCGTTAAAAAAGCGAATCAATTACCCGATTAAAGCGCCGCGGCTAATTCGGCGCGCAAGCACGGTTCTGCACTTTCATCTTCGAAGCTTCGACCTACACCCGCCCGGCCTGCCCGAAGACATGCCGAACCCTTCGATCAGCGCCTCCGTTGCCTGCACATCACGAAATTGCGCCTGGATTTCGACGAGGTGCCGGTAGTTTTCGTCCGTCGGATCGGTGGCCAGCGCCGCTTCTGCCGCTTTCAGCTCCTTATGTAAGGTGCGCGCGCTGCGCTGCAAGTGCAGCGCCTGGGCGAAGGCCTCGCGGGCATCGTCGAGTGCCGCTGTCCTCCAGCGCCGGCCATATGCCGCGCCCGGCGGATCAGCGCCACCGCGCGCTCCCAGGCTCGCCGACAGCCCGGCCGCGCTCGATCGTCGCGATCACCGCGTCGCGGTCGTCGGCCATGTCATGCGCCAGCGCGTCGATCAGCGCCGCGTGCAGTCGCCGCAGGTCGGGATGGACGAGGTCGAGGCATTCGACCTGTGTCGAAATTCTCGTCGATCAGCGCCGGATGGTTGACCAGCGCCACGACGATCGCCGCCTCGCGCAGCGGCATGACGCCGCCGGCGCGCTTGACCAGCGCCGAGCGCGCCAGGCTTTCGGAGACCGCGAGCCGCGCCCGCCGCCATGCCGCCGCGCGCACTGTCCGCCGCTGGCCCTTGCCCTGAAGCGCCTGTCGCGCTCGCCTCTGCCCGCCTGGCTGGACGGCTCCGCGTGCGCGCCGAAGAAGGCGAGCACCCGCTCGCGCATTTCCTGCTGGTAGTGGTAGCGCACGCTCTCGTCGCGGATGCGGCTGGCCAGCTCGCGCAGCGTCTTTTCCAGTTCGGCCCGCCGTTCCGGCGTGTCGAACACGCCGCCGGAGGTTTCGCGCATCCACAACAGGTCGGCGAGCGGCCGCGCCTCGGCAAGCACGGCGCCGGAACGCGTCCGGCCCGTCGGCCTTGACCAGATCGTCGGGATCCTTGCCTTCCGGCAGACAGCGCGAAGCGCACCGTGCGGCCGGCCTGGATCATCGGCAGCGCCATGTCGGCGGCGCGCCAGGCCGCCTTCAGCCCGGCCTGGTCGCCGTCGAAGCACAGCACCGGCTCGCCGGTCATCCGCCACAGCAGCTCGAGCTGGTTTTCGGTCAGCGCGGTGCCGAGCGGCGCCACGACATTCTCGAAGCCGGCCTGCGCCAGCGCGATCACGTCCATGTAGCCCTCGACGGCGATCACCGTGCCGTCCTTCTGCTGCGGCCTTGCGGGCGCGGACGAAATTGTAGAGCACGTTGCCCTTGTGGAAGAGCTCGGTGTCGGGCGAGTTCATGTATTTGGCCAGCGCATCGGGCGCCAGCGCCCGGCCGCCGAAGGCGATGATGCGTGCCGCGCGAATCCGGGATCGGGAACATGATGCGGTCGCGGAACCAATCGTAGGAGACCGGAATGTCGTCGCCATGACGGACCAGCCCGCAGGCCTCGATCTCGGCCTTGGGCACGCCCTTGCCGGCCAGGAATTCCTTCAGCGCATTGCGGCTGTCCGGCGCATAGCCGAGCCGGAACGCCTGCTGCGTCGCCGGCGTCAGCCCGCGGTCGCGCAGATAGGCGCGCGCCTTGGCGCCGGCCGGCGGACTGCAGCTGCTCCTGGAAGAACTGCGTCGCCATTTCCATGACGTCGGTCAGGCTGGCGCGCTCCTTCTCGCGCCGTTCCGCCTCCGCGTCGCGCGCCGGCATCGGCACGCCGGCCATGTCGGCGATCTTCTCGACCGCCTCGGGAAAGCTCATGCCGTCGAGTTCGGTCAGGAATCTGAAATGATCGCCCGAAACGCCGCAGCCGAAGCAGTGATAGCGGCCCTTCTTGTCCTCGCAATGGAAGCTCGGCGATCTTCTCGCCATGGAACGGGCAGCAGGCCCAGTAGTCGCCGCGCGAGCGCGTTGGTCTTCTGCCTGTCCCACGACACGCGCGCGCCGATCACCGAGGAAATCGGCACGCGGTCGCGTATCTCGTCGAGGAAGGAAGGCGGAAAGCGCATCGGTGAAGCTCGTTTCGCCTCCATATAATCATGCGCGCGTTACCGGACGACTCCTAATGCGGAACAGTGCCCGGTTTTCACAGGGCAAAAGAAAGGCGGCCCTTGCGAGCCGCCTCTCGTATCCTGCTTCTCGCTGCCGCTTAATGGGCGGCGATCAGGCCGGCGATGACGCCCGACGCGAAGCTCACCAGCAGATAGTCGTTGCCGACGCGGATCCATTCCTGGCCGCGGCCGGGGCGATGGAGGCCGTAGCGGCCATAGTCGCGGATCGGGCGATGCTGCCGCCAGCCGGAATATTTGTGGCCGCGTTTCCAGTGCGATTTGTGCACCACGACCTTCTTGTTCACCACTCTCTGGTTGATGCCGTACCTCTTCTTGACGACGTGCTTCTTCACCACGACACGCTCCTTGACGACGTGTTTCTGGGCGACGAGCTGCACATTCGATCGCGGCGCATCCAGCGGTGCTGCCTCAGCCCGCATGGCCGGAACCGCCAGCATGGAAAGCGCGAGAGCGCTGAGAACGAGACGTTTCATCGGGGATACTCCTTGGTTGCCGATGCCCACAAGTAGCGCCTGGCCGATGAACCGAAACTGAATGACGCCATTACATTTTTGTAATGATTTCATATATTTAGAAACGCTAATTCGACAATCGCAAACATGGCAGCCAGTGAATGGATCGTTTGCCTTTATTTCCGAAGCCGTTGCTTGCGACCGAACGCGGCCCTATGTCCTTCCGGTAACGCAAACCATAGGTGCGATGCATCCATTTCCGACACACCGCGTCGGCATGAAACGCTTGGTTTCCAATGGACGAAAATTATTATCCGGCTAAGCTAAGCCGGGTGGAAAAATGACCCTGATTCGCCTTTTGCATACGATTGCCCGGCGTGAGACATTCACGCCGGTCTCGGCACGCGAGCGCCGCCGCACCTGGTCCGGAACCGGCCGAATGAGCGGCTCGGTCGTCCTGCTGCATCTTGCCGGCGCCGTGGCGCTGCTGCTGTTGGCCACGCGCATGGTGCGCACCGGCGTCGAGCGCGCCTATGGCGACGTGCTGCGCCATAAGCTTGCGCGCGACGATGCGCAATCCTGTCCTGGCCGTAGCGGCCGGCGCCGCGCTCGCCATCGCCTTGCAGAGCGCCACCGCGGTAGCTCTGCTGGTCGGCTCCTTCGCGGGTTCCGGCATCGTCGGCGGCACCGCCGGCCTGCTTGCCGTGCTCGGCGCCGATGTCGGCTCGGCGCTTGTCGTCAAGCTGCTGAGCTTCGACCTGAGCCTGCTTGGTGCCGATCTGCCTGGTCGCCGGCACCGCCATGTTCATGGCCACCGAGCGGCGCGACTGGCGCCAGTTCGGCCGCATCCTGGTCGGCATCGGACTGTTGATCCTGTCGCTGCGCATGATCGGCGAAGCCTCCGAACCGCTGCGCGAAAGCCGCATCCTGCCGGTCGTCGTCAACTATCTCTCAGGCGACCCTGTCACCGCCTTCATCCTCGCCGCGATCATGACCTGGCTGTTCCATTCCAGCGTCGCCGCGATCCTGCTGGTGACCGCACTCGCCGCTCGCGGCCTCGTGCCGGTGCCGCTCGGCCTGGTGCTGGTGCTGGGCGCCAATCTCGGCGGCGGCATCATCGCCGCGATGCTGTCGCGCGCCGCCCCGCCGGCTTCCCGCACCGTGCCGCTCGGCAACCTCATCATGCGCGGCACGGCAGCGGTCGCTGCCCTGATTGCGCTGATCTTCGCCGAGCCGCCCATCGCGCTGCTGGGCAGCACGCCATCCGACCCAACTCGTCCACTTCCACATCGCCTTCAACTGTGTGCTCGCCCTGGTGGGCATGCCGCTGGCCGGCCTCGTCTTCCGTGCGGCGGAGCGCATCGTGGCGCTCGGCAGCACTCCCGCCCCGGCCGACGCCCTTGCCGCCGCCGAACTCAGCGCGCTCAATGAAAGCGCGCTCGACACGCCTTCCCAGGCGCTCGCCAACGCCACCCGCGAGGTGGTGCGGGTCTGCGAGACGGTCGAGATCATGCTGAAGCGCATCATCGAGCTGTACGAGAAGGCCGACGACGACAAGATCGACGCACTTGCGGCGCTCGACGACCGCGTCGACAGGAGGCATGCGGCGATAAAGCTCTATCTGGCCAAGGTCAGCGCGCGCCAGCTCACCGAGGCCGAGGCGCTGCGCCACCAGGAACTGATCGGCGCCTGCGTGAAGCTCGAGCAGGTCGGCGACATCATCGTGCGCAACATGCTGGTCCATGTGCAGAAGAAGCTCGACCGTGGGCTGGAATTCACCGACGAGGGCTGGCGCGAACTGACCGCCTTCCATGCCTCGGTGCTGACCAACGCCCGGCTGGCCTTCAACGTGCTGGTGTCGCGCGATTCCGAGACCGCCCGCCAGCTGGTCGAGGAGAAGGACCGGCTGCGCGACGCTGGAGAAGGAGGCCAGCCAGAGCCATTTCCTGCGGCTGCGTCGAGGGAACGGCCAAGAGCGTCGAGACGAGCTCCATCCATCTCGACACCATCCGCGACCTGAAGCAGATCAATTCGCTGCTCGCCTCGATCGCCTATCCGGTGCTCGAGGAGCAGGGCCTGCTCAGGGGCTCGCGGCTGAAGGCGGTGTGAGCCTTCGGATCGGTGCAGAGCGGTGCGGAGTTAGGCTCAGACCTTCGCATCGCAGGAGCCGAGCGGGCACGAGCCTTGACCACGCAGCGTCGGGAAGGATAGGGCGACCAATGCTCGACTTTCGCGCCACCATGTCGCATTCCGCCATCTGAGGCCCAGAAGTGCTCGACATCCTTGCCGACCGTACCTACCGTCATCTGTTCACGGCGCAGGTGATCGCGCTCGTCGGGACCGGGCTGGCGACCGTCGCGCTCGGCCTGCTCGCTTACGACCTCGCCGGCGGGGACGCCGGCGTCGTGCTGGGGACGGCGCTTGCCATCAAGATGATCGCCTATGTCGGCGTTGCGCCGGTCGCGGCAGCGTTCGCCGAACGGCTGCCGCGGCGTGCCATGCTGGTCAGCCTCGACTTTGTCCGCGCCGCGGTGGCGCTTCTTTTGCCTTTCGTCAGCGAAGTCTGGCAGGTCTATGTGCTGATCTTCGTTCTGCAGGCGGCTTCCGCAGGATTTACGCCGACCTTCCAGGCGACTATTCCCGATGTCCTCCCGGACGAAAAGGACTACACAAGAGCGCTTTCGCTCTCGCGGCTCGCCTACGATCTGGAAAGCCTAGTCAGCCCGATGCTTGCGGCAGCATTGCTGACGGTGGTCAGCTTCCACAGCCTGTTTGCCGGAACGGTGATAGGCTTCCTCGCCTCGGCGGCACTTGTTGTCTCCGTCATCCTACCCAGCCCGAAACCGTCCGCGCCGCGCGGCGTCTACGACCGCACCACGCGCGGCATCCGCATCTATCTGGCGACGCCACGGCTTCGCGGTTTGCTGGCCGTCAACCTGGCCGTTGCGGCGGCTGGCGCGATGGTGATCGTAAATACGGTCGTCATCGTCCAGGCTAGCTTCGGGCTCAGCCAACGAGAGACGGCGCTGGCGCTCGCCGCGTTCGGCGGCGGGTCGATGGTCGCGGCACTTGCGCTGCCGAAGCTGCTTGAACTCATACCTGATCGCACGGCGATGCTGGCCGGCATTTCACTGCTCGTCGCGGGCCTGCTGGTCGGCGCGAGCGTTCCCGGCTTCCGGTTCCTCCTGCCGCTCTGGTTCGTCCTCGGACTGGGGTATTCGGCGGCGCAGACGCCTTCCGGCCGCCTGCTGCGGCGATCGTCGCATCCCGAGGATCGACCGGCCCTTTATGCCGCCCAGTTTGCGCTGTCGCATGCTTGCTGGCTCGTCACCTATCCGCTGGCCGGATGGCTGGGCGTGACCGTCGGGCTTTCAGCGACGTTCGCGATCCTGGCGTGCGTCGCCGCCGCGGCGGTTGCCGCTGCCATGCTCATTTGGCCCGCAGCCGATCCGGACATCGTGGCGCACCGCCACCTCGATCTTCCCGACGACGATCCCCATTGGGCCGAGGGAGCAGACCAGTCCGGCCGCAGACATGCCCATCCCTTCGTGATCGACCGGCTGCATCCGGAATGGCCGCGTGAACCTTGACCGGACGCCGGACAGATGCGTTGGCCGTCATGGATGACGTCGCCGCCTATGTCAGCTTGTTTGTCGCCGCCTTCGTTGCTGCGACCATTTTGCCGATGCAGTCCGAGGCCGCATTGGCGGGATTGTTGCTGACCGATTCCTTTCCGGCGGGGATGCCTATCCTGGTGGCCAGCGTCGGAAATGTGCTCGGCTCGGTCGTCAACTGGGTGATCGGGCGAGGCATCGAAAAGTTCCGCGACCGCTCATGGTTTCCCGCAAGTCCCGCGATGCTCGACCGCGCCACAAAATGGTACCGGCGCTATGGGAGATGGTCTCTGCTGCTGAGTTGGCTGCCGGTGGCAGGCGACCCGCTGACGGTGGTGGCAGGCGCTCTCCGCGAGTCCCTTTGGAGCTTCGTCATACTCGTGGCTGTCGCAAAGACAACGCGCTACCTTGCCGTCGCGGCGGCAACCTTGAGCTGGATTTAGCCCGAATGCTGCAATGGCTCATCGAGGTACAACGGGACATCTACCTTGCCTTCGCCGGGCACATAAAGGCGTTCGCCCAGGACGGAAGCTGGGCCGCGCTTGCAGCCTTCCTGCCGATGGGCATCGTGTTCGGGGCGGTGCACGCAATGACGCCCGGGCACTCCAAATCGGTGCTGGCGACCTATTTGACCGGATCTTCGTCAGGACTCGGGCGGAGCCTGATAGTGTCCCTGGTGCTTTCCTTCACTCACGTTACCTCGGCGGTGCTGATCGCGCTCCTGTCGCTGCCGCTGGTGTCGGTTGCGCTTGGAAGCGTCGGTCGCGCTCCGATGCTTGAAGACATAAGCCGGAGCCTTCTCGGTCTCATCGGCGCCTGGATGCTGTGGCGGGCCTTCCGGCACCCGGTGCATGGGCATGGCGATCAGGAGGGCGTCGCCGTAGGCATCATGGCAGGCCTGATCCCTTGTCCGCTGACATTGTTCGTCATGACCTTCGCCATGATCCGCGGTGTGCCGGAAGCGGGCATCGCGTTCGCGGTGACGATGATGGCGGGGGTAGCGTTCACCCTGTCGGCGGTCGCGCTGGTCACCGTGTTCTTCCGCAGCCGGTTGGTCAATCTGCTGAAGTCGCGCCCGAAACTCATCGCGGTGGTGACCCGCTCGATCGAGGCCGCCGCCGGGGCCGTCCTCGTCGCGGTCGCCCTCCATGAAATCCTGTGAGAAGGCTATGCCCGCGGCACGCCGAAGGACCGATCATTCTTCGGCGATCGAACTCGCCACGATCATACCTTCTGCTTCAGTTGCGGTCGGGAGTTTGAGATTGACGAACTGCTCGCGATTGCCGGCAATCAGGATGTAGAGCCGCGATACCTGCGTCGCGCCGCGTTCTTCGGAAATCTTTTCGGCATCGGTCCGCGTGAAGAAACCCTTCAGGAACGATTTGACGTGAACGTCAGCGATGGAGACAGTGCATGTCTGCACCGGCTTGCCGTCCAACCTCGCTTTTGTCACCCCAACCATGGTTCCCTCCGGCATAGTCTTGCCTGTTGCCTTCCATCCTTTCATCGCCTGTGCATCTTCGATGGGGGCCAGCGTCGCAAAAGCGTCTTCGGCAATCGGCGTCCATCCGCGCCCGCTGGCGGCAGCCGCGGTTCGTTCGAAATCAGGGCCGTGCGCCAGGCAGGTGCTGTGGAAGGCTTCCAGCGCCTGCTCGACATCGACACTGGCGTGCACCGGTGATGCTGGATAAAGGGCGGCGACTAACACCATAAGAAAGCGAGGCGACATTTCGCGCTCCGATCAGCCGAAGTGAATTGACAATCTTCCAACGTTTTTCCTTCGCGATCGATCCACTCCGGGTCGCAATTCCGCATGTCAGGGTCGGCTCCAATCGGAGACCGCACGCCTCAACCATTCGTCGGGAAGGAATGCTGCTCGCCGATACGAGCTCATAGATATGGCTCGCTCCGAGTTGACGCCGGACAAGGGGACGCTCTCGTCGCTCAAGGCTGCAAGGCTGCCCGGATAGGGTCGGGGCGCCTCGGAGATCCTTGCGTCCGAAACCAACCATTCAGTCGCGGTCAGCCCGTGAGGCGCGCACGAAACAGCGTAGAGCCGTCCGCCAGGCGCGACCTGGAGATATCCCGGAATCCAGCCTCGGTCATCCACGCGCGATACTGACCTTCAGTGTAGGATTCGCCGTGGCGATAGAGGTTCAAGAAGGTGAGATTTAGAAACACACCCTCAGGCGGGCCGAGCCGGTCGTCATCGACGACGCCCGACCCCGCAATTGCGATCTCGCCTCCGGGTGTGAGGCAACGCGCCGCGTTCAGGATCGAACTGCGCGCCTGATCCGGCGGAAGGACCTGGACGACGGCCTTCAGGATCGCCAGATCGTGCCGACCGATCGATGGCGCGACAGTTATGTCCCCCACTTCGACAATGACGTCGTCGGCACCGTATTCTGACAGGATATCTGGCGCGACCGCTGCGACCGTTGGGAGTTCCATCAGCGTCGCCGCAATCTGCGGCCGCCGCTCGCGAAGTCCGACGAGGATGGTCCCTGGGCCCCCGCCAATGTCGATCACCGAACCGATCGCCGAGAGATCCATTTCCTTCGCCAGATGTCGGCCGAAAATCGCCCCGCCCGGTGCGAGCATGCGGCTGAAGGCGGCCGCGGCCTCGGGCCCCGCTTCGAAAAAGTCGTGCAGCGCAGCCGGCCGGTTCTGTCGCAGCGACTCTGCGGTCAGCAGGTCGGCGCCCCAGAGCTCGCGCAGGAGCGCATGATCGCCGCCGCGATAGGTCGGCTTGGACGCGTCGAGGAAGGCCGACGCTTCGGCTCCGTTGCGAAATTGACCATCCTTGACTTCGAGGAGACCGATGCTGGCGAGCGCGTAGAGGAGCCGCGACAGACGACCGGGCTCGACTTTGAGCGCGGCCCCAAGGCTGTCAGCAGTCATCGCGCTGCCACCGAGCCGGGTGAAGATGCCAAGGTCCAGCCCGGCGCGAAGCGCCAAGGCGGGGGGCACCGCTGCGATCAGGTTGTCGATCCGATCAGAATCCACCATGCCACATCCCCTTCCGCGATCCAGGACCGACTTTGAGGCAGCTCGGAAGATCGGATTCGACCGGCGCGGCGCTTTCCTCACCTATCGCAGCGAATTGGCCCAACGACACAGCATAGCTTTTTGCGTTCCGATTTCATCGCCATTGTAGCAGGATCACGAATTCGGAAACGTCAGCCGGCCCCGTTCTGCCGATTTGAGTTGCCAGTGAAGAAAATCTATAACCCTACCCAAATATTGTCGATTGCCCGCCGGCGGCGTCCGTGATCTTGAGGTCAGTCCAGCCAACCCTCCGGCCCCAAAATCCTCATGTCGCTTCCCCTGATTGCCCTGTTCATCGCCGCGTTCGCGTTCGGCACCACGGAATTCGTCATCGCCGGCGTGCTGCCGAAGGTGGCAGCCGGCTTGAACGTCACGGTTCCGACCGCCGGCTATCTGGTTTCCGGTTATGCGTTGGGCATCGCCGTCGGCGGGCCGCTGCTGACGCTCGCCACCGCGAAATTGTCGCGCAAGGTCCTGCTGCTCGGCCTGATGGCCGCCTTCTGCGCCGGGCAGGCGGCTTGCGCGCTGGCGCCGGATTTCGCCTCCATGCTGTCGATCCGCGTCGCGGTCGCGGTTGCGCATGGCGCCTATTTCGGTGTCGCCATGGTGGTGGCGGTCGGACTGGTGCGCAAGGAACAGCGCGGCATGGCGGTGGCGCTCATCCTGGCCGGCCTCACGGTTTCTAACATCGTCGGCGTTCCGGCCGGCACCGCGATCGGCAATGTCTGGGGCTGGCGATCGACGTTCTGGGCGATGTTCGTGCTGGGCATCATCGCCATGCTCGCGATGATCGTTTTGCTGCCGCGCAAGTCGGGAAATTCAAGTCCACCAGCCGGCCTGGGGAGGGAGGTCAAGGTGCTCGGACGCCAGCAGGTGTGGACCTCGCTCATCCTGATGCTGATGCTGATGATCGGCCAGTTCGTGCCCTATACCTACATCGCACCGCTGCTCACGGAAGTCACCGGCCTCGATGCCGGTTTCGTGCCGTGGGTGCTGCTGCTCAACGGAATCGGCGCCACGCTGGGCGTTTTCATCGGCGGCAAACTCTCCGACAGGAGGCTGATGCCCTCGCTCATCACCATGCTGGCGCTGCAGGGCATCGTGCTGGCGGCGATTTACATGGTCAGCCCCTGGCCGCTGCCGATGGTGGCGGCGTACACCCTGTCGGGCGCGCTCAACTTCGCCATCGGCACACCGATCCAGACCCGCATCCTGGGCTGGACCGCCGACGCCCCCAATCTCGCTTCATCGCTCATACCCTCGGGCTTCAATGTCGGGATCGCGCTCGCCGCCTTTGTCGGCGCGATGGTGCTCAACGCCGGATATTCCTACCGCAGCCTGCCGCTGCTCGGGGTCGCGGCGATGATCGTTGCAACGGTCGTCGCGCTGTCGTCCTGGATCGCGGAACAGCGCAGCGGCGTTGCGCCGCCGCAGCCGGCGGGCGCGGCGGGCTGAGGCCTCAAAGTTTTATCCGGAACCGCAGCGATTCGCCGCCGCCATAGACGGGCAGCTTGCGGAAGCGTTCGACCAGAAACCCGCCATTGGCGGTGACGACTCTTTGCGACGGCAGGTTGTCGAGGTCGGTGGTGATTTCCACGTAATCAAGACCGACGAGCCTCGCCTCGGGCAGCAGCAGCGCAAGTGCCTTGGTCGCGTAACCAAGGCGATGCTTCCACGGCACCACCGTATAGCCGATATGGCCGAGCACGTGCGGCGGCAATTCCGAGGTGCCCCTCTGCCAGCGCAGCTGGATCGAGCCGCAGAAATCGCCGTCCCACATCCACCGGACAAAGCCCGGCAGCCGCGGCACCGTGGTTCCGTCCGGCAGCGTGATCGGTCTGCCGCGCGCTTCCGGGTCGTCGAGGCTTTCGACGAAAGCCGCCGCATCCGCGCCGATCGCATCGAGATGTTCCCGCGCGATCTCCGGGCCGCGGACGTTCGTGGGTGACCAGCCACGTTCGAGCGCGACGGCATAAAAGGGCAGATAGTCGAGCGCGAGTTTGACGAGTTGCATCGGCATGGGGCTGTTGGTTACGGGAAGACGATCACAAGGGGGGACTTTCGAGGCAGTATAAGGAACAATCGCATATGAAAAGCGTCCATGCCCCCTCCACCGCCTTCGGCGGTTCCCCTCTCCCCGTAAACGGGGGAGGATCAAGGTCGTGCAGGCTTCCCCGCTGCGGATCCTCCCCTGCGGAGCGGGAGAGGGGTACTCATGCGAAGCATGGTGGAGGGGGCATATGCCGGAGCAAAGCCGCCGGCTCGAGAAGCTACTGCAGCAGGCTTTTCACCAGGCCGCTGGCTTTGCCGAAATCCATCTGGCCGACATATTTTTCGCGGAGCGCGGCCATCACGCGGCCCATGTCCTTGAGGCCGGCAGCACCCGTCTCGGCGATGGTGTCTCGGATCGCCTGTTGCATGGCGGCATCGTCCATCTGCTCGGGCAGAAAGCCGCGGATGATCTCGATTTCGGCGCGTTCCTTGGCCGCGAGTTCGGGCCGGTTGCCGTCGTCGAAGGCCTTTGCCGATTCCTCGCGCTGCTTCACCATCTTGGCAAGGATCTGCAACACCTCGTCGTCGGTCGCGGCAGGCTTGCCGGCGCCGCGGTTGGCGATGTCGCGATCCTGGATGGCGGCATTGACCAGCCGCAGCGTGCCTGAGCGCTCCCTGTCGCCGCTTTTCAGCGCGGTTTTCAGTGCGTCGGTGATTTTTTCACGCATCGATTTTGTCCTGAATGGTGCGGTCCTGCAGGTTCTGATAAACCACTGCCGGCAAACCTTAAAGCGGGTACGGAATGTACGTCCTGAAGCCGGGTATCAAGAAGGACCCTCAGAGGCGCTGGAACCTGCCCGACCGTATTTTCTTTGGCTATGGCACCTGTCACATCCTCGCAGGTGCATTCCTTGAGCGTCCGCCTCTCGCCGGGTTCCACGCCGAGCGGATTGTTCCGGGTGAAGGCTTCTGGGGAAACCATGTCTATGTCACCGACGGCGTCGTCGCCTTCGACTATCACGGCTATTGCGGCCGTGGCCGGCTGCTGGAGCACCACCGAAGAGGTTGGTCAGGTCTCCATGAGGGATGGAACTGCACGATAGAGCACGTCGATTTTCATCTGCTCGACACGGACGAGTTGAACCAAAGAAAGATGCTGGGACCCGATCAGTACCTGCATAATCCCGTCCCGCGCGCACGCCGGTTCATTGCGTGCAGAGACCACGCGGAAGCCGCAGCGAGAGCGCTTCGAACGACCTTGGTGCCCGAATTCCACCAAGAGCTGGCAGCCGATTTCGAGTCAGCCGGCTAGGGTCAAGCGACACGATTGACCGCTCAGGCCGCTTACCCTATGTGGCGGCCTTGCATGAACTGAATTCTGCGTGTGCACGGACGTTGCGAAATTTGCCGGCCGTGCCTTTTGCCGGCAGGCAATCCCGCCAGTGGGAAACGTTCACGCGCGCACGTTTGATGGAGAGCCGCCATGGCCGCAACGACCGCCCCCTGGACCACCGAGGCACCGACAGCGCTTCTCGTGCTGGCCGACGGCACGGTCATCGCCGGGCGCGGGTTGGGCGCGGTCGGCAGCGCGGTTGCCGAAGTCTGCTTCAACACGGCGCTGACAGGCTACCAGGAAATCCTCACCGACCCGTCCTATGCCGGCCAGATCGTCACCTTCACTTTCCCGCATATCGGCAATGTCGGCACCAATGACGAGGACATCGAGGATCTGACACCGGCCGCCCGCGCCGGGGCCGTCGGTGCCGTGTTCAAGGCCGATGTCACCAATCCGTCGAACTATCGCGCTGGAGGCGGTCTCGACCAGTGGCTGAAGCGCCGCGGCGTCGTCGCCATGTCCGGCATCGACACGCGCGCACTGACCGCGCTCATCCGCGAGAAGGGCATGCCCAACGCCGTCATCGCGCACGCCCCCGACGGCAAGTTCGACATCGACGAGCTGAAGCGGCAGGCGGCTGCCTGGCCGGGGCTCGTCGGCCTCGACCTCGCCAAGGAAGTCACCTCCGGCCAGAGCTCGACCTGGCGCGAGACGGCGTGGACATGGGATGAGGGTTATCGTGCGCAGGAAGAGCCGACCATGCACGTTGTCGCCGTCGATTACGGGGTGAAGCGCAATATCCTGCGCCTGCTTGCCGGGTTGGGCGCCGAGGTCACCATCGTACCGGCAACGACGACTGCCGAAGACATCCTCGCCATGCACCCCGACGGCATCTTCCTGTCGAACGGGCCCGGCGACCCGGCGGCCACCGGCGAATATGCCGTACCGGTCATCCAGGATCTGCTGAAAACCGACCTGCCGATCTTCGGCATCTGCCTTGGCCACCAGATGCTGGCGCTCGCCGTCGGCGGCAAGACCGAAAAGATGCATCAGGGCCATCACGGCGCCAACCACCCGGTGAAGGATCACACCACCGGCAAGGTCGAAATCGTGTCGATGAACCACGGCTTCGCGGTCGACTCGAAGTCGTTGCCCGCCAGCGTCGAAGAGACCCACGTTTCGCTGTTCGACGGTTCCAACTGCGGCATCGCGCTCACCGGCAAGCCGGTCTTCTCGGTGCAACATCACCCCGAAGCCTCCCCCGGACCGCAGGATTCGCACTATCTTTTCCGCCGCTTCGTCAATCTGATCCGCGAGAAGAAGGGCGAGCCGGCGCTGGCGGAATAGGCGTTGGAGACGAGAATTCCATGGAGAAGCGGCTTGTTAGTTCAAATTTTGCTGAACTAACGGGCCGAACCATTGATCCCGGTTTCGAACTTCCGTAGACCGGAAGCATGAAATTGCCGCATCCCGAGGCAGAACAGATCGAATTGTCGCTGGTGCTGGCCGCGCTCAGCGACCCGACGCGTCTGTCAATCGTTCGCCAGCTTGCGGAGGACGGCGAAACCATGTGCCGGCGCCTCGAATACGGTTCGAAGTCCAATTTGAGTTATCATTTCGCCAAGCTGCGCGAAGCCGGCGTTACCCGCACCAGGGTCGAAGGCACCGCACGCTACATTTCGCTCCGGCGCGACGATCTCGAAGCCCGCTTCCCCGGGCTGCTGGAATCGATAATCAGGGCCACCGCCGGTTATCCGCGCGTCGACATGGAAACCCCCGCTACCACGGGCGATTGATCCGACTGCGGTGTGGCCCGAAGGCCGGAATGATCCGCAGGCAAACCGGCTGCTCGCCGCCTTTCTTTCTCACGACGATTTCCGTTGGCGGAAGGAAAAGTGCCCTTCGGGGTTCAAATCTGCGGCCGCCTACGCTATAGTATGTCTATCCCAAAGCGGCAGCCTTTTCGCGCATCTCGGCGTGCGTGAAGTCTATTTTGCGCGCATCGACAAGAAGGAGAAGAGATATTGGAAAATATTGCTTATGACGCAACTGGCAAGGTAAACTTGAACGATATTTACAACAAGCCGGAGCCTTTATCCTATTTCTCTGCTTTATCAAAACTAGGCTATCGAATTCCGCAAGAAGCGAAGCCGAAATTCCAAGCTCTTATCGATACGCGGCGGCGCTCTGCCGAGTCCGAGGCAATAAAAGTGGTCGACCTCGGCTGCTCCTACGGAGTTAACGGAGCGTTGCTGAAGCACGGGCTTTCGATGGGCGATCTCTACGATCATTATGATGCGGCCGCGGCTGGCGAGCCTGGGACGTTATTGGCACGCGACCGCGATCTTTATTCGGAGCCCTCCGACGCGGCTCTCGAAATGGTGGGTATCGATCCCGCCGAAAAGGCTGTGTCCTATGCCGTCGATGCAGGCATGCTCGACGCCGGGCTCGCGACCAATCTCGAAATCGGAGATCCCACGCCGGCGGACGTCACGGCGATGGAGAACGCCGACCTCGTCATCTCCACCGGTTGCGTCGGATACGTGACCGAAGCCTCGCTTCAGCGGATTCTGGAAACAACGATCGAGAGCCGCCCGTGGATGGCACATTTCGTGCTGCGCATGTTCGACTTCAGCCCTTCGGAGGAAATGCTGCGCAGCCATGGATATGTGACCGAGAAGGTGGAGGGCCTGTTTCCGCAGCGCCGTTTCGCTTCGGTCGAGGAGCAGGAACATGTGCTCGCCAATCTGGACCGCCTGGGGATCGACGCGGAAGCCGAAGCGAAGGGCTGGTACTTCGCCGAACTGCACGTTGCGCGGCCGAAGGAAGTCGCGCAATCGATGCCGCTCGACCAGATCCTGAAGAACAGCACGGTGGAACTGACCGGCTGATCGACGAAGTCCGCCGGCTTGCGCAGCAGCCGGCCGGCGGGCTGACAGAAGGACACCCCCAGACTTCTTGCCGCAGCAAAGGCGCGGGTTCATACTGGGCGCAGGCAAAAGGGGCGACAATCCCGGTGCCGCCCCCGGTGGTTCACCGTGCCTGACGGCGCCGGAGGGAGGTGTGCCGTGACCACATACATCATGCTCGTCAACTGGACCGAACAAGGCGTGAAGAACGTGCGTGAATCCCCACGCCGGCTCGACGCAGCGAAGAAGCAACTCGCCGACATGGGCGGCAGCTTCAAGGAATTCTACCTGACGATGGGCGACGCCGACATGGTCGCCGTCTGCGAAGCGCCGGACGACGCGGTCGCCGCGCGGTTCGCGCTGCAACTCGGCATGGCGGGAAACGTGCGGACGCGGACGTTGAAGGCGTTCCCGGAAGCCGCCTACCGCGAAATCATCGCCTCTTTGGGGTAGACCCGAAGTTGCTATCGACAGCCGCCGGTGCTGGACAGCGTCGCCGGAGCAGGGCATTGCCTGAATGGTCTCTCAGGGAAAGCCGATGCCCGAAGCGCCGCTGACCGTCTGGTACAATACGCTTTGCCCGGTCTGCGATGCGGGGATCGGCCGGCAGAAGCGCCGGCTGATCGAGACGGTGAAGGCCGGAAAGATCGCATTCCGTGACATCAATATGGAACCGGGAGCGCTCGCGTCACATGGCGCCTCGCTGGAGGATATCCGCCGCCGGCTCCATGCGACTGACAGCGATGGCCGGCTGATCACTGGCGCCGACGTGGTAATCGCGCTGTGGCGGGCAACGCCCGGCGAGGGGTGGCTGGCTGCACTGTTCGGCAATCCCGTGCTGCTGCCGGTCACGCGTTTCGCTTATGACCGCTTTGCCGATCTGCTTTATGCATGGAACCGGCGCAAGGGACATTGGTGACATCGATTGTGCTAAACGCCGATCGGTTGACGGAGAAAGTCGTGGCACTGGACAAGGAAGAAATCAGCGAAAGGCTGCTTGTCATCGCTGAAAACCTTATCAACAGCGGCGGCGCCGCGGAGCTCAAGGCGCGCACCATCGCCCGGGAGGCCGGCATCGCGGTCGGTTCCGTCTACAATCTGTTCGGTGATCTCGACGGCCTGCATCGCGCGGTCAACCTCCGGCTTCTCGATCGCCTTGGCGCGGCGGGCGTGTCGGCGATGAACGATCTGAAGGCGCGCAACATCAGCGATCCGAGATTGCGACTGCTTGCGCTGGCGCGCGCCTATCTCGATTTCGTCCAGGCGCATCCGGGCAGCTGGCCGGCGCTGCTTGCCTTCAACCAGCGGCGGGCCAGGCCGCCGGAGCCCGACGCCTATACCGCAAGGCTCGATACGTTGTTCTTGATCATCGCCGAAGTGCTGGCCGACGGGGATTTCCAGCTCGACGATCAGACGCGGCGCACCGCCGCGCGAACCCTGTGGTCCAGCGTGCACGGCATCGTGACAAGCGGCTATGCGGGCCGCTCCGGGGAACGGCACGAACAAGAAATCTGGGCGCAGATCGATCTTCTCGTCACGTTTTTCGTCCGCGGGCTCGACCAGTCCGGCTCCAAAGCCGCGTGAAACCGGGCACGAAATGCGCGCATTCTCTTAAAAAACGGGTTCACCGCATCGGCGATTTTCGCCATTCGCGTACGAAGTCCACGAATGCGCGAAGTGCCGGCGGAGGCTGGCGCCGGCTCGGATAATAAAGGTAGGGTCCCGAAAATTCCTGACACCAGTCATCGAGTACGCTGACCAGCCTGCCGGCCTTGATGTGGTCGCGGACATTGCCTTCGAATGTCGCGTGAAATCCCAGTCCATCGATCGCGGCGCGGATATTCAGCCTCAAATTCAGCGAGATCAGCCGCCCTTTCGGAAGAATCTTGACGGTCTCGCCGTCCCGCTCGAATTCCCACGGAAGGACGACGCCGTTCGGAAACCGGGTCATGATGCATGGCTGTCCGAGCAGGTCCCGAGGGTCGGTCGGTGTTCCGTTTGCAGCCAGGAAATCTGGCGACGCCACGACGGCGTAACGCTGCGGCCCGCTGAGCGGGATCGCAACCATATCCTGCGCCAGATTTTCCTCGAAGCGGATACCGGCGTCGAAACCGCGCGCCACGATGTCGACCAGCAGCGGTTCGGTTACAACTTCGAGGTCGATGTTCGGATAGGCTTTCAGGAATGGTGCAGCCATCGGCGCCAGGACAAGGCCGACAGCCGGTTCTGGCGCGTTGATGCGCAGCCTTCCCGCCGGCTGGTCCGCGGTTTCGCCGATTTCGGCGACCGCGTCGGCGAGTTCGCGCAACGCCGGCGCGATCCGGTCGAGCAGGCGTTCACCGGCTTCGGTGGGAGCAACGCTGCGTGTCGTGCGGTTCAGCAACCGGATGCCCAGCCGCTGCTCCAGGTCGCGCAACCGCTGGCTGAGGCTGGAAACGGAGACATGCATTTCAGCCGCGGCGCGGCGGAAATTCCGGTGCCGGGCAACGGTTGCGAAGGCGCTGAGGTCACGATAATCGAGGTTATCCATTGTTCGGCAGAATGAACAACCCGTTCCAAATTGTCCATCTTATCGAATGAGGGTGGACGACCGATCTTCTCCACAGCGGCGGCATTCGCGCCGGAAACGCAACAGGAGAGATCAATGAACAACCGCAAACTTGGCACCACCGGTCCCGAAGTCTCGGCGCTCGGCCTCGGCTGCATGGGCATGTCCGGCATGTACGGTCCGTCGGATCGTGCCGAGAGCATCGCCACCATTCATGCCGCGCTCGACGCCGGCATCACCTTGCTCGACACCGGCGACTTCTATGGCATGGGTCACAATGAGTTGCTGGTCGGCGAAGCCCTGAAGGAGGCGGGCCGCGACAGGGTGTCGATCAGCCTGAAATTCGGTGCGTTGCGAGACCCGGCGGGCGGCTGGATCGGCTACGACACGCGCCCGGTGGCGGTAAAGAATTTCCTCGCCTATACGCTGAACCGGCTTGGCGTCGATCATGTCGACATCTACCGGCCGGCGCGGCTCGATCCGGATGTCCCGATCGAGGAAACCATCGGCGCGATGGCTGAACTGGTTCAGGCCGGATATGTCCGACATATCGGCCTGTCAGAGGTCGGCGCCGAAACATTGCGGCGAGCCAGCGCCGTTCATCCGATCGCCGATCTACAGATCGAATACTCGCTGATTTCCCGCGGCATCGAGGATGGCATCCTCGCCGCCTGCCGTGAACTCGGGATCGGCATCACTGCCTATGGTGTTCTTTCGCGCGGTTTGATCAGCGGGCATTGGGACAGGAGCCGCAATGGACAAACCGACCTCCGCCTTCATAGTCCGCGTTTCCAGGGGGAGAACCTCGACAGGAATCTCGCGCTTGTCGAGCGCCTGAAGACGGTTGCGGCCGGCCTCGGCGCGTCGCCGGCGCAGGTGGCAATAGCCTGGGTCGCCGCCCAGGGCGACGATATCGTTCCGCTGGTCGGCAGCCGCCGGCGCCCGCAACTGACCGAAGCCCTGGGCGCGCTCGACCTCACGCTGTCGCAACAGGATCTGGAGGCGCTGGAGAAAGCAGTTCCCCGCGGCGCGGCGGCAGGCGGTCGCTACGCGGCGGCTCAACTCGCCCATCTGGATAGCGAACGAAACTAGAGAGAGATAGCTTGGCCTACACCCAGGCGTTTGGCCTCGCGGTAAGCGAGGTCGGCTGCCACCATGTCCTCCATGGCGACGCCCATGGCCTTGTAGATCGTGATCTGCTGATCTGACGTCCGACCTGGTCGCAGTCCCAGCAACATCGCACCAAGATCGGTGCCGGCCTCTGGATCGATATTTGCAAGTTCGCAACAACCCACGGGTGTTGGCGAGAAGGCGTCCCGCGTCTCAACGAAGAGCTTGCCGCGAGCGATCAAATCGATCGGAAGTTCGCCGCCGGGTGGCGCCACACCAACCGAGGACACGTGCGTTCCTGGTTGAACCCATTCTACGGAAATCACGGGGACGTAGGAGTGCGTCGCGAGGCACACGACATCTGAAGAGCGTACCGCGGCCTCGAGGTCCGCGACGGCGGTGATGCCTGAATGACGTGAAGCCAGCGCCTGCGCATCAGCGAAATCCTTCGAGAAAACTCGGATTTCCTGGAAATTTCGAACGAGTGGCAACAGGTGAAGGTGCTGGCTGGCCTGAACGCCAGCGCCCACGACGGTCGCGACCTTGGCATTGCGCCTGGCGAGCTCTCGAACTGAGAGGACGGCCGAGCCAGACGTGCGGACCGCCGTGATGTAGGTGCCATCCATAATGCAAACAGGCATTCCTGTTTCCGGATCGAAGAGATGTATTGTTGCGAGGTGACTTGGAACGCCCCGGGCGATATTGCCTTCGAACACGTTGACCAGTTTTACGGTCAAATGCATGCCCTTCATCCAGGCCGGCATCGCCAACGAATAGCCTGCATTCGGAATATCGAGTTGTGGCCGTGCTGGATTGACGACACGACCGTCGGAAAGCGCTTTGAACCCGTCCGCCAGCGCGTCGAGCAGCGTGCGCAGGTCAATACATTTTTTGATCTCCGCCTCGCTCAGCGAGAGGATCTTGATCTCACCCTTTGTGTGGTTGCTCGAGGCAGGTTGTATGCTGTCCATGATGTTGCTTGCCTTCGTTCCGGTTCGGCGTTCAGTGCCTTTCCAACCGTATTGCGGCAAACCGGCGTGATGAAATATAGTAATTTCGATTTCTTTGCGTGATTGTCGCACATTCAGACCCCAGAAAGTGTAAATCCGAAATGAACGATCTGGACCGTGTCGACCGGATGCTGCTCGGGCTATTGCAAGAAGATGGTCGCCGGACCGTACTTGACCTCGCCCAACGCGTTGGACTGTCACCGACCGGCGCATCACAGCGCATCAAGCGTCTTTTCAGTGAAGGCTTTATCCGCGCCGTGCGGGCTGTGCTGGAGCCCTCAAAGATCGGACGCGGCACGCTCGTCTTTGTCGAGGTAAGGCTCGATCACACCGCGCCGCACGTCTTCGACCGCTTTGCAGAGGCTGTTGCGAAGGCACCCGAAATCATCGAATGCCATATGGTGATTGGTGGTTTCGACTACCTGGTCAAAGCACGAATAGCCGACATGGCGACGTTTCAGGAATTCCTGCAGCGGGTCATTCTGCCGCTTCCTGGTGTCAGAGAAACGCACACTTACGCATCAATCGGTGATGTTAAGCCTGACGCATTGTTGCCGCTTTGACACCTGCGGTTTTCTGGACCGGTTGAGATTGGAAAATTCCAGTCAGACGGAGTTTTCGGCATGAAAAGTCGAAGTTCACGGAGGCGCAGATCGCCTCATTCTGTGGCAGATCCGGGAGGGAGCGCCGGTTTCCCGAGGTCTGCCACAGGCCGCGCGTCGCCGCCACACGCCTTAGTGCGCTGATCGCGAAAGACGGGCTGCTGACCTCCTACTGTCAGTAGCCCGTCTTTCCTTGGAACGAACGCGCCGCCAACAGGTTCAGCAGCATGTACGGTCGACATGTCGAGGGTGGCGGGCGAGCCAAACCAGGGAGAAAGCGATGACAACGGAACAAACAGCGCCGCGAAGCGATCGGACAAGCGGCAAGAGCCTGATCGGACGCATATGGTTCGGGCGCACGCCCGCCGCGAAAGCCGACGAATATCTCGACTACAATGCCCGCGAAGGCGTCGCTTCGATCGCGGCGAAACCGGGTTGCCTCGGCGTGCAGCAGTTTCGACAGATCAACGGGGATGTCGCCGAGTTCACGGTGATTTCCTACTGGCCGTCGATTGCGGCGATGAAGGCGATGCATGACGACGACGGCGATCCGCTGCGGGTCTCGCATCTCGCCCGCGACGAAGAGTTTCTGCTGGAAATGCCGGAGTTTGTCGAACTCACCGAGCTTTTCATCAACGATTGGACCGAAGAAGCGCTGAAACTGGCGAGTTTGAAAGCGGCATGATCTTCATTAAAGACTGCCGGTTTCTAGGCTTATTGCGATAGCGGTCGGCGTCGCTTCGGCCTGGTGTCTCGACGCCGCCCGGTGAAGTGGCTAATTTGGAGCCGACGCAACCAGCGAGGCTCCTTGATGTCATTCCTGAAACGACTGTTCGGCGGTGGCGAGGCGGCGAAGGCTGAACCCGCAGTGGCCGCCGAAACCGAGCACAAGGGCTTCACGATCCGCGCCACGCCGTTCAAGGAAGGCGGTCAGTTCCAGACCTGCGGCGTCGTCGCCAAGGAGGTCGCAGGCGTCCTGAAGGAGCACAAATTCATACGCGCGGACCGCTTTTCCACGCTTGAGGATGCAGTCAATGTTTCGATTTCGAAAGGCAAGCAGCTGATCGACGAACAGGGCGAACGGCTGTTCGGCTGAAGCAGGAAACATTAAAGCATGATCCCGAAAATGGAAACCGGTTTCGGAAAAGATATGCTCAAACAAAGAGTTAGAGCGGGAGGGCGATTCGAAGAAAAGCCATCCTGCTCTGCTCTAGCGACGGAGGCAATCGTTGATCGCGGCCCCCGTCGCCGAAAATCGTCAGGCAGCCGCCGCGGCAAGCCGAATTTCCCGCGCCGACGAAGCGATCGCCTCGATGCGGTCTTCGGCCTTTTCAAGCGCCGCGGTGACAGCATCGGCGCCCATGCCGACGCCTTCGACGCGGATCACTTCGACATCGGTCATGCCGTTGAAGGCAAGCACGCCCTTCAGATAGGGCACGGCAAAGTCCATGACGGCAGCCGGTCCTTCCGAATAGATGCCGCCCGACGCCAGCACCACATAAACCTTCTTGCCGGTGACCAGGCCTTCCGGGCCGTTCTCGCCATAGGCGAAGGTCCTGCCTTTACGCGAGATGTGGTCGACCCACGATTTCAGCGTCGAGGAAATGCTGAAATTGATGAGGCCGGTGGCGAGGATGATGTGGTCGGCGGCGAACAACTCGTCGACGGCCACATCGGAGACGCCGACCACTTCCGCCTGGCGGGGCGTGCGGGCTTCGGCAGGGGTGTAGATGCCCGACGCGTAATCCGGCTCGATGTGCGGCAGCGGGTTGGTTACCAGATCGCGCGTGATCAATTTGCTGCCGGGCAACGCGGCCTGCAGCTTTTTGGCAAGGTCGGTCGCAACACGGGTCGAATGGGAGGCCGCACCACGCGGGCTTGAGGTGACAAGCAGGATAGAGGACATTTCTTGGCTCCGTTTTGGGGCGTCCGGCTGGACGCCTGAACTTCGCCAAACAGATAGTTCTGGACTTCCATTCATAAAATTGGGAAAATATCTATCCATACATATCGATATTATGGATGGATTGCCATGCAAGCGAATCCGACCCTCGATCAGTTGCAGGTTTTCCTGGCCGTAGCGGAGACCGGCAGCTTTTCCGCCGCAGCGCGCCGGCTCAACCGCGCGCAATCGGTCATCAGCTATACGATCGCCAATCTGGAAGCGCAGCTCGAGCTGAAGCTCTTTTCGCGCGAGGGCACCCGCGAGCCGGTGCTGACCACGGAAGGCAAGGTAATGCTGCCGGATGCCAGGCGCATGATCGGGGTGCTGCAGGACATCCGCGCGCGGGCGGAAGGCATGAAGCGCGGACTGGAGCCGGAACTGACGATTGCGGTGGACGTCACGCTGCCGTCTCCGGTGCTGGTCGATGTGCTGAAAGCCTTCAACGATACCTTTCCGACGGTATCATTGCGCCTCAATGTCGGCGCGCTCGGCATCGTCTCGGAGCAATTGATACTCCGCAAGAGCGACATCAGTTTCGGTGGCCAGCCGGTCGCTATCGACGACGATCTCGTCTCGATCAGGATCGGCGATGCCAGCATGACGCCGGTGGCGGCGCCTGACCACCCGCTGGCGCTTTACCCTGGGCGGGTGCCGCTGGCCGTGGTGCGCGAACATATCCAGCTCGTCATTTCCGACATTTCCGAGATGACCAAGGGCAAGGATTTCGGCGTGTACGCCTATCGCACCTGGCGCATGACCGACGTGGCGACCAAGCGGGATCTGATCCTCTCCGGTCTCGGCTGGGGCGGCCTGCCGGCCTGGATGATCGACGACGACGTGGCTGCCGGACGTCTCGGTCGCGCTCGACCTCGAACCCTATCCGGAGCGGCCGTACGCGCTTCATGCCTTCCACCGCGCCGACACCCCTCCAGGCCCAGCGGCGCGCTGGCTGATCGAGCGGTTCAAGGTGGAGCTGCCGAAGGTCTGCGCCGTCAAGGAAGCGTCGCGCCGCGCCGGATCTCAGGAAGGCCGCATCAACCCATCGATGAGCGCGGCGAGAGCCTTGCTGTAGTCCTGCGCGGACGCGCCGGAATCGATGGCAAGCGCGGCGCGGTCGAAGGCGGAGGACAAAAGCGCGGTGACGGCGTCGAGCGGCAATTGCCGCATGACCCTGTCGCGCATGGCAAAGGCGATGCCGGCGCGCAAGGTGCGGGTGCCGTGGCGCGCGTCGATGGCGTCCATCTCGGCGCGGCCGAGCACCGCCGGCCCGTCGAGCAGCAGCAGCCGGGTGCGGCCGGGTAAAGCCATGGCCTTGATGAAGGCCTCGCCGCCGGCAATCAGCGCCTTGCGGGCAGGCAACGTGTCGGGCGCGGCACGCTCGATCTCGGCGGCGACCAGCTCCGCCTCGCGCTCGACGACGGCGTAAAACAGCGCCCGCTTGTCCTCGAAATGGTGATAGAGCGCGCCGCGGGTAACGCCCGCCGCCGCGACGATCTCCGGCGTCGAGGTCTCCGCGTAGGATTTCTCGGTGAACAGTTTTCGCGCCGCCTCGATCAGGTCGCCGCGCGTCGCTTCGGTGCGTTCGCGGTTGGAGCGCCGTTCCGGCTTTTCTTGCATACATGCAGCCTGTATGTTATTTGAAGCGTACATACAGACTGTATGTCAAAGGAGCGAGGAGGAGAAGCCATGCGCCCGATCGTCAGCTATCCCGTCATCCTGACCGGCGATGTCGCCGGCACCGCCGCCTTCTACCAGCGCCACTTCTCGTTCGAGCCGCTGTTCACCAGCGACTGGTACATGCACCTGCAATCGACCGAGAACCGGCGGGTCAATCTGGCGATCGTCGACGGCGACCATGAAACGGTGGCGCCGGCCGGGCGGGGCAGGGCGGCCGGCATCATCCTCAATTTCGAGGTGCGGGACGTCGATGCCGAATATGAGAAGGCGCGTGGCCGCCGGCCTGCCGATCCTGTGGCCGCTGTGCGACGAGGAATTCGGCCAGCGGCATTTCGTGACCGCCGACCCGAACGGGGTGATGATCGACATCATCAAGCCGATCCCGCCGAGTGCCGAGTTTGTGGCGCGCCATCCGCAGCCGGCGGCGGCGCGATAAGACTGGCAGTGTCCTGTCAGGTTGAATTTCCGCAGCCGTGGTGCCGTGCGCCGGAGCGGTCTATGGTCGGCGGTTGAAGAAGGCCCCCTCTCCCGGCTTGACTTCGCAACCACCTCGCTCGCCCCTGCGAAGCGGGGAGAGGTGCCGAGCCCGAGCTTGTCGGAGGGGCTTGCTCCAGTGAGGTTGCAAAAAATGCGTGAAATCTGCCTTGTCCGTGCGCCGTCGAATCTGGGTCTCCGCCCGCTCACGCCCCGGCATATCCCCGGCACGTGGCGGGCGCCGCAGGCGCTGACCGAGGCGGGGCTGATTGAAACGCTGAAGCCGAAAAGGACTGTCGATCTGGCGCGGCCGCAATACAGCACGGAGCCGCAGCCCGGCACGCGGCTGCGCAACGGGCCGGCGATCACGGCGCTTCAATCTCGAACTCGCCGACATCGTCGCGGATGCCACCGGGCGCGGCGAGTTTCCGCTTGTCATCGGCGGCGACTGCTCCATCCTGCTTGGCGCGCTGGCCGGGCGGCGGCGCTCCGGCCCGCTGTCGCTGGTGCATGTCGACGGCCACAGCGATTTCCGCCATCCCGGCAATTACGACATCAATGCCGGGCTGGCCTCCGCCGCCGGCATGGACCTGGCGCTGGCCACCGGGCGCGGCGAGCCGCTGCTCACTGAATGGCCGGGGATTTCCGGGCCGCTGGTTCCCGACGCGCAGGTGGTGCAGATCGGCGAGCGGGAAGGGCGCGACCCGGATTTCGCCTGGCCGGACGTCAACGACACCGATTTCACCCGCATCGACGTTTTTGCCGCGCGCGAACTGGGCGCCGCCGGCGTGCTGGAGCGGACTCGCGCCACGCTCGGCCGGGCCGGCGTGCCGTTCTGGCTGCATTTCGACATCGACGTGCTCGACCAGACGGTGATGCCGGCGGTGGATTCGCCGGGCAGCCCGGGCATCGAGCCTGGCGATCTCGCCGAAATCCTGGGCGAACTCGCCGCCGACCCGCGCTCGGCCGGCATGAACATGACCATTTTCGATCCCGATCTCGACCCGGATGGAGTGCTCGCAAGATTCCTGGTCGAACTTCTCGGCAAGGTATTCCGGCGCCGCGCACGTAACAAGCGCCGCCCTTTCCCCAGCCACATTCCGGTCCTATCTACGGCGCTGTTCACCGTAGAATTGGAGCACAATTGGCCGAAACCCAGAACAAAGCCGCGAAAGGCCAGACGCAAATACGCAGCAAGGAAAAACGCGCGCTGCTGGTGGTCAACCCGCGTGCGCGGCGCGGCGCCGGCTCGGTCGCGGCGGCGCGCGACGTGCTGGAAAACGCCGATATCTCCGTCACCGAGATCAAGCCGGGCAAGGGCGAAAACATCGCCGACATCATCGCGCGCAACGCCGCACACTACGATTTCGCCATTGTCGGCGGCGGCGACGGCACGCTGAACGCGGCCGCTCCGGCGCTGGTGGAAACCGGAATGCCGCTCGGCGTCATCCCGCTCGGCACCGCCAACGATTTTGCCCGCACCGTCGGCATCCCGGCCGACCCGATGAAGGCGGCCGAGCTGATCGCCGCCGGCAAGCAGCAGGACATCGACCTCGGCGAGGTCAACGGCCATCTGTTCTTCAACGTCGCCAGCATCGGCTTCAGCGCCGAACTGGCGCAGGACCTCACCGAACACGCCAAGAAGCGCTGGGGGACGCTGGGCTACGGCATCGTGGCGGCGCGCATCCTGATCCGCTCGCGGCTGTTCACCGCCTTCGTCGACCATGACGGCACCACCGAGAAGATCCGCACCATGCAGGTCTCGGTCGGCAACGGCAAGCACTATGGCGGCGGCATGACGGTGGAAGAAGACGGCGACCGCCGACGACGGAAAGCTCGATTTCTACAGCCTCGAGGTCGACCATTGGTGGCGGCTCCTGGCGCTGCTGCCCAGCCTGCGCAAGGGCACGCAGGGCCGCTGGGACGACGTGCGCGCCTTCCAGACCACTGAAGTGACGATCCGCACCAGCAAGCCGCGCCCGGTCAACACCGACGGCGAGCTTTCCACCTACACGCCGGCGCATTTCAAGATCAGGCCGAAGGCGCTCAAGGTGTTTGTGCCGGAGTAGGGGCTGAATTCGCGTGGGTTCGATATCGAGGGTCGAGCGAATTTCAGAAATTTGGCATTCACGCTTCGGTTTCGCTCTGCCAGAGCCATTGCTTTAAGAATAGGTCGCCAACGGCGACGTTGCTCCGATTTCGTTGAAAAAGTCCGCAAGCTTTACTTGTCCACTCGTACGCCGGAATGAATTTCTGCGACCCGCCGGAGAGCGCGCACTCGACGCAAATTCGTTTCAAAACAAGGCATCTGCCAGAAACGCATTGGAGGGCACGCTTTGGCAAAACACGCTGAAGCGGATTTATCCGACTTTTTCAACGATATCCACCAGCGGCGGACATTGACCGAACTCAAGCTATCGGCCCAAGACGCTCGTTCGTGAAATGTGTTGTTGCAGTGCAATACTGAAAATCGTGTCCAATTCTTGGGATCGCTTCCGTTACCGACCCCCTTGAACCTCGTTGGCTATATGGCGCCCTTTGCCCTGCCAGCCGCGGCTAGGATTTTGGGAATCCTCGAAGCGCAAAAGGATTGAAAGGTGCGTTCGATGGCATCACCATCGCCGCAAAAAAACTCTTTACCACGCGAAACAAAAAGCTTCTCAAACTCAGCCGAACGCCTTCGCAATTATTCGATTGTTGCTCGCTGAATTAGGATCGCCAAAGAGCCCGACGAAAAGGTCGGTGATCCTGCCTTCAGGAATCTTGGTCAGAACATGGTCGTCGTTGTCGTCGAAAGAATGGCCGAAGATACGAACAGTGATCCTCCGAGACCAGAGAAGCTCCGGAGCGCCTTGTGCAGATAGGCGCTATGCATAATCTTGTTTTAGCTTGTCGCGGCTGTGACCCTCAGCAACGAAAAGCGGATATTTCTCTTCATCTAGCGCGGAACGCACTTGTTCGACGATGGGAATTTCGGTCTTCGACCAAGTGTATTTTGTGATCTCGTACCCGGCATCAAGATATGCAGCGCACCGTGAAGGAAGTGCACGGTGGGTGAGTTGCTGTCCTGCCAAGAAACATATGGCGCATCCTCGTTTCCCTCAGAGTCCGTGCCGAAACTCATTGATGTCGCGCGATGCGTCGCACAAGGATCATGACGGCTGCTGCGTAGAGGAAAGCTGTTGCGGATTCGATGGTGGCCTCGGCGTCCTTCGATAGCCGCCTGTTGCGGCTGATCCAGGCAAAGAAGCGTTCCACGACCCAACGTCTCGGTTGCACGGCGAAGCCGACCTGATCAGGTTTTCTTTTGACGATCTCGACAGCGATCGAGGTGGCCTCGGCCACACGCGGTCCCTGATATCCAGAATCGGCGAACACCTTTCGGATGAAGGGGAATGGTCGCCGCGAGGCGTTCAGGACCGGGCCGGCGCCGTCGCGATCCTGGATGCTGGCGGGATGCGGATAAAGGACGAGAGCCCGGCCGTCGGTGTCGACCAGCGCAGGGCGCTTGCGGCCTTGATCTTCTTGCCGGCGTCATAGCCACGCGGCCCGCCACTCTCGCAGGTCTTCACGGTCTGGCTGTCGATGATGGAGGCCGTGGGTGAAGCCTCTCGGCCGCAACGTTCGCGATCCAGCATCAGGAGCTTGTGGTTGATCTTCTCGAACAGGCATGTGTCGCGGAACAGGCAAAACCAGCGAAACACCGTGCTCCTCGGCGGAAAATCCGATGGCAGAAGACGCCACCCGATCCCGCCGCGCATGACGTAGAAGATCGCGTTCACGATCTCGCGCAATGGCCATTTGCGCGGTCGCCCCGTCGGGCAGGCCGTGGGCATGAGTGGCGCGATCAAACTCCACTCTGCGTCCGTCATGTCTGTTTCGTAACGCAGGCTTTCGCGGTTATGCTGGCGGCGAGTAGCTGGTGTCCACATCAGGTCTCTCCAATCAGGCTTCGACAACCCGTTGGAATCACGACCGCGCCAGCTGCTCAACCCCTTCGGCGAGATCAATATTGGAGCACATGTTTGTGTGGATGTAGATTCACCCGAATCCACTAACACATTGAATTAGAATAATATAATCATGGCTCAAGACGCCCGTCGCCCGCCTTTGCCTGGCTAGGCAGGATACGGAAAAACGTGACACAGCTTTCCGAAGCGAGGTCGTGCCCCGCCGGGTGGTGTAGCTCGGCGGTGACGAAGCCGCTCGCGAGCGCGCCCTCAACAGCGCCATAGCGAGCGAGCGAGCGGCGAGCAGTGGTCATCGATGTTCTCCGGTAGGGTCGGGTTGCTCACACCAACCTGATTCGAAGGAACCACCGATGACCAACGACATGATGAACCTGCGCACGCTCGTAGAGAAGACCCCTGACGCCGATATCCTGCGCGAGATGATCGGCTTTGCCGCCGAACGGCTGATGGAGATGGAGGTGGGCGCGGCCACCGGCGCCGGCTATGGCGAGAAGAACCCGCTGCGCACGGCCCAGCGCAACGGCTATCGCGACCGCGATTGGGAGACGCGGGCCGGCACGGTCGAGCTGCGCATCCCGAAGCTCAGGAAGGGGTCCTACTTCCCGGGTTTCCTCGAACCGCGGCGCATGGCCGAGAAGGCGCTGACGGCTGTTATTCAAGAGGCCTATATCCAAGGCATCTCGACGCGCTCGGTCGACGACCTGGTCAAGGCCATGGGGATGAGCGGTGTCTCCAAGAGCCAGGTCTCGCGGCTGTGCGAGGAGATCGACGGCAAGGTGAAGGCCTTCCTCGACCGGCCGATCGAGGGCGACTGGCCGTATCTGTGGGTCGACGCCACCTATCTGAAGGTGCGCCGCGGCGGGCGCATCGTCTCGGTCGCTGTCATCATCGCCGTCGGCGTCAACACGGACGGCCGCCGCGAGGTGCTCGGCATGGAGGTCGGCACGTCGGAAGCCGAGCCGATCTGGACCGAGTTCCTGCGCAAGCTGACGCGGCGCGGCCTGCGCGGCGTCAAGCTGGTCGTCTCCGATGCCCACGAAGGCATCAAGGCGGCGGTTTCCAAGGTTCTGTGCGCCACCTGGCAACGCTGCAGGGTTCATTTCGCCCGCAACGTGCTCGCCCATGCCGGCAAGAGCGGCCGCCGCGTCGTCTCGGCCTTCATCCTCATCGAACACCACGATCGCTAGTGATCACGACCGAATCACACCTATCCGACACAGGCGCCGACCGTTCAAAAAAGACCAAGCGCGTCCGGACGCTCTGGCCGGCAAAGCCACCGCTCCGAATTTTCGAGACGGGCTCTCAGGGTGACGGAACCCGTCATCGCTGCGGATAAATAGCTCATCGACGTCACTATGCATGAGCGCCCAATACAGCAGCGCGTCATAATTCAGTGTGTAGATATGATCGAAATGGGAAAGGAATGCGCGACAGGCTGCATACTGTTCATCCGTGATGTCGTAGGGCCGATCCGGATGGTTCCGAGCAATTGCCTCGGCAAGGATTGTCTTTATCGCGGCGGCATCCTTCTCGACTTGCTCGATCAGTTCCGGCGCGGTGTCTTTGTAACATTTGAGCACCTTGGCCATATCGACCAGCAACCGGATCACAGCTTCGAAGTCTTGTGTTTTAAGTGCTCCAAAAATCTCCCGGGCATTAGGCACCGCCGAAAAATCCGCTTTGCCGTAGAGGGAACCGTAACTGAAAATATCCGGCTTCAAAGCAATGCTGAAACCGTTTCCCAACAGCACGTGCTTCCGGGCTCTCGCTTTCTTTATACTGTCATCGAAGCTGTAGATCGGCACCCCAGCCATTGCCCGCCTCATACATTGTCAAACGAGTTCCAATATCGCGAATCGATTACATAATCTATCGCCGGTTTATCTTGTTTGACTGTCATCTAACATTGGAACCCAAGATATTTTGATAAATCTTCTCGCGTGGCTCTTTAGCCTGCAGTTTACGCACAGTGGGGGTATTTTTGACTGGCCATCCATCGACCGTTGACCACTAGCGGAGAGATGGCAGATCGGGACAACAGGCAGTGACATTTCCACTTGCGGGGGAGATCGGAAAAAATTGACGTTCGTCATCGCGACGGAACGCCACCCCGCCTCGCGGGTTTTTCCTCAGAAGGAGAACCGCCATGGCAAAACCCCAAAGACAGGAAAAATGGTCGGCCGAGGTAACCGAGCACAGCGACGCGCTCGACCTCGAACCGCATGTCTTCGAAGGCGACGACCCGAAAAGAATAGCGGCGTCGCTGAAGCGTTCGGCCGAGAAGAGCGAGCGGCGCAAGTCGGAGCCGTACCGTTCGGCGATGTCGATGCTGACCTTCTACATCAACCGCGCCGGCAAGAATCTGCCGGACAAGCAGAAGAAGGTGCTGGAGAAGGCCAAGGACGAGTTGCGCAAACTGTTCGGGCGGGAGAATGAGTGAAGCGAAGCGGGCTTGTCCTGGATCCATTGGCCAAGACATCATCGAGAACGGCTCCGCTAGGTCGCGAAGATCGCAACGTTCTGTACCGCCGCTCTCGGCCGCAGCGTTCCGGCATGGATTTCCGACACGCTCCGCTCGTTCCTCGCTCACGCGGTCGGGAAGGACGACTTGCTTTGCCGGTTCCGCTAATCGCCAACGCTGGTGATTGGCAGAAGCGTTCATGAAGTTCGTCATTCCCGACCGCGTGAGCGAGGAACGAGCGGAGCGTGTCGGGGATCCATGGCGGAACCAAGCGGAAGCGTGAGGCGGTGCAGGATGCGCTCCACTTCTCCCTTGTGGGAGACGGAGCGCGACGTCCCTTTTCTTCGTCATTCTAGGGCGGAGCCGAGCACAGCGAAGGCGCAGACCCTAGGATCCATGCCGTGACCTGAGAGCAACGCGCCGCGGTCCAGGCATAAATCGGTTGGCCGTGTCGCAACTTGGGTCCGTCTCCTTATCATTAGCCCTCACGGCATGGATCCTCGGGTCAAGCCGAGGATGACGAAGGTGGAGGGCGTGGACAGAATCTCCCCGTTTCCCGCCTAGTTCATGGCTTCCAAGAGATTCTTTCTCACGATTTCAATGGCTTGGCGGTCTGGCCAAAAATTCTCTCTGTCCACACCCGTTGCCGCCTCCCGCATAATCCATGTCATCGCCCTCAGGTGAACCGGGTCTGGAACCGGGGATTCAGGGAGGGAGACGGTGTCCGGGCCGGCCGCGCAACGGTAGCGCGGTTTAGCGAGGCGATCGCCAAGACCCGGGCCTCGGCGACGGTCAGGCTGGTAGGCGAAAAACGCCGAGCCCAGCCCACCCAGCCGAAGGCGAGAACACCGGCGGGGCGCTGGGAAGGCGCCATATAAATTATTTACGAGGTGCCCAACAGCGCCCCGCTTCCCACCCCTTAGCCCTGAGCCCGTCGAAGGGCCGAAGGTCGAAGGGCTCACTCAACGGCCAGACTGCGAAAGCAGGGCGTGGCGATGGAGAAGGCTGTGCTGTTCGAGGGGGAGCCGTCAACGCGTCCAACCCGGTTGGCAGCAGGCGTTGCCCTCTGGACGCCATGGCATCGCGGATGCAAATTTGGTAGGACCAGGCTGAATAATGGCTGGGTTGGCCTCGCGGCCAGTCGGCCGGCCAACAAAAACGCCAGGGAGAGAGATGTGAACACCAGCACCGCCGCGTTGGCCGAGGCCGCCATTCCCTTCGATCACCACCGGGTCGACCGGCTGATGGAAGAAGCCGGTATCGATGTTTTGCTGGCGACGTCGAAGCACAATGTCCAGTACCTGCTCGGCGGCTACAAATTCATCTTCTTCTCGGCGATGGATGCGATCGGCCATAGCCGCTATTTGCCGGTGGTGATCTACGAAAAGGGCCGGCTGGAACACGCCGCCTATGTCGCCAACAAGATGGAAGGCGGCGAGCACCACAACCGCCCGTTCTGGACGCCGGCGCTCTACGCCAGCGCCTGGGGCAGCGTCGATGCGGCAAAACTCGCGGTCGAGCATCTGAAGAAGCTGAACCTGGCCGGCGCGCGCATCGGGGTAGAGCCCGCCTTCCTGCCGTCGGATGCTTACGAGGTGCTGCGCGCCGGGCTGGATACCGAGGTGCTGGTCGATGCCACCGGGATGCTGGAGCGAATGCGGGCGATCAAGACGCCGCACGAGCTGGAGAAGCTGCGCATGGCGTCCGAGCTGATCACCGATTCCATGCTGGCGGTGTTTGCGGCGATGGGCGAGGGGTCGAGCAAACAGGAGATCGTCGACGCGTTGCGGCGCGAGGAAACAAACCGGGGGCTGCAGTTCGAATATGCGCTGCTGACGCTGGGCTCCAGCCACAACAGGGCAGTGTCGCCGCAGGTCTGGCGGAAAGGCGAGGTGATGTCGCTCGATTCCGGCGGCAATTATCACGGCTATATCGGCGACCTCTGCCGCATGGCGGTGCTGGGCGAGCCGGACGCGGAGTTGCAGGACCTTTTGGCCGAGATCGAGACAGTGCAGCAGGCGGCGATCTCCAAGGCGCATGCCGGTACGCTGGGCGGCGACCTGATCGCCCATGCCGAGAGTGTGCTGAAGGCGGGGCCGAGCGCCGCCTTCAACGATTTCTTCGCGCATGGCATGGGGCTGATCACGCACGAGGCGCCGTTCCTGATGACCAACCACCCGGTCGCCTATGAGGGTGTCGACGCAGCACGGCCGCTGGAGGTGGGCATGGTGCTGTCGGTGGAGACGACGATGCTGCATCCGAGCCGCGGCTTCCTCAAGATCGAGGATACGGTGGCGATCCATGCCGACGGGCCGGAGCTGATGGGCAATCGCGGCCGCGGCTGGAATCTGGGCGGCACGGCGAGGGGCTGAGGGCGGGAAGACGATGCCGTTGCGGACCGGAGAATGAGATTCATGATCGCCGCCTATATCGATGAAATCATTATGTTTTGTGCTGGCGGCTGGATGACGGCCGTCGGTTTCGGATGGCTGCCGGCGCCGGGACAAAATCCGGCCGGTGGCGCGTCATGGCTGGAACGCTACGGCACGCTGTTCAAATGGGGCGGTCCGCTGCTGGTGGCGATCTCCATCGTCCTGGCCGCCGCGAGCTGACGGCCGAAAATCCCGCGATTGCGCAGCGGCGGCGCGACAGCCAAGATGGGCAGACCAATTCGACGAGGGAGGCCCGAAAAAATGTCGCTCAAGGGAAAGACGCTGTTCATCTCCGGCGGGTCGCGCGGCATCGGCCTGGCGATCGCGCTGAGAGCCGCCCGCGACGGCGCCAACGTCACCATCGCGGCCAAAACGGCCGAGCCGCATCCGAAGCTGCCGGGGACGATTTACACCGCCGCGGCGGAGATCGAAGCGGCCGGCGGCCAGGCGCTGCCGGTGCTGTGCGACATCCGCGAGGAAGGGCAGGTGGCCGAGGCGGTGGCGAAGACGGTGGAGCGGTTCGGCGGCATCGACATCTGCATCAACAATGCCAGCGCGATCCAGCTTACCGGGACGCTGGAGACCGACATGAAGCGCTACGACCTGATGCACCAGATCAATACGCGCGGCACGTTTCTCGTCTCGAAAATGTGTATCCCGCACCTGAAGTTAGCGGAGAACCCTCACATTCTGAATCTGGCGCCGCCGCTCGACATGGACGCCAAATGGTTCAAGAACCACGTCGCCTATACGATGGCGAAGTTCGGCATGTCGATGTGCACGCTGGGCATGAGCGCGGAGTTCGCCAGGGACGGCATCGCCGTCAATTCGCTGTGGCCGATCACGGCGATCGACACGGCCGCGGTGCGCAATCTTCTGGGCGGCGAGGCGGTCGCCTCGATGAGCCGCTCGCCGGAGATCATGGCGGACGCCGCGCATGCCATCCTGACCAGGCCGTCGCGCGAAACGACCGGCAATTTCTTCATCGACGAGCTGGTGCTGCGCGAGGAAGGGGTGACCGACTTCTCGCATTATGCGCCGGGCGCCAAAGGCCCGCTGGCCGGCGATTTCTTCGTGCCGGACGAGGTGTTCGCCAAGACCGACACGAAGGTGGCAGGGCTGTGGCGATAGGCTATCCGAACATCAAATCGCGAACGAGATCCGGCGCCGATTGCAGCGGCTTCAGTACGGATTTGAGTTCCGCTTGTTCCGCCTTCCCGAAGCGCCCCAGCTCAACCTTATTGGAGACCGGATGGCCGGAATGCAGGTCCCGGCTCTGCTGCTGAAGCAGCATCGACAGAAGGAACGAATGGCCGGACCGCATGGCGTCGAAATCGGTGTCGCCGCCGATGTCGAGTTTCGCCAGGCCCTCAAGGCGATCCCTGGTGCTGTGGGCCGGATGCCGTGGCGGATCGCCAGCGTGCGCGCGGTAGCGACGACCGGGAAGAGGCCATGCATCTTCAGGTCGAGACGGCCGCCTTCGAGCTTGAACCCGCCGAGAAGCGTGAAGGCCGACGGGAATCTCGCCCATCTGTTCACCAAGCAGCTTGGCAAAACCGGCGCTCTGCTGGCCGCGCTCATGGGCGTAGTCGAAGAGTTCCGTACCCATGGCCAGATCGCCATAGACCGGACGAAGATCGAAAAAGATGTCGACGTTCAGCAGGTCCTCCGGCCGGGAGCGTCGGATCCACTCGTCGACCCGCGATTTCCAGAGAGCGGTCGATCCGCGGAATTCGGCGTTTTTCGCCATGACGCCGCCCTTGCAATAGGGAATGCCGCTCGCATCCAGCATGTCGGCTATCCTGGCGCCGAGCATCGCGAACCAGCGGTCGTTCGGCCCGCCCGGGTCGCCTTCAGCAAAGACAATCGAGTTGTCCTGGTCGGCTGCAAGCAGGCTCTCGCCGCGACCGCCCGAGCCCAGCACCAGCAGCGCGTAGGGGCAGGGCGGCGGGCCGTGCCCTTCCTCCTGCATCGCCGCTTCGGCGAGAATGGCGGCGCGGCGGGTCATGGCGCGCAATTCCTCGCTGATGATTTCGCAGATAACATGCGCGTCCACGCCCTCGGCGATGAGGCGCATCCGTCACTGTCGGAAGCGTTGCCCAGGCGGCAGCCATTTCGGCCACCGATCCGGACGCTTCGATGGCGTCGTCAAGGTTGATCGCGGCGCTGCCGCGAAGCCTCAGCAGGTCGCGCGCCGACACGATACCGACAAGCTTGCCCTTTCGTCGCGAACCGCCAGATGTCGAATTTCCAGGCGGTTCATGCGGCCGATGGCCCGATAGGCGAAGGCCTGGGCGCGGATGCTTACCAGTGGGCGTGGCGCCATCTCGCCGATCCGCAGATCGAGCGCATGCTCCCCGTCGATCGCTATCCGGCGCATCATGTCGCGTTCGGTGACGATGCCGTAGGCGTCGACCGGGCGCTCCGCCTTGCCACTGTCGGACACAAACACCGAGCTTATTTTCCTCTCGACCATCAAGGCTGACTACCTCCCTGGCGACCGCGGACGAACGGACGACGATCGGCGGGTGGCTCATGAGTTCGCCCACCCGATGGCGATAGGCGTAGGGATCGACCGATTGGTAGGCCGGCGCGGTCGGGGTCGAGACCGGATCGATCCATCCGGCGCGATGCGCGCTGTCGAGTTCGGTGGTCTGGCTGAGGCAGGCGCGCTCGGCCTCGGCGAGCGTACGGATGTTGCGGTCGTGGAGCTTGGACAACAGCGCCAGGAATATGTTCGCCGCCGCGGTCGCGTCGCCAAGAGCAGAATGACGGCCGGCGATGGAAATGTCGAGCCAGTCGGCCAGTGTTTCCAGCGAGTAGTCGGGCAGGTTGGGCTCGGCGGCTGCGGCCAGCAGACGGACACACAGAGCTGCGTGGTTTCTTCCAGGCCAAGCCGGCGCGGCGGACTTCTCTCTCGAGGACGGCGAGATCGAAGCCGATCGAATGGCCGATCAGAATCCGCCCATGCGCGAAGGCAAGGAGCTCGGCCCATGCCGTAGCGAAGTCCGGCGCGTCCCGGACCATCGCATCGGTGACTCCGTGGATATCGGAGGAAGCGGAGGGTATCGCCACGTCCGGGGCAACGAGGGTCTCCAGCGTCGGGTCAGGAACCAGACGGCCGGCGGCAATGCCAATGCCGCCGATCTGCACGATGCGCGCCCTGGCGGTGTCTAGCCCGGTTGTTTCGGTGTCGATCGCGACCGCGTCGAGCGCGATCAAAGGGGTCGTTCCGGTCACCCGCCTCATCGCTCTCTCCCAATTCCTTCAATAGGATCGGGAGAGAGAAGGTGCAACGATCCTCAGTTCACCGGCCCGCCGCCGCCGATGTCTTCCATCTGCGGTTCGGCGGGCAGTTGGCCGGTGGCGCGGTTGATGAGCACTGTTACCACCCAAAGCACGACGCCGATGGCCAGCAGCACTCCGGCGATCGAGTATTGCTCCGGGTTGCGGCCGGTCCACGGGCCGGTCAGGAAGCCGCATGCGATCGCGCCGATCACCGGCAGGATGGTCGGCGCGGTGAAATGCTCGTGATCGACCTTGTCCTTGCGCAATACAAGCACGGCGACGTTGACCACGGTGAACACGCATAACAAAAGCAGCGCCGTGGTGCCGCCGAGTTGCGGCACGCCGCCGACGAAGGTGATCAGACCGAAGGCAAGCAAGGTGGTGAAGCCAATCGCGATGTAGGGCGTCCGGCGCGTCGGATGCACCTTGCCCAACACCGCCGGCAAAACACGCTCGCGGCTCATACCGTAAACCAGCCGGCTCGCCATCAGCATGTTGATCAGCGCGCTGTTGGCGACGGCGAACATGGTGATGAAGGCGAAGATACCGATCGGGAAATTAGGCGCGCCGGCCTGCACGACCTTCAGCAACGGCGCCTCGCCTTCGCCGAGTTCTTCCGGCGACACCAGCGTTATCGCCGAAATAGACACGAGCACATAAATCAAGCCGGTGATCAGCAGGCCAGCCAACAGGATTTTCGGGAAGATGTGGCTGGGGTTCTGCGTCTCCTCGGCCATGTTGACCGAATCCTCGAAGCCGACCATGGCGAAGAAGGCAAGCGTCGTCGCGGCAATGACCGGCCAGAAGGCGCTGACACCCTCGGGTGTCTGGAACTGCGTGATGCGCGAGACATCGCCTTGCCCGGCGCCGATCGCCCAAAGTCCAATGAAAATGACGATCAGGAGGCCGGTCAACTCGACGCATGTCAGAACCACGTTGGCCTTCACGCTTTCGCCGACGCCGCGGAAATTGACAGCCGCAACCAGGGCCATGAAGGCGATCCCAAGCAGGATGATGCCGGTTCCACCGCTTTCGAAGCCGAGGCCGAAGGCGCTGGACAGATTGACCGAGAAAGCGCGTGAAGCGGTGGAAGCCGAGGTGATGCCCGAGCACATGACGGCGAAGGCGACGATGAAGGTGATGAAATGGATGCCGAAGGCCTTGTGGGTGTAAAGCGCGGCGCCCGCGGCCTTGGGATATTTGGTCACCAGTTCGAGATAGCTGAAAGCGGTGATGACGGCGACGACGAAGGCCACAAGGAACGGCAGCCAGACGACGCCGCCGACCTGCTTGGCGACCTGACCGGTCAACGCGTAGATGCCCGTGCCAAGGATGTCACCGACGATGAAGAGGAGTAGCAGCCAGGGGCCCATTACACGATGGAGGCTCGGTTCAACCGTAGCCTTACCGGCAGCGTCAGAGGGAACAGCGGTCATAGGTACCTCTTTTCCAAGCGCACGGGTGGGTTGCACCTGAAAGGAGTATGGGCGGTGTGCTGTGATGTCAAACAGACCCGGCTATGATCGGCCGTTCGTCCACCGATATCGCGCTGGCCGGCTCAGAGCCGAATTTGGTGTCGGCAGCCTTCTTGCCGCTCCCCGGCCAGCCATTGCCAGGTTTTTGCAACAGCAAATGAAAAAGCCCAGCCGGATGGAGGATCGGCCGGACTTTTCGCCATCGTCCCGGTAAGGGACGGGGCAGGGAACTCTTCCCCCGCCGGCAGATCCGGCGAGGGAATGCAATCAGATCATTTGGCGCTTGCCACCGGAGCGACCAACGGGGTGATCCGGCGGATCGCCACGCGGCGGTTTTCGCGCTCGCGCTCTTCGGTCTTCACCTTCAGGTACTGCTCGCCATAACCTTGCGGCGCCAGGTTTTCCGGCTGGATGCCGAACACGTTGGTGAGCGCCTCGGCGACGGCTTCCGCCCGCTGGTCGGACAGCGCCAGATTGGCTTCGGCCGAGCCGACCGCGTCGGTATGGCCTTCGATCAGGAAGGTCTCGGCCGGGTTTTCCTTGAGCAGGCGTTCCATTGCCTTGGCGACGCCTTCGAGCTTGGCGATCTCGCTTTCCGCGATTTCGGCCGAACCGAACTCGAAGTTGATGGTGTCGAGATCGATGCGACGCACCTTGTCGCGGATGCGGGCCGAACGCTTCACCTCGTCGATCGAGTAAAGGCGCTCCACGCGCTCGACCGGCGGCTGATCAAGGAACGTGTAATAGTCCTCCTCATCCTCGACACGCTCGGAATCGAGGATGTATTCCTCGACCGGGATCGTCAGTTGCATCGGCGGCAGGTCGAGGCCCGGATCGCGCCATTCGCCGACGCGGTCGTAGTTGGCCTCGTCGACATAGACGAGCACGTATTCGCGGTCGTCCGGCGCGATGCGCGAGCGGCGGATGACGTCGCCGTAGCGGTCGCGGATGGTCACGACGCGGGTACCGTCTTCCCGCACGATGACCTCGCGGGTCCTGCCGCGCGGCAGCTCCTCGTAGTAGACTTCGCTGGCGCCGCGGGTGAGACGCGGTCGGTCGTTGCTCTGCACGATGATCTGATTGTTGATCTGGACAATCGTGCGGTCGCCGACTTCGCGGACAACTTGCGGCAGCCTGAGGCCGTTCGCGCACGATTTCTTCAGGCTTCACCTCGATGCGCGTGCCTTCCTCCGCGATCACCGGCTGGATTTCCACCGGCACGGCTTCCTGCTGGGCAGCGCTGTCATCGGTTGGCGGCGCCACCGGTTCTGTCGGCTGCGCCGGCTGGGCGGGTTGCGCCGGCTGCTCGGCGCCGGGTTGGACCGGTTGCGCAGGTTGCGCCGGCTGTGCCGGTTCGGCGCTCCGTGGGCAGGCCGGGCTGGTTCCGTACCCTGCTGCGCCGGCTGCTGGCCGTCGACCGCTCGGAGCTTGTTTCTGGCTGTCGAGCACAGGCGCCTGGCCTTCGGGAGCCGGGGTAGCGGGGGCTTCGCCCGAGGGCTGAGCCGGCTCGCGCCCGGCTGAGCGGGTTCGGCGCCAGGTTGGGCGCGGGCTGTTCGCCCGAGGGTGCCGGCTCGGGCAGGCGCCGGTTCGGTCGACGGCTGTTCGGCCGGAGCCTCGGGAGCAGGCGTTGCCGGGGCCTCCGTCGCGGGAGCTTCAGGAGCAGGGGCCGGTTGCGCCGGGATTTCGGGGGCTGGCGCGGGTTCAGCCTCTGGCTGCTTCGGCTGGCGCTTCAGGTGCCGGTGCCTCTTCAGGCCGGTTGCTCCGCGGGTGCCTCCGGTTGTGGCTGCGGCTCGGGGGCGGGTTGTTCGGCAGGCTGTTCTGGAGCCGGTTCTGCTTGTGGCGCCGGTTCAGGCGCGGGCTCGGCTTCGGTGCTGGAGCGGGCTCCGCCGGAGCCTCTGGCTCAGGCGCCGGTTCAGGTTGAGGGGCGGCCTCAGGTTCAGGCTGGGTTCCGGCTCCGGGGCCGGTTCGGGTTCCGGCTGCGGCGCCGCCTCGGGCTCTGGCGCCGGTTCCTCGGCTGCGGGCGGTGCTTCCTCCGCAGGTGCCTCCTGTTGCTGCTGTTTCTTCTTCAGCAGTTCTTCTTCGGTTTCTCCGCCTTCGGTCTGGGCCAGGATAAAGGGTTTCGCCGCAGCGGTTTCTGGCGCGGATACCGGAGCATTTCCAAATGCGAATGCCGCAAGCGGCGCCGAAGTGATCAGCAGGCCCAAAGCGGTGCTCGCCAGAATCCTGGATTGGCGTTTCATTGAAAACTCTCCTGTCATTCCGTCCCTCGCTTCGCCAAACACCCAACACCCCATTTTGTTCCCCTAAGGCCGGCAATCGGGTATTTGCCGGGCGATTGGCCGTCCGCATGGTGGCGTCAACGTGGCGAAACGGTCCGCCCCGGATTCTGCAAGGGCTTGACCCGGCCGCTGCACGGGCTCACATGCACCGAGATGGAAGCGCCTTTCTGGAAAACAAAACCGTTGGAGGAGATGAGCCGGCCCGAATGGGAATCGCTCTGCGACGGCTGCGGCAAATGCTGCATGGCCAAGCTCGAGGACGAGGACACCGGCGAAATCTACTGGACGACGGTCGGCTGCCGGCTGTTCGACGCCGGCGCCTGCCGGTGCAACGACTACAAGCATCGGCTTGCCAAAGTGGCGGACTGCGTGAAGCTGACGCCGGAGAACGTGCGCACCATCAGCTGGCTGCCGGGAACCTGTGCCTACCGCCTCGTCGCCGAGGGCAAGGACCTCTACTGGTGGCATCCGCTCGTTTCCGGGAGCGCCGACACCGTTCACGACGCCGGTATTTCGGTGCGCGGCCGCGTGACGGCATCGGAAAGCGACCTAGCGTCGCCAGAAGCCTATTTCGACCACATGGTTGACGACGAGCTGTAGCGCGTAGCCAACGGCCTGATCCACGACGCGTGTCGCCATCGCGGTCGGTTTCGGGGCCGGCCGCCTTCTTCACCAGTCTTATCCAAAATCTGGCGTCGCGACGGTATTTAACCGTTGTTGCGGCGTTCCGGGCACACGCCGATTGCTTATCGGGCGAAGGAAAAATGAGCACGAATCAAGCTGTTGGCAAATGAATGCAGAATGAACGCGCGGTTCGCGCATGGTTCAGCTTGGCAGGTGCATTCTCCACGCATCGCTTCGGCGAGAAGGATCGACAAACCAACGTTCATGTGGAGAAACCAATGTTCAACAAGTTCAAAGCCGCTGCTGTTTCCGCCCTCATCGGCATCACCGCCATCACCGCAGTTCCGGCGACCGCGCAGGAAAGCGGCGTCTACCTGAATTTCGGCGGCCGCGGCGATACGCGGCATCTATTTCCGCGATGACAGCCGCGTCCAGTATCGCGAGGATCGCCGCTTTCATCGCGACCGCCGGGATTACCGCGACTGGAGCCGTCGCTGCACGCCAGGCCGCGCGCTGGACAAGGCCGAGCGCATGGGTGTTCGCCGCGCACGCATCGCAGACGTCAGCCGCCGGACGATTACCGTCGTCGGCCGCTCGCACGGCGACCGCGCCGTGGTGACCTTTGCCCGCGCGCCGCGCTGCCCGGTCATCGGCTGATTTCGAAGCGGGGTGGGTTTCGTTAGATCCCCCCCGCTCAGTTCTTCGTCTATGGCAGACTCGTTGCTGAACACCGGCAACTTTCGCGCTCATGTCCGAACCGTTCACTGCCTGAAAAAAAAGGCCGGAGCGTATCCCCGGCCTTTTTGTTTGCTCAATGGTTCCTCAGTTCAATTCGAAGGTGACGTTGACCTGGACCCTGTAGGCGTTTTCGCCGGCCTGGACCGGAACCGAATCGGCGGCAGCGCCGGCGGCGTATTTCTGCAGCATCGGTATCGGCGGCTGGGCATAGGACGTTTCCGAAATTTCCAGGATCTTGCCGAGCTTGACGCCGGCGGCCTCGGTGAGCGTCGTCGCCCTGGCGACTGCGTCCGCGACGGCCTTCTTGCGGGCGTCGGCCATCACCTTCGTCGGATCGTCGTTGGTGAAGGAGATGCCGCCGCCCTGGTTGACGCCCAGGCTGACGGCCTTGTCCAGGATCTCGCCCGTCTTGGCCAAATCGCGTACCCGCACCGAAAGCGTGTTGGTGACCTGATAGGCGACCAGCTTCGCATCCTGGCTGCCGTCGGGCTTCGGCGTATAGTCGTAGCGTGGCGCGATCTGGACGCCGGCTGTCTGCAGTTCGCGTTCCTCGATGCCGGCCGCTTTCATCGCCGAGATGACCGCAGCCATGGCGTCGTTGTTGGCCGTTAATGCCTCGCGCGCGGTGGCCGCCTCACGCATGACGCTCAGCGACAGCAGGGCCATGTCGGGAGCGATCGTGCTCTCGCCTTCGCCGATCACCATGATGCGTGGCGGCGGCTGGTCCGCAGCAGCTGGCGACAGCCGGGGTGGCCAGCGCCAGCGCCAGCGTCAAAGGCAGGAAATTTCGTCTCATGTCATTCTCCGTTTCGGACGACCCTACGGCGCCGTCGTTACGGCGACATTATGTGGCGATTGCGGCGCGCTGTCTTGTGCGGGGCGAAAAAAGAAACTAATCAGCCGTCGTGGGGCCTGTAGCTCAATGGTTAGAGCCGGCGGCTCATAACCGCTTGGTTGGGGGTTCGAGTCCCTCCGGGCCCAC
>CAVXQC010000002.1:0-128618 GCA_963763895.1 uncultured Alphaproteobacteria bacterium | reverse complement strand
TCAATCTGTCGAACTCGCATTTCCACAACACCAATCTGTCGGCGGCAGCCTTTGAAAAAGTGTTGCTCAGCAATGCGCGGGTGGTGGACGCAAACGTTTCCGGAGCGCTCTTTTCCAACGTGAACATGAGTAACGTGAAGATCGAGAAAGCAATCTACACGGGCATGACGATCGACGGCATCAAGGTCAGCGATCTCATGCAGGCATACGAAGCGGCGAAACCCGCCGGGGGCAAGTGATGGCGAAACTCAAGGTCGACGGCAAAGAGATCGAGGTACCCGACCACTACACGCTGCTGCAGGCGGCGGAAGAGGCGGGCGCCGAGGTGCCGCGTTTTTGCTTCCACGAGCGGCTGTCGATCACCGGCGATTGCCGCATGTGCCTGGTCGAGGTGAAGGGCGGAGCCCGCCGAAGCCGGCGGCCTCCTGCGCCATGGGCGTGCGCGACCTGCGTCCCGGGTGCCCCAACGGCGAGGCGCCGGAAATCTTCACCAACACGCCGATGGTGAAGAAGGCCCGCGGAGGGCGTAGATGATGGAGTTCCTGCTGATCAACCATCCGCTGGATTGCCCGATCTGCGACCAGGGCGGCGAATGCGACCTGCAGGACCAGGCGATGGCCTTCGGCGTCGACGCCTCGCGATATCACGAGAACAAGCGAGCGGTTGAAGACAAGTATATCGGCCCGCTGGTGAAGACGATCATGAACCGCTGCATCCATTGCACGCGGTGCGTCCGCTTCACCACCGAAGTCGCCGCATTTCCGAACTCGGCCTGATCGGCCGCGGCGAGGACGCCGAAATCACTACCTATCTCGAACAGGCAATGACCTCGGAACTGCAGGGCAACGTTATCGACCTATGCCCGGTTGGCGCGCTGACCTCGAAGCCATACGCCTTCCAGGCGCGGCCATGGGAGCTGGCCAAGAACCAATTGATCGACGTGATGGACGCGGTCGGCTCGGCGATCCGCGTCGATAGCCGCGGCCGCGAGGTGATGCGCATCATGCCGCGCATCAATGAAGAGGTGAACGAGGAGTGGATCTCCGACAAGACCCGCTTTATCTGGGACGGCTTGCGCACCCAGCGCCTCGACCGGCCTTATGTACGTTCGGGGGCAAGCTCAAGCCGGCAAGCTGGCCGGAAGCCTTCGCGGCGATCAGGAACGCCGTAGACAAGGCAAGCGGTGAAAAGATCGGCGCCATTGCCGGCGATCTGGCGACTGTCGAGGAGATGTATGCGCTGAAGCTGCTGATGCTGTCGCTCGGCTCGCCGAACGTCGACTGCCGGCAGGACGGTGCGGCACTCGACCCGTCGCTCGGCCGCGCCAGCTATATCTTCAATCCGACCATCGAGGGCATCGAGCAGGCCGACGCGGTGCTGATCATCGGCGCCAATCCGCGCTTCGAGGCTTCGGTGCTCAATGCCCGCATCCGCAAGCGTTGGCGCATGGGCAATCTGCCGGTCGGCGTGATCGGCGATGTCGGCGACCTGCGCTACGACTACGAACAGCTCGGAGCCGGTCCGGACACCCTGAAGGAACTGGCGGAAGGCAGCGGCAAATTCTTCCAGGTGCTGAAGAACGCTTCGCGTCCGTTGATCATCGTCGGGCAGGGGGCGTTGGCCCGCACCGACGGCAAGGGCGTGCTGGGCCTTGCGGCAAAGCTCGCCGGTGCTGTCGATGCGGTGACGCCGGAATGGAACGGTTTTGCCGTACTGCACACCGCCGCCGCGCGTGTCGGCGGCCTCGATGTCGGCTTTGTGCCGGGCAAGGGCGGCAAGGATGTCGCCGAGATGCTCGGATCATCCGATGTGCTGTTCCTGCTCGGCGCCGATGAGCTCGACCTGAACAAGGTGGGTGAAGCGTTCGTCGTTTATATCGGCAGCCATGGCGACGCCGGCGCCCACCGCGCCGACGTGGTGTTGCCGGGTGCCGCCTACACCGAAAAATCAGGCACTTACGTCAACACCGAAGGCCGCGTGCAGCAGACCAACCGCGCCGGCTTCGCACCGGGCGAGGCCAAGGAAGACTGGGCGATCCTGCGCGCTCTGTCCGAGGTGCTGGGCAAGAAGCTGCCGTTCGATTCGCTGGCGCAGTTGCGCGCAAGGCTGTATGCCGAATTCCCGCATCTGGCGGCGATCGACGCGGTCGCACCGGCCGATACGGGGGCGATATCGGCGGCAGCCAGGCTTGGCGGGCGGCTCGGCAAGGCGGCATTTGCCTCACCGGTCAAAGACTTCTATCTGACGAACCCGATCGCGCGGGCCTCCGCCGTCATGGCCGAATGTTGGCCCTGGCGAAGGGCGGCTTCAAACAGGCAGCCGAGTAAGGGCGGGGCATGGAAGACACATTTTTCTCCTTCTACGTGCTGCCGGCACTGATTATCCTGTTGAAGTCGGTCGTGCTGATCGTCGTCCTCCTGATCTTCGTCGCCTACATTCTCTATGCCGACCGCAAGATCTGGGCGGCTGTGCAGTTGCGGCGCGGACCGAACGTCGTCGGCCCGTGGGGCCTCTTGCAGGCCTTCGCCGATCTCTTGAAGTTCGTGTTCAAGGAGCCGGTTATCCCGTCCGGCGCCAACAAGGGCGTTTTCCTTCTCGCCCCGCTGGTTTCGGCGGTGTTGGCGCTTGCCGCCTGGGCAGTCATTCCGGTCGCCGACGGCTGGGCGATCGCCAACGTCAATGTCGGCATCCTCTACGTTTTCGCCATCTCGTCGCTGGAAGTCTACGGCGTCATCATGGGCGGCTGGGCGTCGAACTCGAAATATCCGTTCCTCGGCGCGCTGCGTTCGGCCGCGCAGATGGTCTCCTACGAAGTCTCGATCGGCTTCGTCATCATCACCGTGCTTCTGGCTGTCGGCTCGCTCAACCTCACCGACATCGTGATGTCGCAGGCGGACGGCATCGGCACGCGGCTCGGCCTGCCCAACACGTTCCTGGACTGGCACTGGCTGGCGCTGTTCCCGATGTTCATCGTGTTCTTCATCTCGGCACTGGCCGAGACGAATCGCCCGCCTTTCGACCTGGTCGAGGCCGAGTCGGAACTCGTCGCCGGCCACATGATCGAATATTCGTCGACGCCGTTCCTGCTGTTCTTCCTCGGCGAATATGTCGCGATCGTTTTGATGTGCGCGCTGACGACGATCCTGTTCCTCGGCGGCTGGCTGCCGCCCTTCGATTTCGCGCCGTTCACCTGGGTGCCGGGCGTCATCTGGTTCGTGCTCAAAGTCTGCGCCGTATTCTTCATGTTCGCCATGGTGAAGGCCTTCGTGCCGCGCTTCCGCTACGATCAGTTGATGCGCCTTGGCTGGAAAGTGTTCCTGCCGCTGTCGCTGGCGATGGTGGTGATTACCGCAGCCGTCCTCAAGCTTACGGGAATGGCGTGATGTCTGCTTCGATGATTGGCGCACTGGTGGGTCTGGTGATCGCGGCGGCGGATTTCGCGCTGCTGCGCCTGCTTGCAAGCCGCGTCGATCTGCCCGAGACCAAGCGCGTGCTCAACATAACCGGCCTCAGCCAGTTCGTGCTGATGCCGCTCGTGGGCTGGTTCGTCGGCCCGCTCTTTGCTGGAGAATAGAAAATGTCAGCGCTAGCCCAAGCCGCCAAGTCGCTGCTTTTGCAAGATTTCGTCGGCGCGTTCTTTCTGTCGATGCGGCAGTTCTTCGCGCCCAAGGCGACGCTGAACTATCCGCACGAGAAGGGCCCGATCTCGCCGCGTTTCCGTGGCGAACATGCGCTGCGCCGCTATCCCAACGGCGAGGAACGCTGCATCGCCTGCAAGCTCTGCGAGGCGATCTGCCCGGCGCAGGCGATCACCATCGAGGCCGGTCCGCGCCGCAACGACGGCACCCGCCGCACCATCCGCTACGACATCGACATGGTGAAGTGCATCTATTGCGGCTTCTGCCAGGAGGCCTGCCCGGTCGACGCCATCGTCGAGGGGCCGAATTTCGAGTTCGCGACGGAGACGCGCGAGGAACTTTATTACGACAAGGACAAACTGCTGGCGAACGGCGACCGGTGGGAGCGCGAAATCGCGCGCAACATCGCGCTGGATGCGCCGTATCGGTGATGAATTTCTTCTCCCCGTGAACGGGGAGAAGATGCCGGCAGGCAGATGAGGGGCGACGCGAATGTCGCAAAATTGGCGCTGCCCCTGATCAGGCCCCCGAGTTTATCGAAGGGCGGGCCACCTTCTCCCCGTGAACGGAGGAGAAGGGAACGGAAAGACGCATGGACGCGCTGCAAAGGCTCGTCTAAGGAACACGCGATTTCGCAACCGGAAGCGGGCGAACTCGAAGCAGGAAACCGGGGACACCCATGCTGAACGGACTAGAGGCGGCGTTTTTCTACCTCTTCGCCTTCATCGCGATCGGAGCGGCCTTCATGGTCATCTCCGCACGCAATCCCGTGCATTCGGTTCTTTACCTGATCCTCACCTTCTTCAATGCCGCCGGCCTGTTCCTCCTGACCGGCGCCGAGTTCCTGGCGATGATCCTGCTCGTCGTCTATGTCGGCGCCGTCGCCGTGCTCTTCCTTTTCGTCGTGATGATGCTCGATGTCGATTTCGCCGAATTGAAGAGCGGCGCGCTCCAATATGCGCCGATCGGCGCCCTGATCGGCCTGATTCTCGCGGCGGAGCTGATCGTGGTGACCGGCGGCTACACCTTTGCGCCTCAGTTGGCCGGCAGCATCGCCAAGCCGATCCCGGACATCGCGACCAGGCACAATACGGCAGCCCTCGGCGACATCCTTTACACGGACTACATCTTCTTTTTCCAGATCGCCGGGCTGGTGCTGCTGGTCGCCATGATCGGCGCCATCGTGCTGACGCTGCGCCACAAGGAAGGCATCAAGCGGCAGTCGATCCCGGCGCAGGTGGCGCGCACGCCGGCCACCGCGATCGAAATCAAGAAGGTCGAGACAGGGAAGGGCATCTGAGATGACCGTCGGCATCGCGCATTATCTGACGCTCTCGGCGATCCTGTTCACGCTCGGCGTGTTCGGCATTTTCCTGAATCGCAAGAACATCATCATCATCCTGATGTCGATCGAACTGATCCTGCTCGCGGTGAACATCAATTTCGTGGCGTTTTCGGCCGCGCTCGGCGATCTGGTCGGCCAGGTCTTCGCGCTGTTCGTGCTGACGGTAGCGGCAGCCGAAGCGGCGATCGGTCTTGCCATTCTCGTCGTCTTCTTCCGCAACCGCGGCTCGATCGCGGTCGAAGACGTCAACATGATGAAGGGTTGACGGGACCACCATGTATCACGCGATCGTCTTCCTTCCGCTTCTCGGCTTCCTGATCGCCGGCCTGCTCGGCGGCTCGATCGGCGCCAAGGCGTCCGAATACATCACCTCGGGCTTCCTGGTGGTGTCGGCGGTGCTGTCGTGGGTGGCTTTCTTCTCGGTGGGCTTCTCCGAGACTGAAACTTTCACTGTGCCGGTTCTGCGCTTCATCCAGTCGGGTTCGCTCGAGGCCGATTGGGCGCTGAGGATCGATACGCTGACCGTGGTCATGCTGGTGGTGGTCAACACCGTCTCGTCCCTGGTTCACATCTATTCGATCGGCTACATGCATCACGACCCCGACCGGCCGCGCTTCTTCGCCTACCTGTCGCTGTTCACCTTCGCCATGCTGATGCTGGTGACATCGGGCAACCTCGTGCAGATGTTCTTCGGCTGGGAGGGCGTCGGCCTCGCCTCCTATCTGCTGATCGGCTTCTGGTACAAGAAACCGTCGGCCAATGCCGCCGCGATCAAGGCCTTCGTCGTCAACCGCGTCGGCGATTTCGGCTTCGCGCTCGGCATTTTCGGCATGTTCGTGCTGTTCGGCTCCGTCAATCTCGACACCATCTTCGCCAATGCGGCATCGTTCGTGCCGGCGGCTGCGCACGGCGCCGAGGCAGGTGCAGCCGCGCGGCGGAACATGGCGAGACGGTGCTCAATTTCCTTGGCTATGCGCTCGACAAGCAGGCGGCGCTCACCGTCGTCTGCCTGCTCTTGTTCATGGGCGCCATGGGCAAGTCGGCGCAGGTGCCGCTGCACACCTGGCTGCCGGACGCCATGGAAGGCCCGACGCCGGTGTCGGCGCTGATCCATGCCGCCACCATGGTGACCGCCGGCGTCTTCATGCTGGCCCGCCTGTCGCCGCTGTTCGAACTGTCGCACACCGCACTCATCGTGGTGACCTTCATCGGCGCCTTCACCGCCTTCTTCGCGGCGACCGTCGGCCTGGTGCAGAACGACATCAAGCGCGTCATCGCCTATTCGACCTGCTCGCAGCTCGGCTACATGTTCGTGGCGCTCGGCCTCGGTTTCTATTCGGCGGCGATCTTCCATCTGTTCACGCACGCCTTCTTCAAGGCGCTGCTGTTCCTCGGCTCCGGCTCGGTCATCCACGCGGTCTCGGACGAGCAGGACATGCGCAACATGGGCGGCCTCAGGAAACTCATCCCCTACACTTACTGGATGATGATCATCGGCACGCTGGCGCTGACCGGCGTCGGCATACCGTTCACCGTCATCGGCACCGCCGGCTTCTTCTCCAAGGACGCCATCATCGAATCGTCCTTCATCGCCCACAGCCCGATGGCCGGCTTCGCCTTCATCCTTCTGACGATCGCGGCCTGCTTCACCAGCTTCTATTCGTGGCGGCTGATCTTCATGACCTTCCACGGCCAACCGCGCGCCAGCCACGAGGTCATGCACCACGTGCATGAATCGCCACCGGTGATGCTGGTGCCGCTGGTCATCCTGGCGGCCGGCGCGCTGTTTGCCGGCCTCATCTTCCACGGGGCATTCATCGGCGAAGGTTACGAGGAGTTTTGGCGCACCTCGCTGTTCACGCTGCCGGACAACCACATCCTGCATGATTTCCACGAAGTGCCGTTCTGGGTGAAGCTGGCGCCGTTCGTCGCCATGCTGGCCGGCTTTTTCGTCGCGTACCAGTTCTACATCCGCTCGCCGGAAACGCCGAAGCAGCTGGCGGCCCAGCATCGCGGCCTCTACGCCTTCCTGCTCAACAAGTGGTATTTCGACGAACTCTTCGACTTCCTGTTCGTCAATCCGGCCAAGCGGCTCGGCTACCTTCCTGTGGAAGAAAGGCGACGGCTGGTTCATCGACGGTTTCGGGCCGGACGGCGTTTCGGCGCGTGTCATCGATGTCACCCGCAATGTCGTCAGGCTGCAGAGCGGCTACCTCTACCACTACGCCTTTGCAATGCTGATCGGGGTCGCGGCGCTGGTCACCTGGATGATGCTCGGGAGCTCGTTCTAGATCATGACCGACTGGCCCATTCTCTCCACGGTCACGTTCCTGCCGCTTGTCGGCGTCCTGCTGATCCTTTTGGTGCGGGACGACGGCGACAGCGCGCGCCGCAACATCCGCATGATCGCATTGTGGACGACGATCGTCACCTTCGTGCTGTCGATCTTCATCTGGACCGGCTTCGACAACGCCGACCCCGGCTTCCAGTTCGTCGAGAAGACCGAATGGCTGGACAGCGGCATCTCCTACCACATGGGTGTCGACGGCATCTCCATGCTGTTCGTCATCCTGACGACCTTCCTGATGCCGCTCTGCATCCTGGCCAGCTGGGAATTGGTGGACAAGCGCGTCAAGGAATACATGATCGCGTTCCTGCTTCTGGAAACGCTGATGATCGGCGTGTTCTGCGCGCTGGACATCGTGCTTGTTCTACGTCTTCTTCGAAGCCGGCCTGATCCCGATGTTCATCATCATCGGCGTCTGGGGCGGCAAGCGGCGCGTCTATGCCAGCTTCAAGTTCTTCCTCTACACACTGCTTGGCTCGGTGCTGATGCTGCTCGCCGTCATGGCGATGTTCTGGCAGGCCGGCACCACCGATATCCCGACGCTTTTGACGCACAACTTCCCGGCCAACATGCAGACATGGCTGTGGCTCGCCTTCTTCGCCTCCTTTGCCGTGAAGATGCCGATGTGGCCGGTGCACACCTGGCTGCCGGACGCGCACGTCGAGGCGCCGACGGCGGGCTCGGTCATCCTGGCGGCGATCCTCCTGAAGATGGGCGGCTACGGCTTCCTGCGCTTCTCGCTGCCGATGTTCCCGATAGCTTCGTTGGACTTCGCTCCCTTGATCTTCGTGCTCTCGATCGTCGCCATCATCTACACCTCGCTGGTCGCGCTGATGCAGGAGGACATGAAGAAGCTGATCGCCTATTCGTCGGTCGCCCACATGGGCTACGTGACCATGGGCATCTTCGCCATGAATCAGGAAGGCATCCAGGGTTCGATCTTCCAGATGCTGTCGCACGGTCTCGTCTCCGGCGCGTTGTTCCTTTGCGTCGGCGTCGTCTATGACCGCATGCATACCCGCGAGATCGCCGCCTATGGCGGCCTGGTCAACAACATGCCGAAATACGCGGTTGTGTTCATGATCTTCACCATGGCCAATGTCGGCTTGCCCGGCACCAGCGGATTCATCGGCGAATTCCTGACGTTGCTCGGCATCTTCAAAGTCAACACCTGGGTCGCGCTGTTCGCCGCCACCGGCGTCGTGCTCTCGGCGGCCTACGCGCTCTGGCTCTACCGCAAGGTGATCTTCGGCGCACTGACCAAGGAAAGCCTGAAGGGCCTGCTCGACCTGTCGGCGCGGGAGAGGGCGATCATATACCCCCTGGCCATATTGGTCATCTTCTTCGGCGTCTATCCGGCTCCGGTGTTCGATGCGACATCGGAATCGGTCAAGTCGCTGGTCAACAACATCACCGTATCGCTCGGCGCCGCGCAGACCGCGGCGGCGAACTGACAAGGCCGAACCATGGATCTCTCGACGAGCCTTTCGCTGGCGACACCGGAACTGATCATCGCGGTCGGTGCGATGGTGCTTTTGATGATCGGCGTCTATTCGGGCGAGCGTGCGAACGCCGCGGTAAGCGTCCTGGCTGCTGCGATGCTGCTTGCGGCCGCGGCCTGGATTCTCTTCTACCCGGCGGATGGAGAGGCTTTCGCAAAGGCTTTCATCAGCGATCCGTTCTCGCGCTTCATGAAATTGCTGGCGCTGATCGGTTCGGCGGTGACGCTGATCATGTCGCTCTCCTTCGCCAAGCAGGAGAAATTCGACAAGTTCGAGTTTCCGGTGCTCATCCTCCTGTCGACGCTCGGCATGATGCTGATGATCTCTGCCAACGATATGCTGACGCTTTATCTCGGCCTCGAATTGCAGTCGCTGGCGATCTATGTGCTGGCCGCCATCAACCGCGACAGCCTGCGCTCGACCGAAGCCGGCCTGAAATATTTCGTGCTGGGCGCACTGTCGTCGGGGATGCTGCTCTATGGCATCAGCCTCGTCTACGGCTACACCGGCAACACCGGCTTCGAGGCGATCGCCGGGGCACTGTCAGGCTCGGAGCGCCAACTCGGCCTGGTATTCGGCCTCGTATTCGTGCTCGCCGGCCTGGCCTTCAAGATTTCCGCCGTACCGTTCCATATGTGGACGCCGGACGTCTATGAAGGCGCTCCAACGCCGGTGACCGCCTTCCTGGCGGCCGCCCCGAAAATGGCGGCCATGGCGCTGACCGTTCGCGTCACCATGGGCGCTTTCGAGCCGATCGCCGCCGACTGGCAGCAGATCGTCGTCTTCATCTCGATCGCCTCGATGGCGCTCGGCGCTTTCGCGGCGATCGGCCAGACCAACATCAAGCGGCTGATGGCCTATTCGTCGATCGGCCATATCGGTTTCGCGCTGGTCGGGCTTTCGGCAAATTCCGAAGCCGGCGTGCGCGGCGTCGCCATCTACATGCTGATCTATCTGGCGATGACGCTGGGCACCTTCGCCTTCATCCTCGCCATGCGCCGCGACGACAAGAATGTCGAAGAGATCGACGAACTGGCAGGCCTTTCGGCGACCAATCCGGCGATGGCGACGATCCTTACCATCCTGATGTTCTCGCTGGCAGGCATTCCGCCGCTCGCCGGCTTCTGGGCGAAATGGTACGTGTTCCTCGCCGCGATCAACGCCAATCTCTACACGCTGGCGGTGATCGGCGTGCTGGCCTCGGTGGTGGGCGCTTACTATTATCTCCGCATCATCAAGATCATGTGGTTCGACGAGCCGAAGGGCGCGTTCCAGCCCATGGCGGGCGAGCTTCGCGTGGTGCTCGGGCTTTCAGGCGCCTTCGTGCTGTTTTATGTGCTGATCGGCGGGCCGATCGGTTCGATGGCCGCCGCGGCCGCCAAGACCTTCTTCTGAGGCGATGGCGTTTTCGCTGGCGCCATTGGCCGCAACACTTGGCTTCCGCCTCGAAGCGTTCGACACGATCGGTTCCACCAACGCCGTTGCGCTGCAACGTGCCCACGCGGGTGATCCGGGCAGGCTCTGGATCGTCTCGAAGAAGCAGGAAGCGGGCAGGGGACGGCGCGGCCGGCCCTGGCAGACGCCGGAAGGCAACCTCGCCGCTACCCTTCTGCTCGTCGACCGTTTCGACCCGAAGGTCGCCGCGACGCTGGGTTTCGTCGCCGGCCTCGCACTCGCCGATGCGCTCAATGCGGTGGTGCCGAATGCCAAGGTCTCGGTCGGCGTCGATAGCGCCGGCGACCGTGCCGGCCGTAACCGGTTCGAGCTGAAATGGCCGAATGACGTTCTGGCGCATGGCGCAAAACTCTCCGGCATACTGCTGGAATCGGCGCTGCTGTCCGGCGGACGCTTCGCGGTGGCCGTCGGCATCGGGGTGAATGTCGTCGGTTATCCCGAAGACGTTCCGTATCCCGCGACATCGCTGCGGGCGCTTGGATCGGATTGCGACGCGGAAACCCTGTTCCTGGCATTGTCGGATGCCTGGATGGATAACAGCGCCCGCTGGGCGGAAGGCCGCGGACTTGACGAGATCAGGCGGCGGTGGCTGGCCCAGGCGGCCGGGCTGGGCAGCGAAGTGGCGGTCAAGCTCGATGGCAGGGTCGTCCGCGGCATCTTCGAAACGATCGATGGTGACTGCCGTTTCGTGATCCGGGACAGGCAAGGCACCGAATTCAGGATTGCCGCCGGCGATGTCCATTTTGGGGCGGTCGCCTCAGCATCCGCTGACTGAAAGGCTGGAAATGGCAAACGACAACTACGAACTGGTCTTCGTGCCGCTGGGCGGCGTCGGCGAGATCGGCATGAATTTCGCGCTTTACGGCTACGGGCCGGCGTCGAAGCGCGAATGGATAATCGTCGATGTCGGCGTGACCTTCCCGGGACCGGAACTTCCGGGCGTCGACCTCGTGTTGCCGGACATCCGCTACATCGAGGAACAGCTAGGCAGCCTCAAGGGCATCGTCATCACCCACGCGCATGAGGACCACTATGGCGCGCTGCACGATTTGTGGCCGCGCCTCAAGGTGCAGTGCTGGATGACGCCGTTCACCGCGGGACTGCTTGAGGCCAAGCGCCAGTCGGAGCAGGGCGCGCCGCAAATTCCGGTGAATATCTATCGCGCCGGCGAGAAGTTCACGGTCGGTCCATTCGGGATAGAGGCGATCGCCGTCACCCATTCGATTCCGGAACCGGTTTCGCTGGCGATCACCACGCCGGCCGGCACCATCGTCCATACCGGCGACTGGAAGATCGATCCGGCGCCCGAAATCGGCCCGATGACCGACGAGGCGCGCTTCCGCGCACTCGGCGACAAGGGCGTGCTGGCGCTGGTCTGCGATTCCACCAACGCCATGCGGGAAGGGGATTTCGCCAGCCGAGCAGGAAGTCGGCAAGGGCCTGCGCAAGGTGATCGAGGAAGCCAAGGGCCGCGTCGCCGTCACCACCTTCTCTTCCAATGTCGGGCGCATCCGCTCGATCGCCGAAGCCGCGCGCGACGCCGGCCGCCAGGTGCTCATTCTGGGTCGCTCGTTGAAGCGCGTGATCAGCGTTTCGGAAGAGCTCGGATACATGGATGGGTTGCCGGAATTCATCGCCGAAGAGGATTACGGCTTCATCCCCCGCGAAAACCTGGTGATCATTTGCACGGGCAGCCAGGGCGAGCCGCGGGCAGCACTCGCCAAGCTCGCACGCGACGAGATGAAAAGCGTGGCGCTGGCGCCTGGTGACACGGTGGTGTTCTCCTCGCGGACCATTCCCGGCAACGAGAAGGCGATCCTCGAGATCAAGAACGGGCTGATCGACCAAGGCGTGAAGATCATCGAGGACGGCGACGCGCTGGTGCATGTCTCGGGACACCCGCGCCGCAACGAACTGAAGCGCATGTATGAATGGGTTCGCCCCAGGATCGGCGTGCCGGTGCATGGCGAGGCGGCACATCTGGTCGCGCAAGGGTCGCTGATGGCGATGTCGGGCATCAAGGAAGTCGCGCAGGTGCGCAACGGCGACATGCTGAGGCTTGCGCCCGGTCCGGCCGAGATCATCGACCAGGTGCCGTTCGGCCGCATCTACAAGGACGGCAAGCTGGTTGGCAGCGACGAGGCGGTCGGCATACGCGACCGGCGCAAGCTGTCTTTCGCCGGGCATGTTGCGGTGAACGTCGTACTCGACGAAAAATACGAACTTGCCGGCGATCCCGACCTGGTCGCCATCGGTGTCGCGCTGGAGGACGCGCGCGGCGAAGACCTCGAGGATCTGATGCTCGATGCGGCAATCGGCGCGGTGGAACTCGATCCCGCGCCAGCGCCGAAAAGACCTGGACCTCGTTTCAGAGGCGGTGCGCCGGGCAGTGCGTGGCGCGGCCAACGACGCCTGGGGCAAGAAGCCGCTGGTGACGGTATTCGTCACGAGATAGAGCGAGTAGCGAATAGTGAGTAGCGAATAGGGTTTGCCTCTCGCTGCAAAGACAACGTTCCTATTCGCTATTCGCTATTCGCTATTCGCCATTCGCTATTAGCTATTCGTTGGAACCATCATGCTCGGACGCCTCAACCATGTTGCCATTGCGGTGCCGGACCTCGCCGCTGCCAGTGCCGTCTATCGCGACACGCTGGGGGCGAAGGTGACGGCGCCGCGGGCACTGCCGGAGCATGGCGTCACGGTTGTCTTCATCGACGTCGGCAACACCAAGATAGAATTGCTCGAACCGCTTGGCGCTGATTCGCCGATCGCCGCGTTTCTGGCCAAAAACCCTTCCGGCGGCATGCATCATATCTGCTACGAGGTGGACGACATTCTCGCCGCGCGCGACAGACTGACGGAAGCCGGCGCGCGCGTGCTCGGCGACGGCAATCCGAAAATCGGTGCACACGGCAAGCCGGTGCTGTTCCTGCATCCCAAGGATTTTCTGGGAACGCTGGTCGAGCTGGAACAGGTCTGATTGTGTTCGCCGAAAGCAGGGATCTGGGTTAGCCGATGAGCTGGGTGTCGATCGTCGCGATCTTCTTCATCATCTGGTGGACGGTATTGTTCGCCACGCTGCCGTTCGGATTGCGGACCCAGGACGATGACAGGGACGTCACGCTGGGCACGGTTTCGAGCGCGCCGCGCGGACCGCACATGCTGAAAACCGTGATCCGCACGACGATCGTTTCCCTGCTGATTTTCGGAGTCTTCTACGCACTCACGAAAGGGCTGGGCTACAGCTTCGACGATATTCCAAGGATCGTGCCGACGTTCGAAGATTGATTGCGAAATGGCCTGCCTGACGGGCTCATCCGGCATTTGAACAAAATTCAGCAAGCCAATGATTTGCACAAAAAAAATGCAAGGCACAAGGCCTTGCAGTTAAACGCGTCCGATCCGATTTCCGGTGATCCGGCGGCTGCGAGTGACCGCGCCAGGATCGCATCCTCCCAAGACTTTGACCGCGCAGGAGAGCAGATTTACCTCTACCCTCTCAGTTATCGGGGCACATTAGCCTAACGTGAAACGGAATGTCACGAAGAATTTTGCTCAAAAATAAGCAATCATGTGCTGCAATGCACAATGGTTTGGCAGGGGCCGCCCGCACTTTAGGCCGCAGCCGCAATGCGCTTGATCGGGTTTCCATTCCGCCACGAAATGGCTATGAAGCGCTTGCATTCATGTTCTGACATGAGACCGCCGATTCCGGCGGTTTTATCCCCACTTTCGACGGAAATTCCTTATGCGGCTTTCGCGCTATTTCCTGCCTATTCTTAAAGAGACACCTCGCGAGGCCGAAATCGTCTCGCACCGGCTGATGCTGCGCGCCGGCATGATCCGCCAGCAGGGGCAGGGATCCTTCACCATGCTGCCGCTCGGAAAGCGGGTGCTGGACAAGGTCTGCCAGATCATCCGCGAGGAACAGAACCGGGCCGGCGCGCTGGAAATCCTGATGCCCACCATCCAGTCGGCCGAGCTGTGGCGCGAAAGCGGCCGCTATGACGACTATGGCAAGGAGATGCTGCGCATCAAGGACCGGCAGGATCGCGACATGCTCTACGGCCCGACCAACGAGGAGATGGTGACGGAGATATTCCGCGCCTACGTGAAATCCTACAAGGACCTGCCGCTCAACCTCTATCACATCCAGTGGAAGTTCCGCGACGAGGTGCGCCCGCGCTTCGGCGTCATGCGCGGCCGCGAGTTCCTGATGAAGGACGCCTACAGCTTCGACCTCAACTTCGAGGGCGCCAAGGCGGCCTACAACCGGATGTTCGTGTCCTATCTGCGCACCTTCACCCGCATGGGCCTGAAGGCAATCCCGATGCGCGCCGATACCGGGCCGATCGGCGGCGATCTCAGCCATGAATTCATCATCCTCGCCGATACCGGCGAGAGCCAGGTCTATTGCCACAAGGACTATCTCGAGCTTCCGGTGCCGGGCGAAGCGACGGACTTCGCCAACGACGACGAGATCTCCGGCATCGTCAAGGACTGGACGACGCCTTATGCGGCGACCGACGAAATGCACGACGAAGCCGCCTGGAGCGCGGTGCCCGAGGACAAGAAATTGTCGGCGCGCGGCATCGAGGTCGGCCACATCTTCCATTTCGGCGAAAAATATTCGAAGCCGATGAATGCCAAGGTCCAGGGGCCGGACGGCAAGGAGCACTTCGTGTCGATGGGCTCCTACGGCATCGGCCCGACCCGGCTGATCGCGGCGATCATCGAGGCAAGCCATGACGAAAACGGCATCATCTGGCCGGAATCGGTTGCGCCGTTCGACATCGCCCTGATCAACATGAAGGCCGGCGATGCCGATTGCGACCGTGCCTGCGAGGAGCTCTACATGCGCTTTGACGGACGCCGGAAAGGAAGTTCTCTACGACGACACCGACCAGCCGGGCCGGCGGCAAGTTCGCCACCGCCGACCTGATCGGCCTGCCCTGGCAGGTGATCGTCGGCCCGCGCGGCGTTGCCGCCGGCGAGGTCGAGATCAAGAACCGCCGCAGCGGCGAGCGCGAAACCGTCGCCATCGGCGCGGTGGCAGCGCGAAACTTGGCCGGTCCCGATGAACGAAGCGGTAAAAAGCGCCAAGGGAGCAGGCCCGTTCTCGTATTTCGAGCGCATGGTGGCCTGGCGCTATCTGCGCTCCAAGCGCAAGGAGACGGTGATCTCGGTCATCGCTTCGATCTCCTTCATCGGCATCATGCTGGGCGTCGCCACGCTGATTATCGTGATGGCGGTGATGAACGGGTTCCGGGCCGAACTCCTTACCCGTATCCTCGGCATCAACGGCCACCTGATCATGCAGCCGGTGGACACGCCGCTCGACGACTATGAGGCGGTCACGCAGCGGATTGCCGGGGTTCCCGGCGTGAAGCTCGCCATGCCGCTGATCGAGGGCCAGATTTTCGCCAGCGGCCAGATCGGCCCCGGCAGCGGGCGCGCTGGTGAAGGGCATTCGCGGCGACGATCTCGCCAAGGTCGAGCTGGTCGCCAACAACATCAAGCAGGGCTCGATCGTCGGCTTCGACAGCAGCGAAGGTGTCGCGATCGGCACCCGAATGGCGGAAAACCTCGGGCTTTCGCTGGGCGATTCCATTTCCCTGATCTCGCCAGACGGCGACGTCACGCCGCTCGGCACGACGCCGAGGGTGAAGGCTTACCCGGTAGTGGCGATCTTCGAGATCGGCATGTCGGAATACGACGCGTCGATCATCTTCATGCCGCTGGCCGAGGCGCAGCTCTATTTCAACCAGGAAGGCCTTGCGCAGACCATCGAGATCTACGCGCAGAACCCGGATTTGATCGACCAGCTCAAACCGGCGGTGGAAGCAAGCCGCCCAGCGCCCGCTCTATCTGGCGGACTGGCGCCAGCGCAACCAGACTTTCTTCTCCGCTCTGCAGGTGGAGCGCAACGTGATGTTCATGATCCTGACGCTGATCGTGCTGGTCGCGTCGCTCAACATCATTTCCGGCCTCATCATGCTGGTGAAGGACAAGGGCGGCGACATCGCGATCCTGCGCACGATGGGCGCTTCGAGCGGTTCGGTGATGCGGATCTTCCTGATGACGGGCGCCGCCATCGGCGTCACCGGCACGCTAGCCGGTGTGCTGCTGGGCGTCGTCGTCTGCCTGAACGTCGAATCGATCCGACAATTCTTCTCGTGGCTGTCGGGAACGACGATCTTCAATCCGGAACTCTATTTCCTGAGCCAGCTGCCGGCGATCATGGATTTCCGCGAGACCTTTTCGGTGATCCTGATGGCGCTGGTGCTGTCGTTCCTCGCCACCCTGTTTCCCGCCTGGCGCGCCGCAAAACTCGATCCGGTCGAAGCGCTGAGGTACGAGTGACCGTGACCGACATAATCATCGAACTCAAAAGCGTCGAACGCCACTACGTTCAGGGACCGCGCAAGCTGACCATCCTGAACAGCGCCGACTTTTCGCTGAAGCGCGGCGAGATGGTCGCGCTGGTGGCGCCGTCGGGCGCCGGCAAATCGACACTGCTGCACACCGCCGGCCTGCTCGAGAAGCCGGATGCCGGCGACGTCATCCTGGCGGGCAGGGCGTGCGGGCGGCTCTCCGACGACGAACGCACCGCGATCCGCCGCAACGACATCGGCTTCGTCTACCAGTTCCACCATCTGCTGCCGGAATTCTCGGCGCTTGAAAACATCATGATGCCGCAACTGGTGCGCGGCCTCGGCGTCGCGGAAGCGCAAGGCAGGGCGGCCCAGCTCCTCGACTACATGAAGATCGGCAAGCGGGCCGCATCACCGCCCCTCCGAACTCTCCGGAGGCGAACAGCAGCGCGTCGCCATCGCGCGCGCGGTCGCCAACGCGCCGCTGGTACTCCTGGCCGACGAGCCGACCGGCAATCTCGACCCGGTGACCGCGTCCTATGTGTTCGAGGCTCTGGAGGCGCTGGTGCGCCAGTCCGGCCTTTCGGCGCTGATCGCCACCCACAACCACGAACTCGCCGGCCGCATGGACCGCCGCGTGACCCTGGCCGACGGGAAGGTCGTCACCGTTTAGCTAAAAAACGCGACGCACCGGATGGCCCGCAGGTGCGAACCTCGGGTCGCGAATTTCAGTTTGCGAGCATGCCAGGCGGGGATTCGCTACCTCCGGCGCTCCTCATCGCTAACCTCTTCTTAACCGTCGCGCGAGCCTCCCGCCCACCGGAGCGGGTCGCGGATTCGTCGCTTGACGGGTGAACAAAATTAGAACAAACTACGAACAATCGAGATACAGGAGAGATGGATGACCGATCTTGTTCAGGATGTCGTTTCGATGGTTTGCATGAGCGCTTTTCTCATTTCCACCGCCCTTTGGATCGGCGCGCTCTGAGAAATTTCCGGTATGGGCGGCGGAGAAATCCGCCGCCTGATGCGAAGGGCCTGACCCGAACACCGCGTCGCGGTTTCATTCTCCCGTGGCAATGCCTTCGCGGCGCGGATCGGCTCCGCCTTCAAGCCGGTCCGGTTTGATCGCCACGCCGTGCAGGCCTGAATTCAGGTCCTTCACCGCGACCTTGAAGCCGAGCGCTTCGAGATCGGCAGCAAGTCCTTCGGCCGAGGTTCCCTTTTCGAGATCGTAGGGACCGAATCTGTTGACAAGATGCGGCATCGAGATTGCGGCCTGCATGTCCATCTTCCAGTCGATCAGCCCGATCAGCGTGGTGGCTACATAGGAGATGATGCTGCTGCCACCGGGCGAGCCGAGCGCGAAAACCGGTTTGCCATCCTTGAGCACGATGGTCGGCGACATCGACGAGCGCGGCCTTTTGCCGGGTTCGACGCGGTTGGCGACATGTTCGCCGTCCTCGACCGGGGGGAAGGAGAAGTCGGTGAGTTCGTTGTTGAGCAGGAAGCCGCCTGTCATCAGCCGCGAGCCGAAGCCGTTCTCGATCGTCGTGGTCATCGAGGCGATGTTTCCTTCCGCATCGACAATCACAAAATGCGATGTCGACGGCATTTCGAAAGAGGCGCCGTCGATGCGGAGTTCGGCTTTTTGCCAGGGCGGATCGCCGGCGCTCGCTTCTTCCTCGCCGAGCGCCGTCGGACGGCGGAGCAAGGCGGACCGTGCCTTGAGATAGGCGGGATCGAGCAAGCCCTCCGGCATCGAGACGAAATCGCTGTCGGCGAGGTAGCGCCCGCGGTCGGCGAAGGCGAGGCGGGTGGCGTCGCCGATCAGCCGCCAGGCTTCGGGATCGTCGGCGCCGAGGGTGGCGATGTCGAAGGGCTCGAGCAGACCGAGAATCTGCCCGACGGCGACCGCTCCGGAGGAGGGCGGGCCCATGCCGCAGACTTCGTGGCCGCGATAGGGTGCGCAGACGGCCGGGCGCTCCTTGACCTTGTAGACGGCCATGTCGTCGAGGGTCAGAAGGCCGGGATTGGTCGGATGCGAGCGCACCGTCTCGACGATTTTTGCCGCGATCGGACCATCGTAGAAGGCGTCGGCCCCTTCCGTCGCCACGGCCCTCAGCGTTGCGGCATAGTCCGGGTTGCGAAGCTTGTGGCCGGCGGGGAGGGGCGATCCGTCCGCCGCGAAGAAATAGGCACGCGCGCCGGGGTCCTCGTCGAGCCTCTCGCCCTCATCGGCGACAAGTGCCGCAAGGCGAGGGGAGATGGCAAAACCCTCCTCGGCGAGACGGATCGCCGGATCGAAAAGCGACTGCCACGGCCGCGTGCCGTAACGCCGGTGAACGGTTTCCAGGAGCCGCGGCACGCCGGGCACGCCGACGGAACGGCCGCCGACCACGGCGTCGAAGAATTCGAGCGGCTTGCCGTCCTTGTCGAGGAAGAGCGACGGCGTGGCGGCGGCGGGCGCAGTCTCCCGCCCGTCGAAAGTCGTTATCTTTTTTGCCTTCGCATCATACCAGACGAGCAGGGCGCCGCCGCCCATGCCCGATGATTGCGGCTCGACCAGCCCAAGCACCGTCTGCACGGCGACCAGCGCGTCCGCGGCGTTTCCGCCCGCCCGCAGGATGTCGAGGCCGGCCTCGGACGCGATCGGGTTGGCGCTCGTCACCATCTGGCGCTTGGCGTGCACCAGTTGTTTGGCGGCGACCCCGCTTGCTGCTTCCGGCGCGACGGTATCCGTCGCCTGCTGGGCGAACGCCGCGCTTGCCCATAGCATCGCCGCCGCGGCGATCGACAAAGCCACGGCCCGTCTGTTCGGTAACGTCATTTCAGGCACTCCTCCGCTCGGACAAGATGGTGCCCCCGAATTGAGAAAACTGTTCCGCTGGCCCGAAGACCTCCTCGAACGCGGCTTTCAGCGCGACATCGAGATCGGAGAGCGTCACCGGCAAGCCGAGATCGACCAGGCTGGTCACGCCGTGGTTGGCGACGCCGCACGGCACGATGCCGCCGAAATGAGAGAGGTCCGGTTCGACATTGATGGCGATGCCATGAAAACTGACCCAGCGCCGCAGCCGAATGCCGATCGCGGCGATCTTGTCTTCCGCCGGCGAACCGTCGGGCAGCGGCGGCCGGTCGCGCCTGACCACCCAGACGCCGACGCGGTCCTCGCGCCGCTCGCCTTTCACGTCGAAGCTATCGAGCGTGCGGATGATCCAGTCTTCCAGCGCCGCGACGAAGGCACGTACATCCTCGCGCCGCCGCTTCAGGTCGAGCATCACGTAGGCGACCCGCTGGCCGGGGCCGTGATAGGTGTATTCGCCGCCGCGTCCCGCATTGAAGACGGGAAAGCGGTCGGGCTCGATGAGGTCGGCCGGCCGGGCGCTGGTTCCGGCGGTATAGAGCGGCGGATGCTCGATCAGCCATACCATTTCGGGTGCCGTGCCGTCGCGGATGGCGGAGGCGCGCTCCTCCATCGACGGCAAGCGCCTGCGGGTAAGGAACCAGCCTGTCTTCGACCCGCCATTCGACCGGTTGCGAGCCGGGCAAAGGCAGGAAAGAAGTGGCGATCTGGTTGCGCTCGGGCATTCTCGATTCCGCTTTTCCAACATATGGCGGCAAAGGCCGCGCGCGTCCAGCGTCGGTGATTGGCACAGGTGTTGGGTGAATCGTGAATGGTGAATGGCGGGAGACGGGCATCGGGGTCGCGCGGTTTGGCGCGGCCGACGATCCTTGCAGCACCATTCACTATTTTCGCCATCACCATTCACCCGCTTTCGCCGCCGCCTTGCCCCGAATTTCTCCGCTCCGCGCACTTGTTTCGCCGGAAGCGATTTGCTACATGCCGCGGGCCGGTGCGAACCGGTTCTTTCGTGACGTGCGGTCGTGGCGGAATTGGTAGACGCGCAGCGTTGAGGTCGCTGTGGGGCAACCCGTGGAAGTTCGAGTCTTCTCGACCGCACCAGTCACTCTCCTCACCCTTTCACCGAAGGCTTTGAGGCGACGCACCGCTGGAGCACAATGCTGCTCTTTTCGACGCGGGAAGGGCGCCCCCAGCGTTTTTGGTATTTGCGCACCATGCCTTGAAAATCGATCCAATTTTCAGGCGGAAGCCGCGACGGCAGAGTGCATTTGTTTTTGTATTCCATTGCGCCGCGCGATAGGAGAGTGCTGTGGGTTCACCATGGAACGCTTGCGTTCCTCCGGACTCGCAAAAGATGCCCTAACACTTTGAATCCTTGCATGATCCCCGGACATGCAAGTAGGCCGAACGGGAGGCGCCCTTGGAAGGCCAGGAAGAACAAGCGCCCCGCGCCGAAGCATCCGAAGCCGTCCATGCCGACATCTACGGCGAAGACGGCGCAATTCGCGCGTCTTTCCTCGCGCATATCGGCGCGGCGATCGCCGATCGTGACACGCTGGCGCTGAAGCACGACGTTTCCGGGCTCCACCAGTCCGAACTCGGCGACCTGCTCGAAGCGCTGCTGCCCGAGCAGCGGCGCGCGCTGGTCGATCTCATGGGCTCGGATTTCGATTTTTCCTCGCTGACCGAGGTCGACGAGGCGATCCGCCTCGACATCGTCGACAATCTGCCCAACGACCAGATCGCCCAGGCCGTGCAGGAACTCGATTCCGACGATGCGGTCTATATTCTTGAAGACCTCGACCAGGAGGACCAGGAAGAGATTCTGGCGCAGTTGCCGTTCACCGAACGGATCCGGCTGCGGCGGGCGCTGGACTATCCGGAAGAGACAGCCGGGCGGCGCATGCAGACGGAGTTCGTCGCGGTGCCGCCGTTCTGGACCGTCGGGCAGACCATCGACTACATGCGCGAGGACCAGAACCTGCCGGACAGGTTCAGCCAGATATTCGTCATCGACCCGACCTTCAAGCTTCTGGGCGCCGTCGATCTCGACCAGATCCTGCGCACCAAGCGCTCGACCAAGATCGAGGAGGTCATGCATGAAACCCGCCATGCTATCCCGGCCACCATGGACCAGGAAGAAGCGGCGCGGGAATTCGAGCAGTACGATCTTCTCTCGGCCGCCGTCGTCGACGAGAACGAGCGGCTGGTCGGCGTGCTGACCATCGACGACGTTGTCGACGTTATCCAGCAGGAAGCAGAGGAAGATCTGCTGCGCATGGGTGGCGTCGGCGACGAAGAGCTTTCCGACACCGTCATCGATACGTCTCGCTCGCGGGTTCCCTGGCTGCTGGTCAACCTGGCGACGGCCTTCCTCTCGGCTTCCGTCATCAGCATGTTCGGCGCGACGATCGAGGAGATGGTCGCGCTTGCCGCGCTGATGCCGATCGTTGCGTCGCTCGGCGGCAACGCGGGGACCCAGACGATGACGGTGACGGTGCGGGCGCTGGCGACCAAGGACCTCGACATCTACAACGCCGGCCGCGTCATCCGGCGCGAGGTCATGGTGGGGCTGCTCAACGGCGTCGTGATCGCCGCCATCCTCGGCGTCATCGCCGGCGCGTGGTTCCAAAACGTCGATCTCGGCTTCGTCATCGCGTCGGCGATGATCATCAACATGTTCGCTGCCGCACTGGCGGGAATTCTCATTCCATTGGTGCTCGACCGTTCCGGCGCCGACCCCGCGATCTCGTCGTCCATCTTCACGACGATGGTGACCGACGTGACCGGCTTTGTCGCTTTTCTCGGCCTCGCCAGCTGGTGGCTGCATCTGGGCTGAAGCGGAAAATCTCGATGCCTGCCGATAAAAAGTCGCACGTTGTGGCAAAACGCACAGACCGCGATCGCTGCCGCTTATAATTTGGCGCGGTTAACTCGCATACAGAGGATGAAAGGATCATCTCGATGTCGGCGAAGTTTTTTCATGCTGTGCCAGACTACGTTCGCGGATGGTACCGCCTTCGCACCGAGCGGAGGGAGATGTTGATCGCAACCGAAGAGATCAGCAAGTCGCCAGACGGCATGCTCGACGACATGGGTATCCTGCGCGATGACGTGACCTACGCTTTCCGGAACCGTCGAAAAAAACCCGAATTCGCGGATTAACCGAGAAAAGCACCCGACTGATTGAAGTCCGACGGCCTGCTTGTCATTGTGCAGGGATCGGCCATCTGGCCGCCGTGATGTTGCGGCCTTAGACGGCCACCTTGTAGATTGGACACATGACGCTCAAACGGATGGACAACGTAGGAATCGTCGTCGATGACCTCGAAGAGACGATTGATTTCTTTCGCGAGCTCGGCCTTGAGCTCGAAGGACGGGCCACGATCGAAGGAGAATGGGCCGGACGTGTCACCGGACTGGGCGATCAGCGCGTCGAGATTGCCATGATGCGCACTCCGGACGGCCACGGCCGGCTCGAGTTGTCCCGCTTCCTCACGCCGCCCGCCGTCGCGGACCACCGCAACGCCCCGGTTAACGCTCTAGGTTACCTCCGCGTCATGTTCACCGTGGACGACATCGACGACACGCTTCAAAGGCTCCGCAATCGCGGCGCGCAGCTCGTAGGCGAAGTAGTCCAGTACAAAGACGCGTATCGGCTCTGCTACATCCGCGGGTCTGAAGGGCTTCTCATCGGACTCGCCCAAGAACTCAGCTGAGCGCAATACGACGACAATGACGAAGGGCGACCGATGTCAGCAAGCGCGTCTCACAAAGGGCCGTTGTTAGAACTCGACGCATCGCAGGTTCCCTTCCAGAGCCCTGAATCAACCATTTGCTCACCTGGCAAGCAGTTTTATGAGTTACGGCCGAGGATTGAAGCTCAAACCCGCAATCGGCCCGCGTGACCGCGTAATTGACTTTTACGTAAATGCCATGCGAAGCTTTCGCTCGAATCGAACGAGCCGAAGGCAGGCGATGCGGGAATATTATTCGATCACCGAACTGACCCGCGAATTCGATATTTCGACGCGCACGCTCCGCTTCTACGAAGACGAGGGGCTGATCCAGCCGGTCCGGCGCGGCCGCACCCGTTTGTTCCGGCCTTCCGACCGCCATCTCGTCAAGCAGATCATGCGGGGAAAAAGCTCGGCTTTTCGATCAACGAGATTCGCGAAATCATCCAGATGTACCGCGAGCCGCCGGGGGAGGTGGGCCAGCTCAAACTGATGATCAAGCGCATCGAGGAGAAGCGCGAGGATCTTCGGCAAAAGCGCCGCGATCTCGAGGAGACGCTGGCCGAGCTCGATCAGGCTGAAGAGTCCTGCGTCGAGCGGCTCGTCGAACTCGGCGTCAACACATAAGCAGAAAACGCTTTTGGTGTTTAGGCATTGATCAATCTCGTCGTTTCATGATCCAGTGACGGCTCGGGGGGAGCGCGTCAATGTCGGCTTTGGATAGAATTGTCCACGCCTATCCGGTCGCGAGCTTCGTCGTGATTGCTTTTGCGATCAGCTGGATCGCGTTTATTCCTTTTTATTGGGCCGGCGGGGAGGCAATCGCCTGGTTCACCTTCGGTCCCTTCCTCGCTGCCATCATTTGCTCGGCGGCGTTGGGCGGCTGGCCCGAAATCAGAAGATTGCTGGCGCCGGTTGTGCATTGGCGCGTCAATCCGATCTGGTACCTGATTGCGATCGGCCTGCCGATAACGGCGCAGCTTCTTGCGACTTGGCTCAATCCAGTGCTCGGCGCTGTCGCACCGAACTGGGCGAATATGCCCGGACCGTCGCAGATCGCAGTGGTAGTGGCGATTTTACTCGTTTTCAGCGGTCCGCTCGGGGAGGAGCCCGGCTGGCGCGGCTTCGCGCTTCCCCGTCTTCTCGATGACCATGCCGCGCTGAAGGCCAGCGTGATACTCGGTTTGGTTTGGGCGGCCTGGCACCTGCCGCTTGCCCTGCTGGGCGAACTCAGCCTGTTTGGCAGCATTCATGCGATCATCGCCGCGGTTGTATTCACCTGGCTGTGGCAGAATACCCGTAGCGTTCTGATGGCCATCCTCATGCATGCCTCGCACCAAAACAGCGCGCGTTTTCTTGGGCAGGTCTATGACGACGCCGACCGGGTACAGCAGCAGTGGATTTGTGTTGCTCTCTGGCTCCTCGTCGCCATCGCAATCCTCACGCTTTGTGGCTCCCGCAGTTTTCGACACGGCGAAAGACGGCGGACGCTCGCGTCGAGCCCCGACTAAGCCGATCAGATCCAGCGTCGCACGCGTTTGGCGTAATCCCGGTATTTCTTGCCGAACCGAACTTCCAGGTGCTTTTCCTCGCGTTCGATCGCCAGTTTCTGGGTGATGAACGCCGCGATGATGGCAAGCGGGAAGAACCATACGATCTGCGCGATCAGCCCGGCGCCGAACATCAGCATCGTATTGGCGAGATAGATCGGATTGCGGCTGAAGGAGAACGGTCCCGTGGTCACCAGATGCTCGGCACCGCGATTTGGCATAACCGTGGTTTTCGCCCGCTGCAGCGTGCGGATCGCCGAAAAATCGATGGCCACCACGGCAATGATCAAGAGCCCGCCCGCGGCGAACAGGATGTCTGAAAGCGGCGGCCCGATGAACGGCAGCGGATAAAGAAGATGCAGAACGATGCTTGCGGCAATGGCGGCAAGATAGACGAGCGGCGGCCAGGGCAGACGGTTGGGCCGCTCCTGGATGTCGGTCATTCTATCGCTCCCCGTGACATCTTCTCGTCCGTTTCCGCTGTGCAGGCCGCAGCCATTCCGTGGACCTGAGCCGACAGCGCATCACTTTGCTCGCCCGCGAATACGCTGTCGAGGGCCTTTTCGCTTTCGAGCCTGTCCAGCATGCAGACACAGTAGAAGGCGCAGTATTCCTCGCCCTGTTCCGCTTCGCAGGCCCTCTCGCAACTGTTGCGGAACTGCACTTCCGGCGTCGCCAGTTGCGGCGGCGACAGTTGCGAGAATATCCAGACGCAGGCGATCAGCACCGGCTGATGGATCAGGTAGAAGGCGAGGCTGTGCCGGCCGCCGAAAACCAGCGGCCGCGACCAGCGCCCCGGATGAATGGTGGCAAGCCGGCGGAACAGCCCGGCCGCTTCGCCGAGCTTTGCCAGGGCGATGCCCGCAAGCACGGCGCCGAACCAGGGAAACAGCGGAACATAGTCGTTCGAACGGGGATTGGCGGTTGACAGCCCGACCCACCACCAGGCCGGGTGATCGAAAAAAGGCGACCGCAAATAGAAGGGTGCGGCAATGACCGCTGCCGCCGCGAGGAGCGTCACGACCGCGGGAAGGCGCAGGAACAGAAGCCCAAGCAGGCTGGCAAGCGCGATCTGATGAAGGATCCCGAAGAAGATGAAGCCGCCGGGAACCGCGAAATAGGTGACAAGCGAGATGGCGAGCGCTGCGCCGCCGACCATGGCGAGACGGCGCAGGAAACCCGGCCAGCGGATAACTTTGGCATGACCGAGAAACAGGCTTACGCCGACCAGAAACAGGAAACTCGAGGCGATGCAGCGCGCAAACAGCCGCCATCCGCCGACGGCCGTCAGGCCGGAATCGGCATAGCCGAAAAACTCCAGGTCCCAGGTGAAATGGTAGATCGCCATGGCTGCCAGCGCCACGCCGCGGGCGATGTCTATTGCCGGAATACGTGATCGGGATTGCATTGACGCTGGTTCGGAATCCATGCCTTCCTGTCGCGCGGTTTGCCTGGAAGCGCAAGCGCGACGGCAAAATCACATCAAGACCACCCCCGAAGACCGGAGGCAGATATGCATAAGGTAGCGGTGAACGGCGCCGAAATTCCTGCGATCGGGCTCGGCACCTGGACATTGAGGGGCGACCATTGCAGCGATCTCGTCCAGCACGCGCTGGCGGTCGGCTATCGGCACATCGACACGGCACGCATGTACGACAATGAAGCAGCGGTCGGCGCCGGAATAAAGGCTTCGCCGGTTCCGCGCGACGACATCTTCCTGACCACAAAAGTCTGGTGGACCGATCTGGCGCCGCCCGATCTGGAGCGCTCGGCCGAGGGAAGCCTCAAGCGGCTCGGGCTCGACTACGTCGACCTGCTGCTCATCCATTGGCCGAATGCGCAAATTCCGCTCGACGGCACGATCAAGGCGCTGAACCGGATGCGGGAGCGGGGCCTCACCAGGCATATCGGCGTCGCGAATTTCCCGACCAGGCTGCTCGCCGAGGCGATCTCGCTCTCAGAAGCCCCATTGGTGGCGAACCAGGTCGAATACCATCCCTATCTCGACCAGACCAAGGTTCATGCGGCCTGCCGGGCTGCCGGCCTCGCCATGGTGTCCTACTGCCCGCTCTACCGCAGCGGCGGGCTGCTGGAGGAACCGGCCGTCCTTTCGGCGGCATCGCGTCTCGGAAAGACGCCGGGGCAGATCGTGCTGCGCTGGCATGTGCAGCAGGAGGGCGTCGTTCCCATCCCGCGCACGACGAAGAAGGAACGCCTCGCCGAAAACGCGGCGATCTTCGACTTCGAACTTTCCGACGCCGAAATGGCGGCGATCAGCGCCCTGACAATAGCGAACAGCCGCATCTGCGATTACGACTTCTCGCCGGCCGAAGGCTGGGATTAGGCCAGGCCGATCCTAAGAACTGACGTTTCGCATTTCGGCCCGCCGACGTCGGTTTCCTGTTAACGGATCGATACTTGTGCGGCCACGCTGGCACCCGACTCGAAGTTGGGGCGGCAATGGCGACGCAAGTCCGGCATCCAATATGGCTACCGGCCGTCCGGCCGGCGGGAGCCCGCACTTTCGCAAGCCTCTATGCGCTGGAATCCTTTGCCCGGGCCTCGGTGGCCAGCGTCGCGCATGATGGGCTTGGCGTATTCTGCGCGATCTGCGGCTTCTTCACCTGGCGTTATCTGCCTAGATCGATGTGAGGCGGGATCCGAGCAATTGAGGTCCCTTCTGGGCTCGACTGGCTGGCGCGGGCGCCATTGATGCGGTCGAAACGGTTCATCGAAACGTTCGGGTCATGCGCAATCATACGGCGTTTCGTTCCCGTCGTGATCGCGAAACTTGTCCGGGTGCTGTCGAAATTTGATCCAAAGTATGAAGTTCTTCGGCTCAAATTGTCCCAAAGTACGGGAACGAAAGCCGAGCGAATTGGTTACCTTTTCGGAGGTCCCGCAAAAAGCATTTACTTTTCATTAACCACCCGGGAGCAGATTCGGAGATCAGGGAGGAAACCTTGGAGAACAGGACATGTTCTGCGCAGGAAGTCTTCCCCTCGGCCGCCAAACGGCCCTCAGATCCGCGATTTTACTGACATTGACAAGCTTTGGCATGCCTGCCGGCGCCCATGACGCGCCGAAAGGATGGGCCTATCCCTTTGCCTGCTGTTCCGGTTACGACTGCAGGGAGGTGACCGAAAAGGCGATCACCGAGCGCCCTGAAGGCTATGTGATCGCGGGCACCGGCGAGATTGTCGGCTATCATGACAAGCGGCTGCGGGATTCACCGGACGGCGAATATCACTGGTGTTCGGTGGCGGGCGCCAATGACGGCCGGACGATCTGCCTTTTCGTGCCGCCGCGTTCGTACTGACGCTGATCTGATCCACTCCTTGATGCTGACACCGGGACGCTGGCGGGTTATTGCTGTCGCGGGGCGGAGATGGAGAGGGACCAGTTCATGGCGATCAAGGGAAGCTGTCACTGCAAGGCGACGGCATTCGAAGTGACGGTGGCGCCGGAAAACGTCACCCAGTGCACATGTTCCTTCTGTTCGAAGCGCGGCGCGCTATGGGCGTATTATACCCCTGACCAGTTCTCCCTTGAGACCCCGATCAAGAACGTCGCGACCTACCGATGGGGGTCAAAGACGATCAAGCATCATTTCTGCCCGGTTTGCGGTTGCGGCACCTTCACCGAGACGCCGGACTGGTCGACCGGCGAACCCAACTTCGACAATCCCAAAATCAGCGTGAACGCGCGCCTGTTCGACGATTTCGACCTGGACCAGGTAGAGGTGGTGGTGATCGACGGCCGAAATCTCTGGTAAAAGCCGCCGACGCGGGCGAGCAGTGTGTGCTCCACGCAACGATGCCGCCGATTGTGCCGAAACGAAGCCCACCAGCCAAAGCGCAAAATTTGACTCTGGCGGCAAACCTCTCTCTAGTCGCGCTGAGAAACGGGGCACTTTGGTGCAGTCGACGTGGTGGGAGATCGCGCGACGCCGGCGACAAGCGATGGCCTGACCTGCGAGAAGGAAGACATGGAAGACAATTACGAGAAATACGCCGTTGCAGTGATCATCGTCTTCGGTGCTCTGATGATCGGCGGATTGATGGCGGCCGGACTGGCGCTCGACGATCGGCCGGCCTTTCTCTGGGCGCTTGGCGCCGCGTTCTTCGGGTGGATCGCCGGACATGCCGTGTTGTTCGACAGGCCGCGCGTCTATGGCGGGTTGATCGTCGTTTCCGCCGTCTTCTCCATCGCCTCGATCGTCGCTCTGATGACCTGAGCTTCCGGCGGCTCTCCGCCGCCTCCAATTCGCCAGATATCGACCTTCTCGAAGAGGTTTGCCATGCAGCGCCGCCGCCTCGGCCGCACCGACTTGTCCGTATCCGTGATCTGTCTCGGCACCATGACCTGGGGTCAGCAGAACACCGAAGAAGAGGCGCATCAGCAACTCGACCGCGCCTTTTCGCGCGGCGTGAACTTTCTCGATACCGCCGAACTCTACCCGATCCCGCCGAAACCGGAAACGCAAGGGCGGACAGAGCTTTACATCGGCAACTGGATGCAGACGCGGAAGAATCGCGATCGGGTGATCGTTGCCTCGAAGGTGGTCGGCCGCACGGCGAACAGCTGGTTTCGCGATGGCCGGCCCTCGAAACTGGTGCGCGCCGATATTTTCGACGCCATCGAAAAATCACTGAAGCGGCTTCAGACCGACTATATCGATCTCTACCAGATCCATTTTCCGGAACGGCAGGTGCCGTGGGGTTCGAACCCGAACCGGGTCGGCAACTGGCCTGCACCTCGCGATGCCGACGAGACGCCCATCGCCGAGACGATCGCGGTTTTCGACGAGTTGGTGAAGACGGGCAAGATCCGCCATTTCGGCCTGTCGAACGAAAGCTCCTGGGGCGTGATGCGTTTCGTGTTCGAAAGCGAGAAAGGTACCGGCCCGCGCGCCGTCTCGCTGCAGAACGCCTATAATCTGGTCAACCGCAGCTTCGAGGTTAACCTTGCCGAGGTCTGCGATCGGGAGAGCGTCAGCCTGCTTGCCTATTCGCCGCTGGCGCAAGGATATCTCACAGGCAAATACGATCACGGCGCGCGACCTGAGGGTTCGCGTTCGCAGCTCTTCAACCGCGGCCAGCGCTACGAAACGCCGAACGCGGCGGAAGTTCAGCTTGAATACAATGAGCTCGCCAGGAGTTTCGGCATGGAGCCGGCGTTGTTCGCCGGCGCCTTCGTGACGAGCCGTCCCTTTTTGACCTCGAACATCATCGGCGCGACCAGCCTTGCGCAGCTCGACATCGCGCTCGACGCCGCCGATATCCGGTGGACCGACGAGATGCAGAAGGCCGCCGACGCGGTCCATCAGCGGACCGGCAATCCATGCCCCTGACAGAGCTTCGCTGCTGACGCAGGCTGCGGCGTTGCCCGATACATGAAGGCGGTCGATGCCGCCATCAAAGCTTTTCGTTTGACCCTGCCGACCCTGCAACTACCGTTCCGCCATTGTCTGACGGAGGCGGCGATGGCGGTCTATGAAGGTGGTTGCCTGTGCGGGACGGTGCGCTATCGCGCCGAGGCGGTGCCCATCAACAGCCGCGTCTGCCATTGCCGGATCTGCCAGAAGGCGATCGGCGCCGCCTTCAATGCGCGGGTGCTGTTCGGCATCGGCGACGTCATACTTGACGGGCCGGTGGCGACGGCGAACTCGTCGCCGGACCTCGAGCGCGGCTATTGCCCGCTCTGCGGCACCACGATCTTTTCGCGGCGGCAGAGGGCCGGCATCATCGGGCTCACCTGTGGTTCGCTTGACGAGCCTTCGCTGTTCAAGCCCGAAATGCATATGTGGACGGCATCCAGGCAACCTTGGGTGCGGCTGGACGATGGCCTGCCTCAGCATGAAGGCGCGCCGCCGGGCTAAAGCGCCGCGCGCCCTTTTGAACGTGCAAAGAACGCTCCAGGTCTCCGAATCCAGATGTCGCAACCCGCATTCCTGCTGGTCTGTGCCAGCCGGCGGGTGTATTCTTGTACAACTGATCGGCCCGCCCGCGAGAGGGGCTGGCCATGCGACCAGCCGGCAGAATGCGAGAACTGGTCTTCCGCGCGACATGGCTTGAAGCGCCATCCGCGCAACTCGTTGCCCGTTTTCCTCCTGCTGGCGCTGCCACGAAAGGAGACGGTCATGGGTATCGCACTCACGATGCAGGAATATCTCGAAGACAATCATGTCGCCTATGATGTTGGGCGGCACAGCAAGACCGGCTCGTCGGCGATGACGGCCGAAGCGAGCCACGTGCCGGGCAGCGCGCTCGCCAAGGGCGTGGTGCTGAAATGGGACGGCAGCTACTTGCTGGCCGTGCTGCCCGCCTCGCGCCATGTCGATCTCGACAAGGTCCGCGAACTGGTTGGCGAAAAGGTGGCGCTCGCTACCGAGGACGAGGCAAGCGCGTTGTTTCCCGACTGCGACACCGGCGCGGTGCCGATCTTCGGCGAACCCTATCGCGTCGCCTGCGTGGTCGACGAACGGCTGAAGGGACGCGATGACATCTGGTTCGAGGGCGGCGACCACCGCACGCTCGTGCATGTCACCGGCGAGAATTTCGGCCGCCTGATGTATGGCATGCCGCAAGGAAGGATCAGCGACTGAGGGTTTGGCGGCAGGTGTGGACAAATTATTTTTGCCCGCGCCCCGAGATAGCCGCCGAACCATCATTGGCAGGTCATGATTGATGACTATGTAAAGGCTGGGCGGGGCTTCCAAGGAGGCCGAAGATGAATGAGCGCATCGAGACACTGGATGAGCTCTTGAGCGATCCGATGGTGCAACTGGTGATGGCGCGCGACCGCGTGCGCCCGGAAGAGGTGCGCCTGCTGTTCAAACGCGCCCGCATGCGGGCCGAGGAACCGTCGCTCCCGCCGGCGCATGTCATCGAGGCGTGCAAGGCCTTGAGGATGGGGCTGTAGCCGGTCGTTGAGAATTTTTACCCGCGCCGGGCGCTCGCCCCGGTGCGCCTTTGGCCGCGAGGCCATGAAACAAAAAGCTCAGTTGCTTTTTTCCAGAAACCGGCGCGCTTGCGTTCTTCCGCAACACCAATCTCCCAAGCGGTATTCTTCGGCCAGCGGTCGGCGCTGGCTTTCCGTGCAGCCGCATGCGCGGGTTGCCAAAGGGATGTGCCGTATCAACTCATCGGAATCGCGAAATCCGCCATTGCCCGTCGCCGGGTTTGCGAAGGCTTTTCTCCGAAGATTTCGTGATAGTAGCCGGCAAAATCGGCCCAAATCCGTGAAGCCGTGGTCCAACGCTGCCTGCGTGACACTTGTATGCAGCGGGCGCCTCAAGGCGCGTCGCACCGACGACAGGCGGCGCAGACGCAGATAGGCCACCGGACCGACGCCCAGCGTGTCGTGGAATGCGCGATGCAGCGAGCGACGCGACACGCCGAGCATGGAACACAGTTCGGAAATGTGCAGAGGCTGATGGCTCCCGCAGCGTCGACATAATCCTCCACGTCGTGGACCAGTCTGGCACCGGGGAAGTGCCGTTCGTCGTGGTCGTCCAGCGCTTCCTCGATGATGCCATGGAGGAAAGCTTCCAGGAGCGACCGCCTCAGGTAATCGATGCCGGCCCGCGACAACGGGACTTCCCCGGCGCGCAATTGCAGGATTCTTTTCCCGATCTCCAGGCGGGCGGAATTTCGGAGCGATGGCGAGGGGCGGAATCTGTAAATTTTTGCCCAGAATTCAGGCTCCTGCAGGTGCCTCTCCCCCGTTGCATGGGTGGCGAGATCCTCCGCGCTGAGGGTGATCGTCACATAGCTGGAATATCCGGTAAAACGGCCTTCCTGCTCGACCGATTTTGGAACGACGACGATATCGCCGGGAATGATGTCATAGTCCCACTGGGAGACCCCGCCGCTGGTCTCCAGCATCATGCCGATCGTCACGAGGTCCGGGTTCATGACACCGCGCGCCCGGATATCCGATCTGAATTCCCCCGCGCTGAGAGCAAGGATTCCAACCTGCGCATGCATCAAATTGCCCTCGAAGGGGCCGCGATGTAGCTGCACCACCTGAAGGTTCGCTCCGCGCGTCGCCTCCCGAAGGTCTTCGACGCCGTTCAATTTGAAGCTGTGCACGCTAAGAATTGTGGGACCGAAGCGAGACCCTCCCGGGCGCGCGCTTCGTCGTCGCCAAGGCGCCTACCAGCCTGACCGTCGCTGAGGCCCGGGTCTTGGCGATCGCCTCGCTAAGCCGCGCTACCGTTGCGCGGCCGACCCGGACACCGCCGCCCTCCCGAATCCCCGGTTCCAGATCCGGTTCCCCTGAGGGCGATGACACGGATTATGCGGGAGGGCCAGAAGGGTGTGGATGGAAGAATCTTTGGCCAGACCGCCAAGCCATTGAAATTGGGAGAAAGAATCTTCAATCGCGCGCGAAGAAAGCCTGGAAATGGCAGAATCTATTCACCCGACGAGTGGATTTCGGCACCGCTCCTACCTCCGCAACCGTTCCGGCATGGATTCCCGACACGCTCCGCTCGTTCCTCGCTCACGCGGTCGGGAATGACGGATTGCTTTTGCGATTTCCGCCAATCGCAAACGTTGGCCATGCCTTGCGATTGCCATGCCGCGCATGCAGACAGGTCGCGCCGGTCGTGGGGTGCGTTGGCGCAAGGAGTCTATCCGTGGTCCTGTCCGTTCGTTTTTGCCGCGCGTTGCCGGCGGCACTTTCGCTGCTCTTCGCCGCTGCGGGGGAGCCGCGCGCCGAGGAGTGCTGCGACCCCGCCGGGCCGTTCCGGCCGGGGGAAGGTTATGCCGAGACGCCGGCGACCTGCGAGACGATCGGCGGCTGGGCGGAGCGTGCGCCTGAGGTCGACGCTCGCATCTCGCTGACCGTCCGCGGCAAGCTCGTGCATGTCGAGAGCGACGGCGCGCTGGCCTACCTCATCATGTGCGAGGAGGGCGGCATGCAGGTGATGTGCGTCACCTACCAGACCAACGGCATGCAGCCGGGCGATGAGGTGCTGTTCGGCGGCGGCTATTCGCGGGTCGGCGAGAAGCAGGTGATGCTTGATCCGTGTTTGGCGAATGGGGAGTAGGGGGCGGTAACCTTGCCTTCGCTGCGGCTACGTCGTCCTAGCGATGATAGCACCCAATTGCCCGTGGTGCGGGAAGCCGGATAGCATCCGCCGATGACCGGTTACGTCTACATGACCGCTAGCCAGAAGCGCAGCACGATCTATATCGGGGTGACCAACGATCTTGGCCGCCACGTGCCCCAGCACAAGGATGGCACGGATTCGCGTTTCACCGCTCGCTACGGCGTGCAGCGGCTGGTCTGGTATGAGGAGCACTTCGACATCCGCGACGCCATCCAGTGGGAGAAATCGCTGAAGCGCTGGCCGCGGCAATGGAAGATCGAACAACTAGCACTACTTTGGCAGATTTTTAGCGTGCAGAGGATTTTTGAGATTCCCAAGATGGGTTTTCGATGATTTATAGGAGGTCGGCTTTTTGGAGGGCCGGCCATGGATAGGAACTGGCAAGCTGATCTTGAGCGCTGGCTTACGCCATTTTCCTTAGCGCTGCGGCATAAGACGCGGGCACGGATGTGTCCGGTCTATATCGCGGGATTGATCGGCCCTGGCGATCGCAAGAGCATTCAGCCGATGGCAGCGCGCGATCGCGGCGTCAGCTACGACCAGCTTCATCATTTCATCGGCAGCGGCGTTTGGGATGCGGCCCCACTCGAAGCGGTGCTGGTTGCCGAGGCGGACAAGTTGGTTGGCGGCGACGATACCTGGTTGGTCATCGATGACACTGCGCTGCCGAAGAAGGGACGGCACTCGGTTGGCGTCGCACCCCAATACGCCTCCGCGCTTGGGAAGACTGCCAACTGCCAGTCTCTGGTCTCGGTGACGCTGGCATCGCGCGAGGTGCCGGTGATGGTGGGTCTGCGGTTGTTTCTGCCCGAGACCTGGACGAGCGATCCAGCACGCATGGCGCGGGCCCGTGTGCCGAAGGTGCGTATTTCAGGCGATCGTGAGCACGGATTTCACCGCATCGTGAGCACATATTTCACGGGATCATGAGCAACGATTTCAGGCGATCGTGAGCAGCGATTTCAGGCGATCGTGAGCACCTTTTCGGAGGTGCGGGCGCTTCGGCCGACAACTCAGCCAGTCTACAGGATGCCTCGTTCAAAACGAGGAAGCCTGATGCCAACCCAGAGATTGTCGATGCGCCGGATCAGAGAAGTTTTACGTCTAAGGCATGTCCAGGGCCTGACCGAACGCGTCATCGCGCGCACACTCGGGGTGAGCAATGGTGTCGTGCATGGTTATCTGCGGCGCGCCCGTCTTGCGGGGCTGAGCTGGCCGCTGCCTGAAGGGATCGATGACGAAGGCCTTGAGCTGCTGCTGTTCCCGGCGCCGAAGGCGGCGTCGCAAAGCTCCCAGCGGCCGGTTCCGGATTGGGGCTATGTGGAGAAGGAGTTGCGCCGGCGCGGCGTAACGCGAGTGCTGCTGTGGGAAGAGTATCGTGCCGCTAATCCCGACGGCTTTGGCTACACCTGGTTCTGCACGACCTTCGAGGCCTGGAAAGGGCGCGCACGCCCGACGATGCGTCAGACGCACCTGGGCGGCGAGAAGGTGTTTGTCGATTTCGCCGGCGATACCATCGACATCTTCGACCCCATCACCGGCGAAGCGCATCCCATGAAGCTGTTCGTCGCAGCGATGGGCGCCTCGAACTATACCTACGCCGAGGCATGCCCGAGCGAGAGCCTGCCCGACTGGATCGGCGTGCACACGAACCTCTTCACCTTTCTGGGCGGCGTGCCGAAGTTCGTGGTCTGCGACAATCTCAAGGCCGCCGTCACCAACCCCGATCGCTACGACCCCGGTCTCAACCGGACCTACGCCGAGATGGCGAGCCATTACGGCACCGCGGTACTCGCAGCGCGGCCGAGACGCCCGAAGGATAAGGCAAAGGTCGAGGTTGCCGTGCAAATTGCCCAGCGCTGGGTCCTGGCGCGTCTGCGCAACCAGCGCTTCTTTTCCCTGGCGGAGCTGAACGCTGCCATCCGCGTGCTCGTCGCCGAACTCAACGCCCGCCAGATGCGCGGCTTCGGCTCCAGCCGCGCCGAACTCTTTGCCGAGATCGACAGGCCGAAGCTGGGAGAACTGCCAGACCAGCCATACGTCTTTGCGCGCTGGAAGCGTTGCCGCGTCGCGCCCGACTATCACGTCGAGGTCGACGGGCACTGGTACTCCACGCCCTACCGCCTCATCCGCGAACTCGTCGATGTGCGCATCGCCGACAACACCGTCGAGGTCTTCCACAAGGGGCAGCGGATCGCCAGCCACGCCCGTGCGCCCAACCGGCGCGGCCATACGACCGTTGCCGATCACATGCCGAGCGCGCATCGCCGCTACGGCAAGTGGACGCCGGGAGGATTGATCGCAGCCGGCGAGAAGATCGGTCCCGCCACCGCCGCCTTCTTCCAGGCTGTCATCGATGACCGGCCGCATCCCGAACAGGGCTTTCGCACCTGCCTCGGCATTTTGGCGCTGACCAAGAGCTACGGCAACGCGCGCGTCGATGCAGCCTGCCAACGCGGCATCCTCATCAAGGCACGCTCCGTCGCCTCGATCCGTTCGATCCTCAAGAACGGCCTTGATCGCGCTTTCCTCGACGAGACGCCCGACCACCAACCCCTGCGCCACGGCAACATTCGCGGTCAGGGCTATTTCCACTGAACCATGGAGTTCTCAATGCTCACCCATCCCACCCATGAACGGCTGGTCGCACTCGGCTTGACCGGAATGGCCAAAGCCTTCGAGGAGCAGCGACGATCACCGGACCTCGATGCCCTGTCGTTCGAGGAGCGCATCGGGCTTCTTGTCGATCGCGAAGCCGCCGAGCGCGACACCAAACGGCTCACGACGCGCCTCAAATTCGCCGCGCTGCGCCAGAGCGCATGCGTGGAAGATGTCGATTTGCGCACGCCGCGCGGCATCGACCGCGCCGTCTTCGCCAGGCTCGTCGCCGGCGACTGGATCGACCGCCACGAGAACTTGCTGGTCACAGGCGCAACCGGCCTGGGCAAGAGTTGGCTTGCCTGCGCCCTTGGCCACAAAGCCTGCCGCGACAATCGATCGGTACTCTATCATCGCGTCCCGCGCCTCTTCGAGGCGCTCGCGCTGGCGCGTGGCGACGGGCGCTATGGCCGCCTGCTCAAGACGCTCGGGCGCGTTCAACTCCTCATCCTCGACGACTGGGGCCTGTCGGTTCTCAACGCTGCCGAGCGCCGCGACCTCCTGGAAATCCTCGATGATCGCCATGGCCGCGCATCGACCATCGTAACCAGCCAAATCCCCGTGCAACACTGGCACGACGTCATCGGCGATCCCACCCTCGGTGATGCGATTCTGGATCGCCTCGTTCACAACGCTCACCGCCTCCAACTCACCGGAGAAAGCATGCGAAAACACAACGCTCGCGCCCATGCTCTTGACGCAGCCGCAAACACCTGAATCAATGAACAGGTCGGTCGAAGCGGCCGCTCATGATCGCGTGAAATACCTGCCCACGATCAAATGAAATGAGCGCTCACCATCGCGTGAAATGGCTGCTCACAATCAGCGAAATGCGCACCGAAGGACCGACAGACCGCTGTGACAAAACCGGAGATCGCAATTGAAGAGATCGACCGTGTCATCGCCTCCGGCGCACGTTTCGGCTGTGTGCTTGCCGATTTAGGATATGGATCAAGCGGACCGTTCCGCCAAGCTTTGAGCGAGCGCGGCCTCAAGTGGGCGGTGGTTCTTTCGCGCCGCCAGAACGTCTATCCGGCCGACGTTGCTCTGATTTTCCCGATCGCAACAATCGGGAAGCGCCGCAAATACCATATCCCCGATCGGCCTCCGATCTCCGCCGAGGCAATGTTGGCGCAAGAAAAATGGCAAAAGGTCAGTTGGCGCCGGGGCACCAAAGGCCCGCTGGCTGTCCTCTTCGCTGCCTGCCGTGTCCGGCTTGCGGATGGCCATAGGCACCGGATGCACGATGGCCGCGTTCAAGCCATGCCTGGCGACGAGGTCTGGCTCGTTGGTGAGCGCAGGCCGACCGGCGAGCAAAAATACTATGTGTCGAACCTACCGGGCGATACCACCATCAAGGTGCTCGCGGCCACGATCAAGGCCAGATGGGTCTGTGAGCAGGCACATCAGCAGTTGAAGGAGGAACTCGGCCTCGACCACTTCGAAGGCAGATCCTGGACGGGATTACATCGACATGCGTTGCCGCAAACCTCCTGCCTTCGTCATCCTCGGCCTTGAGCCGAGGATCCACGCCGTGACGCGCATCGTAGATGAGACGGCCGAAGTAGTGGCGCACGTTCTGGACCGTTGAGCGCTGCCGTCATATCACGGCATGGATCCTAGGGTCTCCGCAACGTCGCTTCGCTCCTGCTCCGCCCTAGGATGACGAAGGGATAGGTGGCGAGTCCCCACCTCGCCTTCGCTCCGCATCCTCGCCCGTCAGCAGAAACGTCGCTGGCCGTGAGCCTTCTTCATATCAATGGCTTAGCTACACCCGCTCGTCGCCCCACACGTGTCGCACTTCTCGCAGGTGCCGTTCCGCACCATGGTGAAGTTCTGGCACTCCGAGCACATGTTGCCGGTGTAGCCCTGCATCAGCGCCTGGGCGCGGCGTTCGGCGGCGAGCGCCTTGGCCTCGGAGGCTTCGCTTCGCCGCGGCGTCGGTGAACAGGGCGCCTTGCGCGGCTCCGGCGGCACCTTGCGAGCTGTCGATGTCGAGGTGCTCCTCGGCGATCTCCTCGGCCAGTTCCTTCGCCCGCTCCTCGTAGTCGCGCTTGAAGGCGGTGGCCTCGTCGCGCTGCTCCGGCGATCAGCGGCTTCAGCGCCGTGACGGTGGCGCCGGACGAGATGGCGCGCACATTGGAGCCGCCGGAGGCGGTCGGCGCGGCGCGGACAGGGGTGGCAGAACCCGCCAGCCAGCCTGGCCTTTCGGCTCGCCGCCGGCCGACCAGCGTCGGCTTGTGGCCGCGCGTCAGCCCTTGGAGAACGGGTTGGTCTTGCCTTCGTTGATGCCCCTGCCGAGCGCCGTGTTGGAGAAGTCCGACTGTGTCGACATGGGCGAGGTCGTGGCGGCCGAGATAGGAGACGGCCAGTTCGCGGAACACGTAGTCGAGGATCGACGTGGCGTTCTTGATCGCGTCGTTGCCCTGCACCATGCCGGCCGGCTCGAACTTGGTGAAGGTGAAGGCCTCCACATATTCCTCCAGCGGCACGCCGTATTGCAGGCCGAGCGAGATGGCGATGGCGAAGTTGTTCATCATCGCGCGGAAGGCAGCGCCTTCCTTGTGCATGTCGATGAAGATCTCGCCGAGGCGGCCGTCGTCGAATTCGCCGGTGCGCAGATAGACCTTGTGGCCGCCGACGATCGCCTTCTGGGTATAGCCCTTGCGGCGGTTCGGCAGCTTCTCGCGGTCGCGGTAGACGCGCTCGACGACGCGCTCGACGATCTTTTCGGTGACCATGCGCGGCCTTGGCGGCGGCGGGTGCGGCGACGAGCTCCTCGATGCGTCGTCCTCGTCGTCGTCGTCGTCGGCAATCAGCGAGGCGTTGAGCGGCTGCGAGAGCTTGGAGCCGTCGCGGTAGAGCGCGTTGGCCTTCAGCGCCAGCTTCCAGGACAGCATGTAGGCGCTCTTGCAATCCTCGACCGTCGCCTCGTTCGGCATGTTGATGGTCTTGGAGATGGCGCCCGAGATGAAGGGCTGCGCGGCCGCCATCATGCGGATGTGGCTTTCGACCGAGAGATAGCGCTTGCCGATCTTGCCGCACGGATTGGCGCAGTCGAACACCGGCAGGTGCTCGTCCTTGAGGAACGGCGCGCCTTCCAGCGTCATCGCGCCGCAGACATGGATGTTGGCGGCCTCGATCTCCTTCTTCGAGAAGCCGAGCGCCGGCAGCATGTCGAAGGAGAAGTCGTTGAGCTGCTCGTCGGTGAAGCCGAAGCGTCTCCTTCACCCAGTCGGCGCCCAGCGTCCACTGGTTGAAGACGAACTTGATGTCGAAGGCCGCACTTCAGCGCGGCGTTGACCGCCGCGATCTTCTCGTCGGTGAAGCCCTTGGCCTTCAGCGAGCCGGGGTTGATGCCGGGCGCCTGGTTGAGGTTGCCGTGGCCGACCGCATAGGCCTCGATCTCGGCGATCTGGCTTTCCGAATAGCCGAGCGTGCGCAGCGCCTCCGGCACGGCGCGGTTGATGATCTTGAAATAGCCGCCGCCGGCGAGCTTCTTGAACTTCACCAGCGCGAAATCGGGCTCGATGCCGGTGGTGTCGCAATCCATGACCAGGCCGATCGTGCCGGTCGGCGCGATCACGGTCGCCTGCGCGTTGCGGTAGCCGTGCTCCTCGCCGAGCTCGATGGCGCGGTCCCAGGCGGCACGGGCGTGCTCGGCCAGTTCCGGCTGCTTCAGGTCGGAGGCGACGAGCGGCACCGGGTTGACCGGCGAGCTTCTCGTAGCCGTCGCGTCTCGCCATAGGCGGCGCGGCGATGGTTGCGCATGACGCGCAGCATGTTCGTCGCGTTGCGGTCGTAGTCCGGGAAGGCGCCGAGCTCGGCCGGCCATTTCGGCCGAGGTCGCATAGGCGACGCCGGTCATGATCGCGGTCAGCGCTGGCGCAGATGGCGCGGCCTTCCGCCGAGTCGTAGGGAATGCCGGAGGTCATCAGCAGGCCGCCGATATTGGCGTAGCCGAGGCCGAGCGTGCGGTATTCGTAGGAGAGCTTGGCGATCTCCTTCGACGGGAACTGCGCCATCATCACCGAGATTTCGAGCACGATGGTCCACAGGCGGACGGTGTGCTCGTAGGCGCGCGATGTCGATCGTGCCGTCGGCGTTGCGGTAGGGCAGAAGGTTGATCGAGGCGAGGTTGCAGGCCGTGTCGTCGAGGAACATGTATTCCGAGCACGGGTTCGACGCGCGGATCGGGCCGGCCGCCGGCGAGGTGTGCCAGTCGTTCATCGTGGTGTTGAAGTGCAGGCCCGGATCGGCCGACGCCCAGGCGGCGTAGCCGATCTTTTCCCACAGGTCGCGGGCCTTCAGCGTCTTGTGAACCTTGCCGTCGATGCGGCGGATCAGGTTCCAGTCGCCGTCCTTCTCGACGGCGCGCAGGAAGTCGTCCTTGAGCGAGACGGAGTTGTTGGAGTTCTGGCCGGAAACGGTGAGGTAGGCCTCCGAATCCCAGTCGGTGTCGTAGGTCTTGAACTCGATGTCCGTGTAGCCCTGCCTGGCGAACTGGATGACGCGGTAGATGTAGTTCTCCGGCACGCGCGTTCTTCTTGGCCGCCTTGATCTCGCGCTTCAGCGCCGGGTTGATCGGCCGGGTCGAAGCAGTCGTCGTCGTGGCCTTCGCAATTGACGCAGGCCTTCATGATCGCGGTCAGGTGCTTCTTGACGATCTTCGAGCCGGTGACCAGCGCGGCGACCTTCTGCTCTTCCTTCACCTTCCAGTCGATGTAGTCCTCGATGTCGGGATGGTCGGCGTCGACCACCACCATCTTGGCGGCGCGGCGCGTGGTGCCGCCCGACTTGATGGCGCCGGCGGCGCGGTCGCCGATCTTCAGGAAGCTCATCAGGCCGGACGACTTGCCGCCGCCCGAAAGCTTTTCGCCTTCGCCGCGCAGCATGCGAGAAGTTGGAGCCGGTGCCGGAGCCGTATTTGAACAGGCGCGCCTCGCGCACCCACAGGTCCATGATGCCGCCCTCGTTGACGAGGTCGTCGTGCGACGCCCTGGATGAAGCAGGCATGCGGCTGCGGATGCTCGTAGGCCGACTTCGACTTGGTCAGCTTGCCGGTGAAGGGGTCGACGTAGAAATGGCCCTGGCCGGGGCCGTCGATGCCGTAGGCCCAGTGCAGGCCGGTGTTGAACCATTGCGGCGAGTTCGGCGCGACGCGCTGGGTGGCGAGCATGTAGGCGAGCTCGTCGCGGAAGGCGAGCGCGTCGTCCTCGCGACGCGAAATAGCCGCCCTTCCAGCCCCAATAGGTCCAGGTGCCGGCGAGACGGTCGAACACCTGGCGGGCGTCGGTCTCGGAGCCGTAGCGCTCGTCCTCGGGCAGCTTCGGCGAGCGCCGCCTCGTCGGCCACGGAGCGCCACAGGAAGGAGGGAACGTCGTTCTCCTCGACCTTCTTCAGGCGCGCCGGCACGCCGGCCTTGCGGAAATACTTCTGGGCCAGGATGTCGGCGGCGACCTGGGAGAACTGCGCCGGCACGTCGATGTCGTCGAGGCGGAACACGACCGAGCCGTCGGGGTTCTTGATCTCGCGACAGCGCCTTGCGGAATTCGATCTCCGCATAGGCGCGACTGACCGGCCTTGGTGAAACGCCGTTCGATGCGCATTTTGTCTGTCCTCAGTCCCTATATATAGCATCTTTCCACAGGAAACCGCAGTCTCCCGGAAGACGCAATGTCCACCGCGTCCGGCAGTCCCGAAGACGGCCGGCTCTCCTTTTGCGAATCTCCGCGAAAAGACCGCGCCGTCCCAGTTCTCGGGACCGCTTTGCCGGCAATTCACGAACCTCGCGGTCCCTTGTCTGACGCCTGATTGTGATTCCCCTCGTCGAGGGTGGTTCACATTATCTGGTGTCGTATGTTGCCTGGCAACACTAAATATAGTGTTAACAACACATTTATTCCAGACCCGACCCCGTTCCCGACACCCCAACCGACACGCAAAAACCAAGTGCTTCCGCCTGCCTCGCAACCGGGCGGAAAGCTGAAAACTTCACACAAAATCTGGAAAAAGACCGGCCAGAGAACTCTCCGGCCACGCCCTCAACAGGAGCGCATGATCCATAAAAGGCGACTCGTTCCGGCGCGTCAAGGATTTGTTTTTGTAGGAATTGTGACCCCAATATCTTGTGTGTCACTAATGTGGATAACGGGGAGAAAACCCGAGATTTCTCGCTTCGAGGCGGACCGGAGGCGCGTGGCGGGAATGTGCCGCTTCCGGCCGACGTCGCATCGGAAGCTCGAAAGCCGGCGAATCGGTCCCGCCCGGCGTGGGCGCTACGAAACCTTAATGGGCATCTCCTATAATCAGGTGGGCTTGATAGGTTGCAACAGATGCCGCTGGGGAGCGCACGCTTCGGCACGTTCAAGAGAGTGATGATGATCTTCGCCGTCGTGCTCGCCGGCGTCGAGGGCATCGTCGTTGCCTACTATTGGCAATTCGGCTTCGATCGGTTGAAGTTCGAGCTCCTGATGTCGGCGGCAATCGCCGCCGCGGTAGGTGTACCCGTCATCGCCCATGTCGTCATGCAGCATGAGAAGCTGCAGCAACTGACGGATCGACTGGCGCATCTGGCCGCCACCGACCAGATGACGGAACTGCTCAACCGGCAGACATTTCTCGGGCGTCTCGACGCCTTGGTTGCCGCGACATCGAAAACCGCCAGTGCGGGCGTGTTCGCCTACATCGACGCCGACTATTTCAAGGCGCTGAACGACCGTTTCGGCCACGCCACCGGCGACAAGGTGATCGTACTTCTTGCCCGCCATATAAAGGACGTCGTCCGGGAGGGCGATCTCTCGGCACGCCTCGGCGGCGAAGAGTTCGCGCTGTTCCTGACCGGCGCCAACCTGACTAGGGCGACAATGGTGGCGAACCGGCTGAGGCGCGACATAGAGCTTTCGGGCATCAAGCTCGGCATACCCGGTATGACGCTGTCGGTTTCCATCGGCCTCGCGGCACATAGGCCGGGCGCAAAGGCTCTCGACACCATGCAGGATGCCGATCGTGCGATGTATGCGGCAAAGGATGGCGGCCGCAACACTGTGGTCACCGAACTGAGACGCAACAAGGTGGCCTAGGTGCCGCCTGCACCGGCTCCTCGATGGAAAAGTGAAACCGCGAAGCGTTTCTCCGGACAGATATTCCGGCAGGGACACGGTCATGTGGCGTGAAGAGTATGGCGAAGCGCGTGCGGGCAAGTCGCCGGAAGGTTCAGGACACCGCGTTCAACAGCAAGAAAAACAAACCGGCGACCAAAGCCGAAGCGGGCACGGTGGTCATCCAGGCGGCAACGATCGTCCTCACATGGGCGCGGCGCACCAGGCGGCGGCGGAGTATCGCCTGCTGCGATCGTTTCTTGCCGCCGCTACGCGGATCGGCGGAAATTGTGGGGACAGCCGGGTCGGACGACGAGGCTTCCGGGCGCAGCATCTCGCTCTTGCGCAGCAGATAAGCGCGCCTCCTGATCGAACGGATGGCGGACCACTCGCGATAGAACCCGACGCCGAAGACCGAGCCGACGGCAATGTGGGTGGTGCTGACCGGCAGGCCGAGCCATGAGGCGACGATGACGGTGAACGCCGTCGACAGCGCGATGCAGAAGGCGCGCACCGGATTGAGCCTGGTGATCTCGGCGCCGACGATGCGGATGAGGCGAGGTCCGAACAGCAGGAGGCCGACAGAGATGCCGAGCGCGCCGATCAGCATCACCCAGAACGGCACGGCGGCTTCGGCCGCCACTTCGCCTGCTTCCGCGGCCTTGATGATCGCCGCCAGGGGACCGACGGCGTTGGCGACGTCGTTGGCGCCGTGCGCGAAAGAAAGCAGGCCCGCCGAGATGACCAGCGGGATGACGAACAGGCGCCTGAGCGACTGGTTGCGGTTTTCCAGGCCGCGCGATTGCCGCGCGACGATGCGCTTGAACACGATCCAGGCGGCGAGACAGGAACTGGCGCCGATCGCGGCGACCGTCGCCGGATCGAGCGTGACCACCCTGCCGATGCCAAGAGTAGCGAGATAGGCGGCGAAGGCGCCCGCCATGGCGGCGATCAGCAGCGGCACCCAGCGGCGCGCCGCGGCGATCTTGTCGTCCTGATAGATGACCGTCGTTTCGACCAGGGCAAGAAGCGCCGCCGCGATAGCGCCGCCAAGTACCGGCGACAATACCCAGCTCGCGGTGATCGCACCCATCGAAAGCCAGTTGACGGCTGAAAGCCCGGCAGCGGCCGCACCGGCGCCGACGACGCCGCCGACGATCGCATGGGTGGTGGAAACAGGCGCCCGCAGCCAGGTGGACAGGTGAATCCAGAGCGCGGACGCGATGAGCGCCGCCACCATCAAGCGGATGAAGGTGGCGGGATTGGCGACGGTGTCGGCGAAGATGATGCCGCTGGCGACGGTCTCGACGACCTTTCCTCCAGCAAGCAAGGCGCCGGCGGTCTCGGCGATGGCCGCCATGACGAGCGCGCCACCCATGGTGATGACACGCGCGCCGACGGCCGGACCGACATTGTTGGCAACATCGTTGGCGCCGATGTTGAGCGCCATGTAGCCGGCGATCGCCGCCGCGGCGATGATGACTGCCGCGCGCGGTTCGTCGAACACATAGAACGAGGCAAAAATGGCGGCGGAGCCCAGAAACAGCAGCGCCAGGCCCGGTGCGATCAGGCCGCGCGCAAGGAAACCGGCGGCTTCCTCGAAGTTGGTGAACTTGTCGAGGTCCTTGTCCAGGATGCGCTTGGGGATCTTGGGGCTCGCCTCGCTCATTTCCGAATTTGCAGCTCCCCGCACAGACTATGAGCGCGTTGCTGCAGTTTCATGTCGTTCGACGACGGGGCGGCACAAAAGTTCCGCAGGTTCAGGCGTATTTGCGAGGATTTTTCGCAAACCGCATAATCAACTCGCTGAGATCGGCTTCCTTGACGAGTCTGGCTGCTTCGGCAGGCGAAAACCATTTGCGGGTGCGTTCTTTCTTCTCGGGCCAGGCAGTCGCCATCTCGTCAACTTCCAGGGGAAAAACGAGCACCTCGCAGCGGTGTTCCATGCCCGAGGGGAGCACCTTGCCGTAGAAATAGCTGCCGATCTCGAAATGAGAGATGGCGCCGCCGAGGCCTGCCTCTTCGCCGGCCTCGCGCGCTGCTGTGTCGAACAACTGCTCGCGGCCTTCGGGCCAGCCCTTAGGCAGAACCCAGCGGCCGGTATCGCGGCTGGTGATCAGCATCACTTCCACGTCACCGTTTTGGGTCCCGCGCCACGGCAAGGCAGCAACCTGCAGCCGGAGAGGCTTGCCTCCAACGAGGCGCCTAACCTGCTCGGTTATGCGGTTACGCATTGCGTGGCTGACCATGGCCGGAACTGTGCTTCCTTTGTACCGATTTGTTTGCCGCCTCACGATTATCAGCGTTAATTATGTGTTTTAAAAGTAAAAACAACATGTAAATCCACAAGACATTTCGATCCAGAAAGCGTGCGCGTCCCATGACCGTACAATAGTCAAGGTGATCGGGGACGGACGCGTTGGTTCGTCTGCCGCTCGACTGCGAGCAAGGTGCCGGTCAGGTAGTCGGCGGCGCAGGACAGGGCACGGATCTCCTGTTCTCCGGAATTTCTGTGGGAAGCCAACAGCCGGGGCCGAAAAAGGTTCCCGGAAAGTGATGAAACAGGAAAATCTGGCCTGGCGCGATCCGTCAGCCGGCGTGGTGCTCGGCGATCGGCTTCTGGTAGGTGAAGCCCATGTCCCACGGGAAGTAGATCCAGGTGTCCTGCGAAACCTCGGTGACGAAGGTATCGACCAGCGGCCGGCCTTTCGGCTTGGCGTAGACGGTGGCGAAATGCGCCTGCGGCATCATCGCGCGCACCACCGCCGCGGTTTTGCCGGTGTCGGTCAGATCGTCGACGATCAGCACGTCGCGCCCTTCGTCGACAAGCAGCGACGGCGAAACCTCCTTGAGCACGTCGAGCTGACCTTGCTCGACATATTCGTGGTAGGAGGCCACGCAGACCGTCTCGATCAGCCGGATGCCGAGCTCGCGCGAAATGATCGCGGCCGGCACCAGGCCGCCGCGGGTGATGCAGACGATCGCTTTCCAGTTGCCGTTGACGCCGGCAAGCCGCCAGGCGAGCGCGCGGGCGTCGCGGTGGAACTGGTCCCACGATACGGGGAAAGCCTTTTCGGGAAGGGACATGAGCGGCGCACTCCGAAGCGCGCCCTGTGGCGCGAAGGTAGGGGAATGCGGGCGGAATTAACCGGAAAGCCGGTGGCTTGGCAAGTGAGGTTCTGAGCTGCCCTGAAGCTCCAAAGATTCGTACTCATCTCAGCGACCGAGTCACGCAGCGGACGCTATATGACTTGCGTAAACACGGGAGGGGTAAATGATCGTCTTGATCATAACGATTACGGTATACGCCTCGAATGGCTCCATATTGTCCGTCGACGCGACGTCGGCGGGACCATTCGAAACAGGCAACGCTTGCGAGAGCGCAGCCAAGGTCTATCGGCAACCTCTGGCGAATGCTAAGGGCAACGCGCAATGCTATGCGACGAAATAGCTCCGCTTAGCATTCACTATCCATCTGACGGCGGCGGAAAGCTGCTCAGCGCGACATGAAGGTCGGCACCGGCATCGACTGCAAAAGCGTGCGGGTGGTGCCGCCGAACAGGAACTCGCGCAGCCAGGAATGGCTGTAGGCGCCCATCACGATAAGGTCCGGCTTGGCCTCGGCGGCGTGGTTCTCGATGACCGTACCGATGGAAAGGCCTGCCGACTTTTCGTTGATGACGGTGACGTGGATACCGTGGCGGCCGAGGCTGGCGGCGATATCGGCGCCGGCTGCCTGTGCGTCCTGTTCGGTGTCGTCATCAGCATCCACCACCAGGATCTCGGTTTCGTCGGCATCCATGATGAACGGTAGGGCGTCGAACACGGCGCGCGCGGCTTCCCGCGAGCCATTCCAGGCGACCAGCACCTTGCGGAAGATCCCAGTGACGGGCGCGGCATAGGGGATGAACAGCACCGGCCGGCCGGCTTCGAACAGCAGCCCCTCCAGATTGGCGCTGGAGATGGAGTCGGCATCCGGATTGGATTGTACCGCGACGATCAGGTCCGCGCAGCGTGCGATCGACAGCGAGGAGAGCGCGCTGTCGCCCGAAAAGCTCTCCATGCTGCGCCATTCGGCGGAAACGCCTTCGGCGAGGCAGCGTGACGAATAACGCTGGCCGAGGCCGGCGGCGCGCTTCTCGTTCCTTTCGCTGCTGACATGAATGAATTCCGCGTCGGGAAAACCCATCGGCGTCGTGTAGGAGACCGGCATCGCCTCGGCGTGGACGCCGATCATGTGGCTTTTGAAGTGGTTAGCTATCGGCAGGACGCAATCGAGCAGGCGGTCTTCGTCTTTCTCGCCCTGGACTATGGCAACGATCGTTTTGAACGTCATGACAGCCTCCATCGGAGCGGCGCCCATGCGCGCACCTGTGAAGGAAACTATATCACAATGGACTTGGTTCCGCTCGACGCCTTGCGTGTCCGCGCCGGCAGGATTTGGCGGCGAACGGCCTCAGGCAACCGGCGAAAGCCGAAGCACCATGGCCTCGACGTCGACGCGCGCCGCGTCCAGCGCCTGCTGTGAGCGGGCGCGCACGACCAACTCGGTCCAGAACTTACCGTCGAGATATTTCGGGTAGGAGCCGATGATGGTGTCCGGATGCGCTTTCTGGATGTCGGCCAGCGGCCCGCCGATGACGCCTTCGCCGAACGGGCATTGGACCGTCGCCGAAAGCAGTTTCGTGCCGGTCTTTAGCGTCGGCACCACATTGTCGAGCATCGCCTGGAAGATCGCGGGCACGCCGGCCATCACATGCACGTTGCCGATGCGGAAGCCTGGCGCCAGCGACACCGGATTGTCGATGTGTTCGGCGCCGCGCGGCATCCTCGCCATGCGCTTGCGCGCTTCGGTGAACTCCATCTCGCGCTTGGCGTAGCTTGCTGGCCAGCATGGCGTAGGCCTTGGCGTCGTATTCGCACGGCACCCCGAACGCTTTCGAGATGGCATCGGCGGTGATGTCGTCATGCGTCGGACCGATGCCGCCGGTGGTGAAGACGTAGGTATAGCGGGCGCGAACCGCGTTGACCGCCGCGACGATCTCGTCCTCCTCGTCCGGAACGATGCGCACTTCCTTCAGATCGATGCCGATCGCCGTCATCATGTCGGCGAGGTGGCCGATGTTCTTGTCCTTGGTCCGGCCGGAAAGGATTTCGTCGCCGATGACGAGCATGGCAGCGGTGACGATTTCGGCCATTTTGCAGACTCTCCGGGAAATGATCGCCTGCTCTAACGCGGACGCGTCAAGCCGACAATAGCCCCGATCCGGTGAACAATGCGTCCGCGATTGGATGGTTTCTGATGGACGTTGAAGCGATTAGGTAAATGTCCGGCTCATCGAGCGGTGGGTTTCGCGAACAGAGTTCCAAGAAGACAGACATGGCGAAGGTTCTGGTGCTTTATTATTCGAGCTGGGGCCACATGGAGCAGATGGCGAAGGCCGCCGCGGAAGGCGCGCGCGAAGCCGGCGCCGACGTGACCGTCAAGCGGGTGCCGGAACTGGTGCCGGAGGCCGTCGCCAAGGCCGCTCATTACAAGCTCGACCAGGAGGCGCCGATCGCCGACCCGCTGGAGCTGGAAAACTATGATGCCATCATCTTCGGCGCTTCGACGCGCTACGGCGCGATGGCCGCGCAACTGAAGAACTTCCTCGACCAGACCGGCCCGCTGTGGGTGAAGGGCGCGCTGGTCAACAAGGTAGCCTCGGTGATGTCGTCGACCGCGACCCAGCATGGCGGCGCCGAACTGGCGATCATTTCCACGCAGGCCTCGCTGCAGCATCACGGCATGATCATCGTGCCGCTGTCCTATGCCTACCAGGAGCAGATGGGCAACGACGTGGTGCGCGGCGGCTCGCCCTACGGCATGACCACGACGACCAACAGCGACGGCTCGCGCCAGCCTTCACCGCAGGAACTGGACGGGGCGAAATTCCAGGGAAGCGCGTCGCCGAGATCGCGAAAACTGCACGGCTGAGCGAGATGATCCGGCGGGCGGTCCGAACGGCCGCCCTTTTCATTGATGGATGACCTCCAGATCGCGAAACGCCGCCACCGCGTGATCGAGGAATGCGCGGACCTTCGGCTGCATGTGCGGGCCGCTCCGCGTCACCAGTTGCACCGGTAGCGGCGGCGGCCCGAAAACATCGAGCAGGCTCACCAGCGTGCCGGCGGCGAGATCCTCTGCCACCTGATAGGACAGTACCCGGGCGATGCCGCGGCCGGCGCGGGCGGCCAGCAATTGCGATTCGACGTCGTTGACGAGAAGCCGCGGCGAAATCCGCACCGCCGAGCGGCCGGCGAAGCGCCATTCGCTGGGCCCCGCCCGCAGCGAATTGAAGATGGTGTCATGCCGGGCGAGGTCGGTCGGCCGCTGCGGCACGCCGCGGCTTTCCAGATAGGACGGGCTGGCGACGATCAGCCGCCGCACCTCGCCCACCCTGCGGACGAGCAGCGTCGAGTCCGACAGCGGACCGATGCGCACCGCGACATCGAGATCTTCCTCCAACAGATCGAGATTGCGGTCGTGAAGGATCAGCTCGACCTGGATTTCGGGAAATACGTCGAGAAAACTGGTGACGACCGGCGCGACATGGCGGCGGCCGAACTGCACCGGAGCCGTCACCCTGAGCAGTCCGCGCAGCGGTGCTTCCGAAATTCCCGACAGCATGCCGTCATAATCGCCAAGCAGGCCGCGGGCTTTTTCGGCCAGAGCGATGCCGGCTTCGGTCGGCGACAGGCGGCGGGTCGTGCGCTCGACAAGGCGCGCGCCGGCACGGTTTTCGAGTTCGGTCAGCGCGCGCGTCACCTGTGGCGGCGAGCGGCGCAGTTTGCGGGCGGCGGCGGCCAGGCTGCCGCTTTCGATGATCGCCACGAAGATCGCCAGTTCGTCGAGCCGGTCCAAGGGGTCATTCCAATACTTGAAATTATGACTTTCATAAATAGCAGATTGGCATCGAAACCGGCAAGGATAAGATGGCACGTCCAAAGGAGTGCTGCCCATGACCAAAACCGCTATCGTGCTTCACGGCGTCGAACTGTCCGGCCACACGCATCGGGTGGAGCTGATGCTGCTGATGCTCGGGTTGCCCTATCGATTTTCACCGGCGCCCGCGGATGTCCGCCGCAGCGAGGCGTTCCTGAAGCTCAATCCGCTCGGCCAGATTCCGGTGCTGGAAGACGGCGACCTCGTGCTCTCCGACAGCAACGCGATCCTGGTTTATCTGGCGAAGCGCTATGCGCCGAAAAGCCAGTGGCTTCCGGATGAGCCGGTAGCTGCCGCGCTGGTGCAGCGCTGGCTGTCGGTGGCAGCCGGCGAATTGCGCTACGGCCCGGCGAATGCGCGTGGAATGGCGCTGTGGGGCGGCCCGGGAGACCGGGCCGGATGCTTCGAGATCGCGGCCCGTATCCTGAAATTCATGGAGGCTCATCTCGCCGGCCGGGTCTGGCTCGCCGCCGACCACCCGACGATTGCCGACCTCGCCTGCTATTCCTATGTCGCGCACGCGCCGGAAGGCGGCATCAGCCTCGAACCGTATCAGGCCGTGCGCGCGTGGCTGCGCCGCGTCGAGGCACTGCCGAATTTCAAGGCCGCTGCCGGCTTCCCCCATCCTTGAGATCGCGTGAGGGCGCGATGGACGGGACCCCTTTCCATTCGGATGAACTGGCGGCGCAGGAACTGGCTGGCGGAGGCTCGGGTGGCGGCGGCATCCGGGACTTCATGCCCGACCAGCATCGCAGCTTCTTCGAATTGCTGCCTTATCTTTTCGCCGGCACCTTGGATGCCGAAGGCTTGCCGCTGGCGACCATGCTGACCGGCGCGCCGGGTTTCGCGCATTCGCCGGACCCTGTGACCCTGCGGATCGACGCGCTGCCGGACGGCAACGACCCGGCGGCAACGACTTTTGCTGGCGGAAGGGACATCGGGATTCTCGGCATCGATTTTTCGACCCGCCGACGCAACCGCGCCAACGGCCGCTTCGCCGGCGTCGATGCCGGCGGCTTCACCGTCGCCGTGCGCCAGAGCTTCGGCAATTGTCCGCAATATATCCAGGGCCGCATCGCCCACACGGAAAAGGCCGCATCCGTGAAAGCCGAACCGCTCGCCGGGCTGGATGGCGAGGCGAGGGCGACGATCGCCCGCGCCGACACGTTTTTCGTCGCGTCGCACTCGCGGCCGGAAAGCGGCGCGGCCGGCGGTCCGGACGTCTCGCATCGCGGCGGCAGACCCGGCTTTGTTTCGGTCGACGGCGACACGCTGACGATCCCAGACTTTCGCGGCAACCGCTATTTCAACACGCTGGGCAATCTCCTGGGCGAGCCGCGCGCCGGCCTGCTGTTTGTCGACTTCGAACGCGGCGATCTCCTGCAATTGCAAGGGGTTACCGAGATCGACTGGAGCGGCGCCGCAAGCAGGCTGATCGACGGCGCCGAGCGTTCGTGGCGCTTTCATGCGGTGCGCGGCTGGCGCCGCCGCGCGGCTTCGCCGCTGCGCTGGTCGTTTGTCGATTATTCGCCGTTCACCGAGCGCACCGGCATCTGGCGCAAGGCGGGCTAGACGTCTCAACAAATCGCCGCCAAGATCGGTGTCTGTGCCGCCACGGCAGAGACAGGCGCAACGCTACGCGCAGAGCCGAAGAGGCCTCGACGAGCCGCGCCCTCGCGCGCCACGCGAGACGGCGACGACGAGTCGCAGCCACGACCGCAAGACGCTCAGACCCTCCGAACGGGCGACGCACTCCAGCCCAGCAGCACGCCAACAGATCACCGCGCACCTTCCACCTTGCATCGCATCGGCACGCCTTCGGTCTACAGCCCCACCGCGCGAGACCTTCAAACTCTCCACCGACCCTTTCTTCGTGGAGAAGGTGCGCGACATCGTCGGCCTCTACCTCCCTCCCCCAGAGCGAGCCGCTGGTGCTGTGTGTCGACGAGAAGACCCAGGTGCAAGCGCTCGATCGCACCCAACCGCTGCTGCCCATGCGCCCCGGCCAGGCCGAACGCCACACACACGACTACAAGCCACACAAAAAGGGGGGTGTGTTGATATTCAGGTGATGCCTGCTTACCAATCGTGGCTTTCTCCGCTTCCGGTGCTCACGTACCTGAATGTACGCTGTGCTCCGGTTCTCGAAATCCACCATTTGGTCGCTTCGCGCCCGTCTTCAACTCCGGCTCGGCCTGACCTGAATCTCCGCACATCCTGACCGTGACGACGGATCCTGTTGTCTTGCCGCTCTCGGAAAGGCGGTTAAAGTGCGGGCCGCAACGGCGGTGCGGCAATGACAACAATTCTTTCGGTTCTGCTTTGGTTGATTGGTGCGCTGATCGTCGTGGCGGCGCTGATTGCCGGCTATTTCGCATACGTGACACGACGCATCGCTGCCCAGGCCGAGAAACTCGTGCCGGCCGCCGGAAAATTCATCGATATCGACGGCAATCGCATCCACTATGTCGATGCGGGCGAGGGGCCGCCGATCGTCTTCGTCCACGGGCTCGGCGCGCAATTGCTGCAGTTCAGGCATCCGCTCTTCGACAAGTTCGACGGCTACCGGCTGATCGCGCTCGACCGCCCGGGGGCCGGTTATTCCGTTCGCGCAAGTGGCGCCAGCGCGCGACTGACCGAGCAGGCGCGGGTGGTCAGTCGTTTCATCGAAGCGCTGGGGCTGGACAGGCCGCTGCTGGTTGGCCATTCGTTTGGCGGAATGATCGCACTGACGGCGGCGCTCGAACATCCGCAATCGATTTCCGGCATTGTGCTTTTGGCGCCGCTGACCCGCTACCAGGACACGGTGCCGCCGGAATTCAAGGCGCTCTATATCCGCTCGCCGCTGAAACGCTGGCTGATGGCGAACACGATGGCTATACCGACAGCGATGAAATATGCGCCGCAGACGCTGGCTTTCGTCTTCGGGCCGCAACTGCCGCACGAGGACTATCTGATCAAGGGTGGCGGCTGGGCGGGCTTGCGGCCGAGTCATTTCTACGGCGCGGTGAGCGACTTCACGGCGATCGAACTCGACCTGCCTGCGCTGGAAAAGCGCTATGGCGAGATCAGCATGCCGGCCGGCATCCTGTTCGGCACAGAGGATCGCGTGCTGGGTTACGAGAGGCACGGGCTCAGCATGAAGGGGACAATTCCCGGCCTCGAGACCGAGATCCTGGACGGCATCGGCCACATGCCGCACTATGCGGCGACCGACCGTGTCGCCGCCTTCATCAAAAGGATCGCGGATCGCGCGTTCGGATCGTCGCGCCGGTAGCAATGCCTCTTTCCTCTGGGAACGTATCGGCGGCCTGGAGATTTCTCCTCCATCAGGGAGAAAAGCCATGACTGGTGTGAACAAAGAGAAGATCCCGCACGACAGCGAGCATTTTGGCGAGACCGGCGCCCGCAAATATCCGGCACGGCCCGGCATCGGCAACCTGCAGGACGGAATAAGTCTTGGCGGAACTGAAACCGGCGATCCGAAGGACCGCCCGCCGAAGGCCGGCTACGGCCTCACCGAGCGGGCTTCCGGGAGCGAGGGCAGGCCGCGAAATCCAGGTGGCAAAAGCCGCTGATCTTCCGACCTGAAATTCTGATGTCCCGCTTGACTCACACATAGCTCAGTGGTTATGCGTCAATCAATAGCCAGCGGGTTATCGATCTCAAATGCCGAACGCCCACGATGTGCTCTTCAGAACGCTCGCCGACCCGACCAGGCGGGCGATCTTCGAGCGGCTGTGCCGTGACGGCGAGCAGACGGTCGGGGCGTTGACGGCTCGGGCGGGGGTCTCGCAACCGGCCGTCTCGAAGCATCTTGGCGTACTGAAACAGGCAGGATTGGTGCGCGGCCGCCACGAAGGCCGCCAGACTCACTACAGCGCGCAACTCGGCGCGCTTGCCCCGCTGATCGACTGGACAAGCGAGATGGCCGGCTTCTGGGAAAGCCGGTTCGACGACCTCGAAGACCTGCTGGAAAGGATGGACCAATGAACGAACCAGCGGCCGAAACGCTATCCGTCGTTGTCGAAAGGGAGATCCCTCATCCGCCGGAAAAGATCTGGCGCGCGCTCACGCAGTCACACCTGATCGAGGAGTGGCTCATGAAAAACGATTTCAAACCTGCCGTGGGTCACCGTTTCAATCTTCGGGGAGACTGGGGCGGCGTTCTGGACTGCGAAGTCCTTGCCGTCGAGCCGAATAAAACGCTGTCCTACACCTGGAATTTTACGCACGACGATGCAGCCTACGATCTGAAGAGTGTGGTGACCTTCATGCTCACCCCAACGGGCACAGGGACCCACCTGCGCATGGAGCAGTCGGGCTTCCGGCCGGATCAGAAGCAGGCCTACGGAGGCGCCAGGGTGGGCTGGCAGCAAATTCTTGCGAAACTGGAAGAGGTCTTGGCGCGAACGGACTGAAATCTGCCGCCGATCCGCGGCAATTCATTCGCCATTTTTGAACTAAGGAGGTAAGCGTGAACATTCTCTTGTGGGTGCTTCAAATCCTTCTCGCCCTGCACACCGCCATCGGTGCGGTCTGGAAGTTTTCCAATTCCGAGCAAACCGTGCCGTCTCTCAGCGCTATGCCGCACGGAGTTTGGCTGGCACTGAGCGTCGTCGAGCTCGCCTGCGTCGTGGGCCTGATCATCCCGGCACTCTACAAGCCGCTCGCCTTCCTGGCGCCTGTCGCGGCGGTTGTCATAGCCGCGGAAATGCTGCTCTTTTGCGTGCTGCATATCTCCTCCGGTGACACGAACTACGGCCCTATGATCTATTGGCTGGTCGTGGCTGCCGTTTGCGCGTTTATCGCGTATGGCAGATTTGTGCTGAAGCCTCTTTAACGGGTTGTTTAACATGACCAGCAAAACCAATCCCAAGGCGGCCAAGCGCCCGTCGCGCGCCGTCGACGAGAAATCCGCCGCGACCAAGCCGAAGGGGGCTACCGGCAGAGGCAAGCGATCCACGACAGCCGGGAGCAAAGCCCCCTTGGCGGGCGGAAAGCCCGTCCTCCTCTCGGGCGGCAACCCGCAGATCGCCAAGGGCTACGGCGACGCCCCCGTGCAGGCTTACATCGCGGCGATGCCGGGCTGGAAAAGCGACGTCGGACGCCACCTCGACGCGATCATCGAGCGCACCGTGCCGGGCGTGCGCAAGGCGGTCAAATGGAACTCGCCTTTCTATGGCATCGAAGACGATTTCTGGTTCCTCAGCCTTCACTGCTTCACGAAGTACATCAAAGTGACTTTCTTCCGTGGCGCGTCGCTGCGTCCTGTCCCGCCCGGCGCGTCCAAGCACCCGGAGGTGCGCTACCTCGACATCTACGAGGGCCAGCTCGACGAAGCTCAATTCACCGACTGGGCGAAGCAAGCGAGCAAGTTGCCGGGCGAAAAAATGTGACGGCTGGCCGTCAGGCAGGCGGCGGCGCCGCGCGCGCGTTGGGCGAACACGGGACGCCGCGATTTGCAGGCGGACTCAGAGGCGCGTGAGCGGCGGCGCTCTGTCGTCGTCCGGCGAGAAGACGGCCATGGCGCCGGCCACCCGGTTTCGACCGTCGTGCACAACAAGCAGCCTGACCGCAACCCGCATGACCGTTCCATCCCGGTGCAGCGCGGGGACGTTGAAGGATGAATGGTCGATGACGCCATCGGCGGCAGCCATGGCCTCCCGGAAGCCGGCCCAATGGCGCTTACGGTAGTCGGGCGGGACGATGAGGTCGAGCGTCTGGCCGATCGCCTCGGCGGCCCGGTGCCCGAACAGGGACTCGGCCGCGGCATTCCAGATATGGATGACGCCGGTGGGCTCTGCGAAGACAAGTGCGGTTGCGGGCTGTGTCATGTGACCAACTCCTGTTGAAGATGCATATGACTTGTTACTTGGTCGCGCGCGCGAGACTCTCACCCAGGACAACGAGCGAAACGCCAAGCAAGGCGATGTCCTTGATCAGGAAATATCCGAGCTCATTCAGCGCCGGGAACCCGCCTGACCCTTCTTCCCACACAGGCAACGGCAATAGCAGGCTCGTCGTGACGAAGAAGGTGAACGAGCCGATTGCGCCGCCGGCCACTCCGGCGCGGGCCGACCAGGGCGCAGCACACAGCAGCAACGCTGTCGCTATTTCGACCACGCCGAGCAGATAGGACGCGCCGGCTTCGCCAAACGCCGGATACATCCATGCCAGCCACGGCGTTCCGCTGATGAGCGGCTTCAAGCCGTCGATCTCGATCTGGGTGAACTTGAGACCGCCGATCATCAGAAGCACCAGGATCACGCCCAGAAGTGCAATCAGTCTGCCGGCCGCCGTCAGGCGAGCCGGAAGTGCATTGGCGATGCCGGCTGCTATGCTATCGCCTCTTGGTTCATCGCGTAGTGTCATGGCGATTCCTCCGTTTTGCGAAGTGTACGCCCCCCCGTTGTCACGGCATTGCTGAGGTTCCGGGCAGCATCGCCCGACGGATCGCTGTCCTCATTCAGCCCTCCTCGGTGCGGAGGGCCGCCAGTTCGACGGGGCAGATATCCTGGGGACATGCTGCGATGTCGCACAGGCGGCAGGTGCGGTCGCAGGTCGCACGATCGGGCGTCAACGCGGTCAGCATGGAGTCAAGCATGCGGGCGAGCTGGTGTCGCTCGTCCGCCGACAGCGCTGCGAGGGCGCGTGAGTAAACAGCACGGCGCGCCTCCAGCACCCCATCCGCGTACTTGCTGCCGGCTTCGGTGAGGAGGACGGCGCGTGAGCGGCCGTCGTCCAGGCTCGCGCGCCGTTCGACCAGGCCGTCGGTCTCCAGCTTGTCGACAAGCCGGGTTGCGCCGGCTGCCGAGAGCCCGAGGATCCGGCGCAAGTGGTCCACCGACTTACCCGGAAAGGCAAATGCAGTTGCGAGGGCGGCCGCCGCCGTGACCCCGCGACCCGAGGCTTTCTCGACGCTCGTTCGCATGGCGTCGCCAAGCGCGACGACGAGTGCGCCGAGGAGGTTGTTCGTCCGATCATCCGAGTGCATGGCCAATAATTGCTTGCGTTAGTCAAATAATCAAGCAAAAAAAATGCCTAAAGTTTCCCGAGTATGCGCCTTGCCGGTTGCGGAGGGCGGTCAAAATGGGACTCTCCCTCCACGCAGCCGATGGCGCGAACGCCCCGACTGCAAGTGGATCGATCATGGTAGTGGTAATCGCAGACGCTAGAGTAGGACGAATTCGAACGGAGTTATTCATTCTGCTCTAGCGCTTTGATTTTGCGCCATGATCCAATCCGAAAGTCTGCAGCTTTTTGCCGACGCTGACCTTCGGTTCGGGATCATGCTCCAGGTTCCCTGGCCATCCGTTCGGCGTAGCGCTGCAGGTAGAGCGGCCAGCCTTGATCGGCGGCCACGCCATCGCGCACACCCTGCCAGCCCTCGCCATGGCGATCGAGATTGCGGTGCTCGATCTCGACCCGCGTGCGCTGCGGGGTTTCGGCGATGAAGCGCACTTCCCACTCGCTCGTTTTCTGCGGATCGTCCTCGATCTGCCATCGCGGACTGATGTCCCAGCTCAGCAACACCCGGCTCGGCGGCTCGTAGGCCAGTACTCGCGCCCAGCGGCACACGCTCCCGTCAACCCCGCGGTCGTAGAGAAAGCCGCCGACCTTGGGCTCGAACACGGTCTCGGCGATCTCGACCCTGAGCAAATTGTGCTCGGGCGGCTTGAAGCTGCCGAAATCCTCGGTGAAGACCTTGAATGCGCGCGAGATCGGCGCCTCGACGACGATCGACGTTCGCACGGATGTGTTTGCTGCTTGGATACTCATGGGATCTCCTCCAGTGGGTTGCTCGACGACGGTCTTGTAGGCCGCGAGCGTCTTGGTCCAGAAGCGGTCGAGCTCAGCCCGAAGCACTGCCAGCCCGTCGGGGTCGACCTGGTAGATGCGCTGCTTGCCGGCCCGTTTATCGACGACGAGACCGGCGTCCTTCAACACCTTCAGATGCTGCGAGACCGCCGGCCGGCTCACGGGTAGGCCACGAGCCAGCTCGGTGACCGCGCTGGGGTGGTCGACCAGCCGCTCGAAGATTGCACGCCGGGTCGGATCGGCCAGTGCCGCCCACCCGTTCGTTGCGTAAGTCGTCACCATTAACGCGTAAGCATATCCTTACGCGTTGTGGAGTTAACCCAGTCTATTTGGTGCTTGGCCGGTCGCCGTCATGCCCCGAAGGCATCTGGCAGCACGTCGTTCAGGCGGGCGAATGCGGCAGGCTCGTCCGGCGCATGGGCCGGATTGACCGGTCAAGCCGCGCCAAAGCGCGCCGCCCATTCGAACCATGCGCGCCGGCGAGCGGGAAGTGCGAGATGCGTGAGCGGACTTTCGGCAGAGGCTTGATATGTCCTACTGTGACCAGATCCGCCGTCTGAGTCACAAATCATGAGCCGCTTCTGGAGTTCAGTCGTCCACAGCCTGACGCCATACGTACCCGGTGAGCAGCCAGAGCTGGATGGCATCGTCAAGCTCAATACCAACGAGAATCCTTACGGACCTTCGCCACGCGTCCTGGCTGCAATCGCCTCCGCGACGGATCGTCTGCGCCTCTACCCCGATCCGCGCGCTACCTGTCTGCGCGAGGCGATCGCGGCCCGCTACGATGTCGCCCCCGAGGAGGTGTTCGTCGGCAACGGCTCGGATGAGGTTCTGGCCCACATCTTCCAGGCGCTTCTGAAGCATGATGCGCCGCTCCTTTTCCCCGACATCACCTACAGCTTCTACCCGGTCTACTGCCGCTTGTACGGAATCCGCTACGAGGAGGTGCCCCTCGATGCCGCGATGAAGGTGCAAATTGCCGACTACCGGCGTCCATGCAGCGCGATCATTCTGCCCAATCCGAACGCCCCCACCGGCGTTGGACTGCCGCGCGAAGCGATCGAGGCGCTGGTGGTCGAACATCCGGACCAGTTGGTGGTTATCGATGAGGCTTATGTCGATTTCGGCGCCGAGAGCGCCGTATCGCTCGTAGCGCGCCACGACAATCTGCTGATTGTCCAGACCCTCTCCAAGTCGCGGTCCCTGGCTGGACTGAGAGTTGGCTTTGCCATCGGCCAACGACCTTTGATCGAGGCGCTGGAGCGGGTGAAGGACAGCTTCAATTCTTACCCTCTTGATTGCCTCGCCATCGCCGGTGCGGCCGCGGCCATAGAGGACGATGTCTGGTTTCAGGAAACGCGCGAACGCATAATTGCGAACCGCCGATCGCTGGTTCATGGCCTCCATGAGCTGGGCTTCGAGGTTCTACCGTCCCTGGCGAACTTCGTATTCGCACGCCATCCCAGCCGCAGCGGCGCACATCTTGCTGCCCAGCTTCGGGAGCACGGCGTTCTGGTGCGACATTTCCAGAAACCTCGAATTGATGACTTCCTGCGCATTACGGTCGGAACGGAGGATCAATGTAACCGCTTGATTGCCATGGCGCGTGATTTGATCTGATCCCGTGCCAGTTTCATCGCGGCTCCGGCGAGAAGATACGTCCGGGTCGCACGTCGACGACAACTATGAGGAAAGCGACACCACCATGAAGAAAGTGCAGAACGGCTCGAAGGAAGAAAACGGAGGAGCCTCTCCCTCCCGGCTGATCGATGCGAGAATCAAGGAACTGGGCGATTGGCGGGGCGAGACGCTCGCCCAGGTGCGCGGTCTTATCAGGCAGGCCGATCCCGACGTGGTCGAGGAGGTGAAATGGCGAAAGCCTTCGAACATGTTGGGAGTTCCGGTGTGGGAGCATGACGGGATCATCTGCACAGGTGAGACGTACAAGGACAAAGTGAAGCTGACCTTCGCCAATGGCGCCTCGCTCCCGGACCCTTCAGGCCTCTTCAACTCCAGTCTCGAAGGCAATACACGCCGCGCCATCGATTTCCATGAGAGCGACAAGATTGATGAAGAGGCGTTGAAAGCGCTCATTCGCGCCGCCGCGGCACTGAACATTTCGGTACGAGCCGCCCGCCCCGTCCGCTCCCGGAAGAAACCAAAGAGCGCCTGAGCAGGAGCGGCGGAAACGGGGCAAGACCGTTTGACAGAGACGCCATGGTGCAATCAATTCGCCGTGCGTGCCGGTTATTGAATGCACTGGCGGATTCATGGAGGAACCGATGGACAAGCCTCGCATCTTTTTGGGCTCGTCAGGGAACCAGGAGAAGCTGCTTCAAGCGCTGACTCGCGGTCTCAGCGACATCGCCCGCGTCGAACCTTGGACCACATCCTTCAATCCGGGGACGTCCACACTGGAACGCCTCCTGGAACTCACCCGGGAAGTCGACTTCGCGGCGTTTGTCTTTGCACAGGATGACTGGACGACGGGCAGCCCGACGGCGTCTTCCCAGCCTGGGCAGGGTCAGGCGTCTCCGCGCGACAACGTCGTATTCGAAGCCGGGCTTTTCGGCGGCGTCCTTGGGATGCGCCGGACCTTCATTCTCCATGCAAGCGGAGCGAAGCTTCCAAGCGACCTCCTGGGCCTCACCTGCGTGCGTTACCCCGGCGCGATGACGGCGTCCGAGATGAGAACCGTCAACCAGAAACTCCGCAAAGCGATCGAGAACGAGGGCAGCCTGACGCGCATCGAGGGCTCATGGTGGCACTTCGCCCTGACGGAGCGTTCGGCAAAGGATCCCGATGCCGTCAGCCTGCTGAGGATTTCGCGCGATCGCAACGGTGCGGTCGAGCTGTTGGGCCGTGCCTGGCGAGAGGATGGACGTCTGTCGGCAAGATACTGGAGCGAGGCGGTGAAGGAGCGGGAAGGGACTTCGGGCGTCTTCTGGTACTGGAAGGGCGAGCGGCCGTTGGATCCGAACGTGCCCCAGCTGGAGGGAGTGGGCGAGATCCGGCTGGAATCGCCTGACCGCGCGGCCGGCTACTTCACGACTCGCACGGATACGGATCCGCATGTGAACGCGCGGACAGCTGGTATCTGGTGGCGCGCCGATCCGGACGATTTGAGCATCCTGGACGGTCGCGATGATCAGAAACGCGCGGCGCTCATAGCGGAACGGCTGGCGCAGTGGAAGTCCGTCAGGCATGCCTGATCGGCTCTCACGGACGCCAACGGCGGCATGTTGGTTCGGCTAGAAGGAAGGAAAAAGCTTGTTCCGGAGTCTATTTCTGCCTCCCTCCCAGAGGCATTGTTGTAAACAGGCCTAGTCCTCGTCTTGCGGAGCCTGTTCTTCCGGAGTTTCGTCCGGTGAAGCCTGGATCTTTAGATTGGCGGCGGCAAGAATCATTACCGCATAGGTAGCCTGGTGAAGGTCCCAACCCGCTTGTTTCGCCATATCAAGAAGCTTTGTAAGTGAAGGTTCCAGTGCCAGCTGGCAATCGCGCTGGTAATTCAGGTGTGTGACGGGGTGATTGGGCGGGTTGATCTTAGCTTTTGCCATTCTCTGCCTGTTCAGGGTCGCCCCCGGCCCTGGTAATTAAGACATTCACTACAGTGTACGGCTGGCGTCAATACTCCCTCGATCAGACGGCGTTGACTTTGCAACGCGTTGCCGACGAATTCCATGAAGATGCGGATGCGGGCGGTACGCCGCAGGTCCTGATGGGTGAGGATCCAGAGGCCGGTGCGGAGCGTTTCCAGCGGCGGCGTCAGCCGTCGAAGCTGCGGCGAACGATCGCCGAGATAACAGGGCAGAGCGACAAGACCGATGCCGGATTCGGCAAGCCGGCACATCGTGACCAGCGAATCGGCGCGGATAGCGATTTTCGCGTCAGGTAGTGCAGCCGGCATCCAACGGCCGACAGCGGTGGAGGAAAGGCCGTCGTCGGGTGCTATCCAGGGCTGTTGGCTCAGCGCCGCGGCGGTTGGCTGCGGCTGGATGTCGAGCGTTGCCGCGCCGTAGATGGCGAAACCGATCGATGAGAGGCGGCGGCCGAACAGGCCGGGCTGGGGATCGTCGGCGGGGCGGATGGCGATATCGGCCTCGCGTTTTGTCAGATTGAGGAAGACGTTCGACACCGCGACGTCGACCTCTATGCCGGGATGCGCAGTTCTGAATTCCGCCAGGATGCCGGGCAACAACGAGGCGGCCAACGTGTCGGCTGTGGTGATCCGCACGGTTCCCGAAATCCGGAGGTCGCTGCCCGTCAGCCGGCGCTCGAGTGTCGTCACCGCAGCCCCGATGCGCCGTGCGGTTTCGATCAGCTCCTCGCCGCCCGCCGTTGGCACATAGCCGCCGGGCAATCGTTCGAAAAGCCGCATGCCGAGCCGCGCTTCGAAGGCCGCGATGCGCCGCATCGCCGTCGTGTGGCTGACGCCGAGATGCCGGGCTCCGGCCGCCAGCGATCCGGCTTCGGCGACAGCAAGCGCGTAGCGCAAATCGTCCCAGTCAAGGGGTGGCATCGTCATGGTCGTCGATCCGTGTGCATTCGTGCACAATGCAAGTGTGAAAACTATAACTGAAATTGCGTTGGCGCACCAACTATCTCGGGTTCGTTGTCGATCCTTGCTGGAGTTTCGAGATGGAACCCACTTTCGTCCTGTTGTCGTTCGTCGCCGGAGCGGTGCTGACCGTGCAGGCTGGCGCCAATGCGCAATTGGCCAAGGCCGTCGGTTCGCCGATGAAAGCCACGGCGATCCAGCTTTTCGTCGGAGCTGCGGTGCTGGTCGCGATCGCCGCTCTCTCAGGACAGTTCGCGGCGTTCGCCGGCCTCGCGCATGTCCCGGCCTGGCATGCGGCCGGCGGCACCGCCAGCGCCTTTTTCGTGGCCTCGACGATCCTGCTTTATCCGCGAATTGGCGCAGTCGCCGCGGTCGGCTTCATTATCAGCGGGCAGATGCTGGCATCGCTCGCGCTCGATGTTTTCGGCCTTTTCGGCATCGACGTGCGCGATCTTGACGCCGGCATGGCGCTGGGTGCGCTGCTCATGTTTATCGGTGCTGCCGCGATCGTGGCCGGCGGCAAGGGCCAGAACAGTCTTCGGCCGAGATGGCTGCTGCTGGCGTTGGCGGCCGGCGCCGTCTTGCCGGTGCAGGGTGCGGTGAACAGCCTTTTGCGGATCGACCTCGGTGCGCCGATGGCCGTTGGGGCTATAAGCTTTATCGTTGCGACGGTTGCGATGCTGCTGGTGGTGCTGGCCGTGCGGTTGTTTCCGGGTGCCGCCGGTGCTGCGGGCAACGGGCTTGCCGGAATGCCCTGGTGGGGCTGGCTGGGCGGATTTGCGGGTGCCGCCTACGTCACCACGGTATTCTCATCTATTCCCGTGATCGGTGCGTCGGCGACGATCGGGCTCACCGTTGCCGGCCAGCAGCTCGCTTCGCTTTTCGTCGATCATTTCGGCCTCTTCCGCCTGCCGAAGCGTGAAATTTCGGCACCGAGGCTGGCCGGCGTCGCGCTGCTGCTCGGCGGTGTGATCGCCATCCAGCTTGGTTGAGTGTCTCCTCGCTTCCGTAGGACTTCAGCGAACCTGCCGCGGAAAATATCGGTTACCCGTCATCGATGACGGCAATCGCATCGACTTCAATGAGGTATTCGGATCTGGTGAGCGTGGCGACGCCCACCAGGGTGTCGGCCGGTTTGTGGGGTCCGAACAGCGCGGCGCGACCTTGTTCGATCATGTCCAGATGCTCGCGCCTGAAATTGGCGACGAAGATGCCGAGCTTCGTCACTTGATCCGGGCGAGCGCCGGCGGCGGCAAGCGCGCGTCCCAGATTTTCGAACGCCTGCCGCGCCTGGAGAACCATATCGCCGGGACCAACGAGCTCGCCCCGACCGTCCTCCGCAACCTGACCGGAGACGAACACCAGCCTGGTCCCCTTGGCCACCACGACGTGCGAATATGTCTCGGGAGCGGCTATCCCGTCCGGGTTCACATACAGATGGGGCATGGACAGCGGAATTCCGGGTTGCGAGGCGGAATTCGCAGCCTATTCGATCATGGACCGCCGATCAAATGCGCTGAGACCGGCGATCCTTTTCGTGCGCAATGAGGATCGCTTCATTTACGCCACTTCATTGCAACCCTCTACGGCGTAGGCGCGGGCTGCTGCGTGCCGGCTGGAGGCGGTGTCGCTGACGGTTGCGTTCCTGCTGCTGGCGTCGTCGTACCGGACGGCGGGGGCGGCAGCTCCGTAGTTGCGGTGGACTGCGTTCCTGCTGACTGCGTTTGGTTGCATGCTGCAAGCGCTGTAAGCGTCAGAGCGAATGCAGCGAAAAGGGGGAGTTTGCGAGTCATCCTAAGTCCTTCTGTGGACGCCACCCGCACGGCACCATCATCGGGACTGAGCTCGATGGGTCAACGGTTGACGGTTCAAACATTCTTACGGCCGGTAAGGCCGGCTGATCTCGGGAGTCTCGCCGCCCGCGTAAGGGAGCAGCGGGTTTTCGCGTTTCAGCCAAGCTCGACGACGAAATCCTGTTTCGTCAGGCCGAGATGGCGGCAAAGCAGGGCGAAGTGGGCAGGGCGGTTACGTTGTGATTTTCGATCTTCTGCAAGCGGCCTGGAAGGTACCTATTGCGCCCGCGCCTTTCCGCTGCTGCTCGACACGCCTTGACGATTTCCGCCAAGTGATTGAGAAGCAACGCGCGCGGACGTGGCGGAATTGGTAGACGCAAGGGACTTAAAATCCCTCGATCCTCGATCGTGCGGGTTCGATCCCCGCCGTCCGCACCAGCGTGCCTCGGGCTCCGTCCTTACTTGGCGTCGATGAAATCCGTTACTGCCTTTGTATATTCCTCCGGCGCCTGCAGCATGGCGAAATGGCTGGCGTTCGGCAGGATGATCTCGCGTGGCGCCGGGGATCGCCGCGGCCATGTAGTCGGTGTGCTCGCGCTTGATCGCCTCGTCGTGATCGCCGACGACGATCGCCGTCGGCAGGCTGATCTTGCCGAGCTGCTCCTTTGTCCATGCCGGCTCGCTCGACCACATTTTCACGATGTCGCCGACGAAGGCATCGTACTGGTCGGGTGTCTTCGACAGTTTCGCGTAATCCTTGCCGGAACGCTCGATGTAGGCAGCGAAGGTCTTGTTGTTTTCAACGCCCGGAATGACGCCGTCGGTCGTCACATTGGCGGCATGCGCGAAAAGCCGGGTCAGCCGTTCGGGATGGCTCATCGCGATGTCGAGGCCGATGATGCCGCCGTCGCTCCAGCCGACAAGCGCGGTCTTGTCGATCTTGAGGTGATCGAGCAGCGCCAGATAGTCCGACGCCATCAGGTGTAGCCGAAGGGCTGCGCGTCGCGTGTGGTGCGGCCATGGCCGCGGCTGTCGGCGACGATCACCTTGTGCGTTTTCGAAAGTTCGGCGACCTGGCTTGCCCAGATATCGGCGTGGCCAAGCCCGCCATGGATGAGCAGGACCGGATCGCCGGACCCGTAGACGGCGTAATACATGTCGATGCCGTTGATCTTGGCATAACCGCTCTCGGTGGCGGCCGGCATGGCGGCGGGTTCCGGCAATCGTAGGAGGAGCGGCGTCTAGTTCTCCTCGACGAACACCTCTTCGCGCTTCTTCTTGACGCTCGGCAGGAAGACGACGACCAGCACGGCGGCGGCGATCAGAAGCAGGACGGCGCTGATCGGCCGTGTGACGAAGGTCGACGGATCGCCGCGCGACAGGATCATCGCCCGGCGCAGGTTCTCCTCGAGCAGCGGGCCGAGCACGAAGCCGAGCAGCAGCGGCGCCGGCTCGCAGCGCAGCTTCACCAGCACATAGCCGATGAACCCGAAGAAGGCGACGGCGTAGAGATCGAAGACGTTGGAGTTGACGCTGTAGACGCCGATCGAGCAGAACGCCATGATGATCGGGAAAAGCACGTAATAGGGAATCGTCAGCAGCTTCACCCAGAGCCCGATCAGCGGCAGGTTGAGGACGACCAGCATCAGGTTGCCGATCCACATCGAGGCGATGATGCCCCAGAACAGCGCCGGCTGTTCGGTGGCGACGTTGGGACCGGGCACGATGCCCTGGATGATCATCGCGCCGATCATCAGCGCCATCACCGGATTGGCCGGGATGCCGAGGGTCAGCATCGGGATGAACGAGGTCTGCGCACCGGCATTGTTGGCCGATTCCGGCCCGGCAACGCCTGCAATGGCGCCCTTGCCGAATTCTTCCGGATTCTTCGAAACGCGTTTTTCGACCGTGTAGGAGGCGAAAGCCGCAAGGATGGCGCCGCCGCCGGGCAGGATGCCGAGCGCCGAGCCGATTGCCGTGCCGCGCAGGATCGGGGCGGCCATGCGCCTGAAATCGTCGCGTGTCGGCATCAGGCCGCTGACCTTCGCTGATCAGCACCGATGCGCGTCTGTCTCGTTTTCGAGATTGCGCAGGATTTCGGCGATGCCGAAGACGCCGACGGCGACGGCGACGAAGTTCAGACCGTCGGCATATTCGCGGATGCCGAGCGTGAAGCGCGGCGTGCCGGTGTAGATGTCGGTGCCGACGAGGCCGAGCAGCAGGCCGAGCACGACCATGGCCGAGCGCCTTGACGATCGGATCCGTGCGCCAGCGCGATCGACGAAACCAGCCCGACGATCATCAGCGAGAAATATTCGGCCGAGCCGAATTTGAGCGCGATCGCGGTCAGCGGCGGCGCGAAGAGCGCGACGAGGAAGGTCGAGACCGTGCCGGCGAAGAAGGAGCCGATGGCGGCGATGGCGAGCGCCGCCCCGGCGCGACCGTTGCGCGCCATCTGGTAGCCGTCGATGGCGGTCACCGCGGACGAGGATTCGCCCGGCATGTTGATCAGGATGGCGGTGGTCGAGCCGCCATACTGGGCGCCGTAATAGATGCCGGCGAGCATGATCAGCGAGGAGACCGGATCGCCGATCTGGAAGGTGATCGGCAAAAGCATGGCGATCGTCGCCGTGGCGCCGATGCCGGGCAGCACGCCGATCAGGGTGCCGAGCAGCACGCCGATCAGGCAGAACAACAGGTTCCACAGCGTCGAGGCGGTGGCGAAACCGAGGGCGAGATTGTCGAACAGTTCCATCTCGATCTCCTCAGAACGGCAGCCAGGGGCCGAAGGTCTGGAACGGCAGGCCGAGCCCCTAGCTGAACACCGCATAGGAGAACAGCGTGACGCCGGCCGACAGAAGCAGCGCGGCGAGCGGCTTCATCCGCGTGCTGGCGAAGGAGGCGATTAGCGCCGTCAAGAAAATCGACGGCACGAAGCCGAGGCCGCGCACGGTCAGCCCGAAGAAGATCGGCGCCGGCAGGATGAGCAGCATGCCGCGCCAGGCGATCGGGCCGATCGGCTCGCCTTCCACGCGCATCGCCTGGACAAGCACGACGATCGCCGAGCAGCACGAGGATGAGCGCCAGGAACAGCGGGAAATAGCCAGGTCCCATGCGGAACGCCGTGCCGATTTCGAGCGTGAAGGACTGATAGCCGAAGAACAGCCCGAGCGCGATGAAGATAGCGCCGCAGAGGCCGTTGGTGGTGTCGATGCTGATCGATTTCATGACGCGTGTTCCTTCAAGCCGCCGTGGCATCAGCTGCGAAACAGTCTGGAAAGCGAAAATGCAGAAGGGGCGCCGCGATGGCGCCCCTAAGTTCGAAAACTCAGTCTGCGTATTGGCCGGCTGCGTCGATGACCGGCTTCCAGCGGGCGATTTCGCCTTCGAGCTTGGCCTTCAGCGCGGCGGGCGTCGCGTCGGCTTCCGACGAGGGCGCGGTGCCGAGTTCGGCGAAGCGGGCGACGACGTTGGGGTCCTTCAGCGCGAGCTGCAGCGACTTCGACAGGCGCTCGGTGACCTCGGCAGGCGTGCCCTTCGGCGCGTAGATGCCGTGCCAGATGCCGACCTGGAAGCCGGGCAGGCCGGCTTCTTCGGCTGTCGGCACGTCCGGGAGCACGTCGAGGCGCTTCGCCGAGGTGACGGCATAGGCCTTGATGGTGCCGCCCTGGATCTGCTTGGTGGTGTTGGTGGTCTGGTCGCACATGATGTCGACCTGGCCGCCGAGCAGGTCGGTCATCGCCGGGCCGGTGCCCTTGTAAGGCACGGTGACCAGCGGCGTCTGGATGGCGCTCATGAACATCATGCCGCAAAGATGCGAAGCAGCGCCGATGCCGGCATTGGCAACGGTGACGGTGTCCTTGTTGGCCTTCGCGTATTCGATCAGGCCCTTGAGGTCGGTCGGCTCGAGGTCCTTGCTGGCCAACGATGGTCATCGGCACCTCGGTGACGAGGCCGACATATTCGAAGGCGTTGAGCGTGTCGTAGGCGAGCTTGCGATAGAGCGTGGCGCTGGTCGCCATGCCGATATGGTGGAGGAGCAGCGTGTAGCCGTCCGGATCGGCGCTGGCGACGCGTCCGGCGCCGAGCGTGCCGCCGGCGCCGCCGACATTTTCCACGACGATCTGCTGGCCGAGGTCCTTCGACATCGATTCAGCGACGAGCCGGGTGACCGTGTCGGTCGGGCCGCCGGCGGAGAAGGGCACGACCATGGTGATGGTGCGGTCGGGATAGGTCTGCGCGCCGGCGCCGGTCGCGAAGGTGAAGACCGCTGCGGCGGCCGCAAGCGTGGCGAGAAGTTTTTTCATCGATTTCCTCCCTGGAAAAAATTGCTGGCCCGTTCCGGTGCGCGGTCTCCTCCCTGCACCGACATGGATGCCTCATTAAACGAGCCGTACGAGCCGATTGCAATTGCGGCGACGCGTGTTCGGCCCGGTTACAGCGATTTCGGTCTGCCGAATGGGTGGAATCCGTAACATTAGCGAAAAGACGTGTGTGGAATTCCACCCGAGGAGCCGGATACCGCCGCTCAGCCCGCCGCGGTGGCCCGCTTGTCCAGGCCGTATTTCTGCATCTTCTCGTAGAGTGTCTTGCGCGAGATGCCGAGCGATTCGTAGACGGGCTTCAGGCTGCCGCCGCTGGCGGCGAGCGCACCGGCAATGACCTCGCGCTCGAATTCGGCGACGCGGTCGGCAAGGCGGATGGCGGTCGCCGTTTTCGGCTTCTTCCAGCGGGCGAGAGGCCGAGGCCGAGCACGAAACGGTCCGCGGCATTGCGCAAGCTCGCGCACGTTGCCCGGCCAGTCGCGCTGGGCGATGTCGGCGACGATCTGCGGCGGCACCTCGACATCGTCGCGGCGGTAGCGCGCGGCGGCCTCGCGGACGAGTTGCAGGAAAAGCAGCGGCACATCCTCGCGCCGCGCCGAAAGCGCCGGCAGCCAGAGCGTGACGACGTTGAGCCGGTAGAGCAGGTCGGCGCGGAAACGCCCGGCGGCCACTTCCGCCTCGAGGTCGGCCTTGCTGGTGGCGATGAAGCGCACGTCGAGCGGCACCGCCTCGTTGGAGCCGAGCCGGGTGATGACGCGCTCCTGGATGACGCGCAGGAAGCTTCGCCTGCAGATCGAGCGGCATCGAGCCGATCTCGTCGAGCAGCACGGTTCCGCCGCGCGCGTGCTCGAACTTGCCGTAACGCGGCCCGCATCGCGCCGGGAAAGGCGCCGGCCTCGTGGCCGAACAGTTCGCTTTCGATCAGATTGGCGGGAAGGGCGGCGCAGTTGATCGCGACGAACGGCTTGGTCGCGCGGCCGCTGATGTCATGCAGCGCGCGCGCCACGACCTCCTTGCCGGTGCCGGTGTCGCCGATGATCAGCATGTCGGCGTCGGTCGGCGCCGACGGCCCGCAGCCGGTAGCGCAGGTCGACCATCGCCTGGGTGCGGCCGGGCAGCCGTGCCTCGATGTCGTCGCGCTTGCCGGCGACCGCGCGCAGCCGCCGGTTTTCCAGCACCAGCCGGCGGCGGTCGAGGGCGCGGCGCGGCGATGTCGGCCAGGGTCTGGCCGTTGAACGGCTTTTCGATGAAATCGTAGGCGCCCTCGCGCATCGCCTTGACGGCGAGCTGCACGTCGCCATGGCCGGTGACGAGGATGACCGGGATATCGGCGTCGATCTCGCGCACCTTGCCGCATCAGCGTCATGCCGTCCATGCCCGGCATGCGGATGTCGGTGATGACGACGCCGTTGAAGCCTTGCGTGATCGAAGTCGAGCGCTTCCTCGGCGCCGGCGAAAGTCGCGACCGCGAAACCGGCGAGGTCGAGCGACTGCGCGGTCGACCGGCGCAGTTCGTCTTCGTCGTCGACCAGCAGAACGACCGCCTGCTTCATTCTGCCGCCTCGCGGGCGGTAATCGGCGCCGCATCGAGCTCGATCGTGAAGACGGCACCGCCGTCGGGATGGTTCGAGACTTCAAGATTTCCGCCGAAATCCTTGATGATATTGTAGGAGATCGACAAGACCGAGGCCAAGGCCCTTGCCGACGCCCTTGGTGGTGAAGAAGGGATCGAAGATGCGTTCGGCGATGCCGGCGGGGACGCCGGAGCCGTGGTCGCGGACGCTGATGGCGACCTTGCCGTCCTTGCGCCGCGCCGAAAGCTCGATCACGCGCTCCGGCAAGCCTTCGACGGCGTCGGCGGCGTTGGAAATCAGGTTGACCAGAACCTGCTGCAGGCGGACCGAACCGGCGTGAACGACGGGTGGCGTCGCGCCGAGGTCGATTTTCACGGTCGGTGTCCGCCGCCTTCAGCCGCCAGGCGACGATCTCCAGCGTGTCCTTGACGACATCGGCAAGCGGCACGGCGCCGAGCTTTTCATTCGGCTTGCGGGCAAAATTGCGCAGATGCCTGCTGATCGATGCCATGCGGTCGGCGAGGCTGGAAATGCGCGAGACATTGTCCCGCGCTTCGGCGACGCGGTTGCGCTCGATCAGGATCGCGGCGTTGTCGGCATAGGTCTTCACCGCCGCCAGCGGCTGGTTGAATTCGTGCGACAGCGCCGCCGACATCTGGCCGAGTGCCGCCAGCTTGCCGGCCTGGATCAGGTCGGACTGCGTCTGGCGCAATTGCTGTTCGGTGGCCCGCCGCTCGGCGACTTCGGTTTCGAGCTGCCGGTTGACCAGCGCCAGGTCGGCGGTGCGCTCTTCGACCCGGTGCTCGAGTTCCGCCTGCGCGCTTCCGCTGCATCTCCATGCGCTCCGCAAGCCGCGCCCGCCGCTGCAGGATGACGGCGCCGGCGAGCGTGGCGAGGCCGAGCAGCAGGAGCGCCGCGGCGACGCTGGTCAGCGCCTGTGCGTGGGCCGAGCCGGTGTCGAGCAGCACGCTCACCGTCCAGCCGGCTTCCGGCATCGGTTCGGCAAGCACCAGATATTCGCGGGCCGCGCCCGTGGCGGCGATCGTCATCAGCTGATGCGCGTCGCCGAAGCTGCTGCGCGTCACCGGCAGCTCGCGCAGCGTCGCATTGGCGTAGCGGCGCGAGGCCTCGGTGCGGGCGAGCCGGTCGGCGGTGAGCGGCAAGAGCCCTGCATAGAGCCATTCGGGCCGCCCGGTCATGAAGATGATGCCTTCCGGGTCGGACACGAGGATTTCGTAGTCGCCGCCCTTCCACGAGGCCTCGATGGCATCGATGTCGACCTTGAAGACGATGACGCCGCTGATGCCGCCATCCACGGTGACCGGCGCGGAGAAATAATAGCCGCGCTTCAGCGATGTCGTGCCGAGCGCGAAGAAACGGCCTTGCTCGCCCTTGATGGCGTCCTGGTAATAGGGCCGGTAGTTGAAATTCTCGCCGACGAAGCTTGCCGGTCCGTCATAATTGCTGGCGGCGATGGTCTCGCCGTCCGGCATGATGACATAGATGTCGGATGAGGCGAGCAGCCCGTTGATCTCCTTGAGATAGACATTGGCGCGGGTCGCGCAGCGCCTTCGTCGGAAGGATCGGCGAGCAGTTCCTTGATGTCGTCATGGTCGGCGATCAGCGCCGGCAGCGACTGGTAGCGGCTCATCTGGCCGCGCAGCACGGCCACGGCGAGACGCAGTGTCGTCTGCGCCGCGCGAGGACGCCTGGTCGAGATAGACACGCGTGGCAAAGGCCGTGCCATAGATGGCAATCGCCGCTGCCGTCGCCAGCACCAGCAGCACCGCCCACACCAGCCGGCGTTTGAAAAAAAATCCCGTCAAATCCTCACCGGGCGCACCGCGCCGTCCTCCAGTCTTCTCCTACAATGCGCCAGCGCCGGCGCACAATCAAAGGCTTGCGGTCGGAGGTAGCTTGGGGTGTGTTGAAATTTCAGGTCGGGTGAGCCGAAGGTGCCATTGGACTGGCAAGCTAGATAACCACCCTTGAGCCAGACCAAGGTGACTTGCGCGCGCTAACCGCCTATGTTCAAGCGGACTTTCGGGGGCGGTGATGATGAGACCAGGCATACTGCTCATCTATCTGAGCTTGGCGTTGGTTTGCGGCTCGCACGCATTCGCCTTGGATGACAAGCTCTCAGTCAACTCCCGCACGCTTGCTGAGGAAGATTTTCTGCGTGGCAACACGACGGTTGGAAGACCGGTCAGTGTGAGTGGCGATCTTAGTGGCCCGGATGGCGTCGACAAATTGCCGGTCGTTGTCTTGCTGCATGGCACCGATGGGCCGGGAAGCGGAGCGGTATGGGGCTGGGAGCGTTTTCTCAACGGCATCGGTATCGCGACGCTGAGCCTGGACAGCTATACGGGACGGGGTCTCACGCAGGCTTCAACCGATCAATCTCTGTTTGGTCAATTCACGCAAATCTATGATGCTTACCGGGCTGCCGATGCGCTGGCGGATCATCCGAGGATTGACGCCACGCGGGTCGCGCTGATGGGTTTTTCGCGAGGCGGCAATGCAGCATTGTATTCGGCAATGACACGGTTTCAGAAAACGTTCGGCCCATCCAAGGCCCGCATCGTGGCGCATCTAGCCTTCTATCCTGCGTGCAATTTCCAGCTCATCGGTGAATTGGAGGTTGCCGACGCACCAATCCGTGAATTCCATGGCACCGATGACGACTGGACACTCCGCTGCGACTTGTCGCGCCTATATCGATCGTCTGGCAGCGGCGGGCAGCGATGCGATGATGACAGAATACGAGGGCGCGCTGCATGCGTTTGACAGCCCGCGCAACCCGGCGCGTTTCAGCGATTCCGACAACCAAACATCGCGGAATTGCATGCGCAAGGAGGTGGACGGAAAACTCCTGAATGTCGCCACAGGCCGCCCCTTCAGCTATTCCGATGCCTGTGTCGAATACGGCCCGAGCTCACAATACAACGACGCCGCCGCAACGGCGGCACAGGCCGCTGTCAGGGCGTTCCTGGAAGAGGTTTTTGGGAGAAACTGAGCCTCGCAGAGCACTTGCGTAGCCGCATCGCGTCCGATACCGGCTTTCATCTAAGATGGCAGCTGTCTTCAAATCGCGCGCGACGGCGAAAGTTTCAGCAGGGCGGCATAGACAACTGGTCAAATCCCACGCGGCTTGGCACAGTCCGGCGAAACAGGAGACCTCCATGCCGAAGAGCGCCCGCAACCTTTTCGCCAAACCCGCCCCGTGGACCGAAAGCGCTACGCTGCTGGTCGATGTCGCAACCGGCCGCAAGCCGGCCGATCTCGTCGTGCGCAACGGCCGCTGGGTCAACGTGCATTCCGGCGAGGTCATCCCGGCGACCGACCTCGCCATCGTCGCCGGCCGTTTCGCCTATTGCGGGCCGGACGCCAGCCACGCCATCGGCGAGGGCACCAAAGTGGTCGATGCCGGCGGCCGCTATCTGGTGCCGGGCCTCTGCGACGGGCACATGCATGTCGAGAGCGGCATGGTGACGGTGACCGAGTTCTGCCGCGCCGTCATCCCGCACGGCACCACCTCGATGTTCGTCGATCCGCACGAGATCGCCAACGTGCTCGGCCTCGACGGCGTGCGACTGATGCATGACGAGGCGCTGGCGATGCCGATCAACGTGCATGTGCAGATGCCGTCCTGCGTGCCGTCGGCGCCGGGACTGGAAAATGCCGGCGCCGCGCTGACGGTCGATGACGTGCGAGAGGCGATGGGCTGGGAAAACATCATCGGCCTCGGCGAGGTGATGAATTTTCCGGGCGTCGCCGCCAACGATCCGGTGATGGCCGGCGAGATCGCGGCGACGGTGAGAGCGGGCAAGACGATCGGCGGCCATTATGCCTCGCCCGATCTCGGGCTGCCGTTCCACGGCTATGTCGCCGGCGGCCCGGAGGACGACCATGAGGGCACCCGCGCCGAGGACGCCATTGCCCGCGTCCGGCAAGGCATGAAGGCGATGCTGCGGCTGGGATCGGCCTGGTACGATGTGGCGGCGCAGATCAAGGCGGTGACGGAGCAGGGGATCGACCCGCGCAACTTCATCCTGTGCACCGACGACAGCCATTCCGGCACGCTGGTCAATGACGGCCACATGGACCGCGTCGTTCGCCACGCCATCGCGCAAGGGCTGAAGCCGGTGACGGCGATCCAGATGGCGACGCTCAACACCGCCCAGCATTTCCGGCTGGAGCGCGAGATCGGCTCGATCGCGCCGGGACGGCTGGCGGATTTCCTGATCGTCTCCGATCTCGCCGGCGCTCGCGATCGACGAGGTTTATCGCGCGCGGCGTTCGGCTCGCCAAGGACGGAAAGCTGGAGATCGACATCCCGGCCTACGACTATCCGGCGAGGGCCAAGAACACCGTCAAGCTCGGCAAGAAGCTGGCCGCCACGGATTTCGACATCGCAGCGCCCCAGGGCGCCAACGAGGTGCGGGTGCGGGTCATCGGCGTCATCGAGAACCAGGCGCCGACGCGCGCGCTCGAGGCCGATCTCGGCGTCGAGGACGGCATCGTCGCAATGGACCGCCGCAACGACGTCTGCCAGATCGCGCTGGTCGAACGCCATCGCGGCACCGGCGGCGTGGTCAACGGTTTCGTGTCCGGCTTCGGCTATATGCAGGACTGCGCGATCGCCTCGACGGTGGCGCATGACAGCCACCACATGATCGTCGTCGGCACCAACAAGGACGACATGGCGCTCGCGGCCAACCGGCTCGGCGAAGTCGGCGGCGGCGTCGTGCTGTTCTCCAAGGGCAAGGAACTGGCGCTGGTCGAGATGCCGATCGCCGGGCTGATGTCGGACGAGCGCGCCGAGACGGTCGCCGCGAAGGCCGAGAAGCTGGTCGAGGCGATGCGGGCGATGGGCTGCAGGCTCAACAACGCCTACATGCAGCACTCGCTGCTTGCGCTGGTCGTCATCCCCGAACTCCGGATCTCCGACGTCGGCATCATCGACGTGACGAAATTCGAGAAAGTCGATCTGTTCATTTAGCATCGCCTTAAGTTGTTCACGCCACCTTTTGCGACGGAGACGCAAATTTACTGCGCCGCCATGTTCGGAAGACACGGGCACCGCTATTTCTGACTGAATAACGAAGTGGAGGAACTTCCATGAAGCGCATCAGGAATATCTTCATCGGGACGGTCTCGTTGTTTGCACTTGGGGCGCTGCCAATGCAGCTCGATTTCGCGGACCTCGGGTATTTCGACCTGTCGTCGGCTTACGCCCGAGGAAACGGCAATGGCGGTGGAACGGGGGCGGTAACGGCAATGGCGGCGGTAACGGCCGTGCGGAGAAGGGCGAAAAGGGAAAATCCGCTTCTGCGAAAGATCGCTCCGGCTCGCTGTTCGGCAAGGAACGGCGTGCAACTGCGTTCAAGGACAAGAAGGGCTCCTCAAGGGTAAAGACAGCAAAGGCCGAACGTGTTCGCGGTCCTCAGGTCGCAGCTCTTCCAGCCGCTGTGGAACTCCCCGAGGCCAAGCCCATCAAGGAGAAGAATTTCCGCGCCAAGCTCGCCGGCCTCAATTCGCTTAACCGCAACTATCACGCCTACCTGAATTCGCAGGCGCCGCGCATGGCGAGCATCCAGGCCTTCGTAATGGCTTCGGCGCAGTTGGACATCGCCACGGCCGAGCTGGAAGCGGCGAACAGCAGGGCGGCTGCCGCGCAGGCAGCCTTCGATTCGCTGCTCTCGAACACTGAAATCACGCCTTACGACGATGCCGTCGGCATTTACGACGATCCCACCTTGAAGGAACTCGAGGACAGGTTGGAACACCTGAATTCGGTTACCGTCGCGCCGGAGGATGAAGAAGCCCTGGAGGCCGAGGTGACGGCTCTGGAAGGGCTGCTTGGAAGCAGCGAAGCCATGGCTCTCGCCGAGGCGGAGAAGGCCGCTGCGGATGCGCAACTGGCAGCGGACGAGGCAGCCGCCGGCACCGACGACGAAGCGCTGAGGGAAGCGCTGCTCGACGCCGCCAACGAGAACCGCATCGAGCAGTATGGTGACGATTTCGTCGATGACGAGGTCATGGACTGGGCCAAGGATGTGCTCGGCGTCGGCGACGATTTCGGCAAGATCGACGAGGTCCGCGAGAGCCTCGAAGCCAGCGAGTAAACGCGTTTCGATAGCGCCCGTCATCCGCCTGCCAGCCCTTCTCCCGTGAAAGCGGGGAAGGGTTTGCTGCAACCCCGGTGAGTTTGGCGGTCTGTCTCTACTAAAACCGAAAATCGCACATCGAGGGTGCCTATTGTCCGACCGCCACCCGTATCACGTTGACCGGCGTCGTGATGATGATCTCGGCGGCGGAGGCGACGGTCTGGCCCAACCCCTGCGCCAGACTGTTGACCCGCTGGGTGATCTCGTCGCCCGCAGGAGTGGCCGTCCCATGGCTGTTCAGCCGTTCGCCGAGCATCTGCACCAGTATGGGATTGTCGGCGAATTTGGTGTGGTTCAGCCGGTCCTCGACCTTGACCGCCGAAAGGTCGGCGACGACGATGCCGAGGTCGGCGATTTCCTGGCTGTCGGCGTAATCGCCGAGGCGCGGCCGCCGGCCGGCGATGAGACCGGAAATCTGCAGCGCCCGGTCGTTGGCCGAAGCAAAGACGACGAACGGCCGGTCGGGCTTGCCGTAGCGGCGCATCTGGCTCTTGAACACGTCGACATCGATGTCCGGCGAGGCCAGCACCACATCGCCGAGCTTGCCGTCGAGATCGCGGTCGTTGGTGATGGCGAGCTGCCGCAGCGCTTCCATCGTCACCCAGTTGCCCATCGAGTGAGCGACGATATCGACCCGTTTGGCCCCGGAGTTTGCGACGAGCCGCAACGTCTCTTCCAGCGCGTCGCGCGCCGCGCTGGCGCTGTTGTTGTCGTAGACATAGTCGACGGTTCGGCCGGCGGACGCCCACGTGAACAGGACTGGCGTGCCTTTGTAGTTCGCGTCGTGGGCGATCTGCGTGATGCGATAGACGGCGTCGTCGAATTGGGTGTTGTAGCCGTGGATGAAGACCAGTGCGCGCCCGCCGCGTCTGGCGATGTCGGCGCGCAGTGCCTTGGAAAACGCGGTTTCGTCGCGATAGCCGGAAACGCTTTGCGCGGTGAAAAACTTGCCAGGATCGGCTGCGCCGCGCTTCGCCCGCTCGATCTGGCCGACCTTGTGCACGGCGGGCACCGTCATATCGACCTTCGCGTAGGCAACACGGTCGGAGCGTTCACCGGAAAACACCTGGCGCGTATCCTTGGCTTCCGCGCGGGTGGTGGCGACGAAGATCTGGTGGCTGCCGGCGATCTGCGAGGCGGGCACGCTCGCCACGCTGGCGGCGATCAACTCATGCGCTTGCTGGCCGGCGCAGCCCGACACCGCCAGGACCAAAACCAACGCAAATACGCGGAAACCGCCAGGAAATACCGAACCGAACACCGACACCCTTAAAGCCGAGCTTAGCGTTTCCGCCTGACGGCTCCTTACAGCCAAAGCGGTGGCCGGTCCACCTGCGGTGTCGCATGGAACCATCCTGGAAATGTCTAGGCTACCGAGGTCCACAGATACAGAAGCGTGGCGACAAGCCCCATTGCCGCGCGCCCGGCATGCAGTCGTCCCCACTTTTCGACCAGCGCGCGGGTTGCCGGTCCCGCATTCGCGATGTCGGTGGCAAGCAGCGTATCGTTGGTCGGCTTGATCGCCAGCAGCGTATAGGGCCAGGGCAAAAGCAGCGCGACCGCGCCGGCAAGCCAGCGCCAGTCGCCACTCTGCCACCAGGTGGCTATTCCCAATACGCCGCCGATCAGCGCCAGCGACGCCTGCATGGCGGCACCGCGCTTGTAGGACGGTTTCCATTGGGTGAGCAGTGCCCTGTCGTCGAGTGCCAGCCGGGCCGGCTGTTCGGCGGCCAGGACATAGATGGCGGCGCCGCCGAAGAGCGCCGCAATCGTGAGGGCTAGTTGGCCGATGAGCATGACATGCTCCAGGGGTTCGTTCCGGAAGTATGGCGCGGCTGGCCGATTGCAATGGTTTCGCCAGCCTGGATATGCAATAGCGCGAGAGCAGCAGCGACGGCTGGCCGAATGCCGGAGCGAAGTGAGGATCGCGATGACGACTTTTGCGGAGAGGGTTTCGACGGCGGCCAAAGCCATCCGCACGCTCTTTCCGGAAACGCCGCTGCAGCATAACGACTATCTGTCGAAGAAGACCGGCGCGCATATCCTCCTGAAGCGCGAGGATTTGACGCCGGTGCGCTCCTACAAGATCCGCGGCGCCTTCAACTTCTTCCGCAAGGAACTCGCCGACGGCCATTCGCCGGGCCTGTTCGTCTGCGCTTCTGCCGGCAATCACGCGCAAGGCTTTGCCTTCGTCTGCCGGCATTTCGGCAAGAAAGGCGTCGTCTTCATGCCGGTGACGACGCCGCAGCAGAAGATCGACAAGACAAAACTGTTCGGCGGCGAGTTCGTCGAGATCCAGTTGGTCGGCGACTTCTTCGACGATTGCTACCGCGCCGCACTGAATTTCTGCGAGACGAGCGGTGGCCACATGGTGCCGCCTTTCGACCACAAGGACATCATCGAAGGCCAGGCAACCGTCGGCTACGAGATCGCCGACCAGATGCCTGGCGCCCGCACGCCCGACATCGTCGTGCTGCCGGTAGGCGGCGGCGGGCTGTCGGCCGGAGTGACGCGTTATTTCCTTGAGCAGGGCAGGGAGCCGCGCTTTGTCTTCTGCGAGCCGGCCGGCGCGCCGAGCCTGAAGGAAAGTCTCGCCGGCCAGAAGCGGGCAAAACTTGCCAAGGTCGACAATTTCGTCGATGGCGCAGCGGTCGCCGAAATCGGCCGCGAGAATTTCCGCCATCTCAAGGATTTTGCCGCCGACGCGGTGCGCCTGATCCCGGAGAACCGGCTCTGCGCCACCATGATCGAGATGCTGAATGTCGAGGGCGTCGTGCTGGAACCGGCAGGCGCGCTGGCGATCGACGCGCTCAAGGATTTTCAGAAGAAGGAAATCCGCGGCAAGACCATCGTGCTGGTCGTTTCCGGCGGCAATTTCGACTTCGAGCGGCTGCCCGACGTCAAGGAGCGGGCGCTGCGCTTCGAGGGCCTGAAGAAATATTTCATCTTCCGTTTTCCGCAGCGGCCGGGCGCCTTGCGCGATTTCCTGCAACTGCTCGGTCCCGACGACGACATCAGCCGCTTCGAATATCTCAAGAAATCGGCACGCAATTTCGGCTCGGTGCTGATCGGTATTGAGACGAAGGACCGCAGGAACTTCGACGTTTTGGCAAAGCGCTTCCACGACGCCGGCTGGGCCTATGAGGACATTACCGACAACGAGATACTGGTTGGGCTGGTGATATGACCGTCTACATTCTGCTTTTCCGTGGCGTCGGCGGCGCCACGCAGTTGCCGACAAAGCCGCTGCGCGAGGCGTTGACCAAGGCCGGCTTCGACAATGTCGGCACCTACATCAACAGCGGCAATGCCTACCTGAAGACCGACATGCCGCGCGGCGAGATGCTGAAGACGGTGGCGGAGATTTGCGAAAAGCAGTTCGGCTTCACCAAGGCGATCTACGCACCGACGCTGGCCGAATGGAAGAAGCTGGTCAAGAACAACCCGTTCGAGGGCAAGTTCGAGGAAGGGCGGTTTCTCCATGCGGCATGGCTTAGAGAGGCCGCCGGTGAAGGAAAATCTCGACGCGCTGCGGGCGCTCGCAGTGAAGGGCGAGGGCATCGAGGTCGTCGGCAACGTCGCCTATCTCAACACGCCGGGTGGGCTGAACTCGTCAAAGCTCGGCACAAAATTCGACAAAGGCCTTGGCGTGCCGAACACCGCGCGCAACTGGAACACGGTGCAGAAACTGCTAGGAATTGGCCGAGGCGGCCGAGGGATTGGCCGCAAGCCGTGCCGAACCAATTGGCGGTATGCTGTTTGCTGCATCGCACAAACTATTCGTTTGCTTTTCCGGGCGAATTCCCCCATATGCGGCGGCATAGGCGCTTGGGCCGGGTTTTGACCGGCTTTCCTGATCAATAGGACTGGTTGCGTCTGGTTTCTCCTCTTTCCGGTTTCGGCAAGCGGCGGAAATAGCCCCGCGGGCATGAGGCTTGCGGGCACGACAGCGCAGCCGCGCGGGCGGAAGAAGCCCGCCGCCTTGTCGTTTCATAAAAGATCAACGGTGGCAGGTTGCGCCCTGCCGCGACACTGCGTGCGGCCAGAGGCCGCTTGAAAGAAGAACAAATTGAATAATGAAATCAATGCGGAGCAAAATGGCTTCGCGAAACTCGGCATTTCCGGCCCGCTGCTGAAGGCGACCATCGCCGCCGGCTTCGTCGAGCCCAAGCCGATCCAGGTACAGGCCATCCCGGCGCAGCTCGAAGGCCGCGATATTCTGGGTGTTGCCCAGACCGGCTCGGGCAAGACGGCGGCCTTCAGCCTGCCGATCCTGACGAAAATCGTCGGCCTCGGCACCAAGCGCCTGCCGAAGACGGCGCGCGCGCTGATCCTGGCGCCGACCCGCGAACTAGCGGTTCAGATCGAAGACACAATCCGCGTGCTGGCCAAGGGCCTGCATGTCTCGACCGCGCTCGTGCTCGGCGGCGTCTCGCGCTTCAGCCAGGTCAAGCGCATCGCCGCAGGGCGTCGACATCCTGGTCGCCACGCCCGGCCGCCTGACCGACCTCGTGCGCGAAGGCGATATCAGCCTTGCCGAAACCCGCTGGCTGGTGCTCGACGAGGCCGACCGCATGCTCGACATGGGCTTCATCAACGACGTCCGGCGCATCGCCAAGGCGACGCACCGCGATCGCCAGACGGCGCTGTTCTCGGCGACCATGCCGGCCGAAATCGAGCAGCTTGCACAGAGCCTCCTGAAGGAGCCGGTTCGCGTCGAGGTCTCGCCGCAAGGCACGACCGCGGCCGAGATCAAGCAGAGCCTGATCATGGCCCGCACCAAGCAGAAGCGGCAGGTGCTTTCCACCATGCTCGCCGACGAGGCGATGAGTTCGGTGCTGGTCTTCGCCCGCACCAAGCACGGCGCCGACCGCGTCGTGCGCGATCTCGAGCGCGACGGGTTCAACGCCGCCGTCATCCACGGCAACAAGTCGCAGAACGCCCGCCAGAAGGCGCTCAACGGTTTCCGCGACGGCTCCGTCCGCATCCTGGTGGCGACCGACATCGCGGCGCGCGGCATCGACGTGCCCGGCATCAGCCATGTGGTGAATTTCGACCTGCCGGACGAGGCGGAAAGCTACGTCCACCGCGTCGGCCGCACCGGCCGCAACGGCGCCGACGGCATCGCCGTCACGCTTGTGCGACCCGTCGGAGGCGGCGAAGCTGCGCCAGGTCGAGCGCATCATCCGCATGAAGCTCGCCGGTCGCCGCAGACCATACCGGCCAGCCAGACCCGCAGCGTGCCGCGGGCGAGCGCGCCGCCGAGGTACGCGAAGCCGCCAACGACCGCAACGCGACGCGCGACGCCCGACGTCCGCACGGCCAGAAGCCGCGCGGCGGCAACGGTTTCGGCAAGCCGGCCTTCGGCGCCAAGCCGGAAGGCGGCAAGCCGCAGGGGCAAAAACCTTTCAGGGGCGGCAACAAGCGCCGCTTCGGCGGCCGCAGGCCGGCGGCACGCGCCGCCTGATAAAAAGTTGGGCCGAGCGTCAGCGACGCTTGGTCCAATTGCATTCCCGAGGAAGAACCGTAGGGCGGTCGAGGCGATGCTTCGGCCGCCCTATCTGTTTGCGGGAAGAAAATGGCCGGCATTGCCGCACTTGCCATCGCTTATGTGCTGTCGCAGTTCTACCGCTCTTTCATGGCGGTGCTGACGCCGGCGTTGACCACTCGAACTCGGCGCGACGAAGGCCGAGCTTTCATTGGCTTCCGGCGCCTTCTTCATCTCCTTCGCGCTGTCGCAATTCGCCATCGGCGTCTCGCTCGACCGCTTCGGGCCGCGGCGCACGGCGGCGATCCTGCTCGCCGCTGGGCGGTGGTGGTGGCGCCTTCCTGTTCGCGGCGGCATCGGCGCCGTGGATGATCACCGCCGCCATGGCGCTGATCGGCATCGGCTGCGCGCCGGTGCTGATGGCATCGCTGTTCATCTTCGCGCGCATCTATTCGACAGCGCGCTTTGCCGTGCTGACCTCGTGGCTGGTCGCTTTCGGCGCCGCCGGCAATGTCATCGGCGCATCGCCGCTTGCCAATGCGGCGGAGGCTTTCGGCTGGCGCCCGGTGATGGTCGGGCTCGGCCTTTTCACGCTGCTGACCGCCGCCGCCGTGCTGGCGCTGGTGCGCGATCCGGCGCGGCCCGAAGGCATGTCGGTCGGCAGCTGCCGGCTTTTCCGGGTTCATCGAGCTTTTGCGCATGCGGGTGTTGTGGCCGATCATTCCGCTGACGGCGATCAACTATGCACCGGCGGCCGGCATTCGCGGCTTGTGGGCAGGGCCTTATCTCGCCGACGTGTAGGGCGCCACCGCCATCGTCATCGGCGAAGTCACCCTGTTCATGGCGCTGGCGATGATCGTCGGCTCGTTCGTCTACGGTCCGCTCGACACCTTGCTGCAGGACCGCAAATGGGTAGGTGTCGGCGGCAATCGCGATCAGTCTTGCGGCGATCTGCTATCTGGCCGTGTTCACCGTCTCCAGCATCCCGGCGACGACCGCGGCGCTGGTGGTGATCGGCCTCTGCGGCATGAGCTACGGCCTCTTGATGGCGCATGCACGCGCCTTCATGCCGCCGCATCTGGTCGGGCCGCGGCGTCACCCTGATGAACTTCTTCTCGATCGGCGGCGTCGGCGCCGATGCAGTTTGCGACCGGCGGCGGTGGTGACGGCGAACGCCGTGCCCGGCGAACCGGCGGCGGCCTACTCCGCGCTGTTCACTTTCTACGCGGCCATGCTCGGCGTCGCGCTGGCGATCTATCTGTTTTCGCGCGACGCAAAGCCCGAGAAGCATTAAGGCGCAACTGTCTTCACCCAATCGACGATTCGATCCGCGAGTGCATCGGTGGTCGACGGCGACAGCGCGTCGCCGGCAATCACGTGGTTCGACCGGTCGCCGCTCTTCTCGACGGCAAAAATCTCGTGTCTTGCGCCCCAGCGCGCAGCGATGGCGCGGGTGAGGTCGGGCCGAACCACCTTGTCGGCATCCGAAAAGATGAACAGTGTCGGGATAGCGATCTTCTCGACAGGCGCATCGCGGGCAAGGTTGGTCAGCGCGGCCATCGGCAGGGTCGCGCTGGTCGGATAGCGGCTGGTCCACAATTTCCCGTGCAATTCGTTTTCGACCGGGAAACTGCGCTCCTTGCCGATGACCAGTTCGGCGATCTGCTTTCCCCAGGGCATGGTCAGGATGAAGGCGCCGGAAGCCCGCACGCCGTAGTTCGGCGAGAAGAGCGCCATCGCCGCCACCCGGTCGCTCAACTCGGGCTGCGTCGCCGCCCAGGTGGCGAGTGCCGCGCCCGTCGACGTCGCGATCACCACGACACGCTCGCCAATGGCGCGTCCGATGGCGATCGCCTCGGCATAGTCGTTGACCCAGTTGTTGACCGAGCCGTCGGCCATCGCGGCGCTGTTCTGGCCGTGGCCGGTGAGGCGCGTGTAGAAAAGATTGGCGCCAAGCTCCGCCGCGACCTTGTCGGGCAGGGGGCGGACTTCGCCCTTCGAGGCGGAAAAACCGTGGATATAGACGATCGCCAGCGGCGTCCTTTTCTTGGTTGCCGGATCCGCCCAGATGATTTCTTTTTGCAGCCCGTCGCGGATGCCGGCAACGGCTGCTTCCGTCCTGGCGAGATAGGCTTCCGGATCGTTGCCGATCGCGGCGGGATCGAAATGCAGTGTGGTGTCGAAGGCGACGCGCGGGCCGAGAGCGAAAGCGATGACGAGAAGCGCGGCGACGACCAATATGCCGATCACGATCTTCCGCCCCATCCTTGCCCCCCGCGAAAATCGCGCGGCATAGCTCTAACGCCGCGGCAAAAACGGCGCAACCGGCGATGCCAGCGCTACGTGGCCAACAGACCTTACGCCCGGGTCTTTGGTTTCCGCGGCGGGCCGAGCGCGCGCTTGCGCCAGCCCATCGCCCAGTTCAGGAACCAGAAATAGACCGGGTGCGGGAACAGGTTTATGAACTTCAGGAACCAGGTGAAGCGGCGCGGGAAAGTGACTTCGAAGCCGCCGGTTTTCAGCCCCTCGACGATTCGTGTCGAAGCCTTGTTGACGGACATCAGGGCCGGCATGGGAAAATTGTTCTTTTCGGTCAGCGGCGTGTTGACGAACCCCGGATTGATGATCTGGATACGGATGTTCATCTTGTCGAAATCGAACTTCAGCGCCTCGGCCATGTTGTTGAGCGCAGCCTTGCTGGCGCCGTAGGCGGCAGCCATCGGCAGGCCGCCATAACCCGAGACCGAGCCCATGATCGCCACCTGGCCGCGTCCCCGGCTGCGCATGCGGTCGACAAGCGGCACCAGCCCGTTGATGATGCCGAACACGTTGATCCTGTACGTCTTGGCGAAATTGGCGATTTCGAGCGCGTCGCCGCGCGCCGGAAAATAAGTGCCCGCATTCAAAACCGCGAGCACGATCGGTCCAAGCTTGTCCTCGATCGCGGCAACCGTCTCGCATACCGCCTGATCGTCGGTGACGTCGCACGGAAACGCCACGATGCGGCCCTTGAGGTCCTTTGCCCCGGCGGCGAGTTCGGCGAGTCTTTCGGCATTACGGGCGGTTGCGGCGACGGTGTAACCCTCACGAGCCAGATCCAGCGCAACCTGCCGGCCAATGCCGGTGCTCGCCCCGGTGACCCAGGCGACACCATCGTCCGGCATTGCCCGGTACAAACCCCATCAAATCGTTCTCCTCTGCCTTGTGGCGTATATCGGCGGCTTTGTCGGTTGGGAAGAGTCTGCCGCAACTGCTCACAAAACTTTTGAAAACGAAGTATTTTTCCCGCGAAATAGGCTTTTTGTAGATGATTTTCGAAAAATCGGCTGGCAATTGGATGTCGGTGCGGCCAATTCGACAATGGCTGGACCAGGCAAATTCCTGCCTTGAAAGCGCGCCTCGCGGTTTTTAGGGTCGTTTCGACATTTCAATGAAGGAATCCACATGCACCGTTCGGTGATCGACGCAATCGGCAACACGCCGCTGATCCGGCTGAAACGCGCTTCGGAAGAAACCGGCTGCGAAATCCTCGGCAAGGCCGAGTTCATGAATCCCGGCCAATCGGTGAAGGACCGCGCCGGCCTGTTCATCATCCGCGACGCCGAGAAAAAGGGTCTGCTCAAGCCGGGCGGCGTCATCGTCGAAGGCACGGCCGGCAACACTGGCATCGGCCTGACGCTGGTCGCCAAGGCGCTGGGCTACCGCACCGTCATCGTCATCCCCGGATACCCAGAGCCAGGAGAAGAAGGACACGCTGCGGGTGATGGGCGCCGAACTGATCGAAGTGCCCGCGGTTCCCTACAAGAACCCCAACAACTACGTCAAAGTGTCGGGCCGGCTCGCCGAACAACTGGCCAGAAGCGATCCGAACGGCGCCATCTGGGCGAACCAGTTCGACAACGTCGCCAACCGCGAGGGCATATCCGCACCACGGCCGAGGAGATCTGGACGCAGACCGGCGGCAAGGTCGACGGCTTCGTCTCAGCGGTCGGCACCGGTGGCACGCTTGCCGGCGTTGCCTTCGGGCTGAAGGCGAAGAAGCAAGGACGTGAAGATCGCGCTGGCCGACCCGCTGGGCGCGGCGCTGTTCAGCTTCTACACCGAAGGCGTGCTGAAGGCAGAGGGCTCGCTCGATCACCGAAGGCATCGGGCAGGGGCGCATCACCGCCAATCTGGAGGACTTCACGCCCGATTTTTCCTATCAGGTACCGGACGAGGAGGCGCTGCCCTACGTCTTCGACCTGATCCAGGAGGAGGGCATCTGCCTTGGCGGCTCTTCCGGCATCAACATCGCCGGCGCCATCCGGCTGGCGCGTGATCTCGGCCCGGGCCACACCATCGTGACCATTCTCGCCGACTACGGCACCCGCTACCAGTCGAAGCTGTTCAATCCGGAGTTCCTGCGTTCGAAGAACCTGCCGGTGCCGGGCTGGATGGAGAGCGGACCGCAGATTTCCGTGCCGTACGAAGAGGTGGCGTGATGGCGCTTGCCACCGAAGCGACTATTCCGCGACGACGCTTACCTGCGCGATGCCGAAGCTTCGGTCGTGCGCGATCAACGATCGCGGCGGCATCCTTCTCGACCGTACGATCTTCTATGCCACTTCCGGCGGCCAGCCGGGCGATACCGGCAGCATTTGGCCGCGCCAATGGCGGGGCGGCGATTGCGATCGCCGGCCACCATCACCGGCGAGACCAAGGACGAGATCGTCCACGTGCCGGCGGTCGGCCAGGAACTTCCGGCGATCGGCGAAAAACTGACGCTGGCCATCGACTGGGAACGCCGCTACCGGCTGATGCGCATGCATACCGCCTGCCATCTGCTGACCGTGGTGTGCCCGTATCCGATCACCGGAGCCTCGGTCGGCGAGGAGGAATCCCGCATCGACTTCGACATTCCCGGACGCCGGCTTTTCGAAAGAAGACGTGACGGCGAGACTGATGGAACTCGTCGCGGCCGATCATCCGGTTTTCACGCGGTTGATCACCGACGCGGACCTTGCGGCCAATCCGGGCCTGGTCAAATCGAAGAACGTGCGGCCGCCGGCGGGCACCGGCAAGATCCGGCTGGTCTGCATCGGCGAGAATGCGGCGATCGACAGCCAGCCCTGCGGCGGCACCCATGTGAAGGCTACCGGCGAAGTCGGCGAGATCCATGTCGGCAAGATCGAGAAGAAAGGCCGCGAGAACCGCCGCTTTCGCCTGCGTTTCGGACCGATGCCGCCGCAGTGAATGGAGCAGGTTCGCGCGGCCGCCGCTACTAAGGGCGGCTCTGCCGCGTCTCGTAGAAGCTCGCGCGTTCGTCCCAGCGGATCAAAAGCTTCTGCGCGGCGTAGGGAACCGACACCGGATCGTCCGCTTCCGCCCGCAACGGGCTGAGATCCTTGGTGGAATCGAAATTCATCACCCAGACGAATTCGACCTCGTCGTCAGTCTGCCGCCGCAGCAGCTCCATGCTCTGGTAGCCCGGCATGCGCATACCCTCGATGGCGGGAAACATCAGCGTATCCAGCAGATGTTCGTACGCATCGGCGTCCTCCGGTTTGGTGTAGCCGCGCCAAATCCGTCTGATCATGACCAGTCCTCGTTCGTTGCCCGCCGCCGAAGCAAGTTCGAGGTGGTTATTATGATCAGCCGGCGCAAGGTGGCGCGGAAGAAAAAAGAGCGATCCCAGGCTATTACTCACGTAGCTCGTGCTGATCCTGAGATCGTGATGGGATGACCTGATATCCCATCGCTGCAGGATTTTCTGCGCCGCGGCCGGAACATAGGCCGTCTCGTAATCCTCGCCCTGGAAGGCGATGACATTGTCGATGGAATTGAAGCTCATGACGGTGGTGAACTCCACTTCCTGGCCGATTTTCCGCCGGTAGAGCTCGATGCTCCGGTAGCCTGGTATGTTCTTGGCCTCGATGCTCGGAAACACTTCCGTTTCGAGCAGGTTTTCGTAGGCGTCGGCGTTTTCAGGTGTCGTGTAGCCGTGCCAGATCCGCTTGATCATTTTCGCCGTCCTTCTTCCCGGTGAAGGCGCATTTTTCGCACGAAAGAACAGGGCATGTCCTTGCTATCTGTTGCCGCTTGTAGGTTGATTGAGCTATATAATGCCGAGAATTTAAGCATAACAGGCAGAAAATGGCTGAAGTTGCGATAGACGAAACCGATCTCAGAATTCTCAAAGTCCTGCAGAAGGACGGCCGGCTGACCAATGTCGAACTCGCCGAAGCGGTCAACCTGTCGCCATCGCCGTGCCTCAGGCGTACCAAGCGGATGCAGGAACAGGGCATCATCCGCGGCTACCGTGTCGACATCGACCGCAAGACCGTCGATCTCGGCCTGACCGTCTTCGTCGGCTTCAAGGTGCATCAGCACACGCGGGAAAATGCCGACCGCTTGAGCGCCGCGCTGGAGGAAATACCGGAAGTGGTTTCCTGCTTCATGGTGTCAGGAGAAGACGATTTCCTGGCGGAAGTGGTGGTGAAGGATCTCGCCGCCTACGAGCGGCTGCTCTCCGACCGCTTGCTGACGCTGCCGATGGTTGCCGGAATACGGTCCAACTTCGCGTTGCGCTCGATAAAGACCGCGGCACCGCTGCCACTGTAGGTACGCAGCATTGGCGGCTTGCGGTTCTGCCGTCGCCGCGGGTATGCAGGACCGTAGCGAACGATATTCCAGGAGTTTGTAGAAAATGCCGGACACGAGCCCTTTCACGGTCGATGCCGACTGGCTGCAGGAGCGGCTGTCGGAGCCCGGCATCTCGATCGTCGATGCGTCCTGGTATCTGCCGGCGCAGAAGCGCGACGCGCGCGCCGAATATAAGGCGGCGCACATTCCAGGCGCCAAATTCTTCGACCAGGACCTGGTCGTCGATCCGGATTCCGACGTGCCGCATGCCTTGCCCAGCCCGGAAGTCTTCGCCCAGCATGTCGGCTCCATGGGGATTTCTGCCGACGACACCATCATCGTCTATGACGGACCGGGCGTGCATTCGGCACCGCGCGTGTGGTGGATGTTTCGCGTGATGGGCGTCTATCAGGTCTACCTACTCGAGGGCGGCTTCGATCGCTGGAAAGCCGAGAAACGTCCGGTGACCGCCGAAGTGACAAAGGTCGCGCCCAACGTTTTCCATGCCGATTTCGATGCGACGCAACTCGCCTCTCTTGCAGACATGCGGGAGATCGTTGGCGGAAGCGATGTGCAGATCGCCGACGCGCGCCCGGCCGGCCGTTTTGCCGGCACCGACCCCGAGCCGCGGCCCGGCCTGCGTTCCGGCCACATGCCGGGCGCGAAAAACGTGCCGTCGCCGACCCTGTCGGAGAACGGCAAGCTGTTGCCGCCCGAGCAATTGAAAGAAGCCCTCGAAGGCGCCGGCCTCGATCTGTCGAAGCCGATCGTCACCTCTTGCGGCTCGGGCATTACCGCGGCGGTCATCACGCTGGCGTTGCGTTCGATCGGCCACACCGCCAACAGGCTCTATGACGGTTCGTGGAGCGAATGGGGCAAGCGTTCGGATACGCCGGTGGAAACGGGCAAGAAATGACCATGGGCGCCGAGAAGAAGATCGAGCCCATTCCGGTCACGGTGACGTTTCTGGAGATGAGCGCGCCGCCGTCCTACTATCCGCCGCTGCCCTACAACCGGCAGATCGCGCTTCTGAGGACGCGCGGCATGCCGCTGCATTTCTATCGCTACCTGATCGATCGGGTGGGGCGCAAATGGCATTGGGTCAATGTGCTGAGGATGAGCGACGAAGAGCTTGCGGAAGCCATCCACGCTCCGGACCGCGATATCCGCGTTCTTTATCTTGACGGCGCGCCGGCAGGCTTCTTCGACCTCAAGCCGCATCTGCCGGGAGAGGTGGAACTGGCCTATTTCGGCATGATGGAACACGCGATCGGGCAGGGGATCGGCCGCTGGTTCCTCGGCGCCGCCGTCGAGGCGGCATGGTCCTACAACCCCAAAGTGGTTACCGTGCAGACCTGCACGCTCGACCACCCGGCCGCGCTGCCGCTTTACCAGCGGCTCGGATTTTCACCGGTCGGCCAGAAGCAGGAAACGGTTCTGCCGATGTCCTTTGCCGACCGCTGCGCCAGCGTCATGCGGCCCTGACGCCGCGTTGACGGCGACCGCCAGCCGAAGTGCTGGTGCCGACCCTCAACACGCCGCATTGTCTTCCTGCCTCGCGCCCGTTATCGCGGATGCGAGGCAAGTTTGAGCGATGGAGCGTGAGATGACGATACGCGTGGTGATGAGCGGTGCGACCGGCTGGGTGGGCAAGGCGCTGATCCCGGCAATCGTCGCGGAGCCCGACCTGCAACTGGCGGGTGCCGTGGCGCGAGGAGCAGCCGGCTGGGACGCCGGCTCGGCGATCGGCCTTGCTCCCGTCGGCGTCGAGGTGAAGGCGACGCTGGAAGAGGCGCTGAAGAAAGCCGAATCCGATGTCGTCGTCGACTACACCAAGCCGGTCGCCGTCAAGGACCATGCGCTGACGGCGATCTCCGCCGGCCGCCATGTGGTGATCGGGACCTCGGGCCTCGGTGCGGCCGACTATGCCGAGATCGATGCGGCGGCGCGGAGCAACGGCGTCGGCGTCATTGCCGCCGGCAATTTTTCCATCACCGCCACGCTGATGAAGCGCTTTGCGCTGATGGCGGCGAAATATGTGCCGGATGTCGAGGTGATCGACTATGCTAGCGCCAAGAAGCCCGACGCGCCGTCAGGCACGGCGCGCGAACTGGCAGAGGCGCTGGCCGACATCCGCGGCGCTTCGACGGCGAAACCGCAGTCGGAGGTCTCGGGCATTCCGGCAACCCGCGGCGGCGCGGTCGGCGAGGCGCCGGGCGTGCAGGTTCATGCCTTGCGGCTGCCGTCCTTCATTCTTTCCTGCGAGGCGCTGTTCGGCCTGCCGGACGAACGCCTGACCATCCGCCACGATGCCGGCGCATCGGCCGCGCCCTATGTCGCCGGCACTCTGCTGGCGATAAGGCACGTGGTGAAAATCCAGGGGCTGGTGCGCGGGCTGGATTCGCTGATCGATTGACCGCCTGTCCTGGCTAAAGGCGGAGAAGCTTGGCGATCTTGGTCCTGATATAGGTCGCGGTCCAGCGCTCCTTCCATGAGCCGGAACCGTGATGGATGCCATATGTGATGCCGGAGTTGAGGAAGATTTTCCGTTCCAGCGAACCATGCAGCCGCGTCGGGCTGAGCGTCGGCTTGCTGGTGACGACGACGCCTTCATAGCGGTCGCGATTGGCGAAGAAGACGCGGCTGAGGAATCCCGGGCCGGTCGCGTCGATGACGTCCTTGTAGACGCCGACACGCGGCGGGTTTTTTATCAGGTCGTCGATGACGTCCTTCCAGAATGGATGGCCGGGCCGCGACGCGAAGACGTAGTTTGCTATCTGGTCAAGGCTGTCGCCGAAACTCAACGCGAATTCCTCGGAAAGCAGCAGTTCCGCCTCGCCATAAGGAAACGGCCGCAGGAACTCGTAGTCGAGGTCCGCATAAAGGCCGCCGAGATCGTGCATCGCCACATAGCGGAAGACGTCGGCGCGCATGATGCCCTTTTCGAACCCACGGTAGACCGGCCAGAGTTCCGGCTGATGCGCCTCGACATGCGCGTCCATCTCGGCGTCGGTCCACAGCCTGTAGTCCCAGCCCGGATGATAACGGCGGACGCTGTCCACCGCGCCCTGCCAGCGCACGGGGATCGTTTTCGACTTCCAGGTCTGATGAATGATTTTCGGGATGATCATGAGGCTTCCAGCGCAATCGGGCGACATAACGTCAAAGGACGATTCGCTGTCGAGTGCCGGTCGACAAGCTTGGCCGATCGCCGCAGAGTTACGGCAGGAATTGGGTGGCTGCCGAGGTCATGGAGACGTATCTCGATATCGTCTGATCCCGAGGAGATCTTTGTCATGTTGATCCGTTATGTAGCGCTGCCGACCGATCGCGTGCGCGCCTTGCAGGCCGGCGGTTCCGACGCTTACGGGATGACGCCGGAGCGCCACGTCTCCGATGGCGACGGCGTGCCGTGCCGCCACTGCCTACGGAATGTGCGGGCCGGCGAGGAATATCTGATCCTCGCCTACCGGCCGTTTCCCGAATTGCAGCCCTATGCCGAGACGGGGCCGATCTTCCTGCACGCCGAACCATGCGAACGGGCGGAAGAAACCGACGTCATGCCGGACATGTACCGGCCGACCGCCGAGCACATCGTGCGTGGCTACAGCCATGACGATCGCATCGTTTACGGCACCGGCGCGGTGGTCGCCACGCACAAGATCTGCGAGCGGGCGCATGAATTGCTGGAGCGGGAGGACATCGCCTACCTGCACATGCGTTCGGCCAGGAACAATTGTTACGCCTGCCGTATCGAGCGCGGCTGAGGGGCCGGAAGCGGCGCGACGGTTAACCGTTTTTTAACCAAGCGCGACCCGGAATCGATCCGACTGTCGCACTGCCGTTACATGCGTTCGGTAGAAGGCAGATGTCGATCGATCTGGCCGACCGCGGATGAACCGGCGGCGAAATCTCGACAGACGAGGAAGCGGGGCAAAACCCCGCTTTTTTGTTGCCTTTTTGCTGCCCGAGGCCAGCAAAAACCCGCCGGAGCGATCAGATCCGGCGGGCGATGCAGGGAGAAAATCCGTCGCGGAAGCGCTCAGGCGGCGAGCACCGCCTTCGGCTCGGCCATTTCGTAGCCAAGCGCTTCAGCAACAGCGCTGTTGGTGATGCGGCCCTTGTGGACGTTGAGGCCGTTGCGCAGATGGTGGTCGTCGACCAGCGCCTTCAGGCCCTTGTTGGCCAGTTGGAGGCCGTAGTGCAGGGTCGCATTGTTGAGCGCTTGCGCCGACGTGACCGGCACCGCACCCGGCATGTTGGCGACGCAGTAGTGGATGATGCCGTCGACCTCGTAGGTCGGCTCGGCATGTGTGGTGGCGTGCGATGTTTCGAAGCAGCCGCCCTGGTCGATGGCGACGTCGACAAGCACCGCTCCCTTCTTCATGCCCGACAGCATCTCGCGGCTGACCAGCTTGGGTGCTGCGGCGCCCGGGATCAACACGGCGCCGATGATGATATCGGCGGAGAAGCATTCGTCTTCCAGCGCCTCGACGGTCGAGTAGCGGGTGTGGACGCGGCCGTTGAAGATGTCGTCGAGCTGGCGCAGCCGCGGGATGGAACGGTCGATGATGGTGACATCGGCGCCGAGGCCGACCGCCATCTTGGCGGCATGCAGGCCGACGACGCCGCCGCCCAGCACCGTGACCTTGCCGGGAAGCACGCCGGGAACGCCGCCGAGCAGCACGCCGCGGCCGCCATTGGCCTTTTGCAGCGCGGTGGCGCCGGCCTGGATCGACAGGCGGCCGGCGACTTCCGACATCGGGGCAAGCAGGGGAAGGCCGCCGCGGTCGTCGGTGACGGTCTCGTAGGCGACAGCGGTAACGCCTGAAGCAAGCAGGCCCTTGGTCTGTTCGGGATCCGGCGCCAGGTGGAGGTAGGTGTAGAGGATCTGGCCGTCGCGGAGCTGCACCCATTCGTTGGGCTGAGGCTCCTTGACCTTTACGATCATGTCGGATTTGGCGAACACCTCTTCGGCGGTCTTGGCGATCTTCGCGCCAGCCGACCGGTACGCATTGTCGTCGGCGCCGATGCCGGCGCCAGCGCCGGTTTCGACCAGTACCTCGTGGCCGTGCGTCACATATTCGCGCACCGAGCCGGGGGTGAGCCCGACGCGATATTCATGGTTCTTGATTTCCTTGGGGCAACCGACGCGCATTGTGACTCCTCCTGGCCTTTGCAGCCTTTTCCCTGAGGGACCGATTGAACCATGAAAGGCTTCGCATGTGTTTGCGAATGCAATTGCGAAAGTTGGCTGAAGCGGCTATTTCTTGCGCAAATCTCTGGTTTTTTCGAAGGAAGTTCGAAGAATGTCTCTCGACAGGATCGATATCGCGATTCTCGATGCTTTGCAGAAAGACGGCCGCATCTCCAATGCAGCACTCGCCGAGAAGGTGGGCCTGTCGCAATCGGCTTGTTCGCGCCGGCTCGACAATCTGGAAAAAACCGGCGTTATCCGAGGCTACCACGCCAGGCTGTCCAATGCAGCCCTCGGTCACCAGATGACGGCGATCGTGCACATATCGTTGTCGGGTCAGTTCGAAAAGACGCTTTCGGATTTCGAGGCGGCGGTGAAGCGCTGTCCGAACATCCTTTCCTGCCATCTGATGTCGGGTGAATACGACTATATCCTGCGCATTGCGGCGCGTGACCTCGCCGATTACGAGCGCATCCACAAGGAGTGGCTGTCGGCAATGCCGCATGTGACCAAGATCAATTCTTCCTTCGCGTTGCGCGAGGTTATCGACCGCACGGCGATGGGTATGAAGCCGGAAATGGCGTGAGCGGCCGTTCGCTTCAAATTTGAGCAAACCGGGAAGTATTTCCTTTCATCATTTTGGCCATGCTCGCCGAATCAGGCTTGGATGGAGATACCGGGATGCCCTCAACGGAAGATTCGATACGCCGGTTTGCCCGGGCGGTGTCGGATGCCGTGCTGGGAACCGCGTCCGGCATCGTAACCACGCCCGACGATCTCGTCACCTTTCGGATCAGCCAGGTCGAGGCATTCAACACGGTGCGGCCGACGCTGGTGGCGTCCAACCTGCTCTGCACCTTTGTCGCCTGGAGCAGCCTCGGCGGTCTTTCGGGTAACGCTGCCCTGACGGTTTGGTACGCAACGATGGTCGGCCTCGTCTTTATCGACGTGCTGACCGGGCCGCCTTTCTTCAATTTTCGCCCGGCCGCCGACGATGCCCGGAAATTTTATTGGCACTGCGTTTTCATGCGCTGCCTCTATGGCCTCGGCTGGGGCTGCGCCATGGCATTTTTTTTCGCCGGGTCCGGTACCGATGCGCGGCTGGCGCTGACGGTTCTGGTTTCGGTATTCCTGTGCTCGTCGGTATTTGTCCTGGCCTACATCCCGACCGCGGTCTACGCCTTCACGATGCCGGTGCTGGTGTTGTCGGCGGTCGCCTTCGCCATCGATGGGGTTACGCAGCATCGTTTCGAACTGCTGCTGATCGGCATCTTCTTCGTTGCGTTTCCTTTCACACTCTACCGCTACACCACGTCGTTCGCCGAACGGGCAATGGCGCTGGTCAAGATCGACGAGCAGAATCATTTGCTGAAGTTGCTGCTCAACGATTTCGAGGCGCATTCGGGCGACTGGCTGTGGCAGACCGACACAGAGATGCGTATCGCGCGCGTATCCGACGTCTTTGCCAGGCAGACGGGCGTCAGCATCGAGAAATTGTCGGGTATGGATCTCGACGCCTTCATTGCCGCCCATTCACCGGAGAATCCGGATCGGGAAAGCGAAACTGAGCTCTCGCGGCAACTCATCAAGGCGCGCGAACCGTTTCGCGATCTGTCGATACAGTTGAGGTTCGAAGGCAGGGACCGCTGGTGGTCGATAACCGGAACCCCGAGCTACGATCCCAGCGGCACTTTCGTCGGCTATCGCGGCATCGGCCGCGAGATCACCGAGCAGAAGCGCCAGCAGATGACGATGAAATATCTCGCCCATCACGACACCCTGACCGGCCTTGCCAATCGCGCCAGCTTCAATGCCGAAATCGATCGTATCCAGCAGGCCGCGCATAACGGTGGCCGCTTTGCGCTCATCATGTTCGACCTTGACGATTTCAAGGCCGTCAACGACACCGCCGGCCATGCCGTGGGCGATGCCGTTCTGCGCGCGGTCTGCAAGCGCATCGAAAAGACACTGCCGCGGAATGCCTTCCTGGCGCGAATCGGCGGAGATGAATTCGCCGCGGTGATCGAACTGCCCGCTGGGAAAGGACGTAGCCGAGGTCTGCAATCTTGCGGTGCGCGTGGTGGAGAAGGTGAGCCGGCCGATGCGCCTTGCCGAGGGACGTTTCAAGGTCGGCGCCAGCGCCGGCATCGCCTTGCTGCCGGATGACGGCGACGACGTCAGCGCGGTCATGCAACTCGCCGACATCGCGCTCTACAACGCCAAGGTCGACGGCAAGGAGCGGGTCTGCCTCGCCAGCGCCAAGGATGCCGCCGCCTATGCCTACCGCAAGCAGCTTGAAGTCGATTTGCGCAAGGCCATCGACGAGGATGCGCTGACGCTCTTCTTCCAGCCGGTTGTCGATGCAAACACCGGAAAGACGATGCTCTTCGAGGCGCTCGCGCGATGGAAACATCGCGAGTTCGGCATCATCCCGCCGGCTGAATTCATCGGAATTGCGGAGCAGACCGGCATTATCCAGGACATCGGCGCATGGGCACTGAACGAAGCCTGCCGTCACGCCGCTACCTGGCCCGAAACAATCCGCGTGGCTGTCAATATTTCGCCCCGGCAGTTCAATCTCGACGAATTGCCCGATGTGGTCGAAGCCGCGTTGCAGGCCAGTGGCCTTGCCGCCGCGAGGCTGGAACTCGAAATCACCGAAAGCGCCTATCTCGGCGGCATCGACCAGGTGCGGGAGATCGTCGCCAACCTGCAGGACCGTGGCATCACCGTCGCCATGGATGATTTCGGCACCGGCTATTCCAGCCTTTCGTCGCTCCAGGACGTGCCGTTCGACAAGCTGAAGATCGATCAGTCGCTGATCGGGCGCGGTCCTGGGGAAAAACGCACCCTCAGCATCCTTCGCGCGATCGTCGCGATCGGCAAGGCGCTCGACCTGCAGGTGACCGCCGAAGGTGTCGAGACAATCGATCAGGCGGTATTCCTTCGCGGGCTCGGTTGCAGCAGCCTGCAAGGCTACCTGTTCAGCCAACCGATGCCCGAAAGCGACATCGCCGCATATCTGCTGGCCGAGACGGCGCGCGGCAACCAGCCGCTCGAGGCGATAATCAAACGGCGCGGCGGGACCGTCGCCGCCTGATCTTTTCGCCGGCAAACATTCATTCTACCGTCACCCGATCCTGCTGGACTCGGGAAAATTTCGGCGCGAAACTCATTGTTTCGGCGTCGAAATTTTCAGGCTCAGGCAACACATTGGAGAAAACCATGTCCCAAATGCTTCCCCCGCTTTCGCGCCGTTCCTTTCTGGCGGGGACGGCCGCTGCAGGAGCGCTGGTGATGCTACATCCGTTTTCCGCGCGTGCGCAGGCCAACCAGGCGCATCTTCGGATCATGGAGACGACGGACATCCATGTGAATGTGCTGCCCTACGACTACTACGCCGACAAACCGAACGACACGATGGGGCTTTCGCGCACCGCTTCGTTGATCGATGCCGTGCGCAAGGAAGCCACCAACTCCATGCTGATCGACAATGGCGACCTTCTGCAGGGCAACCCGATGGGCGACTTCATCGTCTACGAGAAGGGCATGAAGGAGGGCGACGTTCATCCGGTGATGAAGGGAATGAACCTGCTCGGCTACGAGGTTTCGACGCTCGGCAACCACGAGTTCAACTACGGCCTGTCGTTCCTCGACAAGGTGCTGGCCGGGGCGAATTTCCCGTTCGTCTGCGCCAATCTCATTCGCGGCACCGAAGTTGCTTCCAACCCGCGCGACGACAAGCTCTACCTGAAGCCGTATCTGATCCTTGAAAAGAAGATCAAGGACGGGGCGGGCGCCGAGCATCCGATCAAGGTCGGCGTTATCGGCTTCGTGCCGCCGCAGATCATGACCTGGGACGCCAAGAACCTCGAAGGCAATGTCAAGACGCGCGACATCGTGCAGGCTGCCAAGGCCTGGGTGCCGCAGATGAAGGAGGAGGGCGCCGACATCGTCATCGCGCTCTCGCATTCCGGCATCGACGTGAAGCAGGGCGACATGATGGAAAACGCCTCTTTCTTCGTCGCCGGCGTCGAAGACATCGATGCCGTATTCACTGGACACCAGCATCTGGTGTTTCCGGGTAAGAAGGATTTCCAGGAACTCGAAGGCGTCGACGCCGGCAAGGGCACGCTGCAAGGCAAGCCGGCGGTCATGGGCGGCTTCTGGGGTTCGCATATGGGCCTGATCGATCTGATGCTGGAGCGCGACGGCTCGAAATGGAAAGTGGTGTCGGCCACATCCGAGGCGCGCCCGATCTACGAGCGGGTCGAGAACAAGAACAAGGCCACCGTCGAGGACAACCAGAAGATCGTCGACGCGCTGAAGGAAGACCACGAAGCCACACTTGCCTATGTCCGCCGGCCCGTCGGCAAGACGTCGGCGCCTCTCTATTCCTATTTCGCGCTGGTCGCCGACGATCCGTCGGTGCAGATCGTTTCCCAGGCGCAGACCTGGTACATCAAGGATCTGCTCAAGGCGACGCAATGGAAGGATCTGCCGGTGCTTTCGGCGGCAGCGCCCTTCAAGTCGGGTGGCCGCGGCGGCGCCGACTACTACACCGACGTGCCGGCCGGCGACATCGCCATCAAGAACGTCGCCGACCTCTACCTCTACCCGAACACCGTGCGTGCCGTCGAAATCACTGGCGCCCAGGTCAAGGAATGGCTGGAAATGTCGGCCGGCATCTTCAGAAAGGTCGAGAAGGGCAAGGCCGACCAGCCGTTGATCAACGCGGATTTCCCGTCCTACAATTTCGACGTCATCGACGGGGTGACCTACAGGATCGACCTGTCGCAGCCGCCGAAATACGATCCGAAAGGCGCGGTGCTCAACGCCTCGTCGAACCGCATCGTCGACCTTATGTTCGACGGAAAACCCATTGATCCGGCAGCTAAATTCGTCGTCGCGTCCAACAATTACCGTGCCGGCGGCGGTGGCAACTTTCCGGAGATCAACGCCTTGAAGATCATTTTCGAGGCGCCCGACACCAACCGCGATGTCATCGTGCGCTACATCATCGACCAGGGCACGATCAATCCTTCGGCCGATGCCAACTGGTCGTTCGTGCCGCTGGAAGGAACCAGCGTCATCTTCGAGACCGGCCCGAAGGCGAAGGATTTCATCGCCAGCGTCAAGGGCGTGAAGATCGAGCCAGCCGGCGAGGGCGCCGACGGTTTCGCCAAGTACCGGATCACCTTGTGATCCGACCGACCAACTGAACTGGCGGCCGGCCGCCAGTTTTCTTATCGGTTCTCTTTGATCACCGGCACGATCAGGTCGAGCCGGTCGGTCGAGATGCCGCCGGAATAGCCGGCCGGAAGCTGCTTGATCATTTCCGGATCGTCCAGCCCGTCGGAAAAACCGCCGCCATGGTAGGGGCCGAGCAGATAGACGCGGGTGCCAGCTGCATCCATGCGGTCGAGAAAGCGATCCGGCCAGCCCCAAAGCCACGGCGCGATGTTTATTGGGATGAGGAGCGACGTTTCGCGGCAGGACTCCGGCAGGTAGCCGCTCCAGCCCAGCGCCGCATAACGCAATACGCAGCGCATCAGCGTTTTTCGCGACAGCACGCGCTGGTCGGGCAGCGCCGCCTTGACGGTTTCGACCGGCGTGTCGCCGCCGTAGACCGTGTGCAGCCTGCGTTCTTCCGGCGGTAGCGTCGCCAGGTAGGCGGCAAGTTTCTCGCCCTCGGACGCATCATTGCTCTTCACGTTGATATGGAAGGCGCGGCCTGGGAAATGGGAAAAAACCTCGTCCAGAGAGGGCATCAGGCCGACGCCTTGGCCGCGGAACGGAAACGTCTTGCCGCCGTCGGCGGTGTAGCCGTAGCCGACATCCAGCTTCTTCAGATCGGCCATGGAATGCTCGCGGGTGATACCCCTGCCTTCGGTGCGGCAGTCGAGCGTCCAGTCGTGGAACACGGCGAATTTGCCGTCGGTGGTCGGATGCACGTCGAGTTCGATCACGTCGGCGCCTGCCGCGAACGCCGCCTCCATCGAGCGAATAGTGTTTTCCAGATAATCGTGGCGCGGCGGCAGCATGCGTTCCGCGGTGCAGGTATCGCTGGTCAGGCCTTCGCGACTGAACTCCTGAGCCAGGCCGCGATGAGCGAGGACCACAGGCTTCCCGGCAGGCCGGCTGGAAAGCCGCGACGTGTTGTTGAGGTAGATTGCTCCGGCAGCAGCCAGCAGCGAGATGAATGCGATGGTCCGCTTGCGCATGAAATGCCTTTTCGCCGGGATTTGGGGCGCCAGCCTAAATACCGATGCGGCAATTTCGCGGCTGGCGGGAAATCTCGGAGGTGGGCGGCTGGGCTGCACCTTGTCCGCGCGGGAGCCACGACCGACAGGGGCAGAGCCGGATTCATTTCGCCGGCCGGTTGCGGTTGACGGCACGTCGCTACTTGGCGATGATCGACCTTGGGTCGGGCATGCACGAGGACAGTGCCATGTTGGAAGGTGGCTCCATGGCGGCAGGCCGTGCCGCAGATCGCGGCTCGGTATCCGGTTATTCCGCGGACAACGCGCGATCCTCCAGTTCCGCCTCGTCTTCATCGAGCAGATCCGATTCTCCCAACAATTCCAGCTCTCGCTCCGACTCGGGATCTTTCGGGGAGGGCTCGATGGCCGCCAGGCGCGCCGCCGATCGCGCTTCGGTCGCGGGTTATTCGGGTGACAGCCGGCAGCAGGGCAGCGGTTCCAGTTCCCGCTCCGACTCGGGGTCTTTCGGGGAAGGCTCGATGGCCGCTGGGCGCGCCGCCGATCGCGCTTCGGTGGCGGGTTACTCGGGCGACAGCAGTCAGCAGGGCAGCGGTTCCAGTTCCCGCCCCGGCTCGGGGTCTTTCGGGGAAGGCTCGATGGCCGCCGGGCGCGCCGCCGACCGCGCTTCGGTGGCGGGTTACTCGGGCGACAGCCGTCAGCAGGGCAGCGGTTCCAGTTCCCGCCCCGGCTCGGGGTCCTTCGGGGAAGGCTCGATGGCCGCCGCACGCGCCGCCGACCGTGCGTCGGTGCCGGGCTATTCGGGCGACAGAGGGGTTAGCCGGACGGATGGCAAGGTCGGGATTTCGTGAAACTGATCGAACAGCTAGTCCATCGGATCACGCCTTGTACACCACCTGGCGCACGTCGATGTATTCGGCGCGGAAACCGGCTTCGCAATAGTGGAGATAAAACTCCCAGAGTTTCTTGAAGCGATCGTCGAAGCCGAGCGGGACGATCTTTTCCCAGGATGCCCAGAAGCGGCCGCGCCATTCGGCCAGCGTGCGGGCATAATCCTGCGGGAAGGCGCGTTCGCGCAGGAACGACAGCCCCTGCTCGGCGCCGAGCGATTTCAGGATCGCCGGAGTCGGCAGCATGCCGCCCGGAAAGACGTAACGCTGGATGAAATCCGGACGCTTGCGGTAGGTCGGATAGGCCGCCTCGTTGATGGTGATGATCTGCAGCCCGGCCATGCCGCCGGCCTTCAGGCATTCCTTGACCTTGCCGAAGAACACCGGCCAGTATTTTTCGCCGACCGCCTCGAACATCTCGATCGAGGCGATGCGGTCGTAGCGCCCGGTTTCGTCGCGGTAATCCTGCAGCTTGATCTCGACCTTCTCGGAAAGACCTGCCTTGGCGATGCGCTCCCTGGCGAAATCATGCTGCTCGCGGCTGATGGTGAGGCCGGTCACCTTGCAACCGATCTCGCGGGCGACGAATTCGGCGAAACCGCCCCAGCCGCAGCCGATCTCCAGCACATGATCGCCGGCGCCGATGTGGGTATCACGCGCCAGTTCCCGGTATTTGGCGTTCTGTGCGCTTTCGAGATCGTTGGCTCCGGCCGAAAACAGCGCCGACGAATAGGTCATGGTCGGGTCGAGCCACTGTTTGTAAAACTGGTTGCCAAGGTCGTAATGCGCGGAAATGTTGCGCTTCGAGCCGCTGCGGGTGTTTTCGTTCAGCCAGTGGCGGATGCGCTGCACCGTGGTGAGCAGCCAGTTGGCGCCGCCGGCGACCTTTTCGCCGGCCTCGTTGTTGACGACGAAGAGTTCGAGGAAGCTGGTGACGTCCGGGCTCTCCCAATCGCCGTCCATGTAGGACTCGGCGACGCCGATGGTGCCGCCGGAAAACGCCCGGCCGGGCAGGTTCCAGTTGTTGAGGATGAGCACGGCTTCGGGGCCGGGCGCATTGCCTCCGACGATGACGGCGCGTCCGTCCGGCATGCGGATGGTCAGCGAGCCGCGCGGCAGGTTCATGCCGGCCGACAGGACCATCCTTGCCTTTGCCGGCAGGCCTCTGGAAATCTCCGAAAAATTCGCGGCAGTGAGTTTAACCGGCTCTTGCCTGGTCTCGCCGTCGATCCGATCCTTTTCCATCGTCGCAACCTTGTGGGCGCAAAGCCGCCCGATCTTGCCCCTCATCCAGGACAAAACTCCCCGAGGCCTGCCTGGGAAGTTTGTCCCGAGGTCATTCACCGGCTTCGAAGGCACCGCCCTCGTCGCGGTAGCTCACCGGCTCGGGCGGTGGCGGGCTCCAGTGAAACCGCACGCCTCTCAGCCAGAGCTTCAATGCTTCCCAGTGAATTCCCACCATGATTTTCCACGTCATCAAGGGAAACTTCAAGAGGCAAGCTGAAAGGGCGGCTGTGCCAAGGTTTTTGCATCGCCTGTGAAGGTGGCCGAGAGCAGGGCCTCGCCTTTTTCGGTCTCATGGATGCGCAGCCGGACCGTCCTGCCGGGCGGCAGTATACGGAAATTGTAGCGCGTGCCCATGTCGATGAAGGGCGAGACGTGGAAGATTTTCGTTCGCGTCTGGCGGATGCCGGCTTCGCTCAGATCGCCGTCTTCGACCGGCGCCACATAAATGTGCCGCTCGCCAAAGGTGTTGCGCACCGCGTAGATCGAGCGCAATCAGCATGTCGTCTTCGTCATAGGCGAAATAGACCGAGATCGGATTGAAGGCGTAGCCGAGGATGCGCGGGTAGGCGAGCAGCAGGATGCGCGCCGCCGGCTTCGGGAGCCCGGCGCCGGCCAGCAGGCGGTCGGCATAAGCGCGCAGCGTCTCGCCGTCGCGCTCCACATGATCCCTTTCCCAGAATGAGGCGAGGTTTCCACGGTTGACTGAAAGCAGCCACGACACGCGCCCGACCTCGTCCAACCGGTCGATGTCGACCAGCAGCGAAAATACCGTATACGCAAAGCGGTGGCCGAACGGCTTCAGCCGGTGATGCATGACCTTGCCGGGATAGAGCACGGCGGCGGCCTGCGGCGGCGGACCGTTTGCGCTCATCGTTGTTATGCGATCGGTGCGTGCCATCGCGGTTCAAATCCTATTCCGCGGCGAGCGCGTATTCCGGCTCTCGAGCTTTTGCGCTGCGCCACGGCACGGCCGCGCCCGAGAGCCATTGCGGCATCAAGGCCCGAGCGCAGCCCGTCCTCGTGGAAACCATGACCGGTCCAGGCGCCGGCAAAATGCGTCAGCCGCACGCCCTGGATGTCGTCGAGGCGCGACTGTGCCGAAAGCGCGGGCGAATCGAATTGCGGATGCTCGAAACTCCATTCGCCAAAGACGAGTTCTTCGCGCGGCTCGATGGTCGGGTTGAGCGAAACGAAAAGCGGCATGCTTTCATCGATGCCTTGCAGCCGGTTCATCCAGTAGGTGACGCAGACCTCGGCCTCGCCGGCATTTTCACCTGAGCGCAGATAATTCCAGGCCGACCAGGCGGCGCGGCGTTTCGGCATCAGTCGCGGATCGCGGTGCAGGATGACCCGGTTCGGCCGATAGCGAATAGCCGACAGGATCTTTTCCTCGACCGAGGAGGCATCGCCGAGCATCGCCAGCGCCTGGTCGGAATGAGCGGCGACGATGATATGATCGAAGCGCTCTGGCGGCAGGTCGCCCGCCCATACGGTGACGCCGAATGCATCGCGAACAATGGTGTGGACGGGCGCCGACAGTCGCAACCTGCGGCCGAGCGGCGCCAGCAGGCGATCGAGGTAGGTTTTTGCGCCGCCGGTGACGGTGCGCCAGGACGGCCGCTTGTCGTGCACCAGCCGGTGGTTCTCGAAAAAGCTGATGAAGGTGGCTGCGGGATAGTCGAGCATCCTGGCGCGCGGCGTCGACCAGATCGCGGCCGCCATCGGGATCAGATAGTTGTCGCGGAAGCCGACGGAAAACCGCCGCTCCTGCAGATATTCGCCGATCGTCGCGTGGCCGAGCAGGCCGGCGCCCCGGTCGGCGACGCATTGCCGGTTGAAGCGCAGGATCTCGCGCAGCATCCACAGGAATGACGGCGAGAAGAAATTGCGCTTCTGCGCGAAGATCGCGCGGTAGCTGGAGCCGCACCATTCCAGCCTGCCGCCGTCGAGCGACAGCGAAAATCCCATGTCGCTTCGATGGGTGGCGACGCCGAGATGCGCGAAAAGGGCGGTAATGTCGGGGTAGTTCAATTCGTTGTAGACGATGAAGCCCGTATCGACGGCGACATGCTTGCCTTCGTAGTCGATATCGACGGTGGCGGTGTGCCCGCCCGGCCTGCCGGCGGCCTCGTAGAGCGTCACGTCGGCCGACGAATTGAGAGCCCAGGCGGCCGAAGCTCCCGATATGCCTGAGCCGACGACGGCAATCCTTCTCCGCCCGCCGGCAATGCCGCGGCTAATAGGAACGATGTTCATAGAGCCCCCTTCGGGTCCTGTCTCTGCTGCCTGGGAGCACGTTGTCGCGCTTCCGGTGGTGATTGACAGGTACGGGACACAACCCTTGCCGAGTTTCGCGCCGGCCTTCGAAAGTGTCCTGTGCTCCGCTCTGTGGATGCAGGCGCCTTTATCTGTTACGGGTGTCCGGCAGAAGTCCGCAACGCAATGGAGCCCGCGCATGCGCTATGTCATCGCAATCTGTGTGGTTACCGGATTTCTGATCTGGGACGGCGTCTATAACGGCGGCTACTATCTCGACATGGGGGTACGGCAGCTCAGATATCTGGCGCGGCTGGTGGGTGCTTGAGCCCGATGCTGTTCGGACAGGCTCAGCTCGCGGGACCGCGCCGCGCCCTCTGGACGCATTGACGCCGCCGGCTCGCCGGCCGAAAAGTCGCCTCGTTCGTTCGAAGGAGGCCAGCTTGATCCGCCACATCGTGTTTTTCAGCGCCCGGGCGGAAGAGGATATTGCCGCGGTCAAATCAGGGTTGGAACTGCTCGGCCAGATCCCTCATTCCAGCGTTTTCGAAGTTTCCTTGAATACAAAGGTCGATCCGCTTTGCGACGCCGTCGACGTCGTCGTTTACGCCGAATTTCCCGATCAGGCGGCGCTCTCGGCGTACAAATCCCATCCGATCTATGCGGAAGCCACCCGAACGGTGAAGCCATTTCGCGAGTTGCGCTATTCTGCGGACATCGTTTCGGGCTGAGGACGCCGGCTGCGCGGCTCAATCGTCATTGGTCGCGTTGAGTTCTTCGGGACGCAAGCCCTCCGATCGAACGGACTTGCGCAGCCGGACACCGGCGCCTTCACTGTCTTCGGCTATGAAAATGGCGCCGGCTGCCTCCAGCGCCTTGCGGATGGCATCTGTCGCGGCGCGCGATGCTCTGAGGCCGGTTTCCGATTCCGCCCGCTTGAGCGTCGGAACCGACAGCCCCGCCGCTTCCGCTACCTGGCTTTGCGAAAGGCCGATCAGGCTGCGCGCGGCCCGAATCTGGGCGGAGGAGATCATCTGAAGCGTGTGCTTTTTGATTTCTTGTTGATCCGAAAGTATCAGTCGCATCGCCGGACCGCAAGCGTTGCGGTGCGGTTGTCGCGCTTGTCGTCGTTGCAACCTTTCCGTGAACCTTCGTTAGAATTTATGTTTTGTCGGAACCCACAGACCGTCGCATCCGCCTCGCTTCGGTTGTCAGCCATTTTGAAGCGAGCAAAAAGCGATGTCCCGACGCTTCGAAAGACTTGTCGATCCGTGCGGCAACTGGACGGTGTGGGACGGGCAGGGCGACATTCCGGCAACCTATCAGGGGCAGGTCTTGTCGGGCCTGACCGCCAATGACGCAAGGAAACTTACCGCCCTGCTCAATATCATGCATGACATGGAATGCGCTGAAGCGGCCGATGACGGAAATGCTTCATCGGGCGGCGGAGCTGCCTGAGGGCTTCAATCGGATGGCAAGCCCCTCCGCCTGGCGATGAATGCCCCGGACGGCGCCGGTTGAACGCCGTCCATGGCCGCAAGCAACAAAGTGTGATGCCACATCAGGAACTTGAAGGTTTAATGCCACGTTTGACTGGTAGGGACGAAAACCCGTGATTGACGGGAGCTAAGGATGAACAAGCTTCTATCCGGCCTGACGGCCGCTGCGCTAGGGGCATCATTCGTGATTGCGCCTGCGGTGCCGTTGAACGCTGCGCCGGTCTTCGTGCCGAAGGCGGTTGAGGTGCGAGGCGATGTCGAAACGGTCAAGCACCGCAAGTGGCAGCGCCGCCACTGGCGAGCCGAACGCCGTTACTGGAGAAGGCAGGCATGGCGCGACCGCCACTACTACGGCCGCCATTATTATGACGACGATTATTACCATTACAGGCGCTATGGTGTCCGCCATCCTCATCGCTACTGGCGCCGCCATCGTCCGGGCGTGACGCTGGAGTTTTCGTTCTAGATCAAATTGGTGATGCTGATCCGACGAAGCGGTTGAGGCCTTGGCGAACTTCGCTTGGGCCTCACCACCTAATCGGGCAGTGCGGCGCCTTCCGCCTTATCCGGGACTGTGGCGATCTCGTCGACGAGATGGACGATCAGCGGCAGGCGGGCGGGATCTGGAGCTAATTTCACCGCGGATCGAGCCCGGAGATCGATTTCCGCTGAAAATCAAAGGGCGCCGTTATTTCCGGGAGGCCGAGTTAGTGGAGTGGGAGCGTGACCAGAAGGCACGACGCGCGCTCGCCGGTTACGGTTATTCGCGCCCGATCCTCCTGTTGTGCAAATAAGTCCCGCTTTCCTCCCGCCACAACGAATCCCTCACTGCCCTGGATCGTCGGATACAATCGCTCCGACGGAACGACTTGCAACCAGCCAACCAGAGATGGCCCCAAGCAGAAAATTACTACCTTAAACATTATTCTTGTATTTTTATGCTATCCTAACGGTTTTACATGCGTTTGTCCATGGATAAGATTTTGTACATTAAGATATTAAGCCTATCGCTCATATATACTTAATATCGCTAATTTTTCCAGAAACAACATTTAAATCTATCATGTATAGCAGAGAAAAGTATTTCGAATAATCGTCACGATTGGGCGGCGACGATGGACCCGACTGAGTTCAGGCTGGCGGTCATTCGCGCGGCAATTCTCGTCAGGCGGTCAACCAGAGAACGCCTGCGAAAAGACCCGCTGCAACAAGGAGAGCGACAAACGTGAGTTTGGCCACTGTCTCGTCGCCGGGAATTCTCTCGAAATGGTCCATTCCGCGCCTCCATCATGAGCGAAACCTATCATGGCTGGCCCAGGAAGAATGTGACCCACTCCACATGGTTCCGGAGAAATCGGCCTTTTGCGCGCATGATGAGATCGATCCACATCGGCAGCCCAAGTGCGGCTGTAATCGCTGCCGCGAGAATGATGCCTGTGGCGTCTCCGGCGACGCAGTGGATGGTCGAGCCGACGCCTTGCTTCCAGAGCGGCTTGGTGAATGCCTCGTGCTCGCCCGCCCTCGGCTCCTTGTCGGCCAGCACGTAGATCAACAGCCCGAGCGGTCCCATGTAGAGGGTGACGAGGATGAACCCCCATTTCATCACCACGGGTTCGGGGTTGTTGCGGAACTGGTCCCACGCCACGCACGCCGTACTCAGGCCTGCTAGAACGAACCAGAGCGCGAGGAAATAATCGACCGGCTGTACGAACATTAGAGAATTCCTGTCGGTTTTCCCCAACGTCACTTAGTCCGGCATCGGGTGAAGTCGATGCCAACACCTACTGCCGCTTCTCCCTGAACTTGGCGTGACAGTTCGTGCAGTCCTGCAGCATCAGGTGGAACAGATGTTCGGCTGGCATCTTCGAAGGATCTGCCTCTTACCGTCTTCGCCGCCGCATGAGATAGAGCACGATGGGTAGCAGGATCATCGGGAGCACGTAGCTGACAACGAGGACCAGGATCGGCTGGTCCGCCCAGCCAGCGCCGATGGCGGCAAACGCGAATGCCGTTGGTACGCTGCCGACCGTCAGCGCCATGGTGAATTTTCTGATCGGCATGCCCGCAAGTCCGGCGAGAAAGACCACGGCCTCCGGGATACTGTAAGGAAGGCTGCGGGTGAGGACGATCGCCCAGGCACCGGCCCGGTCGAACAAGCGCTCCGTCTTTTGCAGAGAGCGGGGTCCAACGATGTGTTTCGCCAAGCGCCGCGCGGAGGTGAGCATCAGGCCGTAGCCGAGAAGGCCGCCGGTGATCAGGCCGAGACTGCCCAGCAATCCGCCGAGCAGCGCTCCATAGATGATGCCAAGCGCGGCGATCACGGCAGTTTGCGGGACTGGCAGCACAATATCGACCCAGATGAGAGCAATGCCCACGGCCCACGCCCAGCTCTCGTAATCTCGGAGCGCAAGTACGGCGGCATTGGCCTCCTGGGGTGTCGGCATCCTCGCGCAGGAGGTGAGCATGGCCGCCAGAACGCCGACGATCAGAGCTGATCTCATTTCGGCCTCCGAACGCGCAGGCCCTGATGGGCAGCGCTCTTTGTCCGACGCTACAGCCAGCGGCGCACGCGGGCCTTGTAATCCCGATAGGCGTCGCCGAAGCGCCGTTCCAGGTACGCTTCCTCGCGCGCGACGACGCCGTAGCGGATCGTGATTGCCAGAGGTAGCGTGAGGATCAGGGTCCACGGGCTTGGCGCGGCTATGCCGATGCCGCCGTAGACGAGAAACATGCCGAGATAGATGGGATTGCGGGTCCAGCCGTGGATGCCGGCCGTCACCAGCGCCCGAGTGGGCTGGTTCGTGGGTACTGGCGTCCCTGCTCGCAAGAAGTTGCGAATACCCGCGGCAAACAGCGCCAGACCGATGAGGACCGAGGCGCCGCCGGTGATCCAGCGGACCAGATCGCCATCCGGAACGGCGAACGGCAAGGGCAGCAGGCGATCCAAGGCGAGACCGAGCAGGAGACTGGCGAGAAAGAGGAGCGGTGGTCTCGTGACAACGCCCGCGGTTCCGGCGTCGGTCATTTGTGGCTCAGCAGAGTCCATGTCCGTGTCTCCTCCCGCAGAAGCTGGATGGCTTCGCGGCAGAGATTCGTTCCTGAAATGACAACTAGGGTGTCATTATGCGAGTTGACAACTGTGGTGTCAACTGGAAAAAAGCTTACGCAGCAAAGCGAACGGAGGTGAGGGTGTCGGCACGACACGGGACCGGAGCGGCCCCAATCGTTGACAGCAAGGCCGAGGCGGTCGAAGAACTAATGCTCGAAGTGGCTCAGTGCTTCTTCAAGATACGGGCGTTCGGCCAAAGGACAGGGTTCATCACCGGCTGGGGCGGCGGTGCGTTCGGCTTCATGCGAAGCCTCGCGCTGCTTGGTCCGCTGACCGTGCCGCAGATCGCCCAGATGCGGCCCACCAGCCGCCAGCGCATGCAGCGGCTGGCGAATGAGCTCGTGGCCGAGGAACTGGTCGAATTCATCGACAATCCGAAACACCGGCGCTCGAAGCTCGTGCGGCTGACGCCCAAAGGCGACGCGCGCTACCGCGAACTCAACGCTCGGCTCCTTTCGATCGCATCGACGATGGGCGTTGCTCTCAGTGAAGCCGATATCCGCAAGACGATCGAGATCGTGCGGCACCTGAGCGAGGATGTGAAAGCGCGGTCGGAGCGGCTGTCGTAGTGTGCAACGCGCTGGGCGTCCTGCGAGAGACGTGATCTCCATTGGCGAACTCGGCAGACATCAGAGCGCGAGGAACTCAAGCGCTTTCTTCACGAACGCCTCGTGATACTGGAAGATGCCTCCGTGTCCGGCATCCTCATAGAGGACGAGTTCCGCATGCGGCAGGCGGCGCGCCAGGTCGATCGAGTTGCTGCTGGGCACCATTTTGTCCTGGTCGCCGCTCGCGATGAGAACGGGTTTGCGAATCGCGCCAAGACCCTGTTGCGCGTGCGTACCCCACGCCTTGATCGCCTTGAGCTGCCTCAGGAATGCGGCCATTGTGATCGGTTTGTCGCGGTCCGCCTTGCGCTCCTTCAACCGCTCCAGAAATGCTTTCGCGGCGCGGTGGCCATTCGCGGTCGACGTGAAGAAGAGATAGAATTTCGGATCCCGGAACGTCAGCATGCCCTTGAGAATGAGCGGCCAGGACACGGGCCCCACTTTCGAGATGCCTTCGCCCCCTGCCGGGCCGGTTCCGGTCAGGATGCCGTTGCGGACAAGGTCGGGTGCTTCAGCAGGATGTCCTGCGCCACGAAACCGCCGAGAGAGAAACCGAGCAGATCGACCTGCTGGAGGCCCAGCGCACGGATGAAGGCAATCGCGTCCTTCGCCATCTCGGCCACCGTGAGCGGCGCCTTGCCGCCCGACGCGCCGACGCCCCGGTAGTTGAAGGCGATCACTCGCCTGGTCGCGGCGAGGCCGTCGACATTGCGCGGATCGAAGTTGTCCAAGGTGGCACCCCAGTGATTCAACAGGATCACTGGGACACCTGCCGTGGGTCCAAGCTGCCGGTAAACGAACGTCGTCCCTCTAGCATCGACGTTCCTGGTCGGCGTATCTTTCCACATTTCTGTCGATCTGGTTTGTGGGGCATGGGATATATTCATGATCGTTTCCTCAGATATGCACGGCAGACATGCGCCTTGGCGCCGCCCGTGCTTCCGGGCAAAGGCGGCACCGCTTTCACCTCAGCTTGACGACGACCTTGCCTTTTGACCGTCCCGTTTCGATATAAGCGAAAGCTTCATTGGTCGCTTCGAACGGGAAGATCCGATCCATGATTGGGCGAATGATCCCGGCTTCGATCAGCGATGTGAGCTGGCTCAACTGCGCGCCGTTCGCCCGCATGAACAGGAACGAATAGCTGACGCGATGGCGCTCGGCCTTTCTTCGGATGCCGAAGCTCAGGAGACGCAAAACCCGACGCAGGAACCAGTTCAGTCCTTGTTCCCTGCCAAAATCGGGGTCCGGCGGGCCGGAGATCGAGATCAGCTTGCCACCGGGCTTCAGCACATTCAGGGATTTTTGAAGCGTGTCGCTGTCCAGGCTGTTCAACACCACGTCGTAGCCGGACATGACCTTCTCGAAGTCTTCTTTTTTGTAATCGATGACGACATCGGCTCCGAGGCTTCTGACCAGCTCGACATTCGCCGTGCTCGTCGTCGTAGAAACTGTCGCGCCGAGATGCTTGGCAAGCTGAATGGCGAAGGTCCCCACGCCACCCGAGCCGGCATGGATGAGAACTTTCTGCCCCTTTTTCAAATTTGCGCGCTCGACCAGCACCTGCCAGGCCGTCAGCCCCACCAGGGGGATGGAAGCCGCTTCCTCCATGGTGAGGTTCTTGGGCTTCAGCGCCACGTCGGCCTCGTCGATGGCAATGAATTCCGCGAATGTTCCGATCCGGCCATCGCGCGACCGAGCATAGACCTCGTCACCCGGCTTGAATTGCCGGACCTTGGACCCGACCCGAACGACGGTTCCGGCCACGTCGTGTCCCAGGATGAAGGGCGGGCGATAGGGCAGGATGAGCTTGAATTCTCCATCCCGGATCTTCGAATCCAGAAGATTGAGCCCGGCCGCGTGGACCTCGACTAGGACATCGTCATCCCGCAGCGCTGGCTCCGGCATCTCGCCAAGCCGCAGCGCGCCCTTTTTCTTGTATCGATCGACGATGACGGCTCTCATGAAGCGCTTTTCCCATATATTGCTCATGGATCGGCTGATTTTCTGTCGATCCTGGTGCCTTAGGTGGCGGCTCTGGTCATCAGGTTGCTTTGCTTCGGTGGCGATCTAGGCCGCTGTGCGGTACCGCTCGGCGGGATGTTCGTTCCCATAGTTCGGAAGCATGGCCTGGCGCGCGGCCTGAAGCGCGTCCCACTGTCCGGCATCGGGAAGCGGCGGGATGGTCACGAGTTCACGGCGGTCGAAGCCGACCAACGCCGCATCGACCAGATCGCCCACTTCCATCACGTTCGAAAGCGTGTTGATGTCGGCGCCGACATGGTCCCAGATCTCCGTTCGCGTCGTGGCGGGAAGCACGGCCTGGACGTAGACACCCTTCGGCGCGAGTTCGAGGCTGAGCCCCTGCGATAGAAACAGCACGAAGGCTTTGGTTGCGCCGTAGACCGTCATGCCGAACTCCGGCGCCAGGCCGACCACGGAGCCGATGTTGACGATCGCCCCTTCGCCGGCCTTCGCAAGACGCGGAGCGATGGCGCTGGCCAGCCGCAAAAGTGCGGTCGTGTTGAGCGCAACCAGCCGCGTGACGTCATCAGTCGCCTGCTCGATGAAGCTTCCGCCGATGGCCGTTCCGGCATTGTTGACAAGAATCCCGATGCGGGCGTCATCGCGCAGCCGCGTCTCTACCCTCGCAAGCTCGTCGGCCTTGGTGAGATCAGCCTGGATGATGTCGATCGCCACGCCATTTTCCTGACGCAGACGGGCTGCCAGAGCCTCCATCCGGGCCACGTCACGGGCGACCAGCACGAGGGCATGTCCGCGCCGCGCGAAGCGCTCGGCATAGGCGGCTCCGATGCCGGTGGAGGCGCCGGTGATGAGGACTGACGGGATGGCGGTCATGGCATTGCTCTTTTCTCTGATGGGACTTATATTCATGACGACCATCATGAATGATGCTAAATATGATGAGCATCATGTAAATGTCAACGGGGCCAGCGGAGAATTTTGAAATGAAGGTCAGTCGAGAACAGATGGCGGAGAACCGTCGCCGGATTTTGGATGTCGCCAGCCGGCTGTTTCGCGACAAGGGGTTCGACGCGGTCAGCGTGGCGGAGGTAATGAACGCCGCCGGGCTCACCCATGGCGGCTTCTATGGCCATTTCAGTTCGAAGGACGACCTGATCGCGCAGACCCTTGCCCATGTCCTCGCCGCGGACTCAGGCGGAGGGGGCGATCTTCGCGCTTATGTGGATGCCTATCTTGCGCCGCGGCACCGCGACAACGCCGCCGGTGGTTGCCCGACAGCAGGCCTTGCTGCGTACATCCGCCATCAGACCCCGGCTGCACGCTCGGCCATGACGGAAGGCCTTCGATCGCAAATCAATCGCGTCAGCGAGGCGCTACCAGGGGTGAGCGCGGCAGACAGACGCCGTGCGGCAATCGGAAGCTGGGCGGCGATGGTCGGGGCAGTGATCCTCGCCCGGGCGATCGACGATCCCGCGCTTTCGGATGAAGTTCTGGAACAGACGCGTGCCTGGATCGATGCCGGCATCAGCCAAGTGTCAGCCAGTTAGTCCCGGCCGGCTGTTGTGCAGATTTCATGAGAGCGGCCGGGGCTTGTTCCCGACGGCGCCGGCCAGCGTCGCAGTTTGGGTAGGCTTCGGCTGGTTCTAGCGCGTCTTAGCGTACTGAGCGGCCTGAGACATAGGTGACAGAACGTACCGGACACTGGAGTGCGCCCCTGATCAGTGTCTACCCTCAGGGGCGCACTCCACACATGGGTAACACTTTTCGCTTTTTGGCGGGAGGTGTTGATGCCGTGGAGAGAGTGTTCGGTGATGGACGAACGTGTTCGTTTTGTCGGCCGTATTCTGGACGGCGAGGCTATGAGCGATGTGTGCCGGGAGTTCGGCATTTCGCGCAAGACCGGCTACAAGATCGTCAATCGCTATAGGCAGGAGGGGTAGAGGCGCTCAGCGACCGTTCGCGCCGGCCTGTGCGCTACGCCAACCAGCTGCCGGATCCGATCGAGCGGATGATCGTGGCGGCCAAGCGCGACAAGCCGCATTGGGGCGCCCGCAAGATCCGCGAGCTTTTGGTGAAGAAGCTTTCCGGCGACGTCCGCATTCCGGCCAGGAGCACGGTGCATGCCGTGCTCGACCGCCACGGCCTGGTCGCCCATGCGCGCCAGCGGCGGCGCTGCAAGGCCGAAGGCACCGAGCTGTCGCAGCCCGACCAGCCCAACGATCTGTGGTGCGCCGACTTCAAGGGCGAGTTCAAGCTCGGCAATGGCCGCTATTGTTACCCCTTGACCGTCTCCGATCAGGCCTCACGCTTCATCCTGGCCTGCGAAGCGCTTGAATCGACCCGGAGATGCCGGTCATCGAGGCCTTCGCGCATCTGTTCAGGGAACGCGGCCTGCCTGCCGCCATCCGCTCCGACAACGGCCTGCCGTTCGCCTCGCCCAACGGCCTCTACAATCTCTCCAGGCTCTCCGTCTTCTGGTTGAGACTCGGCATCGAGATCGAACGCATCAAGCCGGGCAATCCGCAACAGAACGGCCGCCACGAGCGCATGCACCGGACCCTGAAGACCGAAACCACGCGCCCGGCCGGCGCCAGCAGCGCTTTAGGCCCTTAGCGCTGTTCCCCGCCACCAACCTCATCGACGCCGAGCGCGGTCGTCAGCGCAGTGGCGTAGGGTGTGCCGGCGTCCGGCAGGAAGCCACGCCCCCTATGACCGAGGAAGCACGTCCTGCCATTCCGGATGACGGTCGATCTGCGCTTTTGCGAACGGACAAAGCGGAATGATGGCGACCCCTTCGCGTCGGGCATCCTCGACCGCCTGGCGCACCATTCGCTCGCCGACCTTGCGGCCACGCAAGGCTGCGGGAACTTCTGTATGGTCGATGATGATCAGTCCCTCGCCGGCGCGGCTATAAGTCATCTCGGCTTCGACGCCATCGATGACCATCCGGTAGCGCCCCTTCGATGCGCCATCCTCCCGCTCGACCTTTTCGTCGCTCGACTGAGAGGCGCATCCTTCGGCCAGCTCGGCGTCCGGCGGCCGCACCTGACGCGGCCGTCCCTGGCATGCATTCCAGCAGATCACGGTCCCATCCTCCGAGATCGGCGGCGGCCTCGTAGGTCGAGACGAGAAACGCCATGAGCGCCGCGTCGGGATCGGCCGCCGACTGCACGGCATCGTAGGGCAGGATGAATTCCGATAGGCCGTCATGCCAGAACGCGGCATCGGGCCGGACCGACGCGCCTCGGAAGCCGCTCGGCGCCGGATAGGCGTAGGCGTAGAAGGCGGGATAATCGATGCCGCCGCCGCCCGGCCAGAAGCCTGCCGAGGAGACCTCGCGGTCGTAGGCTTCCTGCGCCACGTCGTCCGGCAATGCCGGAATGCCGCCCGGATGGAGAGGCGCACGCCTCCCTGAGAAGCGAGTGACGGCCAGATCGAGAGCGCCCCAGAACAGGTGAACGGGGCTGGATTTGCCGAGAAAGGAGGTCCGGAACGTCTTGAATACCCTGTCGACCGCCATCAATGCGTGATGGAAGCGTTGAACGGCGTCGCGGTCATAGGGCCGTTCGCGATGATCCTCGCTGAACGGCACCGGGTTCGGCACTTCGTTCGGCTGGCCGTTGAAGGTCGGCGTGCCGCCGAGTTCGGAAACCAGCCGGACGAAATTGGCGTGGAACGCCGCGACCGTAGATCGGCCCGAGCGCAAAGGACGCCTTGCGGCCGTCGCCGCTCGTGCCCATCACCATGTGGTCTCGAAAGTCGAACAGGATCTCGATGCCAGGGCCGTCGGGGATCGGCGAGGATGTCAGGCCGTTAGGCGTGACATAGAAGGTCGCGTTCCAGGAATGGTTGAGCCACGGGGTATGAGCCAGCCGATATTTGCCGGCGATCTGCAAGTAGAGATGCAGTGCGGAACACGTCTCGCGCCAGCTGAGGTAGTCGAGGTGGGGCCACTTGTTGCTCATTTTCGCTGTCTCCATCCAGCATTCATACCGGCACGCGACGTCGTCATCTCGTCTCGACCGCCCGAGCCGCGCCCGGGCGATCACCCTATCTAGCGCCGGTCAGTCCGGAAGCGGAATGTGCTCGTCCCGGTCATCGACCGGCAGATCGAAGCGTCCCTTGCCCCAGTTCTGCGCGCGCCATTCGGCCTTGGCCTCCTCGATGCGCTCCTGCGACGACGCGACGAAGTTCCACCAGATGTAGCGGGGGCCCGGAAGGGTCGCGCCGCCGAGAATCATCAGGCGCGCGCCTCTGTCGCCGGCCGCGACAGTGATCCTGTCGCCGGGACGGAAGACCATCATCCGACCTGCCTCGAAATCCTGGCCGGCGATCGAGATCGAGCCTTCGACGATGTAGATGCCCCGGTCCTCGTGATCGTCCGGCATCGGCAGCCGGGCTCCCGCATCGAGCTGTCACGTCGGCGTAGAACGTCTCCGAGTACATTGTCGCGGGGGCCTTCTCACCATAGGCGTTCCCGAGGATGAGCCGAACCGAGACGCCACGATCCTCGATCACCGGCAGCGCCTCCTTGCCATGATGCTCGAACATCGGCGCCATGTCCTCGTGACGCTCGGGCAGCGCCAGCCAGGTCTGGATTCCGAACAGGCTGTTCGGACCGCTTCGGGCGGCCGCGGATGTGCGCTCCGAATGGGTCACACCGCGCCCGGCGACCATCCAGTTCAATTCGCCGGGACGGATGATCTGGTCTGCCCCGGTGCTGTCCCGGTGATGGAAGTCGCCGCGATAGAGATAGGTGACGGTGCCAAGACCGATATGCGGATGCGGCCGAACATCAATGCCCTGGCCGGTCAGGAGCTCGGCCGGGCCGGCCTGATCGAAGAAGATGAACGGTCCGACCATCTGCCGCTTCGGCGCCGGCAGGGCGCGCCGAACCTCAAAGCCGCCCAGGTCTCGGGCGCGCGGAACGATGAGGGTTTCGATCGCGTCGATGCCGACCTCATCGGGACAGCCCGGTTCGATTGCCGGGTTCCAACTCATGCGCCTCATCCTCTCTTGGGTTTCCGGGAGGCCTCGCCCTTGCCGATGCGAATGCCTGATTTCGATTAATCCGGACCGCGCGAGCGGGAAGAGCGCTTTCGGCCCGACGAATACCTAAACTGGCGAGCGACCGTCTGCCCAACTAGCCCTGTGATGCGTCAAGCTGTGTCGCAGTAAGTGGAACGTGCGGGCAATGTCGTCGAGTTCAGCGGCTCGGAGTAGAGCGACCGTCGCTGGCGAGGCTTCATTGGCTTCGGGGGCGGTTTTGAGCAACGGAATGCCTTTGCTTCAACATGGCGTGGCGACATTTGCTACAGGATTTGAGCGATCTTTTTCGCGGCGTGCTCATTTGCAGGTCGCTCAACCGGGCACCTGCCCGCAGATATGATCTGATCCGTATTCCCGGGAAGTTTGTCTCCAATGCCTCTGCAAATTCGGGAGGATTGAGCCTTACACCAGCCACCCTCAGTTCGGCTCTCAGCAGTTCGGCTGCCACCAAGGCGTTGGCCTCGTTCCTGTCCAAAACAGCGCTCAACCGCGGAAGGACTAAAACAGGGAGGCGCGTGTCATACTGAATACGGCCATAGCGCCAAAGCAGAAAATTACGTCCGTAAGCGGTGCGGATCATCCACCCAGCCGATCTCAACAGTTGAATTGAAGTCGGCCACTTCAGGGTAAACGATAGCGTCTGGACGCCACGGACTGGTTGTCAAAATAAGCAGCAGCCGGACCAACCCGGGGACTTTGGTGCGGTGTGCTTTCGCTTCGTTCGCTGAGCGACCGCGTTGGTGGGTCGTGAAAAACGACGATCAGAGCTATCTCTGCCATCTCGGTGGTGATAATACGTCTTGCCCATGTGGATTGTTCAACCTGTTCTTGCGGTGTGGCCAAGCTTCGCTTGAGTTGCGGGCCATTCTTATTATCCACGACAAATGATAAACATTACGCCAAAGCCCGCGCGGCGCATGGCGAGACGCGAACAGATCCATGATCTCACAGAAAGCCAAATACGCCTTGAAAGCGCTGATCGCCCTTGCCAAGAGCGATGCCGCCGGCGTTCAAATAATCTCAGACATTGCGGGTGAGCAGAAAATTCCCAGGAAATTCCTAGAGCAGAATTCTGCTCGATCTCAAGCATCACGGCCTCGTCGCAAGTCGACGCGGAAAGATGGGTGGCTATCTTCTTCTGAAGAAGCCGGAACAGATCGCCTTCGGGGATGTATTCACGCATCATCGACGGCCCGACCGCGCCGCTGCCCTGCTTGAGCCGGATCGCGTATCGGCGCTGCGAAGACTGTTTGAGCGAGGAGGGATGCGAGGTGCGGCGCGTGTTTGCAAGGGTCGCGGACGCCACGCGGGGAGATTCTGGATCAGACAACCCTCGCTGACTGCCTTGACAAGTCGGCAGAGCAAAAAGTTTCGGCAATCCTCGGATAGAAGCCAGAATATTGTCGAAGTGAGCAGCGAATTAGGTTGCTTGTGCAACTTAATACTCTATCATTCAGATAGGGTAGACCTTCTTCCAGAAGGAGGCAGACACCATGCATCCCTACCAATCAAAGCTTATTCTCGCCGCGCTGATCGCCGGCGCAGTGCAATTCGGTGCACTTGGTTTCGCTTTTTCGGACACGACGCTGCTCAACGTCTCCTACGATCCGACCCGCGAGCTCTACAAGGAGTTCAACGCCGCCTTCGCCGCCAAGTGGAAGGCGGAGACCGGCGAGACCGTGACGATCGAGACAGTCGCATGGCGGCTCCGGCAAGCAGGCGCGCGCCGTGATCGACGGCCTGGACGCCGACGTGGTGACGCTGGCGCTTGAAGGCGACATCGACGCGATCGCCAAGAAGTCCGGGAAGATCCCGGCGGACTGGCGCACGCGCCTGCCGAACAATTCAGCTCGCCCTACACCTCGACGATCGTCTTCCTGGTCCGCAAGGGCAATCCGAAGGGCATCAAGGACTGGGGCGACCTCGTGAAGGATGGCGTCCAGTCATCACGCCCAATCCCAAGACCTCCGGCGGCGCGCGCTGGAACTATCTCGCCGCCTGGGCCTGGGCGCAACAAGGCAATTCGGCGGCGACGAGGACAAGATCAAAGGCTTACATCGCCGACCTCTATCAGCGCACGTGCCGGTGCTCGACACCGGCGCCCGCGGCTCGACCGACCACCTTCGCGCAGCGCGAGCTCGGCGACGTGCTGCTCGCCTGGGAGAACGAGGCCTTCCTCGCGCTCGACGAGTTCGGCGACCGACAAGTTCGAGATCGTCGTTCCCGCCGCCTTCGATCCTGGCCGAGCCGCCGGTCGCGGTGGTCGACGGCAATGTCGACGCCAAGGGCACGCGCAAGGTGGCCGAGGCCTATCTGAATACCTCTATACCGAGGAAGGCCAGAAGCTCGCCGCCAAGCACTACTACCGGCCGTCGAAGCCGGACCTCGTGCCGGCCGACAGAACTGCAAGAGTTGCCCGAATTGAAGCTCGTCACCATCGACGATCCGATCTTCGGCGGCTGGGCGAAGGCGCAGCCGGACCATTTCGGCGACGGCGGCATCTTCGACCAGATCTACAAGCCGGCACAGTAAGCGATACCATGGCCTACAGCGCCCGCTCGCGGCGGGGTGGCGTTCAGGAAGCCGAGCGTCATCCCGGGTTTCGGGCTGGCGCTTGGCTTCACCGCTTGCCTACCTCACGCTTGATCGTCCTCATCCCGCTCGCGGCGCTCGTCTGGCGCTCGGCAGCGCTCGGCTGGGCTGATTTCTGGGCCATCGCCACGGACGACGCGCACGCTCGCGGCGCTGCGCCTATCGCTTCGGCGCCGTCGCTGATCGCCGCCGCCGTCAACGCCGTCTTCGGCGTGCATCGTCGCCTGGGTGCTGGTGCGCTACCATTTTCCCCGGCCGCCGCATCGTCGACGCGATGCGTCGATCTGCCGTTCGCGCTGCCCACCGCCGTCGCCGGCATCGCGCTCGCCGCGCTCTATGCGCCGAACGGCTGGATCGGCTCGCTGCTTGCGCCCGCTCGGCATCAAGGTCGCCTATACGCCCGCTCGGCATCGTCATCGCGCTGATCTTCATCGGCCTGCCCTTCGTCGTGCGCACCGTGCAGCCGGTGCTCGAAGAGATCGACCAGGAGGTCGAGGAAGCGGCCGCGACGCTTGGCGCCAACCGCCTCCAGACGATCTAGCGTGTGCTCCTGCCGCGCCTGCTCCGGCGCTCCTCACCGGCTTCGCGCTCGCCTTCGCGCGCGCCGTCGGCGAATACGGCTCGGTCATCTTCATCGCCGGCAATCATCCCCTATGTCTCGGAGATCGCGCCGCTGCTGATCGTCATCAGGCTCGAGGAGTTCAACTATGCCGGGCGCCACGGCGATCGCCACGATCATGCTGGTCGATCTCCTTCGTGATGCTTCTCTGTCATCAACCTGATCCAGGCCTGGAGCCGCAGAGCGCTATGGCTTGACGATCAGACACGCCTCCGCAGGCGCCGCCTCCGGCAGAACCCGTCCGCCGACGCGACACGCGAAGCGCGCGGCGCCGCGCTATTGCCTGATCGCCATCGCCGTCGCTCTTCTCCTCGGCTCTTCCTGCTGCTGCCGCTGATCGTCGTCTTCGTCGAGGCGCTTCCGCAAGGGCTTCGGCGCCTATCTTCGAGGCGCTCACCGAACCCGATGCGCTTGGCGGCGATCCGGCTGACGCTGCTGGTCGCGGCCATCGCCGTGCCCGCTCAACCTCGTCTTCGGCGTCGCCGCCGCCTGGGCGATCGCCAAGTTCGAGTTCAAGGGCAAGGCGTTCCTGATCACGCTGATCGACCTGCCCTTCTCGGTCTCGCCGGTCATTTCGGGCCTGGTCTATGTGCTCCTTGTTCGGCGCGCAGCTGTGCTCGGGCCGTGGCTCAAGGCGCATGGCATCGAGATCATCTTCGCCGTGCCCGGCATCGTGCTGGCCACCATCTTCGTCACCTTCCCCTTCGTCGCCCGCGAACTGATCCCGCTGATGCAGGAGCAGGGCACGGCGACGAGGAGGCGGCGCTCTCGCTCGGCGCCTCCGGCTGGCAGACCTTCTGGCACGTGACGCTGCCCAACATCAAATGGGGCCTGCTCTATGGCGTGCTGCTCTGCAATGCGCGCGCCATGGGCGAGTTCGGCGCGGTGTCGGTGGTCTCCGGCCATATCCGCGGCCTGACCAACACCATGCCGCTGCACGTCGAAATCCTCTACAACGAATACAATTTCGTCGCCGCCTTCGCGGTCGCCTCGCTGCTCGCCGGCCTTGCGCTGGTGACGCTGGTCCTCAAGACCGTGCTCGAATTCCGCTTCGGCGACGATATCGCCGCGACGCGCGGACATTGAGATCTCGAAAGGTACCTGAATGGACGTTCGCGTCGACAATCGTGCGCAAGGAATTCGACCGCTTTCCGGCGCTGCGACGACGTCTCGCTCGACATCCGCTCCGGCGAGCTGATCGCGCTGCTCGGCCCCTCCGGCTCCGGCAAGACCACGCTGCTGCGCCTCATCGCCGGCCTCGAGCGGCCGACCAGGGGGCGATCTTCTTCGGCGAGGAGGATGCCTCGCTGCAAGACGGTGCAGGAGCGCAATGTCGGCTTCGTCTTCCAGCACTATGCGCTGTTCCGGCACATGACGGTGGCCGACAACATCGCCTTCGGCCTGAAGGTGCGGCCGCGCGACGGCCGGCCGCCGCAACGGCGAGATCCGCGCCGGCGCGCTCGGAGCTGCTCGACCTCGTGCAGCTCTCGGGTCTGGAAAAGCGCTATCCGGCGCAGCTCTCCGGCGGCCAGCGGCAGCGCGTGGCGCTGGCCCGCGCGCTCGCCATCGAGCCGCGCGTGCTGCTGCTCGACGAGCCGTTCGGCGCGCTCGACGCCAAGGTCCGCAAGGAGCTGCGCCGCTGGCTGCGCGAAATCCACGACCGGACCGGCCACACCACCGTCTTCGTCACCCACGACCAGGAAGAGGCGCTGGAGCTTGCCGACCGCGTCGTGGTGATGAGCCAGGGCCGCATCGAGCAGATCGGCACCGCCGACGAGGTCTATGACACGCCGAACTCGCCCTTCGTGTTCTCCTTCATCGGCGAATTCGAGCGCGCTGCCGGTCAACGTCGAAAAAGGCGAGCTCTGGATTGCCGATCGCGCCATCGGCATTTCGGCCCGGCAGGTGCAAGACGGCGAAGCGGTGCTCTATTTCCGGCCGCACGACATCGAACTGCTCGAAGGCTCGGGCGGCTGCATCGCCGGCACCGTCGCGGCCAGCCGCCGCGTCGCCGGCACGCGCCGTGTCGAGCTAGAAGTCGGCGGCGACCGGGAGCGGGTGGAAATCGAGATCCCGACTCGCACCCCGCCTCGCAAAAGTCGCGCATCGCGTTCCGACCGAAGAAGTGGAGGCTGTTTGCGGCGGGTGACGTAGCAGTCGAAAGCGGAGCGATTTCGCATGCAAATCCAGTGGAACGCAATCCGGTTCACGCAGATGCGTGATTTGGGTTGGAGCGGCGGCACTGCCTGACTGATCTAATCGGCAGCCCTCGCCGCCAGTTCCCTGCTCGCGAAAGCCAGCCCGTCGAGCACTACCGGGGCGCGTGCCACTGGCTCGGCCCGGCTTCCTGTGCATTCGTTCCTTGGCCTGTTCTTCGCCATCATTTACCTTTTGTCGTTGCCATTCGGGGCAAGCGATATGCAGGAAACGCGCGGATGACATTCGAGCAAGGTGCGATCATCGTCTTACTTGTCACCATGCTCGCCATCTTCGCGCTGGACCGTTTCCGGATGGAAGTGGTCGCGCTGACGGGCCTTGCCGTCGGCGTTCTCGTCGGGCTTGTTCCTCCAACGGAAGCTTTCTCTGGTTTTGCTAATCCGGCCGTTATCACCGTCATCGAGATTCTGTTGATCGTTCAGGTTCTCGGCCGCGCCAGCCTGCTGGATCGCCTTGCCGCAAGGATATCGGCGGGCATACACGGCGAGCGCAGTCTGCTGCTCATTCTCTGCGGGCTTACCGCGACTGTCTCGGTTTTCATGAACAATATCGGCGCGCTGGCGCTGGCGCTGCCAGTCGTTTTCAGCGTTTGCAACATGACTGCGATGAACCCGAAACGGGTGCTCATCCCGGTGTCGTTTTCCGCCCTTCTCGGCGGCCTTTGCTCAATCATCGGCACGCCGGCCAACCTTCTTGTGAGCCAGGCGCTGCGTGCCGAGACAGGCTTGGGCCTTGGATTCTTCGATTTCGCCTATACCGGAGTGCCGGTGGCCATCGTCTCCATCTTGGTGCTCGTCGCCTGGTCGCCGCTCGCTCTGGGATCTGGCCAAGAGGTCAAGAAGCTTGGTCGAATGCCGATACCGCGACGTGTCGTGGCGGAAATGGTTATTCCGATGGGTTCTTGCATCGTCGGAACAACAATTGGCGATGTTCCCGCGCGCCTTCCGGCAACGCTGCATGCCGCTGTTAGGGATGGCCAGAATTTATTCCTGGGGCGACGCTCGACGGAACTTCGAGCCGGCGACATTCTTCTGCTTGAAATGGAGCTCGCTGACTTCGAAAGAGCCATCGCCGGCGGGATCTCGGCCTGCAGTCTTCGGTGAACCTGGAACACGCGGATCGAGCCGAAGCCGTCATTATGCCGGAAAGCACGTTGGTCGGCTCCAGGGTGGCGACGTTGGAGCTGTTTCAGTCGCGGGGCGTAGAGGTCATCGCGGTCGCACCTCAAACGCGCCGCGTTGAAGGCCGCTTCGCGAATCTTCAACTGAGCATCGGCGACATCCTTTTCCTTGTCGGGGACAAGGACGCGATCATCGAGGCGTTGGACGAAGCCGAAGCCCTGTTGCTTTCGTCTTCGCGTGGGTCGGAGATGAGCGCGCCGGCCTATTTTCCGCTCGCGGTATTTGTCGGGGGCGTTGGTCTTGCCGGATTTGACATTATACCTCCGCAAATCGTATTCGGCTTGGTAGTGCTCGTTTTTGCGGCCACGCGGTGGCTCAATCTTCGGACCGGCTTTGCCGAGCTGAACTGGCCGATCCTGATCATGCTGGCGGCGATGATACCGCTCGGTCTTGCAGTCGATACAACTGGGGCCGCGCACGTCCTGGCAGAATATCTTCTCGCTGCCATCCCCTCGCAGCACGCCGTTCTTCTTGCCGCCGCAGTCCTCCTATTGGCACTCGTGATAACGCCTTTCGCCAACAACGCATCGACCGCAATCATTCTCGCGCCGATCGCAATCGAAATCGCTCGATCGGCGTCCCTCCCGCCCGAACCGTTTCTGATCGCCGTAGCGATGGGCGTCTCGATCGACTTCCTTACGCCTTTCGGCCACCATAACAACACGATCGTCATGAGCGTCGGCAACCACCGGTTCTCCGATTTCCCAAGAACCGGATTGCCGGTGACCGCCGTGGCCTTTCTCATGGGGATCGTCGCAATCGCGATGCTGTGGCTGTAGCGTCAGCCGCGTTACGACGAAACTGTCCTTGATCGACAGAGAGTTGGGTTCGGCCACGGACCGTGCTCGTTGACGCTAGATCTTGCCGCCTTATCGTGCGCGGTCCAGCGCCGGACAAGCGGAGCCACCTGACCGCCGAAGAGGGCCACGTCTTCGGCGTCGTCTAACCCGTGCACTACGAAGTCCTCAATGCCGAGGTCGCCGTAGTCGCGCAAGGCCAGCGTGATCTCCATCGATTCCTCGAAGAATGCGAACGCTTCTCCGGGGTCTTCGGTAAATATCCTGACGCAGTCGCCACTGTGTGAGAAGGTTTCGCGGGCTACCTTGATCACGATAGAGCAGGCAGCCGCATTCAAGCGTTTGATACAGCCATTTGTGGGCGTCCAGAGACACCGAATCTGCTCGGTCCAACCCGCGGAACTTCTCCGGCACCGCGAGTGCCGCAAGACCCCCATAGGCGCCATCGACGTGGAGCCAAAGAGCCTCATGCTTTGCTATGTCCGCTATTTCCGGAAGTGGATCGATTGCGCCTATATTGACCGTGCCGGCCGTTGCCACGACTGCAATCGGTGTCTTTCCCGCCTTCCGATCGGCGGCGAGGCTTGCTCCCAGTGCCGTTTGTCCTCACCTTCCGCCCGACCTTCCTTCTCCCGTAACATAAGCCGTCAAACAGGCGCCTTGCGCTCAGTTGAAGCCTCGGGCTCTGGCTGCTCAGGTGGTTCTACCTCGGCTTGACTGCCGGGGCTTCTGCGTCCTTTTCGAACTGCGTTGCGGATGGCAGAGGATTAAGCCAGCTCTCGCGACGTCCGGTCCAGAGTTCGTATTCGGGTGTTAGGTCCGTTGGTACCTCGTCGAGGGCCCCGATCATAACCTCCACTTCGTCGTCGCGGATCGACGCGACGCGTCCGCCGCAAGTCGAGCAGAAGCTTCTGCCCGCGTACGTACCGGTGAAACCCGTCACTTGCTCAAATGCCTCTCTGGGCCACACTGCAAACGCAGAGAAAATCGACCCGCTGGCCTTGCGGCAGTCGGTGCAGTGGCAAATGCCAACCCGGAGCGGATCGCCGGTCACGCGAAACGTCACGCCGCGGCAAATGCAGCTACCGGTTCGAACTTGTGCGACTTGGTCAACCACGAGAGTTCTCCCGACCGCTTCAACGGCAAGGAGGGCGAAAACGTTCCACCTTTCCCAAAGGGGGGCGGCCGACCGGTCTCTCAACCCGGCTCCTTCTGTCGGCGCTCGCTAGTCCCACGACGATGTTCGCAGTCGTATCCGTGAATTGGCCGTCTGTTGCTCACAGGCGTTGTGTGCGCGCCGGCTGAAGCTGACGTTAAGACTAACGACGACCTATTCCCGGCCGCGCGTCCATTGCTGCGCCAGGTTGACCTGACGCTCGAACGGCCAAGCTTTCACGGCGCGCCAGTGGCAAGATACCGTTCAATCGTCTCTAGCGCTTGGTCAGGCGACAGGTGGACAGTGTCCAACACCAGGCGCTCCGTTTGCCACGGCTCGTATTCATGCTGTTGGACGGATTGCCAGCTTGGGGGGATCAATCCAGCTACGTCGACGGTCCGCATTTCCACCCTCCGCCGATGCTCAGTCGGATCGGAGCAGACGACTTCGATATCAAACAGGGCAGCCCTGGCGCGATGTGCTGTCGTGCGCCAAGCCGCGCGGCTTTCGGCAACCGGGTTCACACAATCGACAATAACTGTGTTCCCAGCAGCGAGGTTCGATTCTGCCAAGGCGGCCGCAATGATGTAGCCCGTAGGTCCGACTTCAGCGGTCAGGACCCGCGCGTCGCGGATGGCCTGCTCGATCGTATCGATCCGAAGGTATGTTGCAGATCGTCTGGCTACGAGTTTGCGCGCGACTGTTTGTCAAGCGACACGAGGAATTGACCCCTTTGCCGACATGAGGAACTGACCCCCTCATTGGGTTGTGGTTTCGTTGGTTTCAGATACCGGTCCGGCTTTTTGCAGGAGGCCGGACCGGCGCTTTTCGCGAAGGCGGTAACTGTCTCCGCGGATGGTGATCACCGTGGAATGATGAAGTAGACGATCCAGTATCGCCGTTGCGACAACGGGATCTCCAAAAACACTTCCCCATTCGCCCACAGAGCGGTTTGAAGTGATCAGAATCGATCCCTTCTCGTAGCGTCGCGACACCAGCTGGAAGAACAGGTGGGCGGCATTGGCCTCGAAGGGCATATAGCCCAGCTCATCGATGATCAATAATTTCGGCCGCGACAGAGTGGCCAACTGTTTGTCGAGCGAGCCGTCGCCATGTGCCTTGGCCAGCATAGCCACCAGCGTCGCCGCGGTGACGAACTGGACGTTGTAGTTCTGGCGAATGGCCTCGCGGCCGAGGCTCACGGCAAGATCGAGTTCTTGCCGTTCCGGGCGGCCCGAGGAACAGGAGCGTGTCGCCGTGCGCGATCCAGCGGCACGTCGCAAGCTCCCTGATCTGGCCCTGATCGAGTGAAGGCTGGGCGTCGAAGTCGAAGCCGTCGAGTTCGCGCACGAACGGGAACTGGGCGAGCTTGCTCGACATGGAGATGCGCCGCTCGTCGCGACGGGCGATCTCGCGCGACACCAGGAAGGCCAAGGCTTCCCGCAAGGTCATCTTCGAGCGAGCCGCCTCGTCCAGCAGCGTATCGAGCTGGTCGCGGATCGCCGTCAGCTTCAGCCGATCGAGCGTTGCGATGAGCACGTCGTGATCTACGGTCGTCATCACCACCCCCCTCCGACAACCGCCTCATATTCCGCGAGCGGCCGCAGTAAGGTGGCCGGCGCAATCTCGACAGGGTCGGCGTGCACCGGCCCTTCGAAGCCGGCAACGCCAACAAAATGCATCCGGTCCACGATCCGCTGTCGCCTCCCTCGACACAGGGCATGATCCGCCACCACCTGGCCCGCATGACGGATGATCACGCGGCCGGCCAGAACCACGACCTGGACGCTCTCGCCGATCAGGCGCCAGGGCACCGAGTAGCTGTTGGTGTCGAGATCGATCGCGCAGTCGGCCTGGACCTTGCGGACCAGGTCCCGCAACTGCCCGAACGGGGCGCGGCCGGCCAGAGGGCGTAACGCGCCAGCCTCAGCGGCAAAGCGCTCCGCTGGCGCAACACCGGTCGTGCCGTGTTCACGCTGGTCGGCAACCTCGCGCGTCCACCGGTCCAGATGCGCCTCGAACGCGGCCCAGCTCTCGAACCGGCGGCCAGCGATCGCGTTCTTCTTGACGTAACCGACCCACGTTCGTCCTTTCCTTTGGTGCGCGCCCGATAGGGAGCACAGGCCCGCGGCGTGAAGCCCCAGTAGCGGGCAAAGGCGTGCAGCCGCGCGTTGAACCTTACCTCGCGTGTTACCGCGTCGTGGTGCTCGACCAGCGCCTTCGCATTGTCGATAAGGACTTCCGCCGGAACGCCCCCGAACCGCAGGAACGCGCCCTCCATCCCTTCGAACCAGTCGGCCTGGCGTTGTCTCTGAGAGGCCCGGATATGCATCCGGCGCGAATAGCCAAGTGTCCCGACAAACACATGGATCCGCACCCGCTCGCCGCCGATCCAGACACGGGTATCGCCGAAGTCGATCTGCATCTGGTGACCCGGCGCCGTCTCGAAGCGGACCGTCGCCCGTTTCTGCGCCGTTAGCTCCCGGCGCCAATGACGTACCCGACGCTCCACCGAACGCAGGCTGATAATGATCCCATGTTCATCCGCCAATTCCTGCCGAATGACGTCCGCGTTGCCGTCGTGGCGGAAAAAGCGCTCCCGCAGCCAATCATCAAGCCCGTCGAGCGCCGACACGCGCGGGCGACCCCGATAAGTAATGACACCGCCTTCGCGAAGGTAGCGGCGAACCGTATTGCGCGCGCAACCGAATTCCTTCGCGATCCGTTTGGCGCCCCAGCCGCATTTGTGCAGGCGCACCATCGACAAGACTTCCTCCGCCTGCAGCATCGCCTCTCCCTGCATCGTTCTCGACAATGCAGGAGTTACAAAAATCTCGATCGTCATCTATCCTTCCTCTCAAATGAGAGGGGGTCAGTTCCTCGTGTCGCCAGGGGGGCAATTGTGCATGTCGTCTGACAT
>CAVXQC010000001.1:0-119314 GCA_963763895.1 uncultured Alphaproteobacteria bacterium | reverse complement strand
TACGCGATGGACGACGAACGCGCGCTGGCGATCACCCGGCGCATCGTCAGGAACCTCGATCGAACCAAACCGGCGAGGCTCGCCCTTCAGAAACCTCTGCCGCCGCTTTATGCGCCGGAAGAGATCTACGGCATCATCCCGGCGGATCTGCGCCAGCCTTACGACGTGCGCGAGATCATCGCGCGTATCGTCGACGCCTCTGAATTCGACGAATTCAAGCAAACTACGGCACCACGCTGGTCACCGGTTTCGCCCATCTCTTCGGCATGCCGGTCGGCATCATCGCCAACAACGGCGTTTTGTTCTCCGAAAGTGCGATGAAGGGCGCGCATTTCATCGAACTCTGCTGCCAGAGAAAAATCCCGCTCATTTTCCTCCAGAACATCACCGGCTTCATGGTCGGGAAAAAGTATGAGGCCGGCGGCATCGCCAGGGATGGCGCCAAGCTGGTAACGGCGGTTGCGACCGCGCAGGTGCCGAAGGTGACGATGATCATCGGCGGCTCGTTCGGCGCCGGCAACTACGGCATGTGCGGCCGCGCCTATTCACCGCGCTTCCTGTGGATGTGGCCGAACGCGCGCATTTCCGTCATGGGCGGCGAGCAGGCCGCCACGGTGCTTGCGATGGTCAAGCGCGAGGGCATCGAGCGCAAGGGCGGCGAATGGAGTGCCGAGGAGGAGCAGAAGTTCAAGAAGCCAATCCTGATGAAATACGAGCATGAAGGCCACCCGCTCTATTCCTCCGCGCGCCTTTGGGACGACGGCATCATCGACCCGGCCAAGACGCGCGAGGTGCTGGCGCTGTCGCTTTCCGCCGCACTGAACGCCGAGGTGAAGGACACGAAATTCGGCGTGTTCAGGATGTAGGCAGGCGTTTCCGCCCGACGAGGCAACCGCTACCTATAGTGGTTGCCCAGGAATTCGGCGGCAGCCGGGCAAACCATTGAATTCGTTGAAAAATACGGGAACCGAGGCCGCTGCCTTCCGAAAAACCGGCGAGAGCACCGCAAGCTGTTGGAAAATCACGAGATTTGGTCCCGATGGTGTACGTGCCTCAGTGCGCGGCGAGGCGCCGTCTCCAGCCTGCCTGCGAGTGACCTGTCGGGTTGCACCAGTGTCCCGATTTTGAAATTCGCATGAGTTCGATATCAAGGGCGGTGCGATCCCGGCTCCGTGCGGTTAGCCATTGGATCATCATGCCCGGGCAGACGTTTAGTCCTCACGATCTTTCCAATCACTGCGCAGCAGCGTCGTTACATGCTCGATCGTTTGCCTTCCGTCAGCCATGCAACGGCTGGTAACCTCAGCTACACGTCGATATCCCAATTTGCGCTGCATCGCCCAAGAGTTTTCGTTGCCGTCGAAGTAGCCGTTGACCAATTTCGTGAGGCCCAATTCGCAAAAAGCGAATTGGATCTTCGCCTCAAACGCTTCGCGTCCATAGCCGCGTCCCCGATAGGGGTTGGCTATCCAAATTCCTCCACCACCGGTCCCGACCTTCCAGTGTATCTTATTCAGGCTGACCCCTCCGATCACTCGTCGCTCGGGTCTAAGTTCAACCGCAAATTCGTACGCAACCGGCCGAATGCTTGCGTTCGAAATCTCCTGACATCTCTTGATCCAATCTTGGGCGTGTGACGTCGTATAAGGGTGAGGGACGAAAGCCAGCCACTTTGCGATCTCGAGATCGTTCAAGCCTAGTGTGAGTTGTTCGATGTCTTCCTCACCCCAAGGTCGGAGAGTAAGCCGCGAAGTTTCGATTTTGACGTCCACGACGTTGCAGCCTCCTCCGCCCGAAACCGTCAGTAAGCATGAGCCTATACGATCTGACCGACTACATCCCGCCAAAGAGCGACCGGCGCTGGAAGCCCTGTTTCAGCAAGCGGCTCTACAGTGATCACAATCCGATAGAGCGCTTCTGCACGTTTCGCGCATCCTGCAACCCGCGCGGCAGACGAAGCAAGGCCTTCAAACGATGCCGGCTGCGTCGTGCAGACCTCCGCAGACGGTTTCGCCGGGTTGCACAGGGACCTGTCTTCGCGTCGTCAAGATTATGATGTCAGCATATTGCCGTTCGCCCTGTCCGGGCGCAACTTCACCGTCTTGATAGAACATTCGGCGGGCGGCGCTGGCGGGGCAAAAGAGTTCGATACCAACCAAGGGAGCGAAACATGGCCTCGAAATTCATCTGGTACGAGTTGATGACCTCCGACCTCAAGGCGGCGGAGAAATTCTACACGACGGTGGTCGGGTGGAACAAGGAGGACTTCGGTGGCGGAGATTTTCCCTATACCGTCGTAAAGGCCGGCGACACCGGTGTCGGCGGTCTGATGAATATCCCCGACGAGGCGGCCAAAATCGGCGCCGGCCTGCCTGGATGGGCTACATCCACGCCGCCGACGTCGATGCGAAGACCGACAGCATCAAGGCGGCGGGCGGGAAAGTGCACCGCGCGCCGGAAGATATACCGAACGTCGGCCGGTTCTCCGTGGTCGCCGACCCGCAAGGCGCGATGTTCATGCTGCTTGCCCCGCAAGGCCCGGACCAGCCGCCGGCGCCCCGCGGCACGCCCGGCCACGTCGGCTGGCGCGAGCTCTACAGCGACGGCTGGGAAAAGGCGCTCGACTTCTATTCCAGCCAGTTCGGCTGGACCAAGGACCAGTCGATGGATATGGGCGAGATGGGCACATACCAGCTCTTCGCCATCGACGGGGAACAAGCGGGCGGCATGATGAACCGGCCATCGAACATTCCGGTCCCCTGCTGGGGTTTCTATTTCAATGTCTCCGGCCTCGATGAGGCGGCGGCGCGCGTGACCGGGAGCGGCGGGCAGATAATGATGGGGCCGATGGAGGTTCCCGGCGGCAGCTGGGTCGTCAACTGCATGGACCCGCAGGGCGCGGCGTTCTCGCTGGTCAGCCCGACGAAGTAAGTTTCGGGGACAGTTTACTTTCTTGCCCGGGAAAGGCATCGATGGCCTACGAATTTTGTGCAAGGGGCAAAAGTAAACTGTCCCCTGGAGGGTAGATGTTTTCAAAAATCCTGATCGCCAACCGCGGCGAGATCGCTTGCCGGATTGTTCGCACCGCGCGGCGGATGGGCATCAGAAGCGTCGCCGTCTATTCGGATGCCGACCAGCGCTCGCTGCATGTCGAAATGGCCGACGAGGCGGTGTATATCGGCGCCTCGCCGGTCGGCGAGAGCTATCTGCGCGGCGACACGATAATCGCTGCGGCATTGGAAACCGGGGCGCAGGCCATCCATCCGGGTTACGGCTTCCTCTCGGAAAATCCCGACTTCGTCGATGCGGTCGAAGCGGCCGGGCTGATTTTCATCGGGCCGTCCGGAGCTTCGATCCGCGCGATGGGCCTGAAGGACGCCGCCAAGCGGCTGATGGAAAAGGCCGGCGTACCTGTGGTGCCCGGCTATCACGGCGAGGACCAGGGACTGGTGCTGCTGGCCGGCAAGGCCAAGGAAATCGGCTACCCGGTGCTGATCAAGGCGCGGGCCGGCGGCGGCGGCAAGGGCATGCGGCGCGTCGAAACCGCGGAAGAATTCGCCGAGGCGCTGGCCGGGGCGCGGCGCGAGGCGAAGGCCGCCTTCGGCGACGACAGCGTGCTGGTCGAAAGATATGTCGACAAACCGCGCCATATCGAAGTGCAGGTGTTCGGCGACAATCACGGCAACGCCGTGCACCTCTTCGAGCGCGACTGCTCGGCGCAGCGCCGCCACCAGAAGGTGATCGAGGAGGCGCCTGCCCCCGGCATGACGCGCGAGATGCGTGCGGCGATGACCGCCGCCGCGGTGAAGGCAGCGAAGGCGATCAAATATTCGGGCGCCGGCACCATCGAATTCATCGTCGATGCTTCCGACGGGCTGAAGCCCGACCGCTTCTGGTTCATGGAGATGAACACGCGCCTGCAGGTCGAGCACCCGGTGACCGAGATGGTGACCGGCGTCGACCTCGTCGAATGGCAGCTCCGGGTGGCGGCCGGCGAGGCATTGCCAAAATCGCAGAACCAGATCGCGCTCGACGGCCATGCCTTCGAGGCGCGCATCTATGCCGAGGACCCGGCCAGGGGATTTTTGCCGGCCACCGGCACGCTGCACCATCTGAAGTTTCCGCCGCAGGATGCCGATCTGCGGGTCGAGACCGGCGTGCGGGCCGGCGACGCGATCTCGCCCTTCTACGATCCGATGATCGCCAAGCTGGTGGTGCATGCCGGCGACCGCGCTACCGCGCTCGATGCGCTCGACACCGCCCTCACCTCCACGCAGATCGCCGGCTCCGTGACCAACATTGCCTTCCTCTCCGCGCTCGCGCGCAATGCCGATTTCGCGGCCGGCGACGTCGATACCGGGCTGATCGACCGCAAGCAGGACGGGCTGACCCTGAGCGCCGAGGCTGGCGAGAAAGTCATCGCCATGGCGGCGCTGGTCGCGTCTGGCGTGCGCGACAGGAGCGTCGAAGCGGATCCCTGGGGCGCCATTTCCGGCTACGCGCATTTCAACCCGGTTTCCCGCCGAACCAGGTTGAAGTCGGGCGATGCGACGATCACAGCGCATGTATCACCGCGGGCAGACGGCCGTTTCGATGTCTCGCTTGATGGGGGAGGACGCGAATACACGCTCGCCGCGCCGGACGCCGAGGGCGCTGATCGTGATATCGGCATCGCGCTGTGGCCGGGTCACGCCACGCTGTTCGAGGGCGGTCACGCCTACAATTTCGCGATCCCCGATCCGCTGGCGCAAGCGGCCGATGCAGCCGCCGGCGGCGACTCGATGCGGGCGCCGATGCCGGGGCTGGTGAAGGTGTTGAGGGCGTCGGCTGGGGACGCGGTGCTCAAGGGCCAGCCGCTTCTGGTGCTGGAAGCGATGAAGATGGAGCACACGATCGCCGCCCCGCATGACGGCGTCGTCGCCGAGATCGTCGCCGAGGGCGCGCAAGTCACCGACGGCATGGTGCTGGTGCGGTTCGAGGAGGCCGACGCGGCCTGAACAAGGCGCGAGATGTTCGTTACTGCGGAGTAGTTCCAAATGCAAAAGCCGCGCCGGTGGTTTTGTCCCCGGTCACGGCTCTTGCATTTATCGCATCGTGGGCGTCCCCGTGCCCGCAAATGCTCAGTCACCCTGTCTTCGCTGCGCGGCTGGCCCGCCTCCAAGCTGCCGCGTTCTTCGTATTGGGGCCCAGCCGTCTGCGCGGCTTGAACCCTGGCATTCAAATCCTCGCCACCCGCAACTAGTGCGTGGTCATCCATTCGCGCGCTTCGCGCAGCGCCTTGGCGATTTCCAGCTTGGTCATCGAGACCGAGAGTTCCGCGCGGACTTCCGCCGCACGATCCGAACCCTTGATCGCTGCGATATTGAACCATTTGTGGGCGGCGACGACGTCGACATCGCAGTCGCGGCCGGTCGCATACATCATGCCGAGCTCGAAAAGTATGTCGGCCTGAGCCGTGGTACCCATGCCGCCGAAGCCGGCTTCCAACATCTCGAAACGTGCCATTTTTTTTCGTCCCTGTCTTTCTCCCGAGAGCCGCTTCCTTCGTCCTTGCGAGCTGCCCTTTCGATGCTTCCGAGAATGAAGGCGAGGCTTGAATCCGTCGTTAAATGGCGTGCTTAATTTGCCGCAAACAAAAATCAAACAAGAGGTAAACCTCGGATTTTGTTAAGGATAAAGTCGCCGCTGCTCCGCGGATTTCGGAAAAATTCGTCGAAAATTTGCAGGGCCCGAAAGAACGGTTTGATAACCACAAAACCGAAACCGGGAGTTGGAAATGCAACGCTCATGCCCGAAATCAGGCGTGTGGACCGTTTGCGAAAACGCCGCAACCTTACGCTGCGGCACGCTTTTGTTTTGCCGCAGAGTGAATTAGCTTACGTGCGCGTAAGGGACTGAGACGGCGGGATTTGGACTAGGCCTGACCGGCAGAGCCCTCGGAGGGAGGAACCGATGTTTCGCAAAGCCAGCATGGCCATCGCGGCCACATTATTGTTGACCGGTGCGGTTTACGCCGACCCGATCGAAGGCAACTGGAAAACGCAGTCCGGCGCAACGGCTGCCATAACGGGCGGCGGCCCATTCACGCATCACGCTGAAAACCGGGAAGCATGCCGGCAAGCGCATCGGCTCCTTCAGCGCCAGCGGCAGCGGCAAATATACCGGCAAGATCACCGATCCGGAAACCGACAAGACCTATTCCGGCAAGGCATCGCTCAAGGGCAGTTCGCTTTCGATGAGCGGCTGCGTGCTTGGCGGCCTGATCTGCAAGAGCCAGAACTGGTGAAGCTGTAGCGAATAGCGAATAGCGATCGATTACGTAAATCCCGATCGTGGCTGCGCGAACGCAGCGCAAGCCTTTTTCCCTATTCGCTATTGCCTATTCGCTATTCCTTTTTTACGCTCGCGCTCTTTGCCCGAACAAGATTTTCTGGGCTTCCTTGTCGTCGGCGAGATTCGATTTCTCGCGCTCCTCCTTGCCGACGGCGACCGCCCGCTCGACGGCCGGGCGCGCCATGATGGTCTCGAACCAGCGCTTGAGGTTGGGGAAATCCTCCAGGTCCTGACCCTGGTTCTTGTACGGCCTGACCCAACCGATGCAGGCCATGTCGGCGATCGAATAGTCCCCCGCCAGGAACCGGCGATCCGCGAGGCGCTTGTTCATGACGCCGTACAGCCGGTTGCACTCGTTGGTGTAGCGGTCGATCGCATAGGGAATCTTTTCCGGAGCATACTGGCGGAAATGGTGCGCCTGGCCGGCCATCGGCCCCAGCCCGCCCATCTGCCAGAAAAGCCATTGGTCGACCTCGACGCGGCCGCGTTCGTCCGCCGGATAGAATTTCCCGAACTTCCGGCCGAGATATTGAAGGATGGCGCCGGATTCGAAGATCGAGATCGGTTCGCCGTCCCATTTTCCGTTGGCAGAGGGACCCTCGGGGTCGACGATCGCCGGCATGCGGTTGTTCGGAGCGATCTTCAGGAATGACGGCTCGAACTGCTCCCCGCGGCCGATGTTCACATATTTGACGGTGTAGGGAACGCCGAGTTCCTCCAGCATGATCGTGATCTTGTAGCCGTTCGGCGTCGGCCAGTAATGGAGTTCGATCGGCTTCGTCTGGATGGCCATACGGTAAAGTCTCCGTTCGATTTGGGTGTCGCAACAGATTGCCCGCCACAAAAGCGCGCGTCACGTCAAAGTTTTTGAACGCAGGATGAATGGCGACATCAGGGCCGGTTCAGCGCGACGGGAGCAAAGTGTGTCCACAAATCGAGGGATACACCGATGCTTGCCCGCCGCTTCACCATCGTCTGCCTGCTGACGGCACTGTTTGGAATGCTGTTTGCCATCCTCGTGGCCGAGGCCAGCCGATCCGGTCGTGCTCGGGATACCGGCATCGCCATGCCCTGCCGCTTCGATCAGAATTTTAACTGCGCCACCCGTCGCTAACCGTGACACCGCACCGACCATCAACCCCAGGCTCAAGCCAATGACCCGCTCGCTGACCTCCGTTCTCAATGTGCTCAGGCACCTGCCCCGCGCAGCAGCGATCGTGCTCGTGGTCTGGAGCCCCCTGCTCGCCATGCAAAGCGTTCGCGCCGATACGCGTGCGACGATCGAAGCGCCTGCCCCGAAGAAGAACGGCATGGGCTTCGTGCTTCTCGTCAGCTTGCGGCGCGGCTAGCGGTAGAAATCCCAAGGTTCGGCGCCCCGGAACGGGAGACCTGTCTGGACCCGAAGAGGGCATCCAGCCGAACTCACCGCGGCGCCACTACTGCAGAATGACCACGGCTTCGACCTCGAAGAGCATGGGGTCGATTGCAAGCTTGGGAACGGGAATCAGTGTCTGCGCCGGCAGCGCCTCGCCGAACATTTCCTTGACGTTCTGGGTCAACACCCCAAGCTTGGACATATCGTGATCGACCACGAAGACCGTGAGCTTGGCGACCTGATTTGGTTTCGCTCCGATCCCCTCAAGTGCGGCGCCCAGATTGGCGTAGGCCTGTTTCACCTGGGCCGCGAAGTCGGGCGACAAGGCTCCCGTGCTGTCCTGGCCGCCCTGTCCGGAGATATAGGCAACCCGGCCTTCGCGGGGCGCGATCACCGCCGTGCTGTAGCCATTCGGCGACGGGTCGTAGAGGTTTTTTGGATTGACGATGGTCAGCTTGAGATCGTTCTCATTCGCTGTCGTCGCAGTGGAACCTGCCATAGTCATGATGATTAGCCCTCCGATAAGCAGATGCTCGATTGCGCGTGACATGATTTTCTATTGGTTTTGCGGTCTGTGGGCGACGTCCCCTCATGGCTGGCACGATTGAACTTCAACCCATATCACCCTTACAACTCGTATGATGTACCAGTCATCGTATGGTACGTCGTACGAGTCAATCAACCGGGATCGACATTCCTGACATTGCCGGCCAAGATCGACGTTCTGACCAACGAGGAAAACGGATGGCAGCCAAACGTAGCGGTGTCCGGGGCAAACGGTCTCAACGGACAGGTCAGTCGCTCCAGCCCGTGCAGGAGCTGCGCAGTGAACCACCTCTCTCTCGGGAACGCATCGTGGCGACCGCGGTGGAACTGCTGGACGCTCAAGGGTTCGACGGATTGACGATGCGCCGGCTGGCTGATCGCCTCGGCTCGGGCGCGATGAGCCTATATTGGCACGTCGACAGCAAAGAGGATGTCTTTGATCTGGCGCTCGACGCGGTGCTCGAATATCGCCGCCTGCCGCAAATAGCTGAGTCTCAAGACTGGCGCGGGGAAGTCGTTCATATGCTCGAAGACTGGCGCGCCAGCATGCTGCGCCATCCTTGGTCGGCGTCGCTGTTGCCGCGCCGGGCGCTCGGCCCGAACATCCTCAGCCGCCTGGAACTGCTGAGCAAGACCTTGTCCGGAGCCGGCGTAGCGGACGCGGATCTGAACGTCGCGATTTGGTCGCTCTGGAACTATGTGATGGGCGCCACCGTCACCCGAGCGAGCTTCGACCTCTCGGACGACGACAGGACCGCCGCGCAGCAGCGCCTTGCACGTCTCAGCGAACGCTATCCTACAATCGAACGCTCTCGTCTGCTGTTGGATAGCGATTGGGATGGCGCCTTCCGGAAAGGCCTCGACTTCCTGCTCGACGGCCTCGCCCCGAGACAATGAACATGCTTGCGCTGGCACTGCCTGGTCCCACGTCATAATGCCCATCTCGCTACGCTATTGAAAGACAAGGGTCTTCTGATCCGAATCTGATGATGGCGGCCCCTTGGAGCACGACTTGATCCGCTCGATCAGATGGGAATCTTCGATATTCCCTCGTTTGATAACCCAAGGTGCGCCCATGCAATATTGTTGGGCAGGGATGATGCCGGCGCGAATCTGGCGAAGGACCGTCGCAGGGCTCAGATTGAGCATGCTGGCGGCTTCAGTCAACGTGACTTCGCCGCGCTCGGCCCATTCGCCATCCCTGTAGACCGCGATGTCGTGCGTATTGCGGAAGCCCCGCACACGCGACTGTGTCCATCCATTCGATCGACCTGTCCGCTTTCCCATCCGGTTGAGCATGCCGGCAATGGCCTTGTCAGGCATCATTCGTGCGCAGGCGCGGATCAACTCCACTGTCTCAGGCTCGACGGACCACCGCGTCTGACCCCGCCGGTTCTTTCTCACCGTCAGGCTGGTGTGATCGCCACCCTGCCAATGCAACAACAAATGAATCTGGTCACCCTCGACCTGTGCCACGATCTCGCGCAACACGACCCGGACGATACGCTTGCGCGTGACGGAAGTGGCCGCCGGATGATGCCAGGCGGCCTCCAGATCGGCCCCCATTTGCAATAGACGCTGGCGCTCCTCGACGCCCAAAGCTGCCGGCCGCTGTCGCAGCAGGGCCTCCAATTCTTCCTCGAGAGCGCGTACGCTCGCGAGGGCGCCATTCCACCGCCGCTCAAGTTCGCCAGCTACCAGACGATTGTCGGGGTCGACCGTGTCATACTGTCGGTGCGCCCTGGTTGCCTCATATCGCGCCTGTTCGAGCGCCAACTCGATCTGGCGCTGTTTTTCGCCAGACTGGTGCTCGCACTGCGTGATCGCTTGGATGGCCGCTTCAACGCCGAGCGGCTGCAGCAACCGCACGATCTCGACACCCACCGCTTCGTCGACGCGCAGTGCGCCGAACGAGATACAGGGATCACCGCCAGGGTTGCTTCGGGTGGCATCACACTTATAGCGGCCGACATCGCCCTTGGTGCCGTTGTAGCTGACGAGCAGGCGGCGGCCGCAATGGCCGCAACGCAGCAGGCCCGCGAGCAAAGCCTCCCCCTTGCGCACCGGCCCGCGCACCATCATGCCCTTGCCGTTGGCATTGTCTGCGATCAGCCGTTGGTTCCTTTCAAACTCTGCCCAGGACAAATAGCCTTCGTGATGGTCGACGAGCAAGACAGCCCAATCCGAGCGATCTTTGCGACGGCCGCGCACGATTCGCTTGCGGCCGTTTTCGATTATCGTTCGACTTCCGGTTCGGCCAAAGGCGTAAGCGCCGGCATAAACAGGATTGGTGAGAAGATTGCTCACCGTCGCATAGACCGGAAGCTTCCACAGCACCTGCCGTTGTCCGGAGTTCCTGGAGTTGAGGTACGGCAGCGCGATCTGGTCGCTTCGAAGCGACAAGAACACCTGGCGGATGCTTTGCATTTCGGCAAAGCGGGTGAAGACCAACCCGATCGCCTCTCGCACACGCAGGTCTGGATCCATTTCGATCTTGTCGCGGCCCACTTTCACATAGCCGACAGCTACCGTGAAGAAGAGCTCGCCCCGTCGAGCCTTCTGCTTCAAGGCTTCCATCGAACGGGCCCGCAGGAGCGACAGTTCGAGTTCGCTCATCGTCCCTTTCATGCCCAGCAACAACCGATCGTTTGGATGGCGTGGTTCATAGATTCCATCCTCATCGACAATCACCGTGCCAACCAGTCCGCAAAATTCGATCAGCGTGTGCCAGTCGCGTCCATTGCGCGCCAGACGCGACACTTCGATCGCAAAAACGGCACCGACGCGGCCTTCACAGATCGCTGCGAGCAGCTTCTCGAAGCCCGGACGACTGATGCCCGACCCCGAGCGGCCAAGGTCGTCGTCGATGACTGTCACATCCGTCCAGCCAAGAGCATGGGCACGGTCGGCAAGTCCATATTGACGCCGCCGGCTCTCATGGTTGTTGGCAAGCTGATCGACGGTGGATTGCCGAATGTAGATGAAGGCACCGCGCGCCAGGTGATCAGACGTGATCTTCATCGCCGGCCTCCGTCACTGCGGGGACGCTGAGTGTTTCCGACAGCAGCGCGCTCACCAGTGGCAATAGCTTCGTCCGCTCGGACGCTGCTACCGGCACCGGTGGGGTCTTGGGCACGAAGAGATCGAATTGGCGGTGACAGGGTTGCCGTTGCTTCATGCTTGTCTCCTCCTTCGTGACGGGAATCGTCACGCAGCAAGGTTAGACAGGCATCGAGTTCCAAACGAAGTTCGTGCAGATACGCCAGCGGCAGACGGGGACGCTCCGTCATCATCATCGCCTCCGCCTGATCTTCCGTCATCCAGATCGGCAGATGCGCCAGGGTGCCGTCAGGCTGGCGGATGGTCAGACTGACCTCGTCACCACGACGATTGCGCCCGGCAACAGTAACCGTTTCCCCGTAACGGGGATGGAATCGGTAACGGATAATCGTCTCGCCCGACTGATAGCGGGTATTATGAAGCTGTTGCCCCCAATCCAGGAACTGCTGTTTAACGGCAACGTTCCACCCTGAAAGGGCTTACGCCGGGGAGCACCTTCCGAAAGCCGTCACGTTTGCGGCGCGGCAAGGTAGCAGGCCAGATTCCGGGAAATGCCCCCTCCCGGAAATAGGCTTGCCCAAAATCTCGTTACCGCCGATCGGCGTTTTCGGGAGAACCCGGCTTCGCTTCCGGCATTGGCTTGGAACGCGGCGGGGAGATCAACGGTCGCTGTCAGGCCGCGAGCTTTTCGGGAAACCGGAGCAAGAAACGGATGCCGAGCAGCGGCACGACTTCGTAGGTCTGAACCGTTTGGGTGTGAAAACACCAACAGAACCAATTGGAGACCGCCAATGCAACAGAAACATGCAGAAAGCCGAAGCGGCTCTGTGGACAAGGGCCACCGAGCCCGAAACCCATTTGACGTCGTGGATGTCCCCAATCCCAACGACCAGGAGGTGCTGGCGTTCGCCGCCGGTGCCAAGCTCGCGGGAACCTCGGACGATGAGAATGCAAAGGCATGGGCGGAGCCAAGCGAGCGCGATCAATACAGCACGATCGAAGGAAATTGGTCCAGCCGGTGGAATGGCGGAGCGGACCCTACGATCCCGGGAGATGTCGCCAACAAATGGAAACAGGGTAAGGCCGAAGTGAAAGCCGCAGGCGACCGTCTCTATCTGCTGTTTGATTGGGACAATGGAGCGCGTCAAGGGCTGATCGATGCACATCGCGAGGGCACGAGGATGGTTGGAAAATATATCAATCTGACCGATCCAAAGGTCACGAGCCCCTGGATCGGCTTGATCGTGAGCAATCAAAGGATCGACGGGCGTTGGGCCGCCGGGCGTCTGGGTTTTCGTCGCTAGGCGATGCGAGAGAACCCAATCGTGATGACACGAGCCCGATAGCCACAATCGGTTCAACTCACGACATGCCGCACCACGAGACGGCGCGAAATACCGATTCTGATCCGTTGTCGATGACCATCCGCCGCTGCTCGGCGGCATGCACAGACGTCGAGCGAGTGCTTGCCTGGAAGGCGAACGAGCAGGAGCAGAACCGATGTACGACTTGAGCGGAAAGGTCGCGATTGTCACTGGTGCCGCAACCGGAGTTGGCGAAAGCATCGCACGGCGATTGTTCGCGGGTGGTGTTCGGCTTGTTGTTGTGGGACACGACAAAAGCGGTTTGGACAGTCTGCTGAACGACATTAATCCCGGCGGAGCCCGGAGCCGCGCCGTTGAGGGGGACGTCCGCGATGGCGCTTGTATCGCGAAGGCCGCATCAGTGGCTGCGGAGGCCTTCGGCGGTCTCCACATAGCCGTCAATAACGCCGGCACTCCCGGACCCGGCAACATTCTGATCGTGGACCTTTCACTGGACGATTGGGATGCCGTGATCGGCACGAATCTGACGGGCATGTTCCTGAGCCTGAAGGCAGAACTGCCGCTGATCGTGAAAAGCGGTGGCGGCGCCATCCTCAACCTTTCCTCGGCAAACAGTGTTGTCGGAATGGCCGGCCTCGCCGCCTACACAACGACCAAGCACGGCGTCATTGGCCTGACCCGGACGGCCGCGCTGGAGTACGCCGACAAGAACGTTCGGGTGAATTGCATTGGACCCAGCTACGTCGCCACCCCGCGCATGAAAGAAATGCCACCTGAGGCACTCGATATGCTTGGCCATTTGCATCCGTTGGGCCGCCTTGCGACAAGAGAAGAGGTTGCCGAGTTCGCCGCCTTTCAGGTTTCAGACCAGGCATCGTTCTGTACGGGCGGATTCTATCCGGTCGATGGCGGCTACACAGCGCAGTAGCGTCTAACGGGGATCTCTCGGTACTCGGTTGCAGACGCAGTCTCGAAGCCTATTTCATAGGCTGCATGGCCGTACGAATCTCTGCGAATATGAGGTCCCGCAATGGCGCAGGAGCCTGGAAAAAGACCATTATTCCGCAAGCTCGATAATCATCTGTTGCGCGTGAGCGATCTCGATGCAGCCGTATCGTTTTATGGGGATCGACTCGGTCATATTCTTGTTTGGCGGGACGATGAAGCCGCCGGCTTTGCGCTGCCTGAAACCGATGCGGAACTGGTTGTCCATCTTCATATCGGTCCCGAAACCGACATCCTGGTCGATGACGTCGACGAGGCGTTTAAGGAATTCTTGGCCGCCGGCGGAGAGGCTGTGCAACCGCCATTCGAAATCGCGGTCGGGCGATGCGCCCGGATCCGCGATCCTTTCGGCAACATAGTTGTGATCTTGGACCAATCGAAAGGGACGTTGGTCACGGATGGGAAGCGGCGTGTCACCGGCGTCAAGCGGGCCAGTAACCACGTGTGAACGTCGATTTCCACTCCGAACGGGCTTGCGTCGAGCAACATCTTCCGAAAGCCGTCACGTTTGCACGATAAGATGGTGCGGCAAGGTAGCAGGCCAAATTCCGGGAAAGGCCCCTCCCGTAGCCCCATCCAAGTCTCTATAATGGGTCATGGAAAAGCGAATTTACCCAGAACCTATCGAATCAGTCGCCAGTCCGGAGCCTTTTGCCCGGCAAAGCTTCACCGATGCGCGCGAGGCGGTCGCCGCGCTTAAGCTGCTCTACGAGCGCAACACCGCCTTCTTGCGCGACTCCTTTCAGAAACTCGCAGAGGGCGGCGAGAACCATCGGCGCTTCCGCGCGTTCTATCCCGAAATCAGCATCACCACGTCTTCCTACGCCCAGATCGATTCCCGCCTCGCCTACGGACACATGCCATCGCCGGGCCACTATTCCACGACGGTAACGCGGCCAGATCTCTTCGAAAGCTACCTCGTCGACCAACTCCGCGTGATCATGCGCAACCATGGCGTGCCGGTGACCATTTCGGAATCGGAAACGCCGATACCGGTGCATTTCGCATTCCTGGAAGGCACGCATGTCGATGCGTCGTCCGCGGACCGCATAAAGCGGCCGTTGCGCGATATCTTCGATGTGCCGGACCTCAACGCCACCGACGACCACATCGCCAACGGGACCTTCGAGCCTATCCCCGGGGAACCGCTGCCGCTGGCGCCGTTCACGGCGCAGCGCATCGACTATTCGCTGCACCGCCTGTCGCACTACACGGCAACGAGCCCGCAGCACTTCCAGAATTTCATCCTGTTCACGAACTATCAGTTCTACATCGACGAGTTCTGCGTTCACGCGCGCAACCTGATGACCAATGGCGGCGGCGGTTATTCGGCCTTCATCGAACCCGGCAACATCGTCACCCAGCCCGGCGAGACGGCGCCGCAGGACGGCGCATCGCTGCTGCGGCTGCCGCAGATGCCGGCCTACCATCTGGTGAAACCTGGGCATGGCGGCATCACCATGGTCAACATCGGCGTCGGACCGTCCAACGCCAAGACGATCACCGACCATATCGCGGTGCTTCGCCCGCATGCCTGGCTGATGCTCGGCCACTGCGCCGGCCTGCGCAACACGCAGGCGCTCGGCGACTACGTGCTGGCGCACGCCTATGTGCGCGAGGACCACGTGCTCGACGACGATCTGCCGGTCTGGGTGCCGGTGCCGCCGCTGGCGGAAGTGCAAGTTGCGCTGGAGCAGGCCGTGGCCGAGGTCACCGGGCTTTCGGGCTACGATCTGAAGCGCGTCATGCGCACCGGCACGGTCGCCACGATCGACAACCGCAACTGGGAACTTCGCGAGCAGCGCGGGCCGGTGCAGCGCCTGTCACAGAGCCGAGCCATCGCGCTCGACATGGAATCGGCAACCATTGCGGCAAACGGGTTTCGGTTCCGGGTGCCCTACGGGACGCTGCTTTGCGTTTCCGACAAGCCGCTGCATGGCGAACTGAAGCTGCCCGGTATGGCGACCGAATTCTACAAGCGGCAGGTGGCGCAGCATCTGACCATCGGCATCCGCGCAGTCGAAAAACTCGCCGAAATGCCGCTGGAACGGCTGCATTCGCGCAAGCTCAGGAGTTTTTCCGAGACCGCATTCCAGTAAACGGGCCGGTATTCTACAGCACCGCGCGTCTTTTGAGCCGCGCATCGTGCTTTCCGAAAATCGATTCCGATTTCGGGCCAATGCGCTACGGATTTCACCAGCCGCAGGATGAGCTGCTGGATATTGCCGCCGTCGCCCATTTCGACGCGGTCGAAGTCGCGGCTTTTCTGCCGCTGGGCAAGAGAGGCCGCCGACAGCGGTTTTTTGATCTCCTCCCTGATTTTCCGGCATCCCGGATCGCCGGAAACTGAAAACCCGACGGTCGTGCTCAGGATCGTCTCGACCATCTCCTTGATCTGTTCGCCGTGCACTTTCTCGTGATCGCGAATACCCGCGTAGAATGTTTCCCACTTCTTGCGCATAGGCTCCGGCAGCTGTTCGGAAGGCTTGGGCAACGTGTAGGTGATGATCAGCTTGGGCCGCGCCGAAACCAGCGTGCAGACATCGCCTTGCGGAACGTAATCCCTGGTCCAGGTCAATTTGAAGTCGGTAAGGGCGACGGTGCGGACCTTGCCGCCGATAAGCGGTCCGCGTTCGCCGATCGAGGTGTAAAGCTCGATGCCGGTCGTTCCCGATATTTTGTAGGGCTTGACCTGCTCGACTGCCTGCCACTCCGCGCCGGCAATGGCGGGCGACACAAGGAAACAGGCGGCCGGTAACGCCAGCCAAAACCAGCCGAATGCTTTCACGCGAATCCCCACAAGGAAATTGTCGCGCCGACAATAGGGACGATGTGCCTCGTCATCATATGCGTCGGCAGCGACGAGGATAATACTCGTCGAGCCACTCACCGGTTTACGTCGCCAACTACCCCTCCCCCGATCGACAGGGAGAGGAGCACCAATCAGCCGCCCTTGAAGAACGGGATGAAGGCCGAGAGTACCCCTTCGGGATTTTCCTCGGGGACGAAATGGCCGGCCGCGACTTCGTCGCCGGTGACTGTTTTGGCCCATGCACGCCAGAGGCTCATCGGATCGCCGGTCCTTGCCGGAAAGCCATGGTTCGACCAGACGAAATGCAGCGGCGCTTCGATCTTGCGGCCGGCCTTGAAATCGGCGTCGTCCAATTCCCGGTCGATGCCGGCGCCGGCCCGGTAATCCTCGCAGAACGCCCGAACGCGGTCCGGCTGCGTGTAGGCGCGCCGGTAGCTGTCGAGCGCCGCCGGCGCAAACGCCTCAAGCGAGCCTTTTTCGGACCAGGACGCCAACGTCCACTCCAGGTAAGCGACAGGGTCAGCTGCGATTAGCCGCTCGGGCAGCGGATGCGGCTGCGCCAGAAAGGTCCAGTGATAGGCGCTCATTGCCATTTCGGCATCGAAGCCGTTCCACATCTCGGCCGTCGGCACGACTTCCAATTGCCGACCCGTTCGACGTGCGGGGGCATATCCAGCGCCAGCCGGTAGGCGACGCGAGCGCCGCGATCGTGACCCAAAACGCTGAAGCGCGGATGCCCGAGCCCGGCGATGACCGCCACGACGTCACGCGCCATTGCCCGTTTCGAATATGTCTCGTGAGTTCCTGCCGGCAGCGGAACAGAGCTTTCGCCATAGCCGCGCAGGTCCGGGACGATGCAGGTGAAATGTTTCGCAAAAGGCCGTGCGACGCGATGCCAGGCCGCGTGAGTTTGCGGATAGCCGTGTAAAAGCACCAGCGGCGGCCCCTCCCCGCCGATGCGGCAGAACAGGTCGGCACCTTTGCCCGCTAGCCGGCGGGTCTGGAAACCGGGGAACAGATCGTCGCTTGGCATCGGCTTTCCTCCCAAGCATGTTGGATAGCGGATTTATTTGACGACGATCTGGCCGGGCTGAAATCGGCCAAAATCAAAGGTTCTTCTCAGCCAGCCTTTCCAGACATAAGCAGGACCTATGATTTTTCGCCTCCTCATTCCGTTCGTGTCGCTGGCAATTGCCGCGCTGTTGTCGTTGTCGCTCCTCGGACGGCTTCATCCCGCCTTCGATTCCATCGCTCATTTCCGCGGGCATCTTGCCGTGCTGCTCGGGTTCGCAGCCTTGCTCCTGCTGATTATCGGTTACTGGAAAGAAGGCCTGATGGGGCTGGTGCTGGCTGCCGCGGCGCTTTCGTCGATTTCAAGTTCCCTGTCGTTTCCCGGCATGACCAAGGTGCACGCCGCCTTTGCACCGAAAGACGCGACACGCGGCGTCTATCGCCTCCTGCAGATGAACCTCCGCTTCGACAACCGGACACCGGAACAGGTGCTGTCGCTGATTGGCCGGACGCAGCCCGACGTAATCACCCTGAACGAAGTGTCCGCGAAATGGACTGCTCCGCTCGACCGGCTTTCCGCCGCCTACCCGCATCGCATCGCCTGTCAGGGCACAACCCGGGTCGGCGGAGTTGCCATCCTCTCGCGCCGGCCATTCGAGACCGGCGTAGAGCCGCAATGCTTCAATCGAGGCTCGCTAGCGATCGCGTCCGTGGATTTCGGCGGACAGGCAGTGAATGTCGCCGCGCTCCACCTCGGCTGGCCCTGGCCCCACAACCAATGGTCACAGGTCGACGATCTGGCCGGCGCGCTCGGCGCGCTCGGCGATACCGCGATCCTGGCAGGCGATTTCAACGCGACCGGCTGGAGCACGACGGCGCGTCGCGTCGCCGAGGCTGGCGGCCTGACTCAAGTTCCGTCGATCGGCCCGACCTGGCTTCATCGCAAATTGCCGAAATCGCTGCGCCCCTGGATCGGTCTGCCTATCGACCAGGTCCTGGCGAAGGGCAACGTGATCGTTCATTCGGCAAGGACGCAGGAAGATGCCGGGTCCGACCATCTGCCGGTGCTGGTGGAATTTTCACTGAAGGCAGGCCAGCCGATGGACGAGGAAGCGCCGACGGCAACTGTCGGGCTTCCGGCGCGAGCGGTACCCAGGGGCTGACCCGCCGCGGCCCATGTGGGATTTGGAGCTTTTGCCCAGCCTGTAGGTCTATACGCCCCTCCCTCCTCTTGTGGAGAGGAAGTTAGGTGTGGGGTCATTTGCGACTGGATACCGGGGCTAATTCCTCAGCCCGAGGATCAGACGTTCGACGGCGCCGCCGCTGCCATGCTCCATCTTGTCGAAGAGGATCTGCCGCTTTTCATACTTGCCGTAGACAGCAGTCACCCGCCTTTTCGCTTCCGCCTGCACTTTTCGGCAGCCCCGGTCATTGGCGATAGCCAGCCTGGATACCGACCGCTCGGCGGCCATCACCATCTCGCGGGCGATACGGCCATGGGTTTCCTCGTGTTTCCTCACCCCGCCCATGAAGCGCATCCAACGTTTGCGCAGTTGCGGCGAGATTGCACCCTTCACCGCCGGATAGGTGTAGGTGATCGAAAGAAGCGCATCGGCGTTCTTGACCCGGCAGGACCCGTTGTTTTCGGCCCAGGTGATGTTCCATCCCACCGAATATCTGGTCTGGGCGATCGCCCGGGTCAGGAAGCCATGTTTCGGGCCACGATTGTCCATAGCCTGGAGCAGCGCCCCGCCGGTCCTGCCGGTGATTTCGTAGCTTGCCTTTTTGACGCTGACCTTGACCCCGGCAGAGGCCGTGCCGACGGCACCGATACACAGGGCTGCCGCCAAAACTCCGGTCCAGGCGATAAAACGCATGATCGGATCTCCCGCTCGCCAGAAACACAGCATATCCGCCGCGGCGTTTCAATTGGGGAGTCGCGGCGGCCGGTTTGAAATTTCGGCTTGCGACCTCATTGCCGACTTTCACAAAGAGCGCTCGCCGTTCTTCGCGGTGCTCATAGCAGAACCGAGCCGAGGTTGCCTCTGCGCCACCGGACGCTTCTTGTGCGAAAAATCACATACAGCTTCCTGAAAAAACGAGAGCGTGAGTAGGCGAGCGAAACACACAATCGCGCGGACGCTCATCGGGAAGAGGAGACGCAGCGTGGGTGACATTTTGAAGTTCGAGCCGAAACGAAGCGGCAAGGTTTTGCGAAAGCGCGATGCTTCGGCAAGCGCCGTCATAATTATTTTCTCCGGTATTCGCTATGAGCGGTTGACCGGCGCAAACGCGAAAGCGCGAGCCGGCGGCAAGTCGAAACGATCGCTTGTCATTACCAACCCGCCGGCAACTCAACATACGCTGTAGAACCGTTCGCCCTATTGCGCTTCCGCGTGGCAAACGCGGATAACGCACGAGGCACTCCGCCACCTACATGTTGGTGTAGACAGGTCCCTCGCCACCCTGCGGCGGCACCCAGTTGATGTTCTGGTTGGGATCCTTGATGTCGCAGGTTTTGCAGTGGACGCAATTCTGCGCGTTGATGACGAACATGGCGTCGTCGTGCCCCGGCTCGCCAGCGATCGCGTTGCCGTCCTTGTCCACCCATTCGTAAACGCTGGCCGGGCAATAGCGCGAGGACGGCCCGGCGAAGACCCCGTACTCCGAGCGTTTCTGCAACTCCATGTCCTTGACCTGAAGATGGACCGGCTGGTTCTCCTCATGGTTGGTGTTGGACAGGAAGACCGACGACAGACGGTCGAAGGTCAAAACGCCGTCGGGTTTCGGATAGGCGATCTTCTGGTGCTGCGAAGCGGGTTCCAGCGACGCATAGTCAGGCTTGCCATGCTTCATCGTGCCGAACGGCGACCAGCCGAACAGCGTGTTCATCCACATGTCGAAGCCGCCGAGCGCGACACCGCCGATAGTGCCGAAACGCGACCACAGCGGCTTGGCGTTGCGGACCTTCTTCAGGTCCTTGCCGATGTCGGAGGCACGCCATTCGTTCTCGTAGCCGGCGAGTTCGTCATTCGCCCGACCGGAGGCGATTGCCGCCGCAGCATGGTCGGCCGCCTGAATTCCGGACAGGACCGCGTTGTGGGAACCCTTGATGCGCGGGACATTGACCAGGCCGGCGGCGCAGCCGAGCAGAACGCCGCCCGGGAAGGAAAGCTTCGGCACCGATTGCCAGCCGCCCTCGGTGATGGCGCGGGCGCCATAGGAGAGGCGCTTGGCGCCCTCGAAGGTGCCGCGGATCGCGGGATGCGTCTTGAAACGCTGAAACTCCTCGAATGGCGCCAGATAGGGGTTCTTGTAATTGAGGTGGACCACGAAGCCGACGGCGACCATGTTGTCTTCGAGGTGGTAGAGGAAGGAGCCGCCGCCGGTCTTCATATCGAGAGGCCAGCCGAACGAATGCTGGACGAGGCCGGGCTTGTGGTTTTCAGGCTTCACCTGCCAGAGTTCCTTCAGGCCGATGCCGTATTTGCCCGGCTCGCGGCCGTCGGAGAGCTTGTACCTGGCGATCAATTCTTTGGCGAGCGAACCCCGGGCGCCCTCGCCGATCAGCACGTATTTGCCCATCAGCGCCATGCCGGGCGCGAAGGCAGGGCCGTGCGAGCCGTCGCGCTCGACGCCCATGTCGCCGGTGACGACGCCGGTGACCGCGCCCTGTTCGTTATAGAGCAGGCCGGCGGCGGCGAAGCCCGGATAGATCTCGACGCCCAGCGCCTCGGCCTTGGCCGCCAGCCATTTGCACACATTGCTGAGCGAGACGATGAAGTTGCCGTGATTGTTCATCAGCGGCGGCATCATAAAATTGGGCAGCCGGAAGGAGCGCGACTGGCGTGAGCACGAGGAAATGATCGTCGGTAACCGGCGTCTTGAAAGGGTGATCCTCTTCCTTCCGCCACTCCGGCAGCAGCCGGTCCATGCCGATCGGGTCGACCACCGCGCCGGAGAGGATGTGGGCGCCGACCTCGCCGCCCTTTTCAAGCACGACGACGGAGAGCTCGGGATTGATCTGCTTGAGCCGGATCGCCGCCGACAGGCCCGCCGGACCCGCGCCGACGATCACCACGTCGAATTCCATGCTCTCGCGTTCGATCTCGCTCATCAGGTCCTCCGCCGGTTCCCGCTTTTGCAGGCTTATTCCTTGCCGTCGCTCATAGCGCATCCGTTCGCGACGTGAAACCATCACACAAGCGGCGAGGCATTCAGCCGCGATGCCAAACAACGGCAAAGCTAAATAACGTTAACGTAAACGTCAATATTGCTGAACCCGCGCCGGCAGACCGGCCAGGCAGGAATCCTTTTCCGTTTGCGAAATTGCGGTTCTCGGTCATATTCGGCGCATGCGGCACCGCGCGACGGGTCGAATATCTGCAATCGACCGCCATGGGAGCCTTCCTGCTCCTTCTGACGGCTGGCGCGCCTCGCGCCCAAGGGAGCGCCAGGCCCCGGTTTGTTCGAGGCCGGCGCCTATTCCTTCTCCGACGAATTGGGTGGTTTCCACATCACTTCCGCCACCGGAAAAGGAACCAAGGACGACCCGATCGTGATCACGCAGGAACTGGAAGCGTCCAGCCCCGTGACGATCGTCATCCGGGCGATCCGCCCGATCCAGCCGTTCAGTTCCTCGAGTGAGGTGGCCAACGGGTTCCTCTATCTGCGCACCGATGTCCTGAACAACAGCGGTCAGGCCTGGGTCGAATTCGAGTTCGAACTCCAGGAGGTGGTGAGAAAGGCGAGCGTCTTCGGCGACGGCCTCTCCTTCGACCAGCGGCAGTCCGCGACGGACAATATCTCGTCCGACAGTTTTGCGGAGTTCAGCCGGGATTTCGAACCATACGACCGGCTGCTCTTCCGGCAAGGCCGGGTAGACCCGTTGAAGGCGGCCTCCTTCTCGTTTCTGGTGACGGACTTCACGCCGCGCATGCAATTCTATCTGGTGCTCGACCCGCGCATTCCGTCCTCCTGAACTTGCGTTCGAGCCGGCAATCTGCGAACCGGATGGCAGCGAGACGAACTTGATCGAACCAAAAGAACCAACCGCTGACCTGGGCGACCTCCTGCGTTTCTACGCCGATGCGGGGGTAGACGAGGCTTTGGACGAGGTCGCACCGAACCGTTTTCAGCACAGCGCCGCGAAGAAGGCTCAAGGTGCGGGCAGAGTCGAATCGCCTGCCGGAAAGCCGAACGCCAGCCAGCCCCAGCCGGCCCAGCCGGAAAGGCCTCGGACGAACATCCCGGAGATGGCGGATGCGCCACCTGCAGCGCAGCCCGCAGGTTGCCGCCGTTCCCGACGGCGCGCAGGCAGCCCTTGCCCGCGAGGCCGCCAGCCGGGCCGGATCGCTGGCCGAACTCAGGGAGATCATGGCGGCATTCGACGGCTGCAACCTAAAATTCACGGCGAAGAACCTGGTGTTCGCCGACGGCAATCCGGAGGCCGACCTGATGCTGGTCGGCGAGGCACCGGGACGCGACGAGGATCTGGAAGGCCTGCCTTTCGTCGGACGGTCGGGGCAATTGCTCGACCGTATGCTCGCAGCAATCGGCCGCGACCGCAGCTCCGTCTACATCGCCAACGTGATCCCGTGGCGGCCACCCGGCAACCGCGACCCCTCCCCGATGGAAACCGAAATCTGCCGTCCGTTCATCGAGCGGCAGATCGAACTCGCCAACCCGAAAGTGCTGATGACGCTCGGCAACCCGTCGTCGAAGCTGCTTTTGCAGACGCAGACCGGCATCATGCGGCTAAGGGGAAACTGGGGAATACATCGGACCCCGTCAGGCCTGGAGATTGCCACCATGCCGACATTCCACCCGGCCTACCTCTTGCGCAATCCCGCCCACAAGAAACTTGCCTGGCGGGATTTTCTGGAAGTGAAGGCGAAGCTGCGCAGCTTGGGCTAAGTATTCGTCTTCAAGGCTCCAGACAGCGAATTCGCGAACACTGAAGTAGAGAACATGGCCGTATATCTCAAGCCGGTCACGCGCTCCGACAAGCGCGACTTGATTTGCTCAAATGTCGAGAGCAAGTCGTATCATGAGCCATGGGTCTATCCCTTCAGCGACGCCGAAGGCTTTGAAAACTGGTTCAGCGAGACGCTTTCCGGCACCACAGTCAGCCTGGTCGCGCGTGCACGTGAAACAGATGGAGTTGTCGGCGTAGTGAATTTCAGCCAGATTTTCATGAAAGGATTTCAGAACGCGTACCTCGGCTTCTACGGCATGGTCGCCCACGCTGGCCGCGGCTTGATGACGGATGCCGTCCGATTGGCGCTCAGCTACGCTTTCGCGGAAATCGGCCTTCATCGCGTGGAAGCGAATATCCAGCCGGGCAACCTGCGGTCCATTGCCCTCGTCAAGCGTGTTGGATTCCGCAAGGAAGGTTTCTCGCCTCAATATCTGATGGTCAACGGCGATTGGCGCGATCACGAGCGATGGGCTTTGGTGGCCAACGAATGGCCGACGGCATAAGTCGAGCGTTTGCGCATCGCTGTACCCTATTTTCCCTCTCCCGCATGCGCCTTGCGGAAAATCCGGCTGATCACTGTTCCCTTGGCGATCAGCGTGCCTTCCTGGTCGCGCACCGAAATGTCGGTGACGGTCTGGCTGCGGGTGCGATGTGCGACGATCGCCTCCGCCTCGATGTCGCGCCCGTCCGCCGGCGCCAGATAGGCGACGGTCAGGTGCGAAGTTGCGCCGCCCGCGGCATCGTCGCCCGTGATGCCGGATGCCGATGCCGCGGCTCCCGCAATATCGATCAGGGTGGCGATGGCGCCGCCGTGGACAATGCTGCCCACGGTGGCGAGGTCGGCGTGGAACGGCAGCCGGAGCAATACCCTGTCCGGTTCCGCCGCAACCACCTGGAGGCCGAGCGGCCTGGCGAAAGGCGACTTCACCAGGATCTCGTCGATCCAGTAGCGGGCACCTTGTTGCATCTGCCGTTCCTTTGCCGTTTCGGGTTCATTCGGGAAACGCATCAGACGGCGGCCGCGCGGCGCATGCCGACGAACTGCAGCTCGGCGAACAGCGCGACCGTGATCGCCTGCGCCGCGACAAACAGGATGCCCAAAAGATTGGGCGACACCGCGCCGCTGACCAGCAACGCAAAGCTGCCGACCACCCAGACCACATTGATGGCGATGATGTCGATCAGCACCAGCCGCGAGACCGTCTGCTGTCGGGCGACCATCACCAGCATGGCGACGAACGGAACGAGAGCCAGACCGGCGCCGAAGAGCAGTGGTGCAGGCAGTTCGAGGAACGGCGCCAGAAAGCCGGCGCCGCCCATCATCAGCAGGCCGGCGGCGCCGCTGATCAGCGCGTCGGCGTTGAGGGCGTTGCGGAGGAAGGGCGTAATCGTGACGGACATGATCGTCTCCTGTGTTTGCCGCGCGAGCTGCCCGGCGGTTTCGACGATCGGAAACATGCCAGCGGCTTTTCAGGCTGACGATTACGCAGGAGGTAATAGGATCGACGTTCGTGTTGGGTTACGGTTCGGCCATGAGCACGATGACAGACACGCCGATCGGCAACCTCATCCGCGAGTGGCGCACCAGACGCCGCATGAGCCAGCTCGATCTCGCCAGCGAAGCGGAGATTTCGCAGCGGCACCTGAGTTTCGTGGAAAGCGGACGTTCCGCGCCGTCGCGCGAGATGGTGCTGCACCTGGCTGAAATGCTGCAGATCCCGCTGCGCGAGCGCAACCATATGCTGCTGGCGGCCGGCTTCGCGCCGGCTTTCCCCGAGCGGCCGATCACCGACCCGACATTGTCGCCGGCGCTCGATGCCGTCAATCTGGTGCTGAAGGGGCACGAACCGAATCCGGCGATCGCGGTCGACAGACACTGGAACCTGATCTCGGGCAACAATTCGATGAAACCGTTCCTCGCCGCGGTGACCGAACCGTCGCTGCTGACGCCGCCAGTCAACGTCTATCGCCTCAGCCTGCATCCGAAAGGGCTGGCGCCGCTGATCGTGAACCTCAACGAATGGCGCTCGCACCTGATCGACCGGCTGAGGCGCCAGAACGACGCCGTTGCCGACCCGGTGCTGATCGAGCTCGAAAAAGAGGTTTCAACCTATCCGGGCGCAGCGCGTGGCGGGCCGGCCGTCATTCACAAGGACCAGGCTGCGATCGCGGTGCCCTTGCGGCTGAGGATGGGCAGCGAAGTGCTGTCGTTCATCTCGACGATTACGGTGTTCGGCACGCCGCTCGACGTCACGCTGTCCGAACTTGCGGTGGAATCGTTCTTTCCGGCCGATCAACGCACCGCGGAGATGCTGCGCGCCATGGCGGCAGCCAATCCGCCGGCGCAGCAGCCATCCTGAATCGGGGCGCTACCTCAAGCCTGGCCGCCGTCCTTTGGCGCGGATCATCCGGGCCAGACGTATGCGGGCGCCGTCTCCCGGAAACTCCTGGACCACTGCCGGAACTTCGACCGGCGAATTCGCAACGAGAGGCCTCTTTGCCGCCATGCCGTCGGCCACCACGACGATGCTGTCGTAGAACGATGCGCCGTTGGCGGCCTTTGGCGGTTCCTGCTCGTGCATGACGCTGATGACGGTGATGTCCTGGCAAGTGTCCTTGATGGCCTGATGGAAGGCTATCTTGGCGTCCGGATCGAGCGCGCCTGTCGCCTCGTCGAGGAACAGGATGCCGGGCTGATGCAAAAGAATGCGGGCGAGCATCAGTTTCTGCTTCTGGCCGCCCGACAGAACCTGGTCCCACAACTTGCCTTCGCGCGCCTCGTCGGCGAGATGCTCGATGAACTCTCCCAGCCCTGCCTTGTGCAATGCCGACGCAACGCGCGCGTCGGAATAGGCATGTTCGCTGTCCGGCAGGCAAACCAGCCGCTTCAGCGAAATCTGCTGCAGCTTCACGTCCTGCGCGGCGTAATAGGAGCGGACGCCTTCCGGGAAAACAATGTCGCCCTGTCCGTAAGGCCACAGACCGTTGATGGCCTTGATCAGGCTGGTCTTGCCGCACCCGGACTCTCCCTTGATGAGGGTCCATTCGCCACGGCGGAAGCGAAGATTGCTCACCGTTATGAAAGGCGCGGCATCTTCGCCCTGATGCATCAGCTCGAGGCTTCTGACCGTCAAGCCGAAAACCTGATGCTGGACGCCGTAGCGGAAATCGGAGCGGCCGGTCAGGCGGTAAAATTCCTGGGGCTGCTGCACATTCTCGATGGCGTTGGCGAGGTCGGTGACGCGCCGGGCATTGGCGTTCAGGGTAGCGATCGACGGCATGACCTGGATGAACCAGGAGCACTGGCCGATCAGCGAGTTGACCAGCTCGGCGCCCGTTATGTAGCCCTTCAGGTCGATCTGTCCGTGGATGTAAGGAACCAGTCCCGGGCCGTAGGCGACAATCCGCGCCGCGATGAAATTGTAGATCAGCTCGAACGACATGTAGCTGGAGTTGATCCAGTTAAGGCGCCCCCAGGTGCGGTCGATGTCGACATAGAGCCGTTCGTGAATTTCCTTCTGCACGTTCTCGCCGCGGGACGCTGCCACATGGAAGCTGCGGCGCAGGAAGGTCGTCAGTTCGCCGCGATAGCTGCCCTCGGCTTGCTGGATCGCGATGGTCAGCCGCTCCAGGATGCGACCGATCTTCAAGGCGATCAGCGTGTTCACCGGCACGTAGAGCGCTACCGCGCTCAGCGCGAGAATGGCGCTGCCGTAATCCCCGAGGAACTCCAGCCCGTAGACGACCGTCGAGGTCTCGATAAGTTTCTGGCCGACGAACAACAATGATGTGGCGACGCCCATCACGCCCATCGCGAGGCCGATCGCGCCGCCGGTCATCCCCTTGATGGAATCCTGTACGCGCTGATCGATGTTGTCCGGCGTCTCCGGCGCCAGGCCGTTCCGATCCCTGGCGGCATGCTGCAAATGGAAATGCGTGTGGTTGGCGTCGAGCAGCGCGGAATTGAAGCGGGTATTCAGCCAGCCGCGCCATTTGCGGTGCAATGTCGTGGAGAACAGGTGGCGGACGCCGACGAAGGCGATGTCCTTGAACACCACCAGAAAGACCAGCATGCCCGCAGCGGCAAGCAGCGAGTTCAATGAACTCTCGTTGCGAGGGTCGTGGAAAAAGGCGATCGAATTGACGAGTTCGCCGGACGCCTCGGCAATCCAGATACTGGCTTTGCTGGATATCGCCGTCAGTAGGGCGATAACCACCGTCAGAGTCCAGGCTTCCTTCCAACGCTCGGAGAACCAGTAGGCCCGCATGAGCCCCCAGAAGCTGCGCATTGAGGAAACCGGCGTCAATGGAGGCGGTCGAGAACCGCCATCCCACCATTTGGCCACCAGAGATGGTAGCGGCCTCGCGGCCAGTACCCGAATCACGATTGATCCCACCCTTGCGATTTTTTTGTTACACCATCGTAACATGATTTGATCGTTTGCAAATTGTTTTATTCCCGCCGCCTCCCGCAGCAGTGGAAAGCGGTGGAAAATGCAGGGTTTTTTGTTTAATCGCGGTTAACCCTGAGGCGGCGTTACCTTCCGCGCAGCGCCTCGTTTCAGCCCCAATTGGCGCTCGCGCCAGATGATGAAAATGCCGGCGGCGACGACAATCGCGCCGCCAACCAGCATATGAATGGTGGGCAGATCGCCAAACACCAGGTAGCCGACGACGATGCCGAGGATCATCGAGGTATATTCGAACGGCGCGACGGTCGACGCCTCGGCGTGGCGGTAGGCTTCTGTCATCAGGATCTGCGCGATACCGCCGCAAAAGCCGGCGGCGACAAGAAGTGCTGCCTGTTCGACGGTCAAGGCTTGCCAGCCGAACGGGAGGGTCAGCAACCCCACTACACTGGCGGTCAGCGAGAACCAGAGGACGATGGTCGCCGTCTTCTCGGTGCGAACGAGATTGCGGACAAGAAGCAGGGCGACGGCTGAAATGCTTGCTGAGACAAGCGCCGCGGCGACGCCGACGGCTTCCTGATTGCTGATGCCGCCCGGCGCGTCCAGCAGGGTGAGCTTCGGCCAGGATAGGATGAAGACACCGATCAACCCGACGATGACAGCGCTCCAGCGATAGACGCGGATAGTCTCGCCTAGGAACAACGCGCTGAAGACCACCACAAGCAATGGCTGCGCGTAGTTGAGCGTGATCGCCTCCGGCAGCGGCAACCTGGTCAGCGCGAAGAATCCCAGCATCATCGAAGAGACGCCGACCACGCCGCGCAGGACGTGGTTGAGCGGCCGCGCGGTGACGAGCGCTGTCCGCAAGTCGCGCTGGTAGGCCAGGAACATCAGGATGGGGAAGACCGCGAAGAAGGACCGGAAGAAGACGATCTGCCCGGCAGGGAGTTGCCCGGATGCCTTGATGAAGGAGGACATGCCGACAAAGATCGTGACCGAAAGAACTTTCAGCGCAATTCCCGTCAGCGGATTTCTGGTGTCTACATCCTCGGCCGCCGCCGGCGCATCTTTCTGGTCATGCATTTCAGTTGGCCGAGGGTCGCCTCCGCCGGCCGGCGGAGGATGAGGAGAATATCCGGAAAGCGTCAATCCGAAGCAGTAGCAGTCTGAATTGCATTCCAGATTCGGTCCGGCGTTGCCGGCATATCGATATGCCTGATTCCGTAGGCGCGATAGAGCGCGTCGGTGACGGCGTTCAGCATCGAGGGCGTCGCGCCGATCGTTCCGGCTTCGCCGGCGCCCTTGATGCCCAGCGCATTGGTGGTCGAAGGCACGTTGCGCGTCTCGAAATGGAACGACGGCACGGTGTCGGCCCGGGGCACCCCGTAATCCATGAAGCTAGCGGTCAGCAGTTGCCCGTCTTCCGAGTAGACCGTGTTTTCGGTCAGCGCCTGGCCGATGCCTTGCACGACACCGCCATGCACCTGCCCGGCCAGGAGGATCGGGTTCACCGTAGCGCCGAAATCGTCGACGATCGTGTAGGCGACGATGTCGGTTGCGCCGGTTTCCGGATCGATCTCGACCTCGCAGATATGGGTGCCGTTCGGATAGGTGTTTTCGTCCTGCACGAATTCGCCGAAGCCCTTGATGTCCTCCGGCTTCTTCGCCGCCTTGGCGATGTCGGCAAAGCCCATCGAGCGATCGGTGCCGACGATGCGGGCCTGCCCGTCGACGAGTTCGATGTCGGCGGCGGACGCTTCCAGTTCGTCGGCGGCGATCTTCTTGATCTTCCCGGCCAGGTCCTCGCCGGCGCGCGCCGCGGAAACGCCGCCGAGCGGGATCGACCGCGAGCCGCCGGTGCCGCCGCCCGCGGCAAGGCGGTCGGTATCGCCCTGGTGCACATGGATGCGGGAAATGTCGATGTTGAGCTTTTCGGCGATGAACTGGGCATAGGCCGTCGCGTGCCCCTGCCCGTTCGACTGCGTGCCGATCAAAAGCGTGACCGAGCCGTCGCCGTTCAATTCGACATGCGCGGGTTCCGAACCGGCGAACGCGCAGGCCTCGATATAGGTCGCCATGCCGATGCCGCGGATTTTTCCGGCGGCTTTCGATTGCTGCAGCCGTTCTGTCGAACGCTTTCCATCCCGCGCGTTCGATGGCCTGGTCCATGTGGCCTTCGAACTCGCCGACATCGTAGAGCCGGTCCGTCTGGGTGCGGTAGGGAAACTGCTCCGGACGGATGAAATTGCGGCGGCGGATTTCCTCAGGCGCCAGGCCGAGGTCGCGCGCGCAGGCATCGACCAGCTTTTCGAGCAGGAATGCCGCCTCGGGCCGGCCGGCGCCGCGATAAGCATCGACCGGGCAGGTATTCGTGTAGACGCCCGTGATCGTCACATCGAGCGCCTGGATGTCATAGACGCCGGTCGACATGGTGGCCCCGATGTACGGAATGAAGGGGCCGTACTGCGAAATATAAGCGCCGAGGTTGGCGATCAGCTTGACGCGCAGGCCGAGGAAGCGGCCATCGGCATCCATCGCCATCTCGGCGGTCACGACGTTGTCGCGGCCCTGCGCGTCGGTGAGGAAATGCTCGGTGCGGTCGCCCGCCCATTTGACAGGCTTGCCGAGCCGCTTCGCGGCTTCCAGCACCAGCGCATGCTCGCGATAGACGAAACTTTTGGGGCCGAACCCGCCGCCGACGTCGGGCGTGATCACGCGAAGCTGCTTCGGCTTGATGCGGAACACGCCGGCAAGGATGGACTGCATCGAATGCACGCCCTGCGAGCCGGTGGTCAGCACGAAACGATCTTCGTCGGCGTGCCATTCGCCGATGGCGGAGCGCGCTCCATGTAGTTGCAGACCAGACGGTTGTTGATGAACTCGATGCGGGTCACGGTCTTCGCCCTGGCGAAGGCGGCATCGGTCTTGGCCCGGTCGCCAATCTCGTTGAGTGAACGCCCTGTTGGACCCGAGTTCCGGCCAGACCAGCGGTGCGCCGGCGTCGAGCGCGCTCGCGGTGCCGGCAACCGCATCCTCGCTGTCGTAGTCGATCTCGATCAGTTCGGCGGCATCCTGCGCAAGCGCCCTGCTATCGGCGACCACGAAAGCCACCGCGTCGCCGACATAGTTGACCCGGTCGCGGCACAGGATCGGAATGTCGCGTGTCGGCGCCACGCGTGCCATCAGGCTGAGGCTGCATGACACCGGACCTCAGCGCGCGGAGATGGGCGATATCGGCGCCGGTCAGGACAAGATGAACGCCGGGCGCGGACCTTGCCGCCTCGACCGAACCGATCCGAAAATTTCGCCTTGGCGACGGGCGAGCGCAGCACATAGCCATGCAGCGTGCCGGCTGGCGAAATATCGTCGGTGTAGCGCCCCTTGCCGGTGATGAAGGCTTCGTCCTCAACGCGCAGGACGGAAGCGCCCATCCCGAATTTCGGTGTGACGATGGTCATGACTGCTCCGCGGGGATGATTTGGAAGGCGAAAGAGACATAGGCTCCCTTTCAGTTTTGTCGAGGGTTCACCGCATGTAAAGGGCACTTTCCCGTTTTTGTTGTGCCAGCTCCGAATGACGGTTAAACCGCGACTTCCCTTGCGACGACAGGAAAGCATTCGACATGCGTTCAGACACCGGTCAGGTCTTCCGCCTGGAAGACTACCGCCCCAGCGACTACCTGATTCCGCAGACACACCTCACTTTTCGGCTGTCGCCCGAGAATGCGAATGTCACCGCAGAATTGACGATCGAACGCCGCGACGGCGTGGCCAGGAACGCTCCGCTGGTGCTCGACGGCGACGAACTGACGCTGAAATCCGTCAGGATCGACGGCCAGCTGCTCGACGCCTCCGCCTATGAGGCGACGCCGGACGAACTCCGCATCAAAAAGCCGCCCTCCGCAAAAAACTTCGTTCTTTCCATCGAGACGGAGCTCAATCCGGCGAAGAACGAAAAACTGATGGGGCTCTATCGTTCGAGCAAAGTCTACTGCACCCAATGCGAGGCGGAAGGTTTTCGCCGCATCACCTATTTTCTCGACCGGCCCGATGTCCTGTCGGTCTATACCGTGCGCATCGAGGCGCTGCGCTCGGAAGCGCCCCTGCTGCTGGCCAACGGCAATCCCGGCAAGAAGGGCGAGTTGGCGGACGGATGGCATTACGCAGTATGGGAAGATCCCTTCCCGAAGCCATCCTATCTGTTCGCCCTCGTCGCCGGCGATCTCGGCCGCGTCGGCGATGTTTTCGTCACGGCGTCCGGCCGCACGGTCGAACTCGGCGTCTATGTCGAGCACGGCAAGGAAGCTCGCGCCGCCTACGCCATGGATGCACTGAAGCGCTCGATGGAGTGGGACGAAGAGGTGTTCGGCCGCGAATACGACCTTGACGTTTTCAACATCGTCGCCGTGTCCGACTTCAACATGGGCGCGATGGAGAACAAGGGCCTCAACGTCTTCAACGACAAATACGTGCTTGCCGACGAGGAGACCGCGACCGATGCCGACTTCGCCAATATCGAGGCGATTATCGCGCATGAATATTTCCACAATTGGACAGGAAACAGAATCACTTGCCGCGACTGGTTCCAGCTCTGCCTGAAGGAAGGGCTGACTGTCTTCCGCGACCATGAATTCTCGGCCGACCAGCGCTCGCGCGCGGTGAAGCGCATCGCCGAGGTGCGAACCTTGCGGGCGCACCAGTTCCCCGAGGACCAGGGCCCGCTGGCGCATCCGGTGCGGCCGCGCCGCTACCGCGAGATCAACAATTTCTATACGGCCACCGTCTACGAAAAGGGTTCCGAGGTCGTCCGCATGATCCGCACCATCCTTGGCGCGGAAGTGTTCCGGGCCGGCATGGACCTCTATTTCGAGCGGCACGACGGCGACGCCGCAACGGTCGAGGATTTTCTGAAAGTCTTCGAGGACGTCTCCGGCCGCGACCTTTCGCAGTTCGCGCTTTGGTACCACCAGGCCGGCACGCCCAACCTCAGCGTGACCTCGTCGCATAATCCGGCCGCCGCCGAATTCACGCTCGAGATCGAACAGTCAGTGCCGCCGACGCCCTCGGAAAGCCGCAAGCGGCTGATGCACATTCCGGTAGCGTTCGGCCTCGTCGGTGCGGACGGCAAGGATATCGCTTACGGGCGTGTCGAGGGCGCCGTTGTCGACCAGGGCGTCATCCATGTGAAGAAACGCCGCCATGCAGTTCGTTTCTCAGGCGTTTCCGAACGTCCAGCCGTTTCGCTCAACCGCGGCTTCTCGGCGCCGGTGACGCTTGCCATCGAGCAGAAGCCGGAGGCCCATTATTTCCTCGCACGGCACGACGGCGATCTGTTCTCCCGCTGGCAATCGCTGAACACGCTGCTGACCGACGAGTTGATCGCCGGCTTCCGCAAACGGCGCGGCGGCAAGGCAACGAATTATCCGGCCGAGCTGGCGGCGTTGGCGGGCGACATCGCGGCCGACGAGGAACTTGAGCCTGCCTATCGCGCCTTGGCGCTGACGCTGCCCGGCGAAGCCGACATCGCTCGCGAGATTGGCGCCAACATCGATCCGGACAGCGTCTTCGAGGCGCGCGAAGCGCTGGCTCTCTCCATCGCCAGGGCGAATGAGGACCGTTTTGCCGATCTGTTCCACCGGCTGCACAACAAGGGCGAATTCAGTCCCGATGCGGCAAGCGCCGGCCGCCGGGCGTTGAGAAACGTGCTGCTCGACTATCTGTCGATCGCTTCCGGAAACTCGGCATTTGCCGAAAAGGAATTCCTCGAGGCGACCAACATGACCGACCGCGCCGCCTCGCTCACCGTTCTGGCGCATCGCTTCGCCGGCTCGCCGCAAACGCGAAAGGCGCTCGCGGCGTTCGAAAAGCGCTTCCGCGCCGATGCGCTGGTCCTCGACAAATGGTTCCAGATCCAGGCAACCGTCCCCGGAAAAGGCTCCGTCGACACGGTCGGCGCACTGATGGAACATCCGGCCTTCTCGCTTGCCAATCCGAACCGGGTGCGCGCGCTGGTCGGCACTTTTGCGACAGCCAACCAGACCGGCTTCCATCGTGCCGACGGCGCCGGCTACAAGCTTTTCGCCGCCACGGTGCTGGCCGTCGAAAAACGCAATCCGCAAGTTGCGGCGAGACTTGCGACAGCGCTGCGATCATGGCGTTCGCTCGAACCGGTGCGTAAGGAGAAGGCGCGGGAAACCCTGCTCGCCATCGCGGCAACCGAAAACCTGTCGGCTGACCTGCGCGACATCGTCGAACGCACGTTGGCTTAGTTAACCTGACTTATCTCCGCCGGTCGTGGCCGGTTCGGAGCGCTCGGCGGGTTGTCGACGGCGGCCCGGATTTGAGAAAATGCCGGGGATGAGGGCCCTTGAAAAATCCGTGCCGGAACCCAAGTCCCGGCGGTTGGGTCTTTCATGGCGCCGGCATGGCCTTTTGCGCGCGTCCGGCGGCGCGGATTCATCCCAAAGATGCTGTTTTCTCCGAAAGGAAGGACATTGCGATGAACGATACGGCGCGGGCGAACATCCTCTCGCAGGCGCGCGATACGGCCCCGCTCGCCATTTCCGTGCGCGGGCTCGTCAAGCATTTCGGTGACGTCAAGGCGGTGGACGGAATCGATCTGGACGTGCCGCGCGGCATGATCTTCGCCCTGCTCGGCCCCAACGGCGCCGGCAAGACGACGCTGATCCGCATGCTGGCGACGCTGCTTTCGCCCGATGCAGGCACCGCTACCATCATGGACCACGATCTTGCTGCAGAGCCGCAGGCCGTGCGCGGATCGATTGCCATGACAGGGCAATTCGCGTCGCTAGACGAGGACCTGACGGGACGCGAGAACCTTATCATGCTGGCCAGGCTTTGGGGCTTTGCCGGCCGGCGCGCGAAGGACCGGGCCGACGAACTGCTTGCCGCCTTCGATCTTTCCGAAGCGGCGGCCAAGCAGGTCAAATCCTATTCCGGCGGCATGCGGCGCAAGCTGGACGTCGCCGCCTCCCTGATCATCACGCCGGGCGTCCTCTTCCTCGACGAGCCGACCACCGGCCTTGATCCGAAGGCGCGGCAGGGCGTGTGGCGGATGATCAGGCAGTTGGCGCAATCTGGCGTCACCATCCTGCTCACGACGCAATATCTGGAAGAGGCCGACCAGCTTGCCGCCCGCATCGCCGTCATCGACCATGGCCGCAAGATCGCCGAGGGCACGAGCCGCGAGCTGAAATCGGCCATCGGCTCCGGTTTCCTGCATGTGGCGCTAGCCGATCCCGCACGGCTCGACGAGGCAGAGGCGCTGCTTGAGGCGCGGCTTCGAAATACCGTGCAGCGCAGCGCCGAGGGCGCCCGGCTTTCCATCGTCGCCGGCACGCCCAAGGCGGCCAACGAGACGCTGGCGGCGCTGATTTCGGCAGGCATCGAACTCGCCGATTTCTCGATGGGCTCGCCGAGCCTCGACGAAGTGTTTTTCGCACTCACCGGCCAGCCGCTGGAAAATGAAGCGAAGGAGGAAAGCCGATGACCGACATCAGCCCGGCGACGCTCTCGAACGTCGTCCGCCCGCCGCGCCCTTCCGCGTTTTCCAACGCGCTTGTCTTCGGCTGGCGAGCGATCCTGAAATTCAAGCACGTGCCGGAGCAACTCTTTGACCTCGTCATGACGCCGCTCATGTTCACGCTGCTGTTCACCTTCGTGTTCGGCGGCGCGCTGGCCGGTTCGGCGGGCGACTATCTGCAATTTTTCCTGCCGGGCATCCTGGTGCAGACCGTGGTCTTCAACTCAGTCTATTCGGGAATGGGGCTGAGCACGGATCTGAGCAAGGGGCTGTTCGAGCGTTTCCGCTCACTGCCCATCTGGTCGCTTTCACCCTTTGCCGGGCTCATGGTGGGCGACGTCCTGCGCCACACCATCGCCGGGCTGATCATTCTCGGCGTCGGCCTGGTCCTCGGCTACCGGCCGGAAGCGGGTTTAATCGGCGTCGTCGCCTCGTTCCTGCTTCTGATCGCCATCGGCTTCGGCGTCGGCTGGATCTTCATCGTGCTCGGCCTCCTCATCCGCACGCCGATGACGGTGATGACGATCGGCTTCACTTTCATCTTCCCGTTGGTCTTCGCCTCGAACATCATGGTGCGGCCGGAAACCATGCCCGACTGGCTGGAGGCCTTCGTCGTGCGCAACCCGGTGTCGCATATGACGACCGCGCTGCGCAGCCTGATGGCGGGCACGGCGACGGGTGGCGAGGTGCTGCTGGCGCTGGTGGCGCCGGCGGTCCTGACGCTGGCGCTGGCTCCGGTGACGCTGTGGCTTTACCGGCGGGATTCACGGTAAGGCGCCTTCCCAGCGTCTACCGTGTCACCGCCGCCGTTGTGTTTGGGGGATACAATCCCGCAAACGCACTCCGGATGCGTGTCCGGCGCAACAAAAATCGCCCTGCCTGATGTTTTTTTGCGCCAGCCTATAGACAACGCGAATCACGTTTGATTCTTTACTGAAGATTTGGATGTGCGGTGTTTCCGGATCGTCAACAGAAAACCAAGGTTGGGGAGCCGGGTTATGGCAAAGGCGGACGCGTGGCACGCGCCCGGGGGACGTGCTTTTTCCGAGCACAAGGTCCCTCGCGAAAGCAGCCTTGCGGGCAATGCCCGCATCATCGCCGAACCTGCATACCGGCGGCTGCTTGCCGCGGAGCCCATCTTGCGCCGTTCCATCCCGACCCTCATCGTCATCTTCCTGATGGTCGTCGCAGCCGCGCGGTTCATGTCGCTGATGGCCTGGCACGAAGACGTCGAACGCAATGCCAAGGCGGTGCTTGGCCTTGCCGCCGGCGAGCTCGTCAACGCGCTGATGCTCGCCAATGCCGACGGCGACCCGCTGCCCCGCATGCATCAGGAACTGCTCGAACGGACTGGCCAGCATGGCTCTATGGGCAACCGGCACATCCTGGCGGTCACCGACCGGGCGTTCACCGTGCTGGCGGCAACGCCAGAATCTGCCCAACTGGAGGGCAAGTCGCTGCCGCACGATGATCAGCGGCGGGCAACCCCTGTTCATGTTCGGCGAACGCGCAGGCGTCATGGAAGTCACGATCAACGGCGACGCCTGGTACGCGGCCGTCGGCCTGACCGACAAACGCGACGGGGCAGCGGTTGCGCTCATTTCAAAGGATTCGGTGTTTGCCGAATGGCGCAAGACCGTGTCGCTCAACGTATCGCTGTTCGTGTTGACGTCCGGCATCCTCATCATCATTCTCTATGCCTATTTCAGCCAGGCGGCGCGTGCGCAGGCCGCCGACCGCATCTATCTCGAAGCGCATCAGAGGATCGATCTGGCGCTGGTGCGCGGCCGCTGCGGCCTATGGGACTGGGACATGGTGCGCGGCAAGATGTACTGGTCGCGCTCGATGTACGACATGCTCGGCTACGAGCACTGCGATACGATGCTGTCGTTCGGCGACGTGGCGGAGATCATCCATGCCGAGGATGGCGATCTCTTCCACCTCGCCAACCAGATCGTCTCACGCGAGGTCGACCATATCGACCAGATTTTCCGCATGAAACACGCCAACGGCCAATGGGTCTGGGTTCGTGCACGTGCGCAGGTGGTCGACCCCGACGCTTCGGAAATCCAGCTGATCGGCATTGCTGTCGACGTCACCGAGCAGCGCAATCTGGTGCGGCGTTCGGAGGTGGCGGATTTGCGCCTGCGCACCGCGATCGAGAACATCACCGAATCCTTCGTGCTGTGGGATTCCAACAACCGCCTGGTGATGTGCAACACCAAATACCAGCAGGACAGCGGGCTTTGCGAGCGCGACGTCGTGCCGGGCGTGAGCCGCGACGTTCTGGAAGAGCCGAATGGTTCCGCTGGCTTCGGAACGGCGGCTGGCGAATGCCAACGGCCCGCGGGGCGCGGCGACCTACGAGCGCCAGTTGGCGGACGGCCGCTGGCTGCAGGTCAACGAATTGAGGACGCGCGACGGTGGCACCGTTTCGGTCGGGTCCGACATCACCCAGATGAAACAGCATCAGGAAAAGCTGGTCGACAGCGAGCGGCGGCTGATGGCGACGATCCACGACCTCAGCCTCGCTCGCAAGGCAGAGCAGGAACGCGCCCGCGAAATGGCCGACCTCAACCGGAAATACATGAAGGAAACCGAGCGAGCCGAAGCGGCGAACCGGGCGAAATCAGAATTCCTCGCTAACATGTCGCATGAACTGCGCACGCCGCTCAACGCGATCATCGGCTTCTCGGAACTCATGCAGTCGGCCCTGTTCGGGCCGCTCGGATCGGACCGCTACAAGGAATATGTCAGCGACATCCACTCGAGCGGCAATTATCTGCTGGGCGTCATCAACGACATTCTCGACATGTCGAAGATCGAGGCCGGGCAGTTCTCGATGGATCGCGAGGAGATCGACCTTTGCCCGCTCATCCGCGAGACCGTGCGGGTGGTATCGCTGCAGGCCGCGCAGAAATCGATCACCGTCGAGACCAAGATCGCCGACAAGATGACGCTGGTCGCCGACCGCCGCGCGGTCAAACAGATCGCGCTCAACCTCCTGTCGAACGCGGTGAAGTTCACCGGGCAAGGCGGTCACATCCTGGTGCGCGCCCGCAATGTCTCGGGCGCCATGATGCTGACCATCGAGGACAATGGCTGCGGCATCCCGAAGGAAGCGCTGAGCAAGCTCGGTCGGCCGTTCGAGCAGGTGCAGAACCAGTTTTCGAAAAACCATACCGGCTCGGGCCTCGGCCTGGCGATTTCCCGCTCGCTCGCCGAGCTGCACGGCGGCGCGCTGAAGATCCGCTCGACGCAAGGCTCGGCACCATCGTGTCGGTGCGCATCCCGGTGCGGAAGAAAGCGTCTAAGGCGATCCGGAAGGCGGCGTGAGGTGCATCTAAGCTTCGGCACACGTCTGATGCAACGTCCCTCATCCGCCGGCCTGCCGGCCACCTTCTCCCCGTGAGACGGGGAGAAGGTGCGCGAGCGACAATCGCTGGCGTTGACTCTCCTTCGCCCCGTCGCGGAGCCTGTCGAAGCCGAACACGGGGAGAATGCGAGGGGTGAGGGGCAGCACGTAGCGAACTCAAGGAACACGCTAAGCAGGCTGGCCAACGCCGGCAGGAACACCCGCCGGCTTTCTCGCCGATGGCGTCGCCGCCGTCCGTGCCGGCGCCGCGGCATTTCCTCCTTGACGATCTTGCCGTCGTTGTTGCGGTCCATCAGCGCGAACATCTTCTTCTGCCGCGACTCGATCTCGGCAGTCGTCAGCATGCCGTCGCCGTCGGTGTCGAAGCGTTCGACCATCCGGCGCGCCATGCGTTCGGCGCGCATGCGTTCGATCTCCGAGGCGATCTCGGCGACGGTCATCTTGCCGTCGCCGTCCTTGTCGGCCTTGCCGATGCGCGATTTTCATCGCAGCGGCAGAACTCCTCGAAGGTGATGTCGCCGCTCGTATCGGCGTCGGTCTGCTCGAAACGCATGCCGCCGCGCCGCGCCGTGCCGTCCTGGGCGATCCGCCGGCCGAAGCGGAGCCGGCGGCACCGGCCAGTGCCAGAAAAGCGAGTGCGAGTTTTGTCGATTTCTTCATTGTCTTCTCCTGTTGCACCGTTACCCCCGATGCAGTCCGGAAACGCTGACCCGGCTTCCCATCGCCGGCGTCACCGCTTCGCACGAAGCAAAAGGTCGAAATCGCTTCGCACCTTCCGCGCCGTCTCCTTGAACATGTGCCTCCAGCACGCGAAAATCCGGAAGATCGGTCGTTCCGATCAAGAGGTCGGAAAGACCCGGCGGAACATCATCCGGTTCGAACGCGCCCGTCAGGCACAGCCTGATCATCTGCGTCAGCGCCGAATAGAGCGCATGGGCTTCGACAAGCTCCTGCCTGACCTGGGCGTCGGCCATCGCCGGCGTAAGCCGCGCAAGAATGTCCTGTGTAGCGGTCGTCCGCTCCCTGCCCGAAACCTGTCCGGTCAGGACCGCATATTGAGCGATGAATTCGAGATCGATCAGCCCGCCCGGGATGAGTTTCATGTCCCATTTGTCGTGCGGCGGCTTCTCCTTCTCGATCAGCGCGCGCATCTCCGACGCCTCCTTGGCGATCTTCGCACGGTCGCGCGGCAACGCCAGTATCCGCTCGATTTCGGCTTCTACCGCCTGCGGCGAGGCCGGCGTCGCCGGCCACCGCGCGCGCCCGTGTCAGCGCCATGTGCTCCCAGGTCCAGGCGTCGTTGCGCTGGTATTTGCTGAACGCGGCGAAATGCGTCGCGACCGGCCCCTTGTTGCCGGAAGGGCGCAGCCGCAGATCGAGCTCGTAAAGCACGCCCTCGGCCGTCGGCGCCGAAACGGCGGCGATCAGCCGCTGCGTCAGCCGCGCAATAGTAGTGCGACGGCGCCAGCGGCTTTTCGCCGTCGGACTCTTCGGCATCTTCGTCATGATCGTAGAGCAGGATCAGGTCGACATCGGAGCCGGCGGTCAGTTCGCGGCTGCCGAGCTTGCCCATGCCGAGGATCGCCACCCTGCCGCCGGCATACTTGCCGTGCCGCGACGGCGAACTCGGCGATGACCGCGTCGAGCGCGGCACCGATCGTCAGGTCGGCCAGATCCGAAAACGCCTTGCCCGCGCGCGCCGGCGTCGATCGAGCCGGTCAAGCAGGCGCACGCCGATCAGGAATTTCTGCTCCGCCGCGAAAATGCGCAGCCGGTCGAGCACCTCTTCATAAAGGACGTACCTTCCAGGAAGGCCGCAAGCCGCGCCGCGAGATAGGCCCGGTCGGGCAGTTCCGACAGCAGCGACGGGTCGAGCAGCCCGTCGAACACATGCGGCCGCCGCGTGATGATCGCCGCAAGCCTGGGCGCCGCGCCCATGATCGTCGCCAGCAGCTTCAGCAGCGCCGGATTGGACTGCAGCAGCGAGAAAAGCTGGATGCCGGCAGGCAGGCCGGCGAGGAACTCGTCGAAACGCATCAGCGCCTCGTCGGCCCGCTTCGTCTGGCCGAAGGCCTCGAGCAAGGCCGGCGTCAGTTCGGTCAGCCGCTCGCGCGCCTCGGCCGATTGCGTCGCGCGATAGCGGCCGAAGTGCCAGCCGCGAATGACGCGGCAAATGTCGCTCGGCCGCTGGAAGCCGAGATTGGCGAGCGTCTGCAGCGTGTCCGGGTCGTCGACATCGCCGGTGAACACCAGATTGCCGATACCTGCCGAGAGCTGCGGAGCGGTCTCGAAAAGTGCCGCGTAATGCCGCTCGACCAGTTGCAGCGATTTGCGGAATGCCGCCTCGAACTCTCGGCCGCCTGCGAAGCCCAGCATGCGGGCGATGCGCTCGATGCCTTCATCGTCTTCCGGCAGGGTGTGCGTCTGTTCGTCGGCGACCATCTGGATCGCGTGTTCGACGCTGCGCAGGAACCAGTATTGCGCGATCAGCGCATCGCGCACTTCGGCGGTGATCCAGCCATGCGACGCCAGCTCCTTGAGCATCGGCACCGTTTCGCGGCCCCGCAACTCCCGGAAAGCGGCCGCCGGCGATCAACTGCTGGGTCTGCACGAAGAACTCGATCTCGCGGATGCCGCCGCGGCCAAGCTTCACATTGTGGCCCTTGACGGCGATCTCGCCGTGGCCCTTGTGGGCGTGGATCTGACGCTTGATCGAATGAACGTCGGCGATCGCGGCGTAATCCATGTATTTGCGCCAGACATAGGGCTGCAATTCCTTGAGGAAGGCCTCGCCCGCGGCGATGTCGCCGGCCACCGGCCGCGCCTTGATCATCGCGGCCCGCTCCCAGTTCTGGCCGCGGCCCTCGTAATAGTTCAGTGCCGCCTCGACGGGAATCGCCAGCGGCGTCGAACCGGGATCGGGGCGCAGACGCAGATCGGTGCGGAAGACGTAACCGTGCTCGGTGCGGTCCTGCAGGATGCGGACCAGCCGGCGCGTGAGGCGGGCGAACAGATCGACGGATTCGAATGGATCGGTGATCGCCGGCGCGTGCGGGTCGAAGAAGACGATGAGATCGATGTCGGAGGAAAAATTGAGTTCGTGCGCGCCGAGCTTGCCCATGCCGATGACGATCCAGCCGGAGCCTTTGGCCGGGGCTTTCGGGTCGGGCAGCATGAGCTTGCCTCGGCTGTGCGCGTCGGCAGCAGGAAACCCACAGCGGCTCCGACGCAGGCATCCGCCAGGTCCGCACAGCCGCCGGACCGTCGTTTCGGTTCTCGCCTCGCCGGCGAGGTCGGAAAGGCGCGATCAGGAAATGCGCCTCGGTCTTGAGGAGGCGCAGGTCCTTCATCAGGCTGGCTTCGGAAACATCCGGGACAGCGGAGCAATCCTTGACTGCCTGGCCGATCTCCGTCAGCCGTTCCTCGATCGAAGCGTCAAAGAGGCGGTCGAGCATCGCCGGCTGGCGGCGCGCGCAATCGCGCATGAACGGCGACAGGTCGAAGACGGCGCCGAGGAAATCCGTCGCGGCGCTTTTTCCGGAGAGCAGTTCGGCAAGACGCGGCAGGCCTTCTTCCTTCGCCGTTTCGGCCATATCGGCCAGTTCCCGGCGCGCCTCATCCGCATCCAGCGGCGCAAGCTTGCGCAGCTCCGTGCCGAACCAGCCGGCGTTTTTTTGCCTTTTCTTCGCCGAAACCGCCGTCATCCGCCACCTTTCGCATCCGGAAACGTCATGGTGACGGATAATCCCGGATTGTTGGCGGCAAGATCAAGCTGCCCGCCATGAAAGCGCATGACCGCCTTGGCAAGGCTGAGGCCAAGGCCGGAGCCCGGTTGCGAGCGGCTCTCTTCCAGCCGCACGAACCGTTCGGTGGCGCGCTGGCGGTCGGCTTCGTCAGGAATGCCCGGGCCGTTGTCCGAGACGCGGAGCCGAACCTCGCCGGCCGAGCTCTCCAGCGACACCGTCACGCGCGGATTTTCGGACGCTCCGGCGGAATATTTGATGGCATTGTCGACGACATTCGAAAGCGCCTGGCCGATCAGTTCGCGGTTGCCGTCGACCACGAACGAACCGTCAACCGACGTTTCAAGCACCACGCCGACATCTTCTGCCGCCGGCTCGTAGAGTTCGACGACATCGCGCACCGCGTCGGCGAGATCGACCCTCGTCACGGACTCGGCCGAATAGCCGGCCTCGAGCCTGCGAGATCATCAGGATGGCGTTGAAGGTGCGGATGAGCTGGTCGGATTCGGCGATGGTCGCCTTCCAGCGCCTCGCGGTATTCGGCCGTCTTGCGCTTGCCCGCGAGTGCTGCCTCGGCGCGGTTGCGCAGCCTGGTCAGCGGCGTTTTCAAATCGTGGGCGATGTTGTCGGAGACCTGCTTCAGCCCCTCGTTCAGCGTGCCGATCCTGCCCAGCATGGCATTCAGGTTTTCCGACAGGCGATCGAACTCGTCGCCCGCGCCGGTCACCGGCAGCCGGCGCGGTCAGGTCGCCTTCCATGATCCTGGCGCTGGCTTCCGAAACGCTGTCGATGCGTTTCAGCGCACGGCGGCCGACAAAGAACCAGATCAGAAACGCGCCGAGGCCCATCATGCCGAGCGCGAACATCAGCGCGCGCTGCACCACTTTGCGGAACTGCTCAGGCTCACCCAGATCGCGGCCGACCAGCATGATCATCTGGTTGGGCAGGCGAAGGACGATCGCAATGGCATTGTGGCTTTGATCGGTCTCGGTCGCGCGCGCCGTCAGGTTGCGTCGCCACCGGATTTCGCCGTTCGGCGCCGGCTCTCGCCGAAACGCTGGTAGGCGAAGGGCCGTGCCGTCCAGCCATCGATCTCCAGCACACCGGGCTCCAGGTTCTCGACATTGCCGGAGAGGATGCGGCCATTGGGGTCGGCGATCAGATAGAGGTTGGCGCCGGGCTGGCGCGCGCGCCGTTCGATCGTGCGCACCAGAAGCGGCAGGCCGCCGCGCTGATAGGCCTGGGCGAGGCCCTGCACCTCTTCGTTGATGGTCTCCATCGTCTGCCCGGCCAGCATCCGGGCCGACAGCGACGTCATGTAGAAGACGAGAACGACCGCGCAGACCGCGAACAGAAGCAGATAAAGCGCGGAGAGCCGCGCCGCCGTCGTTCGCATCATCGCGGAGAGTTTGGCGAGCATCAGCCAGCCTTCAGCATGTAGCCGGCGCCCCGGACGGTATGAAGGACAGGACTGTCGAAACCCTTCTCGATCTTGCTGCGCAGCCGCGAGACATGAACGTCGATGACATTGGTCTGCGGATCGAAATGATAATCCCAGACATTTTCGAGCAGCATCGTGCGGGTCACCACCTGGCCGGCATGCCGCATCAGATATTCGAGCAGCCTGAATTCGCGGGGCTGCAAGGTTATCTCCTTGCCGGCCCTGCGAACCGTGTGCGACAGGCGATCGAGTTCGAGGTCGCCGCTGCGATAGATGGTCTCGACCTCCTTGGCGCCGGCACGGCGGTTCAGCACCTCAACGCGGGCGAGGAGTTCGGAAAAGGCGTACGGCTTGGTGAGATAATCGTCGCCGCCCGCACGAAGGCCGGTGACCCTGTCGTCCACCTCGCCGAGCGCTGAAAGGATCAGCGCCGGCGTCGTGTTGCCGCGCGAACGCAAGCTCGGCGATGACTGAAAGCCCATCGCGCCGCGGCAGCATGCGGTCGACGACCAGAACGTCATATTCGTTGGAGTCGGCGATCGCGAAACCGGTCTCGCCGTCGGAAGCGAGATGCGCGGTATGGCCGGCCTCGGACAAGGCCTTCTGCAGGTAATCCGCAGCCTCGCGATCGTCTTCGATGACCAAAATCTTCATGGAAACCTTATACGCGAAATCTTTTTGTGATGCGGAGCCCATGAACTGCCTCCTTTAGAGCGCCGCGCGTCCTTTTGGACGCAGGCGCTCTAAACCTTTGAACCTACGCATCGTGCTTTCCGGAATCGATTCCGATTTCGGGCCGATGCGGGAAACGAAGACGGCAGCAGGCGATGGGACCTGCTGCCGCCGGAACCGGATTACTCATCTACGCGCCGGTTCCCCTCTTCTCCGGACCGACGGAATTGGGGGTGTTAGACCGCCGGTCCGAAAGAAGCACTCATCCCTTCGAAACCGGCAGCGCCACGAAGCGGCTGGTGTCGTCGCGGGACACCTGGACGAGCACCGATTTGCGGCCGGCCTTTGCCGCGTCGGCCATGGCCGCGGCGACGTCGGCGGAACCGGTGACTTCGCTTGGAGTTCACCGCCACGATGACATCTCCGGCCTGGATGCCGCGGTCGGCGGCATCGCTGTCCGGGTCGACGTCGGTGACGACGAGGCCCTTGCCGTCGTCAGCCGGCGAGATGGTCAGGCCGAGATCTTCCAGCGTATCGGCAGCCGGCGCGTCGTTGTCGTTCTGCTGCAAGGCAGCCTGCTTGTCGGAGCCCGGCAGTTCGCCGAGATCGACCTTGAAGGTCTCGGACTTGCCGTTCGCGCCAGACGGTGATGTCGACCGGCTTGCCCGGTTCCATGCCGCCGATCAGGCGCGAAAGCTCCTTGGGCGAGGCGACCTCCTTGCCGTCGACGGCGGTGATGACGTCGCCGGCGATGATGCCGGCCTTGTTGGCCGGGCTGCCGGCTTCCGCCTGCGAGACGAGCGCGCCCTTGGTGCCGGTCAGGCCGAGCAATTCGGCGATGTCGGCGTTGACCGGCTGGATCTGCACGCCAAGGAAGCCGCGCTGAACGCTGCCGTCCTTCATCAGATCGCCGACGACCTGCTTCGCGGTCGAGGACGGAATGGCGAAGGCGATGCCGACACTGCCGCCCGACGGCGAGAAGATCGCGGTGTTGATGCCGACCACCTCGCCGTTCAGGTTGAAGGCCGGGCCGCCCGAGTTGCCGCGGTTCACCGCCGCGTCGATCTGGATGAAGTCGTCATAGGGGCCGGCGCCGATGTCGCGGCCGCGCGCCGAAACGATGCCGGCGGTCACGGTGCCGCCGAGGCCGAACGGATTGCCGACGGCGACGACCCAGTCGCCGACGCGAACCTTTGTGTCGTCGGCGAAGTCGACATAGGTGAACTTGCGGCTGTCATCGACCTTCAGAACGGCGAGGTCGGTGCGCGGATCGGTGCCGATCAGCTTGGCGTCGAGTTCGGCGCCATCGTCCATGACGACGGTGAACTCGGAGCCGCCTTCGACGACGTGGTTGTTGGTGACGAGATAGCCGTCCTCGGAGATGAAGAAGCCGGAGCCCTGCGAAACCGGGCGAGGACCACGCTCGCGGCGCTCGAAACGAGGGCCCCTCGTCGCCGCGGAACTCACGGTCGCCGCGGAACTCGCGGAAGAAACGCTTCATCGGATGGTCGTCGGGAAGATCTTCGAAGTCCGGGAGGCGTCGAGAACATCTGCGCGCCATCGTCGGCGGCGGGCTCGACTCTTCGCCTTGACGCGGACGCTGACGACGGCCGGCGAGACGCGCTGCACGACATCGGCGAAACCCGGCGCCTGCGGGCCGTCGACACGCACCGCCTCGGCAAACACGGGAACCGTGCCGGTGGTGACGGCGCCAAGGCCGACGGCGCCGGCGATCGCCACCGATGCCGCGGCCGCCAGCAGGCGGCTGCGGGACTTGAACAGTGAATTTGGGGAGGTAGACATTTTTCTCGTTGTCCTCTTCGCTGGAAGAAATTCCAAGGAATGCGCGGGAGGTTCGCATCCTCTGGGACAAGAGATAGAGAGCGCTCACATTACCGCGCCTTTCCGGTTGATGAAACTTTCGTAATGTTGAGCGCTGCGGTATGCGGCAACGATGCGTCGAGAATCGGCGATGCACTCGCCCTGCCCGTTGGCAGCCGGAACTTTCCTTCACAATGCGCTGCGGCATAGAATATTGCCGGGCGCCAAGCCGAGCAACTCCGCTGGATGAAGCATGTGGCAGAAACAGAATACCCCGCGGCGGTTCAGGCCGGATATTTCGACCTGGCTGATCGGCCCGGCCCGGCGGCACGGAAGCTCCTGAAGAAATCGTCGGCGGCCTGACCGAGCGGCTGGTCCGCGCCGGCATTCCGCTCAAGCGCGTGCGCATCGGCCAGTCGGTCGCCAATCCGCTGACTGCCGCCTGGGGTGTCATCTGGACCCGCGAGGGCGGCACCGAACTCTACAGCGTGCCGCGCGGCATGCTCGCGACGGGTTCGTACAAGGGCAGCCCGTTCGAACACGTCATCGCAAACCAGGACGAGCTTCCGGCATTCGCTGGAGCACCTCGTCGCCGGCCGCGACCACCCTGTCCTCTTCGAAGTGGCCGCGGCGGGCAGCACCGGCTATCTGGCCCTGCCCATCGAATATGGCGACGGGTCGGTGCAGGTCGGCGCCTTCACCACCGACCGCCCCGGCGGCTTTCTTGAGCGGGAAATGGCAGCTGATCGAGGCATTGGCTCCGGCGATCGCCGCTGCGCTGGAGCCCGCCGCCATGCGCCATTCGATGGCGAGCCTGCTGGAGGTCTATCTTGGCGCGGGTCCCGCCGACCGCATCGGCAAGGGCGCTTTCCGGCGCGGACAGACGACGGAGATCGAAGCGGCCGTGCTCGTCACTGATCTGCGCGATTTTACCGGCCTGTCGGAACGGCTGGCGCCCGAAGCCCTGCTCGACAGTCTGGGAAGTATTTCGAGGTCGTCGTCGACGCGGTGCGCTCGGAGGGCGGAGACGTGCTCAAATTTATCGGCGACGGCGTGCTTTCCGTCTTCTCGGCGGAAGAGCTTGGACGGCAGGAGGCATGCATGCGCGCAGCCCGCAGCATCGTCCAGGCCTTCGAGCAACCCGCCGTCTCTGGACAGGCCCTTCGTCGCCGCGATCCATGTCAGGTCCCGTCGTCTACGGCAATATCGGCAGTCTCGACCGGCTCGACTTCACTGTGGTCGGCCCGACGGTGAACTATGTCAGCCGCCTCGAAACCGCGGCCAAACTGCTCGACAAGAAAGGCCGTCTGCTCGGCCGATGTCGCCACCGCGCTCCCGCCGGAGATGATCACGCGATCTCGGCCGGCACAGCTCAAGGGATTTGCCGAGCCGCAGGCGGTGTTCGAGTTGAGGGTAGCGGAGACTCGGTGAAGATGAGAGTCCCGTCGATCCACTGGGCCGGAGTCGCATCGGAGTTGAAGTCGGCAGCTAATCGCCTTATGTTCATGTCCTGCACATAGTAAGGATGCGAGGCAATGGACACTGCGCGGGAGCCTGTTACGGAAAGGGTGATCACCCTGATGACCCCGACCGAGAAGTCGTTGCTGGAGAAGAAGGCGCGGGAGACCGGCATATCGGTGGGCGAGTTCGTTCGCCGCTCGGTCGATGCCTACGATCCGGAAGAGGCGCGGGAACTCGAACAGCTTGCCGCGCTGGCGGAAGAGAGTTCCAGCGTGGCCAGCCGAGAGCGGCTTCTGCAGCGCTCGATCAAGCGCCCGCGCCAATATCGCCGCTGACCATCGAAGAACTTCGATCGGAAACGCGACGTGAGCGCATTTAGCGACTATTCTGACCGCGCTCCAGACTGCGTCATCGAACTCACCAGCCAAGGTCGGTGCGCTTGACGCAAAACTATCGATACGCTTGGCGGCCGACAGTGCGCGACCTCGACCGGCGCCTGGTGCGCGTCGAGACGATCATCGAGGTCACCAGGGCAGACGGCTCGGTGCTCCGCATCGCAAGGGATCCGGGAGACGGCGGACAGTCCGCCGAAGACTGATCATTTCCCGTTCTCTTCCAGAATTCGGTCGAGTGCCGCTTTTTCCTCTTCCGACAGATTGGCTTCGGCGCGCCTTCTCGACCGCGCCGCAACACTGACAAAAACGCCGCCAGCCAGCAGCAAAATGATCGGCGTGCCCCACAGCAGCGCGTTGCGCATGTTGAAGCGCGGCTTCAAAAGCACGAACTCGCCATAGCGCGAGACGACGATAGTCCATCACCTCGGCGTCGGTGTCGCCGGCCTTCAGCCGATCGCGCACCAGTATCCTGAGGTCGCGGGCGAGCTCGGCGTCGGAATCGTCGATCGACTGGTTCTGGCAGACCATGCAGCGCAGTTCCGCCGACAGCGCCCGCGCGCGTGCTTCGAGCGCCGGATCGGCAAGCACCTCGTCCGGGCTGCACGGCATGCGCCAGGCCGGCCGCAAGGATCGCGAAACAGCGCGGCAGCCGCAGACCGCAAGGCGCTTCCTGTTCACGGCGCGCTCGAGCCCGGTTTGCGGCAGCCGGCCTGCCGCGTCGCGGCGGGCGCGCCGACACGCAGCCGCCGGTCCATCAGCGAGGTCACGCCGGCCGATCATCATCACCAGGCCGCCCAGCCAGATCAGCGTCACCAGCGGCTTCCACCAGACGCGCACGACCACGCCGCCATCCGGCGTTGCGTCGCCCAGCGAAACATAGAGCTGGCTGAGCCCGAGCGTCTTGATGCCGGCCTCGGTGGTCGGCATCTGCCGCACCGGATAGAAGCGCTTGGCCGAGACGATCTCGCCGAGCGCCGCTCCGCCGCGTCCGGTCAGCACGAAACGACCGCGGTCTTCGGTGTAGTTCGGCCCCTTGAACGGCTGGATGCCCTCGAAACGCAGCGTATAGCCGGAAATCTCCATCGTCTCGCCGGGCCGCATGGTGAGGATCCTTTCCGCCTCCAGCGAAACGACGCCGACGATGCCGAGCACGGTCAGCCCGAGGCCAAGATGCGCGAGCGCCGTGCCGAACACCGAGCGCGGCAGGCCGACGAGCCGGCGCAGCGCAATCGCCGGCTGCACGCTGCCGAAGCGCCGATTTCAGCGCGATGTCGGTCAGCGCGCCGAGGATCAGCCAGACCGCCAGCCCGGCGCCGAGAGCCGCGAACACCGAAGCTCCGTCGACGAAAAGCAGCACCACCAAAACCGCCAGCAACGCGCCGCCGAATGCCGCCATCAGCCGCTGCGCCGCACCGAAGCACATCGCCGCGCTTCCAGGCGAGCATCGGCCCGAACGGCACGATCGCCAGCAGCGGGATCATCAGCGGGCCGAAGGTCAGGTTGAAGAACGGCGCGCCGACCGAGATCTTGTCGCCGGTCACCGCCTCGACGACCAGCGGATAGAGCGTGCCGATGAGCACCGTCGCGGCGGCGGTGGTCAGGAACAGGTTGTTGAGGACCAGCGCGCCTTCGCGCGAAATCGGGTGGAAGACGCCGCCGGCGGTGAGCGAGGTGCCGCGCGAAGCGCAAACAGCGCCAGCGAGCCGCCGATGAAGACGCGTCAGGATGCGCGAGGATGAACACGCCGCGGTCGGGTCGGTGGCGAAGGCATGCACGGATGTCAGCACGCCGGAGCGCACCAGGAAGGTGCCGAGCAGCGACAGCGAGAAGGTCAGGATGGCGAGCAGGATCGTCCAGATCTTCAGCGCCGAGCGCTTTTCCATCACCAGCGCCGAATGAAGCAGCGCCGTGCCGGCCAGCCACGGCATGAACGAGGCATTCTCGACCGGGTCCCAGAACCAGAAGCCGCCCCAGCCGAGCTCGTAATAGGCCCAGTAGGAGCCCATCGCGATGCCGCCGGTCAGGAACATCCAGGCGGCCAGCGTCCATGGCCGCACCCAGCGCGCCCAGGCCGCATCGATGCGCCCCTCGATCAGTGCCGCCACCGCGAACGAGAAGCAGACGGAGAAGCCGACATAGCCGAGGTAGAGCATCGGCGGATGGATGGCGAGGCCGATATCCTGCAGGATCGGGTTGAGGTCGCGGCCCTCGAACGGCGCCGGCGTCAGCCGCGCGAACGGGTTGGAAGTAGCCAGCATGAACAGCAGGAAGGCAGCGCCGATCCAGCCCTGCACGGCCAGCACGTTGGCGCGCAGCGAGGCCGGGCAGATTGCCGCCGAACGCTGCCACCAGCGCGCCGAAGAAGGTGAGGATCAGCACCCAAAGCAGCATCGATCCTTCGTGATTGCCCCAGGTGCCGGTGACCTTGAACAGCATCGGCTTCAGCGAATGCGAGTTCTCCCAGACGTTCTCGACGGAAAAATCCGACTGCACATAGGCTGCCGTCAGCGCGGCGAATGACAGCGCGATCAACGCAAAGCCGGTTATCGCAGCGGGTCCGCCGACCGCCATCATCCGCTCGTTGCCGGTGCGGGCGCCGATCAGCGGCACGCTCGACTGGATCAAAGCCAGCGCAAAAGCCAGGACGAGCGCGAAATGACCGGTCTCGACAATCATTCTAATTCTCCTGCCAGACGCCCTTGGCCCTCAGGCTGTCGGCCACCTCCTTCGGCATATAGGTCTCGTCGTGCTTGGCAAGCACGGTGTCGGCCACGAAAACCCCGTCCGGCCGGAAGGTGCCTTCGGTGATGACGCCCTGCTCATCGCGAAAGAGATCGGGAAGCAGGCCGCTGAACACCACCTTCACCGATTTTTCCTTGTCGGTCACCGAAAACGCCACTTCGGTCCCCTGCCCGCGCACGATCGTGCCCTTTTCCACCAGGCCGCCGAGCCGGATCCGCTCACCCGGCGCCACCGATGCCTGTTGCAGGTCGGCGGGCATGTAGAAATACGAAGTCTTCTGGCCGAGCGCATAGAATGTCAGTGCCGTCGCAAGACCGAGAAAGCCGAGCGCACCGCCGATAACCGCCAGTCGTTTCTGTTTCCTCGTCACCTGCTACTCCGTCTTCGCAAGCCCGAGCGAGGCGGCAAACGCCTCCAGGCCCCTGGCTTCCTCGCTGCCCGCCCCCAGCGCAGCGATACCGCGCTGAAGCGCGTCACGGGCGGCGGCTTCATTGCCAAGCACCTGATGCGAACGCACGAGGCGGCGCCATCCTTCCGTGTCATGCGGGTTCCCCCTCAACTTTTCATCGAGCTGAGCGACCATCGCTTCAATCATAGCGGCACGGTCCTGCGGCGACATTTCCGCCGCCGCGTCCATCTGTTCCTGGCTCGGGCCGGTTGGCGCGTCCCCGGCGGCAGCGGTCATGCGGCGTTCAGCCTCTGCTATCGCCTGCTCGGTCGGCAATCTCCACGGCGAGTCGGCGGGAAGGTCGGCAAGCATCGCCCGCCATGCCTCGGCGGCCTCGCCGGGCTTGCCCTCCTGGACCAGGGCACTCGCCAGGTAGAATTGTGCCTTGGGATTGCCGGCCTCCAGCGCCAGCGCCCGCCGGAAAGCCGCCTCCGCTTCCGCCGAGACCATGCCGCCGCCGGCCATGGCGATTGCCTCGCCAAGCCCGCTCTCGCGACCCGCGCTGGAACCGTTGATCGCAATCGCGTTGCGGTAGGCGATGACGGCGTCGTTTCCCCGTCCGATGCGGAGATAGATCGGCGCCAGCACATCCCAGCCACGGCCGTCCTGGGGGTTAGCGGCAAGATGCGCCTCCGCTCGGGCCACCAGTTCGTCGACTGTGCTGTCGGCCGGGTTTTTCGCCAGTCTTTCCTGCAGCGGCTGAGACGGCAGGTTGGGCGAGCCGAGCAGACCGTAAAGACCCCAGGCGACCAAGGGCACGGCAAGCACGGCGGTCATGCCGACGGCACGCATCGGCAATCGCGACAGCCCCTTGGGCGGTTTGCCGGCCGCCTCCTCGAGCCGCAGGATGCGGCGGCCGATCTCGGCGCGCGCCTGCTCTGCCTCGACAGCACCGATCAGTCCGCGCGAAGCATCCCGATCAACCTCGCCAAGCTGGTCGCGATAGACTTCCAGGTCATGACTTTTGCTGGCAACCTCGGCGCCTGGGCGGCGCACCAGCGGTACCAGCACCGCCAGGCAGGCGGCCAGAGTCAGAAGCGCGGCAACGGTCCAGAACAGCATATGACCTCATTAGCCACAGAGGATATCCATGCCAATGCGGCCAATTGACGAGAACCGACCGCTATTTCATTGACCTGCCGCAAACGAGGACCGTTGAGATTGAGGTCAGGCCGAGCCGGCGTCGGAAGCCCCCTGTTCCGACCCTAAGCGGTCAGATGGATTTCCACTAGACTTCGGCATTTCCGCGATCTACGTTCGAGCTTCTGTGAGCCTGAATTGTATCAGGTCTCTTCCCCTTCGCATCGCCCACCGCAATGAATTGCGGTTCGGGCCTGCGCTTCAGCCCTTAATCCAACTTAATCTCACCGTGCAAGCGGAGGAGTTCATGGCCAACGCCCAATGCGCCTGCGGCGCTCTTAGACTGATGCTTAGCGAACCGCCACAATTGACTGCGCTGTGTCACTGTTTCGCTTGCCAGCGAAGAACGGGTGTGCCGTTCAGCGCGAATGCGTTCTACTCGATTGACTGTGTCGAAATTTCCGGAGCGTCTACAGAATTCATTCGTACTGCCGAGAGCGGTCGCAAGGTCAGAATGCATTTTTGCCCAACTTGCGGCTCGACCGTCTATTGGAAGGCCGATGTTTCGCCGTCCGTGATCGGGGTGGGGGGTAGGTTCATTTGCCGACCCGGCCTTCGCGCCACCCGCCATATCAGTATTCGAGCAATCGAAACATAAGTGGGTGCAGGTTGACGAAACGGTAGAGCATTTCCAAGGCCTTCCAATCGGCCAATATTAGCACGAATTGACGCGCAGAGGTTGGCACTCGGCGGGCGCACCGAACTTCGGCTCACAGCGCACTGAGCGTACTAACAACTCCGGTACCAAGAGTTAGACTTTGACCACTAGGTCAGCGGCGTCCAGCTTCCGTCGGCGTTGCGGCACGCCGTGCCGCGCGCCCTTTTCGGCTGCCCGCCGGTATAAACGGTGTGGGCGTATTGGCGGCAATCCTGCGAGCCGACCCGATAGGGTGCGGCGGCGACGACTTCGCCATAGTGGCCGTCTGGCTTGTCTCCCCAGACCACCGGCTGGCGGTTCGGCGTGTATTCCAACGCCCTGTACTCGGCCTCCAGTGCGATCCGGCGCTCGCCACGGCTGAGGTCGTCTCCGATCGTACCGCCGACAAGGCCGCCGCCCATCGCGCTGATGATCGCTGCAGCCACCTTCTCAGAACCCGGCTCGAGGACTGCGACCGCGCCGGTGCCGGCGACGGCCTCTCGCCGCTTCTCGAAGCGCACCCCGTCGCGGCAAGCACGCAGGCCAAAAAAGCCATATAAATCTTCATCTTGTCACCGGAGAGTGTTGGCATTTTTGGCCAGGCAAATCGTTGGCGTCCGCATAGGGTCCATATTTGGCCGAATTTTGGCCTGCGCGATACTCGTCCATGTACCAACCTGTCAGTGCGCCATGCGCAGTTGGACACTCGCCTTCAACCCGCCGAGAGTTCGAGCGCTCCAATCCCAATTTTCCACCATATTCGTTGACCAGGTCCGATACGATCGCGAGACCGAGGCCGGTTCCGGGCTTCGTCTCGTCCAGACGCTTGCCGCGCTTCAACGCCTCGCGCGCCTTGTCTTCGGGGATTCCGGGACCGTCATCCTCGATCGCCAGTTCGAACATGCCCGGGCCTGGGCCGGGTCCCTCTATCGTCCCGGCCGAGACCAAAACGACGCTACGCCCCCATTTCATCGCGTTTTCCAGAAGGTTGCCGACAATCTCCTCGAAATCCTCGCGCTCGCCTGCAAACAAAATTTCCTCAGCAGGCAGGTCGAGCGTCACCCGTGTCCTGGGGTTCAGCTTTTCCATCACCCGAACGATCCGTTTCAGGGATGGCGACAGCGGCGTCCGGTAGACGACGCTGTCGCGTTGCGCCGCGATACGGGCGCGCTGCAGATAATGCTCGAGCTGCTGCTGCATGGCGGAGGCCTGCACCTCGATCAGCTTGCCCTTTTCACCGCCGATGATGCGCGATTCGTTGAGCAGCACCGCCAGCGGCGTTTTCAGCGAATGCGCCAGGTTGCCGACCTGCGTTCGCGCGCGTTCGACGATGCGTTTGTTGTTTTCGATCAGCGCGTTGGTTTCGTTGGCGAGCGGTTCGATTTCGGCCGGAAACGCGCCATCGAGCCGCGTCGCCGTCCCCTCGCGAACCTTTGACAACGCATCGCGCACCCTCGCCAGCGGACGCAGGCCAAGCATGATGGCGACGGCATTTATGGCGACCATGCCCACGCCGAAGATCGATAGGTAGCTGAAGAGCCTGCCCTGGAACGCGCCGATCTCGTTCTCCAGTTCGGTCCTGTTGCCCATCACCCGGAAACGGGCGACGCGGTTTTGCGCATCGAGAACGAACTCGCTCTCGAAAACCTGCAATTGCTCGCCGGCGATGCCGTCGGTCTGGTAACGCGCTGGAATTCGGAATTGAAGGGCGCTTCGGCCGCCGACGGCGACGGGATCGCCTCGGTCATCGACAGGGAGCGCATCTGGCCCGTCAGCCCGCCGGAAACGGGCTCCACAGCCCAGTACCAGCCGGAGTTGGGTTCGGAGAACCGCAGATCGCCAAGGTCGACACTGCCGGTCAGGGCGCCGTTTTCGGAGACGCCGACCGAACTGATCAGGTTGAAAAGATGCGCCGAAAGCAGGCTGTTGAACCCCCGTTCGCTGGCCTGGCGATAAAGCGTGCTGATGATCGTCGAGATGACGATCAGCGTGACGATCGCCCAAATCGTCGACAGCGCGATGATGCGAAGAGCCAGCGAGCGCGGAACGAGTGTCACGCCGCGACCCGGCTATGACGAAAAGAACCGGTTTGAGCCGGCTTCCGCCTCACGCTCCCGGCTCGCGCATGCGATAGCCCATGCCGCGCACGGTCTCGATCATGTCGATGCCCATCTTCTTGCGCAGCCGGCCGACGAACACTTCGATCGTGTTGGAATCGCGGTCGAAATCCTGATCGTAGAGGTGCTCCACGAGTTCGGTCCGCGAAACCACCTCGCCCATGTGGTGCATCAGGTAGGCGAGCAGGCGAAATTCATGGGATGTGAGTTTCAGCGGCGCGCCGTTGACATCGGCCTTCGACGCCTTGGTGTCGAGCCGCAGCGGTCCGCAGGTAAGCTCCGAGGAAGCATGGCCGGCGGCGCGGCGGATCAGCGCCCTCACCCGCGCCAGCACCTCCTCGATATGGAACGGCTTGGTCACATAATCGTCGGCGCCGGCGTCGATGCCCGACACCTTGTCACTCCAGCGATCCCGCGCGGTCAGGATGAGCACCGGCATTTTCCGGCCGGCGCGGCGCCACCGCTCGACGACGCTGATGCCATCCATCTGAGGCAGGCCGATGTCCAGCACCACCGCGTCATAAGGTTCGGTATCGCCGAGAAAATATCCCTCTTCGCCATCGTATGCACGGTCGACGACGTATCCGGCGTCGGCCAGCGAATCCGAGATCTGACGGTTCAAGTCCTTGTCATCCTCGACGACGAGTATCCGCATGGAATCACATTCGGGCTGTCAGAAACTGATCGGAGATATAGGCGAAAAGCAGAGCCATGTGAAACGGCCCGATCAGTTCTGCGGCACCACCATCTGGACGCGGCGCGGTCTTTCCCCGTCCTTGCCCGGCACAAGGATGACGATCACGCAGACCGGTTGCCCGCCTTGGCTGGATGGCGAAGCCTTGGCCAGCGTGCCGCCGTTCTGCGCCGCGATCTGCTCGCCGATCGCATAACAATCGCTCTGCACCCGGACGAGCATGTTCCCGGCCTCGAGAGGGACGACAGGTGTCGCGCCCGCTTGCGAGGCGAAAAATGCCAATCCGGAAAAAGCGATGACTGCAGATCGAAGCACTGAGCGAAATCCTTTCATGACGCTCTTCTAGCGGATCGCTTCTGAACGTTAAATGAACAGTACATTAGAAATACTGAATATAAACTTGGGCCACAATTCTTGCTGCTTATGCGGGTTTTGCGAAAATGCCGAACGACATCCTCCATTCAGCCGATGCGGTTCCTTGCCGACAGCCTGCCGAAAATCGCAACCAGCCCGGCGATAGCCGCCACCGCCTGGAGCAACGTATCGGTCAAGGCGGAATTGTCCAGCCCTTCAACCGGCAGCCCGAGGATTCCGGCCAACGCTGTTGCGACCGTGATGAGCGACGCCCAGATCGTCCGCGAAAGGTGCCAGGGTTTTGTTTCGGTCATGTTTGTCGTCCTTTCGTCTTGAGGGAGTGCGGAAATTAGGCAGTAGGGCAGTGAGGCAACAGGCGGCGCGCTCAGTGCAGCGTCTTCCTGACTGCCCTACTGCCTACTCCCCTACTGCCCTAGTTTCAGCCGCCGTTTGGCCGGAATGCCCCAGCCGGCCGCGGTACTCAGTTGCGATACCTCCGTTGGAGAAATATGGCGCGCTGCTTGCGGGCGATTCCCAGTCGGGAAAGACGTTCGGCTGATTGGTCCCTTGTCTGCCGCCGGACAGCCCAGTTCGGTGAACCAGATCGGCTTCGACTGTGGAACCCAGGCGGTCGCCTGCGCGGCTTCCGACCCGCCGATGCGATCGTAGTGAAGGTTCGACCACCAGCCGGCGATATCCTTGTCGCGATACGTCCACGGCTTGCCGTACGCACCGTCGGCGATCGGCGAGCGTTGCCGCGCCTCGCGCGCGGCCTGCGTCGCATAATACCAGTCGAACCCCTCGCCGCCCGCTATCGCCCGCCATTCGAAAAATCCTTTCCGTTGATCATGCGTGTCGCCGCGCGGATCATCGCTACGATGCCCTCCGGCGTGCTCCTCGCGGCGTCCCGCTCGCGGACGAGGTTGGCGAAGCCCTTGGCGATGACCGCCCTGGCGTCGCTGCGCGTCAGCCCCGCATCCCGCGTGAGCCAGCGTTCGAATTCGCGCGTCGTCGGCAGCGTGCGTCCGCGCCCGAAACCCTTGATGCGCTGGACGCGCGCATCGGGCATCATCGGGAACGTCACCACCGAAATCTCCCAGAGGTCAGCTTCGAGAATCCGCCGCACCCCGGCGGCTCCGTCGTTCTTCGCCTTCACCGCGCGGAAACCGATGGACAGCCCATCCAGCGCGCCGCCGCGCATCAGGTTCAGGACCTCCCGCGAGCGGCTGACGCCTTCCGTCAGTTTGCCCCGCACGAACAGCCCGCGGGCATCTTCCCGGATTTCCGTCCAGGTGCCGATCGGCTGGTTCGGATCGTGCTGGAACAGCATGCGGATGCCGGCGGCGCCTCGCGTTCTCAGCGACTTGGCGAAAGCCCCGCGCTCGACCACGTCGCGGCCGAGATCGACGCGTCCAAAAAGGCTGGCGTAGCCCGAGAAAGATCCGTTGGATTCCAGTTCCGTCGAAGACGACATCGACAAATTTCCGCTCGCACAGGCGGGTGATCCAGTCAGCGTTCATCGCTTTCCCTTCGCTCCTTTGACCATGCCCACCCGCCACCTTTCGAAAGCGCGCGCCAGGAAACCCAGCGCCCACCATGCGCAAAGGCTCGCCACGGCCGATCCCATCAGCATCAGTTCGATGCTGCCGATCGTCCTGGCGATGCCGAGTTCAGTCGCGATCTTCAGTCCGGCGGTGCCGCCGAAAACCAGTCCGCAAACAACACCCATTGCGAACCGGAGTGCCGCGTCGCGGCGGCCGCTGGGCAGGATGTAGGCGAGCGACACGGCCGAACCCGCGACCGCGCCCGCCCCCTTTGCCGCCCACAGCCAGGCGGTTTCGTTGAGATCGGTCATTTGTTTGTTTCAGGAGGGAGAAGTAGCGAATAGTGAGTAGTTATCAGTGGGCAGTGATTGGCGAGTGCAAAGTATAGAGAACGATGTGGGTCATATCTTCCCTATTCACTATTCACTATTCACTACTCACTGCTCACTACTCACTACTCACTACTCACTCCCCCGTACCCCACCGCTTGCCGCTTCTCGTCATCGCTCAGGAAGCTTGCCGCTCCCACTCTCGCCCACAGCGCGTCGCGCTCGGCCGCAATCCCTTCGATCTGGTCGGCGTCGAACCACAGCCGCAAATTCCTCGCCGAACACCAGCGACAGCCAGGCCGGAACTCCTTGGCGGTGCGGGCGATCAGCGGCAGGATCGTCGCCGGTAGAAGGCGCGGTTGGCCTCCTGGTAATTGGCATAGGTGTTGTCGCCCGGAATGCCGAGCAGCATCGGCGGCACGCCGAAGGCCAGTCCTATGTCGCGCCTGGCGGAGTTCTTCGCCTCGATGAAATCCATGTCCTTCGGCGTCAGGCTCATCGCCTTTCAGTCGAGCCCGCCTTCGAGCAGCAGCGGCCGGCCCGCGCGCATGGCGCCGGAATAGCCCTCTTCCATTTCCGCTCTTCCGCCGGTCGAATTGTTCGTCGGAGAGAGTGCCGCCCTCCTTCGGCGCGAAGACCAGCGCACCCGATGGCCGCGCCGAATTGTCGAACAGCGCCTTGTTCCCGCGTCCGGCGGCGTTATGCGTATCGAGCGCGATCAGTGCTGCTTCGAGAGGCGGGAACCCGTAGTGGTCGTCGATCGGGTGAAAGAACGTCAGGTGCAGCGCCCCTCCTCCTGGGCTTATCGAAAGGGAGCCTGTCGAAGGGGCCGAAGGACCGAGCCCGATCCTTCGCCGCGTGCCGCCTTCGCGATATTCCAGCCCGGTCGGCCAGCCGCTTGCGTCGGTCGGCACAGTGACACGGTCGGGTCTGAGTAGATGCAGTTCGCCCGGCATCTCCCCCCCTCGCGGGGGAGATGCCAGAGGGGTCGCCTCGGCTGCACGCGCGGCCAGTCCTGAGCCTGTCGAAGGGGCCTGTCCTGAGCCTGTCGAAGGACCGATCAGTTCGACATAGGCGTTTCCGGCCAGAAGTAGATTGCCGTAAAGCGCCTCGAGGCGATCAGCTTCGCCAGCGCCCGCACCAGGTATGCGCCGAGCCAGGCGATCTGGTCTTCGGGCCGCGTCAGCGCCTCCAGTTCAGTAAGGTCGGGCGTCGTTACCTCGCCCGCCGCCAGCGCCGCCACGCCCCGCCCGCGCCCGGCCCATGCGTCCCGCTGCTTGCGGCTCTGGAAAGGCTGCTTGGCCCAGTTGTGGCGGCTGGCGTGGTCGCGGACCGTCGTCACGTTCAGGTCGGCCGCCGCTGCCAGCCGCGGAAAGGTCGGCGCCTCGCCTTCGCGTAGCGCGCGAAGTCGGCCCAGCGCTCCAGGCTCACATATCGATACATGTCGGGAAACTCCGGAAGGAGATTGATTTGTCGCCGCCCTTCCCCTGCTTTATGAGAAGAAGACCGTAAGACCTTTCACGGGAGAAGGTCTCGGCATGGGATGAACATGGCGCGGCGTTAACCCGGAAAACCCGTCATCCGCCTCGCCACCCACACTTTCCGGACGATAACAACAACCTACCAGACCACCGTCACGGTGTCAAGAATAAATTCCTATCCATATGCAAAACTTGTCGGGAACGCACTCACCCGCCGGTCGATGCTGCAGTGAAGACCGCCCTTTGAGCGTCGTATGCACGCTTGAAAGCTGGCCGCGCTTCGCCGCGAGCGACGTAGGCGGCGAGGTTCGGATATTCCTCCAGCATTACCCGATCGACGCAGCCTGCGCAGCACATCACCATCATCAGGTCTCCGACGCTGAACGCGCCGTTGAGCCAGTCGGCATCGCCAAGCCGAACGGAAAGTTCGCGCAGCTGGTCACGGATACGATCCATGACGAGCGGCAGGCGCTGTTCGAACCAAGGCTTGCCGCCCTCCGAATCCTGACTGTCTCGCACTCAAGTATCGGCGGCTCCACCGTGCTCAGCGCGGCAAACATCCATGTGATCGCGCGCGCCCGGGCATTCGCGTCGTCCGGCAGCAGGCCCGCATGGCGCTCGGCGATATGGAACACGATCGCCCCAGACTTCGAACAAAGCGAGATCGCCTTCTTCATAGGTTGGGATCTGCCCGAAGGGATGAAGCGCGAGATGCGCGGGCTCCTTCATCTCCCTGAACGAAACAAGACGGACGTCGTAGGGCTGGCCCACTTCTTCGAGCGCCCAGCGAACGCGCATGTCACGCGCCAGACCCTTGCCGCCGTCGGGTGACCGTTCAAAGGCGGTAATGGTGGGGGTCATCGTGAGGCTCCCGGCGATTGCATGACGCTGTCAGGAGCGACGTGATTGATTTCAATGATTTTTCTCATGGTCAGGCATCCGGTTCTTGCCACTTTGCATCCGGAGGACGAACGAGCGCCGCTGCTCCCGACAACTCTACCCTCGTTTTTTGGCTACGGGATTTTCGCGGTCTCTCGCCAGGGCAAGCGTCTCCGGCTGCCCGGCGTTACCCCGCCCCTCAACCCGCCTTGGCCTGCTGAAGGTCAAGATGCTGCGCCGCTGACGGCGCGACTTCGCCAACCCGGAACACCTCCGTCGCCTCGCCGCGGCCGCGCAGCCTGTGCTTGCCCGCCGGGATCGTTTCGAACCTTTCGTCGAGCCGCGACGCGGTCTCGCCGGAAATGGCGATTGCCGCGGTGGCGCCCGGTTCGAGCTGCTTGCCGAGGTCCTGCAGCCGCTGGCTGACGTTCACGGTGTCGCCGACGATCGTATAGTTGACGCGGTCGGATGCGCCGATGTTGCCGACGATGACGGAGCCCGTGTGGATGCCGATGCGGACATGAAGCGGAGGCCGGCCTTCGCCGGCCGCTTCCAGATTGTCCTTCTCCAGCTCCTCGCGGATCGCCGCGGCGGCGCGGACGGCTGCGGCGGCATGGCCCTTCAGACGGTCCGGCGCGCCGAAGAACGCCAGCATGCCGTCGCCCAGAGAACTTGTCGACGGTGCCGCCATGTGCGTCGACCGCGCCGCACAGGATCGCGAAGTGGTGGTTCAGCAGCCTCGCCGCGGCGGCGGCGTCCATCTGCTCCGACAGCGTGGTGAAGCCGGCGATGTCGGTGAACATGACGGTGACGACCGCCTCGCGCGGTTCGGCGATGCCGACCTCCCCGGTGCGCACCAGCTTGGCCACCAGCGAGCGCGGAATATAGGTCGAGAATGCCCGCAGGCCGATCAGCATGGCGTTGAAGGCCGAGGCCTGGTCGTCCAGCTCCGTGCACCCTGCTGCGCGGCAGCGGCGTCACGCCGTCGAGGTCGAAATCGGCGACGCGCGTGGCGTGGCCGGCAATCGCCTGGATCGGGCGCGACAGCCGCTTGCCGAGCAGGATCGCGACGATGACCGCCACCGCCATCGCCCCAAGTCCAAGCATGGCCGATCCCATGACGCGCTCGATCTCGTCACCGATCTGGCTGGTCTTGAAATATGCGCCGAGCGTCCACGGCTGGTCGCCATAGCCGGTGATCTCGCGGGTAATGGCGACGTAAGTGTTCTCTCCGTCCCATGACGTCGAACCGTCCTTGTCCTCAACCTGGATTTCGGCAACCTCGATATCGCGGGTACGCTGCGTGCTGAACTCCGCTTCCGGTTTGCGCGCCTCATATCCGGCGAGAACCGGATCGCCGAAATTGGCGAGCGGCGTCAGCGGCAGGATGCCGTTCTTCAGCGCATCCGGATCGGCCAGCCGCTGGTCCGCCAGGATGGATCCGTCGCCATCCAGAATGAAGGCATGCGTGCCGAAGCGCGACGACAGTTCCTGCGTGATTTTGGACAGATTTCTGCAATTCGACCGCGGCGATCACCCAGGCCTTCGTGGCGCCATCGCGTGCCAGCGGCGCCGAGACATTGGCGAACAGGCCGTATTCGTTGGCCACGAAGGCGCCCCACCGGCGTCCGCCGACCTGCTGGCCGCTCTTCAAGAACGGCGCGGACTTGCGGCGATTTCTCGGTCTCGGCGGGGAGTTTCCGGATCGTCCCGGCAGGATACTCGTCGTTCTCCCCGGCAACCGCCGCCCCCCTGCAGATCAGATCGGGCGTGCAGATCAGCATCGCGTTCACCCCCGGCGCTGCCGCCAGCGCACCGGCAAGTGCTGCCGACATCGCCTCGTCGTCGATCTGGAACTCGCCCTGGGCGTAGAGTTTCGCGACGCCGTCCACCGCGCTCTCGGCGCGTCCCATCTCGGCGCGCAGCGAATCCTCCATCGCATCGATCAGGAGCGTCGACTGGGCGCCGAGCAGGTCGAAAGTGTTGCGAACATTGGCGCCGACCGACAATGCCAGCACGCCGCCGACCGACAGCAACACGAGCGTGCCGAAACTCAACGCCATGATGACCGCCACGGGTATTCGACGCCGTTTCTTTTCGGGGCGGACCAGACGCACTGGTTGTGCGGGCGTGCTCATGCACTCAATGTCGCAATGCGCAACGGAATTGCAAGCCCGGCCATCGGGCGGATGGACACGCCGCTGCACGTTTCCGTCACCTCTTCTCGGCACGCCAGCCATGGGCAGCGCCTCGAGGGTGATCGATCGGGAATCGACCGGTCAACACGGCGGCCACCGTCACCCTCGTCTCGAACGGAGCGATCAGCGAAAGCGGCGCAGACGCCGGTGCCGACATCGTTTCGGAGCCGCTGGTCATGAGCGCCGGCACCGGAATAGGCACGCCCGGCAACGCGATCGAAACGCAGTCCGCCCTGCTCGAGGCCGAAACGAACACCGGCGGCATCAACATCAGCAATTTCGGCTCCATCCAGATCGGCAGCCTGAGCGACGAAGTGAACGGCCTCCACGTCCTTACATCGCGCAATATTACGTTCACGACGTTCGGTTCGATCTTTCTCGGCGACGTCGATCTCGATCCCGGGAACCCGCCCGCCGCCCCATTGGCATCGGTGACTGGCGGCAGCGTTTCGGGCAACGTGACGCTCACCGCCAACGGCTTCAATTCCGATATCATCGGCGGCGTCGGCACGCTGAACGGCGTCGTCAGCGCCATTTCCACGCTTACCGCCAACGTCAATCAGGACACCTGACCGGCAACGCCGGCGTCAACGTTCTCAACGGCACCGGCGGCGCCGACACGATGCGCGGCATTGGCGGCAACGACGTCTATGTCGTCGACAATGCCGGCGATTTCGTCGACGAGAGCATCGCCGGCTCCAGCGGCACCGACACGGTGCAGTCGTCGATCAGCTTCAGCCTGGCCGGCACGCTGGGCGATGTCGAGCGGCTGATCCTGAGCGGCAGCGCCAACATCAACGGCACCGGCAACGCGCTGGCCAACATCTTGGAAGGCAACAGCGGCGTCAACCAGCTCGACGGCGGTGCCGGCATCGACACCTTGCGCGGACGCCGCGGCAACGACAATTACATCGTCGACAATGCCGGCGACATCGTCGACGAGGCGTATCTGGGCGGCACCGGCACCGACACGGTCTATTCGACCTGTCCCCTTCAACCTGACCAATTCGGCCACCGTGCTGGGGACGGTCGAAAGGCTGCTCCTGCAAGGCGGCGCCAATGTCTTGAACGGCCTCGCCGGCGGCGACACGCTGACCGGCGGCACCGGCAACGACACCTTCCGCTTCAACTCCGCCCTCGGCTCCACCAACATCAACACCATCACCGACTGATCGGTGCCGGCCGACACCATCTTCGACCACGCTGGCCGTCGGCGCGCTGCCGCAAGCGCCTTCCACATCGGTGCCGCCGCCGCCGATGCGCTCGACCGCACCATCTACAACAACGCGACCGGCGCACTCTCCTACGACAGCGACGGCACCGGCGCGGCCTCTGCCACCCAGTTCGCGACCCTCTCGACAAGACTTGCCATGACAAACGCCGATTTCTTCGTCGTGTGAGGGGCGAAGTTCACCAACCTTTACCTTGTTTTCCAAAGCCGCACTGGCCGAGCCCTTTTCCCTTGGTGGTTGTGCTAAAATCGGGGAGAAGCATCGGGCGCCGAAGCGATCACGCATTTTCTCGCCCTGAAATCGCCCGTATACTTCTCCAGATTGTTTGAGGGACGTCGCCGGACAAAAGCATGGAAAATCCGTACGCACCGAAAAGACTGAGAGCGCCGAAGGCCGGCCGGCTGCTGGCCATCGACGCCTGGATCGATTCCTCGCTCTACGAAGCCGGGTTCCTGGCGGGCCGCGCGTGGGAAAACCTCACCATCTTCTTCCGCCGCTTCCGCGTCACCGGCTGGCGCCGCGGCCCGGTCGAGCTCCTGAGCGAAGGCTTCACGCTGGGCGCCGCCGGCTCAGTGGTCATGCTGGCGCTGGCGCTGCCCGCTTTCGAGGAAACAGCCGGCGACTGGCGCACCCAGGAGGATTTCGCCGTCACCTTCGTCGACCGCTACGGCACCGAGATCGGCCAGCGCGGCATCATCCAGCGCGATTCGGTTCCCGTGGACGAGATGCCGGACCACGTCGTCCAGGCCGTGCTCGCAACCGAGGACCGCCGTTTCTTCACGCATTTCGGCATCGATTTCCTTGGCCTGTTCCGGGCCATGCAGGAAAACGTGCGCGCCAACTCCGTCGTCCAGGGCGGCTCGACCATCACCCAGCAGCTCGCCAAGAACCTGTTCCTGTCCAACGAGCGCACCGTCGAGCGCAAGGTCAAGGAAGCCTTTTTGTCATTGTGGCTGGAAATGAACCTGCCCAAGAAAGAAATCCTGCAGCTCTATCTCGACCGCGCCTATATGGGCGGCGGCACTTTCGGCATAACCGCGGCCGCCGATTTCTATTTCGGCAAGGGCGTCAAGGACCTGACGCTCGCCGAGGCGGCGATGCTCGCCGGCCTGTTCAAGGCGCCGGCCAAATACGCTCCGCACATCAACCTGCCGGCGGCGCGGGCGCGGGCCAACGAGGTGCTCACCAATCTGGTGCAGGGCGGCTTCATGACCGAGGGCCAGGTGCTGTCGGCGCGGCTACATCCGGCGAGCGTCGTCGACCGCGGTGACTTGAAAAGCCCCGATTATTTCCTCGACTGGGCCTTCGAGGAGGCCAAGCGCGTCGCGCGGAAGTCGGGTATCCATTCGATGGTGGCGCGCACCACGATCGACATGAATATCCAGAGCGCGGCGGAGGAATCGCTGGAATTCCATCTGCGCCAGTACGGCAAGGACTACCGCGTCAGCGAGGGCGCCTTAGTGGTGCTGGAGAACAACGGCGCGGTGCGCGCCATCGTCGGCGGCCGCGATTACGGCACCAGCCAGTTCAACCGCGCCACCAAGGCGCTGCGGCAGGCCGGCTCGTCCTTCAAGCCTTATGTCTACGCCACCGCGATGGAGCACGACTTCACGCCGGATTCGGTCATTTCCGGCGGCCCGATCTCGTGGGGCGCTTGGTCGCCGAAAAACTATTCGCGCGGCTATTACGGCCGCATGACGCTTGCCGATGCGCTGATAAGATCGATCAACACGGTGCCGGTGCGGCTTGCCAAGGACCACCTGGGCGTCAAGCCGATCGTCGAACTTGCACGTGCCATGGGTGTGGAATCGCCGCTGGAAACGTTCAAGACCACCGTTCTCGGCACCTCGGGCATGACCGTGATGGATCAGGCGACCGGCTATAGCGTGTTCGCCAATGGGGGTTTCACCGGCACCCGCCACGCCATCAACCAGCTGCTCACCCACACCGGCGAGGTGATCTACGATTTCGACCGCGACAGGCCCGACCCGAGACGGGTGCTGTCGGAAAAGGCGATGGCGGCGATGAACTCCATCCTGGTCCAGATCCCCGAACGGGGCACCGCGCGCCGCGCCGCACTTCCGCTGATCCGCTCGGCCGGCAAGACGGGCACCAGCCAGGGTTACCGGGACGCATGGTATGTCGGCTTCACCGGCAATTACCTGGCGGCGGTCTGGATGGGCAACGACGACTACACCCCGACCGACGAAATGACCGGCGGCTCGCTGCCGGCGATGACGTGGCAGCGATTAATGGCCTACGCACATCAGAATGTCGAGCTGAAGCCCATTCCAGGCATCGAAAATCCGTTCGTCGATCCCAAGCTCGTCGCCGAAGCCGAGGCCAAGAAGAAGCCGGTTGATGCCGCTGCGACGCCCGATGTCGACCGCCCGGCGGTGCTTTCGGTGGCGACGTCGAAAGTTCTGAAAGAAATGTCCGAGGATTTCCGGGCGGCGCCGCCGATCCGGACTCCGCCGAAGTCGGAAACGCTGTCTGCGCTTTAAAAGCGTCCGGAAAGCGCCAGTTCACCTCCCGCTGCTTGCCTCTCTTGTCCGACGCGGGTTATTGCCAACCTGCATGTCATCAGCCGGCGCCTAATGCTCAGAACCGTTTTGCTCGCAGCACTCGTCCTTGCGATCGCCATCGGCGGCGGGGCGGCCAGCGTGTGGTACGCTTTGCAGGCGCAGGAAGGTGTCGGTGCCGTCACCGTCGGGCAGTGGACAGCGTTCCCGGATCTCGGCACGCCACAGGCTGATCCCTACTCGAAAGCCCGCATCGCGCGTGAAGGTGTGTTGTCGCTCGGCCTGGCGGAAGGGCTGACTTTCACCGCCCAACGAGATTCGAACGGCGCCGGCCTTCGACGAAACTGCGCCTACAGGATTGAGGGCACCTTCCCGCCGGCACGTCTGTGGACGCTCTACACCATTGAACCGTCCAACTCTCTCATCCAGAGCGGACATCTGAGGTTGCCTGCACTGCATTCGATCGAGGCCCTGCGCCGGCCCGACAATTCGGTGTCCATCTCCATCGGCCGAAATTCGTCGTCAGGCAACTGGCTCCCGGTATCCGGCGTCGGGCCGATGTCGGTTGTGCTGACGCTCTATGACAGCCCGGCGGCCAACAGCTCCGGCATTGGCGATGTTGCATTGCCGAAGATCGTGAAGGTGGCATGCGATGATTAAAACACTCGCTTATGCCATCCTGGTCGGACTGGTCGGTGCCGGCATCGTTCACATCGCTATACTTCTGATGCTGCCGTCCTTTTCGGAACGAGACGTGTGGTCGAAACTGGCTGCGGCGGGCGAGCTCTATACTGTTCGCCGAGTGGCCGCCTCGCGGGGCGCGATGTCTGTGCTTCAGTCGCCCGATCCGTTCTTCGACGCGGTCACCTGCCGTTTTGATCTTCGCGAAGGGGTCACTCATTTGGTCGCCGAAGGCACCGTCCCGTTCTGGTCCGCCTCCGTCTATGATCGCAACGGCCAGAACATCTACAGTTTCAACGATCGCACGGCAGCCGATGGATCGCTGGACTTCGTAATCGCGACGCCGCTTCAGATGACAGAGGTGCGCAAGAACCTGCCGCCAGAATTCGAGAAGTCCGTGTTCGTCGAAGCGGATATCGATGAGGGGATCGTGGTAGTCAGGACCTTCGTCCCGGATGCGAGCTGGCGGCCGGGGATCGAGACCTACCTCGACGGCGTATCATGCCGCGCCGAATGAGATCCTTTGCAATAGTGCCAGCGCCCTGCCCCGGACGGCCTTGTCAGTGATGCAACGGGCCGGGGACTGGCTGATCGGTTCTCGTTTCCGCGCTCTTGGAACCGTCGGACACGGCGTCTGCCGGCCGTTCGTAGCGGACGCCCGGAAAGATGATGACGGAAGCCGCCGCCGTATGGTTCTCGACGTGGCGGGTTTTTGCCGCTGGCCGCGGCACGAAAGACACTATGCTGCCCATGACTTCGCGCTTTCCCTCTCGGCATGACCGGAGCACTACGCAACGCCTCCGTAACGATTACGCGCAGCAGAGAGTTAACAGCTTGCTAACGGATCGCAGCTAAATTTATCCAAAAGCCGGAGTATCGGGGGTGCGAGCCGCAATTGCCGCCGACGCCGGCTGATGTTGCAAAGTTGCGTCAGGCGTTCACGTGTCTTCTTCGGATTTCAGGCAAATCGCCATCAAGGGCGAAACGGAAAAAGCCGACAGGCTTTTCCGCGCAGCCGTCTCCGCGTTCTGCTCGCTCACTCGCCCGTCCCGCCGTGAAATCGATCAGCTGGAAGATCTGGCATTTCCCCTATTCGAAACCGTTTCCGTGGAGTCCAAGCGTTTCGTGGCGGCAGCCCTGTCGGAATGCGCTTATCCGCCCGCCGGGCTCGTCCGCCGGCTGTGCGACGAAACCGTCGATATAGCCGCACCGCTGCTCATCCGTTCGGCCGCGCTTACCGATGTCGATCTCATTGCACTGATTGGCCGCCACGGCCTCCCGCATGCCCGGGCCATCGCCCGCCGGCCTGGTCTGAACAAGACCATCTCCGACCTCGTGAGGGCGCTGGCCGGCGCAACCTCCCCGACAGACGATCCGCCGGGCCGTGAACGCTCGGGTCCGATCAATCATATCGCGTCGAACGATGCGGAATCGGCTGTCATCCCCAAATCGGAATCCGACCGAATCCGCCATAGGCTGCGCACGATGATGCGTCCCGCCGAGGAACTGGCTGCCGAGCGGCCAACCGTGCGCCAACGAGGCAGTACGGAAAATTTTGCAAAGCTTCGCTCGACCGCCCTGTCCGGCAACCGCGCGTTCTTCCAGACCGCGCTCGCCGACGTTCTGGAGGTCAAATTCCAGTTCGCCAAATCGCTTACCGAAGACACATATTACATCGACCTCATCCCCGCACTGCGCGCCCTGGAACTGTCGGAGGAGCAGGCGTTCCTGCTTGTCGCGGCGCTGTTCCCGGCGGCGGTCAATGGCGCCGATAGGATCCGGATATTCCTCGATCACTATCGACTCTGTCATGTCGCCGCTGCGCGCCAATGGTTGCAGGCCCGCGCAGCCGATACTCCCGCCACGCCATCGATAAAGGGCTCTGCCGGCTGAGTGCAGCAGTCACAGCAGGCTGTGCGACGGCCGCCGCTCACTTGGGCGGGAACCGGACAAGTGAGCGAAAGCCTCAGGCTAAACCAACGGGATCAGCTCGCCGACCCCAGTCTGTCCGGTTTCCAGTTCCACCACCCAGATATCGAAATCGAATCGCTGTTCCTTTGCGAGCCTCGTATCGACCTCGGCCGGGTCGGTGGTGAGCATCAGTTCGGAAAACCGGCGGTCATCCGGCCGGCCTTCTTCATAAGCGGTTTGCGAGGCGGGACCGAAGAGCGTGATTTCACCCAACCTGTTCCTAGAAATGATGAAAACAGCACCGGCCTCCATAGCGCCGCGTTTGATGACAGCAGCGAAGCCGCCGTCCGAAAAGACGCGACGGATTAGGGCCGAAACCCAGAGTTCGGTGGTTACGCGCATCTATCGGCTACTTTGTTCACAGCGGACGCATAGCATCGCGATGAACATCCAGCCAACCGGTCTCTAATTCGTGAGACCGATCTCGCGCATCTTGGCGTAGAGCGCCTCGTCCGGCTCGCCCGTTACCGGCAGGCCGAACAGCGACTGGAATTCGCGGATCGCGCTCTTGGTCTTCGAGCCCATGACGCCGTCTACTTCCATGCCGTCATTGCCGAACGCCTTCAATCCCGCTTGTATCTTCAGCACGAGAGCATCGGCAGCAGGTGGCTCTGTCGACGCCGTCTGGATTTCCGTTTCGCGGGGAGCGGGCTCCGGCGTTGCCGCAATTGCGCCAGTCGTCTGCTTGGCGCCAAGCTGTGTCAGCAACTCATCGTCGATTGCATCGGACGCCGGCAGCCCGACCTTCTTTCTATAGCTGGCGATCGCCGTGCGCGTGTTGGGCCCGGCGATGCCGTCGACGGTGCCGGCATAGAAGTTGAGATCGCGCAAAATCCCCTGAACCTGTTCGATGACGGGATCGGGTTTCGGTTGCGGCACGTGCACCGGCTCGCGCTCGATGCGGATAGTGGTTTCGCGTTCGCCCTCGTCGAGCCCGGGCATTCCGGCCGAAAGATCCGGCGCGACATAGGTATCGTCCAGATTGCGGGTCGAGAAGAAGGCACCTGAATGAAAATGCGGCTGGTACCAGAGCGCATTCGCCGAAACGAAGGACAGCGCAACCAGGAACGCCGTGGTCCCGCCGACAAGCACCGGATTGCGCGAAATCATGCCGCCGAGCGCTACGGCGCCATTGCGGGCCAAAGCCATGTGTGCCGGCCTCTTAGGCCGTTTTGCGGAGCGAGCCATGGGTTCCCTCGTTGCTGGCCGTTGTCTTGATTGAGATTTCCCCGACGTCGCGATCTTCACGCTTCCGCGCGGGACCCCCGACCGGCAGGCTGATCGTCACCGTGGTGCCCTCGTCCGGAGCGCTCTCGATCGTCATGGTACCGTCGTGGAGCGCGACCAGCCCTTTCACCAGCGAGAGGCCGAGGCCGGTCCCCTCGAATTGCCGCGTATAGTCGTTCTGGACCTGCATGAATGGCTGGCCGAGCCGCGAAAGGTCGTCCGCTTCGATCCCGATGCCATTGTCGCTCACCCAGAAATGCAGCCTAGAGCCTACTCGCTTGGCGCCGATCGTCACCTCGCCGCCTTCCGGTGTGAACTTGATCGCGTTGGATGCGAGATTGATCAGCATCTGTTGTACGGCACGGCGATCTGCGCTGATGTCGCCGACGTTCCGGCCGAGGTCGGTCCTGAACGCAATCGCCTTGGCCTGGGCCTGGTATACCATCATCGACTGGCACATCGCGACGGCGTCGTTGAACCGGAACGGTTCGACCTGGATCGCATAGGTACCGGACTCGACCTTGGAAACATCGAGGATCGAATTGACCACCGCCAGAAGATGCTCGCCGGATTGTTTTATGAGGCCGACATACTCCTTCTGCCGCGGATCGGAGAAGCTGCCGCACATTTCATGACCGAGCATGTCGGAAAAACCGATGATGGCGTTGAGCGGCGTCCGCAATTCGTGACTGACCGCCGCGAGGAAACGGCTCTTGGTGATTTCGCTGCTGCTCGCAGCCTCGGCCGCTGATGCCGCCGCCTCGCGCAAGGCAATCATTTCAGCGTTGGAGCGGACGATGGCGACAAAATCCGCATCGTCGTTTCCGGTACGCGCGAGTTCGATGACGAAGGCCTGATAATTGCCGCCGCGCTGCTCCGCGCTCTCGTTCGGCAAACGAAACCGCAATTCGACTTGCCGCGAGACGGCGCCGTCGCGAAGGTCGGCAAGCGCTGCAGAGGTAGGCAATCCGGTCGCCGACGTGGATACGCTCGAACAGGCCGTTGCCCAGCAGCAGTTCCGGTGCCAGGCGGAGGATTTTGCGCGCCTTCTCGGAAGCGTCGATAATCTCGCCATTGCGACCGAGGCGGAAGACAACCGCATCGATCACTTCTTCCAGCCTTGTGGAGTTCGCGTCCGTTTCCTCAGCTGCCTCGTCGCTGAACAACCCGATCCGCAAACCGACCGTCACCCCGTAGGCGAGCGGTACCAGCCAATACCATGCAGAAACGGCAGCCGTGCCGGGAAGCGGTCCGAGCAGCACCCCTATCGACAATGCGGCGCCGGCCGCAGCGAAACCGGAAGCGACGGCTCGGCGGCTGCGCCAAACCCATCCCGCTTCGAAGACAAACGCCACAAGCATTATCGCGAGGGGGGAAACCAGCCCACCCGCGGCCGAGATGATGGCAGCTACGGGAAACGGAGACACCAAAAGCAGAGCCCTGGCGGCCAGCACGTCCTTCCCGCTCGACACGACGGCAAGTGCCGCGAACCAGCAAAGTCCGAAAGCGGCGAAAATGGCAGCCATGGTGACCGCCGATCCGAATGTATCGAAGAGGCTCTGGCCGATGGCGCAGGCGGCAAAGAAAGGCGCGGTCAGCAGAATTGAAAGAAACCGGCCGTGACGTGCGCGCAGATCGCCATCGGTAACCGAAGGATGCACCAACCGGTCGCAACCGGCCGCCATCCCGGCAAACCACTCACTGGATTTGGTTGCAGACAAACTCAATGAACGCACTCACAACTGCCCGGCTTCATGGGTCGCTTTTTGATTGATACTGAAACTCTCATCGAGCTTTTAAGGAATGGATAAAGCGAACACATTCGACGCTTCGTCCAAGGCCGATATTGGGTCGCAGGCGGTGAAATGCCCAGACACTTCGACCCATGGTAAACAGTCGGTTAGCCTGTCCACACACCCTGCAGGCGCCGGGAACCCCGCGAAACTGAGCCGGCTATTTTAGAACGCTAGAAAAAACAGGCGGATAGATGGTAAGTCGAATCTTAACGCCGCCTGCCGAAATCAATACAAGTTCGATGCGTTTCGAGAGTCGCTAAAATTTGAATCATATTTGTCGAAAAATCGAACTCCCGAAACAATCGCTCTTTTCCATCAGCATGCCATCATCCTGCACAACGAAAGAGATCGCGCCGGCAAAGATGCGCGGTCCGCAGGTGCAGAGAGGCAATGTCATGTTTTTTCTGATCCGAACCGCATTCTGGTTCTCGCTCGTGCTGCTGGTCCTGCCTTTCGGCGATATCGGCAGCAATGGCGGCGAGGCGGTCAACCCCATCCAGGCACTTTCCGCTGCGCGTGAAGCGGTCGGCGATGTTACCGGCATTTGCGAGCGCAAGCCGGAGGTCTGCGAGATCGGCAGATCGGCCTTTCAGACGATCGGCGTCAGGGCCCGCGAAAGCGCCAGGATCGCTTACGAACTGCTCGACCAGCAATTCGGCGAACCCGACCTCCGTCCAGACCGGCAGCATCCCGGCTATCATCGAGGCCTCGAAGATCGACTGATGCGTTGAAATTCGCGAATTCCGAAGCGCGGGCCGCCGTTTGAAGGCGGCATAACTGAACGCAAACGCGCTAACCCCTTTTTTACGCCGGCTGGCCCGGCCACCGCAAGCGCTCCCTCTCGGCGCCTTGCGGTGTCTTCTTTTTCCGTGACGTTCTGCATCATGGCTACTATATCCAGTTTAGCCATGACCACCACGATCAACGAGATATTCGACGACTTCGCCTTCCTCGAGGAGTGGGAAGATCGCTACCGCTATGTGATAGAGCTCGGCCAGGCGCTGCCGCCTTTCCCGGATACGGCCAAAACGGACCGCTACAAGGTTCCCGGTTGCGTCAGCCAGGTCTGGCTGACCACCGATCTTGGCTCCGGCGAGGATCCGGTGGTGACCTTTGCCGGCGATTCCGACGCGCATATCGTCAAGGGCCTGGTGGCGATCATGCTTGCGTTGTTTTCAGGCAAGCGGGCCAGCGAAATTGTCGCTACCGATGCCGAGGCAACGCTGCGCAAGCTCGGCCTCGACGAGCATTTGACGCCGCAGCGCGCCAATGGCTTGCGCTCGATGGTCAAGCGGATCAAGCGCGATGCGACGATGGCGCTGGAGCCGGCCGAATAACGCGACAGGGCGGCAGCGTCAGCTGATTTTTGGGCGATAGTCCGCCGTGCCCCAATGTACCATCCGGCTTGCGGAATTCCCGCTTCGCCTTGCCTGCGGGCTGTAGTGGCGGTGCAGCACGCCGAGCGCTGTCTTCAACACGATTTTTGCCGACCGCACCGGCCAGCCGCGCTCCATCTCCACTTGTTCCAGGCCTTTCAGGAAACAGCAGACGTCGATCAGCACGCCGGCAAGCTCCGGCCCGACCGCTTCGATTGCATTGTCCACGCGCTGCCGTGAGGCAAGCGCTGCATCGGTCAAATCCATGACCCCGTTGCTGCCGTTGCGACGGCCTGACGCCACGGATGCCACCCAGTTGGCGCCCATGCGTGGCATGATCTGTCCGCGTGTGTAGTCGGAGCGCAACCGTTCGCCGGCACGCCATTCGTTTTCAGCCAGGAACGGCCGGCCATCCTTTGTCTTGCGGCGCATCAGCTGGGCGAGCGGTGATTTGGCGAGATTGGCGGTGACGACCGCAGTGAGGCCGTCCGGCGCCTCGATCCTGATCTCGTCCAGGTCGCGGTGCTGATTCTGGAAAGGATCGGAGGTTGCCAGCGCGCGCTTCAGAAAGGCCGCGCCCGCCGCCGACAACGAAAGCTTTCCCGCTCCATCCTCGACAAGGCCATTTCGTGCCATTGCCTCAAGCGCCTTCCTAGCGACGCCGATGGTTCCCCGGTCACCGCCGTCGAGCAGCACCTTACCGCTATCCGCAGTGTCAAGTGGCATCACGTTCCCTCGTGCCAGAAACCGGGCAACGCGAAGCTGCATCTTGTCGGCGTCGGCGCAGGTCATTCAGATCGCCTCGTGATTGCGGAATGCCGCCATCGCAACGCGCTCTGTCATCCCCACGATGCGATCGAAATCGCGGTCGTCGCGCATGTCTTCGACCAGGTGACAAGCATGCAGCACCGTCGTGCGCTCGCGCTGGAACCCCTTGCCTACCTCGGCCATTGAAAGCCCCAGAACAACATGCGTCACATACATCGCGATCTGCCTGACACGCGACACCTCGAACGTCGTCCGGCCGGCTTTGCGCATTTCCTTGCTGTTCACATTGAACAGCGCCGCGGTCACATCGATCATTCCTTCGCAAAGCTCGATGACCTCCTCGTTCCGCTTGCCGCTCGGCCGCCAGACCTTTGGCCGCCACACGGAGGATTTGTCGATCTGCTTGCGTAATTGGAGGGACGATTGGACCTGAAGCGCCTGCACCGAACATATCCTTCGCTAGAGAATAGGAATATGTTCTTATATGCGGATTGCCCTCAGGTGTGAACAAAAAAGGAACATCGGAATCGGAAGAAATTTAACAAACCTTTGAAAAGGCGTCCCTTTTTTTGCCAGGTGTGAAAAACTTGGGCGGATTCTATCCCCACCCCTGCTCCTGCCTCCGACAATGATCCGCAAACGAAGCGGATGGAAGCATGTCTGGAATTGTCGAAGAAATACGCGCTTTCAAGACGCGGAAATCGGCGCTCGAAGCGGAAGTGCGCCGGCTCGTTGCCCTGCGTCTGATTTCAGGCGTCGATCTCCCTGCAGCCCTGGGAGCAGGGCAAAGCGAGGCCATCGAAATCATCAAACGCGTCGAACGGCTGATCGAACGGGAGCGGCTCAAGGGTCTCCGCCGCCATTGGGCCTATGATCTCAACCGGCACATCGCCCTGAAGCAGGCGCTCGACCAGCTGCGCTGCGTCCACGCGTGTCCTGCCCCGGTCAAGGCCGGGCGTCTGGAGGTACCCTGGAAAACAAGACGGCGCCCGAAGGCGCCGTCTCGATAACAAGCTCGATAACCGCAGGCTTATCTGCCCTTGCGCTTGCGTCCGAGGCCCATCTTCTTGGCGAGTTGCGAACGCGCGGCCGCATAATTCGGCGCGACCATCGGGTAGCTCGCATCGAGGCCCCATTTGTCGCGATATTGGTCGGGCGTCAGGCCATAGTGGGTCATCAAGTGCCGCTTGAGCGACTTGAACTTCTTTCCGTCCTCAAGGCAGATGATGTAATCATCATGGACGGATTTCTTCGGATTGACCGCGGGCTTCTGCTTATCTGCCGGAGGCTGTTCGCTGTTGCCGCCAACGCGGCCCAGCGCTGCATGCACATCGGCAATGAGGTTCGGCAATTCGCCGACAGGCACTGGATTGTTGCTGACGTATGCCGCCACTACATCGGCGGTAAGCTCGATCAGCATCTCGCTGTTTTTTCCAGGTGTTTCGGTAATATCCATATCTTTCAGGCCCCAACGTAAGTTGTCGTGAACTGTCCCCGATATTCGAAACTCCGGGGTATCAGGCGATTCCGTGCGGAACACTCAATGTGACGATTCCGATCGCAGGGTTTAGATGGGCCTTTCAGTATTCCAAGTCAATCGAGATTTGTTACTTTAATGAAGAATGTTGAGATTCTCGGTCTACTCCAAATTTATTTTCGACTTCAGAGGCATCCATTTATCATACTTATCCTGCTCATTTCACATTTGGTGACATGACGAAACAGGAAGCTTAGACGGTGCGATGAGGCATCGGCAAGTAACGCGCAGAGACAGGCGCGGCAGGGAGAAAGAATATCACGCCGGCTGGCAAACGCGTCAACACCGCAAAAAGCACAATTCCGAATCCACTGCCAGCCTTCGAGGTGGCGTGCACGCCTTCAATGAGGCGCGATATACTTGCCGTAAACCCAGCCGGTGGCAAAGTTGCCGTTCTGCGCCGGGTCATGCCAGACCTCGCACCAGCGCTGGCGCACCTTCTGCTTCTGCTTCCACTCGGGCTGGTTGGCGATGTCGAGCAAATTAACGCCTCCGGTGCACCGTCCCGTCATCTGCAGGACGGTGCCGTTCGGATAGGCCGCCTGCTTCTGGGAGCCGCTCGACGGAAATTTGCGCACATTGAGCGTGTCGTCCCATGGCACGTGGGCGACTTCCCAAGCAGCGAAGGTCGTGGCATGGGACGCGCTGATCGAAAGGGCAGCGGTCGATGCGACCGCTACGGCCATTATCGTTTTGACAAACCTGTTCATTCCTGATCTCCCCCCGGGGTTCACCGGCTAAAGCTGATACGCCTGAGTAATGCCATCCGGCTCTTGAACCGAGGCTGATCGGCGTGTTCACTTGCTGTTCAATAAATTTCGAGAACCCAATGACCAGAAGTATCAGATTTCCTCAGATCACGCCGCCGGAAACGGAGCGCCGGCCGCACGCCGATACGTGGCACAACATTACCCGTATCGACGAATACGCCTGGCTGAGGGCTGACAACTGGCAGGAGGTCTTCAAGGATCCATCCGTTCTCGATCCGGCGATCCGCACCCATCTCGAGGCGGAGAACGCCTATCAGGCGGCCTTGATGGAGGACACCGCAGCACTCCGCAAACAGCTTTTTGCCGAGATGAAGGGACGCATCAAGGAAGATGATTTGTCGGTGCCGATGAAGGATGGGCCGTTTGCATATGGTTCCTCATTCAAGCTCGGCGGCGAGCAGCCGCGCTATTTCCGCATCCCCAGCGACGGCGGCGCCGAAGAAATCATCCTCGACGGCGACCTCGAAGCCGACGGCAAACCGTATTTCCGGATCGGCGGTGTCGATCATTCGTCGGACCATCGCCGCCTGCTCTGGGCATTCGACGACAAGGGCTCCGAATTCTATTCGCTGCGGGTGCGCGATCTTTCGAATGGCGCCGATCTCGACGACCAGGTTGCCGATACGGGCGGCTCCGGCGTCTGGAGCGCGTCGAACGACGGTTTCTACTACACCCGCCTCGACGCCAACCACCGGCCGTCGAAAATATTCTTCCACGATATCGGCTTGGAGGCGACCGGCGACCGGCTGATCTATGAGGAAGCCGATCCCGGCTTCTTCATGAGCGTTGGCGGCACCCGCAGCAACGAATGGATATTCATCGCGATCAACGATCACGAGACGTCCGAATACCGCCTTCTTCCCGCCGACGATCCACTCGCCACGCCGCGCATCGTCGCGCCGCGCGAATCAGGCCTGCAATACGACCTGGAGGAAGGCGGCGACGTCTTTTTCATCCTCACCAACGCCGACGGCGCCAAGGACTTCAAGATCGTGACGGCGCCGGTCGCCGATCCCTCGCGCGCCAACTGGCAGGAACTGGTGCCGCACGAGGCCGGGCGGCTGATCCTGTCGATGCTCTCCTTCAAGGATTTCCTGGTCCGGCTGGAGCGCAAGGACGGGCTGCCGCGCATCGTCATACGGGAGCGTTCGTCCGGCGAGGAACACTTGATCGCCTTCGACGAGGAGGCCTTCTCGCTCGGCCTCTCCGGCTCCTACGAATATGACACGGAGATCATGCGCTTCACCTATTCCTCGATGACCACGCCCGCGCAGGTCTTCGACTACAACATGCGTTCGCGCCAGCGCGTGCTCCTGAAGACCCAGGAAGTGCCCTCCGGCCACGACCCCGAGCACTACGTTACCCGCCGCCTTATGGCCCCGTCACATGACGGCGAGCTGGTGCCGGTGTCGCTGATCCATCATCGCGACACTCCGCTCGACGGCTCCGCCCCTTGCCTCCTCTACGGCTACGGCTCCTACGGCATCACCGTGCCGGCGGCCTTCAACACCAACTGCCTGTCGCTGACCGACCGCGGCTTCGTCTACGCCATCGCCCATGTCCGCGGCGGCAAGGACAAGGGCTTTTCCTGGTACGAGGACGGCAAGCGCGCCAAGAAGATGAACACCTTCCACGACTTCATCGCGGTGGCGCGGCATCTGGTTGCCGAGAACTACACCTCGCACGACCGCGTCGTGGCGCAGGGCGGGTCGGCCGGCGGCATGCTGATGGGGGCCGTCGCCAACATGGCCACAACCGCGTTCGGGGCAATCATTGCCGAAGTGCCCTTTGTCGATGTGCTGACGACCATGCTCGACGAGACACTGCCGCTGACGCCGCCGGAATGGCCGGAATGGGGGAACCCTATCCAGTCGGAAGAAGATTACCGCACGATCGCGGCCTATTCTCCTTACGACAATGTCTCGTCATCCGAGTATCCACCAATTCTGGCAGTGGCCGGCTTGACCGACCCCCGCGTCACCTATTGGGAGCCGGCGAAGTGGGTTGCGCGCTTGAGAGCCCGCAGCGCTTCCGGCAATCCAGCACTTTTCAAGATCAATTTGGATGCCGGTCACGCCGGAGCGTCGGGTCGGTTTTCGCGGTTGGAGGAGATTGCCTACACCTACGCCTTCGCGCTGAAGGCGACGGGCAAGGCCGACATTGGTGCCGCCAGCGGCTGATTCCACATTCCGCTCGGTTTTGGCCCGCAAGACGCTGGCCGATTGCCGATTCACATCGCGACGGCACATCCTTCACCGTCAATTCCATATCCGCGAGAGACAATCCATGCTCCTCATCGGTACCTATCTCGATAAATCGGTGATCCAGGGGATCGGCGTCTACTCAAAGAATTTCATCGCCAAGGGTACTGTGATCTGGAGGTTCGACGAGCGTTTCGACCGGCTGATCGACGTGGAGACCTGGGAAGCCCAGGCCGGTCCAGTAAAGAACTATCTCGACCGTTATTGCTATCCGCGCCGCTGCGATCCGAAATACATCGTTTTCGAGGCTGACGATGCCCGCTACATGAACCATTCGGACAACCCGAACTGCGATTTTTCGCATGGCGACGTCGCCCATGCGCCGAAGGACATCGCCGCCGGCGAAGAACTCACCTGCGACTACAACGTATTCTTCACCGACGGCTTCGAGTTCCTGGGTGACCGCCACGCCTGAGGCGCCGGACAGAATTCGAGTTGACCCCTCCGGCTGGGAGGTAGCCGCATAATGGCGAGAAGCGAGCTTCGGGTCGTTGTGGTTGGTGCCGGCATCATGGGCGCCTCAATCGCATGGCACCTTGCGCGGATGGGCGCGCGCGTAACAGTTCTCGAGAAGCGATCCGAGCCTGCCGGCGGCGTCACGCGCTGGTCTTACGGTTGGGTTGGCACCGGCGGTTCACTGCCGTCGGAAGATGCCTCATATTTCGCGCTCGAAATGGAAGCCGTGGCCGAGTTCGAACGCCTGCGAAGCCAACTTGGTTCTCTGCCCATCGCGGCCCGGGGCGCCCTCGTCTGGCTGGACACGGAGGAAGAAACCTCGACGCTAGTCTCCGAGCAGCAAGCGGCAGGCGTGCGCATGGAGGCCTTAAGCTCTGCGCAGGTTGCCGAAAGGGAACCTCGTCTTGCCGCGCCGCCCGCATTGGCCGCTCGGGCATCGGATGACTTCGCCGTCGAGCCAATCAACTTGACCCTTCAACTTCTCGCAGGCGCGCAAGCTGCCGGAGCCAAGGTCGTTTGCAAAACCGCTGTGGATGCCATTGAAACGCGGGGTGGCCGTGTCGTCGGGGTGCGTACTGGCGAGGATACGGTTCCGGCTGACACAGTGGTCCTTGCGAGCGCGGCTTCGGCGCTTCCACTCGCAGGGGCTCTGGGAATTACCCTTCCCATCAAGGAAGAGCCAGCCGTGTTGATGCGTTTTGCAGCCGAGCCAGGGCTCATACATCATCTGCTCTGCGGGCGGGGACTGGAGCTTCGCCCTGATCTATCGGGTGGCCTGGTTTCGGCGGCCAAGTTCCCGGACGAGGGAGAGATCGGGCTTACAAGGCTTGCCGTACACACCATCGAGACAATCGCGGGACAGTTCACGCCGGTTCCAAATCTATCCCTGCTTTCGGTCAATGCAGCGTACCGTCCGATAACGGGCAACCGATCACCGCTGCGGAAGTTTTTGCCGGGTATAGCCGGACTTTACACCGTTGTTGCCCATCCCGGAGTGATCCTGGCACCATATCTGGGCAGACTTGCCGCACTAGATATCGTCGAAGCCTAGGCCGCGTAAAAAACCTGACCCTGGGTGACCGCCACGCCTGAGGTGCTGGACAGAATTCGAGCCTATCCCTCCGGCGGCCTCCCTGGTTGCCGTGCCGGATAGCCGTTCGTATGCGGTGGAACCGCCTTCAGATAGGCGGCGATCGACTCGCGGTCGGCCGCCGGCAGCTCCGCCATGTTCTTCTGCACCGCGACCATGGCGCCGCCGACCGTATCGAAATCCGGTGTGAAGCCGGTTTCGAGGAAGCTCGCGATGTCGCCTGCCGACCATTCGCCGATGCCGCCCTCGCCGCCGGTGACGTTCGGCACGATGCCGTCACCTTCGGCGGCGACCGCTCCCGCCAGCCACTGATCTTTCTTCAGCCCGCCGGTGAACAGCCGCGGCGTATGACACTCGCCGCAATGGCCGGGTCCTTCGACCAGATACTGGCCCGCACGCGCGCTTTCCGACGTATCCCCGCTCAGCGCCACTACTGGCCCGCTGCTCAGGTAGAGCCGTTTCCACAAGCCGATCCCGCGGCGGATGTTGAACGGAAAGCCCAGCCGATGGCCGGACGTCTTGCCTTCGACGGCGGGCAGGGTCTTCATGAAGGCATAAAGGTCGGCGACGTCACCCGGTCGCATCCGGGTGTAGGAGGAATATGGGAAGGCGGGGTAGTAATGCCGCCCGTCCGGCGACACGCCGCGTATCATCGCGTTGGCGAAATTTTCCATCGACCAGCCGCCGATCCCATCTTGCGGATGGGAAGAAATATTCGGCGCGACAAACGTTCCGAACTGCGTCTTGAGTTCGAGCCCGCCGGCCAGTTCCAGCCGCGCCGGGCCTTCCGACTTCGGCCGTGCGTGACACGAGGTACAGCCGCCCACCCAGAAGATGCGCTCGCCCTTCACCGGATCACCAGCACCGAGCGACGCGATCGTCTCGGCGTCGAGCCTGGATGGAGCGGAAAGCAACCACGCGGCTGCAGCGCCGACGCCGCCTAGCACAATGACGGCGCCAGCCAGCTTCCCGATCAGGCCCATCAAGCCGAAACTAGCTCTTCTTGATGCGGAACGTCTCGTGACAGCCGCCGCAATTCGAGCCGACCGCTCCGAGCGTTGCCTTCAGGGCTTCGACATCCTGCGGCGGAGCGGCAGTCGCGGCTGCGCTGTCGGTCTTGAACTTGTCGACCTTGGCCTGGAACCCGGCCATGTCCTCCCAGATCTTCGGGGAAGCGGTTGTGTCGCCCTTGTCCGTGCCTGCCGGAAACAGGGCTGCGACATCGATCTTCTGGGCGTTTTCATTGATCGTCGTCAGCGCAGCCAGGACCGCCGCGGCGTCGAACGGCTGCTCGCCCTTGGCGATCGCGCTGAGTTGGCCGGCTGCCTTGCCGTTCGCCTTCATCAGCGCCTTTCGGTCGGCGACGGGATCAGCAAAAGCGGCCGTACCGGCGAGCGCGAGGGCAGAGATGGCAAGTATGAGCTTTCTCATGAATTCCTCCAGGCAATAACAACAGGGATGGTACCACCGTGCTAACGCCGCCATTGGAGCAGAAATTCCCGGCGTTTGCCTTCACGCTTTTGTGAGTTTCCACGGCGTCAGGGATGGCGAAATCTGCGGCTCCCGAAGCGCCGATGCAGATGGCGGCCCGTTCCCATCGAGGCGGTAAACGGCATTGTCTTCGGTTTGCTCCGCCCCACCCCATCAGGAGACCATGACATGACTATCAACCGTCGAACCTTCGGCCTCGGCGCACTCGGCGCCGGCGCCTTGCTCTGGTCCGGGATCGAACCCTTCCGGACCGCTCCAGCCGCGGCAGCCCCGGCGGCGTCGCCGCTGGCTGCCGCCCATCGTTTCACGCTCGGCGAGTTTGAAATCACGGCGCTGAGCGACGGCTATCTCGATATCGGCCTCGAACTCTTCCCCGCCGCCGATGCGGCAGCCGCCGAAGCGCTGCTGGCGAAGGCTTTCCTGCCGAAATCCATCCCCACTTCAGTCAACGCGTACCTCGTCACCAAGGGTGACCAGCGGGTACTGATCGACACGGGCACAGCGTCTGCGATGGGACCGAATCTTGGCCATGTACCCAAGGCGCTCGCAGTCGCTGGCGTGAAGCCGGAGGAGATCGATACGGTCATCATCACCCACCTCCATCCCGACCATGCCAACGGGCTGCTTGGCGCTGACGGCAAGGCCGCCTTCCCTGCTGCCGAGGTGGTGGTCTCGACACCTGAATTCGCCTTCTGGCACGACGAAGGTATCCTGTCGAAGGCGCCTGACCAGATGAAGCCGTTCTTCGAGATGGCGCGCAAATCGATCGTGCCATACGGGAGCAAGGTCCGGCAGATCGAAGGCGAGGTCGAGATCGTGCCCGGCATCACCGCATTGCCGGCGCCAGGCCACACACCCGGCCACCTCGCGCTTCGGATCGGTTCGGGCAACGCAAATCTTCTCGTCTTCACCGACGTCATTCACGCCGCCGCTCTGCAGTTCAGCCATCCTGAATGGGCAATCGCCTTCGACGTCGATCAGGAAACCGCGATCGCCACGCGCAAGAAGATGCTGGACATGGCCGCCGCCGACAGCCTGCTCGTCGCCGGCATGCACCTGCCCTTCCCGGGCGTCGGCCATGTCGCACGCGACGGCGACGCCTATGGCTACGTGCCGATGCCCTGGCCTGCGCTTTGAGCGAGACGATTTCGATCTGCGCTGTTGCCAGTCCTGAAATGAAAAAGGCCCCGCGCGATGCGGGGCCTTTGTTTGGTACTGAACCGTCGAAGGTTACTTCGCCTTTTCGTAGAGTTCGAGCACGTAATCCCAGTTGATCAGGCTATCGACGAACGCTTCCAGATATTTCGGCCGGGCGTTGCGGTAGTCGATGTAATAGGAATGCTCCCAGACATCGACGCCGAGGATCGGCGACGCGCCGTGAACGAGCGGATTCTCGCCGTTCGGGGTCTTGGAGATGGCCAGCTTGCCGTCCTTCACCGAGAGCCAAGCCCAGCCGGAGCCGAACTGCGTGGTGCCGGCCGCGATGAAATCGGCCTTGAACTTGTCGTATCCGCCGAGGTCGCTGTCGACTGCCTTCTGCAAGGCGCCCGGCAGCTTGTTGCCGCCGCCGCCCTTCTTCATCCACTTCCAGAAATGGATGTGGTTGAAGTGCTGGCCGGCATTGTTGAAGAGCCCGGCGTTCTTGCCGAACGACTGCTTGACGATTTCCTCCAGCGACAGCTGGTCCATGCCTGCTTCCGCGGCAAGCTTGTTGCCGTTGTCGACATAGGCCTTGTGGTGCTTGTCGTGGTGGTACTCCAGCGTCTCCTTCGACATATAGGGCTGCAGCGCCTCGTAATCGTAAGGCAGTTCCGGCAGTTCAAAAGCCATGGTCGTACTCCTCTTTTTTGGCAAATTCCGGCAATCCATGCCGGATAAGATAGGCCCGGACCACCTTGCGGCAAGCCGGGGACAAAGCTCCCAGGTTCTATCTAGTGAATCACCCGGCAGAAGTCGAATGCGCCCACTCCCAATAAAGTTCGCGCGCCTTTTTTGCCACTGGTCCGGGTTGGAGATCGCGATCCTCGATTCGGGTTACGGGAACGACCTTGGAGTGGTTGCCGGTCGAGAATATTTCGTCCGCCTCGAGGAAATCGCGAACCGAAAGCGTCCGCTCGCTGGTCTTGAAACCGTAATCGCCGAGCAGCGAGATGGTTCGCGAGCGTGTGATCCCGGACAGGAACGTTCCGTTCGCGACAGGCGTCGCCACATGCCCATCCTTGACGAGGAAAATATTGGAAGTTGCCGTTTCTGCAACGTTTCCCAACATATCGAGAACGAGTGCGTTGTCGAACCCGCGCGCCTTGGCCTCGAGGATGGCGCGGCCGTTGTTGGGATAGAGGCAGCCGGCCTTAGCGTTGGTCGGGGCCGTCTCAATCGACGGCCGACGGAATGGCGAGACCGTCATCGAGAAGCCGGCCGGCGAGATCATCGGTGCTTCGTAGAGGCAAAGGCAAAAGCGCGTGGATGACGGTTCGGCCGGCACGCCCATGTAGCCGCCATGCTCGGCCCAATACATCGGCCTGATGTAAACGGCCGTCTTGCCGTCGAATTTCTTCAGGCCGTCCCAGGTCAGGCCGACGATCTCGTCGACGGTCTTGGTCGGCTGCAGGCCGAGAGCGATCGCCGACGCGTTGACGCGCGCCGAATGGCGGTCGAGATCGGGGGAAATTCCCTCGAACCAGCGGCCGCCGTCGAAGACGCTGGAGCCGAGCCACATTGCATGCGAGCGCGGCCCGATCAGCGCCACATTGCCCTCGTGCCAGTCGCCGTCGACAAAGGTCCAGGTCGCCGACTGCGCGGCCGTTGCACAGGGTCATCGATTGTTCCGTTCGCCAATGATTTCTTCGGGCGCCATGGAAAAGGCTTTGACGGTCAAGGTCAACCGACATTCCCGCCGGAAGACTTGGGCCAGCACGCGGTTCTTGACCGCATCCAACGGTTGCGCTGAACTGATTGAAGAAACGAGAGAATCGATGCGCCACGCGGCTTACGTCTTCGATGCCTACGGTACGCTGTTTGACGTGCATGCCGCAGTCAGGCGTCACGCCGACGAGATCGGGCCCGACGGCCAGCTTTTCTCGGAAATCTGGCGTGCCAAGCAACTCGAATATTCCTGGGTGCGCACCCTGATGGGCAGCTATGCCGATTTCTGGCAATTGACCGAACAGGCGCTCGACTTCGCTTTCAGGAAAGTGCCTTCCGCCGACCCGGCGCTTCGCGACCGGCTGCTCGATGCCTATTGGCACCTCGACTGTTATCCGGAGGTGCCGGCCATTCTCAAGGCGCTGAAGGCGGAGGGGGCACGTCTCGCCATCCTGTCCAACGGCTCTCCTGCGATGCTCGAAGCCGCCGTCCGCTCCGCCGCTCTCGACAATGTGATCGACGAGGTTTTTTCGGTCGATGCCGTCAAGCGCTTCAAGACGGACCCGTCGGTCTACGATCTGGTGGCCACAAACTGGCGGCTCTATCCCGATTCCGTCTCGTTCCAGTCGTCAAACCGCTGGGATGTCGCCGGCGCCACGAAATTCGGCTTCCGCACGGTCTGGATCAACCGTGCCGATCAGCCCGACGAGTATCGCGACCTGCCGCCGGGTTTAATTCTTCCTTCACTCGAAGGATTGCTAATCGCCGGGTGACAGGCGAGCGACTTGGACGTTGCGCAAATGTCACAAGTCCGTCCAGTCACGGCTTTGCCACCGTTTGTCCAACTTGAGGCCAGATTTGGACATCCTATCTCGCGCATCGGGAGGGGAGGGCGCGCGGTGTTCCGGGCGTTCAGTAGTTTTTCGCATTACGCCAAACGGGGTAAAATGTCCGGAATATCAAAAGCATCCGTCGGGTTCAGCCGGCGCCAGTTTCTTGCGGTCTCCGGGGCGGCCGCCGCATCGGCCGCACTTTCCGCCTGCACCACAGTGCGCGAACTGCCCGACGACTATTACCGCGAGCCTATCCCCACCGAACCGCCGCTCGGCGGCTACGAGCAGATGTATGCTTCCGTCATCGACGAGGGCTACGAATTGCCGGCGATCCCGGTCGAAAAGGTCGACCCGCGGTTTCTCCGCCAGATCGTGCAGGACCCGACCGGCGAGATGCCGGGCACCGTCGTCGTCGATACGCAGGCTCACTTCCTTTACCTGGTCCGTCCTGCCGGTGAAGCAATCCGCTACGGCGTCGGGCTCGGCCGCGCCGGCTTCGAATGGCAGGGGCGCGCCGTCGTGCAATGGAAGAAGAAATGGCCGACCTGGAAGGTGCCCGACGACATGATCGCCAGGCAGCCGGAACTCGCCAGGTACAGCGTCGCCAATGGCGGCATGCAGCCGGGCCTCAAGAACCCGCTCGGCTCGCGTGCGCTTTACATCTTTCAGAACGGCGAGGACACGCTCTACCGCATCCACGGCTCGCCGGAATGGTGGACCATCGGCAAGTCGGTCTCATCCGGCTGCGTGCGCATGATCAACCAGGACGTGATGGACCTTTACGACCGGGTGCCGAACAAGACGCCGATCGTGGTGTACTGACGTCATCGAGCCGGTTCCAACAGTTCGACCTTGTTTTCATCCAGACTGTTGGAACCAAAATCCGTTGCATAATCGGGCGATAGGTGGTTTGCTTTTCAGCAATTTTCTGCTCTTTGGCAAATTTTTGCTGAAATGATTGAAATACAAGAGCTTAACGGAGATCAGAGCCGCGAACTGATCAACACGGCACAGCGATTTGCCGCCTATCAGCAAGCGCGCGACCGGGATTTCGGCTATCGCGGATCGATGTCTTTCGTCGAACGCTCCGGTGTCGACTACCTCCTGCGCGACTACTACGACCAGAAATCAGGCGTCAGGCGGCAGAAATCTCTCGGTCGCAGGAATGCCGAAACTGAGGCCACATTCAACGCCTTTACGCAGGGCAAGATCGACGCGGCCCAGCGGAAAAAGTCCGCACTTGAGACGCTTCGACGCCAAGCCGCAGTCAACCGGGCGCTTAGGCTCGGTCGTGTCCCCGAGATTGGGGCACGCATTATTCGCGCCCTCGATCAAGCCAATCTCATGGGAAATGGCATCAAGATTGTCGGCACCAATGCGATCTTTGCCTACGAGGCGGTCGCCGGTGTCCATCTCTCATCGCATATAACCACTACCGAAGACGTCGACATCCTCCTTGATGCCCGCGCGCGTATCCGCGTTGCGTTGGATGAGGATGTTGAAGAAAGGACGATGCTGGGTATCCTCAAGCAGGTTGACAAGACCTTCACGCGAGCATCCCAAACATTCAGGGCCGTCAACGCAGAAGGCTATTTAGTCGACCTCATCAAGCCGGAACGCAACCCACCTTGGAAAATCGAGGCATCGTCGATCTCCGCAGACGCCGGCGATCTGGAGGCGTCCCCGATAGCCGGACTGGCATGGCACGAAAGTGCGCCGCCGTTCGAAGCAATCGCCATCGACGCGAGGGGATTTCCATTGCGGATGCTCGTGCCGGACCCGCGCGCCTTCGCCGTTCACAAGCTGTGGCTGTCACGACAGCCGCGACGCGCCCCCCTCAAGCGGCGCCGCGATCATGAACAGGCAATCACCGTGGCAGCGCTGACGGCGCGTTACCTGCCCCATCTGCCGTTCGAGTTCGAGGCATTGCGCAGCTTCCCGAAAACGCTCGTCGAAGACGCCAGACCGCTTTTTGCGGTCGAACGCGACAAGTCTCCGCTCGCATAGAGCGGGCAAAACTCAAAACCCCTTCTTCAGGCTCCCCAATATGCCGCGCACCAGCGCGCGACCGACCGATGAGCCGACCGAGCGCACCACCGACTTGATGGCCGCCTCGGCCACCGTCTGGCGGTTCGATACCCGTGGCCGTGGCGCAGCGCGGCCGGTGGTACGGGGCGGCGGGGCAGAATCGTCGCCGAAGCCCGGAATGGTCCAGCGCGAGCGGCCGCTGTCGGCCGGCTCGGCTTCCTGGGCCTGCTGCTCGGCCTGCGCCTTTTCGGCTGCACGCTTCTGGAGCGTCTCGAACGCCGATTCGCGGTCGACCGTCTTGTCGTACTGTCCTGAGACCGGGCTCTCGGCGATGATCTTTGCCCGTTCCGCATCGGTGATCGGCCCCAGCCGCGATGCCGGCGGCCTGACCAGCGTGCGCTGCACGATCGACGGCACGCCCTTCTCCTCCAGCGTCGAAATCAGCGCTTCGCCGGTGCCGAGCTTGGTGATTGCCTCGGCGCAGTCGAAATCGGGATTGGGCCGGAAGGTGTCGGCGGCCGTCCGCACCGCCTTCTGCTCGCGCGGCGTATAGGCGCGCAGCGCATGCTGCACGCGGTTGCCGAGTTGCGCCAGCACGGTCTCCGGCACGTCCAGAGGGTTCTGGGTAACGAAATAGACGCCGACGCCCTTGGAACGGATCAGCCGCACCACCTGCTCGACCCGGTCGACCAGCGCCTTGGGCGCGTCGTTGAAGAGCAGGTGCGCCTCATCGAAGAAGAACACCAGCTTCGGCTTGTCCGGGTCACCGACTTCCGGCAGTTGCTCGAAAAGCTCGGACATCAGCCAGAGCAGGAAGGTGGCGTAGAGGCGCGGATTCGACATCAGCTTCTCGGCCGCGAGCACGCTGATGGCGCCGCGGCCGTCGCGTGTCGTGCGCATCAGGTCGGCGATGTTCAGTGCCGGCTCGCCGAAGAAGAAGTTGGCGCCCTGCTGCTCGAGAATAAGCAACGTACGCTGGATGGCGCCGACCGAAGGTTTGGTCACATTGCCGTAGCGCGCCGAAATCTCGTCGGCGCGGCCGGCAATATTAGCGAGCAAGGATTGCAGATCCTTCATGTCGAGAAGCAGAAGCCCCTCTTCGTCGGCGATCTTGAAGGCGATGTTCATGATGCCTTCCTGCGCTTCGGTGAGGTTCATCAGGCGCGAGAGCAGCAGCGGGCCCATCTCGGAAACGGTCGCGCGGATCGGGTGTCCCTTCTCGCCGAAAAGATCCCAGAAGATCACCGGAAATTCCTGGAATTCGTAAGGATCGAGCTTCATCTGCTCGGCGCGCTTGACGAGGAAATCCTTGGCCTCACCCATCGCCGCGATGCCTGAAAGGTCGCCCTTGATGTCGGCTGCGAACACCGGCACGCCGGCATTCGAAAAGCCCTCGGCCAGGATCTGCAGCGAGACGGTCTTGCCGGTGCCGGTCGCGCCGGTGATCAGGCCGTGGCGATTGCCGTATTTCAAAAGCAGCTCTTCCGGCCTCTGGTAACTGTCGTCGGGCTTTCGGCTTGCTCCGATGAAGATGCTGCTTTGGTCTGCCATGGGCTGAATCTCCGGCGAAGAGGATTTATCTGAAAATCGTGCGCAACCCGCGCCTCAGGTATAATCAGCGCATTGCTGCGCGACAATGCTGTCGGCGCCGGCCGCATGCACCGGCTGCCGAAACCTTGGTGTTGTGAAGTTGGCGTCGCTCCTCTCGGAATCGCTGCGCCTTCACTCCATCTGGACGTTCGCATCGCGGACCACCGGCGTCCATTTGGCGAGTTCCGCCTTCACATGGGCAGCGAGTTCCTCAGGCGTGGAGCCGACGACTTTGGCGCTGAATTCCTTCATCCGCTCGGCAACCTTCGGGTCGGCAAGCGCCTTCTTGGCGGCCTGATTCAGGCGTGCGACCACATCCGGCGGCGTGTTGGCAGGAGCGAAGAGCGCGTTCCAAGTGTAGGTTTCGTAACCTGGAATGCCCGATTTGGCGATCGTTGGGATATCCGGGAACGACGGTGCACGCTCGGCTGTGGTGACCGCAAGGGCGCGCAGCGTTCCCGCCTTGATATGGCTGGACGAGGACGGCAGGTTATCGAACATGATCGGCACCTGGTTGCCGATCACGTCGTTCAACGCAGGACCGGCGCCCTTGTAGGGAATGTGCTGCACGTTTACGCCGGCCATCTTCTTGAAGAGTTCGCCGGAAAGATGAAGCGGCGTGCCGTTGCCCGAGGAGGCATAGCTGTATTGGTCAGGCGCGCCCTTGAGCAGCGTCACCAGTTCCTGAACGGTCTTCACCGGCAATTGCGGATTGACGACGAGCACATTCGGCACGACGACCAGCAGCGAAATCGGCGCGAAATCCTTTTCGGGATCGTAGGGCGCGGTCTTCAGAACCAACGGGTTGAGCGCATGCGTGGCCACCGTTCCCATCAGAATTGTGTAGCCGTCCGGCTCCGCCCTCGCGACGTTGCTGGCGCCGAGATTGCCGCCGGCGCCGGCGACGTTCTGGACGATCACCTGCTGGCCGAGATCTTCCGACATCTTTTCGGCTATGACGCGCCCCACGAGATCAGTCGAGCCGCCTGCGGAAAACGGGATCACCAGCGTGATGGTGCGATCGGGAAACGCCTGTGCCATGGCGGGCGCTCCGAAAGCCAGGATGGGCAGAAGGGAAAGCCCGAGTGCCAGGCTCGCGCGCCGGGTGATTTTTGAAAATGCCATTTTTTCTCCTCCTGCTGCTGGATCTTTTACAGACCGCCGACGGTCGCACATGAGCCCCGAAGCAATAGGGACGGAGCTTCCCGCTGGCAATAGTAGGTGTAGAGACAAGCGGTTCAAGCACATTCGAACGGCAGTCTCCGGCTAGAAATTACCCGGCCGGTCAAACCATTGAAGCTAACTGTCAGCACAAGGGTAGTCGCGGGCCGGCCAGTTGCATATATGCCACTGTGTGTTGCCAGGGGCGATCACCGTCTTAACCATCGCATTGCGAGACGATGTCGATAGCCATAAGACGGTGATAGAGTTGGCTGGCGCCGAAGAATTGCGATAGTTGTAGATGGAGGGATGATGGACGCCGGCGCGGTATTCAAGGACACGGTTTTCCCGGCCTTCGACCAGGGCCGTTGGCGGGCGCTTGCCGAAAAGGCGCTTGCGGGCGCCGATTTCGATGAAACCTTGGTATCCCACACGGATGACGGCCTGCGCATCGAGCCGATCTACGAGCGAAAAGCCGGATCCCGCGCTGTGCCTCGCGCCAATCCAGCCACGCACGGTGCGATCACTCAGCGCCTGGACGATCCCGATCCGGCCCGAGCGAACGCGCAGGCGCGCGAGGACATCGCCCAGGGCGCTACCGGCCTGTCGCTTGTTTTCGAAGGCGCGCCGAATGCGTTTGGATACGGTCTTCCCGCCACTGCCAAGGCGCTCTCCGAAGTCCTCGACGGCATACCGCTCGACAAGACCTATCTGCGGCTGGACGCGCACCCGCATAGCCGTGTTTCCGTCGACTGGCTGGTCGCCCTCCTGACCGAGCGCCGCGCGGATCCGTCGAAGCTCAATCTGTCGTTCGGCATCGACCCTGCTGCGGTCTTTGCCGGAACCGGCCGGTTGAAGATGTCGATCGAGGCATTGCAAGCATCGATGCCGCAGTCGCTGGCGCATTTCTTTGCCCTCGGCGTGCCGGCCGTTTTGCTCGAGGCCGACGGCCGCGTCGTCCACAACGCGGGCGCAACCGAGGCGCAGGAACTCGGCATCATGCTCGCTTCGTCGGTTTCGCATCTGAGGATGTTCGAGGAAGCCCGCCAGGCACTCGTCTATGCCGCGCCACATATCGGTTTTTCGCTCAGCGTCGACCAGGACCAGTTCCTGTCGATGGCCAAGATCCGCGCCATGCGCAAGCTCTGGGCGAAAGCACAGGAAGCCTGCTCGATTCAGCCGTCACCGGCGATCATCCACGCGGAAACCTCCTACCGCATGATGACCAGGAACGATCCCGAGACCAATATACTGCGGACGACGATCGCCGGCTTTGCCGCGGCGACCGCAGGGGCCAATTCGATATCGATCCTGCCCTACACCATTGCCCATGGCCTGCCGGACGCCTTCGCCCGCCGCGTCGCACGCAACACGCTGCTCGTCATGGAAGGCGAAAGCCGCATCGATTTCGTCGCCGATGCGGCCGCCGGCTCGGGCAGTATCGAGGCGCTGACAGACGCACTTTGCGAGGCGGCTTGGGCCGAGTTCCAGAAGATCGAAACCGAGGGCGGCGTTCTGAAAAGCCTTTCCGACGGAAAACTCCAGTCCCGTGTGGCTGCGGCGCGCGAGGCACGCGCCGATGCTTACCGGAGCGGCAAGCGGGCGCTGGTCGGCACGACGCTTTATCCGCTCAAGATCGAGCGCCCGGTGGTCACCTTACCGGCCGAGCAGCGGGCCCTATCCGATGAGGGCGCGGTATCCTGCGAGCCGCTGCAAGCTATGCGGATCGACCAGTCGATCGAAGGCCGTCGATGATCCCTGACTTTTCGACGATCGCCTGGTCCGAACCGGAATCGCGGGCGGCAAAGGCGGGCGTTGACCAGTGGCAGACGCCGGAAGGGATTTCGGTCAAGCGGCTCTACGGCGAGACCGATCTCGCCGGACTGCCATTCCTCGACAGTTGGCCAGGTCTCGCGCCGTTCATCCGCGGCCCGTATCCCACAATGTATGTTCAGCAGCCGTGGACGATCCGCCAATATGCCGGCTTCTCGACAGCTGAAGAATCCAATGCCTTCTACCGGCGCAATCTCGCCGCCGGCCAGAAAGGTCTCTCCGTCGCCTTCGATCTTGCCACCCATCGCGGCTACGACAGCGATCATCCGCGCGTTGCCGGCGATGTCGGCATGGCCGGCGTGGCGATCAATTTCATCCTCGACATGCGCCAGCTTTTCGACGGCATTCCGCTCGGCGAGATGACCGTATCGATGACGATGAACGGTGCTGTGTTGCCGATCCTGGCGCTCTACGTCGTTGCCGGCGAGGAACAGGGCGTCGCCCAGAAGGATCTGTCCGGCACCATCCAGAACGACATCCTCAAAGAGTTCATGGTGCGGAACACCTATATCTATCCGCCCAAGCCCTCCATGCGGATCATCTCCGACATCATCGGCTACACCTCGCAGCACATGCCGAAGTTCAACTCGATCTCCATTTCCGGCTACCACATCCAGGAAGCCGGAGCGACGGTCGACCTCGAGCTCGCCTATACCATCGCCGACGGCATCGAATACGCCCGCGCCGGCGTTGCCGCAGGCCTCGACATCGACAGGTTCGCGCCGCGCCTCTCCTTCTTCTGGAACGCCGGCATGAATTTTTTCATGGAGGTCGCCAAGCTGCGCGCCGGGCGGCTGCTTTGGGCCACTCTCATCCAGAAGAATTTTTCGCCGAAGGACCCGCGTTCGCTGTCGCTGAGGGCGCACTGCCAGACCTCCGGCTGGTCGCTGACGGCGCAAGACCCCTACAACAACATCATCCGCACCATGATCGAGGCGATGGCGGCGACGCAGGGCGGCACCCAGTCGCTGCACACCAACGCCTTCGACGAGGCGCTTGCGCTGCCGACCGACCATTCCGCGCGCATCGCCCGCAACACGCAACTGATCCTGCAGAAGGAATCCGGCACCACTCGCATCATCGACCCGTGGGGCGGTTCGGCCTTCGTCGAACGTCTGACCCACGATCTCGCCGTCCGCGCCATGCAGCATATCGAAGAGGTCGAAGGCTTCGGCGGCATGGCTGCGGCGATCGAAAAGGGCATTCCCAAGCTGCGCATCGAGGAAGCCGCCGCCCGTACCCAGGCCCGCATCGATTGCGGCGAGCAGCCGATGATCGGCATCAACGCATACAAGCCGGAAAAGGACATGGAGGTCGACGTGCTCAAGGTCGACAACGCTGAAGTCCGCGCCCGGCAACTTTCCAAGCTGCAGCAATTGAAAGGCACGCGCGACGTCGCCGCCGTCGAGGGGGCGCTCGATGCGCTGACCAAGGCCGCGAAGGGCGACGGCAACCTCCTGGAATTCGCCATCCGCGCCGCCCGCACCAATGCCACCGTCGGCGAGATATCGCTGGCGCTGGAGAAGGCCTTCGGCCGTCATGTCGCGACAGTGCAGACAATCTCCGGAGTTTATCGCAGCGAACTCGGCGACAATCCGGTTGTCGACCGGCTGCAAGGCAAGGTCGACGCCTTCGAGAAGAAGGAAAGGCACGAAGCCTCGCATCCTGGTCGCCAAGATGGGACAGGACGGCCACGACCGCGGCCAGAAGGTGATCGCCACAGCCTTCGCCGATCTCGGCTTCGACGTGACGGTCGGCGCGATGTTCCAGACCCCGGACGAGATCGCCAAGATCGCCGTCGAGCACGATGTCCACATCGTCGGCGCCTCGTCGCTCGCGGCGGGCCATCTGACGCTGGTGCCGGAACTGAAGGACGCGCTGAAGAAACTCGGCCGTGACGACATCGTCATTGTCGCTGGCGGCGTCATCCCGCCCCAGGATTTCCAGGCAGTGCTCGAAGCAGGCGCCGCCGAAATCTTCCCGCCGGGTACAGTCATTCCCGAAGCCGCGGAACGGCTGGTCGACGGATTGCTGGCCCGCCGCTAGTGTCCTGATTCAGAAGTTCGCTGCAATGCGTTTGTGTTGAGAGTACGCAAACAGAAGCGGTTGATGGCGGCAAGGATGTCGTCGGCAGATTTGGTCCAGCGGAAGGGCTTGGGCGCAGCGTTATTGGCGTCGATATAGGCATGGATGTCAGCTTCGAGGGCTTCGGTCGATTGGTGTATGCCACGGCGAAGCTGCTGATCGGTGAGCAACGCGAAGAAGCGCTCGACCTGGTTGATCCACGAGGCCGAGGTCGGGGTGAAGTGGATGTGCCAGCGCGGGCGCTTGACGAACCAGTTGCGGATGAGCTTGGTCTTGTGGGTGCCGGCGTTGTCGATGACGAGGTGAATGTCGAGATCGGCCGGCACATTGGCTTCGACAGTGTCGAGGAATTTGCGAAACTCGCGCGCCCGGTGTCGTGGGAAGCACTGACCGATGACCTTGCCGACCCTCACGTCGAGCGCGGCGAACAGCGAGAGCGTGCCATGTCGCTTGTAATCGTGGGTCCGTCGTTCGGCTTGACCGGGCCGCATCGGCAGAAGCGGCTGCGTCCGGTCGAGCGCCTGGATCTGGCTTTTCTCATCGACGCACAGCACGATGGCGCGATCCGGCGGATCGAGGTAGAGGCCGACTATGTCGCGAACCTTCTCCACGAACAGCGGGTCGGTCGAAAGCTTGAAGGTCTCGCTTCGATGCGGCTGCAGGCCGAAGGCTTTCCAGATGCGATGAATGGTGGACGGCGCATGTCCGACCGCTTTCGCCATCGAGCGCAAACTCCAATGCGTGGCGCCCGGCGGCCGAGTCTCCAGCGTCAACCGGATCGTGTCGGCGATCTCGTCGTCGCCGATTTGCCGCGGCGCGCCGGGACGCGGTTCGTCGTACAGACCATCCAGCCGATGCACCGCAAAACGTTCGCGCCACTTGCCGACCGTGCCCCGGTAAATGTTCAGTTGTTCGGCGATAAGACCGTTGTGATCACCATGGGCCGCCGCCAGCACAATACGAGCTCGCAGTGCGAGCCCCTGCCCAGTCGCTCGCCGTCTCGCCAACGATTCCAACTCGCTCAGCTCTTCCGCCGACAACACAATCTCCGATGCCTTGCCTCTCGCCATCCTGACCTCCACAAGCTGACGATCAGAATGCGCCGAATTTCTCGATCAGGACACTAGTGCAATTCCACCACCGCGATCATGCAGATCGCGGACGAGAAAACTCAGTCGAAAAACGCCTCGACGATGTTGCGCCTGCCGAGCATGAAGGCGTCGGCGACGTGCTGGAGGGGTGCAAGGTCGACATCCGACACACCGGCGCGCACAATCTCTGCGAAACGGCGGTAAAGCATCGGGTATTCGGCTTCCGGTTCGTCGTGAACGATCCGGCCGTCCACCGCGAGCTTCGAGCCACCGCCAGAGAGCAGCATGGATCCAGCGTCGGTGTCGGCCAGAATGTCCCAGCTCTGCGGACCGGTCTGGCGCCAATCGAAGTCGGCCGGCACCGCGACGCCGTCCAAGGTCCTGAAGGTGACCTGCGCGGCGATCGGCGCATCGCGGTTTTCCGGGAAATCGAGCGTGGCGGCCGTGATGAACATTTTCGGAAGAATATGCGTGGCGATCGACAGCGCGTTGATGCCGGGATCGAAGACGCCGAAGCCGCCGGGCGCCCAGATCCATTGCTGATTCGGATGCCAGCGGCGCACGTCTTCCTTCCAGTTGATCGCGGCCGACCTGATCCGGGTGGAAGCAAGAAAGGTCCTGGCGGCATCCACCGCGGGCGCGTAGCGCGAATGCCAGCTTGCGAACAGAGACACGCCCTTTGCCGCCGCGAGTTCCTTCAGATGTTCCACTTCGCTGACAGTGGCGCCCGGCGGCTTTTCGAGGAAAACATGTTTACCGGCCTCGAGCGCCGCCCGTGCGGCGTCGCATCGGAACTGCGGGGGCATGCAGAGCGAGACAGCCTCGAGTTCCGGAACGTCTTCGAGCATTGCTTCAATGGACGGGTAGTTCGGGATGCCATCGACCTTCTCGTGGCGGCTGGCGGCAGCGGTGAGGCGATAGCTCGGGTCTTTGGCCAGGGCCGGCAAGTGCTGGTCACGGACGATCTTTCCGACGCCGACAATGCCGAGCTTGATGGGTGTGGTGGATAGGGCCATTGGGCTCCGCCGTTTCTGGGACGCGTTGTCATACCAGACGGCCGACCGCGGGCAAGCAGAGATTTGTGCGGGCCACCGACCTGCGCCGGGAGATTTCTTCGCTGTAGCGCTGTCGCTGAAAAAGACAGAACCGGCCGAACAAAACCCCCGCCGCCACGCAGATGCTTCAAGTTAGCCGAAGCTATTTAAAACTCGCTGCAAACAAGTTTGAAAAAAGCCGGACCGGCTTTACTTTAAGCTCAAGACCTGTAGAAAGGCGCCTTGGTTCGCAGGGCGGGGCGTGCCGGAGAAATTGCAATGAGCGTGTCGGCGCGTTTTTTCCGCAACGGGTTAATGGCCCTCGCAGGCCTTGCACTCGCTGGTCTATTCCCAATGGATTTCGCCTGGTCGCAAACCGCTGGTTTGGGCTGCATGCTTGAGCCGGCCGGCGGCTCCTCCCGACGGGTGCTGCGCTGTCGCGATGGTCTGACGATCACCTTGGAAGACGGCGCCGGATTTGCGCTTGCCGACCGCGATGGGAACGGCGTGGCTGATGCCGTCAGGTTGCGCCGCAAGGCCATACTGCTCGATGCGCCAGGGGAACTTTCCGCACCCGGCTTTCAGGTCGTCACGCCGCAGGCCATCGCCGCCGTGCGCGGAACGCAATGGGCGGTGGATGTCGCCACCGGCAAAACTTCGGTTTTCGTCGTCAGGGGAAGCGTTGCTGTGCAACGGCCATCCGCTGGCGCCGGCGTGCTGCTCGGGCCGGGCGAAGGCGTCGACGTGGAGGCCGGGACCGTGCCGCTCACGGTGAAACGCTGGCCGCAGGCCCGCGTCTCGGCGCTGCTCGCCCGTCTCGGTCAATAATTCAATAATGAAGCGCCTGAAAGGCCGCACGCTCCAGACGCTGATCGCATTCGCTCTGGCTGGTCTTTGGGGCGCCGCGCTGGGCTTCGGACACGCTCGCGGCGATCTCTGGTTCCTCGAGCGCGTCGAAGCGACGATGACCGACATCCGCACGCTTATCCGAGGACGCCGGGAGGCTCCTGATTCGATCACGATCATCGCAATAGACGACGATGTGGTCGCGCGTGAAGGTGGCTATCCTCTTGCCCGTTCTACGCTCGCTCGTATCGTCGAGACCGTTGCCGGACAGGGACCCAAGGTCGTTGTTCTCGACATATTGCTGGTCGACCAAGGGCCGCAAGCGGAAGACCAGGCTTTGGCCCGCGCATTGAAGGCGGCAAAGACCGTGATCGCTGCGGCGGCGGTTTTTGCCGGGAACGAGCAGCGGATATCGGCCGGCGGCGACGATTCCCTCGCCCGGCTTCCGAGTGCTGAACGGTTCCTCATGCCGCTGAAACCGTTCACGGATGCCGCCGCGGTAGGGGTGGTCAACGTGGCTGCCGACCAGACCGGAACGCCGCGGTTCATGCCGATGCTGTTCCGCTCAGGCGCGCGCATCGAAGCGTCGCTTCCACTGCGTGTCGCCGCTGTAGCGGCGGGTGAGGATCCGGTGATCGAGCCGGATCGCCTGCTGCTGGGCGGCCGATCGATCCGGACCGATACCGGCCATGTGCTGCCGGTCGACTTTTATGGCCCGCGCGGCACGATACGGACCATCGGCGCTGCCGTCGCGCTCGACGGCCAGTTGCCGCGCGACGGCATCCGGGACCGGATCGTCGTCATCGGAGCGACCGTCACCGGCGGCGGCGATGTTTTTCCGACGCCGTTCGATTCGGTACTGCCGGGTGTCGAAGTCATCTCCACGGTGATCGCCAATCTGGTGACCGGCGATGGTATCGTGCGCGACAGGTACGTCCGTCTCGCTGATATGGGCTTTGCGATCTTTCTTCCGATGCTTCTCGTAGGCCTGCTGGCATGGCGCCGCAGTGCGATCGGCCTTGCGGCGATCGTCGGAATTATTCTGGTTTGGCTGGCTCTCAATATGGTGGCGTTTACGAATGGCATCTTGCTAAGCTTGGCATTGCCGATGACGGCCGCGGGACCGCCGGTCATCCTGTTTGGGGCCGCTCAGCTCTGGCTAGGCAGGCGGCGGGCGCAATATTTCGCCGATCAAAGCGCGCTGTTGCAACGATTTCAGGCGCCGGGTTTGGGAAAGTGGCTGGCCGGCACCCCAATTTCCTTTCAGAACCTGTCCGCGAGGACGCAGCAGTCGTGTTCATCGACATTTCCGGGTTTACCGGCTTGAGCGAAACGCTGGGGCCGAGCGCGACACGCGATTTGCTGCACGAATTTCACACACTGGTCAGCGAAGCGGTGATGGGCTGCGGCGGCATCATAACGGGTTTCATGGGTGACGGTGCGATGATCGTGTTCGGCCTGCCCGAACCGTCTCCCAAGGACGCCTTTGACGCGGCCCGCTGCTGCGTCAGCCTTTCCAACCGTACCACGGCCTGGCTCGCCTCGCTGCCGGCGCCGACCGCATCCATGATCGGGTTCAAGATCGGCGCGCATTTCGGACCGATCGTGGCATCAAGGCTGGGCGGCGAAAACCATCAGCACATCGCGGCGACGGGTGACACGGTCAACGTCGCCAGCCGCTTGATGGAAGTCGCTGCCGCGCAAGACGCTGAAGTCGCTGTGAGCGAGGACATGATGCAGATCGCCGGCAATGATTGCGAGTTCTTCAAGACAGGTTCCCTCACCGGACCGGCGGAGACGCAAATTCGAGGACGATCAGGCTCGCTGGTTGTCTGGCTCTGGACGAGCGCTGCGCCACCAAAGTTATAATCCCTGTTGCAACATTGCATATTCTACGTTATACGAATGTTATAACTCAGGAGGTCGATATGAATGTCACCCTGCGCAAGATCGGCAATTCCGAGGGCGTCATCCTGCCCAAGGAAGTGCTCGACCGGCATAATCTCAAGGCGGGCGATACATTCGAAATCAAGGAAACCAAGGACGGTATCATTCTCGCTCCTGCCGATGACACGTTCGAGCGGCAGATGGAGGCCGCTCGCAAGGTGATGGATAAATATAAGGTCGCCCTGCAGAAGCTTGCTGAATGAGTTGGGAGTTTCCGACGCGCCGCGTCGTCGAAGCCATGCATGCCGAGCAGTTGCGGCGTCACGGCGGCGCGCAAGGCTTGAGGGATGAAAACGCCCTCGAATCAGCGCTTTCCCGCGCCGAAAACAAGGCTGCGTATGGCGAACCCGACATCCATGATTTGGCAGCAGCCTATGTTTTTGGCCTTGCCCGAAACCATGCGTTCGTCGACGGCAACAAGCGCACCGCGATTGTTGCCGCCGGCACCTTCCTCATCATAAACGGCTATCAGCTGACCGCTGATGATGGAACGCTTTACGAATTCACGATGGGTGTCGCCGCCGGCGAAATCGACGAGGCAGGCGCTGCCGCCTTCTTCCGCGACCACACCGAACCGGTCGGCTCCTAACCCCGCGCGCTGCCTACGCCTATTTCCACGATCTCCCATTCCTTGCCGTTGACCGTTGCGAGCTCGCCGACGGATTTGCCGAACAGCGCGATCGCCATAGGCGAAGAGTGGGAAATCTTGCCATGGGCGGCGTCCGCCTCGTCTTCGCCCACGATCTTCCATGTGTGCCTGCGGCCATCATCGTCTTCGATGGTGACGCTCATGCCGAAGCGCACGACGGTGCTGTCCGGATCAGGCACCGAAAGCTCTGCATTCTCGCGTCTTGCATTCCAGTAGCGCAGGTCGCGCGAAACCAGCGCGATCCTTTCCCGATTGCCCTCCGCCTCGGCTTTCGCCAATTCGGCACGCAAGGTATTCACCTCTCTCTCGATCATGTCGAGGCCTGCTTGCGTTACCAGGTTGCGGTGCTGGCTGACCGGGCGCTCGCCGATATCGGCGATGGCGCTTTCGCTGTCATCCGTGCGCGTGAAAGCTCTACTCATTTAAGGAACGTATGCCTCCCGGTGCCGCAGCACAAGGCTTTTAGCCGACCCCTGAAAACCGCCGAATCGCTGGCACGTTTCCTGCAGCGCGCGGTGTGAAGCGGGATGGACTGTGCCAATGCTGAACAGACGCCATTTTCTCAAGCAGACCGCGGGTTTCGCGGTGGTCGGGCTTTCGGTGCCGAGCGCAGCCCACGCAGCAAATCTGCCGGGAATCCAGGCCGCATCGATGCGCGGCTCGATCGATGCAACTGATCTCGGCGCACGGCCCGGCGCTCTCGATGACCAGAGCAGAATTTTCGCGCGCATGCTGGAAAGAGCCGGCAACCAGGACATGCCGGTCTTTCTGCCGCCCGGCACCTATGTCGTCTCCAATTTAACTTTGCCGCGCCGTCTGTGCCTCACCGGCGTTCCCGGCGCCACGCGCATCATCTATGGCGGCGATGGCCATCTCCTTGCGGCCGAGGATGCCGAACATATCGAACTCACCGGCCTGGTCATCGACGGCGCCAACCGTTGGATCGGCGACCATGCCCAAGGCCTTCTCGACCTTCGCGCCGTCCAGCATCTGGTCATCGACAACTGCCGCATCATGGGCAGCGGCAAGAACGGACTGTCGCTCGAGCGTGTCTCCGGCCGTGTCGAACGTTCGGAGATCACCGGCGCCGCCGATGCCGGCATATATTCCGTCGAAGCGGGCAAGCTGCAGATCCAGGCGAATACGGTCTCCGACTGCGGCAACGGCGGCATCCTGGTGCATCGCTGGCAGATCGCCAACGACGACACCATGATCTTCGGCAACCGCATCGAGCGCATTCTGGCGCGCGCCGGCGGCACCGGCCAGAACGGCAACGGCATCAACGCATTTCGGGCAAACGGCGTGTCGATCGCCAACAACACGATCGCCGACTGCGCGTTCTCGGCAATACGCGCCAACAGTTCCAGCAACATCCAGATCGGCGGCAACTCCTGCATGCGTTCCGGCGAAACCGCTATCTATGCCGAATTCGCCTTCGAGGGCGCGGTCATCAACGCCAACATTGTCGACGGCGCCGCCAACGGCATTTCGATCGTCAATTTCGACAGCGGCGGGCGCATGGGGGTGTGCTCGGCCAACATGGTCAGAAACCTGTCGACGGAAGGGCCGTACCAGCCGGACCCGCCCGGCTTCGGCGTCGGCATCTCCGTCGAGGCCGACTGCGCCGTTACAGGCAACGTCATCGAGAACGCGCCCCGTTACGGCATGAACATCGGCTGGGGGGCCTTCATGCGCAATGTCGTGGCGACCGGCAATGTCATCCGCAAGGCCGGCACCGGCATCGGCGTCTCGGTCGTCGAAGGCACCGGATCGGCGGTCGTTTCGGACAATGTCATCGATGGCGCCGAGAACGGCGCCATCGTCGGCCACCGCTGGGCAAAACCGGCAACCGGCGATCTCGCATCGCTCGGGAAAAGCGGCTTCGCCAATTTGACGGTCGAGCGCAACCAGGTCAGTTGACCTTCATTCCGGGCGACGGCCGTCGCCATCGAAGCTTCGCCCCGAGTTGCGGCGATCGCAGGGGCGGCTTAAGATACAGGCTGCTTGTACGCAAGCGCGGCGGCCGGCCGCAAAATTCCGACCAGCTCACCCTTGCGGTTCTCTACAAAAGGCCGCGAAAGTGCGGTCAATTTCGTGAAAACAGCCTCGTCCCTGGCGAAATATCCGGCCAGAATTGCTGAAATCGCGACTTCCGCGGCGCGTCCGGCGCCATCCTCGCATTTCAGCGCGATGCCAAGGCCGAGCTCCGGGATCGCCGCGCAGTAGACACCTTCCGCGCCCACCTTGGCGAAGATCCGGCCCGGCGCGGCCTCCATCAGTTGCGTGCACACGCGCCCGGTGCCGGCGACATAGAAAGGTTCTGCCATGCAGGCCGACATCAGGCGCCTGGCGGCCCTGGCGCGCTCGGGAGCGAGCCCGTTCCCCGTTGCCATCCGGGCAAAACCGACGGCGAGGCTCTTCAGCGGCACCGCATAGGTCGGGATAGCGCAGCCGTCGACCGCCGCGTTCCCCTCGTAGTGCTTCGCGCCCGTCACCTGTTCCATCGTCTCCCGGACAAGCTGTTGAAACGGGTGCGCAAATTGCACGTAGCCGCGATGTTCAATGCGCTCGTGGCAGCAAACGCAGAGGAAACCGGAATGCTTTCCCGAACAGTTGTTGTGCAACTGGTTCGGGAAGGCACCCGTGCGCGCCAGTGCGACCGTCGCGTCTTGGTTCGAGGGCCAGTGCGAGCCGCATTCGAGCGCAGCCTCATCCAACCCCGCCCTGGCGAGCATGGCCTTCGCCAGTTCGGCATGGCGGACCTCGCCGGAATGCGAGGCGCAGGCCAACGCCAGTTCGCGGTCGCCGAAACCGTAGGCGTCGGCGGCACCCGTCTCGACCAGCGGCAGCGCCTGGATCGCCTTGACCGCCGAGCGCGGGAACACGGGCATGTCTATATCGCCGATCTCGCGGACCAGTTCGCCGTCGCCATGGGCAACGACGACCACACCGCGATGCACGCTCTCGACAATGTTGCCGCGCAAAACCTCGACAAGGACGGGATTGGTCATGGATTCACCGGAGAAAATCGACGCGCGGCCTCACCTAGCCGGTCAGGCGGACGAAGGCAAACGCTTCGATCCGTCACTGGTCGAAAGCGTTGAACAGCACGCTTCTGAGGCCGATCTGCTCGGTATGATTGGCCGGGATCTGGTAGAGGATATCGTCGATCAGCAGGCCGCTTCCGGCGGACACCAACAGCAATTTGTCGGTCCAGCCAGCATTGGGCGTATCTGGAAATTCATAACGCACCAGGACCTCCGTGCGGCCAGGCACCTGCTTTGCCTCCCCAGCCTTGCAGAGCGGCGCCTGGTCGGGGAAACCTTGCCAGGGAATGCCGTCGCCCAGCGGCGGCTTTTCGTCAGGCGTCGCCTTGGCGATGGCGTCGTTGCGCGTTTCGGCCTCTTCGATCACCTCCAGCAGCGAAGGCGAGAGCAGAGCGCGAACCTGCTTTTCATCGTTTTTCATACGCGCCGCGCAAAACGCCGCTCCTACCTGCTGCGGCGTTTCGAAAGCCGAGGCCGCGCCACTGGACAGAATTGCGAACAGGAGGAAACCGGCGGCGAGCAGCTTCAGCCTCAAGGGTTTGCCGAGACGGACCGCTGCCGCCGAACGGCTTCCCAGACTGATTCCGAAATCATCTCTATCTTGCTGTTTCAAAACGCTTTTCCGCTCTCGCCGCACACTCAGCCGCCGGCAAGGATGCCGGCCGACAGAAACCCGCCGTCGACAGCAAGGGTGTGGCCATTGATGTAGCTCGACTCCGGCGACAGCAGGAACGCGATCGCGGCGGCGACCTCTTCGGGCTCGCCATAGCGCCCTTGCGGCACGTGGCCGAGCCAGATACGGCGGGCCTCTTCCGAATGAAGGCGGGCGATCATCGGCGTCTGGATCGGTCCAGGCGCCACACAATTCACACGGACGCCGCGGTTGCCGTATTCAAGTGCGAACACTTCCGACATCAGCTTGACGCCGGCCTTGGATGCGCCGTAGGCGGCGCGGCCACGGTTCGCACGCAATCCGGACACCGAACTCAGATTGACGATGGACAGTGTGGCGCCCATCCGCTCCAGCGCCGCCTTGGCGCAGATGAAGGTGCCGACGAGATTGACGTCCAGTATTTCACGCAAGAGCTCGGCGCTGGTTTCTTCGGCGGAAAGGTCGCGTGCGATGCCCGCCGAATTCACGAGGCCGCCGATCAGCCCGAGGCGATCGACCGTCTGGTCGAAAACATCGGCGACCTCCTCCTCGTCGGTGATGTCGGCCTGCAGGAAAATCGCATTCTCATCGGAGAACGAAACCTCGGCCCGCGCCAGTGCATCCTCGTCGGCATCGACGATGGCGACCGGCCAGCCGTCGTCGAGGAGGCGCTCGGCGACCGCAAGGCCGATTCCCGAAGCGCCACCGGTGACGACGGCGGAATGCTTCATTTGATGCGCTCGAGGATCGACACGTAGTTGGCGACAGCGGCACCGCCCATGTTGAAGATGCCGCCAAGTCTGGCATGGGGTACCTGGATACCGCCCGCCTCACCGGTGAGCTGCATCGCAGTCAGCGCGTGCATGGAAACGCCGGTGGCGCCGATCGGATGGCCCTTGGCCTTCAGCCCGCCGGAAGGATTGACCGGAAGGCGGCCATCCTTGGCCGTCTGGCCTTCCAGAACCACCTTGGCGCCCTCGCCCCGCTTGGCCAGGCCCATAGCCTCATATTCGATGAGCTCGGCGATGGTAAAGCAGTCATGCGTCTCGACGAAGGAGAGGTCGTCGAGCCTCACGCCAGCGTTCTTCAGCGCGCGGGTCCAGCCTTCCTCGCAGCCTTCGAACAAAAGGATGTCGCGCTTCGACATCGGCAGAAAATCCTGGACGTGCTCGTTGGCGCGGAAAGCGACGGCGCGCTTCATCGCCAGCGCCGTCGAAGTGTCGGCAAGCACGATCGCGGCCGCACCATCCGAAACCAGCGAACAATCGGTGCGCTTCAGCGGCCCGGCGACGAACGGGTTCTTCTCGCTCTCCTGGCGACAGAAATCATAACCCAGATCCTTGCGCATCTGGGCGTAGGGATTGTCGACGCCGTTCTTGTGGTTTTTCGCGGCGATTGCCGCGAGCGCGTCGGACTGGTCGCCGTAGCGCTGAAAATAGGCATCGGCGATCTTGCCGAAAACACCGGCAAAACCGGCCGGAATGTCGCCATCCTCCGGCAGATAGGAGGCGCGCAGCAGGTTCTTGCCGATCTCCGGGCCGGGCGTCGTGGTCATCTGCTCGGCGCCGACCACCAGCACGATGCGCGAGGCCCTGGCGTCGATCGCGCGGATGCCCTGGCGAACCGCGGCGGAGCCGGTGGCGCAGGCGTTTTCCACCCGGGTTGCCGGCTTGAAACGCAAGCGGTCGTCCGCCTGCAACACCAGGCTGGCGGTGAAATCCTGCGCGGAAAAACCTGCGTTGAAGTGGCCGAGCACGATCTCATCGACATCGTCGGGTCCGATGCCGGCGTGGTCGAGCGCATCGCGGGCGACACCGACGATCAGCGATTCCAGCGTTTCGCCTTCCAGTTTTCCGAAGCGCGAATGCGCCCATCCAACGATACAAGCGGTCATTTTCGTCTCCGTGATAATGGCAGCCTAACACGGGATTTCGCGGCAGGCGCAAGATTTATATTGTTCAAAGATGAACGAAATTCGAGGGGTGGTAAAGGGATTTTGATGGGGCAGAGGAGGATGGCGTTGGGTCCTCGTTGAGAAGGTGGCGTCGTTCATACATAACCCCCCTCTCCGTCTCGGGCTTCACCCGAGCCACCTCTCCCCCGCTTCGCAGGGGCGAGGAACCGCTGCCGAGATGCCGGCGCTTTTCAACTTGGGTTCCTCGCCCCCATGAAATGGGGGAGAGGTGGCGAGCGCAGCGAGACGGAGAGGGGGAATGTTCAAGAACACGAGCATCTTTCGGCCGGACGCAAAAGCCTGAGCACGGCGCGGTGGAGATGGCGGGAAGGGTTGCGGGGAACTCGGGGCTCACCTCCCCCTTGTGGGGAGGTCGGTGGTCGTCGGACCGCCGGGTGGGCGTAATTGCCGGGGCGCAACCCCCACCCGACGCTTCGCGTCGACCTCCCCACAAGGGGGAGGTGAAGGCAGTTCCGCCGGCGATGCCCGCGTCGCCGCAGGCGCGCAAAACAGGAAATTAGCCATGGCGACGAGCGCCGCCAGAATGCGCTTCAGCGCCTCCCGGTTTTTCTCGATCGCCGCATTCCAGTCCATCGCCCTTGTTTCCTTCCTGTTGGCGAGGAGGATTATGCGGGCGGCTGGAGGGGGAGGGGAGAAAAATTCCTGACAGATGGTGACAGGTCGTTCTGAACCGCCTCACGCTTCCGCAGCGTTCCGGCATGGATCCTCGGGTCTGCGCGACGGAGCTTCGCTCCTGCTCCGCCCGTGGATGACGAAAGGAGAGATAGCGCTCTGTCCAACACCCCTCATCCGACCTCACCTTCGCTTCGCTCAGGGTCGGCCACCAGCCCCTCCGCCAGGGCTCCGGGCGTTCGTCGCTGGAAAGCCAAATCGTTGGCTTTTTCTCGGCCTTTGGCCGCCGCTTCTCACCTCATAGGGGGAGAAGGTAAAGTGGCGTCCAATTTTTTGTTGATTGACGAGTCAATAAAAAATAACCTGAGCCGACTTCACGCAGGACACCCATGCCCAAGGTCGGAATGGAACCGCTGCGCCGCAAGGCGCTGATCGACGCGACGATATCGGCGATCGGCGAGCGCGGCTCGCTGGACGTCACGATGTCGGAGATAGCCGGCCGAGCCGGTGTTTCATCGGCGCTCGCGCATCATTATTTCGGCGCCAAGGACGAATTGCTGCAGGCGACGATGCGGCACATCCTCGCCGAACTGGGCGGCGACGGGCGAGCCGCGCTCAGCGCCGCCACCACAGACCGCGAGCGGGTTTCGGCGATCATCGCGGTGAATTTTTCGGAAAAACAATTCCAGCCGGAGACAATTGCGGCCTGGCTCGCCTTCTATGTCGAGGCGCAGAAGTCACCGGAGTTGCGCCGGCTGCTGCGCGTCTATGCGCGGCGGCTGCATTCCAACCTGATGAGCGGGCTGATCGGACTGATGCCGCGCGGCGAGGCGGAGCGGACCGCCGAGGCGATCGCCGCGCTGATCGACGGCTTCTACATCCGCCGCGCGCTGAAGGACGGCAATCCGAACGCCGGAAGCGCCATCGCCATCATCGAAGACTACCTCGCCACCCAACTTTCGCAGAAAGCCCGATGACCGCTCGTCCCAACATCCTCATCGTCATGGTCGACCAGCTGAACGGAACGCTGTTTCCGGACGGCCCGGCGGATTTTTTGCATGCGCCGCACCTGAAGGCGCTGGCCAAGCGTTCGGCGCGCTTCGCCAACAACTACACCGCCTCGCCGCTCTGCGCGCCGGGCCGGGCCGCGTTCATGAGCGGGCAATTGCCGTCGCGGACGGGTGTCTACGACAACGCCGCCGAGTTCATCTCGTCGATCCCGACCTTTGCGCACCATCTGCGTACGGCGGGATACCAGACATGCCTGTCGGGCAAGATGCATTTCGTCGGACCGGACCAGCTACATGGCTTCGAGGAACGGCTGACCACCGATATCTACCCGGCCGATTTCGGCTGGACGCCGGACTATCGCAAGCCCGGCGAGCGTATCGACTGGTGGTATCACAATCTGGGCTCGGTCAGCGGCGCCGGCATCGCCGAGACGACCAACCAGATGGAATATGACGACGAAGTCGCGTTTTACGCCAAGCAGAAGCTCTACCAGCTTGCCCGCGAGTCCGACGAGGCCGACCGCCGGCCATGGTGCCTGACTGTTTCCTTCAGCCATCCGCACGACCCCTATGTCGCGCGCCGGAAATATTGGGATCTCTACGAAAACTGCCAGGCGCTCGATCCCGAGGTCGGCTTCATCCCGATGGAGAAGCAGGATCCTCATTCGCAGCGGCTCTACCTCGCCAGCGACTACAAGAGCTTCGACATAACCCGCGAGCAGGTTCGGCGCTCGCGCCGCGGCTACTTCGCCAACATCTCCTATCTCGACGACAAGATCGGCGAACTGGTCTCGGTGCTGGAACGCACCCGGATGCTGGACGATACCGTTATCCTGTTCTGCTCCGACCATGGCGATATGCTCGGCGAGCGCGGCCTCTGGTTCAAGATGTGCTTCTTCGAGGGTTCCGCCCGCGTACCCTTGATGATCGCCGGCAAAGGCGTGAAGCCGGGTCTGGTCCAGACGCCGGTGTCCAATCTCGACGTCCTGCCGACGCTGTGCGAATTCGCAGGCATCGACATGAGCGCGGTTCTGCCGTGGACCGACGGGCAGTCGCTGCTGCCTTTGACGCGCGGCGAAAAACGCACTCAGCCGGTGCTGATGGAATATGCCGCCGAAGGCTCCTACGCGCCACTGGTCGCCATCCGCGACGGCAAATACAAGTTCATCCATTGCGAGATCGACCCGCCGCAACTCTTTGATCTGGAATCGGATCCGCTGGAGCGCGCCAATCTCGCCGCCGATCCCGCCCATGCCGGTCTCGTTGCAGGCTTCATGGAAAAGGTCCGGGCCCGCTGGGACATGGCGGCATTCGATGCCGCCGTGCGCGAGAGCCAGGCGCGCCGCTGGGTGGTCTATCCGGCGCTGCGCAACGGCGCCTACTACCCGTGGGAATTCCAGCCGCTGCAGAAGGCGTCGGAGCGCTACATGCGCAACCACATGAACCTCGACACGCTGGAGGAAAGCAAACGCTTTCCACGCGGCGAATGACGGCGATGGAAGCGGATTTCGTCATCGTCGGGTCAGGGTCGGCAGGGGCGGCCCTTGCCTACCGGCTGTCGGAGGACGGCAGGAACTCGGTGATCGTCATCGAATATGGCGGTAGCGATTTTGGGCCGTTCATCCAGATGCCGGCCGCACTTTCCTTCCCGATGAACATGCGCCGCTACGACTGGGGATTTTCCAGCGAACCGGAACCGCATCTCGGAGGCCGCGTGCTGGTCACGCCGCGCGGCAAGGTGCTGGGCGGCTCGTCGTCGATCAACGGCATGGTCTATGTGCGCGGCCACGCGCGCGATTTCGACCACTGGGCCGAGCAAGGTGCGAGCGGCTGGGCATTCGCCGACGTGCTTCCCTATTTCAAACGGATGGAAACCGCGCATGGCGGCGAGGACGGCTGGCGCGGCACCGACGGTCCGCTGCATGTGCGGCCGGGCAAGCAGCGCAACCCGCTGTACAAGGCTTTCGTCGAGGCGGGCAGGCAGGCGGGCTTCGAAACCACACCCGACTACAACGGTTCGAAGCAGGAAGGCTTCGGCGTGATGGAGCAGACCATCCATCTCGGGCGGCGCTGGTCGGTGGCGAACGCCTATATGCGACCGGCGCTGAAACGCCAGAACGTGAGTCTCGTCAACGGCTTCGCCCGGCGCGTGATCATCGAGAATCAACGCGCGGTCGGCATCGAGATCGAAGCTCGCAAACAGATTCAAGTCGTTAAGGCGCGACGTGAGGTGATCGTCGCCGCCTCGTCGATCAATTCGCCGAAACTGCTGATGCTGTCCGGCATCGGGCCGGCGGCACATCTCAGGGAGCATGGCATCGCGGTGGCCGCCGACCGGCCGGGCGTCGGGCAGAACCTGCAGGACCACATGGAGCTCTACATCCAGCAGGAATCCATCCGGCCGATCACGCTTTATTCCAAGCTCAACCTTTTCTCCAAGGCGCTGATCGGGGCGGAGTGGCTGTTCTTCAAGAGCGGGCTCGGCGCTACCAACCATTTCGAGAGCGCCGCCTTCGTGCGCTCGAAGCCTGGCGTCGACTATCCCGACATCCAGTACCATTTCCTGCCGGCGGCGATCCGCTACGACGGCAAGGCGGCGGCCAAATCGCACGGCTTCCAGGCACATGTCGGCCCGATGCGGTCGAAGTCGCGCGGATCGGTGTCGCTGCGGTCTGCGGACCCGATGCAGCCGCCGGCGATCCGCTTCAACTATATGTCGCACGAGGACGACTGGGCCGACTTCCGCCATTGCATAAGGCTGACGCGCGAGATTTTCGGGCAGGCGGCATTCGATCCTTACCGCGGGCGGGAGATCTCTCCCGGCAAGCATGTGCAGAGCGACGACCAGCTCGACGACTTCATCCGCGAGCATGCCGAGAGTGCCTTCCATCCATGCGGGACATGCCGGATGGGCGGCAAGGACGATCCGATGAGCGTCGTCGATCCGGAATGCCGGGTGATCGGCGTCGACGGGCTCAGGGTCGCCGATTCCTCGATCTTCCCGCGGGTGACAAACGGCAACCTCAACGCCCCATCGATCATGACCGGCGAGAAGGCGGCCGACCATATTCTCGGCAAACAGCCGCTGGCGCCATCCAACCAGGAACCATCGATCAATCCGCGCTGGCAGGTGAGCGACAGGTGATGTTTGCTTTGACTCCGGGTAACTTCGACCCCCTCTCCGGTTCGCTTCGCGAACCACCTCTCCCCCGATCGACGGGGGAGAGGATGGGCGCCAAGCTTGCGGCCGGCGCATCCTCTCCCCTCACGCAGTGGGGGAGAGGTGCCGAGCGCAGCGAGGCGGAGAGGGGGTTGTTCAAGACGACGACCCCGTCTCCAACAAGGGAACGATGATGAAAGTCCAGCCGCACGCATCGCACTACATCAACGGCCGCTTCGTCGAGGACGAACAGGGTGCCGCACTTCCGGTGGTCTATCCGGCGACCGGCGAGACGATCGCAGCGCTTTATTCGGCGACGCCCAACATCGTCGAGCTGGCGGTCGAGGCAGCCCGCGAAGCACAACCGGCCTGGGCCAGGCTGAAGCCGGTGGAGCGCGGGCGCATCCTGCGCAAGGCCGCCGATCTCCTGCGCGAGCGCAACGCGCAGCTGGCGCGGCTGGAAACGCTCGACACCGGCAAGGCGATTCAGGAGACGCTGGTTGCGGATGCCGCGTCGGCGGCGGACGCGATCGAGTACTTCGCCGGCGCGATCGCGGCTTACAATGGCGATTTCGTCGATCTCGGCGGGCCGTTCGCCTATACGAGGCACGAAGCGCTCGGCGTCTGCGTCGGCATCGGCGCCTGGAACTATCCGATCCAGGTGGCTGGCTGGAAATCTGCGCCGGCGCTCGCGATGGGCAATGCGATGGTGTTCAAGCCGTCGGAGAACACGCCGCTTTCGGCGCTGGCGCTGGCCGAAATCTACTCCGAGGCCGGCCTGCCCGACGGGCTGTTCAATGTCGTGCAGGGCTATGGCGATGTCGGCGGTGCGCTGGTTTCGCATCCGGGCGTGGCGAAAGTGTCGCTGACCGGCTCGGTCGGCACCGGCAAAAAGGTGCTGGGGCTCGCCGGCTCGCATATGAAACACGCGACGATGGAACTCGGCGGCAAGTCGCCGCTGATCGTCTTCGACGATGCCGATGTGGAAAACGCCGTCGGCGGAGCGATGCTCGGCAATTTCTATTCGACCGGCCAGGTCTGCTCGAACGGCACCCGCGTCTTCGTGCAGAACGGCATCTACAAGAAATTCCTCGACCGGCTGACCGAGCGCACCAAGGCGATCCGCATCGGCGACCCGCTCGACCCGGACACGCAGATGGGGCCGCTCATCAACAAGGCGCAGCACGAAAAGGTGGTGGGCTACATCGAGATCGGCAAGGCCGAGGGCGCGACATTGCACTACGGCGGCAAAGTGCCGGCGCTGCAAGGTTTCGAAGGCGGCTTCTTCGTCGAGCCGACGATCTTCACCGGCGTGACCGACGCGATGCGCATCGCGCGCGAGGAAATCTTCGGGCCGGTGATGAGCGTGCTCTCCTTCGCCGACGAGGAAGAAGCGATCGCCCGCGCCAACGAGACGGAATTCGGGCTGGCCGCTGGCGTGTTCACCCGCGACCTGCCGCGCGCTCACCGGGTGATCGGCGAATTGCAGGCCGGCACCTGCTGGATCAACGCCTACAATCTGACGCCGGTGGAGGTGCCGTTCGGCGGCTACAAGCAATCCGGCATCGGGCGGGAGAACGCGCTGGCCGCACTCGCGCACTATTCGCAGCTCAAATCCGTCTATGTCGAGACGGGAGACGTGCAGAGCCCATATTAGGGTGTGCCGATATTCAGGTGATGCCGGGCTGACCTGAAATCTCAACACACCCAAAAAACCGGGCTCCGCAAAACCGGACTTGTGGCTAGGCGTTTGTGTCCTTGTTCCTGAATGCCGCCTCTCCGGCGTCCGATACCTCGACCCATTTCTTGTCGGGCGCGGCGTCTTCGACATAGCTGTCGTGCCAGTTCCACCATTTATAGGTCGGGGTCTGGGGATAGCCCTCGGGCAAGTCTTCCCAGACCTCCTGCCGGCCAAGCGGCGTGATGTCGAGGTAGTTCCAGGTGCCGCCCATCTGCTCGTCGCCGCGATTGTTGATGAAATAGGTGCGGAATATGCGGTCGCCGTCGCGGATGAACACGTTGTGGCCGTGCCACTCGTCGACGCCGAAATCCTTGTCGAAGCTGTCGGTGACGGTGTACCAGGGCATCTCCCAGCCCATCTTGGCCTTCAGCCGCGCGATGTCCGCCTGCGGCGCACGCGAGACAAAGACGAGGGTGGTGTCACGGGCGTTCAGATGGGCAAGGTGGGCGACCTGGTCGGCCACCATGGAGCAGCCGCGGCAGGCATGGTCGGGCCAGCCATACACGCCGGGCTCGTAGAAGGCGCGGTAGACGATCAACTGGCGACGGCCTTCGAACAGATCGAGCAGGCTCGCCTTGCCCTCTGGCCCGTCGAACACGTACTCCTTCTCCACCGCCATCCACGGCGTCCGCCGGCGTTCGGCGGCCAGGGCATCGCGGGCGCGGGTATGGGCCTTTTCTTTCACGAGCAATTGCTCGTGGGCCGCCTCCCACTCCTGCGGCGACACGACCGGCGGTGTTTTCATGGCAGGCTGTCCGCCATTCCGTCCGTTCTGGGCTGATTTGGTCATGGCTTGAATCTCCTAATTCGGGCGAATTCCCGCGCCTCGAAGCTGAAGCGCGATTTCATTCGCTGCCCACCGCTTGTCGGTCGTGAGATAGTTTTGGCGCCTGAAATGGAAAGGTGCGAGTAACAAGTTTGACGGGATTAGGACGGTGTCGCTGACTGCGCGCCCGGTTGGCTGATCGCTCTCGCCCTGAACCACGTGAGCTTGACCGGGTTTCGCTACCGTTTGCGCACATCGTCTTGCGACGAACTGCCATCACATTCAAAGAACATACGCCACGTATAACCATTGACATACGGAGCGTATGTACCGATATGCCGACATACGGGGCGTATATCAATGGTTCCAATAGGAGAAAAAATGACCAAACGCGATGCAATCTTCCCTGCCGGTCGGCAGGCGCTGTACGAGATCAACCGCTATTCGGCGGCGATCCGCTCAGGCGACTTTCTGTTCGTCTCGGGCCAGGTCGGGAGCCGCGAGGATGGGTCGCCGGAACCGGATTTCGAAGGGCAGGTCCAGCTTGCCTTCGACAATCTCGAGGCGGTGCTGAAGGCCGCAGGTTGCACATTTGACGACGTCGTCGACGTGACCACCTTCCACACCGACCCGGCCAGGCAGTTCGAGACGGTTGCCGCCGTTAAAATGAAGGCGTTCGGTGAAAAACCCTACCCGAACTGGACCGCGGTGGGCGTCAACTGGCTGGCGGGCTTCGATTTCGAGATCAAGGTGATTGCGCGGCTTCCGCACTCAGCGTGACGGCCTTGTGGGGGCCGGTTCAACTCGCCCCTCCGTACTATCCAGATATTGCGTCAGCGCCGAGACGAGGTGCGTCGAGGAAGCGGAATGTTTCCTCGACGAACTCGAACGTCTACGGATACGAGCCCTCCGGGACAGCGCGAACAAGCCGCCGCCCTATTTTGCCGACACTTCCAGCAACGCCGTGACCGGCTTGCCGTTCACCAGAACCGGTTTGTGATGATCGTCGGCCAGCAGCGCGCCGATCACGTGCTTGCCTTCCGGAGATGGGCAATGACCGAACCTGGCCTTGATCAGGTCGCTGCCAAAATCGCTGTTCATGCTGTTGTAGGGTCGGCCGGGGATATTGCAGGTATCGCCATCCGGATCGATCTTCAGATGGATATGCCCGCAGCGCTTGTCTTCCCCGCACCGCCCCGCCGGCTTGAGCGAAAAACTGCTCTTCACAAACACCGCAATCGCACGCTCCGCATCGTCACCCAAAACAATTTCGGCGCCTTCCACTGGCCAGGCTATTTCCAATGTCGCCGGTTCCTCCGCCATTGCCGGCGATAGAACGCTGAAGAAGGTGGCACCCAAGGCTGCTTTCAGGATTTTCAGCATTATCAACTCCTCGTTTTCATGTGTAATCGCTGATTACATATGTCGAAGCCGACCACAAGCCTTAAATAAGCAACGCTTACTTCTCTCACGCCGATGTGATATCGGTGGCAAATGCCTCAATCCAACCCGGTAAAGCCCGTCGCGAAAGCGCCCAGCAGCCGCCCCAGCTACCATCATGGGAATCTTGTGGAGGCGCTGATCGCCGCGACGATCGACATCATCGAGGAGCGCGGCGTCGAACATGTCTCGGTTCGGGAGGCCGCAAAGCGCGCGGGAGTTTCCCCAGGCGCGCCTTTCCGCCATTTCTCGACAAAGGCCGCCTTGATGACGGCCGTGGCCGAACAAGCCATGGCGCGGCTGACCGAGGCGGTACTCGCCGGCATCGAGGCGACGCGGGACGAAGGCCCGATGGTGCGGTTCGAGGCGATCGGGCGTGCCTATCTGAAATGGGCATGCGCCAATCCGACCCATTTCCAGATCATCAGCTCCCGCCAGCTTATCGATTTCCACAAGTCGGAACGGCTCGTGCGAGCCAACAATGACATCCGCGCCCTAATGCAGGAGTTGCTTGCCGAAGCCACGGAGAAGGGTCTGTTGCCGCCCGGCACGGACCACGAGCTTCTGCTCCTTTCCGCACGCGCTTTCGTCTACGGCTTGGCGCGCATGTTCGTCGACGGTCATTTTCCCGAATGGCACGAGACCGAAACACCCGAGGCAGCAATGCAGCAGGCGCTTGTGCTTTTCATGCGCCGGATATCGGCTGCCGATGGCTAGACTAAAGCGGAATGCATCTGGTTGAACTGGGGCGTTCCGCTCTATCCGTTTGCTTTAGCCGCATTTGTGCGGCCAGATGTTTTCACCTGGCTGCACAAATATTCTATTGAGGTCCCATTTCCGTCCCGTCCAGATATTGCGTCAGCGCGGAGACGAGGTGGTAGAAGATCGACGCCGGCACCTCCTGTCGCCAGCGAGCGGCCGCGTTCGTCGATCTGGTCGATCCACAGGCCTTGCGGGGCCGGATCGATGTGCCAGCGGAACAGGCGGCCGACACGCGCCTCGATCTCCGGCTTCAGGTCGGGGCCGCCGGTGCCGTCGAGTGCGATGGCCGCCTTGATCGCCTCCGACTGCGGCCAGCTGCGTGACACGCCTTCGAGCGGCAGGCCGTGGCGCGACACCGCCGCATAGGCAAGGCCGGTGGCGCGGTTGAGGCCGTTGGCGATGGCGGAGGCGTAAAGCTTGCGGGCGAAGACGACGAGATCCTTCTGGCCGCTCTTGCCGGCGAAATCGACCAGCAGCGAGGCCCATTCGAAATGATGGCCGGGCTCGGTCCAGTCGCCCTCGACGCCCGCCGCCGGCTTCCAGTCGCGGTCGAAGAACTCGCCCAGCGTCCAGCTTTCGGCATCGAAGAAATGGCTGCGGAAGAGATCGATGATGCGGGCCGCGCGGCGCAGATAGGCGCGGTCGCCGGTGACGGTGTGCCAGGCCAGGAACGCCTCGAGCAGATGCATGTGCGGGTTGGAGCGCCGCATCCCCTCCCCGTCCGGCGTCTCCAGGAAGCCGGTGAGGCGTGCGTCCTCCAGATGCGCGTCGAGGAAGCGGAAGGTTTCCTCGGCGAGCTGCAGCGCTTGTCCGTGGCCGGAGCGGTGTGCATGCGCCAGCGCCAGAAGCACGCAGGAATGGTCGTAGGCGTCTTCCGCCGGGTCGGCGACCGAGCCGTCGACATTGAGCGTGCGCACCCAGCCGCCTTTGTCGGTGCGGCCATTCCTGGCGATGAAGTCGATGCCATGCCCGATCAGCCGGTCGGCCGGACCATCCCAGCCACGCTCCTTGGCGACGGCGAAGGCGTAGATCTGCCGGGCCATGGTGCGCATGCGCTTCGGCTTCTTCAGCGCGCGCCCGTCGAAGCCGAGCGCCTCGTGAAAGCCGCCATGCACCTCGTCGACGCCGGCGGTCGACCACAGCGGCAAGGTCTCCTCGAACAGCCAGTGCCCGACCCGGCGGCGCCAGCCGCCGCTGACGATGACGCGGTCATGCGCGGGCGTGAATTTGGTCTCCAGCCGGCCGCTCTTTTCCAGCTGCTCGACGATCTTCTTGACGTTCTGGCTGTGGCTGACCGGCGCCACGAAGGTGGCGTCCGGCGTCGACACGATGGCGACGTCCTTCAGCCCGATCGCCGACAGCAGGCGGCCCTCGCTGCGCAGATAGGAATTCTCGCAGTCGATGGCGACGACATCGCCGACGACGACATTGCCGTCCTTGTCGGACGGGCTGACGTCGAGCAGCGACTGCCAGGAGCCGAGATCGTTCCAGCGGAAGCTTGCCGGCACCATGGCGATGTCGGGCACCCGTTCGGCGATCGCGTAGTCGATCGAGATCGAGGGGATGGCGGTGTAGAGATCGAGCGACATATAGAGGCCGGAGACGTCGCCGATTGCGGCCTTGTAGGCTGCTTCCGAGGTCTTCCAGATTTCCGGCTGGAACTTTTCGAACGCATCGCGCATGAAGCCGGCGCGAAACAGGAAGATGCCGGTGTTCCAGAAGAAGGTGCCGGCGGCGAGATAGGATTTCGCCGTCTCCAGGTCCGGCTTTTCGACGAAGCGCGACACGGTGCGGACATCGCCGTCGCCGGAAGCGACTTCGATATAGCCGTAGCCGGTTTCCGGCTGGCGTGGGCCTGATGCCGAAGACGACGAGCCGGCCAAGTGCTGCGGCGGCAGCGCCTTTTTCGACCGTCTCCCAGAACTGGCGTTCGGTCGAAATTTCGTGGTCGGACGGCACCACCAGCACCAGCGCATCGTCGCCATAGGCGGCGATCGACTGCAACGTCGCGACGGCCACCGCCGCGGCGGTGTTGCGGCCGACCGGCTCGAAGATGGCGCCGCCGCCGTTGAGGTCGAGCGCGGCGATGTCGGTGCGCACGCGGTCGGCATGGCGCTCCGAGGCGATGAGGAAGATCGGCGTATCGCCGGCCGGCCTTGCCTTCAGCCGCCGCAGCGTCTTGACCAGCATCGAGCCGTCGCCGGAAAGATCGTGGAACTGCTTGGGATTGTCCTCGCGCGACAGCGGCCAAAGCCTGGAGCCGACGCCTCCGCTCATGACGAAACTGACGATCCGCTCTGCCATCTGTTTGCCCGCCGCCTCGTCAGAATGTCTGGTTGTAGGCGCCGACTTCCGGATTTTTCCGGAGCACTGCGTCGACCGCCTCGAACATTTCACGCCGGCGCTCCGAAGACACCGGGCTTTCGACGACGACGACGAGTTCCGGCTTGTTCGATGAAGCCCGCACCAGCCCCCAGGTGCCGTCCTCGGCGACGACACGCACGCCGTTGACCGTGACCAGATCCGCTATGCGCTGGCCGGCAAGCTTTTGGCCGTCGGCCCTCATCCTGCCGAATGCCGCCGTCACCTTGTCGACCACACCGTATTTCACCTCGTCCTCACAATGCGGCGACATCGTCGGCGTGCCATAGGTCAGCGGCAGATCGCGATAAAGATCGGCCATGGTCTTGCCGGGATTGCGGTCGAGCATTTCGCACACCGCGATCGCCGTCAGCAAGCCGTCGTCATAGCCGCGGCCGATCGGCGGATTGAAGAAGAAATGCCCGGATTTTTCGAAGCCGGCAATGGCTCCCAGCTCGGCGACGCGGCGCTTGATGTAGGAATGGCCGGTTTTCCAATAGTCGGTCGCCGCGCCGTTCCGGCTCAACACCGGATCGGTGTTGAACAGGCCGGTCGACTTCACGTCGACGACGAATTGCGAGTTCGGATGCAGGGCCGAAATATCCCGCGCCAGCATGACGCCGACCTTGTCTGCAAAAATCTCGTTGCCTTCGTTGTCGACGACGCCGCAGCGGTCGCCGTCGCCGTCAAAACCGAGACCGACATCGGCGCCTGTCTCCAAAACATGATCGCGGATGGCGTGCAGCATCTCCATGTCTTCGGGATTGGGATTGTAACGCGGAAAGCTGTGATCGAGCTCGGTGTCGAGCGGGATGACTTCGCAGCCGATGCGTTCCAGCGCTTCCGGGGCGAAGGCGCCGGCGGTGCCGTTGCCGCAGGCTGCGACCACCTTCAGCCGGCGCTTCAATTTTTTGCCCGCCACGAGGTCATCGAGATAGGTCTTGCGGAAATCCGCCACGAATTCATAGGAACCGCCGCCGGAGAGATCGAAATCGCCGGCGAGGACGATTTCCTTCAGCGCGCTCATTTCCTCCGGCCCGAAGGTGAGCGGGCGCTGCGCGCCCATCTTGACGCCGGTCCAGCCGTTCTCGTTGTGCGAGGCCGTCACCATGGCCACCGACGGCGCATCGAGCGCAAACTGCGCGAAATAGGCCATCGGCGACAAGGCAAGGCCGACATCCCTGACGCGCGCGCCGGCGGCAAGCAGGCCGGAAACCAGCGACAGTTTGATCGCCATCGAATAGCTGCGAAAATCATGCCCGGTGACGATGTCGGGGCCAACGCCCAGCCGGCGGATCAAGGTGCCAAGCCCCATGCCGAGCGCCTGGACGCCCATCAGGTTGAGCTCCGGCTCCTTCGCCGACGCCGGATGGCCAAACCACCAGCGCGCGTCATACTCGCGAAAGCCGCTCGGCTTCACCAGCGCACTGGTCTCGAACGCAAAGGTGTTCGGCTTGGCGTCGCCGACGGGCTTCAAGGTCACGGAAGAAAATCTCCAGAAGCGTGGATTTGCAGATAATTGGTAGCTGCAAAGGATTTACCGCTGCATTAAACGATCTGGCGGCGCTTTGCGACAGGGGAAATCGAACAGCAAATCAGGGACTTCGACTATCCCTGCTTTTTGGTACATGGATTATCCCTTTGGTGCTTGCGGGAACGAACCATGGCAGCTATAAGCCCGCGGTCTGGTCGCGGAGTGTAGCGCAGCCTGGTAGCGCACATCGTTCGGGACGATGGGGTCGCAGGTTCAAATCCTGCCACTCCGACCAGAAAAATCA